>NZ_CP135989.1:2495000-2743573 GCF_032463465.1 Tenacibaculum sp. HL-MS23 | reverse complement strand
GGTTATTTAAAAGTATCTCCAGACGGCACCAAGCTCGTTTTGGCTAATATGAGAGAAGGAGCTTTTTTATTCGATTTTGATGATGTTACAGGTAAAGTATCTAATTTTAACAATGAAGCAACTCCACAATCATTAAACACTAACTTTGAAAATGCATACGGAGTTGAATTTTCAACTTCTAGTAGAAGGCTATATCTTTCTACAGGTGAATTTAATGGTGCTAACGAAAATCTTTTTCAGTACGATATAACACAACCAACATTAACAGATGTTAATACTTCTAGATATACAGTTCACACATATTTCAACACAAGAGGTGCACTTCAACTAGGCCCTGATAGTAAAATATATTGGACTAGTGATAAAAGTACAAAGATAAGTGTCGTAAACAATCCCGAAGAATTAGGAGCTGCTTGTAATTATTCTCATCAATCAGTTGATTTAGGAGGAGCATTTGCTACACAGGGGTTACCTCCGTTTTTATCATCTCTATTACTTCCTATCGAAATTACAGACACTACAACAGGCAAAATTCTTAATAACCAAACAGAGCAAAACTGTGTTGGTGAAGACTTAAGTGTTTCTCCTGAAGATGTTGTTGCTCAGGCCGGATCTGTAATAACATATGAGTGGTTTTACAATACTAACACAACTCCGATATTTACAACAAAAGACCTTAACCTGACTAATTTAGCAGTATCAAATGCAGGTGATTACAAATTAAAAGTATCACTTACCGATGTTTGTGGCGATACAACAATATTAGAAGGTATTTTTAAACTAGAAGTTTACGAAGCTACTTCTGCTGCACAACCAACTAATGTTTTCTTTTGTGATATTGATAATGATGGCTTTAATACTTTCGATTTACAAAATGACGTAACTCCCAAAGTTTTAAATGGTCAGGACCCAGCTGTTTTTGAAGTAAAATATTTTTTATCTCAAACTGATGCTGACGCTAATATAAATGAACTTACAAATCCGTATACAAATCCAACTGCATTTAACAATCAAACTATTTATGCAAGAATGCACAATATAACTGCACCAAATGCGTGTTATGATATAAAAAAATTCACTTTAGCTGTCACAGGAAATCCCACTCCACAAACCCCTACAAATTATGAACAATGTGATGACACTTCAATAGGAACGGATACTGATGGGTTTATTTCTACCTTTTTATTAAACACAAAAGATGCTGAAATTTTAGGCCCTCTAGATCCTGCCGTTTACGAAATATCATATCATACAACTTTATCTGGAGCTGAAACTGATAAAAACACAGATGTTATAGACAAAAACATCCCTTATAGTAATACTTCTGTTAACTCTCAACTAATTTATGTTCGCGTTGAAAACATTAATAATACTGCTTGTAATGACACTTCTAAATCGTTTAATTTAATTGTTGATCCACTTCCTGTAATTGCAAATAATATTGTAACCTTAAGACAGTGCGATACAGATGCCGATTTAATAACTACAGTGAATTTAACTTTAGCTGAAAAAAGTATTTCTACAAACTATACAAACGAAACTTATAAATACTACCCTACTGAAAACGATGCTATAAATAATACTGCCGAAATAATAAACCAAACAGCTCATCCTGTTACTAATGGTGATACTCTTTGGGTACGAACAATTTCCAATAAAACTTGTTATAGAATTTCAAGGATAGAAATTGTTGTTGGTTTTGCCTCAGATGTTGCTTATACTGAAGAATTTGCTGTTTGTGATGATTTTTTAGATGTTGATGGTAATGACACTATTAACAATAATGATACAGATGGAATTACTTATTTCGACCTTAGCTCTGTTGAAACTGATATTAAAGCTACTTTTCCAGTAGCAAACAGACCTAATTTAGAGGTGTTAATTTTTGAAACTATTGCAGATAGAGATGCAATAACTAACAATATAATAAATACATCAAACTACCGTAATACAAATGTTCCTGCACTAACATCGCAATCTTTGTATGTAAAAATAATCGACAAAACAAATAATGATTGCCAAGGCTTAGGGAGCTTTACAATTTTAGCACAACAACCTCCTGTTAACAATAAAGTTTTAGATTTTAATCTTTGTGATGATTTTGATAGTGGTTCTTTTAACGATGGTCAAAATAATGACATAAATTTAAGAGATCGTGTTAATGATATTTTAGGAGGCTCGCAATCAACTACAGACTTTACCGTTACCTTTCACACCTCAGCAGCAGATGCTAACTCAGGGAATTCACCTATACTAAACGATACTGCCTATACAAATCAAACAAGAGATCTAGAAACCGTTTATGTACGTGTTGTGAACGATATTACTGGTTGTTTTAACGGTCACACCTCTTTTGATATTATTATAAATCCACTACCAACTATTACCAACACAATTCCTGATCTAGAAATTTGTGATATTGCTACAGCAAGTGATGGTGACTCTAGAAACAGACTTGCGCAAGACATTAATTTATCAGAAAGAGATATCGATGTTCTTAACGGTAGAGATGCTAGTTTATATGATATTACCTATCACCGAACTCGTGATAATGCTATTGATGGTGTATTGCCTCTTAACAAAACAAGTTATACAAACGACCCTGCTTTTACCAATTTTCCTGCAGATTTATCAGGCGATGATCCTGCTACCGAAATTATTTACATTAGCATTTTAAATACAACGACAAATTGTAGATATGGTATTGCTACTTTACAATTAGTAATATATCCAGAACCTAATATCCCTTTAAGCACAGCCACAAACTATATAGATTGTGATAATGAAACCGATACAGATTCGGATGATGCAAACGGAGTTAACGGAGATATTACGCTAAAAAATAAAATTCCAGAAATATTAACAAACTATACAACTAGTGAATACAGTAATTTCACTGTTACATTTCATGAAAACTTAGCAGATGTGCAATCTGGGGCTAATGCTTTAAATGATAACAAATATCAAAATACAGTAAACAATCAAACAATATATGTTAGAGTTGTAAATAATAATACCTCATGTGTTCATGATGATTTAACATTTAATATTATCATAAATCCATTACCAGATTTTACTGTTGATACGCCTGTAATTGTTTGTTTAAACAATCCTCAAACAAGGTTAGAACCTATAAATCCTGCTGCAACATATAATTATGAGTGGACGCTGAAAGGAAGTACTACTATTCTTAGCACTGATGCTTTTTACGACGCAACAGTAGGCGGAACTTATATTATATCTGCTACTATGCAAGATGGTACTGGCTGTAAAAGAAACAGAGAAGTCATCGTAAACGAATCTATAAGTCCAACTTTAACAAGCGATGATCTTGTTATTATTGACGACACAAATAACAGTGGATTAGATAATTACTCAATTAAAATAATTACCGAGAATCAAAATTTAGGTATCGGTGATTACGAGTTTGCTATTATTGATGAAAATAATAGTATAATCGGTTTTCAAGACGAGCCTTTATTTAATAATATATTAGGTGGTTTTTATACTGTTTTGGTTAGAGATAAAAATGGGTGTCAGCCAGATGCTGAGTTAGAAATAGCTGTCGTTGAATATCCAAAATTCTTAACTCCAAACGGAGACGGACAAAATGACACTTGGAAAATAAAAGGAGCTAGTTCTAGTTTTTATCCTTCTAGTAATATTACTATTTTTGATAGACACGGTAAAGTAGTTGCTGTTATTTCTATAGATGATAACGGTTGGGACGGAACTTACAACGGCAAATTATTACCATCTAACGATTATTGGTTTAAAACTCAGCTTGTAGATAGAAACGGAAAAAGTTACCAACACCAAGGACACTTTTCTTTATTGAGAAGATAATTAACTAATAAACAGATGTTTTTTTTGTAAGTTAGCTAACCGTACTAAAATTATCATTTGCTATGAATAAGTTTTTTACCTTTTTATTGTTATTTTCTTACCTGTTTTGCTTCTCTCAACGAGAAGCTGATAATTGGTATTTTGGAGATAAGGCTGGCTTGCATTTTAACGAGGGTAAATTAGATATTTTAAACAATAGTGAAATGAATACCCATGAGGCCTCTTCATCTATTTCAGACAAAAATGGTAATTTAGTTTTATATACAAACGGACAAACAGTTTGGAATAAGAATCATCAAATAATGATTAATGGTGAAAACTTAATTGGCGAACCAGAAAATGCACAACCCGCTATAATAGTTCCTAAACCTAATAGCGATACTACCTTTTATATTTTTACGACTAGAACTACAGAGTTAAATTCACCTTTACAATACCCAGGTATTTATTTCTCTGAAATAGAAATATCTAGCAGATATCCTTTAGGAAGAGTAAAATATAAAAACATGAGATTAACCCACTCTACTAGTAGTGAAATTACAGCTGTACACCACAAAAACGGAAAAGATATTTGGGTGATAACTTATGGAAGTGAGTCGTATGAAGGTATGAATCATCTTTTTCACGCGTATAAAGTAACAAAAGATGGCGTAGAAAGAGCCCCTGTAAAAACTGAACTTAATACAGGAACAGAAAAAATAATAGGTGAAATGAAAGTCTCCCCTGATGGTAGTAAATTAGCTCTAATTACAAGTTTTTTTATTTATACTTTTAATTTTAATAATACTACAGGAAACTTGTCGTTACACAAAAAATTTACCCTGCAAACAGGTTTTACTTCAGGATATACTGCTTATGGTTTAAGTTTTTCTCCTGATTCTAAAATTTTATACTATCCTTCTATTAGGTATATAGACGGCAATCGAAGTTATAAAATTATGCAATATGATTTTAATAACGATATCTCAGGGTATTTAGGAGATGAAGTATACACTGATACTAATTCACCTATTAGAAGCGCTGCATCTATAGAGTTAGCTTCAGATGGCAAAATTTATGTTGCACAAATAACAATAGTAAACACGGTTGACGAAGAAGGTTATTATAATGGTTTTTACATAATACCCAATAAAACTATTGGTGTTATTAACGAACCAAATAAACTTGGTGAAGATTGTGATTATCAGCATGACGCAATAAATCTAGGAGACGGATTTTCATACAGGGGCTTACCTAATTTTATTCAATCTTATTTTAGAAATAGAATTGTTTCTGAAAATGGATGTATCAGTGATATTTTTGATTTTAGCCTAGACGCATACAGTACTATAACTTCTGCTACCTGGGATTTTGGTGACGGCACTACCTCTTCAGGGCTATCAACTAACCATAAATATACAACACCAGGTAAATACCTTGTAACCGCTTTGGTTACAATGAATGGTACAGTAACCCCTTTCTATAAGGAAGTTATTGTTTACCCATTACCTGAAGTCATTGCTAATCAAGAACTAATCCAATGCGATGCTAATAATGACGGTATCGATTATTTCGATTTAAATGACATTAACAATAAAGTTGTTATAAATACCTCTAGAACAGAATTTGTTTTTTATAAAAATATTTTAGATGCCGAAAATGACGAAAATAAAATTTCAAACCCTGAAAGCTTTTTAAATGAAAGTAATCCTCAAGAACTTTTTGTTAAAGTAATATCTAACAAAGGCTGTTTTAACATTACTAACTTTTTTATTGAATCTAAGTTTGTAAAACTTGATTCTATACCTAATTATTATACTTGTGATAGCAGCGATAAAATAAATAATGATTCTAAAGGAGCTTTTAATTTAAAAAAGAAAAAAGAAGAAATTAAAACTCAATATAATTTAATTAATAAAGAAGAAGTTAGATTTTACCCTTCTTTAATTGAAGCTCAAACCACTTCTAATTTAATTGACATAAGAAAACCTTTTATTTCTTCTTCTACAACAATTTATGTGAGAATAGATACAGATTTGGGATGCGGTGGAATAGAGCCTGTTGAAATTATCGTTAATACAGTACCTATAATTAAAATAAAGGATACTTACACCTTATGCTTCAATCCAAGCTCACAACCACCTATAATATTAGATGGTGGTGTTTCAAATGATCGATTTGAATGGAGAGATCAATCAGGTAATATAATCGCTAGTCAAAGAGAATTTACACTCACAAAAATTGGAGATTTTTCTCTTACTGTTTATAAAGATCAAAACGGTATTGAATGTGCTAACTATCAAGAGTTTTCAGTTATTAACCTAGATCCTCCAATTTTTAACCAAATAGTAGTGGATACTGAAAATGAAAACAACACTATTTTTGTTAATCTTAACGGAAATAGTAGTTATGAATTTTCTCTTGATAATGTAACTTTCTTTAACAACGGATTAAATCACACTTTTAACAATGTTGAACCTGGTGTAAGAACTATTTATGTTAGAGATATTAATAATTGCGAACCTCCTATACAAACAAATGTTGGTGTGATTGGTTTCCCTAAGTTTTTCACACCTAATAATGACGATATAAATGATGTTTGGATTATAAGAGGAGCTACTCCTGAGTTCTTTAAAAAAATTAATATTTCAATTTTTGATCGTTTCGGTAAAATAGTATATACTTTTAATAATCAAAATGCTGACAAAGGTTGGGATGGTACTTTTAACAGCAAAAATCTTCCATCAAATGACTATTGGTTCCATGCAAAACTAACAGATTTAAATGATAAAAAAATAGACAAAAAGGGCCACTTCTCTCTCCGAAAGCAGTAATTATATAAAACACTTTTTACAATAAAACAAAATCCTAATGAATTTCACTAGGATTTTCCACTTACCCAAAACTATAATAATCAGTTATTTACCTTATAACTTATCCTATTTCTTTATGTAAATTTGTACAACAAAATAGTAAAGAATGAAAAAAATAGTTTCCCTTTTTTTTCTTCTCCTCTACACATCCTTAGCTTTTACTCAACAAGAAGCCAACATATGGTACTTTGGCCGAAATGCTGGTATTGATTTTAGCTCAGGCAATCCTATTGCGCTTACAAATGGGCAATTAAACACTTTTGAAGGATGCTCGTCTATTGCTGATGAAAACGGAAATCTTCTTTTTTATTCTGACGGAGCAACTGTTTGGAATAGAAATCACACAATAATGCCAAACGGAACTGGACTTTTAGGAAATAGCTCAAGCTCTCAATCTGCTTTAATTGTACCAAACCCAACAATACCAAGTATTTTTTACCTTTTTACCGTTGATGCTCAAGAAAATAATCTTAACGGAGTAAACTACTCTATCATTGACATGAGTTTAAACGGAGGAAATGGAGATATCTCTACAAAAAACATCTCACTAATAAACTCTGCTACCGAAAAAATAACCGCTGTTATTGGTAAAACTTGTGATAGTTTTTGGGTAATTACTGCCGATACACAACGCTTTTATACTTATGAAGTAACTTCTGCCGGAGTTAATAACATACCTATTCAATCAAATATGAATACTACTTTAGGCATATTATCTAGTAGAGGTTATTTAAAAATATCGCCAGACGGAACAAAATTAGCAATGGCAGCTGCAGAATCTGGTTCTTTTTTATATGATTTTAATACCACTACAGGTATCGTTAGCAATGAGCGGAGTTTAGACTTAGATTTTAATGATGGTTACGGAGTTGAATTTTCAATTTCAGGAAACAAACTATACGTTTCTACAGGGATCTCCTCTAACGGTGGGCAAGCAAATCTGTATCAATTTGATGTTTCTAATGCCGATATAAATACAATTAACAACTCAAGAGGTAATGCTTTTTACACCTATTCTGGCTCTAGGGCAGCTTTACAAATTGGACCTAACGGAAAAATTTATCATGCTGTAAATAGACAAAATTATTTAGGTGTAATCAACTCGCCTGAAAGTAATAAAAACGCTATAAATTATGTGCATAATGGTGTTAGTTTAAACGGAAGAGAATCCTCTCAAGGCCTTCCTCCTTTCATACAGTCGTACTTTTTACCTACAACTATTTTAAATGCAGACAATGGTGCAATAATTAGTAATGGAAAACAGTTTTTTTGTGCTGGTAGAGATTATCGTTTAAAGGCTGGTAGAATAGAACCCAGTGCAACATATAGTTGGGAAAAAGATGGAAATATTATCGGAACCGATTCTATATTAACAACAAATGACATTAATTTTGGTGACGGAATTTACAACCTCACAATCGAATTAAATAATGCGTGTAACACAACTTTAACAGCGAGCGCTGATATTGAATTTGTGCCACAACCAACAATTCAAAATATTCCTATATTTAATCAATGTGATAGTGATGCCAATCCTTCTGATGGCAGAACAAATTTCGATTTAACAACCCAAGAAGCGCAATTAACAAACAATGCCACGAATGTTAATGTCGATTTTTTTGCGCAGTCCGATATCAACTTTTTAAATCCTTTACCTAAAACAAATTATATAAACCAAACAAATCCAGAAACACTTGTTGTTCGTGTGAGTTTCAATCCGGCAAACAATTCTAATTGTTTTGCTTTAGCCGATATTACCTTAAGCGTTACAAATTCAACAACATCAAACACTAACTTAACCGATGTTTATATCTGTGAAACTGATTTAAATGCCAATAATCCTGATGCTACAAATAGTCTAGGATCTGGGGAAGGTTTTTATGATTTCTCTTTAAAAATAACCGAGATAACAACACTTAATCCTACAATTACAACAAACACACATACAATTGATTTTTATAGAACTCTTAACGATGCAAATGCGCAATTAAATGCGATAGTTGCACCTTACGAAGATGATTTATTTACAAACGATTCAGACATTTTTGTACGAATTACACCAATACCTGCTAGCTCTTGTTTTTCGATTACTAGTTTTAAGTTATTTGTAAATTCGTTACCAAATCCACAAGGAAATTCAATTCCCATTCCTCTTTGTATTAATATTCCAAAAGACACTTTACCAATTGCAACGGTAACTTTAGATGCATCAACAGGTACTGTTTCCGATACGTATCTATGGTATAAAAACGGACTACTAATTACCAATGCAACAAACGCTGTTTATTTAGCTTCCGAAGAAGGAATATATAAAGTTGAAGCCTATTCAACAAATACACTTTTAGAAAACTCGTGCGTGGGATATAACAAATTTACCGTAACTACATCAAGCAAAGCTTTTATTGTTAATATTGATACGACAGATGATACTTTAAATGATAATAGCATTACAATTACCGTAACAGGCGAAGGAAATTATGAATATGCTTTAAATGATTCTAATAATTTCATTGACGGAATAAATAATTTTAGTCATACATTTTCGAATTTAGAAGTTGGAATCTATACCATACAGGTAAGAGATAAAAATGGTTGCGGAACAACTTATTCTGATGAAATACCTATTATATTCTTTCAGAAACATTGTACGCCTAACGAAGACGGAGTTTATGATACGTGGAAAATATTAGGTGTTGATAATGATTTTTTTCAGTCGGTTACCGTAAATATTTACAATCGTTACGGTAAAAGAGTTGCGGTAATACCCAGTAAAGATCACCGAGGTTGGGGAGGAATTTATAACGGTAAAAAACTACCTTCTACAGATTATTGGTACGATGCTATACTACTTGATAAAAACGGAAAAATACGTAGAAAAAAAAGTCATTTTTCGTTGTTAAGAAAATAATAATTACCACGTAAATTACTTCTAAATCATCAATAGTATATCAATAAAACTATCCGTATTTTTGTTGTATGGACTTTGAATTACACTCAGATTTTAAACCTACCGGCGATCAGCCTACAGCAATAAAACAATTAGTAAACGGATTAAATACCAACGAGAAACACCAAACATTATTGGGTGTTACGGGTTCTGGTAAAACCTTTACTGTTGCCAATGTTGTTGCCGAAGTAAACCGACCTACCTTGGTGTTGGCACACAACAAAACATTGGCAGCTCAATTATATTCTGAGTTTAAGCAATTTTTTCCGAACAATGCTGTAGAGTATTTTGTTTCTTATTATGATTACTATCAGCCAGAAGCATATATTCCTGTTACAGGTACTTTTATCGAAAAAGATTTATCTATAAATGATGAAATAGAACGTTTGCGAATTAGTACTTCTTCTTCCCTACTTTCGGGTCGTAGAGATATTATTGTAATTGCATCTGTTTCTTGTTTGTATGGTATCGGAAATCCGAATGAGTTTAAGAAAAATGTAATTCCGATTGAAGTAGATCAGCAAATTTCGCGCACAAAATTCTTACATCAATTGGTTACCAGTTTGTATTCTAGAACTGAAATAGAGATAAAAAGCGGAACTTTTAAAGTAAAAGGTGATGTTGTTACTATTTATCCGTCGTACGGAGATAGCGGTTATCGTGTGCATTTTTTTGGTGATGAAATTGAAGAAATTGAAACTTTTAATATTGAGAACAATCAAGTAATTGAAAAATTAACCGAACTAACCATTTACCCTGCAAACTTATTTGTTACCTCGCCTGATGTATTGCAAAACGCGATTCATAAAATACAGGAAGACATGGTTAAACAGGTAGATTATTTTAAAGAAATAGGTAAACATCTAGAAGCTAAACGATTGTTAGAACGTACCGAATTCGATTTAGAAATGATTCGTGAATTAGGTTACTGCTCGGGTATCGAAAACTATTCTCGTTATTTAGATGGTAGAGATCCTGGTACGCGCCCGTTCTGTTTATTAGATTATTTTCCGGAAGATTATTTAATGGTTATTGATGAAAGTCACGTTACCATTCCGCAAACACACGCCATGTATGGTGGTGATAGAAGTAGAAAGGAAAACTTGGTAGAATACGGATTCCGTTTACCTGCTGCGATGGATAATCGTCCGTTAAAGTTCGATGAATTTGAAATGCTTCAAAATCAAGTAATTTATGTTTCTGCAACGCCTGCCGATTATGAATTGCAAAAAACCGAAGGTGTTTTTGTAGAGCAAGTAATTCGCCCTACCGGATTATTAGATCCTGTAATAGAAGTTCGCCCAAGTTTGAATCAGATTGATGATTTAATTGAAGAAATTCAAATTCGTGTAGAAAAAGACGAACGTACTTTAGTTACCACTTTAACTAAACGAATGGCTGAAGAATTGGCTAAATATTTAACCAGGATTCAGGTTCGTTGTCGTTATATACATTCGGATGTTGATACGTTAGAGCGCGTACAAATAATGCAAGATTTACGTAAGGGAATATTTGATGTTTTAATTGGTGTAAACTTACTTCGTGAAGGTTTAGATTTACCTGAAGTATCATTAGTTGCTATTTTAGATGCTGATAAAGAAGGTTTTTTACGTAGCCACCGATCTATTACCCAAACTGTTGGTAGAGCAGCAAGAAATGTAAACGGGCTCGCAATTTTATATGCCGATAAAGTTACCAATAGTATGCAACGCACCATGGATGAAACCGATCGTAGGCGTGAAAAACAGATTAATTACAATACTAAAAACGGAATTACACCAACACAAATAAATAAAAAACTAGACAATACGCTTTCTAAAGATACCACAGCTACTTATCAATACGATAACGCGATACAGAAAGCTGCAGAGCAAGATTTAGAATACTTACCTAAAGAAGAAATAGAAAAACGTATTCGTGCCAAACGTAAACAAATGGAAGAAGCCGCTAAGTCTTTAGATTTTATGGTTGCCGCACAATTACGTGATGAAATTGCTATTTTGAGAAAGAATTTGTAGAAATATTTGCGTTGATTATTAAAGTTAAAACAAGTAAATTAGCTAGAAAATGATATCCATCATTGAAATAATGGATATCTAAACGTTGTGCAATATCGAAAATGACAAATCCATATAAAAAACATCTTGACATTTTTTTTGAATCTATTATAGAATTAAAACATACAGCTAAAAGACTTAATAAAGTTTTATTACAGGATGTAGAAAGGTACACAAGTGAAAAAGCTGGATTATTATTTGGAACAGCTTTGATTATTGGAGATTGGACAGCATCAACTGATAATGGGTCTAAAATTAATTTTCATACTGGAATTAAAAAATCAACATTTAAAGAAAATTATTCTTTGGAAATTGAAAACATTCTTTCTAGAGAGTTTGGACTTGCATTTGCTCAATCTTTCGAGGTATTTGAAAAACTATTAAAGGACTTCGTCTACATAAAAATACAAACTGACACAAATTTCAGAGAAGGTTTAAAACCAGACAAAGATTATTCGAGAAAGAAACTGAGTGGAGGTGACGAGATTTTCAAGTTAATCAAAAAAGCTTGCGGAAAAGAATTTACAAAATATTCAAAACAAAATAACAATAATTTTAAGCTTAGTGAATTCTTTAAAATAATCTCTGAAGTCAGACATTCTATGATTCATTGCAAAGGCAAACTAGAAACTTCGAAAATCCCTAAAGACAAATATTATAAATCACTTTTTGAGCATTTATTCTCATTAAACAAACTTGAGAATGAAATAATAGAATTAAAATTAAATTATAAACTCTTAGAAAAACTTTTGATTTACATATCAGAATTTGGTTTTCAATTTTTTAAATTTTTAAGTAAGGTTGACAATTATGAATGGAAAAACTAAAATACTTCACACAATATCGTATATAATTTATTACTGGTTCTAGGCTAGTTACAAAAATTCTCACGGATTTTATAGATCATTAATTATTACTGCATTTAGTACTTAAACCTGCAACTATACTTATACAAATCCAATAACGAAACCTAAAAATAACAACCATATCTCTTAAAAAATCAATCAGTAGCTAAAATATTTATATAGTATCGTTTTAGCAATTATTGACGTAATAGTCAAAAATTAATTTTCACTTCCCCAAGGAGCACTTGGTGTCTCTATTTCTTTTGTTAAATCGAAGGTTACAGAAAACAATCTGTCGGTTCCTATTCTACGTAAATTATACGTAAAACTTGTTTTATCAATCGTAACCCACCAAACATTATTAGAAGCATACGGAATTAAATTGGCTGTATGTTTATCCGCAGGAAAAAACTGAATGTTTGGTAATCCAGTATTGGGGTTTGAACCTCCATATTGCGTAATTTTATCTTCCGAGCCATCTTTGTGTCGATGATCGTGTTTTAACTGTATTAACTTATCAGTATTCATGGTAAAAACCCAAGTACGAGATTTATCATCACCTACAAAAAACGGAATTCTAATCGTGTTCTCTTTACAAGAACGAACATGCATTACTAATTTCTCTCCTGTAAATCCATCGCCTTCTTTTGCTCCTGCTATTATTTTTCCTTCAAATGCTTTTCCACAATGAGTTTGTAAAGTATTCCAAAACAAGACGGAATTTGATTTTTCTTGTGCTAGTAATTGAAAAGGAAGTAAAATAAGGATTAATAATTTTCTCATTATGTAGTATTTATAGTGCAACAAGATAAAACAAAAAACCCTCACTTTAAAAGTGAGGGTTTTCCTATATATTTAACTAAAAACTAATTATTAAGCTCCTAAAACTTCTGCAACTTTATCTGCAGCTTCTTGAAACTCAGTAGCAGAAATAATTTCCATTCCACTATTGTCAATTAATTCTTTTGCTTCTTTAGCATTTGTTCCTTGTAAACGACAAATAATAGGTACATTAATTCTGTCTCCCATACTTTTGTATGCATCTACAACTCCTTGAGCAACACGATCACAACGAACGATTCCTCCAAAAATATTTACTAAAATTGCTTTTACGTTCGTATCTTTTAAGATAATTCCGAAAGCTTTTTCAACACGTTCCGCATCTGCAGTACCACCAACATCTAAAAAGTTAGCTGGTTCACCACCTGCTTGTTTAATTAAATCCATAGTTCCCATTGCTAATCCAGCTCCGTTTACCATACATCCAACATTACCATCTAAATCTACATAGTTTAAACCAGCAGCCTTCGCTTCTACTTCAATAGGATTTTCTTCACGAATATCACGCATTGCAGCATAATCTTTATGACGATATAAAGCGTTTTCATCTAAAGTAACTTTAGCATCAACAGCCATTATTTTATCATCTGATGTTTTTAACACTGGGTTAATTTCGAACATTGCCGAATCTGATTTTACATACGCAGTATATAAAGCAGTAACAAACTTTGTCATTTCTTTTAATGCAGCACCACTTAAACCTAAGTTAAAAGCAATTTTACGTGCTTGAAAAGGCATTAATCCTAAAGCAGGATCAATTTCTTCTGTAAAAATTAAGTGTGGTGTTTCTTCAGCAACAGTTTCAATATCCATACCACCTTCTGTAGAATACATAACCATGTTTCTACCAGTTGCACGGTTTAATAAAACTGACATATAATATTCATCTGGTTCACTTGCACCAGGGTAATATACATCTTCACAGATTAAAACTTGGTTTACTAATTTACCTTCAGCTGAAGTTTGAGGAGTAATTAACATCATTCCTAAAATATCATTAGAAATACTTTTTACCTCATCTAAGTTTTTAGCCAACTTAACTCCACCACCTTTTCCACGACCACCTGCGTGTACTTGTGCCTTAATTACGTGCCAACCTGTACCTGTTTCTTCTGTTAATTTCTTTGCCGCTTCAACAGCTTCTTCTGGTGTATTTGCAACAACTCCGCGTTGAATACGAACCCCAAAACTGTTTAATATTTCTTTACCTTGATATTCGTGTAAGTTCATTAGATATGAATTTTTAAAGTCGAACAAAAATACAAATTCAATTTATAATACATTACTATTTACAATAATTATTACAACTTTTATTTTCACATTTCTTTAACATTTTAACTGTAACAGTTCTTTTTTTAACATGTCTTTAAAGTAATTAACATGATTTTATGATTTACAGGCGTAATTCATAAATATTTTCGCAAATTATTTTACGCTACAAACTAACTATGTATAAAAGTACCACCTTACTATTTGTTATTTTGTTTTTTTCTAAAGGAGTTAAAGCTCAAGAAATTAATCAGAATAGAAAAAAAATGAACGCTACGCGCGTGTCTTCTCCCCCAAAGATTGACGGAATTATAAATGAAGCTTTATGGACCAACGTTCCTGTTGCAAAAGATTTTATAATGCTGCGCCCTACAAATGGCGAAAAAGCACCAAACACTCATAAAACAGAAGTTAAATTAGTGTACGATGATCAGGCTATTTATGTGAGTGCTAAAATGTATACACCCGATACTTCCTTAATACCTGCTGAATTTAACAGTAGAGACAATATTGGGAATTCTGATTTTTTTATGTTGATGATAAACCCAAATGATGACGGGCAAAACCCTACTATGTTTATTGTAACAGCATCTGGCGTTCAGGTAGATTCGAAAGTTTCATCTGGAAATGAAGATTATAATTGGAATGCCGTCTGGAAAAGCGCCATTAAAGTAAATGCCGATCATTGGGCTGTAGAAATGAAAATACCTTATCGTGCTTTGCGTTTTGCTAACAGACCAATACAATCTTGGGGTGTAAATTTTCATAGAGAAGTTAAAAACTTAAATGCACGTTTTACTTGGAACCCTATTGATAACACACAAGGAAGCTGGACACAGTATGATGGTTTAATTGAAAATTTTAAAAACATTACACCTCCTACTCGTTTAAATTTTTATCCATATGCATCAGCAACAACAACTTCTTTTGAAGGGAAAACTGATTTTGACTGGAGTGTTGGTATGGATGTTAAATATGGTCTTACCGAAAATTTTACACTAGATGCGACTTTAATTCCTGATTTTGGGCAAGTTGGTTTTGATGATGTTAGTTTAAATTTAGGGCCTTTTGAACAGCAGTTTTCTGAACAAAGACAGTTTTTTACAGAAGGAACTGAGCTGTTTACCAAAGGTCGTTTATTTTACTCTCGTCGAATTGGAGGCGCTCCCATTGCATCTGCTTCTGTAGATGAAAACACCGAAACCTTAATAGATTCTCCTGAAAAAGTTCAAATGCTAAATGCTATAAAAATTTCTGGAAGAACCAAAGGAGGCTTAGGTATTGGTTTTTTTAACGCTATTACTGATAAAACAGAAGCTATTATTGAAAACAACAGTACTAAAAAAAGAAGAAAAGAAGTTATAAACCCTTTTTCTAATTATAATATTTTAGTGCTAGATCAACAGTTTAATCAAAATTCATCAGTTACATTAATTAATACCAATGTTACTAGAAATGGTAACTTTAGAGACGCAAACGTTTCTGGTTTACTATGGCATGTTGAGGATAAAGGAAGTAATTACAATATTGATGGTTCTTTTAAAATGAGTAATATTTATGACGATGAAGACAACCCTAACACCGGTTATACTTTTGATACTAGTGTAGGTAAACAATCTGGTAATTGGAGAGGTGAAATTGGTTATAATTTTGAAAATAAAGATTTTAATCCAAATGATTTAGGTATTTTATTTAACAATAACGAACAAACTCTTTATGGTTTTGCTTCTTATGAAACGTTAAAACCTAAGGGAATATTTAATAGCTACAGAATAAGTACATCCTACAATATTAATTTCTTACATGAATCAGGTACGTATATTGGTAGATATCAAAATTTATCTTTTCGTGCACAAACCAAAAATCGTTTTGGTTTTGGTGGAAACATAAACTACAATAGTGAAAGTAAAGATTTTAACGAACCAAGGCAAGGTAACACAAGTGGTATCTATTTTAAAAGACCACAAAGAGTAAATATTAATCATTGGGGATCTACTGATTACAGAAAAAAGTTTGCCATAGATTATGATTGGTATTACAACTTTTTTAAAGACAATCCTAAAGAAGGTTATGGATTTAGAGTATCACCAAGATACCGATTTAATAATAAATTTTCTTTAATTTATGCCTTTAGGTATAATCAAACTAATAACGATCAGGGTTTTACTACCGTAGTTAGTCAGAGCGACATAGATGAAAACGCTACGCTTGCACCTTTTTTAGATGAAACAATATTTGGACAAAGAGATTGGACTACTTATGACAATTCTTTAACAGGTAAATATAGCTTTAATACAAAATCATCTCTTTCGATGTCTTTTAGACACAACTGGAGTAAAGTACCTTATGAAAACCAATATTATACTTTAGGTAACGAAGGTGAATTAATACCGAGTGATTACAATGATAACAATGATACAAATTTTAATAGTTGGAATTTAGATGTAAATTATTTGTGGCAATTTGCTCCTGGCAGTCAATTAATTGCTTTTTACAGAAATTCTATATCAAACTTTAATGATAATGCAAATCAGAACTTTTCTGAGAATTTAAATTCTCTTTTAAAAGAGTCTAACCGACATACATTTTCTGTTCGTTTTGTGTATTTTATCGACTACAACAACTTGAAAAACATTTTTTAACTTCTTATATATAACTTGAAATCAGATAACCTTTAAACGCTATCTGATTTCTTTTTTATACATTCGTTACATTGAATATATAACTATGATTATTGCTAAAAACATCCATAAACATTATGGAGAAGTTGAAATTTTAAAAGGTGTTAATCTTCATATTAAAAAAGGAGAAATTGTAGCTATTGTTGGTCCTTCGGGAGCAGGAAAAACTACATTACTTCAAATTTTAGGAACCTTAGATAAACCTCAAGTAAATAAAAACTATGAGTTATTGGTTAACAATAGTGCTATAAAAGGTTTAAGTGACAAAGAAGTTTCGTCTTTTAGAAACAAACACATTGGTTTTATTTTTCAATTTCATCAATTACTACCTGAATTTACAGCTTTAGAAAACGTTTGTATTCCTGCTTTTATTGGTGGCAAATCTAAAATAACTACCGAAAAAAGGGCTAAAGAATTATTGTCTTTCTTAGGCTTGTCACATAGAGAAAACCACAAACCTAATGAACTTTCTGGCGGTGAGCAACAGCGTGTAGCAGTTGCTAGGGCTTTAATAAATGAGCCTGCTGTTATTTTTGCTGATGAACCTTCTGGTAATTTAGATTCTACTTCTGCAGAAAACTTACACAACTTATTTTTTGAGTTAAGAGATAAATTCGGACAAACTTTTGTACTGGTTACCCACAACAAAGAATTGGCTAAAATGGCCGATCGTACTTTAACTATGAAAGATGGAGTCATTGTAGGTTAATGTAACAAACTAATCTTTTTTACTACTAACAAGTAAATAAAGTTTATTATGAAAGATACATTTAAAGAATTAGTTGGGTACTTAAAAAACCCGGTATTAGAAAAAGATACAAATCAAGAGAATTCTTATCGATTCAAAAAATTCTTGCATTTACTTATTATTAGCATACTTACAGGTGCAGCTTTAACACCTTTATTTGCTTTAATAGAGTATTTGGGTTTAGTTGACATGAATACGCATGCCATGGAAGATTTAATGAAAAGAATGTCTAAAATAAAAGTCTTTTTATATGCAGGAATAGCGGCCCCTTTATTAGAAGAATTATTATTTAGAGCTCCTATTACATTATTTAAAAGTAAGAAATATTTTAAAGTAGTTTTTTATGCCTTCGCTTTAATTTTTGGATTTATCCATTTATCTAATTTCGGAATAACAACAAATGTACTTTTACTTGCGCCTATTTTAGTAGCACCGCAGATTATACTAGGCGGTTATTTAGGTTTTATTAGAGTTCGCTTCGGTTTAACCTGGAGTATGCTTTTACACGCTAGTTATAATGTGTTTTTTGTTTTAATTACTTTTACTACTGATTTAATGTAAAAAATAGCACATATAAATGTGCTATTTTAAGAACAACCTACTGAGAATTTTTTACTAAAACCTTTTAATTTTCATAACATTTAAAAGTTAAGATAAATCCCCTTTTTTTATCTTTTACACTTCATTGATGATATTCTTAAAAGTATCTTTTTTATTAACAGTAGGTTGTTGTTTTATTACTTTCTTACTGTTTCCTCATCATTATCAGAATACTCTTTTTGATAAAATTTCTTAAAGTAACCTGCATACCCTGAAACAGTTACATTAATTTGCTTAAACAAAATATAATTCTTTATCTCTACAACATAATTAGGATGAACAATAATGTCTGCTCCTGAATTATGTAAAGCATTATAAGCTGCTGAAGATTTTGTTTTATTTTCTCTGGCATTTAAAATTCCTGATAATTTAGACTCTGATGAATATGACATTCCATCTGCAAACTTATTATCTCCATTTACTCTAAATAATAAAAAGTAAGAAGATGTTGATTTTCCTACTAGTTTTTTATCCATGTCAATATCAACATTTGCTCTGATAGGGTTTATCTCTGCTTTAGGAGCATACATTGGTATAGATGACACCCCTGTTCTTAAAGAAGAACAACTAGCCAATGTTAATAATAGTAATGTAAAAAGTAATGTTTTTTTCATTTTATTTATTTTAAAGTTTCCTCAAAGAAAAAGAAATAAAACACATATTTTTTCGCTACTTATTTAACGCATAGGTTTTTAAAGTAATCGTTCTATTTTTCTTATAAAGTAGTTTTAGCGATTTAGTTTATCATAACTATAACTAGCAAAAACCTACACTGATTGTACATTGGTTATCTGATAAGAAAACCCATTAAAATGTTTTACTACTTTAACTTTTTTAAGCCAGTAGATAACACCTCCATGTATTACAGGTATAATTAAAAACTTAACCGTTACTAAACTATTAGATGTTCTTTTTCTTCTGTGTAATGATATTTCCATAAGCTCTTTTTATTTTTAGAATTAAAATTCTACTGATAGCATATAAAGCAAAAAACTATTCCCCCTAGCACAGTTTTAGTTCACTTTTTATATTAAATAAGAAATTTTTATTGAATCAACAGTAGATGTTATACTTCAAAGAAAAAGAAATAAAACACTTATTTTATTACTAATTATTTAACGTACGCATTTTTAAAGTTACCGTTACTACCGTACCTTTTAAAGCTATTGATGTTATTGCTAGCGAGTCCTCTGGTAGGTTTAATAAATGTAAACGCTCTTTTACCAACTTAATTCCTTTTGATTTACTTTTTGTACTATTAGCATCAAAGCCGCTACCATTATCCGTAATTTCACAAATTAGTGAATCATTATTTTGGGTAAACTCTATTGTTAATAATGGTTTTTCAACTTTAATATTAAAGGCATGTTTAAATACGTTCTCTATTATTGGCTGCAATAACATTGGTGGAACTGCAATTTCTTCTGTATCTAAATTATTAGATATTATTGAAGTATAAATTTTAGTTTGAAAACGTAAATTTTCTAACTCAATGTACGTTTGCAAATAACTAATTTCATCTGCTAAACTAATATATTGAAGTGATGAATTATAAAGTGTTTTTCGTATTAATTTAGAGAACTCTCCCATGTATTTTAATGAATTATCGATATCGTTATCAATAATAAAATTCTGAATAGAGTTCATTGCATTGAAAATAAAATGAGGATTCATTTGACTTTGTAAAGCTTCTATTTTAGTTTCTGATACTCTTTTATAAATAGCTTCTTTTAAAACTTCTTCTTTTTTAATTCTTCTAACTCTAATTTTATAAATACTATAAAGAACAAATAGTACAACAATTATACAAATACACATAAACCACCATGTTTTCCAAAAAGGAGGAAGTATCGTTATTTCTAATATATTTTCAGCATAGGTTTGACCAGTACTGTAATCTTTAACTTCTACTATTACATTATAATTACCATTTTTTAAATAGTTTAAATGTATTGTATTATCAACAGTCCAATTACTCCATTTACTATTTTCAATAGACGTTATTTTATACCTATATTTTAATTTATTAGGATACGGATGGTTTTTAACCACATATGTAAAAGATATTGTATTTCTATTATATGGTAGTTCTATCGTTTTTTTAAAGTATTGAAACCAATGATAATTATACGAAGCTATTTTCTCATAATTTACCTGTATATCTGTAATACTAAAATTATATGTTTTTGCTTTATGATTCGCTATAACTTTATCTAAATCTATATCGTAATATCCAATTTCGCTTCCAACCAATAATTTATTTTTAGCTATAACTGCCGATGTAAATAATGTATTATTTAAACCCTGCTCTTTATCTAAAAAAGTGATATTATCATCCTTATAAAGATTAATTCCTCTTTCGGTTCCTATAATTAAATAATTATTATATATATTTAAAAATAAGATACTATTACCTATAATATTTTTATTTTTAATAGTTTTTACTACTTTAAAATCATCTAAGGTTTCAGTTATAAAAACATCACCTCTAGAGGTACCTATTACTAATTGATCTTGATTATTAACAACAGCTTGAGTGAGTTCTTTTTCATCCCAAATATCATTTTTTAGAAATGAAATAAATTTTTCGTTTTGATATTTATAAAGACCTGAAGATTTTGATAAGAAATATAACTGATTGTTTACTTTCTCAATCGAAACAACATCTCTAGGATTCTCTTTATTTTTAAGATCAAAAATGATTGTTTCTACCTTTTTATGAAGATTTTCTAATGCATAAACATGTGAGTAACGTCTTTGAAAAAAAGCAGCATTTTTTGATGTAAAGTAAAACGAATCTGTGTAAATAGGTAAATATTTTTCTATTGAGTTCTGTTCAGACAGTTTAAATAATCCAATTGTAGTATTAACCCATATATCATCATTAATTTTTTTAATACTTCTGAATTCTATATTTTTAAGACTATTGTTTTGAAATCGACCCCTCGCATCTTCTTCAGATATTAGTGTTTTATTATGATTAAAAAAATAGTTTTTTTTTGAATAAAAATCTTTAGGTAAAATATAACTAGTACTATTTTTTGATTTTATGTATAATCCTTTTTCTGATAAAACATAAGTTATAGTATCTTTAACTTCTATGTCTATAACATTTTTAACCTCATTAAAAGAGGCTATTTCTTTATTCAAATTAACTTTAAACACTCCTTTATCTAAAGTACCAACATATAAATTATTATTGCTTTTATCATAATCAATACACCATTGTTTGGTGCTCTTAATATTTAACAAAGTGTTTTGCTTTGATACCGATTTATTAGATACTTCATAAAGTCCGCCAGTAGGATAATTGATCCCATCTGCAACTCCGTAGATATTTTGCTTATTATCAGCTATATAACTCCAAAAAACACTATTTCCAAACTCACTAGTTGGTTTAATTCCGCTTATATAATCTTGAATATTAAATTTCTTAATAGATTTGTTTTTGTAAGCAAACCCATCAAAACTAACGAACAACGCGTTATCCAACTTAAATATCGAAAAAACACTATTATATTTATGGTGTAAAAAGATTAGTTTCTTATTATTTTTATCGTATTTCCATAAACCACTTCGGTAAGTTTGAATATAAACTTCGTTTTCATATACAAAGAAGCCCATTACTTGAAACCTATCATCTTTTTCATACACTAAATTTGTAATACTCTTAGAATTAATATCTATAACAGATACACCGTTTTTTGTACCTACAAAAACATCTTCTTTATAAGAAAACAACTTACGAATATGGTTATTAATTAATCCGCTTGATGTGTTTAAGACTGAAAAATTTTTACCATCAAAAAAAGTTAAACCTCCTCCATAACTTCCAAACCACATGTTTTTATTACTATCTTCTTCAATAGCCCAACAATTATTATATGCTAAACCATCTTCCTCATAAAAATTTGTGATTACATCATTGTTAATTTTAGAAATGCCAGCACCAGTACCCACCCACAAAAAACCTCTACTATCTTTTTTTATAGCATAAATACTTTTATTAGGTAAACCATCTAAAGTAGTATAGTTTTTAGAAGTATATGTTTGTGTAAATGCTAACTGATAGCATAACAAACAAACAAAAATTAGTAGTTTATTTTTTATGAAGTATCGCATTTAAAAAGCTTTCTTTTTTTCTTGATGCTATTGGTAGCTGTTCTCCGTTATTTAATTCTAAATATAAATCTACCGTTTTATTAAAACGAACAACGTGGTTTAAGTTTACTAAGTACGATTTATGAATTCGATGAAAATTAGTCTTCGGCAATAATTCATCAATATATTTTAATGTTTTAGACAACGTTATTTTTTTACCGTTTACAAGCGTTACAGAACTGTAATTACTATCTGCTTGGCAGTATAATATTTTATTAGGATTTACAATTTCATAACCCGAATCTGTTGGTAAGGCTATTTTATTAAAATTAGTGTCACCTATATCTATTTGATTTAGTATCTCTTTTAAATTATTATCCTGAACGTTATTTTTTAATGTTAGCTTATAACGTTTAACCGTTTCTAACAAATCTATATAGTTTATAGGCTTTAATAAATAATCTAAAGCGTTTTCTTTAATTGCTTTAATCGCATATTCAGAATAAGCTGTGGTAAAAATAATATCAAACCTTCTTTTTTCAATTTCTTTTAATAATTGAAATCCGTTTTTATTAGGCATTTCTATATCTAAAAAAACTAATTCAGGTTCGTGCTTCTCAATAGCTACAATAGCTGTATCAACGCTTTCGCATTTATCAAGTATTAAAAACTGATTTGGTAAATATCTATTTAATAACTTTTCTAAAAACTCTCTAGCATTGTATTCATCATCAACAATAATTGTTTTTATCATAGCTGTAAATTTAGTTTATTAGAGATCTTATACATTTCTGAATTAGTTTACGCTGCAAATAGCCGTTTTAAAGTTATTCTAATTATTTTAAAATTTCTCAAAAACACCTAATCCGAATAAAGCAAAATCGTACTTCACCGGATCATCTTTATCTAATTTTCGTAAAGAGGTATCTAATTCTAATAGTGCCTTTGCATCATTTTGTTTGCGAGTTAACATTCCTAACTTTCGTGCTACATTGCCAGAATGAACATCTAAAGGACATGATAAAACTGAAGGAGAAACACCTTTCCAAAGTCCAAAATCTACCCCTGTTTCATCATTTCTAATCATCCATCTTAGCCACATGTTAATTTTTTTAGCAGCAGAACCTTTATAAGGATCCGAAACATGTTTTGTTGTTCTTGCCGGATGCGCTATTTCAAAGAATATTTTTTTAAACTCATGAATTGCTGGTTGCAAAGAATTTTCTGAAGCATGATTTGTAAAAATAGCTTCTAAACCGTTACGGTTCTCATAAATATTTTTTAAAGCCTTTATAAAAAATCTTAAATCGATAGGATTAAAAGTTCTATGAACAAACCCCTCTAACCTATCTAAATCAGAATCTTGGTGATTCATTATAAAATCGTAGGGCGAATTATCTAGTAAATCAATTATACGGTTCCCGTTTTTAACAATCATCTTTCTATTACCCCAGGCAATTGTTGCTGCTAAAAAACCAGCTATTTCAATATCTTCTTTTAATGAAAATTTATGCGGAATAGAAATAGGGTCTTCAGCTATAAAATTAGGAGTATTAAACTCAATAACTTTGGCGTCTAAAAACTCTTTTAATTCTTTAAAATCTAAATTCATATTCAAATATAATCATATTGTATGTCTTTATACAAGTAGCTATAATCCAAGACAAAATATGTTGTACATTATTCAGTTTAAAGATTTTTAAAAACATTAATTCCTTACTTTTACAATATTAATTAACTTAACTTCTATGAAAAATAATTTGTTAGACATGATGTGCTTAGATGTGTACCTATCTTCTTTAAGCAAAGAAAAGTATGCAGAAACTAAGGCGCTAATACAACCATCTCCAAAACAAAATATTAATTTATTAAGTTGGGGAATACACGATTTATTTTTCGATAACAAAACCAAAGAAGATATAAACAGCCTTCAAGCACTTGCAAATAATTTTAACTGGAAAAATGAAATTGCTGAAATTTTAAATGACAATGTTTACGAATCTCTTGTAATAACAAACACCAGCAAGAAAATAATTTGGGTTAGCGATGGCTTTAAAAAAATGACAGGCTACAACAAAGAATATGCTTTGCAAAAAACAGCTAACTTTTTACAAGGCAAAGAAACATCTGAAGCTACAAAAAGTAGCATTCGTAAAAAAATATTAGCCAATAAACCATTTAAAGAAGTTATTGTTAATTACAGAAAAGACAAATCTACTTACAAATGTGAGTTGAATGTTTTTCCGTTGTTTTCTAGATCAGGAACCACTCATTTTTTAGCCTTAGAAAGAGAAGTTGCTTAACTTTATTAAGATGCAAACATTTATTCACTACTTCTTACACTTCGGGTTTCCGCTTATAATTGCCTATTTATTTTTTAAAAGTGATTGGAAAAAAGTCTACTTAATTTTAATAGCAACCATGCTGGTAGATTTAGATCATTTATTATCTACGCCAATATTTCAGCCGAACAGATGCAGCTTCGGCTTTCATCTTTTTCACTCTTATTTCGCCATGATTGGCTACGTAATTTTATTGTTCTTTAAAAAACCATATCGCATAATTGGTATCGGTCTTTTACTACACATGCTTACCGATTTAATAGATTGCCTGTTTATGTACAACAACTGCAAAACGTGTTACGAAAACACTCCAGCAACATCAGTTTTAAAGTTTATAACAGCACTCTTTTAAAACAAAATAAGCACTAGCTATAAATTTATTTGAAGCTATTTCCCGCTTTACGCACTCGCTTTTTTTTGAAAAAAAACCAAAAAAAGAGCTCAAACAAATGCTTCAATCGGGGCTAAAAACCTATGATACAACTTTAAAAAATTAAAACTTGTTAAAAAATATTTCACCCTAAAAACCGAATCCGTCAAACCGAATTTATTTCAGTTTCACATCCTATTTTGCCATCCTTCTTAATTTTATGCGATGCTGAAATAAATTCAGCATGACGTTTATATCTAAAAAAACACTTTATTAAAAGTTTAAACAGGCTCTTATTCTTTTAGTTTTAAATCGCAATACCAAAAACTAGTGTCGTAATTTTTAACTTTTTCTGACGTGCCTTTATGACAGTTCTGAGAATCATCTTTATTTAACGTATATGATTTTAGCAATTTCTCACCTATTTCAAATTCAATTGGTTTACTAAAAATTGGTCCGTCAAAACAAAAAGTATGAAACTCACCATTTTCACCACAAACATCAACATCATCTGGTAATTCATTTATAAAATCTTCATCAATGATTCTACCAACAAATTCTTCTCCTAGTTTTTTAGCATTTACACAAACCGTAATCGTTTTAAAACCGAGTGCTAAAAATTCTCTCAATAATTCTTTCGTGTCTTGTTTCCATAACGGATACACGCCTGTAATACCAACTTCTTGTAATTTTGTATCTCTGTATTTTCTTAAATCTTCTAAGAATATATCTCCAAAAACAGCATGATTTAATCCTATTAATTTTAACTCTGCAGTTTTTTCAAGCATTTTCTCATTATACAAATCCATCGTTACATCCGCAGGGAAATATATTTTCTCTAAAGGAATACCAATGCTTTCTGCTTGTGCTTCTAATAAGTTTTCATGAAGTCCGTGCATAGAAACACGTTGATAATCTTCGTTTACATTCGTTATCAACTTTTCGATATGATATTCTTTTTGCTGCAATACTTTATACAATGCAAATGCCGAATCTTTTCCTGAACTCCAATTAAAATATGCTTTTTTCATAAGGCTAAATTATAGAATTTAAAGCATAAAAAATCCCGCTAAAAGCAGGATTTTGAATTCTTAATTATTTTCTCTTTTGATTTAAGCTCGTTGGCTTTTCTTGCTTCACTAACGGAGTTCCGTACAAATCAAAATCACCAGCTTCATCAATTTTAATATCTATAAATTCACCTAGTTTTATATAATGTTTCGTAGCATCTACAATTACATCGTTATCTACATCTGGCGAATCAAATTCTGTACGACCGTAAAAATATTCTCCGTCCTTTCTATCAAATAAACAACGGAAAGTTTTTCCGATTTTTGCTTGATTTAATTCCCAAGAAATTTGAGATTGTACTTCCATAATTTCGTTTACACGACGGAACTTTACATCCGCAGGTACATCATCTTCTAAAACAAAAGCACCAGTATTTTCTTCATGAGAATACTCAAAAGCTCCCATTCTTTCAAAACGCATTTCTTCTACCCAGTCTTTTAATTCCTGAAACTGCTCTTCAGTTTCTCCCGGATATCCAACAATTAAAGTAGTACGGATTGCCATATTTGGCACCGCTTCTCTAAACTTATGAATCAACGATGTTGTTTTTTCGTGGGTTGTACCACGCTTCATCGATTTTAAAATCTCGGTGTTTATATGCTGTAACGGAATATCTAAATAATTACAAACCTTCGGTTCGTTTTTCATTACGTCTAATACATCCATCGGAAAACCTGTAGGAAATGCATAATGCAAACGAATCCATTCTATTCCGTCAACCTTTACCAATTCTTTTAATAAATCAGCTAAAGCACGTTTTTTATAAATATCTAATCCGTAATAGGTTAAATCTTGTGCTATTAACATCAATTCTTTAATTCCTTTCTTTGCTAACTTTGTAGCTTCAATAACAATTTCTTCAATTGGTGTCGATTTATGTTTTCCTCTCATTAAAGGAATTGCACAGAAAGAACATGGGCGATCACAACCTTCAGCAATTTTTAAATACGCATAATGTTTTGGTGTTGTTGTTAAACGCTCACCAATTAATTCGTGTTTATAATCTGCTTCTAATACCTTTAATAATTCGGGTAACTCATGTGTACCAAAATACTGATCTACATTTTTAATTTCAGCTTCTAAATCTGGCTTATAACGCTCACTTAAACAACCAGAAACAAATACTTTGTCGATTTCTCCTGCTTCTTTACGCTGTGCATAATGCAAAATAGTATCAATACTTTCTTCTTTGGCTTTACCTATAAAACCACAAGTATTAATTACAACAATATTACCATCATCTTCTGGGTCTTCATGAACTACGTTTTTACCGTTGGCTTTTAATTGTCCCATTAAAACTTCACTATCATAAATATTTTTAGAACAGCCTAAGGTAACTACGTTTATTTTATTTTGCTTTGGTGATTTTGTGCGCATTATACTATAAAAATTTAGAGTGCAAAGATACATCTTAAATATTTTACACACTTACTACTTTTGTTTGATTATTATTCCTTTTTTTGATAGCTTCGCTAACCTTTAATATTAATCATTAAAATGATTTTGTATTCTTAAAAAAGTGACCAGACGTTTAAGGGAAATGTTCCTAATCTGTATAATTACAAAAATTAAATATTTTACCATTGACATTTAAAATCAAGGATTTACCCAACATATTTTTAGAAACTTTTAATCTTTGGATAGCTAAAGATCCTTTTAATTTGAGTGCAATTTTAGCTTACTATTCTATCCTTTCATTACCTGCATTACTTATTTTAATAATAGATTTAGTTGGAGGCATTTGGGGTAGAGAAATAGTTCAAGGTAGGCTTACCGATGAAATGTCTATTGCTTTCGGTGTAGATACTGCAAAATTCATACAAGAAATGATGACAGATAAAGGAGATAAATCAACATCTTTAATAGCTAACACATTAGGAATTGGTACTTTACTATACGGAGCTACCGGCGTTTTTTACCAATTACAAAATGCGCTAGATAAAATATGGAATTTTAAACCTTCATATACTAACGGTGTATTGGCTACATTAATTGGAAGATTAAAAAGTTTTGGTTTTATTTTAATTTTTGGTTTTTTATTATTAATAAGTCTTGTTTTAACCTCCGGACTTTCTGCATTTTCGGAACGTATAAATAGATTGCTGCCAGATGGCTTTTTAGAACTCGCTTATATGTTTGATGTGCTCATTTCATTAAGTTTTATTTATTTTCTTTTTGCTGCTATGTTTAAATTTTTACCATCGTCTAGAGTAAGATGGAAAGCTGTAAAATCTGGCGCTGCATTAACAGCTATATTGTTCGTGTTAGGAAAATATGCATTGTCTTTTTATTTTGCAAAAGCCGAACCAGGATCGACTTATGGTGCAGCAGGCTCAGTAATATTAGTAATGTTATGGGTTTCTTACACAAGTCTTATTTTATTATTCGGAGCTCAATTCACAAAAGTATATTCTGATAAATACGGAATTTCTGAAACTAGTTAACATATAAAAATTTGACTCATGAGCTTAAAAAAATCTAATAATAACTTACAAAAGCGCTTGTAAATCCCCCTCCGTTTATAGCAGTTTATTATACAACAAACCGCTAGCAAAGCTTTACTTCTAAAGCATAAATAATCTACAAATTCGTATTTATTAAAAACTTGTAAATCGTCCCTTTTCCTACTCCGATATATATTACGAGTATTTCAAATTGATCTGAAACACCAATCACAACGCCTTATTTTCCTGTTCCGTCTAATTTACTGGTAGCCATAGAAGTTACTTCTGTTACTTTTTTTTGCATTTTATTCTGAAATTTAGGATAATCTTAAATATTTCATACTTACACTTTAGTTTGATTCTTATTCCTTTTTTTGATAGCTTCGCTAGCGTTGAACATAAATTATTAAAAAAGATTTATACTCTTGAAAGAGTTAGGCAACATACCGAAAAACCATGGTATATATTTGGGCTATTAATAGAAAAGAATACATTAAAAAAAATGATAACCAAACTAAACAGTTTCACTCATAAATCTTTTGTTGATTACACTAATCCGAATAGCTTACTTTTTTGTGTCAAAAACATTCTTTTTGGATACAATGGAAAAGGAAAAAGTTCAATCGCTATTGGTATTAAAAATGAATTTCTAAAAAACCCAATCAAGAATCAAGAGAATTTTAGAATGTTTGATAGAGATTATATTTCAACCTCATTATTACTCGAAAACACTGACGGAAAAATTAAAGGGATTGAAGCAAGTTTTGGTAAAGGAGTTGTTGATATAGAAAATAAGGTTAAAGAATTAGAAAAACTTATAATAAGCAAAACAGAAATTGACAAACTTGATTTAAATATTGTCAGATTAAAAAAGGAAATCAGAACAGATATTGACACAATTCACAATAGAAGGAAAGGTAAATCTAATATTCAAAAGAAATCTAAAGATGAAACTGTTGAGCGTGTAATTGAACTTTACAAAAAAGATTTTAAAGATGCCAAAAAAATTGAAACAGACGATAATAAATTACTAGAAGTTAACGTTGACAATTCAATCGAAAAGCAAATCTCACAAAATGAAAATTTACGTCCGTTATTATTTTCAAACATTTCAACAACTCTAAAGGAAGAAGTTAATATAATCTTTAAAGAAAATTTTGGAGAAGATATTTAAATCCCAGAATATGAAATAGTTCAATGGATTGAATCGGGAATAAAAATTCACAAAGATGGTGATAATTGCAAATTTTGTAATAACAAATTAGATTATTCAAATATCAAATCTAAAATAACTCACTACAAGGAAAATAAAAGACATAAAGCAACCAAAAAGTTAAAACAGTTAGAGAACAGCTTCAATTTTTTTTGGAAAGCATATATATTATTGAAAAAGAAGCCAAAACTTATTCTACTAATATTGGCAATGAAGTTGAGCAATATTTTACCGTAATAACCAAAAAGGAAAGTGATATTCAATCTCTAATAAATTCGTGTCAATCAAAGATTGATAAAATTGAGATTCAAGAAAATTTTGACTTTGAACTTCTAACAGGAATATTGCAAGAAATTGAAGATTCAATAATAAATATCAATAAAATTAAAAACAAGCAATTATCGGAACTAAGGAAGAAATTAAATAATCTAACGACATTAGTAAAGGGTGCTATTGGTTTGGAAATATTTAAATCAGTCAGTATTAAGGACAAATTAAAGAATGTTGAAATCAAAGTAAGAGAGATAAAATACAAACGTGAGAACAATTTAAAAATTCAAAAAGGAATTCAAGACTTAAAACAACAAAAAAGTCTTACTAAGGATTTTGCTGATTTTGTTTCACAAATTCTTAGTGATATAAACATATCATTAAAAGTCACTCTTGATTCTGATAACCGCAATTATATTATAAAAAGCACTAATGAAAATACTACATTAATAATAAAAGATATTAGCGAAGGAGAAAAGAATCTTTTAGCCTTACTGTTTTTCTATTTTGAACTTTTTGCTGATAACAAACAAAAGCAGATAAAATCTGAAATAGAACTTATCATTGTAGATGACCCTATTTCAAGTATGGATGACTCGAATAAGTTTTACATATTGGAACTTATGAAAAGCCTTGTAGAACTTCCAAATCAACAGATTTTTATTCTGACTCATTCTTGGGAAGACTATTGCAATTTATCCTATGGACAAGTTAATAATCAATCATTTGCAACTTTTGAATTGAGAAAAAATAATGGATTAAGTGAATTGGTAAAATTATCGAGTAAAGAAAAACCGTATAATTATTTATTTAAAGAAATTTATGAATTTTCGAGAAAAAGTGATGAAGATTTAAAATCAGAATGTCAGATTTATCACTACCCAAATGTAATGCGAAGAATTTTTGAAGAATGGTATGGATTCAAACTCGGTAAAAATTTACTTTTCACAAGTAATCTTCAAAAACGAATTGAAAGTCATTTCAAAATTACGAGTAATAATGAGAAAACGAAACTTGGTTTATTAATTAAAGTTTGTAACATTCTTTCTCATTCAATAAATGGCTCAATGAATCCGCAAGAAATACATCAATCTTCAAAATATTTAATGAACTTAATAAGTAAGAATGACAAATTACATTTTGACCATATGAAGCAATAAAATTAGTGCAAGTCGAAAAACTTTTCGAAGAATAAAAAGTACGATTGCCTAAAATGGCTATAGTTAATACGGATCTAAGTATTTAATCTTAAGTTTAAAGTTTTTAACCGAGTCCGCAAAACCTTTTAATTTGGCTTTAGAACAAAAAAGATAAAATAAAAAGTTTTAGCTTAATCGGGAATTCATTCTTTTTAACTCCTTACTAACCTTGCACAAAAACATTAGCCAGGCTTTATAAATATATTCCACAAAAAAACGCCACTATATAGTGGCGTTTTTAAATTTTCTTAATGCTGTTTTCTATTTAAAAAAAGAATCTACAAACTCGTATTTATTAAACACTTGTAAATCGTCTATTCCTTCTCCTACTCCGATATATTTTACGGGTATTTTAAATTGATCTGAAATACCAATTACAACACCTCCTTTTGCTGTTCCATCTAATTTGGTAACTGCCAAAGAAGTAACTTCTGTTGCTTTGGTAAACTGTTTTGCTTGTTCAAAAGCATTTTGACCTGTAGAACCGTCTAAAACCAATAAAACATCATGTGGTGCATCTGGAATCACCTTTTGCATTACACGTTTAATCTTCGTTAACTCGTTCATTAAATTAACTTTATTGTGTAATCGACCTGCAGTATCTATAATAATTACATCGGCATTTTGATTTACACCCGACTTAACCGTATCAAACGCTACAGAAGCAGGATCAGAACCCATTTCTTGACGAATTATAGGAACATCTGTTCTATCTGCCCAAACCTGTAATTGATCTATTGCAGCCGCTCTAAACGTATCTGCTGCTCCAAGAACAACTTTTAATCCTTGCTTTTTAAACTGAGATGCTAATTTACCAATCGTAGTTGTTTTACCTGCTCCGTTTACTCCCACCACCATTATTACATATGGCTTTGTGTTTGCTGGAACGGTAAATTCGGTATCGTCTTTTGTGTTTGTCTCAGAAAGTAAACCTGCAATTTCTTCTCTTAAAATCTGATTTAACTCTTCTGTTCCTACGTATTTATCTTTAGCAACCCTAGTTTCAATTCTTTCGATAATTTTTAACGTAGTATCTACACCAACATCAGAAGAGACTAATACTTCTTCTAAATTATCTAAAACATCATCGTCTACTGTTGTTTTTCCGGCAACAGCTTTAGATAGTTTAGAGAAAAAACTAGATTTTGTTTTCTCTAATCCTTTGTCTAATGTTTCTTTTTTCTCTTTTGAGAAGATTTTCTTAAAAAAACTCATAGTTAAATTTTATAATCGTTTATATAGGTTAAAAACTATACCAAACTTATTATATAGTCAAATTGTCATTACACGATTACTTTCGCGTTAAGGATTGCGGCATTGCTGAAGCTCCTCGCAGAGAGCGACTGCCAAAAGCCTGACCCGAAGGGTAACGTCCAAAAATACAGTTTTTTAGCACAAAAAAAAAGCTACTCTCTAATGAAAGTAGCTTTTGTTTATTTTGTAGTAAAAGTATTAATTTTTCGCGATAAAATCATTTACTTTTGCAGGATCCATAATAGCTTCAACAAATGTGTAAGCTCCTGTTTTTGGAGATTTTACCATTTTAATCGCTTTAGTTAACCTTTTTGCGCCTGTTTGTAACGATGCTACTGATTTCTTTGCCATGTTATATGGGTTATTTAAAGTTTAAAAAAACTTATAATTATTTAATTTCTTTATGAACTGTCATCTTCTTTAAGATAGAATTAAATTTCTTTAATTCCATTCTATCTGGAGTGTTCTTTTTGTTCTTTGTAGTAATATAACGTGAAGTTCCTGGTTTACCAGTTGCTTTGTGTTCAGTACATTCTAAAATAACCTGAACTCTGTTTCCTTTTTTTGCCATCTCTGTAAAATTTTATCTAGTAAGGAATTACTTAGTTAAGAAACCGTTTACTCTAGCATCTTTAATTACTGCAGAGATTCCTTTTTTATTAATATTTTTTAATGCAGAAGCAGATACTTTTAAAGTAATCCATTTATCTTCTTCTGGTATATAAAAACGCTTAGTCATTAAATTAGCGTTAAATTTTCTTTTAGTTCTATTTAATGCGTGAGAAACATTGTTCCCAACCATAGCTTTTTTTCCTGTAAGTTCACAAACTCTAGACATCTTCTTGACAGTTTTTAGTATTATTTCTAAACGAGGTGCAAATTTACGCATTTATATTGATTGCGCAAAAAAAACTCATTTAAATTCTTATTATTTTTGATATATTCTAACTGAAGCTAAGCATCTAGCCCATCGGAATCGTAACAGTCGGCAAATTTACAAATTATTTTAATAAATATAACTTATATTATCAAATATTTGAAGACTATTATAGAAAGACCTTTGTATTAATAGCAAGACACTTAAAAACAACGCTTTAATTATTTTTTAAAACATTTTCTCGCAACAACTCTAGTGCTTTTGTAACTGTTCTATTTAATACTTTCTCTCGCGGTTGCCCAAAATCAAACTCATATACTTCTACATTATTTTTTTCGGCAATAGCAATATAAACCAACCCTACATTCTTATTGTTATTATCTGTAGTAGGCCCAGCGTTTCCTGTTACCGCAATGGCATAATCCGTTTTTAACCGCTCTAAGCAACCAATTGCCATTTCTTTAGCAACCTCTTTACTTACAACTGTAAATTCTTTAATTAATTGCATTGGCACTCCTAGTAATTGCTCTTTTAATTCTGCCGTATAGGTAATAAAACCTCCTTTAAAATAAGCAGAAGATCCTGCTACAGAAACTAAATCAGCTCCTATTCTACCACCTGTTAAACTCTCAGCAACACTTACCGTTTTATTGAATTTCTTTAACAAACCACCTACACTACTTTCTATAGATGCTTCTTCATCATAACCAACAATAACGTCAGAAATTAAGGCACTTAGCTCAAAAACACTTTTTGCGACTTCTTTTTCTATAAATTCTTTATCAGCTCCTTTTGCTGAAATTCGCAATCTTACTTTACCAAACGATGGCAAATACGCTAATTTAATGTGTGCAGGTAAGTTATTTTCCCACGCTTCAATTCTTTCGGCAATAACACTTTCACCAACACCAACCGTCATTATTGTTGTGTGCGATATAAATGGTAATTTAAATTTTTCTTGAATTTTAGGCAATACCGCATTCGTAATTAATCCTTTCATCTCATAAGGCACGCCTGGCAATGAAACAAAAACAGTATTATTTTCATAAAACCACATACCTGGCGCGGTACCGAAATAGTTCATTAATAAAGTTGCCTTAGATGGCAACTGTGCCTGGTATCTTTGCACTTCGTTAAAAGGGTGCTTTATTTTTTTGAATAAACTTTTTATATGTTCAATTACCTCCTGATACTCAACAACCTCATCGTCTTTAAAATATTCGGCAATTGTTTTTTTAGTGATATCATCTTTTGTCGGGCCAAGGCCTCCTGTTATAATTACGATATCTGCTCTACTTTCTGCTTCTTTTAAAGCATTTAAAATATGTTGCTTTTCATCTTGAATAGAGGTTATTTGGTATACTGAAACGCCTATTTTATTTAATTCCTGCCCAATCCATTGTGAATTTGTATCCACAATTTGACCTATAAGAATCTCATCTCCAATCGTTATTATTTCTGCGTTCATATGCTTATTAAAAAAATCCCGCAAAAGCGGGATTTATAATTATTTTATTTTAATTTCAAAAGCTTGTTTACCTTCAATAACACCAGTTAAAATGTCATTTTCTTTTACAGCTCCAACTCCTGCTGGTGTTCCCGTAAAAATAACATCTCCTTTTTTTAAGGTAAAATATTGCGACACATAACTAATCAATTCATCTATTTTCCATAACATCGATGCTGAATTTCCATCCTGAACTACCTCCTCGTTTTTATGTAACTGAAAAGAAAAATTATCTAAGTTAAAATCTTCTTTCGGATAAAATGCTCCAATAACGGCACTACCATCAAAAGCTTTTGCTTTTTCCCAAGGCAATCCTTTTTCTTTACATTTTGCTTGCACGTCTCGTGCCGTAAAATCGATTCCCAATCCTATTTCGTCATAATATTTATGAGCGAATTTAGGAGAAATATGTTTTCCTACTTTATTTATTTTCACCAAAATCTCCACTTCATAATGAATATCATTAGAAAAAGGCGGAATAAAAAAAGGCATTTTCTTCGGAAGGATTGCTGAATCTGGCTTCAGAAAAACAACAGGATTTTCTGGTTTTTCATTTGCTAATTCTTCGATATGCTTGGCGTAATTACGCCCAATACAAATTATTTTCATATTTAAAATAAAGGTGTCTATTCGAATAAAACGAAGCAATCTAACCATAAGATTACTTCGTCATACTTCCTTGTAATGACATGATTAATTTTTAAGCTAGAACGTCATTGCGAATAAAATGAAGCAATCTTTTACATAGATTATTTCATTCCACTTCGTTGCGATAGCAAATTAAATACTCCGCTCTATGGAATCCAAGTTTTTGGAAAGTTTGGTTTTCTTTTTTCAAGAAAAGCATCCCTACCTTCTTTAGCCTCTTCTGTCATATATGCTAAACGTGTAACTTCTCCAGCAAATACTTGCTGACCTACCATTCCGTCATCTGTTAAGTTCATTGCAAACTTCAACATTTTTATAGATGTTGGCGATTTTTCTAAAATCTCTTGTGCCCAATCAAAAGCAGTCTGCTCTAATTCGTCATGAGGTACAACTGCATTTACCATTCCCATATCATACGCTTCTTGCGCTGAATAATTTCTTCCTAAAAAGAAAATTTCACGAGCTCTTTTCTGCCCTACCATTTTTGCTAAATATGCCGATCCGTATCCTGCATCAAAAGAAGTTACATCAGCATCGGTTTGCTTAAAGATAGCGTGTTCTTTACTTGCCAAAGTTAAATCACAAGTAACATGTAAACTATGTCCGCCACCAACTGCCCAACCCGGAACTACACAAATTACAGCTTTTGGCATAAAGCGAATTAATCGCTGTACTTCTAATATATTTAAACGATGATAACCGTCTTTACCTACATATCCTTTTTCACCACGTGCATTTTGATCTCCACCAGAGCAGAAACTCCAAATCCCGTCTTTAGTTGAAGGCCCTTCCGCAGATAACAATACCACTCCTATATTCGTATCTTCATGCGCATCCTGAAAAGCATCTAACAATTCTGATGTTGTATGCGGACGAAATGCATTACGCACATTTGGACGGTTAAATGCTATTCTCGCTACATTGTGCGACTTTTTATAAGTAATATCTTCATACTCTTTGGCAACTTTCCATTGAGGTTGTATCATAATTTTAAAATATTATCGTTAGTAAGTAGAGCAAAAATAACATAATAACTTTGTTTTTCTTTTCTATATTTGAACGATATAATACGAATCTTATGAAACAACTATATTTTTTAGTTACTTTATTACTAAGTACCAGCCTTTTTTCGCAAAAAATAATTACCGAAAAAATTAATTCTATCGAATTTACGAAAGGTAGATCTGTAAAAATTTACATTCCTGAAAACTACGATAATGATGAAACTGTTAGTTATCCTTTAGCTATTGTTTTAGGTGATCAATATCTTTTTGACATGTATGTGGGTAATGCTAAATTATATGCTAATACAGATAAAGCTCCACGACAAATAGTTGTTGGAATAAATATGAGCAATACCTACAATGAAGATATCTCTATTATTCCTTCAAACAATGCTTTAACGACAACTGCCGAAAAATTTCAAAAATTTATAAAGAACGAATTGATTCCGCATATGGAATTAAACTACAGAACTTCTCCTTTCATGACCGTTGCAGGTCAAGGAAAAGCAGCCGATTTTGTTACTTATTTCTTAAAAGATGCGCAGCCAATTTTTAACTCATATCTTTGTATTACGCCCGAACTTACACAGTTTAGCGCTAGCAGAATTCAATCATATTCTTTAGATAGACTAGGAACTATCGACAACTCTTATTTTATCTATGCTAGTAACAATAAAGAGTATATAAATCCGAAACAAAACGATCGATTTAGCGAAATAGGAACTTACTTATCTTCTTTTAATGCTAAAAACATGCATATTACATTCGATAAATTCACGAATGCACCTAACTATTTATCTGTTATTGGTGAAACAATACCAAGAGCTTTCGAGAAAATGTTTTACTTATATGCTAAGATTACTAAAAATGAATTTGAGACAAATATTAAGGAATTAGGTCCTTTAGAGGCTATAAAATATGTAGAACAAAAATATTTAGACATTCAATATTTATACGGCTCTAATTTAAACGTTCGTTTAGATGATATTTTTGCTATTGAAGGAATCGTTATTGATAAATTAGACGGTGATTATTTGCGTGTTTTAGGTGATTTTGTAATGATTAAATATCCTGATTCTCATATTGGTGATTTTTATGTAGGAAAGTATTACGAAAAAGGAAAAGATTACGAAAAAGCCGAGTTTTACTACAAAGCTGCTTATGGTAAAATGGAACCTTCGGACCCAAATGCGAATGCTTTTTATGAAAATATTAAACGTGTAACAGATCTTAAAGAAAGTCAACCTAAAGAAGAAATTATTGAAGATTTTCCTGAAGAGGATGATAATGAAGAGGAAAAAGAAGACGATAAATAAAGTAGTATATCTAAAATAAAAACGGCGACTTAATAATTAAATCGCCGTTTTTATTTTGTCTTTGTTTGCTTATTTTAACAACTCAATTCTATCTTCTTTTAAAACAATTTTCTTATCCTTATACAAACCACCAATAGCTCTTTTAAAAGCTTTTTTACTCATTTGCAATCTAAACTTAATTGATTCAGGAGAGCTTTTATCAGTAAGCATTAAAAAACCTTTTTCATCTAACTTTCTAAGAATTACATCTGCATCTGTATCAATTACATTTCTAAAACCCTGAGGTCGTAAAGAAATATCAATCTTCCCGTCTTCTCTGATGTTTTTAACATAACCGTAAGTTTCCATACCTTCTTCGATATCTTGATACACTTCGTTATTAAATAACAAACCTTCAAATTCATCATCAATTAAAACAGTATATCCTAATGGAGTTTGCTCAATAATTTTTAAATTTACCTGATCTCCTTCTTGTAATCTATTTTGTGAATCCTCTTGTAATCCGTCTTCTAATTCCATTTTATAAGTTTTTAAAATAGTTCTTTAAAACTACGTCATTTATTTCTTTCGGAGTAAAAATCTCCATTATTTTTGGATGATTTGATGTTTTATAAAAATCCTTCAACCCAATATTTAATTCTTCTAAATTAGAAACAGCCGTATAATTAAAACTATACATTTTTGCCAAATACTCAGCAGTTAAGCTATGCGGGGTTTCGAAATACATTGCCGCATTGGTTGACAAAGGACCGGGAATTACTCTAAAAATTCCACCTCCATCATTGTTTAATATAATGATCCTAAAGTTTTTCGGAATATTAGTATTCCACAACCCATTACTATCGTAAAAAAAACTTAAATCTCCGGTTATAAAAACTGCAGGTTCTTTATCTGCGAATGCTGCTCCTACTGCTGTACTGGTGCTGCCATCAATACCACTTGTACCTCTATTACAAAACACGCGCAAGGTAGCGTTTAAATTAAACAGTTGAGAATATCTAATTATCGAACTATTGCCAATTTGCACCTGATAATTATCAGGAATAAATTTTAAAATAGCTTCAAAAGATTTTAAATCAGAATATTCGCAATCAGCTAAATAATGATCGTGTTTATAATTTCTATCTTCATTTACAACTAACCAATCTTTTTGATAGTTACTTTTTATAATGTTTGTTTGACTTTCTATTTTTTGTAAAAAATCGACAGGATTTTCTTGTATAAAATCAGACAAACAATGATAGGTATCCATTGCCGTTAACTCATCAATATGCCAATGTTGTTTTGGTTGGTATTTTCTTAAAAACTGTTTTATTTTTTTAGAAATCACCATTCCTCCTAGAGTTACTAGAAGATCGGGTTGTAATTCTAAAAAGTCAGTTTCAGTTAGCGGAAAAATAAGTTTATCAATCGAATTGATAAATTTTGGATGGTATAAGTTTGAAGTTGTTTCTGTTAAAACTAATACCGATTCATCTTCAACAAACCTATTAAGTATATTTTGTAATTCAGCATCCGGAAAATTACTTCCCACCAAAATCATTTTTTTAGTGGATGCATTCCAAATTTCAGATAGTTTTTGATAGTTAACAGATTGCTTTACTTCGTTCGCAATGAGGTTCGAAAAATTAAATTCTTTTAAATCAGCAACCGTTTCATACAACGGCTCATTAAAAGGAACATTAATATGCACTGGCCCTTTTTTAGTGATTACCGTTTGCAATGCCTCTGCTAATAAATTGCTATTATTTTCTAATTGATTTTTTTCTCTACTAAATTCGCAGAAAACAAAATATGGTTTTCAAATACATTTTCTTGACGAATGGTTTGTCCGTCGCCAATATCAATTAAATGTTTTGGTCTATCAGCAGAAATTACTATTAACGGAATATTACTATAAAAAGCTTCCGCTATTGCGGGATAATAATTTAACAACGCCGAACCTGATGAGCAAATAATTGCCACCGGTTTGCGTTTTTGCTGTGCAATTCCCATAGCAAAAAAAGCAGCACAACGCTCATCAACAACACTTAACGTTTCTATATTTGGGTGATTTGAAAACCCAATAGTTAACGGAGCGTTTCTTGATCCTGGTGATATTACAACTGTATCAATATTAAATTGATCACAAGCTGAAATAACTAATTGTGCGAGTTCTTTTTTAGGGTACATTCTTTAAATCTTTTTAAGATTTAAAAGTTATTAGTGTTTAGTAGTTAGTTATTAGTGAGCGCCAAAAACTAAAATAAACTAAATACTAAAAACCATTCTTAATTTTGCTATTTGTTACTAAACAAGGTTAGCCCTGATTGAAACGGCATCCTTTTTTATTTTTCATAAAAAAGATATAGTGAAAAGCAGGAAATAGCTTCTAATTATTTTTAACCTTTAAATTATTAGTGTTTAGCAATGAGTTCGTCCTAACAACTAAACACTAATAACTATTTTCTAGTTTCCTTTTTTATAATCTTCCAAAAACTTTGCTAAACCAATATCTGTTAATGGGTGCTTTAACAAACCTTCAATAGCACTTAAAGGACCTGTCATTACATCAGAACCTAATTTAGCGCAATCAATAATATGCATTGTATGACGCACAGATGCAGCTAAAATTTGTGTTTCGAACATATAGTTATCATAAATTTGACGAATTTCTGAGATTAAATTTAATCCGTCTGTAGAAATATCATCTAAACGCCCAATAAACGGAGAAACATACGTTGCACCGGCTTTTGCTGCCAATAAAGCTTGCCCTGCAGAAAACACTAACGTTACGTTTGTTTTAATTCCTTTTGATGAAAAATATTTACACGCTTTTATTCCGTCTTTTATCATTGGTAATTTTACCACGATTTGAGGATTTAAAGCAGCTAACGCTTCTCCTTCTTTTACCATTCCGTCAAAATCTGTTGAAATTACCTCAGCAGAAACATCACCTTCTACTAATTCGCAAATTGCTTTGTAGTGGTTTATAATGTTTACTTCTCCTGTAATTCCTTCTTTTGCCATTAAAGACGGATTCGTGGTTACACCATCTAAAATACCTAAAGCTTGTGCTTCTTTAATCTGATCTAAGTTAGCTGTATCTATAAAAAATTTCATGTTATATATATTATATGATTGTGTTCTAATTTATTTAAAATCCTGCTTTCTAAAGCCTTGCAAATTTACAATTTATAATGGTTCATTAACAGCTTTTCATAAACTTTATCTGGTAAAACTCGTTTTAAAAGAACTGAGAATTTCTCCATAAATCCGCCTATTTTATAATGAATATTAGGATTTTTTTCTCTATAATTTGATGAATTGCTTTTGCCATAACTTTCGGATCCATTCCTGAATTTACATGACCATCCATTAAAGCTAAATTCTCTGTATACGCCTCTTTATATGCTGAGTTTTCATACACGGGTGTATGAAATCTTCCTGATGCAATATTGGTTGCAAAATCTCCTGGAGCTACATTTATTACTTTAATTCCAAAACTTTTAACTTCCATACTTAAAGCCTCGGTTACCAATTCTAAAGCACCTTTACTTGCTGAATAAATACCTCTAAAAGGTAATCCCATATAACCTGCTATCGAAGTAACGTTTATTATTGTTCCCGATTTTTGCTTTCGCATTTGGGGTAATACAGCTTTAGCCACATCTATAACGCCGAAAAAATTAGTATTAAAATTAGCACGCATTTCATCAGTAGGAGTATCTTCTATCGATCCTGTTATTCCCTTACCTGCATTATTAATTAGCACATCTATTTTGCCTTCTTTTTCAATTACTGTACTTACTGCAGAATCAATTGTTTTAGCATCCGTAACATCTAAAGCAACCATATTAAAAGGTACTTTTACTTTAGCAGGATTCCTACTTGTACCGTAAACTGTATAATTTTTAGCGTGTAAATAAGTAGCAATTGCTTTTCCTATTCCAGAAGAAGCTCCTGTTATTAATATTACTTTCGACATTAATTTTTAATTTTATACAAATATCTTAAAGTTCGCTATAATAAAAAAAGACTTTAAACACTTATATTAGCAACTCGTTTTAAGAACACAATCGTTATGAGTAAAAAATCAATTTTTAGTATTTTATTTTTTCTAATTAGTTTTAGTTTATTAGCACAAACATCGTTATTCGAACACACTAAAACATTTACAAAACAAGATTCACTTCGTGGATCAATCACCCCTGAAAGAATTTGGTGGAATTTAACCTACTATCATTTAGACATTACCGTAAATCCTGATAAAAAATTTATCCACGGAAAAAATACCGTGCAGTACAAAGTTTTAAAATCTCACAGTGTTTTACAAATTGATTTACAAAGTCCCTTAAAAATTACGAAAGTAATTCAGAACGGGAAAAAATTAAAAGTAGTTACCGACGGAAATGCGCATTTTATTCATTTAAAAGACATTCAACAAATCGGAAATATAAATTCGTTAGATGTGTATTACGAGGGACATCCGAAAGTTGCAAAAAATGCTCCTTGGGATGGCGGATTTTCATGGAAAAAAGATAAAAACGGAAATCATTTTGCTGCTACCTCTTGCCAAGGTTTAGGCGCTAGTGTTTGGTGGCCAAATAAAGACCACATGTATGACGAAGTAGATAGCATGGCAATTAGCGTGCGTGTTCCCAAAAACTTAATGAATGTTTCTAACGGAAAATTACGTAAAATAGAACAACATAAAGACAATACATCTACTTATCATTGGTTTGTAAATAATCCGATTAATAATTACGGGGTAAATGTAAATATTGGTGACTATGTACATTTTTCTGAAAAATATAATGGTGAGGACGGAATGCTTGATATGGATTATTACGTATTGCGTGATAATTTAGAAAAAGCAAAAAAACAATTTAAAGATGCTCCAAAAATGATGAAAGCTTTTGAGCATTGGTTTGGAAAATATCCTTTTTATGAAGATGGTTTTAAACTGGTAGAAGCTCCGTATTTAGGAATGGAACACCAAAGTTCAGTTACCTACGGAAATAAATATATGAACGGATATTTAGGTAGAGATTTATCAGGAACAGGCTGGGGTTTAAAATTCGATTTTATTATTATTCACGAATCTGGACACGAGTGGTTTGCTAACAACATTACCAACATTGATATTGCTGACATGTGGATTCATGAAAGCTTTACTGCCTATTCTGAAAACTTATTTTTAGATTATTACTACGGTAAAAAAGCATCAAAAGAATATGTAATCGGAACTCGTAGAAGTGTTCAGAACGATATTCCTATTATTGGTCAATACAATGTAAATAGTGAAGGTTCTGGAGACATGTATTATAAAGGAGCCAACATGCTACACAACATTAGAACCTTAATTAATGATGATGAAAAATGGCGACAAATTTTACGCGGATTAAACACTGTTTTTTATCATAAAACCGTAAATACTAAACAAGTTGAAAACTATATTTCGCAACAATCCGGAATTGATTTAAGTACCATTTTTGATCAATATTTACGTACTGTTAAAATTCCTGTTTTTGAATATAAAATAGAGAACAATAAGCTTTCTTATCGCTGGAATAGTGTTGTTGCTGATTTTAATATGCCTTTAAACATTTTTGTTAATGATAAAAAACAACAGTTAAATCCGACTGAAAAATGGCTAACTATTAGCATTAATTCTAACGAAATTATAGTTGATGACAATTTTTATGTTAAAAGCAAAAAAGTGAAGTAAGTTTTACAAAACAACTGCAGAAACACCAACTATACATTATTTAATACCAACTACACAAAACGACTTATAACACTGCAAAACAGCCAATTAAAACATGTAAATTTGTGTAAGGGAAATTTTAACACAAACTATTACATTATGGCTAAACAATTACACAAGTGGGGACTAGGTGTTTTTAAAACAACAATGAGTCAATTATCAGAATTAGGGAAAGCAGCAAGTTATGCTATCAATAATTAATTAAAAGTAAACTATAAAAAAACATCCATTTTGTATAAAATGGATGTTTTTGTTTTTACAAGGAACTCCAAACCTCCTTCATATTTTACCTCCTAAAATTCTATCTACAAAATTAATTAGAGATAAAGTTTTTTTCTCGTCGCAAAAATCATAATTTATCGTGAAACATTTATTCATCTCATCGTCTAAAGAGTACTTGTTTTATAAAAAGTCAAATTGATTTTTTAAAATCTCTTTTTTAATTAAAATTATTTTTCTTTTAAAATAAACACATTTTTAAAACCAAAACAACACATAAACAACCACTATTAAGTGAAATCAATTTTTAAAACATAAAATAAAGATTAAATTTATTTATTTTGCGTTAAAATTAAACAAATTATGTCATCAATAAATACTGTACAAAGTTTAAACACTGAAAAGACATTTGTCTCACCAGAATACATTCGTAATCGCTTCTCTAAAACGATGTCTGATATGTATAAAAATGAAGTACCTCTTTACGGTGAACTACTTGATTTAGTTCAGGAAATTAACAACAATGTTATTTCAGAATCTAAAGAAATAAAAGAACAATTAGAACGTACTGGAGAAATTACTCGTTTAAATATGGAGCGCCACGGAGCAATTCGCTTAGGTAAACCATATGAGTTATTTACAATGAGACGCCTATTTAAAGTTATGGGAATGTTTCCTCTTGGCTATTATGATTTAGCTTCCGCTGGTGTTCCTGTTCATTCAACAGCGTTTAGAGCTATAGAGAACACAGCACTTAACCAAGCTCCTTTTAGAATTTTCACTTCTTTATTACGTTTAGACCTAATTGATGATGATAAGCTGCGTACTAATATTGAAACTATTTTAGAAAACCGTCAAATTTTCACTATAAAAGCGCTGGAATTAATTGACAAATCTGAAAAAGAAAATGGTTTAAATAAAGAAGATGCCGATACTTTTGTTAAAGAAGCGCTAGAAACTTTTCGTTGGCATGAAACTGCTACAGTAGATCACGAAATGTACGAAGCATTAGTAGGTCAGCACAGATTAATTGCTGATGTGGTTGCTTTTAAAGGCCCTCACATCAATCACCTAACACCAAGAACTTTAGATATTGATAAGGTGCAAAGTTCTATGGAAGCTCGCAATATTACTCCAAAAGATATTATAGAAGGACCACCAACAAGAAAGTGCCCAATTTTATTACGTCAAACAAGTTTTAAAGCTTTAACTGAAAAAGTAACTTTTAAAGGTAAAACAGGAACTGAAAAAACAGGAGAACATAAAGCTCGTTTTGGAGAAATTGAACAGCGCGGTGTGGCATTAACCAAAAAAGGACAAGACTTATATAATGAGTTATTAGATAAAACACGTAAAACAATTGGTGGATCTCCAAATGCTGAAAATGCTTTAAAGTACAACCAATTATTAAAAGAAAATTTTAAAAAATTCCCTGACACCTATCAAGAACTACAATCAGAAGAATTAGCGTATTTCCATTACTTTACTACTGATAAAATAAAAAATTTATCAAAAGATAAAACGCATACAAAATCAGACGTAAACCAATTATTAAAAGATGGTTATTTAACTACTGAACCAATGGTTTATGAAGATTTCTTACCCGTAAGTGCAGCAGGAATTTTCGCTTCAAACTTAGGTACAGATGATGCCGAACGAGAATATGAAGAAACTTCTAATCAATTATTATTTGAAAAACATTTAGGAGAATCTGTGTTTAAATTAACAACTTGGTATGAAAATACACAAAACAAAACGATTGAAAAGTGTTTAGCTCAAATAAATGCTTAACTTTAAAAAAGTTGGTGTTTTTTACAATTTGAACTCACACTAATAGAATATAATAAAATCATTCTTTTGAAAAATCAATTTGATTATATAGACAAACAAATATTATTAAAGTTACGGTTAGACGCTCGTAAAGCATACTCTCAAATAGCTAAAGAATTAAAAGTTTCAAATTCTTTAGTACACCAACGTATAAAAAAACTTACCGCTGAAGGCGTTATAAAAAATGCCGAATTTGTTTTAGAGGAAAACAAATTAGGTTACAAAACAAAATCTTATACTGGCATTCGTTTACGAGAAGCTCGTTTTGCAAAAGACGTAATGTATGAATTAAAAAAATCCCAGAAATTACCGAATGTAATTTTGTATCGGGTATTTATGCTATTTTTATATTAGTGTACGCTACTGACAATGAACATTTACAAAAAATATTGTACGATAATGTTCATTTAATAAATGGTGTTGCAGGTACCGATACTTTTATTTGTTTTGATACTTGCTTTAAGAGAAATATACCCATAGAATAATGACAAATAATAGAGCAGCAGTTTTATGGACAGGAGGAAAAGATTGTGCTTTGGCCTTTTTTAAAGCGCAACAAGCAGGTTACACAATTACACATTTAATAACCTTTGCTCCTAAAAATCCTAACTTTAAAGCACATCCAATTCACTTGATAAAAAAACAAGTAAAAGCTATTGGCATTCCTCACTTATTACTAACAGTAACAGCTCCGATAAAAGAAAGTTACGAAAATACTATCCAACAATTAAAAAAACTTTATAAGATTGATACTTTAGTTACTGGTGATATTGATGAAGTCGATGGACATACTAATTGGATTGAAGAGTGCTCGCTAAAATCTGGCATGAAAGTATATAATCCTTTATGGAAAAAAGAAAGAATCTATATACTAAACGAATTAATTACAAATGATTTTACAGTAATATTTTCATTAGTAAAAAAAGAAGATTTAACTAGCGATTGGATTGGTAGAACTCTTGATAAAACCGCTATTAATGATTTAAAAAAGAAATTAAATATTGATATTTGTGGAGAAAATGGAGAATATCACACTATGGTTTTAAATGCTCCTTTTTTTAAACATAAAATAGTAGTAAACAAAGTTGATTTTATTGAGAACGATAAATACTACTATTTAAAAACAATATTGTAAACCTTTTAGGTGCTTAGATAATGGCAAAAACAACACAATTACTAGATTTAGAAAAGAGTTTAAAAGGTGAATTATTTTTTGATGATTTACACAAAACTCTATATGCCACAGATGCTTCAGTTTATCGTAAAATTCCGCTAGCTGTAGCTTATCCGAAGGATAGTGAAGATCTTAAACTTTTAATTGATTTTGCTACAAAAAACAACATCACTTTAATTCCGAGGGCTGCAGGAACTTCACTTGCAGGTCAATGCGTTGGTGATGGAATTGTTGTTGACGTTTCTAAACATTTTACCAATATTTTAGCTTTTGATGAGCAGCAAAAAACCATCACTGTTCAACCAGGAATTATACGAGATGATTTAAACAGGTTCTTAAAACCTTTCGGATTATTTTTTGGTCCAAACACCTCAACTTCTAACCGCTGCATGATTGGCGGTATGGTGGGGAATAATTCATCAGGAAGCACTTCTATTCGTTACGGAGTTACACGCGATAAAGTGTTAGCTATCGAAGGATTATTATCTGACGGAAGTAATGTTCTTTTTACCGAAATTACTTCGCAAGAATTCAACCAAAAAAAATAGAGAACTCTTTAGAAGGTACTATTTACAGAACCATTTATACAGAACTTTCTCAAGAAGCAATTCAACAAGAAATAATAAATGAATTTCCTAAGCCAGAAATTCATCGTAGAAATACAGGTTATGCAGTAGATGAGTTTTTAACCTCTGATTTATTCGGTGGAAATGAACCTACTATTAATACCGCTAAATTTTTATCTGGTAGTGAAGGAACGTTAGTTTTTTCAACCGAAATCACCATTCATTTAAACGACTTACCACCTACTTATAGCATTATGGTTTGTCCGCATTTTACGAGTGTAAATGAAAGCTTAAAAGCTACCGTAACCGCTATGAAGCACAAATTATATGCGTGTGAATTAATGGATAAAGTAATTTTAGATTGCACCAAAAACAATAGAGAACAAGCTAAAAATCGCTTCTTTTTACAAGACGATCCTGAAGCTGTTTTAATGCTAGAAGTTTCTGCAAACACTATTGAAGAAGCAGAAATACAAGCAGACGAATTAATAAAAGATTTAAAAGCAAATAACTTCGGGTATCATTATCCGAAAGTATATGGAAATGACATTGCCAAAGTGCATCATTTAAGAAAAGCCGGATTAGGTTTACTTGGTAATATTGTGGGAGATATGAAAGCCGTTGCTTGTATTGAAGACACTGCAGTTGCTTTAAATGACTTACCAGAATATATTGAAGAGTTTACCCAAATAATGGATAAATACCAGCAAGATGCCGTGTATTATGCACATGCTGGAGCTGGGGAATTACACTTACGCCCGATATTGAATTTAAAAAAGCAAGAAGATGTTGTTTTATTTAGAAAGATAACAACTGAAACGGCCCAACTTGTAAAAAAATATAAAGGTTCGTTTAGTGGTGAACATGGTGACGGAATTGTACGTGCTGAATTTATTCCGTTAATGATTGGCGATAAAAACTACGAATTATTAAGACGAATAAAAAAAGCTTTCGATCCGAATAACGTATTTAACAAAGGAAAAATTACAGATGCTTTTCCGATGGATAAAAACTTGCGTTATGAAATCGACAGAAAAGAACCTGTTATAAAAACATTACAAGATTTTTCTGAAAGTGAAGGTATTTTAAAATTGGCTGAAAAATGTAACGGTTCTGGTGATTGCCGTAAATCTCCTGAAGCTGGCGGAACATTATGTCCGAGTTACAGAGCTACCAAAAATGAAAAAGAAACTACACGAGCAAGAGCCAATATGTTACGTGAAGTTTTAACAAATAATACTGCCGAAAACAAATTCGATTCTAAAGAATTAAAACAAGTCTTAGACTTATGCTTAAGTTGTAAAGCTTGTGCTACAGAATGCCCAAGTAATGTTGATATAGCTTCTATGAAAGCCGAATTTCTATATCAATATCAAGAAACCAACGGTTATTCTTTTCGTAGTAGTTTATTTGCAAATAATGCAAAATATAATAAATTAGGAAGTAAAGTTCCTACAATAACAAACTTTTTAACCAATACATTATTGGCTAAAAAAATAATGGGAGTTGCCATACAACGCTCGGTTCCTAAATTAGGAAAGCAGCCTTTAGATAGTTGGTTAAAAAAACAAATTGCCACTTCGAGCGCAGACGAGAAGGCCTCTAAAAAAACTGTTTATTTATTTAACGATGAGTTTACTAATTTTTACGATGCCGAAGTTGGTAAAGACGCTGTAACAGTTCTAAAAAAATTAGGATACGAAGTAAAATATAATAAACACGAAGAAAGCGGTCGTAGCCATATTTCTAAAGGATTTTTAAAAGAAGCCAAAGAATTGGCGAATAAAAATGTTGCTATTTTTAAAGATTTAATTTCTGATGAAGCTCCACTAATAGGAATAGAACCTTCTGCTATTTTAACTTTTAGAGATGAATATATTCGTTTAGCTGAAGATAAATCATCCGCAGAAAAAATAGCTAAAAATGTTTTTACTATTGAAGAGTTTCTAGCTTCTGAAATTAAAAAAGGCAATATTAACACCTCTTTATTTACTTTAAAAAGCAAGGAACTTAAAATTCATGGGCATTGTCATCAAAAGGCATTATCATCAACACACGCTAGTTTTACGATGTTAAATATCCCGAAGAACTACAAAGTTACTATTATGAACACTGGTTGTTGTGGTATGGCGGGTAGTTTTGGGTACGAAAAAGAACACTATAAAGTAAGTATGCAAGTTGGTGAAGACACCTTATTTCCAAAAATTAGAAACTGCACTATAGAAACAGAAATTGCTGCAGCAGGAACGAGTTGTCGCCATCAAATTTATGACGGAACCAAGCGCATTGCTAAACACCCAATTACGATCCTAAAAGAAGCCTTTATTTAATTAGTTGATTTTCATGTATTTATTTTGTATTTTTAAGCATATGTTAATTTAAAACACCATGTTATGAGTAGTACTAAAATAATAATTAACAATGCTTTATTAATTTTTGCAGGGATCGTCGGCTTTTTTCTATTGATGAAAGTTTTAGGTTTAGATCATGTTTCAGAATTACGTTTCTTAAACTTTGCCTTTGTTCTTTGGGGAATAAACAATGCCATAAAAACGAATATCAATGCAAATAAAGAATCTTTATATTTTAATAATTTTTCTGTTGGTATAGGAACCTCTATTGTTGCCGTTGGATTTACGATTATAGGCCTAATATTTTATGTAGATTTCATAAACCCTTCTCTTATAAATATTTTAGAAGATTCTGCTTTCTGGGGACAAAATTTAAGTCTTGGTTTAGTTGTATTCGCTTTAGCTATTGAGGGAATTGCTTCTTCAGTTATTTGTTCTTTTATTTTAATGCAATATTATAAAAACTATAAGCCAGTAATTATTTAATCAATTTAAAGCACAAAAAAACCTCCGATTAAGATCGGAGGTTTTTTTTAAAAGTCTTTTATACTATGGCTGAATCACCTCTTCTTCTGCTAATAAACCAAAAAACTTATCTAAATTAGGTAAAATAACAATTTTAGTCCTTCTGTTTCTAGCTCTATTTGCGCTTGTTTTATTATCTACTAAAGGTAAAGATGAACCTCTACCCGAAGCAATTAATCTATTAGGATTTACGCCATATTTTTTTTCTAAAATACGAACTATTGATGTAGCTCTTTTTACACTTAAATCCCAATTATCTTGTATTACATCATTATGAATTTTTCTTGAATCGGTGTGCCCTTCAATCATTACATCCATGCTTGGTTCTGACTTGATAATCTCTGCTAACTTCTTTAACGTTTTGTATGCTCTACTATTCACCTTATAACTAGCCGTTCTAAATAGCATTTTATCTGAAATAGATATCATTACTACCGTTTTATCGATATTTACATTAATATCGTCAGAGTTTTGTAATTCAGGAACATTGATTGATTTTTTAAGTTTATAAGAAACTGCTAAATCCATAGAATCCTTTAATGTTTTAGCTTCTGCTAATTCAGCAGCATCAACATTTGCTAAAGTTTTACGCATTTTAACTTTCATCGAATTAGATATTACAGCTCCTTCAACCATATCTAATTTTACATCATTTTCTTCTTTAAGGTTTGAATTGATTCCTTTTAAAGAGTTTATTTTGGTATTGTAGTTGTCTACTCTTTTTTCAATTTTAGCAAACTTAGCTTCTAGTTCTTCTTTTTCTAATGCTGTTTTCTGAAGAGTACCTTTAGTATTGGTATATCGTTGTTCTAACTCAACGTATTTTTTTTAGAAACACAAGATGTTGCAATAATTGCGACAATTAATAGAAGGGATACTTTTTTCATTATTGATTGTTTTTAATAGTTTAAGTAATGTTAAACGTATTATTATCTCTTATAGTATAAACAACCCTTGTTATTTTAAAAATATCTCTGCCATCATACAACGTGCACTTCCGCCTCCACAAAATTCTATTGTATCTAATGGTGAATGAATAATTGCATTGTGCTTTTCTATTTTTTGTAACTGTTCTTTTGTCAAGGACTTATATGCTGATGAGCTCATTATTAAAAAGCGTTCGTCATTAGCCCCTTTTACTTGTAACATATTACCAGCAAACTGATTTACTTGCTTTTCGGTAATAGTTATAATTTCTTTTTTATCAGATTTTAAATGTTTTAACACATTTTTCTTTTCTTTTTTATCATCAATAGCTTCTAAACAGATGATAGCAAAACTTTCTGCCACACACATCATTACATTCGTATGGTAAATAGCTTCTCGTTTTTCGTTTATAGTTTGGTTTGCTGTAAATACTACAGGAGTGTATTCAAAATCTTCACAAAACTCAATGAACAATTCTTCATCCGCCCTTGGCGATAAAGCACAGTATGCTTTGTTATATGTACGATCTAAAATCATACTTCCGGTTCCTTCTAAAAAAAGACCTTCTTCTTCGGCTGCAGAATAATCAATTACATTTTTAATTTCAAAACCTTTTTCTTCTAATATTTCTAATATATCTTCTCGTTTTTCTAAACGCCTATTTTCAGCAAACATCGGATAAATAGCAACATCTCCGTTTTCGTGAAAAGAAATCCAGTTATTAGGAAACAAAGCATCTGGTGTATCTGGTTCTTTAGTACCTTCAACAACGATAACGTTAACACCTACTGCTTTTAACTTAATTACAAAAGCATCGAATTCTTGCTGTGCTTTTGCATTAATTGTAGCCGGTAACATACCTGCTAATTCTTGTTGGTAATAATTATTTATAGCTGTTTGCTCGTTCATTCTAAAACTAGCCGGACGAACCATTAAAATAGTATTGGTAGTTTGTTGCATACTCTTAAAGTATTATTGTTTATTTTTCTTGCTAATAATATCTGCTAAATATTTGGCATCTTTTGAAACGCCACCTAAAGTTGCAGAGCCACGAGTAAACATCCAAGGTAAACCAATAAAAAACAAGCCGTTTATATTGCTTACGCCTCTATAGTTTTTAGGATAACCATCTTCGTCTAACTCCAAACCTTCTATCCATTTAAAATTTGGGCGATATCCAGTTGCCCAAACAATGTTTTTAATCGTTGATATTTTATCTTTTTCGAACTCTATTTCACTATTTAAAGCATCTTTTGTTCTTCCAACAGCGATTACATTTTCTCTAGACAAAATTTCTTTAACATCTGTACCAATCACTGGCTGTACAGATGAGTTAATTCGTTTACCAATCCAACTATATTTACTATAACTTAAAAAACCAATTAAAGTAAACCACCACCAAAGTGTTTTACCTAAAAACTGTTGTGGTAATGATTTTACGTTTGTGTTTCCAGAAAAATAAACGGTTCTGTTTTTATCTTTAGATATTTCATCTAAAATTTGATACCCAGAATCTCCTGCTCCAACAACCAAAGCGTCTCCTTTTTGCAGCTGATCTACTCTTTTATAGTAGTTGCTATGCATCTGAGAAACAGTTTCTGATATTTTCGTATGACACGGCGGTGTGTACGGAATATGAAACGGTCCTGTGGCAACAATTACATTTTTGGTTTGAATTTCACCATCTTTATAAGAAACATAAAACCCTTTTTCATTTTTTCTTACAGAGGTAATTAGCGTATCTAATTGTAAAGGAATTTGAAATTTTTCTACATATAATTTAAAGTAATTACTAACTTCAAATTTAGTAGGATAATGCCCTTTTGAAGCGTTAAATTTCATACCAGGCAAGTGATTGTACTCCGTAGGTGTAAATAATTTTAAAGAATCCCATCTATTTAACCAAGAAGCGCCAATCTCTTTTTCACCATCAATAACTACAAACTTTTTTTCCATTTTTTTTAAATGGTAAGCCATCGATAATCCTGCTTGTGCTCCTCCAATTATTACATAATCTAACATTTGTTCTTCTTTATCGTTTTACACACCAAAGGTAAAAACAAAATACTACCTAGAAACTATAATTTTAATATAGTCTTTAGGTAGTATTTTATTCTTTTAAAGATTTTATAAATTTGCTTCTCTTACTTTAAAGATCTTTTATCTTTAACTGAACAACCTATTGCTCTGGTATATTTTTTAGCAGGTTTATCACCTTTTAACAATGCATCTACAGCATCTTCTACAAAACGTTCAGATACATTGCTTTCGTCTCTAGAACTATCATCAATAGCGCCTATATATTCAACAATTAATTTACCTGCTGTTTTACTTAAAATATACACATGTGGCGTTTTTGTTGTGCCGTACATTGGGTATACTTTTTGACCTTCGTCAAATAAATAAGGAAAAGTAAATCCTTTTTCCTTTGCACGAATTTTCATGTCGTTAAAACTATCTCCTTTTGATACTTCAGGATCATTTGGATTGATAGCAATTACTGGATATCCTTTTTTACTATATTTTTTATCTAAAGCATTTAAACGATCTTCGTTTGCTACAGAATACGGACACATACAACAATAAAACCTTTAGCTTCTTTAAAATTAGCCAAAGAAACCATCTTACCATCTACATTTTTAAGATTAAAGTCTGACGCTACATCTCCTACTTTATATCCTTTCGTTTCATTTATTGTAAATGCTGAAATTGTTGCAATTACAACAAACATTAATACTATTTTAAAAATTTTCATATTTATTGATTTAAAAAGGTTTGTAATTCATTCTTTAAGGTTTCGTAATGAAACGATTGCTCATAAAACTTTCTCTTATTTTTAGTATAAATAAGTGTTGCAGGTATTGATCCCGACCAACTATCTGCTATATCCTGAATCCAGAATTGCTCATTTTTATCTTCGAAGTGCAATACTTTCGATTTTATTTCTTTCTTTTTTATAAACGGAATTAAGTTACTTTCTATTTGTTTTGAAAAATCTAAACTTACTAAAATAACCTCAACATTTTTATCTTTAAATTCTTTGTTTAGTTTTTCGAAAGCTGGCAATTCTTTTACACAAGGCAAACACCATGTAGCCCAAAAATTAATCACATACGTTTTATCATCGTTTTTATGCAAAAACGGCTTTAACTCGTTATAATTTAATGTGGTTATTTCATTTTGAATTGTTGACTCTTCTTTTGTTTCCTTATTCTTTTTACAAGAAGAAATTATCAAAGCAAAAAGTATTAAAAATCGAAATCTATACATACTTCATTTTTATTTACCTCTAAATTAATTGATTATATTTTTAAAAAAAACTTAATTAACGAAACATTAACAACTAAAAAAGCTCGAAAGGTAACCTTTCGAGCTTTTCTATTTATTTAATTTTTTTTTTAGCAAAAGATGTCGTTCAATAATTTCGCCAAACGTAAACCTCCTTTTTGTAATTGTTCTCTAACAACAGGAAAATAATCATACGAATAACGATAACGTAATTTATCTCCAGATTTAACTGATCCATATACTTTTTTAGTTAATTCGTGTGTATCATGTACCCAATCAACTACACTTCCTTTTTGAAGCTGTTTTATTTGTTCTTTTGATAAATCTTTAGCGTTATGAGCCAGCTCAACATAACTCATTTTCCAACCTTCTATCATATCGGTATCCCAAACCCTATGTAAGTTTGATCCTTTTCCATGCCATTGAACTTGAAGGGTATTTCCTCCTTTGTCTTCCCTTCTACCAATATGCATTGGCTGATGAAGATCTCCTACTAAATGTACTAGCATTTTTAAATGAAAACGCTTGTCTTCAACCGAACTTTTTTCATCTTTTAAAACTCTTACACATTCTTCTATTCCGGTAACTAAATCACCTTTTGGATTTTTCTCAGATGCTTCGTACCTAACATCAAAAGGCATGTTTACATAATGCCAAGTAGAATATTTACCAAATGTTTTTCTATCTGATTTTATTTCATCTGCATACGTAGATACAAAAGCTAAACTCTCACCCTGTAATAACGCAGCTATTTTTCTTTTTGCCTTTTTTGTCAGGTTGTTTTCGGCAATTTTACCTGTTGTTCTATGACCTGTTTGCCCCCAAACATCATCATTATTGGCAATAGATGAAGCACTTATAAAAAAAGCACATAACACTAATAATATTTTCGTTTTCATAAATAAAACTATCTTAATTTTTTGCTAAAATATAAAAATATTCATTTGGAAATTTGGATTTAACAAAAAATTAAGCATATCTTTACAATATCAAAATGATATCACAATAAATCAAACGAAACATGAAAGCAGAAAAAATAATAAAACCAGCAAACGGTTATTTAATGTTACTAATAGTTTTAACATTATTCTTTGGCGGAATTACAACATCTATAATAAATGAAACTCCAATTTTTATTCCTATTGCTATAATTGGACTTATAGGAATGTTTGGCTTTATTTTAGTTAACCCCAATAATTCTAGAGTTATTTTACTTTTTGGTAAATATGTTGGTACTATAAAAGACAATGGCTTGTACTGGGCGAATCCTTTATATAAAAAAAGAACAATTTCGTTAAGAGCGAGTAATTTTGATAGCGAGCGTTTAAAAGTAAATGATAAATTAGGAAATCCTGTAATGATTTCTACCATTTTAGTTTGGCGTGTTACGGAAACTTATAAAGCTGCTTTTGATGTTGATAATTATGAAAACTTTGTTCGTGTACAAACAGATGCAGCAGTACGTAAACTAGCAAGCATGTACCCTTATGATAATTTTGCTGATGAAGGGCACGATGAAGATATTACACTTCGCTCTAGTGTAAATGAAGTAAGTGAAGCTTTAGAAAAAGAAATAGATGAGCGCTTATCTATCGCCGGAATCGAAGTTTTAGAAGCTCGTATAGGTTATTTAGCTTATGCACAAGAAATTGCAAGCGCTATGTTAAAACGCCAACAAGCAACAGCAATTGTTGCTGCTCGTCATAAAATTGTGCAAGGTGCTGTAGAAATGGTTGAAATGGCTTTAGAAGAATTAAATAAAAAACAAATTGTTGAATTAGATGAAGAACGTAAAGCTGCTATGGTTAGTAATTTATTAGTTATTTTATGTGGTGATAAAGAAGCTTCTCCAGTAGTTAACGCAGGAACTTTAAGTCATTAAAAAAAAATAATTCATCAAGAAATAACATATTATGAAAGAATATAAAGTAGTACAACCAAAATTAGGAATAAGGAATAGAACTCAGAAGTATGAAGATCTTTTAAATCAATATGCAAGAGAAGGTTGGGTTGTAAATAACATATTTCAAAGTACTGGGGGCATTATATTTGAACGTAACAAGAATAGGTAATAATGAAAATATTTAAAGAAGAACAACGTTTACACAATGGTGGATTTGGCTTGTGTTTTTAGGCCTAAACTTATTTTTCTTCTTTGGTATTTATCAACAGTTGATATTAAAAACTCCTTTCGGAAGCAAGCCTACATCAAATAATTTTTTAATAATTACCTGTAGTGTTTTTTTATTAGTTACAGTGTTTTTCTTCTATTTAAAATTAAAAACAAGAATAGATAAAACCGGAATTTATTATCGCTTTTCTCCTATTCAATCTAAATTTAAGATAATTAAATGGGAAACCATTAAAAATGTTCAAGTTATAAAATACAAACCAATTACCGATTACGGCGGATGGGGAATTAAGCTAAACTCATATACTGTAAAAGGTAATATTGGCATCTTATTCGAGTTTAAAAATGGTAAAAAATTCTTAATTGGTTCTCAGAAAAAAAATGAAGCTACTCGTGTTTTAGAAACCTATAAAAACAAATTATCATGATTAGAATAATCGCGCTTATTATTTTTTATACTTTTAGTATTGTAGTTGCTTTTGCACAAGTAAAATCTGAAGAAATATTAATAAAAAATAACGGAATTGAATTACCAGGAACCTTAACGTATTCTGAGGATAAAACTCCGTTATTAATTTGGATTCACGGTTCTGGAAATGTTGACCGAAACGGAAACCAACTTCCTTACGTTAAAGCCAACTATATAAAACAATTCCGCGACAGCGTTAACCAACATAACATTGCTTTTTTTAGCTACGATAAGAGAACTGCTAATAAAAAAAACATGGCAGTATTAAAAAAAGGAATCTTGTTTGACTCTTTTATTTCTGATGCAAAAAAAGTAATCTCTCATTTTAAAAATGATACCAGGTTTTCAGAAATTGTTTTAATCGGTCACAGTCAAGGTTCATTAATAGCAATGTTAGCTAGTAAAAACAGTGATAAATACATTTCATTAGCAGGGCCGTCTGGTTTTATCGATCAGAAAATAGTTGATCAAATGAAAACCAAAAACCCGCTTATTGTTAATACGCTACAAGAACATTTTAAAGAATTAAAAGAAACTGGTACTATAAAAAAAGTAAATCCTTCTTTAGTAACAATGTTTAATCCACAGAATACACCTTTTTTTAAAAGCTGGATGCAATACAATCCATCCGAAGAGATTAAAAAAATAAATATTCCTGTATTAATCATTAACGGAACGAAAGATTTACAAGTGTCAATAGAAGATGCAAAAACATTACATATATCTAATTCGAAGTCTGAATTAGTAGTTATAGAAAATATGAATCATGTGTTAAAACATATTGATAAAGATGAAAACAACATGAACTCTTATTTTTCTGCTGATTATCCTTTATCCGATAAATTGATTAAAACCGTTGTTTCTTTTGTAAAAAAATAACTATGGCAAAAAAGAAAGCATTTGCGCTTCGCGTAAACGAAGATATGATTAAAGCTATTGAAAAATGGGCTGCTGACGAATTTCGCTCTACAAACGGCCAAATAGAATGGATGCTAATGCAAGCATTGAAGGAAGCCAAACGCGAACCTAAAAAGAAAGACGAATAAATTTAATTTTTGAAGCAATTTTATTCACTTCCAAAATCTTAATAAAATGTTAAAAACCACTCAGTAAATATTGAGTGGTTTTCTATTTTGTAACTTGTTCTGCAAATCAAACTAACTATAATGAAAAGAATATTTTCTGTCTTATTTTTACTTATTACATCGCTTGTATTTTCTCAAGAATTTTCGATGGATTTAGTTAAAAACATGAAACCTAGAAACATTGGTCCTGGAGGAATGTCGGGACGTGTAACAACCATTGATGTTGTAGAATCGAATCCCGAAATTATGTACGTTGGTACTGCATCAGGAGGAATTTGGAAATCTACTTCGGGCGGAATTAAATGGCAACCTATTTTCGAAAAAGAACTAACTGCTTCTATTGGCGCTATAGCAATTCAGCAATCAAATCCGAGTATTATTTGGGCAGGAACTGGTGAAGGAAATCCTAGAAATAGTTTAAATGGTGGTTTCGGAATTTACAAATCGTTAGATGCTGGTAAAACATGGAAAGCTATGGGGTTAGAAAAAACACGTCATATTCATCGTGTAATTATTCATCCTACAAATCCTGATATTGTGTATGTTGGTGCCATTGGTTCGCCTTGGGGTGAGCATAAAGAGCGTGGTGTTTATAAAACTACTAATGGTGGTAAAACTTGGAAACAAATTTTATTCAACAATATAAAAACAGGTGCAGCCGATTTAATTATGGATCCGTCAAACCCTAATAAATTAATAGCTGCCATGTGGGAACACAAACGCGATCCTTGGTTTTTTAAGTCTGGTGGAAAAGGTAGTGGAATGTACATTACACACGATGGTGGAGAAAATTGGAAGCAAATTACCGAAAAAGAAGGTTTTCCGAAAGGAGAATTAGGCAGAATTGGTGTTGCCATTGCTCCTAACAATCCAGATGTGATTTATGCTTTAGTGGAAGCAAAAAAGAATGCGCTCTACAAAAGTGAAGATGGTGGGTTTAAATGGAAAAAAATAAATGATAAACCTGGTATTGGAAATCGTCCTTTTTATTATTCTGAAATTTATGTAGATCCGCAAAATGAAAACAGATTATACACTGTTTTTACCTACATCAATGTTTCGCAAGATGGCGGAAAATCATTCAAACAATTAATGCCTGCTTATGGTGTTGATAACGGAGTCCATCCAGATCATCACGCATGGTGGATTCATCCGAAGAATGGAAAATTTATGATTGATGGTAATGATGGCGGATTAAACATCACCAAAGATGGCGGAAAGTCTTGGCGTTTTATAGGAAATCTTCCTGTGGCTCAATTTTATCATATTAATGTTGATAATGAATATCCGTATAATGTTTACGGAGGAATGCAAGACAACGGTTCTTGGCGCGGCCCTGCTTATGTCTGGAAATCTCAAGGAATTAGAAATAGTTACTGGCAAGAAATTAGTTTTGGTGATGGTTTTGATGTAGTTCCTGATAAAGATGATTCGCGTTATGGATGGACGATGAGTCAGCAAGGTTCTGTTTCTAGATACGATTATAAAACAGGTAATAATTACAACGTAAAACCAACACATAAGGATGCGAGTGTAAAATTACGTTTCAACTGGAACTCTGCTATTAATATTGATCCTTTTGATAATTCAACAATTTACTTCGGAAGTCAGTTTGTGCATAAATCAACCGATAAAGGATTAACTTGGGAGGTGATTTCGCCTGATTTATCAACCAATAATCCAGAAAAATTAAAACAAGCAGAAAGTGGTGGTTTAACGATGGATGCTACTGGTGCTGAAAATCACTGTACCGTTTTAGTGATTGAGCCTTCTCTTTTACAAAAAGATGTTTTATGGGCTGCTACTGATGACGGACAAGTTCACATCACAAAAAACGGTGGTGAAATTTGGACAAACGTTGCTAACAACATTAAAGACTTACCTAAAAACTCTTGGATAACACAAATAAAAGCGTCTAACAAAAATAAAGGTGAAGCACTTTTAGTTGCCAACGATTACAGACGTTTTAACTACGAGCCGTATGCATACAGAACTAAAGATTACGGAAAAACTTGGCAACGTATTGTTGATAAGGATGATGTAGAAAGCTATGCGCTTTGTATTATTGAAGATCCTGAAAATGAAAATTTATTGTTTTTAGGAACCGATGACGGATTATACATTTCTTTAAATGCTGGTGAAAAATGGACTAAATGGACAAATGGTTTCCCAACTGTTCCTGTAAAAGATTTAGTAATTCATCCTCGTGAAAACGACTTGGTAATTGGTACTTTTGGTAGAGCTGCTTGGGTTTTAGATGATATTCGCCCACTACGTGCTATGGCAAAAAGTAATGTTACCAATCAAAAATTAACCTTGTTTGCTCCACCAACTGCTTATCAGGCAGCTAGCCAACAGCCAACAGGAAGTAGGTTTGGTGCCGATGCTATGTATCAAGGTGAAAACAGAAAACGTGGTGCACAAATTTCTTATTACATCAACAATACGAAAGTTGAGAAAAAAGAAGATAAAAGCAAGAAACAAGACAAAACGAAAAACAAAAAAGAGGCCAATTCGAGCGTAGCCGATAACTCTAAAAAAGATGAAAACAAGATTAAACATGATTCTATTAAACTTGAAATTTTTGATGGCTCTCGAAAAATAAGAACCCTGAAATTTAAAACTCCTAAAGAAAACGGATTACACAAAACTACGTGGTATCTAAGAGAAAAAGGTGTTGCTAGAGCTTCAAGGCGCATCAGAAAGCAAACTAGAGAACCTGGAGGTGTTACTGTAAAACCAGGAATTTATAAGTTAAAAATGACTTTTGGAGATGCCGTTTCTGAACAAATTATTAAAGTTGAATTTGATCCTAGATTACAAATATCAGAAGAAGCTATCAATCAAAAATACGCTGCTAGCAAAGAGTTGGAAACCTATCAAGAAAAAATGGCAAGTGTTGTAAAACAATTGGTAGAAAGTAAAAACACAGCAACTTCTTTAAAATCTAAATTTACCAAAGAAGATAAAAAGAAATACAAGGTAGAAATAAAAGCATCAAAAGAAATCATCAAAAAAATTGATACTTTAATCGCAATGTATTTAGGTACAATTGATAAAAGACAAGGAATTACTCGCAATCCTGAAGTTACAATAAACAATCGTTTTAGTACAGCTCGTTGGTATGTTGGTAGTAGATTTGGCAAACAAACAGCAACTGAAAAACAATTAATAAATCAGTTTAAAAAATCTTATACTAAAGGAATAGAAAAAACAAATATTTTCTTTTCTGAAGATTGGAAAAAGTATAAATCGACTGTTGAAAAAATTGAAATTTCTCCTTTCAAAAAAACGAGTACTTTTTCTATAAATTAATTATTTTTGAAACTTAATTAAATTTAAAAATCTCCTACCCTTTAGCGTAGGAGATTTTAATATTACATACATTATGAAAAAAGCAATTTTTATCTTTATTATTTTATTCTCATTAAAAAACACCGCTCAGAACACTCCTCAAAACGAATTAGGAGCTTGGTATATGTACAACGGTTCTCATCAAATTTCTGATAAGTTGAGTTTAAAAACGATGGCTCATTTTCGTTTTTTTGAAATTGGTGATGATTTACAGCAATTTATTGGTCGATTAGGTGGAAATTACAAAATCAATAAAAACATGAGCGCTACTTTAGGCTATTCGTATTTAAACACCGATGGTTCTTTTGACGTTGACGGAGGTGAAGTTAATGAACACCGTATTTATGAAGACTTTAATATCAAACATAAAATAAACAAACTTGGTTTTGCTCATAGATTTAGAGCTGAACAACGTTTTTTTAATTCAACAACTTCTCATTTTTTACGCTATCAAATCGGGTTAAGCCATCCTTTAAACGAAAAGTGGAGTACTTATTTATACAATGAAGTATTTTTTGATTTTGATGATGAAGCTTACAATCAAAATTGGTTGGGCGCAGGTTTTAAATATCACTCATCTAAAAAAACAACATTTAAAGTTGGCTACCAAAGAATAAATGTAAATGGTGACGGTAATTTTAATAGAATTCTCTTAGGTGTTGCTATTAGCACAGATCATCGTAAGAAGAAATAAAAACCTACTTTAGCAAAAAACTAATTAAAACATGAGCGCACCAACTTTTACAAACGATGCAATTGTATTCGGAATTTTAATGATTTCCTTAGGATTTGTATTTTATACAGAATCTAAAACCGACGGATTTTGGCCTAAATTTTATAAAATAGTACCAGGTCTTTTTATGGCTTATTTTATACCTGCTATTTTCACTACTTTTGGCGTGATTTCTCCCGAATGGGAAACTGCAACCGTAACTGGTGAAGTTGTAAAAGGAAAATCTCAATTGTATTATGTTGCTAGTCGTTTTTTACTACCTGCAGCATTAGTTTTAATGACATTAAGTATCGATTTAAAAGCAATTTTCAACTTAGGTTCTAAGGCATTAATTATGTTTTTTACAGGAACAGTCGGAATTATTATTGGTGGACCAATTGCTATTTTATTAATATCTTTATTTTCTCCAGAAACAGTTGGTGGTGCAGATTTTGATGCAGTTTGGCGTGGACTTTCAACACTGGCAGGAAGTTGGATTGGTGGTGGAGCAAATCAAACTGCAATGCTAGAAATTTACCAATATAATCCTGCCAAATATGGCGGAATGGTATTTGTTGATATCGTAATTGCAAATGTTTGGATGGCTATTTTATTAATAGGAATTGGTAGAAAAGAAAAAATTGACAAATGGTTAGGTGCAGACACCTCAGCTATTGAAGATTTAAAAGAACGTGTGTCTAAATTTACACAAGGCGTTAAAAGAAACCCTACGTTAACTGATTTTATGATTATGCTAGCTATTGCATTTGGAACTGTTGGTTTTGGGCATTTTGCAGCTTCTTTTTTAAGTTCGTTTTTTAGCGATTTAGTTGCTGAAATTCAGTCAGAAACTTGGCGAAATATTTTTACCTTTTTAGGCTCGGGCTTCTTTTGGCTAATTAGTATTTCAACCATTATTGCTATTGTTTTATCATACACCAAAGCAAAAAATTATGAAGGAGCAGGAGCTAGTAAAATAGGAAGTATTTTTATTTACATTTTAGTAGCAACTATTGGTATGAAAATGGATTTAACAATGATTTTTGATAATGTTGGTTTAATAGCTATCGGTTTTGTTTGGATGGCAATTCATGCTGGTTTGTTAATTTTAGTTGCTAAATTAATTAAAGCCCCTTATTTCTTCTTAGCTGTAGGTAGCCAAGCAAATGTTGGTGGTGCTGCCTCTGCCCCTATCGTGGCACAAGCATTTCATCCTTCATTAGCAACTGTTGGTGTTTTATTAGCGGTATTCGGATATGCAATTGGAACTGTTGGTGCAATTTTATGTACAATTTTAATGGAAATATCTGCTACTTTATAAGAGAATTCTGCATATTTGCAACTCTAAATTTAAAATAACATGAAAAAACTTATCGCCATTTGTGCGTTTTCAATATTAGCTTTTGCTTGTTCTTCTAAGAAAGAAGGAAACATGATTGTTAAAGGTCAAATTAAAGGATTAAAAAAAGGTACATTGTACCTTCAGAAAATGAACGATACGTTAATAGTATCTGTAGATTCTGTAGCGTTATTAGGCGATGATAAATTTATTTTAACCGATAATGTTGAGTCTCCTGAAATGTATTATTTAACTTTTGATGGAAATACCGATGAAAAGAGATTGATGTTTTTTGGTGAAAAAGGAGAAATCACCATCAACGATAAATTAGAAGAGTTTGGTTTTAGTCCAGAAATAAAAGGATCTAAAAATCAAGAAGTAATGGATAAATACCGTGATTTTGACCAAAGATTTAAAGATAGGCGATTAGATTTTGTTAAGAAAAATTTAGAAGCTCGTCAAGCTAATGATGAAGAATTGATTGCAAAATTAGATTCAGATTACAAAAAAATGATACGTAAACGTTTTTTATTTACGACTCAGTTTGCTAAAAACAATGCAGATAGTGAAGCTGCACCTTATATTGCTTTAACTGAATTATTTGATGCTAATATTATTTTATTAGATACTATTAATAATAATTTAACCGATAAAGTAAAGAACTCTAATTATGGTAAACGCTTAAATAAGTTTATCAACCGAATAAAAGCTGAAGAAGGCGCTAAATAATGGCTTTTTTTCATAAATTTAAAAAAACTCGATACTAATTGTATCGAGTTTTTTGTTTCACAGTTATGTTACAACCGTTGTTTACTTACTTTTTTTATTATTTATATACACATCAACTAAGTTCTCTAAAACATTTAAAGGTAACGGACCATTGGTTAAAACTACATCGTGAAATTCGCGAATATTAAACAAATCACCCAAAGCTTCTTTTGCCTTTTCACGAAGCTCTAATATTTTTAACATTCCTATTTTATAGGCCGTTGCCTGGCTTGGCATTACAATATGACGTTCCACCATTTTTACGGCATCTAATTCAGCATTTGGAGTATTATCAGTGTAATACTTAATTCCATCTTCACGTGTCCATTTTTTAGTATGAATACCAGTATCAACAACCAAACGACAAGCTCTCCAAAGCTCCATTGCTAAACGACCAAAATCGGAATATGGATCTGCATAAAAACCCATTTCTTTAGGAATATATTCAGAATATAATCCCCACCCTTCAATATAAGCAGTGTAACTACTAAACTTTCTAAACATAGGTACATTTTGTAGTTCTTGTGCAATTGCTATTTGCATGTGATGACCAGGAATTCCTTCATGATAAGCTAAAGCTTCCATTTGATAAGACGGCATACTTGCCATATCATACATGTTAGCGTAATAAGTACCAGGTCTTGATCCATCTATTGCTGGCTGTTGATAAAATGCTTTTCCTGCTGATTTTTCTCTGAAGGGTTCTACTGCTTTTACAATTAACTTTGCTTTTGGTTTTGTTATAAACAACTCGTCTAATCGAGTTTTCATACTATCAATCATATGCGTTGCTTCTTTCATATAAACCTGTCTTCCTTCTTTAGAATCGGCATAATAAAATTGCTTATCCTTCTTCATAAATTCGAAAAACTCTTTTAAAGATCCCTCAAAACCTGTGCCCTTCATTATAACACGCATTTCATCATGAATACGAGTTACTTCTTTTAAACCTATTTCATGAATTTCTTCTGATGTTAAGTTCGTTGTTGTAGTTCTTTTTAAAGCATTGTTAAAAAAAGCTTCTCCCTCAGGAAACTTCCATGAGCCAGCATCTGTAGTTGCTATTTTCTCTTGAGCTTCTAAAGTTGAAATTAAGTTTTTATATGCTGGTAAAACTCCTTCTTTTAAAGCCACAATTCCTTTCTCGATCAATGCTTCTTTTTCTTCGGCATTAATAGTTAGTTTATTCACTTTGTTCGTGAAATCGTTTAATAATGTGCTTGTTTTACTTGAATTATCAAAAGGTTTTCCTTTTATCAAGTTCTTAGAGTCTTCTAATACTTTTGCAAAAACAAATTTAGGAGGCATAATGCCTTTACTTTCTCGTTCTTTTAAGTTCTTAACTAATTGACTAAATAAAGGTTTTAAATTGTGCAATCTGGCGATGTAATTTTCAGCGTCTTTGGTTGACGTTACCTGATGCATATTTATTAAAAATGCCGGAATTTCAGACTGCATTCCGTGCATTTGATTTACAGGATATGTATGAAAACGATATTTAAAATCTGCTATTTCATTCTTTAGCTGCTGCTTAAATAAATCATAACTTAACTTAGTACTTGCATTTAACTTAGTTACGTTTAAAGAATCCTTTAACCATGTTAATGCATTTTTGGTATGTACTAATTCTTCTTTAGCAAATGCATCAGAAATATCATTCCATTTATCTGCATCTTTTTTAATACCTAAGTAGGTTTGATCCATTGGGTGACGATTTAAATGTCCTTTAAATTGTTCGTCGAAAAAGGTATTTGCTTTTTTGGAATGTTCTGAAATTTCTTCTTTAGTAATAACTTTAGTTTTTACATCTTCTTTACACGATTGTAAAAAACAAGTAAAAACTAAAGCTGAAATTGTAATTAATCTTAGTTTCATCTTTGTAGTTATTTTATATCGGAAAAGATACAAAATTAGATGAACACTATATTTTAAATGAAACTATTGGTAATTTACTATGATTAGCAATATCTTCTGAAATACTACCTTCAAAGAAATGAGAAATTCCTTTTCTACCATGAGTGGCTACAGCAACAATATCTGCATTGCTTGCATTAGCAAAATATAAAATTCCTTTTTCCACCGAGTAATCAGAAATTATTTTAACCTCATTAATACTGCTCGCACTTTCATTGGCTTTATTAAAAAACACTTTCATTTCTTCTTCTAATTCTTTCGTGTTTTTGAATTTTGTGGTAGGTGTGTTTATGTATACTAGTTGTAATTTAGCTCCTAATTTATTAAAAAAAGCTTTAGCTTCTATATAAGGAGATACATCGTCATTGGTAAAATCACATGCAAAAACTACTTTTTCTATTTTTTTAGTAATTGGTTGTTCTTTAATAACCATTACAGGCACGTGCGCATGGCGAATTACTTTTTCGGTGTTAGAACCAATAAACATCTCTTTTAATCCGTCAGCTCCTTTCGAACCCATTACAATTAAATCTACATTTTCTTCTTTAGCTAATTCATCTAATTCACTAAAAATTTTAAAATGCTTAATTATCGGCGTTACTTTAATATCCGATAAATAATCTTTATCTAGGAATTCTTTAAATCTTTTTTCTGCTAATTTTAAATAAAAAAAAGTTTCTTGATTAGCTGATTCATCTGATTGATTAATTAATGAATTTGATAATTCTAACATATGAACTACTACAATTTCTGCATTATTCTCTTTTGCTAAAAAAGCAGCTGTTTGTAATGCATTTTCTGAATGAATCGAAAAATCGACAGGGATTATTATTTTTTTCATAATGTATTTTTTAAGTTTAACTACTCCTATAAAGTTACTAAATTTATATCAGAAAAAAGAAGATTTTTGATACGTAATTAACTCAATGGCAACCTTGTACTGTGTTTACTAAATTGGTTATAGGTAAAGGTGAAACATAAGGAATTCCTAAACCCAAACCTCGTAATACAAATAAAACACCTATAAAAACAACTACAAACGGAATTGCTTGTTGAATTCTTTTTCGCACTAATCCGTTCGCAAAATTACCTACATAAACAACGATGGTCATTAACGGAATTGTTCCCAATCCGAAAATAAACATATATAAACTTCCAGACAAAGCATTCGTTGTTGCTAGTGCGCCGAAAACAGCCATATACACCAATCCGCAAGGAAGAAATCCGTTTAGAAAACCGATGGTAAAAAAAGTATCATTTCCTTTCTTCTTTAATTCTTTTCCAAGAGCTGATTTAACTTTCATGATAAACCTATTCAGCTGTTTTGAAAAATTATATTTCTGAAAAGCCTTTGGTAAAACAATAGCCAAAACCATTAAAACACCTACTATAATTGAAAGTTGCTGTTGAAATCCGAAGAAATAAAATCCTTTCCCTAAAAAACCAAACAACAAACCAATTAAACTATAGGTGAATAAACGCCCTAAGTGATAACTAAGTATTTGAAAAAACTGTTTTATCTTATTTGTCCTATCAACGGGCAACATAAAAGCAATTGGCCCGCACATACCAATACAATGAAAACTACCTACCAAACCAAATATGATCGCAGATATAAACATTAATAAATTAATTCTTTTTGATACAAATATGTCTTATTTTTATAGTTCCAAGAAACAGTAATGTTCCAACGACCACCTAACAAACGTTTCTCAGGCACGAGCAAATATGTATTAGAAATTGAAATAGGTATTTCAAAATCTAATTGCTTATTAGATGGTCTATATAGGAACACTTTTCCTTTAATATCAGTAGGATTAAATTCTGTTGGAAAATAGATCCTTAAACCTTCCGGTACTCTTTTTACTATAATATTTTCTTTTAAATCTTTTGCATTTTTTGTTGCGTCAATATTTTCTTGAAATTCTAATTCTTTTTGATAATACTTTTCAGTTACCAAATCGTGATTGTAATTTTCACCTGTACTCATTGATATAACGAAATACATTATAAAACTCATAAATGCAATAATTGCAATTACGATACCCGTGCCCCAGTTTAGTTTCATTTTTCTTGTTTTTAACGTCATTGCGAATAAAATGAAGCAATCTGCTAATTTATTAAGAGATTACTTCCTCGTAATGACAAAATTATTATCGATAACTTCTTGGTCCTAAAAAATTAGTTTTAGTGGTTTCTATTAACTTATTACCACTATACACACCTATTTTAAGATTTATCTTTTCTTTTTTCATTTCTGATTGATGTAATTCTATAAACAAAGTTCCTTCTGCTAATCCTTGTTTCGGAACTTCAAAACTTTGATGTGTTACCGTTTCTATTTTTCCCTTATGAGAAAGTAACTTATAACTTACATCATCAATCTGTTTTGTTGTTTTGTTAATTACTTTATAGGTATAAATATTACTGATAATTCCGTTTTCTTTGTGTTGATACAATTGCCCTGGTAATCGTAAAATAGTTGCTTCTACATCATTTCTTAAAAACAACATCCCAATTAAAACGGCTATTAAAATTCCTAAAACGGCAGTATATCCTTTCATTCTAGCGGTAAATTGAAAAGGTGTTTTCTTTTCAATATTTTCTTCGCTTGCAAAACGAATTAACCCTTTTGGTAAACCTACGTTTTCCATCATATGATCACATTCATCTATACAAGCGGTACAGTTTACACATTCTAATTGCGTACCGTTACGAATATCAATTCCTGTAGGGCATACATTTACACATTGAAAGCAATCAATACAATCTCCTTTACCACTTGTTGCTCTGTCTTCTTTTTTATTAAATTTTGCTCTTCCTGTTTCTCCCTCTCCACGCACATGATCATAAGCAACATTAATTGTTTTATTATCTAATAAAACACCTTGCAACCTACCATACGGACAAGCTATAATACATACTTGCTCTCTAAACCACGCAAAAATAAAGTAGAAAACTGCCGTGAATATTAATAAAGAAATTAAAGTGTTTGTATTATCTAACGGATTGCCTGTTACATAATCAATAACCGTATCACCACCTATTAAATAGGCTAAAAACACATTAGCTATTAAAAATGAAATGATAAAAAACAGGAACCATTTTAATAGTCGTTTCTTAATTTTTTCGGCATTCCAAGGTTGTTTTTCCAAACGGATTTGTTTTCCTCTATCTCCATCAATCCAATATTCTATTTTTCTAAAAACCATCTCTAAAAATATGGTTTGCGGACAAATCCATCCACAGAAAATACGTCCGAAAACAACGGTAAATAGAATTACGAAAACAACACCCACAATCATTGAAACCACTAATAAGTGAAAATCTTGTGGCCAAAAAGGAAATCCGAAAATATTAAATTTTCTGTCTATTACATTAAATAATAAAAACTGGTTTCCATTAATTTTAATAAATGGTGCAGCTAATAAAATCAGTAATAAAAAATAACTAACGTACGATCTGTACTTATAAAAACGTCCGCTTGGTTTTTTAGGATATACCCAAGCACGCTTACCTTCATTATTGATGGTACCAATACTATCTCTAAATTGTTCGTTCTTGGGTGTCTCCATTGTTAACTATTAAAACCAAATACTATTATTGTAAACTATCTTTTGCTATTGCTTTAACCTCTTCTGTTACTTGTTGCGACTCGTCTTTATACAAATCACCTTGTGCTGCCTTAGGATTTGCAGGTTTGGTACCTTGCATAGACATTATATAACTTGCTACTTTTTGAATATCTACAGGCTTTAATGTTTTGCCCCAGGCAACCATTCCTTTTCCGTCTCTACCACCATTAGTTATCGTTGCAAAAACGTTTTTAATTCCGCCGCCTAACAACCAATATTCATCGGTTAAATTAGGTCCAATTCCTCCTCCACCATCGCCAATATGACAAGCAGCACAGTTTAAGTTATATACAGCTTTACCTCTTTTTAAATCACTTTCTGATGTTAAAACTGTTACTGTTTCAGCATCGATAACTGCATCTTTTGATGTTGACTTATAAGCTGCTAATTCTCTTTTAGCAACTGCAACAGACTCTGCATATTCCATCTCTTGTGTATAACCATCTAAGACTTCAAACCTTACTAAATATACTACAGCAAAAATTATGGTTCCATAGAACATGTATACCCACCATGGCGGTAAGTTATTATCTAACTCTTTAATTCCGTCATAATTATGATCTAAGATAATTTCTTCTTCTTGCTCTACTGCTTTAGCTTCTGTCCATTTAGTAATTAACTTTCTAGCCCAAGCCCAATGATCTACTTCATCAGGATTTACTCCTGCTTTAATCATAGCAACCTCCTCTATTTTCTTAACACCAGTAATTGTAAGTATTTCTTTAGCGATACAAACAAAACCAAAGGCAATAAGACCTAACCAAACTAAAGGGTTTTCTAAGAAATTATATGGGTTTTCATAAGAGCTTATAGCCTTTGCTAGCACAAAAGGTGTTAAAAATGTAAACAAAAATGAGATTACAGATTGCACTCTTGTGTAATTCTTTGGCATTAACTCATTTGCTTTATTTACAACGGTGTTCGATAAAACCTCTTTTAAAAGCACCACCAAACCAAAACCAATTGCTATAAACCAGACTAACGAATTTTCTAAAAAATTAAAAGGTTCTTCATATGCCTTAAATGCCGCTGCTAAAATAAATGGCATTGAAAAAACAAAAAGAAAAGATACTATTGATTGAATATATTTTTTCATAATATTTTTTTTTAGTCATTTAAAGGCAAATCACTTACCTTACTTATATATTCTTTTTTGGCAGTAAACACCCACCAAAATAACACCATAAAAAAGGTAAAGAATATTGTTAATGAGATCATCGGGTATATTTCTATACCTGTAATGCTCTCCATATGGTTTTTTACGAATTTTAACATAATTTCTAATTTTTACTCGCTTAGTGAATTTTTAATATTTTAACACTTGTTCTTAAATGTTATTTATAATTTATTAGACTATTGTCTACTTAATTGTTTTTGAACATCTTTTACTTTTATATCAGTACCTAATCTTTGTAGGTAAGAAATTAAAGCGACAATTTCACGATCTTTCATTTCTATGAAAACTTGCCCATTTTCGGCTGCATACTTTTTATCTGAAGCATAGTTTTTAGCAAAATCAGGATCTTGATGTAAGTTTTCTTGAATTTTAGCTCCTTGTGCATCCATATTGGTTTGCGCATTTGCTATTTCTTCATCCGAATAAGGAACACCAAGAGAAACCATTGCTTTCATCTTCCCTTCCGTATTACTTTTATCTAATTTATTTCTGACCAACCATTGATATGCTGGCATAATAGAACCCGGTGAGGTGCTTTGTGGATCATACATGTGATTTAAATGCCAACTATCAGAATATTTGCTTCCAATTCTATGTAAATCTGGCCCTGTACGTTTAGACCCCCACAAGAACGGGTGATCGTATACAAATTCCCCTGCTTTAGAATACTCTCCATATCGCTCTACTTCACTTCTAAATGGTCGCACCATTTGAGAGTGACACCCAACACATCCTTCACGAATATAAATATCACGTCCTTCTAATTCTAAAGGTGAATATGGTTTTACACTTGATATGGTTGGTATGTTCGATTTTACTAACAACGTTGGTACAATTTGTACAACACCACCTATTAAAATTGCTATAGTTGCGTAAATGGTTAATTTGATTGGTTTTCTTTCTAACCAAGTATGCCATCCTTCTCCTTTAGTTCTGTTTTTAGACACTTTTGTTAACGGAGCTGCTTCTGCTAAATCATCAGTAACATCGCTACCAGATCTTACAGTTCTTATCATATTGTATAGCATTACAAATGCCCCAACAATAAACATACTACCTCCAATAGCACGCATCCAATACATTGGGATGATTTCAGCCACTGTTTCTAAAAAGTTACCATACGCTAATGTACCGTCTGGATTGAATTGTTTCCACATAGATGCTTGTACAAAACCTGCCACATACATTGGTAATGTATACATGATGATTCCTAAAGTACCAATCCAAAAATGGAAGTTTGCTAAGGCTGTAGAATATAATTTTGTTTTAAATAATCTTGGTACCATCCAGTAAATCATCCCGAAGGTAAAGAAACCGTTCCATGCTAATGCACCTACATGCACGTGTGCAATAATCCAATCACTAAAGTGTGCAATGGCATTTACATTTTTTAAAGATAACATTGGTCCTTCAAAAGTTGCCATACCATAACCGGTAATTGCCACTACAAAGAATTTTAAAACAGGATCTGTACGTACTTTATCCCAAGCTCCACGAAGTGTTAATAATCCATTTATCATTCCACCCCAAGAAGGTGCTAGTAGCATAATTGAAAATGCAACCCCTAAATTTTGTGCCCAAGTTGGTAAAGCGGTATATAATAAATGGTGAGGCCCTGCCCAGATATAAATAAATATTAACGACCAAAAGTGAACGATTGATAATCGATATGAATATACGGGTCTGTTTGCTGCTTTTGGAACAAAGTAATACATCAACCCTAAAAACGGGGTTGTTAAGAAAAATGCTACGGCGTTATGCCCGTACCACCATTGCACCAAGGCATCTTGAACACCTGCGTACACTGAATAACTTTTTAAGAAACTAACAGGTAACGCTAAACTATTAAAGATATGTAATACTGCAACGGTTACAAAGGTTCCTAAGTAAAACCAAATGGCTACATATAAATGGCGTTGTCTTCTTTGTAAGATTGTCCAAATCATGTTTACACCAAAAGCTACCCAAACTAATGCGATTGCAATATCTATAGGCCATTCTAACTCTGCATATTCTTTAGAACTTGTATATCCTAAAGGAAGTGTTATGGCAGCTGCAACAATAATTAATTGCCATCCCCAGAAATTAAAGTTACTTAAAAAATCACTCGCCATACGTGCTTTAAGCAATCGCTGTAACGAATAATAAACTCCTGCGTAAATTGCATTTCCTACAAATGCAAAAATTACCGCATTGGTATGTAGCGGACGTAAACGACCAAAACTTAACCACGAAATTCCGTCTGTAATATTTGGGAATAAAAACATTAATGCCAGTAATAAACCTACTGAGAAACCTACAATTCCCCATAATAGTGTGGCGTAAATGAATTTTTTTACGATCTTATTATCGTAATAAAATTGTTGCATTTCCATAATTTAATTGAATTTAATATCTATTGTTAGTTTTTTTTATTCATTTTCATAAAAACAGTCTAAGACTTTTTTGTTTCATCTTTGACCAATTCGTCATCAAAAAGCATACGAACAGATGGCGTGTACGAATCATCGTACTGCCCATTTTTTACTGAAACAATAAATGCAATAAAAAAAATTAATGCCACTAAAATACTTAGTGTAAGTAGTAAGTAAATAACGCTCATATCTTGCCTGATAATTATACATCAAAGATACTTGTGAAGCTTTTCTTAAAATATGACATTTGTCATGTTTCGTTATTTTTAAAATAAAAAAAACTCGAAGAATTTCTTCGAGTTATATAATTAAATAGTCATTGAAAACAACTTCGTTTCTGGCTTATTTTTATGTAATCTTTTATCGAACGCCATACAAATATTACGCACATATGGTCTTGCTTTTTCAGGAACCTTTAAAATATTTCCTGCTATAGAAACCAAACCGTCTGATTGCATTTCTTGTAATTTTTCTAAAAGGATTTCAATATTCTTCACCTGTAAATGCTCAACATCCCACGAAGTGGAAAAATGACACATAATATTTAAAATATGCTTTCGGATAATTAAATCTTCTTCGGATAAAATATGTCCTCTAAAAACAGGAATTTCTCCTTCGTTTACTATTTTTTGATATTCTTTTACCGTTTTTACATTCTGTGCGAATCCGTACCAAGAATCTGATATTGCCGACATTCCTAAACCAATCATTAATTGTGTTTTATTGGCAGTATACCCCATAAAATTACGGTGCAATGTTTTTTCTTGAGTAGCTCTATATAAACTGTCTGATTTTAGTGCAAAATGATCCATCCCTATTTCTACATAACCCATTTCGGCGAACAGCTCCTTACCTATTTCGTACAGTTTACGCTTCTCTTCATTTTTTGGTAAATCTTGTTCGTTAAACCCTCGTTGACCAACACCTTTTACCCAAGGTACATGTGCATAACTATAAAAAGAAATTCTATCGGGCTGTAATTCTTTCGTTTTATTAATCGTGTGAATTACATTTTCTTTAGTTTGAAATGGTAATCCGAAAATTAAGTCGTGACTAACAGATGCGTAACCTATCTCTCTTGCCCAACGCGTTACTTTCTCCACATTTTCAAAAGGCTGCACTCTATGAATGGCTTTTTGTACTTTCTCATTATAATCTTGTACACCATAACTTACACGTGTAAAGCCAACATCAAACAAGGTTTGTAGTTGTTCTTTTGTCGTATTATTAGGGTGACCTTCAAAACTAAATTCGTAATTCTCATGTCTTTTTGCGTTAACAAATAATCCATCAATAAGTTTTTTTAACTGTTCTTTTGAAAAAAAAGTTGGTGTTCCTCCACCTAAATGAATCTCTTTTATAATAGGTGTTTCATCTACTAAATCAGTATATAAATTCCATTCTTTTAAAACAGTGTCTATATAATCTTCTTCCACTTCATGACGTTTTGTAATGTGTTTATGACAGGCACAAAATGTGCATAAACTTTCGCAAAAAGGTAAATGGATATAAATACTAATTCCTTCTGTAGCGTTACTTTGTACAAATGATTTTTTAAATGTTTCAATCCAGTTTTCTTTCGAAAACGTTTCGTTATCCCAATACGGAACCGTCGGATAACTCGTATATCTTGGACCCGGAATATTATATTTTTGTATAAGTGAATTCATTAATATATACCTTTATCTGAGACTCCTTTTGTAACTAAAGACACTCCCGATGATGTTCCTAAACGAGTTACACCCATAGTAATATATTCTTCAGCAATTTCTTTGTCTCTCACTCCGCCGGCAGCCTTTATTTGCACTTTATCATTCGTAACTTCTTTCATTATTTGAATATCAGTTGTAATTGCTCCGCTTGTTCCGAATCCTGTAGATGTTTTTATAAAATCTGCTCCTGCATTAACCGCTAATTGCGATACCTCTTTAATTTGTCCTTTTGATAAATAACAATTTTCAAAAATCACTTTTAATGTGTTTTTACCAATAGCTTCTTTTATCAATCTAATCTCATTTTCAACATACGCAATTTCGCCATCTAGTAATTTACCTATATTAATAACCATATCAATTTCTGATGCTCCGTTTTCTATACAATTTTGTGCTTCAAAAACTTTTACTTCTGTAGTCATCGCTCCTAAAGGAAATCCGATTACAGCCGCAATTTTCACATTCGTGTTTTGCAACTCTTCTTTTACTAATTTAACATACGATCCGTTTACACAAACTGCATAAAAAGCATGTTCCTTTGCTTCACTACACAATTGAATAATTTCACTTCTTGTTGCTGTTGCTTTTAGTAGTGTATGATCTATATATTTATTTATTTGCATAATTTATATGTTTTTAACTCTCTTTATAGTGTCTAATTTCGATAAAGTTAATCGCACAACACTCTCTTCTACAGCTGTAAGATTATGAATTATTTTTGGTTCTAATGAAATTAAATCACCTGTATTTAATTGTTTTACTTCTCCTTCTAAACCAAAATCAATACAACCTTTTAATACCTGAACAATAATAGCAAATGGCGCCTGATGATCTTTCATTATCTGTCCTTTTTTGAATACTATTCGTATTTCTTTCGAAAAATCAGTATCCAGTAATAATGACACTGCTGGCTTATTTTCATTGAAATTTACCTCTTCTAAAAATGATGCTATCTTCATATATTTTTTATTAAATATCCATTACGGATTTGGTAATTACTATTTTATTTTTCTTCCTAATAAATTTGTTGCAACAGTTGTAAATACCACAATACTAATAGAACTTAAAGGCATTAAAATTGCTGCGATTACAGGTTTTAACTGACCTGTTGTTGCAAAATACAATCCTATTAAATTATAACATAAAGAAAGTATAAAGCTATACTTAATTATTTTAATTGCTTTTTTTGAAACTTTCATATAACTCGCTATTTGATTGAATTTAGAAGCATCTAAAATAGCATCGCAAGCAGGTGAAAACACATTGATATTTTCTGACAATGAAATTCCGACATTACTCTGTGCCAAGGCCCCTGCATCATTAAGTCCGTCACCAATCATAATTACATGCGCTCCTTTATTTTGTAATTCTTCCACATAATGCAATTTATTTGCTGGCTTTTGATTGAATAAAAACGAAGTGTTTTTTGGTAACAACGTTTCTAAATATTTCTTTTCTCCTTCATTATCACCAGAAACAACAGCTAAATTATAGTTAAAATTTAATTCAGAAAACAAATCTCCAACACCGTTTCTATAGGCATTTTTAAAAATATACTTTCCTTTATATTCATCATTCACACGAATATGAACAGAGGTATCTAGATTAATTTGTTCTTCCGTATTTTTCACAAAAGAAGAAGATCCAACTCTTATTTTGGTTTCTTTTGATGTCGCTTCAATCCCTTTTCCAGTAAACTCTTTAAAATTGGTCACAGAAATCATTTCTTCTTTTAAAGAACCGTATAACATTCTACTTAACGGATGGTTTGAAGCTCGCAACGTACTTTTTAATAGTGCTTTTTCTTCGGATGACAACTCAACACCTTTATAATCAATTTCATTTTCTTTACTGGTTGTTAAAGTTCCTGTTTTATCAAAAATTACACTATCAATTGCTGCTAATTGCTCTACCACAGTAGCATTTTTTAAATAAAATTTCTTCTTACCTAAAATACGCAACATGTTTCCTAAAGTAAACGGTGCAGCTAAAGCAATGGCACACGGACACGCTATAATTAACACTGCCGTAAATACATTTAGCGCTTTACTTGCATCAAAATACAACCAAAATGCAGTAGCAATAAATGCGATTAATAATATTGTAATTGTAAAATGCTGACTAATACGATCTGTTAATGTTTTAAAAGACGAATTTTTATCTTTTTTAAACACATCGTTACTCCATAATTGCGTTAAATAACTTTGTGAAACCGACGTTAAAACTTCCATTTCTATAATTCCAGATAATTGTTTTCCACCTGCGAATAATTTATCTCCTGATTTTTTTGATACAGGAATAGCTTCTCCTGTAACAAAACTATAATCAATTTTAGCATCACCGTTTATCAAAATTCCATCTACGGGAATTAATTCTTGATTTCTAATTAGCAGTCTATTTCCTTTTTCAACATCATATATCTGTACATTTTCTTCTTTTCCTTCGGATGAAATCCTTGTAACAGCAATCGGAAAATACGATTTATAATCACGCTCAAAAGACAAGAAATTGTAGGTTTTTTGCTGAAAAAACTTCCCTAATAATAAAAAGAAAACCAATCCTGTTAAAGAGTCAAAGAAACCTGTTCCCAAATCAAAAATAATTTCTGCCGAACTTCGGATAAATAAAACAGCAATACCTAAAGCAATCGGAACATCAATATTTAAAATTTTAGAACGCAACCCTTTATAAGCCGAAATAAAATAATCCTGCGAAGCATAAAAAACTACAGGTAATGAGAATACAAACATTAACCAACGGAAGATTCCTTTATAGTGCTCTAACCAAAAACCTGATACTTCAAAATATTCTGGAAATGATAAAAACATTACATTTCCGAAAGAAAATCCAGCGATGCCTAATTTATAAATCAAGCTTCTATCTACTTTCTTTTTCCCTACTTCATAATCCTCTAAACTAATATAAGGTTCGTAGCCTATAGAGCTTAACAGCACTACAATTTCTTTTAATGAAATGGTTTCAGAATTATACGTGATCCGTACTGTCTTTTTAGGAAAATCAACTTGCGAAGCACTAACATTTCTTTGCAACTTATGTAAATTTTCTAATACCCAAATACACGAACTACAATGTATATGTGGAATATATAAATTTACAACATGTATGTTACCATCATTAAACTCTAATAGTTTATCAACAATAGCTACGTTGTCTAGAAAATCGTATTTTCCTTTAATTTCTTCAGGAATAGCTCCTGGATTGTTTTGAAAATCATAATAACAGGTTAAATCGTTTTCTGAAAAAATTTCAAAAACCGTTTTACATCCATTGCAACAAAAAAACTTTTCTTTTACAGAAATTGTTTTTGTGTCACATTCGTTACCACAATGAAAACATAGTGTGTTTTCCATATTTACTCTTTTGCCTAGTACAAATATCTACTATCGTCAATTATTAAAACATGATATTTATCAGCTTTTAGTTATATTTGAATCTCCTAAACAGACCGCTAACATGAGCAAATGTGAACAATGCATTATTCGTCAATTTAATTCTTTAAAATCTCTTACAAAAGATGAATTAGTTAGAATTGCTGGTTGTAAAACTTCTAAAACAATAAAAAAAGGATCGGTTTTATTTGAAGAAGGGGAACATATAAATGGGGTTTTTTGTATTAAAGACGGCGTTTGTAAAGTCTCTAAAATGAGTGATAACGGTAGAGACCAAATTGTAAATTTGGTTAGAAAAGGAGACATACTTGGTGAACGAAGTTTAATAAACAATGAAGCTTCTAACTTAAAAGCTATTGCTGTAAATGATATGGAAGTTTGTTTTATTCCTAAAGAAGAAATTGTTAGGGATTTAGAAGGAAACCCTAAGTTTACAATGGATATTCTTAAAAACATGGCTTTAACGCTTAAATCAGCTGATAATTTTATTGTTGATATGGCTCAAAAAACTGTTAAACAACGTTTAGCTGCAACATTGCTAAGTCTTGATGATAGATTTGCTAAAAATGAAAACGGAGCTTTAGATATACTTTTATCTAGAGAAGATATTGCTAATATTATTGGTACAGCTACCGAATCGGCAATTCGATTACTTTCTGAATTTAAAAAGAAAAAAATAATAAACTTAAAAGGTAAAGAAGTTTTTATTCTTGATATTCAAGCTTTAAAAGATATTTCTACAGGATTTTAAATTTCTATTTAAAACAAAAAAAACGCCTAATAATAGACGTTTTAAATTTTTAAGCTTCACCGGTTGTTCCTCCAAAATTCATCGGAATAGGCATCTGCTCATAATCTTTTATTTCACCGTGCGCTTGTTCAAATTTTCTAACATTTTCAGCTAAAGCCTTTGTAAGTCTTTTAGCATGTTGTGGTGTTAAAATAATTCTCGATTTTACTTTTGCCTTAGGTACACCTGGCATTATATTAATAAAATCTACTATAAATTCAGATACTGAATGATTAATAATTGCTAGGTTACTATACGTTCCTTCAGCAACATCTTGATCTAATTCAATATTTAATTGTGGATCTTTATTTTCTTCCATAATATAAGTTATAAAAAAAGACCTCTAAAATTTAGAGGCCTTTTGTATTAGAAATTATAAATTTTTCTCCATTTCATCACTAGGTCCAACAATCTGACGATCGTAAGATCTCATTCCTGTTCCTGCTGGTATACGTTTACCAACAATTACATTTTCTTTTAATCCTTCTAAGGTATCTATTTTACCGTTTACTGCGGCTTCGTTTAATACTTTAGTCGTTTCCTGGAATGACGCTGCTGATATAAACGACTTCGTTTGTAACGAAGCTCTAGTAATACCTTGTAATACTTGTTCAGCTGTTGCTGGCTGAGCATCACGAGCGGCTACTAAGTTTTTATCTGCTCTACGTAAAATTGAGTTTTCATCTCTTAATTGACGAGCTGAAACCATTTGACCTGGTTGTAAATTCTCTGAGTCTCCAGCATCTTCAACAACTTTCATTCCGTAGATAGCATCGTTATCTGTAATAAAGTCGTTCTTATGAATTAATTGATTCTCTAAGAATAAAGTATCTCCAGAATCAATAATTCTAACTTTACGCATCATTTGACGAACTACTACTTCGAAATGCTTGTCATTAATTTTCACACCCTGTAAACGATATACTTCTTGAATTTCGTTTACTAAGTATTCTTGTACTGCAGAAGGTCCTTTAATATTTAAAATATCTATAGGAGTTGTTGCTCCGTCAGATAACGGCATACCTGCTTTAATGAAATCGTTTTCTTGAACTAAAATCTGGTTAGATAATTTCACTAAATACTTAGTAATATCTCCTGTTTTAGATTCAATAATAATCTCACGATTACCACGCTTAATTTTACCGAAAGATACTACACCATCAATCTGAGCAATTACTGCTGGATTAGATGGGTTACGTGCTTCAAATAATTCTGTTACCCGTGGTAAACCTCCTGTAATATCCCCTGCTTTACCAGACTTACGTGGAATCTTAACTAATGTATGACCAGACGCTACTTTGTCGCCATCACTAACCATTAAGTGAGCACCTACTGGTAAACTATACGAACGTAAAGCATTACCATCAGCATCTTCAATAATTAATGAAGCAATGATTTTCTTATTTTTAGAATCGATCATTACCTTTTCTTGGAAACCAGTTTGTTCATCAATTTCAACAGAGTAATTAATACCTTGCTCTAAATTGTCAAACTTAACTCTACCATCAAATTCTGATACGATAACTCCGTTAAATGGATCCCATTGACATACTGCATCTCCTTTTTTGATGGTTTTTATATCTTTATTAAAGATAATCGATCCGTAAGGAATAATGTTTGTACTTAATACGATATCAGTCTTTTTATCAATAATTTTAATTTCCGCTGTACGTGATATAACGATTTCAATTTCTTTACCGTCGTTGTCTTTACCACTTACTGTGCGTAAATCTTCAATCTTAACTTTACCATCAAATTTTGCAATTAACTTATTCTCTTCAGAAATGTTTCCTGCAACCCCACCAACGTGGAATGTACGTAATGTTAACTGTGTACCAGGCTCTCCAATAGATTGTGCTGCAATTACACCAACTGCTTCACCTCTTTGAACTTTTTTACCTGTTGATAAAGATTGTCCGTAACATTTTTCACAAATACCTCTTTGAGATTCACATGTTAATGCAGAACGAACTTCTACTTTATCAATTCCTGATGCTTGAATCTTATCAGCTAAATTAGGTGTAATTAATTCACCTGAACCAACTAAAAGATCTTCAGAGTTTGGAGCATAAACATTATGTAATGATGTACGACCTGAAATACGATCACTTAAAGATTCAACGATTTCATCATTTTTCTTTAATGGAGCTACTTCTAACCCTCTTAAAGTACCACAATCAACTTCGTTTACGATTACATCTTGAGATACATCTACTAAACGACGTGTTAAGTATCCTGCATCGGCTGTTTTTAATGCGGTATCGGCTAATCCTTTACGTGCACCGTGTGTTGATATAAAGTATTCAAGAATAGATAATCCTTCCTTAAAGTTAGAAAGAATTGGATTCTCAATAATTTCTCCACCACCAGCTGTCGATTTTTTAGGCTTTGCCATTAATCCACGCATACCTGTTAACTGACGAATTTGCTCTTTAGATCCACGTGCTCCAGAATCTAACATCATAAATACTGAGTTAAATCCTTGTTGGTCTTCACGTAAACGCTTCATAGATAATTCTGTTAATCTATTATTCGTAGATCCCCAAACATCAATTACTTGGTTATAACGTTCTTTTTGTGTTAACATACCCATGTTGTAGTTTCCTACAATTACATCCACTTCTTTATTAGCTTCTGCAATCATGCTATGTTTTTCTTCTGGAATAATGATATCTCCTAATGAGAATGATAAACCTCCTTCAAAGGCATATCTATATCCCATATTTTTAATTTCATCTAAGAAACTTCCTACAGCAGGAATGTTGGTAACTTTTAAAATCCCTCCAATAATTCCTCTTAATGATTTTTTAGTTAAAACCTCATTGATATATCCAGCTGCTTTTGGTACTTTTTCGTTAAATAAAACTCTACCAACTGTTGTTGCTATAATTCTAGTAACGTCTTGCCCATCTACAACATCGTGTGTACGAACTTTAATACCTGCATTTAAGTCTACTTTTTCTTCATTTAAGGCTATAATAACCTCTTCTGGAGAATAGAAAGTTAATCCTTCACCTTTAATAGGCACTTCTGGAGTAGACTTTCTTTCTTTAGTCATGTAATAAAGACCTAATACCATATCCTGAGATGGTACCGTAATAGGTGCACCATTAGCAGGGTTTAAGATATTGTGTGACCCTAACATTAATAACTGTGCTTCTAAAATAGCTTCAGGTCCTAATGGTAAGTGAACTGCCATTTGATCCCCATCAAAATCGGCATTGAAGGCAGAACAAGCAAGTGGATGTAATCTAATTGCTTTTCCTTCAATTAATTTTGGTTGAAATGCTTGTATACCAAGTCTGTGTAATGTAGGTGCACGGTTTAATAAAACTGGATGCCCTTTAATTACATTTTCTAAAATATCCCAAACAACAGGTTCTTTTCTATCTATAATTTTCTTTGCAGATTTTACAGTTTTTACAATACCTCTTTCTATTAACTTACGAATAACAAAAGGTTTGTATAATTCTGCTGCCATATCTTTTGGCAATCCACATTCTGATAATGCTAATTCTGGTCCAACAACAATTACCGAACGTGCAGAATAATCAACACGTTTACCTAATAAGTTTTGACGGAAACGACCTTGTTTACCTTTTAAACTATCAGATAAAGATTTTAATGGTCTGTTAGATTCAGTTTTTACTGCAGATGATTTACGTGTGTTATCAAACAATGAATCTACTGATTCTTGTAACATACGTTTCTCATTACGTAAAATAACCTCTGGTGCTTTAATTTCCATTAATCGCTTTAAACGATTGTTACGGATAATTACACGACGGTATAAATCATTTAAATCTGAAGTAGCAAAACGACCACCATCTAATGGCACTAACGGACGTAATTCTGGTGGTATAACTGGTACCGCCTTCATAATCATCCACTCTGGGTTGTTTTCTCTATTTTTTTGAGAATCTCTAAAAGCTTCTACAACATTTAAACGTTTTAAAGCTTCGTTTTTACGTTGTTTAGAAGTTTCTGTATTTGCTTTGTGACGTAATTCAAATGATAATGATTCTAAATCGATTCTTTCTAATAAATCAATTAAACATTCAGCTCCCATTTTAGCAATAAACTTCGTAGGATCTGTATCATCTAAATACATATTTTCTTGTGGAAGTGTATCTAAAATATCTAAATACTCTTCTTCTGTTAAGAAGTCCATTTTTTGTAATGGCTCTCCGTCAACAGTTTTAGCGTCACCTGGTTGAATTACTACATAACGTTCGTAGTAAATAATCATATCTAACTTCTTTGATGGCAAACCTAAAAGGTATCCCATTTTGTTAGGTAATGATCTAAAATACCAAATGTGAGCTACAGGTACCACTAAATTAATGTGACCTACTCTATCTCTACGTACTTTTTTCTCAGTAACTTCTACTCCACATCGGTCACAAATAATTCCTTTATAACGGATTCGTTTGTATTTACCACATGCACATTCATAATCCTTTACAGGACCGAAGATACGTTCACAGAATAAACCATCTCTTTCTGGTTTATGTGTACGGTAGTTTATAGTTTCTGGTTTTAAAACCTCACCTCTTGAAGCGCCTAAAATAGACTCTGGTGATGCTAAACCAATTGAAATTTTGTTAAACTTTTTAACAGTGTATTTTTCGTTCTTTCTTGCCATAATGAGTAATGGATTCGAATTAAAAATTTGCCTCTAATGAAGCGTATATTTAAAATGATTTATTGGTAGGTAATTAAAATAATTACCTACCAATATTTCACTGTTTGTTATTCCTCTAATTTAACGTCTAATCCTAAACCTTTCAGTTCGTGCATTAATACGTTAAAAGATTCTGGTAAACCTGGTTCTGGCATAGTTTCACCTTTTACGATTGCCTCGTAAGTTTTGGCTCTACCTAATACATCATCAGATTTCACTGTTAAGATCTCACGTAAGATACTCGATGCACCATATGCTTCAAGTGCCCAAACTTCCATCTCTCCAAAACGCTGACCACCAAACTGAGCTTTACCTCCTAATGGTTGTTGTGTAATTAATGAGTAAGGTCCGATAGAACGCGCATGCATCTTATCTTCAATCATGTGACCTAACTTAATCATATAAATTATACCTACCGTTGCTGGTTGATCGAAACGTTTCCCTGTACCTCCATCATATAAATATGTATGTCCGTAACGTGGAATTCCTGCTTCATCTGTTAAGGCATTAATCTGATCAATGTTTGCTCCATCAAAAATTGGTGTAGCATACTTTTGATCTAATTTTTGACCTGCCCATCCAAGAACTGTTTCATAAATCTGACCAATATTCATACGAGATGGTACTCCTAATGGATTTAATACGATATCAACTGGTGTTCCGTCTTCTAAGAAAGGCATATCTTCTGCTCTTACAATACGAGCAATAATACCTTTGTTTCCGTGACGTCCTGCCATCTTATCTCCTACTTTTAATTTACGCTTTTTAGCAACATAAATTTTTGCAAGTTTTAAGATTCCTGCTGGTAATTCGTCCCCTACTGAAATAGTAAATTTCTCGCGACGTAAAGAACCTTGTAAATCGTTAACTTTTATTTTATAATTGTGAACTAATTCAACAACTAATCTATTTAAGTCTTTATCTGTCGTCCAAGTTCCGTGTAAGTGTGTAAAATCACCTACAGAATTTAACATTTTTTGAGTGAATTTTTTACCTTTTGGTAAAACCTCTTCTCCTAAATCATTAAATACACCTTGAGACGTTTTTCCTGTAATTAAATTGAATAATTTTTCAATTAATACATCTTTTAAATCTTCGAACTTATGAACATAAGACGCCTCTAAAGTTGCAATTGCTTCTTTATCACGAGCACGTTTTGTTTTATCTTTTACAGCACGTTTGAATAATTTCTTATTAATTACTACACCTCTTAATGATGGTGACGCTTTTAATGATGCATCTTTTACATCACCTGCTTTGTCACCAAAGATAGCTCTTAATAATTTTTCTTCAGGAGTTGGATCAGATTCTCCTTTTGGTGTAATTTTACCAATTAAGATATCACCAGGATTTACCTCTGCTCCAATACGAATCATTCCGTTTTCATCTAAGTCTTTTGTAGCCTCTTCAGAAACGTTAGGAATATCGTTTGTTAATTCTTCAGCTCCTAATTTCGTATCACGAACATCCAAAGAATATTCATCAATATGTATAGAAGTGAAAATATCTTCACGAACAACTTTTTCAGAAATTACAATCGCATCCTCAAAGTTATACCCTTTCCAAGGCATAAAGGCTACTTTCATGTTTCTTCCTAAAGCTAATTCTCCTTTTTGTGTTGCATAACCTTCACAAAGTACTTGACCTTCTTCAACTCTATCACCAACTTTTACAATTGGTTTAAGGTTAATGTTCGTACCTTGATTCGTTTTTCTAAACTTAATTAAGTTATATGAAATATCATCAGAGTCAAAGCTTACTAAACGCTCTTCATCAGTTCTATCATACTTAATTTTTATCTTATTAGCATCAACATACTCAACAACTCCAGCACCTTCAGCATTGATTAAGATACGAGAATCTTTAGCAACTCTACGCTCTAATCCTGTACCTACAATTGGTGATTCTGGACGTAATAATGGAACTGCTTGACGCATCATGTTCGATCCCATTAATGCACGGTTGGCATCATCATGCTCTAAGAAAGGAATTAACGACGCTGAAATAGATGCTATCTGGTTAGGAGCAACATCCATATAATCAATCTCAGTAGGTGTAACTACAGGGAAATCTCCCCCTTCACGTGAAATTAATTTATCTCCAACAAAATCTCCATCTGCATTAATCTCTAGATTAGATTGTGCAAATTTCATTCCTTCTTCTTCTTCAGCACTTAAATATATATGCTCTTGGTCTAACTCGATGTTTCCTTCGATTACCTTTTTATAAGGTGTTTCGATAAAACCTAAATTATTAACTTTTGCAAATACAGCTAAAGATGAAATTAATCCAATGTTCGGCCCTTCTGGCGTTTCAATCGGACATAAACGACCGTAATGTGTATAGTGAACATCACGAACCTCAAAACCTGCTCTTTCTCTAGATAAACCTCCAGGTCCTAGTGCAGATAAACGACGTTTGTGCGTAATCTCTGCTAATGGATTGGTTTGATCCATAAATTGAGATAACTGGTTAGTACCAAAAAACGAATTAATTACTGAAGACAATGTCTTCGCATTAATTAAATCAATCGGAGTAAATACTTCGTTATCACGTACATTCATTCTTTCACGAATAGTACGAGCCATACGAGCTAAACCTACACCAAATTGACCTGCTAATTGTTCACCAACAGTTCTTACACGACGGTTAGATAAGTGGTCGATATCATCTACTTCTGCTTTCGAGTTAATTAACTCAATTAAGTATTTGATAATCGTAATAATATCATTTTTTGTTAATACCTTCTGATCAATTGGTTCGTTTAACTGTAATTTGGTATTCATTCTAAAACGACCAACTTCACCTAAACTATAACGCTGTTCAGAGAAGAATAATTTTTCAATAATTCCTCTTGCTGTTTCCTCATCTGGCGGCTCAGCATTACGTAATTGTCTATATACGTGTTCTACTGCTTCTTTTTCAGAATTGGTAGGATCTTTCTGTAATGTATTGTGAATGATTGCATAATCTGCCATGTCATTATCTACCTTATGCAATAAGATAGTTTTAGCACCTGCATCGATTATTTCATCAATATGTTCTTTTTCTATGATAGTATCACGGTCAAAAACTATTTCGTTACGCTCAATAGATACAACTTCTCCTGTATCCTCATCAACGAAATCTTCATGCCAAGTTTTTAAAACTCTAGCTGCTAGTTTACGCCCTAATACCTTCTTTAATCCTGCTTTAGAAACTTTTACTTCTTCCGCTAAATCAAAGATCTCTAATATATCTTTATCTCTTTCAAAACCGATGGCTCTGAATAACGTAGTTACTGGTAATTTTTTCTTTCTATCAATATAAGCGTACATTACTTGATTGATATCAGTTGCAAATTCTATCCAAGATCCTTTAAAAGGAATTACTCTTGCAGAGTATAACTTGGTTCCGTTTGCGTGGAAAGATTGTCCAAAGAAAACACCAGGTGAACGGTGTAACTGAGAAACCACAACTCTTTCTGCACCATTAATAATAAAGGTACCAGAATTAGTCATGTAAGGAATTGTACCTAAATACACATCTTGAACAATTGTTTCAAAATCTTCGTGTTCAGGATCTGTACAATAAAGCTTTAATCTTGCTTTTAATGGTACACTATGTGTTAATCCTCTTTCTATACATTCTTGAATGCTATATCTAGGTGGATCTACAAAGTAGTCTAAAAATTCTAATACAAATTGATTACGTGTATCTGTAATCGGAAAGTTATCCATGAAGGTTTTGTACAAACCTTCTTCACCACGCTCATCTGCTTTAGTTTGCAATTGGAAAAAGTCTTGGAATGACTTTACCTGTATATCTAGAAAATCTGGATAGTCGGTACCTAATTGCGATGATGCGAAGTTAATTCTTTCAGTAGTGTTTATCGTTGCCAAAAGAGATGCTATTTTTAAATTAAAAATATTATTTTTTGAAACTATATAGTTTCAATAATGCAATTTTAATTGCTTTGCTGACTTAAAATCAGCTCTTTATAGTCGTATTATCACTAGTCTAAAACAGTAATAAAATAAAGAACGAATATATACACAAAATGGTTTAGGACTAGAAACATGAGTTCCTAGTACCTAAACCTTAATTGTTTTATCCCGTTTTAACTCGGGAGTATAGCTTACTTAAGCTCTACTTCAGCTCCTGCTTCTTCTAAAGATTTTTGAAGACCTTCTGCTTCATCTTTAGATACTCCTTCTTTGACTGGTGCTGGTGCACTATCAACGATTGCTTTAGCTTCTTTTAAACCTAATCCAGTTAATTCTTTAACTAACTTTACTACCGCTAATTTAGAACCACCTGCTGCTTTTAAGATTACATCAAATTCAGTTTGCTCTTCTGCTGCATCTCCTCCTGCTGCTGGACCTGCTACTGCTACTGCTGCTGCTGCTGGCTCAATACCATACTCATCTTTTAAAATATCAGCTAATTCATTAACCTCTTTTACTGTTAAGTTAACTAATTGCTCTGCGAAATCTTTTAAATCTGCCATTTTAATTGTTTTTGAAATTTTTATTATTTAGTTTATTAGTGCGCGAAATTATTTTTCTGATAACGTCTTTAAAATACCTGATAATTTATTACCTCCTGATTGTAATGCTGAAACAACATTCTTAGCAGGTGATTGTAATAACGAGATAATATCTCCAATAAGTTCTTCTTTAGACTTAATGTTAACTAGTGAGTCTAATTGGTCATCTCCAACATAAACTCCCTCTTCAACATATGCTCCTTTTAATAAAGGTTTGTCTGATTTTTTTCTGAACTCTTTAATAACTTTTGCTGGTGCATTTGCAACTTCAGCAATCATCATTGAAGTATTACCTTTTAAAACATCCTGTAAATCTCCGAAATTTTTATCAGAAGCTTCCATTGCCTTTGAAAGCAAAGTGTTTTTAACAACAGCTAATTCTACGCCAGCTTTAAAACATGCTCTACGTAAGTTAGATGTAGTTACTGCATCTAAAGCAGAAATATCTGCTAAATAAATGATACTTGTATCTGCTAATCTTGCTGTTAAATCTTGTATTACTTGTGATTTGTCTTCTCTTGTCATAATTAAAAAGTTTTAACTGCCTTATGATACAGATTTTTCATCTACAGCAACACTAGGACTCATAGTTGAAGACATAAAAATACTCTTAATATAGTCTCCTTTAGCCGCTGTTGGCTTTAATTTAATTAACGTTTGTAGTAACTCATTTGCATTTTCCTGAATCTTCTGAGCATCAAATGATACTTTTCCGATCGCAGCATGTACAATACCAGTTTTATCAACTTTAAAGTCAATTTTACCAGCTTTAACTTCCTGTACTGCTTTTGCAACGTTCATAGTTACTGTACCTGTCTTTGGGTTAGGCATTAAACCTCTTGGTCCTAACACACGACCTAATGGTCCTAACTTACCCATAACACTAGGCATAGTAATAATAACATCAACATCAGTCCAACCTCCTTTAATCTTCTGAAGGTACTCATCTAATCCAACATAATCTGCTCCCGCTTCTTTAGCTTCAGCTTCTTTATCTGGAGTAACTAATGCTAATACTTTAACATCTTTACCTGTTCCGTGTGGTAATGTTACAACTCCACGTACCATTTGATTTGCTTTACGTGGATCTACTCCTAAACGTACTGCTAAATCAACTGACGCGTCAAACTTTACAGTTGTAATTTCTTTAACTAAAGCTGATGCATCTTTTAAGCTGTAAACTTTAGAGCTATCTACCTTAGAACGAGCTTCTTTTTGCTTTCTAGTAATTGCCATTTCTAAATATCTTTTAAAGTTTAAGCAGGTGCATCACCTGTTACTGTTAATCCCATAGAACGAGCAGTTCCGGCAATCATTTTCATTGCAGATTCGACTTTAAAGGCATTCATATCAACCATTTTGTCTTCTGCAATTCCTCGAATTTGATCCCAAGAAACACTTGCTACTTTTTTCCTATTTGGTTCTCCTGAACCTTTCTTAATTTTGGCCGCTTCTAATAATTGTACTGCAGCTGGTGGTGTTTTTACAACAAACTCGAAAGATTTGTCTTTATAAACAGTAATCACGACAGGTAATACTTTACCTTGTTTGTCCTGTGTACGTGCATTAAATTGCTTACAGAACTCCATGATATTAACACCGGCAGCACCTAAAGCGGGTCCAACTGGTGGCGACGGATTCGCAGCACCTCCCCTTACTTGTAGTTTAACTAATTTACTTACTTCTTTTGCCATTGTTTAAGATTTAATGATTTGTTTAAAATGGAAGCTTTAAACACATCTAAATATAGGTGTAACGATTATATTTTTTCTACTTGCGTATAATTTAATTCTAATGGAGTTTTTCTACCGAAAATCTTAACCATTACTTCTAATTTACGCTTCTCCTCATTAATATTTTCAACTGCCCCGTCGAAACCATTAAAAGGACCATCGATTACTTTTACTGTTTCTCCTATATTAAAAGGAATTACAATATTTTCATCTTTTACAGAAAGTTCATCAACTTTTCCTAACATTCTGTTTACTTCTGATTTACGCATAGGCACTGGCTCTCCTCCTTTAGTTTCACCTAAAAAACCAATAACATTTGTTACTGACTTAATTACGTGAGGAACTTCACCTGCTAAATTAGCTTCTACCATTACATAACCCGGAAAATAAACTCTCTCTCTGTTAACTTTTTTTCCGTTTCTTTCTTGAATAACTTTTTCGGTTGGTACAATTACCTGGTTTACGTAATCTGTCAATCCGAAACGAGCGATTTCAGTTTCAATATAGGCTTTAACCTTATTTTCCTGTCCTCCTACTGCTCTAACTACGTACCATTTCATTACTGAATCAGCCATCATTAAAACATTTTAAAGAAATTATCTAATCCTGTTTGAAAAACTTTATCTACTCCTGCTACTACTAAAGCAAAAACAATTGTAAATGCAGCAACAACAACAGTAGACTTTTGTGCCTCTTCACGAGATGCCCAAGTCATATTTGTATTTAGTTCTTCAAAAGAACCTTTAATATATTGTATAAAGTTATTCATTTTCTTATCCTTTTAACGAGTTACGATATTAATCGCAACTCGTTTTGATTATGCACGGACGGAGAGATTCGAACTCCCGACACCTGGTTTTGGAGACCAGTGCTCTACCGCTGAACTACGCCCGTATTTTAAAAGGAGTCTCTCATTTAAGAGACTCCTTTTTATAATGTAAACTAATTGATTAGTCTAAAATTTCAGTTACCTGACCTGCACCTACTGTTCTACCACCTTCACGGATAGCGAACTGTAAACCTAAGTTTAATGCAATTGGTTGGATTAAATCAACTGTAATAGTTAAGTTATCACCAGGCATAACCATTTCAACACCATCAGGAAGAACAATATTTCCTGTTACATCAGTTGTACGTACGTAAAACTGTGGACGGTAGTTGTTATGGAATGGAGTGTGACGTCCACCTTCTTCTTTTTTCAATACATACACCTCAGCCTTAAACTTAGCGTGTGGAGTTACAGAACCTGGCTTACAGATTACCATCCCTCTTTTAATATCTTCTTTTGCAATACCTCTTAATAAGATACCAGCGTTATCTCCTGCCTCACCTCTATCTAAGATTTGACGGAACATTTCGATACCAGTTACTGTAGAAGTTAACTTCTCAGTACCCATACCAATAATATCTACAGCTTCACCAGAATTGATGATACCAGTTTCAATACGACCAGTAGCAACAGTTCCACGACCTGTAATTGAGAATACATCTTCAATAGGCATTAAGAAAGGCTTTTCAGTTTCTCTTAAAGGCTCTTCGATCCATGCATCAACTTGTGCCATTAATTCTAAAACAGTATCAACCCATTTTTGTTCACCATTTAAAGCTCCTAAAGCAGAACCAGCAACAACAGGACCATTATCTCCATCATACTCATAGAAAGATAATAATTCTCTTACTTCCATTTCAACTAACTCAAGTAACTCTTCATCATCAACCATATCCACCTTGTTTAAGAAAACAACCATACGTGGAATACCTACCTGACGACCTAATAAGATGTGCTCACGAGTTTGTGGCATTGGACCATCTGTTGCAGCTACTACTAATATAGCTCCATCCATTTGAGCAGCACCAGTTACCATGTTCTTTACGTAATCGGCGTGACCTGGACAGTCTACGTGCGCGTAGTGACGGTTTTGAGTTGCATATTCAACGTGAGAAGAGTTAATTGTAATACCTCTTTCTTTTTCTTCTGGTGCGTTATCGATTTGATCAAAATCTCTAGCTTCAGAGAATCCTGCATCAGCTAATACTTTAGTGATAGCAGCAGTTAATGTAGTTTTACCGTGATCTACGTGACCAATTGTACCAACGTTTAAGTGGGGCTTCGAACGATCGTAAGTTTCTTTTGCCATGATTATTAATTTTAATTCTTAGTTAAATATATTTAGTGTTACTTTAAATTCTTTTTTAAAAAAACTCTAAAAAAGAGCCAATGACCGGATTTGAACCGGTGACCTCATCCCTACCAAGGATGCGCTCTACCAACTGAGCTACACCGGCCTGGATAATTATTATAGAGCGAAAGACCAGGTTCGAACTGGCGACATTCAGCTTGGAAGGCTGACGCTCTACCAACTGAGCTACTTTCGCGTATTTTTAAAACCTTTCATTAATAATCAAAAGTTGAAGCTTGATATATTAACTAATCGGTTTTAAAAAAGTGGGGAGAGCAGGATTCGAACCTGCGAAGTCGTAAGACAACGGAGTTACAGTCCGTCCCAGTTGGCCGCTTTGGTATCTCCCCTTTGGTAATTTAAAACTATGTTAAAGAACTTTCTTTATTTTGAGCCGATGAGAGGACTCGAACCTCCGACCTGCTGATTACAAATCAGCTGCTCTAGCCAGCTGAGCTACATCGGCTTTTATTGTCATAAAAAACAATCCGCTATTTCTAACGGATTGCAAATGTATAAAGTAATTTTTATATTCTAAAGCTTTTTTAGATTATTTTTTATCTTTTTATGATACTAATGAATCTCGATGCTTTTCTTTTGATTTTTTTAAGCTTCTTTTTAATGAGTCAACAGCAATATTTACACCCTCTTCAAAGGTTTTATTCTGTTTTTTAACCATCAATTCACTTCCCGGAATATTTATTTTTATTTCTGTAATTTTATTTTCTTTCTCACTTGTTTTCTGAACTTTTAAAAAAACTTCTACATCAACTATCTTATCATGAAACTTCTCTAAACCTTCTATCTTCTTTTCAATGTAATCTATCAAACTTTTATCTGCTGTAAAGTTTACTGACTGCGTGAATACTTTCATAATTTTTTAAATCTTTATTTTGACTCTCTAGGGTGAGCCTTGTTAAACACTTTTTTTATCTGCTCCAAGCTATTATGCGTATACACTTGGGTAGCGGCTAAACTTGAATGCCCTAGTAATTCTTTAACCGAATTTAACGACGCACCATTATTAAGTAAATGTGTTGCGAAAGCATGCCTTAATATATGTGGGCTTTTTTTTGCTTTTGTGGACACTCTACTAAAGTACAAATTAATTATTCGGTACACAAGAGTTTCATAAATTTTAACCCCTTTTTTGGTTATCAAAAGCTCCTCTACTCCTTTTAATTCTTTTTCTTTTTTTAACGCTAAATACTGATTTAAAGTAATTAAGATAGACGGCAACAGCACTACAAACCTCTCTTTATTTCTTTTACCCAAAACTTTTATTAATTGCCTACTAAAATCGATATCTTTTTCTTTAATATTAATCAGCTCTATTCTTCGCATACCTGTTGAATACAACAACTCTACAATTAACTTATTTCTTACTGATTCAAAATCTACTTCTTCATTTAAAATAGCCAATACTTGCTGTATTTCTTTTTTATCAAAAGGTGCTTGTATTTTTTTCTGAACTTTTAATGCTTTGTGTTTTGCTAACGGATTAACTTCAACTTCTTTTACTTTCTGAAGAAAGGTGTAAAAAGTTTTTAAAGAACTCACTTTTCTATTTATACTTCTATTCGAAATTTGCTTATCAACAAGACTCACTATCCATGTTCTAATTTGATTGTAATGAATTGTCGTTAACTCTTCTTGCTCAAATTCAGCCACACAAAAATCTTTAAATGCTACAATATCTGTTCGGTACGCATTTATAGTGTTTATAGAGTAGTTTTTTTCGTGCTCTAAATATTTTAAGAAAGCTGCTACAAGCATTGGTTTTGTTTTTATTGAAATAAATATACAAAAAAACCTGTATTGATAAATCAACACAGGTTTTATATTACTCTTTATAAACTATTTCTAGCTTACTTCTTCTTTCGTTCTTAATCCTTGAACGTAAGACGCTTTTTTCATTTGAGCACGTTTAACGACAGATGGTTTGTTAAACTGTTTTTTGTCGCGTAATTGTCTTAAGATTTTTACGTCTCTGAACTTTCGCTTATAACGTTTTAACGCTCTATCGATATTCTCTCCTTCTTTAATTGGAATAATTAACATGTGTTAGCACCTCCCTTCATTGTAGTCTCTAAATTTTTATTTTTAGGACTGCAAATGTACTGAGTCTTTTTTAATTAACAATTAAATTTTTACTTATTTTAAATTTCACTGTCGCATTAGCGATTGAAACGGCATCCTTTTTTATTTTTTTTATAAAAAAGATATAGTGTAAAGCGCGACCTGAAAGGGAATGCCCAAAATATCTTCAATGTAAAGGTAAAATTAGGTTGCTGGTTTATATTCCTTCTTATCTATGATCATTTTTGCGATGCAGAAAATGCATTTTCGCAAAAACGACAATCAACAATATTAGGTTGCTGGCTTATATTCTTTCTTATCTATGATCATTTTTGCGATAATTTCTTTCAAAATTTCAGAAGTACCTCCACCAATTGGTCCTAAACGGCTATCTCTTAATAAACGTGCTAACGGATACTCTTCCATATAGCCATAACCTCCTAATAACTGTAAAGCGTCGTATATAACCTCATCTGCCATTTTTGTGGATAGCATTTTACTCATACTCGCCTCTTTTACCACATAAACACCTTCGTTTAGCCTCTTTGTAATTGAATAGTTATATTCTCTACACATATCGACTTTAGATGCCATCTCTGCTACTTTATGACGTAACGCCTGAAACTTATCTAATGTTTTACCAAAAGCTTCTCTTTCGCTCATATATGTTATCACATAATCTACAGCAAACTCAGCTCTTGCATGTGCATTGATTGCCATTATTAAGCGCTCTAAAGCAAAATGCTGCATTATGTACGGAAAGCCTTTTCCTTCTTCGCCCATTAAATTCTCTGCAGGAATTACTACATTATCAAATGCAATTTCTGCCGTATCTGAAGCTCTCCAACCTAGTTTATCTAACTTTGTTGATGAAATTCCTGGTGTATTTCTATCTACCAAAAGAATACTCATTCCTTTATGTTTATCCTCCGGATTTGTTTTTGCTGCAACTACTAAGTAATCAGAATACACACCGTTTGTAATAAATGTTTTAGACCCGTTAATTACATAGGTATCTCCTTTTTTAATTGCAGTAGTTCTCATACCTGCAACATCACTACCACCAAAAGGTTCAGAAATACATAAACATCCTATCATATCTCCGTTAATACTCGGAGTTAAATATTCTTTTTTGATTCTGTCGTCTCCTTCTTTATTTAAGTGTGTCATTGCCAAGTAAGCGTGCGCCCACATATTTGCTGCAAAACCACCTGAGTTTATTTTTTGTAATTCTTCTAAAAAAATCACAGTATAAAAAAGATCTAAACCTAAACCACCGTGTTCTTCTGGTTGATTTAACCCGAAATAACCCATTTCCCCGAATTTCTTCCAAATGAAACGCTCAACGGTTCCGTCTTTTTCCCACTTATTTATATGAGGAACAACTTCTTTTTGCAAAAAGTCCTTAAAACTCTGTCGAAAAAAGTCATGTTCTTCAGTAAAGTACATACTATTCATAATTATATATTCTGTTTGTTGTTTGTTTATTCTGCTTTCAAATATAAAACTATTCTGTCATATTTCTCAATAGGGAAACCGTCAATGTTTTTTATTTCCACAATATTTTGAAGTTCAGCTGCCTCATCTCTATATTCAAAAATCTTTTTACAGAGATCGTAATCAATATATGGATTTTTTAAAACCTCCTTAAAAGTAGCCGTATTTATATTTATTTTTTGAATTTGTGGTTTTTCATAAATCTTAAACCTTTTTACAACTCTAGCTACAGTTGATTTATCAACTCCCCACACTTCGTTTAATTGCGATGCAAAAGAAAAACCTTGTAGTTTTTTTCGATATTTTATGATTCTTTCTGAAATCACTTCACCAACACCATTAACAGCTTCAAAATCTTGCTGTGTGGCTTTATTTATATCATCAGTTGTTACCGAAGTTCTTTTACTCGGTGTCTCTTTATACACTGAATTAACTTTTGATTTATTATTTGATGCTAACTTATTACGTTTTACAACCCAATCTGGGAATTTAAAATAAAGTGAAATCTTATTTAATAAACTGTCTGACACTTTTGTTATTTCCTGAAACTCTTGTGCTGAGTTTACGAATTTACGTTGTGCCCGGTAAGCATGCAATCTATCAATTTCTTGAAGAGACATTCCTAATTGTTCTCCTTTAAAATCGGTAATATAATTAGGGTTAAAGGGATAAGTTTTAGGTTTCCTTTTCTCTAGCTCAACACTCTTTAAACTATCTATTTGTTTCTGAAAAGTTAGTAACTCTTTTGAACTTGTATCCGTTATTGCATCCGAAGAAAAATCTGAAAAGAAATAAACAAACTGAAGAATAACTATAATAAATACCAAAAAGAAAATCCCATTTCTTTGGCGTTTGTTATACCAGAAATGGGATTTAAATATTTTCATTTTAAAGAATTTTACATATGATCGTTAACATCTATAGCGCCATCTTCAATTGCTTCTTCTTTCTTATTAATTGCATTGGTGTATTTTATTAACTCTTTTTTAATAACCGGAGATAACATAATTACACCTATAATATTTGGTACAACCATTGCAAAAATCATTGCATCAGAGAAATCAATTACTGCACCTAAACTAATAGAAGCACCTATAACTACAAACATTAAAAATAATACTTTATAAACTAAATCAGTAATTTTTCCTTTACCGAATAAAAATTTCCATCCTTGCATACCGTAATAAGACCAAGAAATCATTGTAGAAAATGCAAATAAAATAACTGCAATTGTTAATACGATTGAGAAGTGAGGTATTACAGAATCAAACGCTATTGCTGTTAATTCAACTCCTTCTTTAATCTCTACACCATACTGCATAAATTGCCCGTCGAAATTTGTAATAATAATTACCAAAGCTGTCATTGTACAAATAACCACTGTATCTACAAATGGCTCTAATAAAGCAACAATACCTTCACTCGCTGGATATTTTGTACGAACTGCTGAATGTGCAATTGCTGCAGAACCTACACCTGCTTCATTTGAAAAAGCACCTCTTCTAATACCTTGAATCATTACTCCAATTAAACCACCTGCAATTCCTAATCCAGAGAAAGCTCCTTCATATATCAACATAAAAGCATCATCTATCAATGAATAATTAGCAAATAAAATAATTAAAGCTGCTAAAACATATATTCCTGCCATAAAAGGCACTACTTTTTCTGTTACAGAGGCAATTCTTTTTATTCCTCCAATAATAACTACAGCTACTAATGCCGCCATTACTAATCCAAAATACATTCCTGCATTTGGCCCTGTTAATTCAAATAATTTGGTAAACTGTGCAGCTGCTTGATTGGCTTGAAACATGTTTCCACCACCAAAAGAACCTCCAATAACAAATATTGCAAATAAAACTGCTAATACTTTACCTAAGCCTCCTGCTCCTTTTTCTTTTAATCCTTTTGTCAAGTAATACATTGGACCACCATAAACAGTACCATCTTCACCAACATCTCTATACTTTACACCTAAAGTACATTCTGCAAATTTAGAAGCCATCCCTAATAAACCAGCTACGATCATCCAGAATGTTGCTCCCGGACCACCTATTGATAATGCTACTGCAACCCCTGCAATATTACCTAAACCAACCGTTGCAGATAATGCAGCTGTTAATGCTTGGAAGTGAGAAACCTCTCCGTCGGCTCCTTCATCTTTTATAGTTTCAAAAACATCTCCTCCTGGAGTTTGATCTCCGTATAATTTATCTACTCCGTGCTTTTCAATATCTTCGTATTTACCTCTAACAACCTGAATTGCTGTCACAAAGCCTGTAAAATTAATAAATTTAAAATAAAAAGTAAAATATAAAGCCCCTCCTATTAACACGATAAGTACCCAAGGTATTTGAAAAGTTTCTGAGAAAGGAATTTCATAGAATATAGCTTTTACAAACCAACCTGTATAATCTTTAAAAATTGTATCAATTTTATCTGTAGTACTGCTTTGTGCAAATGTTAACAACGGTGTTATTAATAATAACAACGTAAGAAGTCTTTTCTTCATAATAAATATGTTAGTTTTTATATTTTGTAATGCGCAATATCCTAAAAAAAATGCACTTCCGACAAGTTTTATGCGTTAAATGTGGCTTTACATTATCTTTTCTTTAAATTTTCGCAAATCTTCTTTAAATGATTTTGGTTGAAAATTTAATTCTTTATTTGTTTTAGATAAATCAAATCCTGTTTTAGATGGCCTAATTGCTTTTTGATTTAAATCATTTGTTGCTATCGGTTTAATCAAACTTTTATCTAATTTAAAAACATCTGCTATTTGCTGTGCAATCTCATAAATACTTAATAACGTGTTTGATGAAATATTAAAAATCCCTGTAGACTTTTTATCTATTACTATTTTACACGCTTGCGCCAAATCTTCAACATAAGTAGGCATACGAAATTGATCTTTAACAATTGTAATTTCTTTTTTATCCTCTAAACTCTTCTTTACCCACAATACAATATTACTTCGGGTCATATCAAACACTTTGCCGTATACCAAAATAGTGCGAAGAATCGCATAATCTATTTTAGAGGCTGTTAAAATATTTTCTGATTTCAATTTAGATACTCCGTAATAGTTTAGCGGATTTGGAGTGTCGGTTTCTTTATAAGGACCACTTTCACCATCAAATATAAAATCGGTAGATATATGTATTAAATGTATGTTATTTACTTCTGAATATTCTTTTAACGATTCTACAACACCTATATTTAATAGATCACATGCTTTTTTATCATCTTCACAAGCATCAACATTTGTCATTGCTGCCGTGTTAACAATAACATCAGGCTTGCATGCTGTTAAGTTTTTAAGAAGTATTTTTTTATCAGTAAGGTCAACAGAAACATATTTAAAATTGGTTTTACGACTTCTATTTTCCCCTCTAGAAAATCCGCTTACAGTATATTTTTCTTTATCCTTTAATAAAAGGTTTACTAAGGTTTGCCCAAGTAAACCATTACTTCCGGTAACAACTATATTTTTCATTAAAACAACTCTCTTAATTTAATTATTTGCTCTGGGCGACCTAAAACAATTAAGTTTGCGCCTGCTGTTAACTTTACCGAAGCATCTGGATTTATGATATATTCTTTATCCGTAGTTCGATAGCCAATTACAGTGCATCCTGTTTTTTTACGCAAATCTAAATCTAAAATGGTGCTATTTAAATACTCCTTAGGCAGGTTATCTATCGCTATTTCTTCTAAATTCGCTGTTGTATCGCCCTCTATAGTTAATCTATCTACAAATTCTATAACATCAGGCGTAACAACTAAAGATGCCATATGCGCACCTCCTAATTTATCAGGCATAATTACATTATCTGCTCCTGCTATTTTAAGCTTGCTATAAGAAGTTTCTTTAGACGCCCTACTTATTATCTTTGAGTCTTTATTTAATTGATTTGCTGTTAACACTACAAATAAATTATCAGCATCCGAAGGTAAAACGGTAATTAAATTAGCGGCATTTAAAATACCTGCTTTTAATAATGCTTCATCGGTTGTTGCATCTCCCTCTATATTTAATATTCCTTTTTCGTCTAATTGCTTTATAATATCCTCATGCATTTCTATAACAACAACGTCTTTTTTGTAGCTATTTAATTTAGCTATTGCTTGCTTCCCATTTCTACCATAACCACAAACAATAGTATGCCCTTTTAACTTTTCTATTTTTTTTTGCACTTTTTTTATTTTTAGTTGACGAAAAAACTGACCGCTTATTAAATATTCAGAAAACGAGGATACTGCATAACCGAAAATAAATAAACTTGATAATATTAAACCTATCGTAAATATTTTTTCTCCTGTACCAAAAGGATGAACTTCTCCAAAACCAATAGTGGTTATGGTAATTATAGTCATATATAAAGCATCAATAAAAGAATAATTGAATATTATTAAATACCCTCCTACTCCTATTGATAAAATTAATACTGAAAATAAGATTGCTTTGTATAACCTTGATTTAAATACATTATTTATCATAAATCGAAAACAGAGGTTCTTTTAGTGTAAATCATATCTTTTAATTTTAATACAAATGCCATTGTTAAATATAAAGCAAAAGATAAACCCACGGTTACAAAAGATATGTAAATAAAAAACAATCGCACATTGGTAGCTCGCATACCTAAACGATCTGCCAACCTTGAAGACACTGCAAAACCATGGCGTTCAAAAAAATGACGTACCGAATGAATAAATTTCATAATTAACTTATTTTCATTGCAAGGTACCAATTTACAATGATTTGTTTATAACATCGGCTTTAAAATAAATTTGGTTTCTGTAACTTTGCTTTTCGTAAAAATCTCACTTTGAAAGAACAAGAGTACATAGAAGTATACGGAGCACGCGCTCACAATTTAAAAAACATCGATGTAAAAATACCTCGAGAAAAACTGGTGGTTATTACTGGCTTAAGTGGTAGCGGAAAGTCATCACTAGCTTTCGATACTATTTATGCTGAAGGACAGCGTAGATATATTGAAACTTTTTCGGCATATGCTCGTCAGTTTTTAGGCGGATTAGAAAGACCTGATGTTGATAAAATTGATGGATTATCGCCCGTAATTTCTATCGAACAAAAGACGACTAATAAAAGTCCGCGTTCTACCGTAGGAACTATTACCGAGATTTACGATTTTCTTCGTTTACTCTTTTCTCGTGCCTCGGATGCATATTCTTACAATACAAACGAGAAAATGGTAAGTTATTCTGATGAGCAAATCAGGCAACTAATTTTAAAAGATTTTAATGAAAAGCGCATCGCAGTTCTTGCGCCTTTAATTAAATCTAGAAAAGGGCATTATCGAGAGCTTTTCGAACAAATTTCTAAACAAGGTTTTGTCCGCGTTCGTGTAGACGGAGAAATAAAAGAGATTGTAAAAGGAATGAAACTTGACAGATACAAAACTCATGATATTGAAGTAGTTATAGATCGTTTAATTATAAACGAAAAATCAGAAAAACGTTTAGAAGAAACTATAAAAACAGCTTTATATACCGGAAATAATATTTTAATGGTGGTTGATGTTGACGATGAAAAGCCTCGTTATTTTAGTCGCGAATTGATGTGTCCTACAACCGGAATTGCATACCCGAATCCAGAACCAAATACATTTTCATTCAACTCACCAAGAGGTGCATGCTCTAATTGTAACGGTTTAGGTATTACCAATGAAATTAACGAGAAAAAGGTAATTCCAGATCATACCATTTCAATTAAAAAAGGCGGAATTATTCCTTTAGGAGAACAAAAAAGTAGTTGGATTTTTAAACAATTACAAACTATTGCCGATAGACACAATTTTAAACTTACCGACCCGATAAATAAAATCCCGCAAGACGCGATGCATATTATTTTACACGGTGGTAATGATAAATTTGAAATCAACTCTAAAGATCTTGGTGTAACTAGAAATTACGAAATAGATTTTGAAGGAATTATAGCATTTATAGATAATCAACATAAAAATGCAGAAAGCACTTCTATTAAACGCTGGGCAAAAGACTTTATGGATGAAGTTAGCTGTTCTGTTTGCGAAGGTAAAAGATTAAAAAAAGAAGCGCTCCATTTTAAAGTTGTTGATAAAAACATTAGTGATTTAGCACAAATGGATGTTACCGAGCTAGCTACTTGGTTTAAAAATATTGAAAGTAGCCTTTCTGAAAAACAATTAATAATTGCTGCTGAAATACTAAAAGAAATCCGAACTAGAATTCAGTTTTTATTAGATGTTGGGTTAGATTATTTAACTTTAGACAGAACTTCTAAATCACTTTCTGGCGGTGAAGCACAACGAATTCGATTAGCCACCCAAATTGGCTCCCAATTAGTTGGCGTTTTATATATTTTAGATGAGCCAAGTATTGGTTTACACCAACGAGACAATGAAAAACTAATAAAATCACTTATTAAATTACGTGATGTTGGTAATTCGGTTTTAGTTGTTGAACACGACAAAGACATGATTGAACAAGCCGATTTTGTTTTCGATATTGGTCCGGGTGCAGGTGTGCACGGAGGTGAAATTGTAAGCGCAGGAACTTTTGAAGATTTAAAATCGCACGACACTTTAACTGCAGATTACTTAACAGGAAGAAAAGAAATTGCTGTTCCGAAAGAAAGAAGAGCAGGAAATGGTAATTTTATTAAACTATCCGGAGCATCAGGAAACAACTTAAAAAATGTTTCTGTAAAGTTTCCTTTAGGGCAAATGATTTGTGTTACCGGAGTTTCAGGAAGCGGGAAATCTACTTTGATAAACGAAACATTATATCCTATTTTAAATGCCCATATTTATCGTGGTGTAAAAAAACCAATGCCTTATAAAAAGATTGAAGGCCTAGAACATATCGATAAAGTAATTGATATTGACCAATCTCCTATTGGTAGAACTCCACGCTCAAATCCTGCAACCTACACAGGTACTTTCGGAGAAATCCGTAGTTTATTTGCTAAAACTCCAGAAGCTGCCATTCGCGGTTATAAACCTGGTCGTTTTAGTTTTAATGTAAAAGGCGGTCGTTGTGAAACTTGTCAAGGAGGTGGAGTTCGCGTTATTGAAATGAATTTTTTACCAGATGTTCAGGTAGAATGTGAAACCTGCCAAGGAAAACGTTTTAATAGAGAAACGTTAGAAATTCGTTATAAAGGAAAATCGATTTCTGATATTTTAGACATGACGATTAATGAAGCTACAAACTTCTTTGAGCATATTCCTAAAATATATCGCAAGCTAAAAACAATTAAAGATGTTGGTTTAGGGTATATTACTTTAGGGCAACAATCAACTACACTATCTGGTGGAGAAGCACAACGTATAAAATTAGCATCAGAATTATCAAAAAGAGATACCGGAAACACTTTTTACATTTTAGATGAACCTACCACAGGTTTACATTTTGAAGATATTCGTGTTTTAATGGATGTTTTAAATGAATTAGCTAACAAAGGAAATACCGTGTTAATTATTGAACACAACATGGATGTGATTAAACTTGCTGATTACATTATTGATATTGGTATGGAAGGCGGTAAAAATGGCGGAAATGTTTTAGCCACGGGATCTCCTGAAAAAGTAGCTAAACATAAAACAAGTTATACTGCTAAGTTTTTAAAAAAAGAACTAAATTAGCAAGCTTGCTAAAGATGTAAATTAGCAATATAAATTGTTACATTAATTATAAAAGAATTTATGAGTATGAGTCCGAACGATGACAGAAAAATTAAAGAAAAATTACAACCAAAAACTTGGAATGAAATAAAAACAAACGATTCTTGGGCTATTTTTAAAATCATGGCCGAGTTTGTTGAAGGGTACGAAAAATTAAGTAAAATAGGACCTTGTGTGTCTATTTTTGGTTCTGCAAGAACAAAAACAGATGACCCTTATTATAAACTAGCTGAAGAAGTTGGTTTTAAATTAACTGAAAACGGATTTGGAGTAATTACCGGTGGTGGACCAGGAATAATGGAAGCTGGTAATAAAGGAGCGCATAGAGGAAAAGGAACTTCGGTTGGATTAAATATCGAATTACCTTTCGAACAACACGATAATCCTTGGGTTGACCGTGATAAAAACTTAAACTTCGATTATTTTTTCGTTCGTAAAGTTATGTTCGTTAAATATTCTCAAGGTTTTGTTGTAATGCCAGGTGGTTTTGGTACTATGGATGAGCTTTTTGAAGCAATCACATTAATTCAAACTAACAAAATTGGTCGTTTTCCTATTGTTTTAGTAGGAACAAAATTCTGGGCAGGTTTATTAGACTGGATAAAAAACACCTTGTTAGAAGAAGGTAATATTAGTGAAAAAGATTTAGATTTATTTAGAGTTGTTGATACTGCTGATGAAGCTGTAGAGCACTTTAATAAATTTTACAAGAAAAACGAATTAAAACCAAACTTTTAAAAATAATTACATAAAAAGCTCGTTGATTCTTCAACGAGCTTTTATCTTTAATTTGAAACATCAATTACTCCTCTTTTTTATCTCACTTTTCATGTCCTGTTATACAGTAACAGCGCAAACGAATACTATTGAAATAGATGCAAAACTAGATGATAAAAAGGATTTACTTCACATCAATCAAAAAACTGTTTACTATAATAATTCTTCAGATACATTAAATACTATTTTTTTACATAACTGGTCTAATAGTTATAAAGACAAAAATACTCCACTAGGAAAACGTCTTATAGAAGATTATAAAAAAGACTTTTACTTTTCTAAAGAAAAAGATAAAGGTTTTACCAAAATACATGAGATTACAGTAAACAATAAAAAAGCTACTTTTAATGTAAAAGAAAATCAGCCTGATATAATTGAAATACCTTTAAAAGGTCTTTTAAAACCAAATGACAGCTTAATTATAGCTACAAATTATATTGTGAAAATTCCAAGTGCTAAATTTACAGGATACGGAAAAACTAAAAACGGATATCACTTACGATTTTGGCATATTACACCTGCTGTTTATAATAAAAAATGGCAACTGATGAGCAATTTAAATATTGATGATTTATATGAAAACCTAACAAACTACACTATAAACATTTCTATTCCTAAAAAATATACTATTGAAAGTAATCTGCCTCAAAAGAAAATTAAGCAAAAGAGTAACACGCTCTATTATTTAAAAGGTAAAAAAAGAAAAGATATTTTTCTTCACATTGACTCCCTAAATCAATTCAAATCCTTTAAATTAAAAGACAAAAAAATAATAACAGACACAAATTTAAAAAATATACCTAGAGACACTACTGCCAAAATAATAAATAAACAAATTGACTTTATTGAGGGTTTTTTAGGCAAACATCCACATAATGAAATTTTTATTGATGCTGCCACCATTAAAAAAATTCGTTACATGAAATTTACGGACTTCCTAGATGGCTTAAACCTTTTCCTGAGAATTTCAGGTGGGAAATCAACTTTTTTAAAGCACTTTCTAAAAGATATATAAATGATGCATTAATACTAAACCAGCGAACAGATTATTGGCTTACAAATGGTTTAGAAACTTTTTTAATGATGAAGTATATTGATGAGTATTATCCAAATATTACTGTTTTGGGTAAATACGCTAAATACTGGCCTATTAAAACATATAATTTATCAAAACTAAAGCAAAATGATAAATACTCTTTTGTATATCAATTTAGTGCACGTAAATTTTATGACCAACCATTAAATACTCCTTCTGACTCTCTTTCTAATTTTAACCAAAAGGTTGTTAGCGAATACAAATCTGGGTTAGGATTGCTCTATCTTCAAGATTATATCGGAGGTGATACTTTGACTCAGTCTTTAAAAGAATTCTACGCTAAAAATCAATTAAAAGAAACAAACAGTAATCAATTCAAAGAGTTACTTCAAAAAAACACTTCAAAAAATTTAGAATGGTTTTTTAATGATTATTTAAAGACTAGTAAAAAAATAGATTACAAGATTTCTAAAATAAAAACAACGAGAGGAAAAGACTCTTTACTTGTTACTATAAAAAACAAAAGAAATATACCTTCTCCAATAGCTTTATACGGTATCCAAAAAAAGAAGGTTATATTTAAAAAATGGGTTACAGGAACCGATTCTATAAAAAAAATTAAAATTAAAAAAGGAGGTTTTGATAAACTTGCTTTAAATTACGAAAACATTTACCCGGAATATAATTCCCTCGATAATTTCAGAAATGTTAACAATACACTTATCAATAAACCAATAGATTTTCAGTTTTTTACAGATGTTGAAAACCCTTATTACAATCAATTATTTTATTATCCCGATTTTAAATATAATTTATATGACGGTGTAATTTTAGGAGTAAACATCAATAATCAAGCTGTGATAAGCCATAATTTCGAATTTAGCCTAACGCCCAATTTCAGTACAAAAAGCAATAATTTTTCAGGATCCTACGGTTTTTCTTACAATCATTTTTTTAAGAAAACTAAAATTTATAAAATTCGTTATGGTTTTAGCGGAAGTAGTTTTCACTATGCACCAGAGTTATATTACACTACGTTTGCTCCTTCTGTTAGCATTCAGTTTAGGAGAAATACATTACGCGAAAACGGATTAAAACTTTTTATTGCCAGGTTAATTAGCGTTAATAAACAAGTGGAATTAGGCAAAACCAAAGAGGCCAGTGATAAATATAATGTTCTTAACTTAAGGTATATCAACTCTAATTTTAATGCAATTAAAAGAACTCAATATGCTATTAATGCGGAATTAAACTCTAGTTTTAGTAAAATAACAACCGATTTTCGTTATCGTAAGTTTTTCTCGGCGGACAAAAGTTTTGATGTTCGTTTTTTTGGAGGATTTTTTTTACATAACAAATCTGAAGGAGATTATTTTAGTTTCGGATTAAATCGTGGTTCTGATTATTTATTTGAACAAAACTTATTTGGGCGTTCTGAAAACGAAGGAATTTTTAGTCAGCAATTTGTAATTGACCAAGCTGGTTTTAAATCAAAATATAGTAAACCTCAATTTTCGAATCAATTAATAACATCAATAAACACAAGTGTTAGTGTATATAAATGGGCAGAATTTTATAATGATGTTGCAATGCTTAAAAATAGAGATACCTCACCTAACTTTTTTTACGAGAACGGAATACGTTTAAATTTTATCCCTAATATTTTTGAATTTTACTTTCCTATTTACACTAACGAAGGTTTTGAGGTTACACAAGAAGCATATCCTACAAAGATTAGATTTGTAATCACCACAAGTATTGACAGAATTTATAATTTCCTTAGAAGAGGTTTATTATAGATACTTCAACAAAACTTCTTTTTTTTGATTTTTTTGAAGAATATTCAGTAATAGTTGAAATTTTTAAATTTCAACTAAAAAAACTATCTTTGTAAGCACACCAAAACCAGAAGATAATGAAGCAAAAGACCGAAATAGCTAACACTCAACAACTTTCTTTTAAAGATTTTAAAAATGAAGTTTTAAACGACTATCGAATTGCACGCTTAAGTAGAGAATGTAGTTTATTAGGACGTAGAGAAGTTTTAACAGGTAAAGCAAAATTCGGAATTTTTGGTGACGGTAAAGAAGTACCACAATTAGCGATGGCTAAAGCTTTTCAGAATGGAGATTTTAGATCTGGTTATTACCGTGATCAAACTTTTATGATGGCAATTAACCAATTAACTCCTCAACAATTTTTTGCTGGATTATATGGTCATACAAATATAGATGCCGAGCCAATGTCTGCTGGTCGCCAAATGGGAGGACATTTTGCTACACATTCTTTAGATGAAAACGGAGATTGGAAAAACTTAACTGCTCAGAAAAATTCTTCTGCAGATATTTCTCCAACCGCAGGTCAAATGCCACGTTTATTAGGTTTAGCACAAGCTTCTAAAATTTACCGTAATGTAGATGGTTTAGAAAGTTTTACTGACTTTTCTAATAAAGGTAATGAGGTTGCTTGGGGTACAATTGGTAACGCAAGTACTTCTGAAGGTTTATTCTTCGAAACTATTAATGCTGCTGGTGTGTTGCAAGTACCAATGGTAATGAATGTTTGGGATGATGAATACGGAATCTCAGTACACGCAAAACATCAAACGACAAAAGAAAGTATTTCTGAAATTTTAAAAGGATTTCAAAAAGAAAACGATACAAACGGTTACGAAATTTTTGTTGTAAACGGATGGGATTATGTACAATTAATTGATGTTTATAACAAAGCTTCAAAAATTGCAAGAGAACAACATATACCTGTTTTAATTCATGTAAAAGAATTAACACAACCACAAGGACACTCTACTTCTGGTTCTCACGAAAGGTATAAATCTGCAGAGCGTTTACAGTGGGAACAAGAATTTGATTGTCTTGCTCAGATGCGTAAATGGATTTTAGAATTCGAATTACAAAATGAAGACGGAACTACTTTAAAATTTATTGATTCTGAAGAGGATTTAATAAAAATAGATAAAGAAACTAAAAAAGAAGTTAGCAAAGCAAAACGTGATGCTTGGAGTGCTTACACAAATGAAATAAAAGAAGAAGTTGCTGCTGCTGTTGATTTGCTAGAAAAAGTAGCTCAAAAAAGTAACAATGCTTCATTTATCAATAAATATAAAAATGATTTATCGGCGATTACTGAACCTATCAGAAAAGATATTTTGGTTGCTGGCCGTAAAACATTACGTTACTTAAAGGATGAAGATTTTGCAGAAAAAACAACACTTCAAAACTTTATTAAAGCATCTATAGATAATGCTGCTGTAAAATTTTCTGCTCACCTATTAAGTGAAACAGCATTAGCTACAGAAAAAATTACTGCTGAAACACCAACATATGCTGCTGAGAAAAACTTAGTAGATGCACGTGTTATTATGCGTGATAATTTTGATGCTATCTTTAATAAATACCCAGAAGCTTTAATTTTCGGAGAAGATGCTGGATATATTGGTGATGTAAATCAAGGTTTAGAAGGTTTGCAAGAAAAATATGGCGAACTAAGAGTTTCTGATACAGGTATTCGTGAAGCTACAATTTTAGGGCAAGGTATTGGAATGGCAATGCGTGGTTTACGTCCAATTGCTGAAATTCAGTATTTAGATTACCTTTTATACGCTTTACAAATTATGAGCGACGACTTGGCAACACTTCGTTACCGTACTTTTGGCAAACAAAAAGCACCGCTAATTATTCGTACTCGTGGTCACCGACTAGAAGGTATTTGGCATTCTGGTTCGCCAATGGGTGGAATTATAAATAATATTCGCGGAATTCATGTTTTGGTTCCAAGAAACATGACCAAAGCTGCCGGGTTCTATAACACTTTATTAGAAGGTGATGATCCTGCTTTAGTAGTAGAATGTTTAAACGGATACCGTTTAAAAGAAGAATTACCTACCAATTTAGGAGAATTTAAAACACCAATTGGTGTTGTTGAAACAATAAAAGAAGGAACAGATATTACTGTAATGTCTTACGGTTCTACGCTTAGAATTGTAGAAGAAGCTGCTAAAGAATTAGCACAAGTAGGTATCGATATCGAAATTGTAGATGCACAAAGTTTATTACCTTTTGATTTAAATCACGATACAGTAAAGTCGGTTGCTAAAACAAATCGTTTATTAGTAGTTGATGAAGATGTACCAGGTGGAGCTTCTGCTTATTTATTACAAGAAATTGTAGAAAATCAAAATGGATACAAACACTTAGATAGTAAACCACAAACCTTAACTGCAAAAGCACACAGGCCTGCTTATGGTACAGACGGAGATTACTTCTCTAAACCATCTGCTGAAGATATTTTTGAGAAAGTATACGAGATTATGAATGAAGCAAATCCTGCTAAATTTAAAAGCTTGTACTAAGCATAATATTACAATAATCATTAAAAATCCCAAACGTAAATGTTTGGGATTTTTTTTTAACAAAACAATAAGTTTAAAAGTTCTACCTTTTTGGTATTTTAGTAAATTTTATATTAAAAACTCAACACAAACAATGAAAAAACTACTAATATTATCTTTATTATTAGCATTTGTTTTTCCTTCAGAAATAAATGCGCAAAGACGAAAATCAAAGAATAAAAAAGAAACTTCAACCGAGAAATCTAAACCTAAAAATAAGACAAAAAAATACTCTGATTTTGTAAAAAAAGACACAAAATCTGACGAAGGTTTATTTAAAGTTCATGAAAACGAAGGAGAATACTTTTATGAAATTCCGAAAAGTTTATTTGGAAAAGAAATGCTTTTAGTAAGTCGAATTAAAGAATTGCCTTCAAATTTTGGAGGAGGTTATATAAATGCTGGTTCAAAAACAAACGAGCAAGTTGTCGTTTGGGAGCAATTTAAAAAGAAAATCCTCCTAAAAATAAAATCTTATAATGCCATTGCAAACGATTCTTTACCAATTTACAAATCGGTAAAATCAAACAATTTAGAACCTATTTTATATGCGTTTGATATCAAAACAGAAAGCAAAGATTCTTCTGCTGTTTTAATTAACGTTACTAAATTTTTCTCTTCAGATGTTAAAGCAATTAGCGGAATAGGAAGTAGATCAAGAACCCAATACAAAGTAAAAAAATTGGATAGCAAAAGAAGCTTTATCAATACCATAAAAAGTTATCCTAAAAATATTGAAGTTATACAAGATTTTACTTTTGATGCAAGTAAACCACCTTCAAACAGAAATGCAGGTACCATTAGTATCAGAATGAATCAGTCAATGATTTTACTACCAGAAAAACCTATGACACCGCGTTTATTTGACAAACGTGTTGGGTATTTTACTGTTGGAACAGTAGATTATAATTCAGAAAAATTAAAAGCAGATAGCAAAAGGTATATTAGCCGCTGGAGGTTAGAACCAAAAGATAAAGAAGCTTACGCAAGAGGAGAATTGGTTGAACCTATTAAACCGATTGTTTACTATTTAGATCCGGCAACGCCAAAAAAATTACGCAAGTATATAAAACAAGGTGTAGATGATTGGGCTGGAGTTTTTGAAACTGCTGGATTTAAAAATGCTATTATGGCGAAGATGCCACCGAGCAAGGAAGAAGACCCAGAATTTAGCATGGAAGACATTAGATATTCTTCAATAAGATATGTGGCAAGTACTACAAGAAATGCCGTTGGGCCAAGTGTTTCTGATCCTCGTTCTGGTGAAATTATTGAAAGTGATATTATTTGGTATCACAATCATTTACGTTCATACAGAAACAGGTATTTATTAGAAACTGGTGCTGCAAATCCTTCTGCTAGAACCTTAGATACTCCTGATGAAGAAATTGGAGAAATGATGAGAATGGTTATTGCTCATGAAATCGGACACGCATTAGGTTTACCTCATAATATGGCCGCAAGTTATGCATACCCAACAGAATCTTTACGAGATGGTGATTTTACTCAAAAAAACGGAATCGCAGCAACTATTATGGATTATGCTCGTTATAATTATGTAGCACAACCTGAAGATAAAAACATTCGTTTTATTCGTCAGTTAGGACCTTATGACCATTACTCTATTAATTGGGGATACCGTATAATTCCTACTGCTACGACTCCTAAAGACGAAGTAAAAACTTTAGATAAATGGATTGATGAAAAAGCAGGTGATCCTATTTATAAATTTGGGTATCAACGTAGAGGTGGATTTGATCCTGCTTCCCAAACAGAAGGTATTGGAAACGATTTAATAAAAGCAAGTTCTTACGGAATTAAAAATCTAAAAATCGTTGCTAAAAATTTACCTGAATGGACCTCTGACCAAACCAATGATTATGCCGATTTAAATGAATTATACGGAGAATTATTAAGCGTTTGGAATCGTTATATAAACCATGTAGTTGGTAATATTGGTGGTGTTTTTGAAGATAACAAAAAACCTAATCAACAAGGTAATGTGTATTCGGTATTAGCAAAAAGCAAACAAAAAGAATCGTTAAATTGGTTATTAAAAAACACCTTCACCACACCAAATTGGTTATTAGATAAAAATATTTTAGCAAACATTAATCACACGGGCTATGTTGAAAGAATAGGGCGTTTACAAAATCGTCATTTAAGTAGTTTATTGAGTGAATCCCGCTTACAAAGAATGACTAATTCGGAAGTTACTAGTGATGATTTTTATGCTGCAGCAGATATGGTTAAAGATCTTAGAAAAGGTGTTTTTTCTGAAGCTAATTCAACTAAAAACGTAACTGTTTATAGAAGAAATTTACAAAAGAATTTTATTGACAGACTAGGTCTTTTACTGAATAGTAAGAGCGCTAAAAACTCTGATATTTCTTCAATTTCTCGCGGTGAGTTAACTTCTTTAAAGTATTTAACAAACAATGCTAGTAAAAGAGCTGTAAATAGTATTACAAAATACCATTACAAAGACTGTATCGCAAAGATTGATGCAATTTTAAACCCTAAAAAATAATAGTATCTCGAGTAATCTTTAACTATCGACTCCGCTCGATATAACATTATTACTTTCTTAACAAACTAGTACCTATTGCGCATTGTAAACAGCGTTTCTTTGCGCAATAGTTGTTTTTAAGCTCTAATAAAGCCTGACTTTCAAAAGCATTTTTAGCTGTAATATTTAAATCTGAAAACTTAGTTATTATTGAGTTTCTCTCTGGCTTTATTTGTTGCATCAATTTAAAAAAACCTTCACTATTTACTTCTCCTCTAATTTGTTCGTTCACAAACTTTAACGGCAAAACAGTGTTTACCAACAATAAATCTATAAATGATTTTGTGAGTTTTTTTGCTGATTTTTTTGATTCGGTTTCAAACGTATAATGTGTCTTCCAAAAATCAGCTATTGCTACTGAAAACAAATCATAAAAATCTTCTAGTTTATTTAACTCCATCAATTTAGAAAACAAATTTTGATATTTAAAAAACAACGCTACTAACTGTGCTATTCGAATAGTAGGAAAATTTGTTGGTCGCATTCTAAAAAATTGAAATAAACTATTAGAAATTGGCAGTAACTTATATTTATGCTTTAAATATGCATATTCGTTTTTTAATTGAATAAAATACGAATCCTCTACTTCACTCTCTAAAAATCCTGCTTGTCCGAATAATAAAGCTGACAATTGGAATTCATTAAAACGGACTTTTTTTAAAATTGAAAACTCAAACGATTGCGCTAACTGTAAAAAAGCTTCTCCATTAATTTTCAATCCAAAATTTTTAGCTAATAATTGAAATAAAACACTCTCGAAATCATTATTTGATTTCACTAATAACTCTTTTATTAATACCGCCTTGTTTTCTAATCGCTCAAAATACAATCGCTCTAACCAATTACTCATCAAAAAAGAATCTACTTCATTAATTTCTTGCTCACACGGAATCCAACGAAGTTGTTTAGAAAATAACGATTGATAATTATTAAGTACGTTTTTATCAATTAAACCATGCAACTCAAGAGTTGGTAATGGCTTATTATTTTTCATAAAAACAGCTGAATCATGTTGCCAAACTACATGTAAAATTACGGCATCATAGTTTTTATCTTCTTCGTGTTTGTGTAAATACCAATCAGATGAGTTGATGTGAATTTCAACATTCCCAATCCATAATTGATTATTTATTTTAAGATGCGCATTTAAAAAGTCTGGTCCAGTATTTAAATTATGAGTCCCGGATTTAATTATTTGAATCGTTTCGTTAGCTACAGATTTTAAGCTGCTCGAAGGAAACAACTTATTTTGCCATAAAAAATGTAGAAAATCTTCTTTCATAATCCGGAGTTAGCAATTATTTTTTGACCATTAAGATATAAAAATATTACTAAACCACTTTTTATCAGCAATTTAAACACTTCAACAAAAGCATTAATCATAGAAAAACAACTCATTCAACTTTAACCTTTTCGAGTAAAACAAAATGAAAGATTAAATTTATTGGCTCATCAATTTTTATAATAATCAAATAGTTGTTTTTATTAAAAGCTATTGTAATTTTGTAATCTAAATAAATTAGAATGAACAGTATAGAAAATTTAAAATGGCGTTATGCTGTTAAAAAATTCGACGAAAATAAATCACTTTCAGAAGTACAAATAAACATTTTAAAAGAAGCTTTTAATTTAACAGCTACTTCATACGGATTGCAACCAATTAAAATGGTCGTTATTAAAAATAAAGAAATTCAAGAGCAACTAGTTGTTCATTCTTGGAATCAGCCACAAGTATTACAAGCGTCACATGTATTGGTTTTATGTATTCCAAAAGAATACACTACTAAAGATATTGATTCTTATTTTTCATTGGTAAAAAACATCAGAAATACTCCTGATAAAATTTTAAATCCGTTTAAAGAAATGTTGAGTTCTTCAATAGCTAGCAAAAAGCAAGAAGAATTAACTATTTGGAACAAAAACCAAGCATATATAGCCTTGGGTAATTTAATGACTGTTGCAGCAAACGAGCAAATAGACTCTTGCCCAATGGAAGGTTTTATTCCTGAAAAATATGATGAGATTTTAGGTTTAGACAAACATAATTTAACATCTGTTTTAGTATTGCCTGTTGGTTTTAGAGCGGAAGACGATTATATGAAAGATCTAAAAAAGGTTCGTAAAAATATAGAAGACGTAATTATAGAAATGTAATCTTAAAATAAATGAACGGAATTGAAAGATTTCAATTCCGTTCATTTAAAATTTATTAAACCCTTTGCATTTAATTTACAATTACAATTTAGTACATTCGTAATTCATAATTAAACCGTATGCAACCACTACACATAATACTCCTTATTCTTGCCTATTTTGGGGTACTAATTCTTATTTCTTACATCACTGGTAAATCGGCAAACAATAATACTTTTTTTAAAGCAGATAATTCTTCTCCTTGGTATTTAGTTGCCTTTGGTATGATTGGCGCTTCTTTATCGGGTGTAACTTTTATTTCTGTTCCTGGTTGGATTGAAGGACAACAAATGAGCTATATGCAAATGGTATTGGGTTATGTTGTTGGTTATGCTGTTATTGGTTTGATATTACTCCCGTTATATTACCGACTAAACCTTACTTCTATCTACACCTATTTAGAAGATCGTTTTGGTAGATATTCCTATAAAACCGGAGCTTCTTTTTTCTTATTATCAAGAACTGTAGGTGCTGCTTTTCGATTATTTTTAGTAGCCAATGTATTGCAATTAATTTTGTTTGATGCATACGGAATTCCATTTTGGGTAACCGTAACCATTACTATTTTATTAATTTGGTTATACACTTTTAAAGGAGGAATAAAAACGATTGTTTGGACGGATACCTTACAAACTTTATTTATGCTAATCGCCGTAGGAGTTTGTATTGTTACCATTAAAGATGAAATGCAAATAGAAAGCTTAGCTTCTTATATATCAGACAACAAATTATCTAAAATGTTCTTTTTTGAGGATTGGAAATCTGGAAATTATTTTTGGAATCGCTTCTTCTCAGGTGCATTTATAGCTATTGTAATGACAGGTTTAGATCAGGACATGATGCAAAAAAACTTAACATGTCGTAACTTAAAAGATGCACAAAAAAATATGTTTTGGTTTACGCTTGTGTTAGTAATTGTAAACTTTTTCTTTTTAGCATTGGGTGTTTTATTAACCGATTATGCTACTACAAACGAAATTAACGCACACAAAGATCAATTATTCCCAACGATTGCCATGAGTGGCGAGTTAGGCTTAGCAACTTCTTTATTCTTTTTACTAGGATTAATAGCTGCCGCTTATTCAAGTGCCGATAGCGCATTAACTTCTTTAACAACTTCTTTTAGTATTGATATTTTAGAAATTGATAAAAAAGAAAAAAATCAAGAAAGAACACGAAAAAAAATACATATCTTATTCTCAATCATATTAATTGCAACAATTTTAGTTTTTAAATATTTTATTGCTGATGCCAGCGTGATTGCTAAAATATTTCAGTTTGCAGGTTATACTTATGGGCCATTATTAGGTTTATATGCCTTCGGATTATTTACCAAGCTAAATGTAAAAGACAAGTTAGTTCCTGCTATTTGCATTGCATCGCCAATACTTACTTATTTGATAAGTATTTTTAGCAAGTCGCAATTAAATTTCGACTTCGGATTCTTTGTATTAGTATTAAACGGATTTATTACTTTCTTCGGATTGTTAGCTATAAAAAAATCTAAAAATGCCTAAAAAAGGAAAAGCAAAAAACACTGTTAATAAAGCCAAACATACGCGCTTAATGAAACAGAAAGAGAGCAAGGTAAAACTCGAAAAACAACGAAATAAAGAGCGTTTAAAAGCCCTTGTAAAAAAGATGAATGAACAAAAAGAAACGGAATAGCTTTATTTGTTTCAAGCAATACTTCAACAAAAAAATCCCGAGCTTTAAAACTCGGGATTTTTAGTATATAAATCTTAAAACTATTTATCAATTGATCCTAAAACACGTTTCATAAAATTATTTAACGCTTCTTTTTTAGGGGTACCATCTTTAATCATTTTATCAACTTCAATAGCACCATACATATTAGATATCAACTCACCAATAACATCTAATTCCTCATCTTTTAATGAAGGAACTTCTGTTAAAGCTTCTAATGTTTCAATCGTTTCTAGTATATAATCCTGATCGTTTTCTTCAATAAATGAAGTTAAGTGTTTTATAACTGGTAATTTCATAACTTTTTTCTGTTTTTTTCAGGTCTAGCAAAGTTGAGACCTTATTATTATAGTATCGCCACTTTGCGCTAGCTGATAGAAATTATATTACTTCGTTAACTAAATCTTTTAACACATCAAACTTATTGGTTTGTGCTTGGTTTACAAACTTACCATCTACAAAAGTGGCAAAGGTTGGTAAATTACTTACATCTGCCAATTGCCTGCTTTCAGGAAATTTTTCTGCATCAACAATTATAAAAACCATTGCTTCATTTTCAGAAGCTAATTTCTTAAATTTTGGTTTCATAATACGACAATTACCACACCAAGTTGCCGAAAACTGTACCGCTACTTTTTTATTGTTTGCTACTAAATTTGCTAAATTATCTTGACTTAATTCTTGTACCATAGTTTTATTTTATTAGAAAGGAGTTCGTGTATTTCATCCCCCAATTAGTACACGAACGTGCTCCTTTCTTAGTATTATTAGTTTGCTGCTAAATACTCAGCTGTTCCTTTTGCGTTTGGCTTCATTGCTGTTTTACCTTCTTCCCAGTTTGCAGGACATACTTCTCCATTTTTCTGAACGTGAGCATAAGCATCAATTAAACGTAAAAATTCATTTACATTACGACCTACTGGCATGTGGTTAATTCCTTCATGAAAAACAGTTCCTTCTTCATCAATTAAATAAGTAGCTCTATATGTTACATTATCTCCAACAACTTGTACTGTTTGAGTTGCTTCATCAAAAACCTCATCAGAAATATCTAAAATCCCTAAGATTGATGATAAATTACGATTACTATCTGCTAAAATTGGGTATGTAACACCTTCAATTCCTCCGTTATCTTTTGGTTGATTTAACCATGCAAAGTGAACTTCTGGAGTATCACAAGAGGCACCAATTACAATTGTATTTCTTTTTTCAAATTCTCCTAATGCAGCCTGAAAAGCATGTAACTCGGTAGGACAAACAAAAGTAAAGTCTTTTGGATACCAGAATAACAATACTTTTTTCTTGTTATTTACTGCTTCTTCTAAAACATTTATTTTGAACGTATCTCCCATTTCGTTCATTGCATCTACATTTAAATCTGGAAATTTTTTACCTACTGCTGTTGCCATTTTTATATTTTTTTATTGATTATTATTCATTTTAACGAGTACAAATATACCAAGCAAAACAAGTAGAACAGAAAAAAATTGATGCTAATTTTTTATATTTATATCAATTTTACTTATACCTAATAGCTGTAATTATTACTTTATACTATTTCAAGTTTTTAGCTTATCTTTTAAATATATACGCTAAAAGAGTTAATTATAGTTTTATATACGTTAATTTAACTGTAGTTTTTCTATTATTTTTGATGCAACTTAATTATACCTATGAACAATTTAAAAAACAAAACAATTCCTAAAGAAATTTTAACCAAGGTTACAAAAGCACTTTCGTACTTTCCTTCTTTAGAAAACATACCTATTACTTTTAAATTTAAAAAGGACATTAAAAAATCGACTATGCAAGCGCAACCTGAGTTTTTAACCGTTTTATTTGGAAAAAAACCAAGGCATTATGTTATTTTCATCAGCGAAAAATTTAAAATCTCAGGTACCGAATTAAGAACAAGAGATATTCCTTATGATGTGTTTGTTGGTTGGATTGGTCATGAACTTGGGCATATTATGGATTATGAAGAAATGAGTAATTCTCAATTAATATGGTTTGGTTTTAAATATATCCTTCTCGAAAAACACATTATTAACGCCGAAAGAAAAGCGGATCATTTTGCTGTTCAGCAAGGAATGGAAGATTATATTATGAAAACTAAAAACTTCATTTTAAATCATGCCGATATAACACAAACATATAAAAACAGAATGAAGCGTTATTATTTATCTCCAGAAGAAATTATGCAACTAGTTAACGATCGTGATAATGTTACTTTAAAACCTTAAGCTTTTAAAGCTTCTTTTACAAAGGCTTCCCACTCTGTAAATTTCTCACTTCCCATAACTCTCTCCATTTTTACTTGACCTCCTTTTTTCTTATTTCTCTCGCTCCAACTATGAAAAATAGCAGCAGGTATTATATTCACTTTTACCCCTTCTAAAGCTTTACTTCTCGCTACTTTGTAATTTTTATTTGCTTCTTTTAAAAATGTGTCTAATTTTTCAGCAACTAGCGATTCATCTTCTTTTAAATCTGTTCCGATATACCAAGTATGATAAAACTCATCATCTTTATGTCGTTTTGCACAAATAGTATATTCTGTTATTTGTGTATTAAACTGCTCTTCTAAATGCTTCATTCCTGCATCCATTTTATTAACAGATAATTGCGACCCAACCGTGTTTAAGAAAAACTTAGTTCGACCTGTAATTTTAATTTCTGCTCTTTCAACATCCGTGAATTCAATTGTATCACCTATAAGATATCTCCACAAACCACTTACCGTACTTATTATTAAAACATAATCTTGATTTAATTCTACATCTTTTAAGCCAACAGAAGGTGCGTCATCTTTTAACGATCCGTCCGAGAGTATATACTCGGGTTTAAAAGGAACAAATTCAAAATAAATACCTTCATTTGTATTTAACTGCATTGCGTCTGTTTCTGGTCTTACTTGTGTTGCAATATATCCTTCGGATGCTAAATAGGTATCTATCACCGTAACTTCTTTTCCTAATAAAGCTTTAAAACTTTTTTCATATGGGCCGAACGCCACACCTCCTGAAGTATAGACTTGAAGGTTTGGCCATATTTCGTGAATATTAGTTAGGTTGTGATATGCTATTACTTTTTGCAACATTAATTCTATCCAAGAAGGAATGCCGCTTAAAGCACCAATATCCCATTTTTCTGCATCTTCAGCAATTTTTTGTACACGTGTATCCCAGTCACCAATTTTAGCAATATCTTCACCTGGCTTATAATAACTTTTGAACCAAAACGGAATATTACTTGCAGTTATACCGCTTATTTCACCTTCTTCTTTGTCATCTTTTCGTTGATTTAAATCGGTAGAACTACCCAACATCATAATTTCTTTCTCAAAAAAATCAGAAGGCAAATCGAAGTTTTTAAGAGCCAACACTTGTTTAATTCCAGATTGTCTTATAGCTTCTAACATTTCGTTAGTAACAGGTATTCTTTTACTTTCTGATCCTGTTGTACCTGAACTTAACGCAAAATAATCTGGACTATTAGGCCATGTTACATTTTCTTGTCCTTCATGTAACTTAAACCACCACTCTTTATTCATTGTGTCATAATCAAAATAAGGAACTTCTTTAGCAAACGGAACTGCTAATTGTGGTGTTTTTAAGATCTCTTCAAATTTATATTGCTTACCAAACTGTGTATTTTTAGCTGTAGTTAATAAGTCATTTAAAACCTTTTCTTGATTTTCTATATGATTATCACTCTTTACTAATACGTTTGCCATATCAATAATTCCTTTTATAATACCTCCTAAAACTGCCATAAACCTTAATTTTTATCAAAAATAAGCAAGAAAAAGCATTAAACAGCATAAAAATAGCTATTGAGTTAACATTAATATTTTTTGAGTCAAGCCTTGCTTCTCTTCTCAATTACCTTTGTAGCATAAATAATTATTAACCTAAAAATAAGATAAACATGAGTGATGATAAAAATATTTTTGGAGTATTAGTAGGAATGGCAGTTGGTGCCGGAATTGGGGTGTTATTTGCACCAGATAAAGGAAGTAAAACAAGACAAAAAATAGCAGATGGCGCTGTTTCTGCAAAAGAAACTATTGTTACAGAAGCTACACACCTTAAAGACGAAGTTGCTACAAGAGCTGAAGCTTTAAAAAACAATGTTTCTGATACTTTAAGTACAAAAAGTCATACGTTAGAAGAAAAATTAGACACCATTATTACGGACGCTAGTTACAAGGCTGAAGATGTAATCTCTAACTTAGAATTGCGTCTTAAAACATTAAAGGCTAAGAATAAAAAATTACAAACTAAATAATGTCTGTTTTTAAATCTTTACACACAAATTCAGAAAGAGCGATCGAAAAAGGCGAGGATTTTATTAAAAATTCTGAAAAATACTATAAGTTAAAAGTTTTTCAGGTTTTAACCTCTTCTCTTAGCATGATTTTTAATTTTGCTATTGTAGGTATTTTTATACTTATTGCCTTTATATTTTTAGCTGTTGCAATGTCATCAGTTATTGGTAAGTATTTAAACAATCCTTTTTTAGGATATATTTTAGTCGCATTACTTTTTTTTGCTTTTGGACTTATTGCATATTTAGTAAGAAACCGTATAGATAACTTTGTTATTAAAAGTTTATCTGAAAAATATTTTGATGATGAAGAAACACTATAAAAACAGTCAGGAAATAACTACCGAATTAAAAAAACTACGTCTTAAACGTGATATTTCTGTTGAAGAAATTAAACTGATAAAAGAGCAGTTAAAAGAAGATTTGTCAATTGCTAATTGGATAAGAACATTGGCAACAAATCTTGGTAAATTAGGTGCTTATAATTTTGCAAAAAATATGATGAAATAACGTGCTATATGAATACAGGAATTTTATTTAACGAAAAATACCTAGAAAATGTTTTAAAACATCTTCTAGGTATTTATATTTAATCGTAATTTTACGATCCCTATTTACTTGCAAATAATTTTATATCATTTTCTGACACTTCTTTCTCTCCAAGAATAATTAAACGTTCTACTACATTACGCAACTCTCTAATATTACCTGTCCAATCATATTCTTGCAACAATTTAATGGCACTTTTCGAAAAGCCTTTCTTTGGCATTCCTTGTTCTGTTGATATTTTCTCTGAAAAGAAATCTACCAATAACGGAATATCATTTCTTCGATCATTTAATGCTGGTACTTTTATTAAAATTACCGCTAGTCGATGGTATAAATCTTCTCTAAATCTTCCTTCTGCAATTTCCTCTTTTAAATCTTTATTGGTCGCTGCTACAATACGCACATTTACCTTTATATCTTTATCAGAGCCTACACGCTGAATCTTATTTTCTTGCAAAGCACGCAATACTTTTGCTTGCGCCGATAAACTCATATCACCAATTTCATCTAAGAAAATAGTTCCTCCATTTGCGGCTTCAAACTTACCTGCTCTATCTTTATTTGCTCCTGTAAAAGATCCTTTTACATGACCAAACAGCTCACTTTCTATTAATTCAGACGGAATCGCAGCACAATTCACCTCAATCATTGACCCTTTTACTCTGTCTGATTTTTCGTGTAACCAATGTGCCACCAATTCTTTTCCGGTTCCGTTCGGACCAGTAATTAAAACGCGTGCATCGGTAGCTGCTACTTTTTCAATAATTTCTTTAATGTGAATAATCGCATCACTCTCACCAATCATTTCGTAATTCTTGCTTACTTTCTTTTTTAACCGCTTGTTTTCTACAACCAATTCTTTTTTATCTAAAGCATTACGAACCGTATTTAATAAACGATTTAAATCTGGCGGCTTAGAAATATAATCGAATGCTCCTAAACGCATCGTATTTACAGCGGTATCAAGATCTCCATGTCCAGAAATCATTACTATAGAAGTTTCTGGTTTCATTTTTTTAGCTTTTTCTAACACCTCAACACCATCCATTTTTGGCATTTTAATATCACATAAAACTAAATCATAATCATTGTTTTTAATCATTTCAAATCCTGATAATCCGTCTTCAGCTTCTTCAACCTGATACGCATCATTTTCTTCTGAAATAATTTTTTTTAACACCCTGCGGATTGCAGCTTCATCTTCTATTATTAATATTTTCGACATATATATATAATCTTTTTAATAATTTTTAAAATGCAAGAACCAAGCCACTATGCTTTCTTTTCAATAATATGAATATCTCTTTGAGGAAACGGAATTGAAATATTGTTTTCTCTAAACAATTCATCTATCTTAAATCGTAATTCGCTCTTTGGTATTTGTGCCTGAAAACTATCATTTAATGTAAAGACAAGTTTAAAATCTAAAGAACTATCTCCAAAGTTTTCAAAAAACACTACTGGCTCTGGATGACTAAAAACTTTTGGATGAGAAATTGCTGCCGATAACAATAATTTTTTAACCAACTGCACATCGCTTCCATAGGCTACACCTACTTTTACGCTTTCACGAGTTGTGGTTCCGTTTTGAGTCCAATTATACAAACTATTCGTTAAGTACTTATGATTAGGAATTACCAATACTCTATTATCAATCGTTACAGCTCTTGTAGTACGCAGTTTTATTTCTTCTACCCTACCAACTTTATCATCTAACTCTATAATATCGCCCACATGTACACTTTTATCAAGAATGATAAAAACACCAGATATAATGTCTTGAAAAAAAGTTTGCAATGCTAAACCAATACCTATTAATAATGCTGATGACGCTACTAATATTGCACTTAAATTAACACCTGCAGAAGATAAACTTATTGAAAAAACGATTAAATAAAGAAGCCAACTTGCAAAAGAAAAAATAGTATCAAACTTATTTTCATCCTCTTTTTCTAACCTATTCTTTACAAATTTTTTAAAATACTTAAGAATAAACCTTACTATTATAAAGGCTATAATTAACAATAAAATTGTTTTTACTGTTATATCTATTTCCTTGCCCCCTAAAGGCACTTTAATGTTTAAAAAACTTGTGATCTCTTTTAATATATCTTTCATTTTAAATAATTATTTAACCGTTATAACGAATCCATTTCCATAAGTCTTTATACGTTGGTTTTTTACCGTACATTAAAATACCTACACGGTAAATTTTTGCTGCAAACCATACGATTAGCATAAATGTAAGGATTAGGATTAACATTGATATTGCTATTTCCCACCAAGCTACACCAAACGGAATACGCATTAACATTACAATTGGTGATGTAAAAGGAATGTATGAAAAAATTACGGATACAGGCCCATGAGGATCGTTCATTACTGTAGCGAAACCAACATATACTCCTAAAATTAAAGGCAACATTATTGGCATCATAAATTGCTGTGTATCGGTTTCATTATCAACTGCGGCTCCTACTGCAGCAAATAATGAGCTATACAACATATAACCTCCTAAGAAATAGAAAATAAATAAGAAAAACATTTTTAACAAAGGCAACCTAAGTATTTCCTGAATAATCATTTCACCTTTACCTCCTGCTGCTTTTTGCATCGCTTCCATTTGTTCTGCGGGTACTTTTGCAGATTGCATTTCTACCATATCAACTCCAAAAACTGATGAAGCTACTAAACTAAATATCAACAATAAAATTCCCCAAATGAAAAATTGCAACAAACCTGCAGATGCATTACCTATAATTTTACCTAACATTAACTGAAAAGGTTTTACTGAAGAAACAATTATTTCAATTATTCTACTTGTTTTTTCTTCAATAACACTTCGCATTACCGAAGTACCATAAATCATTACAAACATCATTAATAAATAACCTGCTAAGCCACCCATTGCAATTTTTAATCCGTTTATTAATTTAGAAGATTTTTCGCCTGAGAAATTAAACATTTTTATATCTGTCGACATTTTTGATGCTTTAATTTGTGCTAAATCAATGCCGAATTTTGTTAACTTTTCGTTTTGCAATGTTTTATCAACCTTGCTTTCTAAATTCCCCATGATTGACATACTTGGCGAATCTTTTGAGAAAAACTCAATTGAATTTGCCAATACTTCCAAGCTATCTATTTCAGGGATGTATAGCGCTCCGTAATAATCACCATCCTCTACCTTCTTTTTAGATTCTTCAATTCCGAGTGCTGTAAAATCTTCGTATTTAACTGTTTTAGAATCTTTAAAGATATCTTTAGAAAACAAACCTGACTCATCTACATAAACTATTTTCTTAACTTTTTCGTCATTTTTTTTCATCAAGAAAAAAACCAGCGCACCCATACCAATCATTAATAACGGACTTAAAAAAGTCATCATTATAAACGATTTATTTCTAACCTTAGCAATGAACTCGCGTTCTATAATTAATCGTAATCTGCTCATTTTTTAATTGTTTTTATTTACTGCCTGAATAAAAATATCGTTGGCACTTGGTATTAATTCAACAAAATGCTGTACTTGTCCCTGGGTTGTTAAAAATGACAATAAATCATTTGCTGAATTACCGTTGGTTAATTGTACATTTAATTTTAATCCATCATTTAACAATTTAAAATCAGCTGGTAGCACATTAAAGCTCTCTTTCAACTTAGCTTCAACCTCTTCCGGATTTGCCGTGTTTACACCTACCTGAAAAGTATTTGTTCTAAACTCTTTTTTAATATCATCTAACTTACCGTCTAAAATCTTGTTAGATTTATCTATTAAAGCAATATAATCACACATTTCCTCTACAGATTCCATTCTGTGTGTAGAAAATATTATCGTTGCTCCTTCATCGCGAAGTTGTAAAATTTCTTTTGCTATTAATTGTGCATTAATCGGGTCGAAGCCTGAAAAAGGTTCATCAAAAATTAATAATTTAGGCTGGTGTAATACGGTTACTATAAACTGTATTTTTTGTGCCATTCCTTTAGAAAGCTCTTCAATTTTTTTATTCCACCAAGCACCAATATCAAATTTATCAAACCAATATTTCAATCGTTTTTTGGCTTCAGCTTTACTCAATCCTTTTAATTGCGCTAAATACAAAGCTTGCTCACCAACTTTCATCGATTTATACAAACCCCGTTCTTCTGGTAAATAACCAATATACTCTATATGATTAGGAGCTAGTTTTTCTCCATCTAAAATAATTTCACCACTGTCAGGCATTGTAATTTGATTAATGATTCTAATCAAAGATGTTTTTCCTGCTCCGTTTGGTCCTAAAAGCCCGAAAACGCTTCCTTTAGGAATTTGTAATGACACATTATTCAACGCCGTATAATCACCGTAACGCTTTACTACATTATTAATTTCTAATAAATTATTCATCGATTTTATAGTTGATTAGCTGCTGTTTGTCGCAAACCAGCAATGACAAACTTACATATTTTTACATTGATTAGTAACATCTTTAAAGCAAACGTTACATATTAATTCAGTGTTAAATTTACTATGCACGCATAACTTTTTTCAAAAATACTATGCATGCATAATAAATTTCTGTATCTTTGGCTTCACATGGATAAAAATAAATCAATAGATCACCAACTAAGAGCCACATGGCAAGCTGTTGCAAAAATGTACAATGAGCAAGCTGCAAAGCATGACAGTACGATGGCAACTGCTTTTGTTTTATTGAATATAGATTTTGAAAAAGGAACTCCATCAACTGCTTTAGGTCCGTTAATGGGAATGGAGCCTACAAGCCTTTCTAGGTTATTAAAAACAATGGAAGATAAAGGTGTTGTTTGCAGAGAAAAAAGTCCTACCGATGGAAGAAGCGTTATTATAAAACTTACAGATTACGGTAAAGAAATGCGTCAAATTTCAAAAGGTCATGTCTATCAATTTAACAACGAAGTACGAAAACATATTACTGAAGAAGAATTAAATTTATTTTTTAAAGTAACAACAACCATAAACAAACTTATTACAGAAAAAACGGTATATAATAGTACCAATAAAAAAGCTGTATAAAAACAAACCTATAAACAAATGACAAGAAGAATTAAAAAAGTAGCAATCGTCGGTTCTGGAATTATGGGAAGCGGTATTGCTTGTCATTTTGCTAACATTGGCGTTGAAGTCTTATTATTAGACATTGTTCCTAGAGAACTTAACGACAAAGAAAAAGCAAAAGGACTTACGTTAGAAGACAAAGCTGTTCGTAATCGTTTGGTTAATGACGCTTTAACAGCTTCTTTAAAATCAAAGCCATCTCCTATTTATAAAAAAGAATTTGCAAGTAGAATTACTACTGGAAATTTAGAGGATGACATTGCTAAAGTTGCCGATGTAGATTGGATTATGGAAGTTGTTGTTGAACGATTAGATATTAAAAAAATCGTTTTCGAAAAATTAGAAAAATATCGTACTCCTGGTACTTTAATTACTTCTAATACTTCAGGTATTCCTATCAAATTTATGAATGAAGGAAGAAGTGAAGATTTTCAAAAGCACTTTGCGGTAACTCACTTTTTTAACCCTCCACGTTATTTAAAATTATTCGAAGTTGTTCCTGGTCCTGATTGTAAACAAGAAGTAACTGACTTCTTAATGGATTATGGTTCTAAATTCTTAGGAAAAACTTCAGTATTAGCTAAAGATACACCTGCTTTTATTGGTAACAGAATTGGAATCTTCGGAATTCAATCTTTATTTCACCAAGTAAAAGAATTAGGGTTAACTGTTGAAGAAGTTGATAAATTAACCGGTCCGGTAATCGGTCGCCCAAAATCAGCAACTTTTAGAACTGTTGATGTTGTTGGTTTAGATACTTTAGTACATGTTGCTAACGGTATTTATGAAAACTGTCCTAACGACGAAGCTCACGAATTATTTAAACTACCAGGTTTCATCAACACTATGATGGACAATAAATGGTTAGGAAGTAAAACAGGGCAAGGTTTTTATAAGAAATCAGTAAACGCTGAAGGAAAGAAAGAAATTTTAACGTTAGATTTAGATACGATGGAATATCGTTCTAAAAAACGTGCTTCTTTTGCTACTTTAGAATTAACAAAAACTATTGACAAACCAATTGATCGCTTTAAAGTATTAGTTGGCGGAAAAGATAAAGCGGGTGAATTTTACCGTAAAAACTTCGCAGCAATGTTTGCGTATGTTCAAAATAGAATTCCAGAAATTTCTGACGAATTATATAAGATTGACGATGCTATGAAAGCTGGTTTCGGTTGGGAAAATGGACCTTTCGAAATTTGGGATGCTGTAGGTGTAGAAAAAGGTATCGAATTAATGAAAGCTGAAGGAAAAGAGCCAGCTGCTTGGGTTACCGAAATGGTAGCTAAAGGAGAAACTTCTTTCTATACAGTTAAAGAAGGAGCAACTTACTTTTATGATGTTGCTTCTAAAGCACAAACTAAAAAGCCAGGTCAAGATTCATTTATCATCTTAGATAATATTCGTAAAACTACCGAAGTATTTAAAAACTCAGGAGTTGTTATTGAAGATTTAGGAAATGGAATTTTAAACTGTGAATTCCAATCTAAAATGAACACCATTGGTGGCGATGTTTTAGCTGGATTAAATAAAGCGATTGACTTAGCTGAAAAAGATTTTCAAGGATTAGTAGTTGGTAACCAAGGAGCAAACTTCTCGGTTGGAGCAAATATCGGAATGATTTTTATGATGGCTGTAGAGCAAGAATATGATGAATTAAATATGGCTATCAAGTATTTTCAAGATACAATGATGCGCATGCGTTACTCTTCTATTCCTACAATTGCTGCACCGCATGGTATGTCTTTAGGTGGTGGATGTGAATTATCATTACACTCAGATAAAGTCGTTGCCGCTGCTGAAACCTATATGGGATTAGTCGAATTTGGTGTTGGAGTTATTCCTGGTGGTGGTGGTTCTAAAGAAATGGCTTTACGTGCTTCTGATACTTTCCGTACAGGAGATGTTCAGTTAAACGTATTACAAGAGTATTTCTTAACTATTGGTATGGCTAAAGTAAGTACTTCTGCTTATGAAGCTTTCGATTTAGGATTATTAGAAAAAGGAAAAGATCTAGTTGTTGTAAACAGAGAACGTCAAATTGCTGAAGCTAAAAAGCACGCTGTATTAATGGCTGAAGCTGGTTATACACAACCTGCCGCTCGTAAAGATGTATTAGTTCTTGGTAAACAAGCATTAGGTGCATTTATGGTAGCGACGGATTCTATGCAAGCAAGTAATTTTATATCAGAACACGATCAGAAGATTGCAAATAAATTAGCCTACGTAATGGCTGGTGGAGATTTATCAGAACCAACAAAAGTTTCTGAACAGTATTTATTAAACCTAGAACGCGAAGCTTTCTTAAGTTTATGTTCAGAGCGCAAAACATTAGAGCGTATTCAACACATGTTAAAAACTGGTAAACCATTAAGAAACTAAGAAATATGAAAACAGCATATATAGTAAAAGGATATAGAACTGCCATAGCAAAGTCTAAAAGAGGTGCGTTCAGATTTAAAAGAGCTGATGAATTAGCTGCTGAAACTATCGCATATATGATGGAACAGTTACCTGATTTTGACAAAAGTCGTATTGACGATGTTATTGTTGGTAATGCAATGCCAGAAGGTTCTCAAGGATTAAACATGGCACGTTTAATCTCTTTAATGGGATTAAAAACAGAGGATGTTCCTGGAGTAACCGTAAACCGTTTTTGTTCTTCAGGAATAGAAACTATTAGTATGGCAGTTGCAAAAATTCAATCAGGAATGGCTGAATGTATTATTGCAGGTGGAGCTGAAAGTATGAGTTCTGTACCAATGACAGGATTTAAACCAGAATTAAACTACGATACAGTTGCAGCTGGTCATGCAGATTATTACTGGGGTATGGGAAATACTGCAGAAGAAGTTGCTAAGAAATACAACGTTTCTCGTAAAGACCAAGATGAGTTTGCTTTACAATCTCATTTAAAAGCATTAAAAGCACAAGAAGAAAACCGTTTTCAAGATCAAATTGTTCCTATTAAAGTTGAAGAAACTTATGTAGATGCAAACGGAAAACGCGCAACAAGAGAATATACAGTAACCAAAGATGAAGGACCTCGTAAAGGATCTAACATTGCAGGTTTAGAACGTTTAAAGCCAGTATTTGCTACGAACGGAAGTGTTACTGCTGGTAACTCATCTCAAACAAGTGATGGTGCTGCTTTTTTAATGGTTATGAGTGAAGATATGGTGAAAGAATTAAACCTTAAACCAATTGCTCGTATGGTAAGTTATGCTGCCGCTGGAGTACCACCTAGAATTATGGGAATCGGACCAGTTGCTGCAATTCCAAAAGCATTAAAGCAAGCAGGATTAAAACAAGAAGATATTAGCTTAATTGAATTGAACGAAGCATTTGCTTCGCAATCATTAGCTGTAATTCGCGAATTAGGATTAGATGCAGACATCATTAATGTAAATGGTGGAGCAATTGCATTAGGACACCCATTAGGATGTACTGGAGCAAAATTATCTGTTCAATTATTCGACGAAATGCGCAAGCGTAATATGCAAGGAAAATACGGAATGGTAACAATGTGTGTAGGTACCGGTCAAGGTGCTGCAGGTATTTTCGAATTCTTAAACTAACAACAAAAAATAACAAAAATGGCAGATTTATTAAGAGGAGGTCAATTCCTTGTAAAAGAAACAAAATGTGAAGATATATTCACACCAGAAGATTTTTCTGAAGAACAAGTAATGATGAAAGAAGCGGTTAAAGAATTTAACGACCGTGAAATCATTCCTCATAAAGTACGTTTCGAACAGAAAGATTATGCTTTAACCGAAGAAACTATGCGTAAAGCTGGTGAATTAGGTTTCTTAGGTGTGTCTGTTCCTGAAGCTTATGGCGGATTAGGAATGGGATTTGTTTCTACCATGTTAACTTGTGATTATATCTCAAGTGGTACAGGTTCTTTTAGTACTGCTTTTGGTGCGCATACAGGTATTGGTACAATGCCAATTACTTTATATGGTACCGAAGAACAAAAACAAAAATTTGTTCCTGCTTTAGCAATGGGTGAGCGTTTTGGTGCTTACTGCTTAACAGAGCCAGGTGCTGGATCGGATGCAAACTCTGGTAAAACTACTGCCGAGTTAACTGAAGACGGAAAACATTATAAAATTAACGGTCAAAAAATGTGGATTTCGAATGCAGGTTTTGCTGAGATTTTTATCGTTTTTGCTCGTATTGGTGATGATAAAAATATTACTGGTTTTATCCTAGAGTATGATAAAGCAAATCCTAACGGAGTAACTTTAGGTGAAGAAGAACACAAATTAGGTATTCGTGCCTCTTCTACGCGTCAAGTATTCTTTAGCGATACTTTAGTACCGGTAGAAAACATGTTGTCTACTCGTGGTGGTGGTTTTAAAATCGCTATGAATGCATTAAATGTAGGTCGTATTAAATTAGCTGCTGCTTGTTTAGATTCTCAAAGAAGAGTAATCACTTACGCTACACAATATGCTACAGAACGTAAGCAATTTAAAACTCCTATTGCAGAGTTTGGTGCTATAAAAATGAAATTAGCTGAAATGGCAACTAATTCTTACGTAGGTGAATCTGCGTCGTATAGAGCTGCTAAAAATATTGAAGACAGAATTTCAATGCGTGAAGCAGAAGGAAGCAGTCATCAAGAAGCTGAATTAAAAGGTGTTGAAGAATATGCTATCGAATGTTCTATCTTAAAAGTAGCTGTTTCTGAAGATGTACAAGCTTGTGCTGATGAAGGAATTCAGATTTTTGGAGGAATGGGATTCTCAGAAGAAACTCCAATGGAGTCTGCTTGGAGAGATGCTCGTATTGCTCGTATTTACGAAGGAACTAATGAAATTAACAGGTTACTTTCTGTTGGTATGTTAGTAAAGAAAGCAATGAAAGGTCATGTTGATTTATTAGGGCCAGCAACTGCTGTTGGTAACGAATTATTAGGTATTCCTTCTTTTGACACTCCAGATTACTCAGAATTATTTGCTGAAGAAAAAGAAATCATCGCGAAGCTTAAAAAAGTATTCTTAATGGTTGCCGGTGGTGCCATTCAAAAATACGGACCAGACTTAGAACAGCACCAACAATTATTAACTGCTGCTTCTAATATTCTAATTGAAGTTTACATGGCTGAATCTGCTATTTTAAGAACTGAAAAGAATGCAAAACGTTCTGGAGAAGCTTCTCAAAAAGAGCAAATTGCAATGTCTCAGTTATATTTATACAACGCTGTAGATATCATTATCAAAAATGCTAAAGAAGGAATTATTTCTTTTGCAGAAGGTGATGAGCAACGTATGATGTTAATGGGTCTTAAGCGTTTTACAAAGTACGCAAACTACCCTAACGTAGTTGAGTTACGTAACACAATTGCAGAAAAATTAAAAGCAGAAAATAAGTACTGCTTCTAATCCTCTAAGAGGAATTAGGTAATAATATATTTCATAATTAGCCAAAGTTGTTAGCGTAACAATTTGTTATCTAACTGTAATAGCTAATTACTGATTTAAAATCTTCTTAAACTTTATAGGTTTTAGAATTTAGTTGTTTGTTTAAAGATCGTCAAATTAATTTTTGACGGTCTTTTTTTATTCCCTTAACTTTAAGTTATTAATAGTATTTTTAAACAATAGTTTTTGTTAAAAAAAACCATCCAACAAAAAAATAAAACTTTCTTCTTATTTATAACTCAATAAGGTTACTTATAGAAACAAAACACATTATGAAAATCAGAAAAGTAGTATTCAAGAATTTTAACCTAGCGCCAATATTTTTAGTTTTCATCATATTCTTTACTAATTGTCATAAAGAGAACAAATTAAATCAAACTAAAAATGAATCTATTGGCCCTAAAAATGGAACGCTTTTAATTGGTGGAGGAGGAATGACTGATGAAATGTGGCAAGTATTTTATGAATTAGCAGGAGAAAAATCGGCAAAACTTGTGGTAATCCCAACTGCTTTTGATGAAAACTCGATAAATTACGATCCTGATTTTAAAATTTTAGAAAGACAATTTATTTCTCGTGGTTTTGACAGTATTAAGTTTATGCATACAAGAGACACACTTATTTCAAATAGTAATAATTTTATAAAACCGTTAAAAACTGCTACTGCTGTTTGGCTTACCGGTGGCAGGTCTTTTAGAACTTCGGCTGCTTATTTAAATACAAAAACACATACCGAATTAAAGAATGTTTTAAATCGTGGCGGTATTATTGGCGGGCATTCCGCTGGTGCTTCTATTCAAGGTTCTTATTTAGCAAGAGGTGGACGAAAACCAAATGATAATTATAAAATCTTTAATGATTTTAATACTGGTTTTGGTTTTGTTACAAACACAGCTTTCGACCAACATCACTTAGAAAGAAACCGACAGTATGATATGTTTAAGTTATTAAAAGTTGAACCAAAATTATTGGGTATCGGTGTTGATGAAAACACGGCTATTATTGTTCATAAAAATGAATTTGAAGTAATTGGAGATAAATATGTTGCTATTTACGACAACACTTTTTGGTCTAATTATTTTAATAAAATAGATTCATCAGAAACAGGGAAAAATAAGTTTTATGTTTTAAAAAATGGTGAAAAGTATAATCTAAAAAAAAGACGAGTACAACGAAATAAATTTATTAACCCCAAAAAAATCACTTTCAAAGAACTAAAAAAATATGTTGGTAATTATCTCTTTGAAAAAAGTAAAGTTTTGTGGAATAACATTTTAATTGAAAATGACACCCTTAAGTTTCAGGTTGTAAGGCGAAATATCATTCGAAAATCAATTCCGATTTATGCTTATGATAAAGATATATTTTTTGATGTTGATGCAGAGTTATGGTTTCATTTTAAAAGAGATAGCTTAGGTAAAATTATTAGTTTTAATAAACGAACACATCAATTTATAAACAGTAAGAATCGAAAATTTAATAAAACCGAATAATAGCTGTTTTACAAATATTTTATATCACATGGAAAATCGATATATAGAAACACACAAAACTTGGAATATTATTGCAAAACAATATGAGGAGAAGTTTATGGAGCTTGACTTATACAACGGCACTTATAAAATATTTTGCGATTTACTATCTAAAAAAAATGCGGCTATACTTGAAATAGGTTGTGGACCAGGAAACATTACAAATCAAATTTTACGCCTTAACCCTACTCTAAAAATTTTAGCTACAGATGTTTCAACGAACATGGTTCGTTTAACTAAAAAGAATAATCCTACTATTAAAACGCTGGTTTTAGATTGCCGAAACTTAAAAACGGTACAAAATACTTTTAATGGAATTATATGCGGATTTATAATTCCTTATTTATCAAAAAAAGATTGCTCAAAACTTATTTCAGATTGTGCTAATATATTAGATAATAAAGGTGTTTTATATTTAAGTTTTGTAAACGGGTATCCCGAAAAATCAGGATTCATATCAGGGAGTTCAGGAAACAGCGTTTACTTTTATTATCATGAATTAGAAACGATCAAAAAAGAATTAAAACTCCGCAATATGCTTATTACCAACATAATTGAAAAAGAGTATAAAAAATCAGATTCAACCTTTGAAACACACACTATATTAATTGCAAAAAAAAGCAATAATAAACAATGATAAACAATGATAATTGTAAGTAAACTATTCTTATTTGACTACTTATAAATCATTAATAAAACAACGTTAATAAGCGATAAACAAAGCTTAACAAAACGTGTTGCAATATTTTTAAAAAAACCTAATTAACGTATATTGCAACCTATTTAAAAGTGAATATTATGCAAGAGAATAAAATAGTAAATTATATTAAAGATGTACTAAAAAATATGCCAGCAGGTTGGTTAAATATTACAACACATCGATTAGATATTTATAATGAAGAATTAGCAAAAACAGAATTTTTAGAGAAGTTTGAAACTTTATACAACAATAATAATTCTGAATTAAAAGCACTTGATCAGTTACCAACTGCATATGATTATATTCGTTTAGGACACCCGTTATCTTGTGTTTTAGAATGGGGAATTGCCAATTTAAACAACCTTAAATCAGAAAACATAATTAGTTTTGATTCTAAGACAGTTCCTGTTTTAGCAATCTTAAGAAAAAATTTATTAGAAAATAAAAACACTCAAATAGTTTATAAAGGTGAGTTACCTGACTATTTTGATATTGAAACTATTCAGCATGTTTATGGTTATAAATTTGAGTTGAAGCAACTTAAAGAAACAACTGAAACTCCTGAATTTGATGGTAGCACAATATTCATTTCTCAGCAAGATGAAATTGGTTCACTTAACTTAAATACTGCTATTGATTTTTTCATCAATATTCATTCTCAAATAGGAAGTGTTTTAGTTATAAACGGCGAGAAGAACGAAAGTTATACTTCAGATATTCAGCATGTAAGAAGAAGAGAAACTGTTGCTATGACACCTAGTAATTCTCTTATGGCCTTAAAAGCTTTAACGAGCAAAACATCCATTGAAAATGAAAAAATTGATAGTTCAAATAAAGCGAGTGTTTTAAATTCTATTAAAAAAATTACTGGAGCAAATACAAAACCATTAGTAGCATCAAGCGGATTATCTATTCAGTATGCTATTTTAATGGGACTGATACATGATGCCCTAGAGAAAAATAGCGGAAAAGATATAAAAATAATTGTACCACCTAATTGTTATGGAGGAACAAATGACCAAGCAAGGCGTGTTGCTGCTTGTATTGAAAATGTTGAAATTGTAGATTTACCGGTAGATGGTGATAATGATATGGTACAGAGTATTGAAATTGTGTTGGCAAAAATCGCTAACCAAGATGCTGTTCCGTATATTATTGCTGAAATACCTACAAACCCTAGAGTTGAAGTTCCTAACCTTATAGAATTGAAAGAAGTTTTAAGTAAAAAACGCACAACTTCTTCTGGAGAAATAGCCATTGATCCTGTTTTTATTCTAGATCAAACATTTTGTCCGAATGTTCATTTTTTAGGTGAAAATGAAATTCTATCAACTGTAAGAACAATTTCTTTTGCTAGTGGATCTAAATTTCCTAGTGGTGGACAATGTACTGCTGGTTATTGTATTGGTAACGAAAAAACAACTGCATTAATCGATAAAATAGAAATGCATTTAAATCTTTGCGATAATGAAGCTACAGAGTTTCAGTATGAAATATTAGCAAAACAAATGCCTTCTATGAATCAGCGAATTATAGATGCTTATAAAAACACCCGTGAATTTGTAAACTTTATTCAGGAGGTTTTACCTGCTGCTAAAATTAATTTTGTATCAGAAGAATTAGCTGAACAAGGCTTTACTCCTTCTGTTTTTTCTTTAGATCTTCCAACAAAAGGAAATTCTGATGAAGAAAGAGAAACCTATAAAAGAGCTTTAAATTTAAAGTTAATCAATTTAATGATTACTGAGATTCCGAATGAAAGTAAATACTGTGTAAGTTACGGACAATTAAAAGGTTGTTATTGGACGATACCAGCAACATCAACACAAGGAACCACTAAAGAAGGTGACAAAGATTATATTGCACGCGTGTCTCTTTCTCCTGATATGGATCTTGACCGTCATAAAAAAGTGTTTTTAGATTTTGTAAAAAACATCTAGTTAAAATCTTCCTATCATGAATATAAACGCCGAATTTAAAACTATAGAACATTATTTTTCTCCTAAGATAATATCAGAAGTTAATGATCAATATGTAAAATTAGCGAAGATTAAAGGAGAAGATATTCCTTGGCATAATCATGAAAACGAAGATGAACTGTTTTTTATTTCTGAAGGTTCTTTATTAATGGAAATTGAAAATGAGCCTAGTTTTACAATGACTAAAGGAGATTTATTTGTTGTTAAAAAAGGCGTAAATCATCGAGTATCCGCAAAAAAAGAATGTTTGATTATGCTTATTGAAAGTAAAACAACTAAACATACAGGAACTACAGAGTCGACTATTACGAAATCAATAGAAGAACAAAAATATTAATCATAAAAAAAGCTTCCAAATTTGGAAGCTTTTTTTATTCTAAGAGTAACTTAGTTACTTATTTTAAAGCTCCTAAATAGCGCTCAGCATCTAAAGCTGCCATACAACCTGATCCTGCCGCAGTAACTGCCTGACGGTATTCTTTATCTTGTATATCACCTGCTGCAAAAACTCCTGGTAAATTTGTCTTCGTAGACTTTCCTTTGGTTATTAAATAACCAACTTCATCCATATCTAAAACATCTATAAATAAATCAGAATTTGGTTTGTGTCCAATCGCTATAAAAACTCCTGTAACTGCGATTTCTTTTTTATCTTTTGTTTGGTTGTTTACAACACGAACACCTTCAACAACATCTTTTCCTAAAACCTCATCTAATTCAGTATTGTATAACACTTCGATATTTGTTGTTTTATCTACACGGTGCTGCATTGCTTTAGAAGCTCTCATATGATCTTTACGCACTAGCATTGTAACTTTGTTACAAATATTAGCTAAATACGTTGCTTCTTCTGCTGCAGTATCTCCTGCTCCTACAACAATAACATCTTGTCCTTTATAAAAGAAACCATCGCACGTAGCACAAGCCGAAACTCCACCACCAATTAAACGTTGTTCACTTTCTAATCCTAAATATTTAGCTGTTGCACCTGTTGAAATAATTATTGTTTCAGCCTCTATCTCGATAGTTTCATCAACAATAACTTTATGAATACCACCAATCTCTGTACTTAGATCAACTTTCGTAACCATTCCAAAACGAACATCTGTACCAAAACGTTCAGCTTGTTTTTGTAAATCGTTCATCATTGCTGTTCCATCAGTTCCGTTTGGATATCCTGGGTAATTATCTACTTCGGTAGTTGTTGTTAACTGCCCCCCCATTTGCATACCTGTATACATAATAGGTTTCATATCTGCTCTTGCAGCGTATATTGCAGCACTGTATCCTGCTGGTCCTGAACCAATAATCAAACATTTAATTTTTTCTGCCATCGTCTTAATTTTTTTGGAATTACAAATGTAATTTTTTTTTAGTTCTATTATCTTTTTTTAATATATATTTTGATTATTAGGCAATAAACTAAAGCTATATTCTTTTCTGAAAATTTTTAATATTTTTTGTTTCAGATGTATTTATTTTTTATACATTTGCACACCGATAATTATTCGGGGTGTAGCGTAGCCCGGTCATCGCGCCTCGTTTGGGACGAGGAGGTCGCAGGTTCGAATCCTGCCACCCCGACAAAATTAATAATCAATTAACATCAAAACCTTGGTAATCGTAAGATTATCGAGGTTTTATGATTTTTAAGCAATCATAAGATTTGATATTATTTGATTAAAAAAGTGACCTATTCGGTTACCATTTTATAATAGGTATATAGGTAACCGAATTATTGATTTGACTTTCGTCAGTAAACAAATGTTTAACTAAAGACGAAAGATATGAAAACTTCGACAACGTTTAGTATTCTGTTTTGGCTCAAACTATCAAAAGCTAAAAATGGAAAAGCACCTCTTTATGCACGTATAACGGTAAATGGGAAAAGAGCAGAAATTAGCCTCAAACGAAAAATTAAAATTGAATTTTGGAGCTCTGCCAAAAACAAAGTAAAAGGAACCAACCAAGAGGCTCGAATTATTAACGCATATTTGGACCAGGTATCTTCAGAGCTTCACCAATCCAAAAACGAATTAAAATCCGAAGGTAAGATTACTTCAGCTCAAACCGTTAAGGCTCGTTACCTAAAAGAAGATGAACAAAATTATTCTTTAAATGATATCATAAAATATCATAATGAAGATATGGTAGGGAAACTCAAATGGGGTACTCAAAAAAATTACTTCACAACACAAGGGTACATTGCAGATTTCATTTTTGTAAAATATAAAGTTACAGATATGTATTTAAAGCAATTGGATTATAATTTCATTTTAAAGTTTGAAAAATACTTAAGAAATTTCACACCCACAGATCACCAAAAACCAATGGGTAACAATACTGTAATGAAGCATATTGAACGCTTTAGAAAAATGATTACACTATCTTATAAACTGGAATGGATTGAAAGAGATCCGTTTATAAACTTCAAATCTAAATTTGTAAAAGTAGAAAGAGGCTATTTAACTGAAATGGAATTGAACGAAATTGAAGAAAAAGATTATTCAATTGAAAGACTACAATTAGTAAAGGATCTATTTGTTTTCGCCTGTTACACCGGCTTGAGTTATATTGATGTAATAAACTTAACAGCAAGTGATATTAATTATGGTATAGATGGCGAGTTGTGGTTAATTATGAAAAGAGAGAAAACAAACAATGCCTTACGAATTCCTATACTACCTAAAGCACTTACTTTAATTAATAAGTATAAAGAAAATCCAAAATCATTAGCAAATGCTACTGTATTTCCAAAAATGTCAAACCAAAAATTAAATGCTTATTTAAAAGAAATAGCAGATTTATGCAGAATAGAAAAGAATCTAACATTTCATCTGGCACGACATACATTTGCTACAACAGTAACTTTAAGTAATGGTGTGCCTATTGAAACGGTATCTAAACTTTTAGGTCATTCTCGCATTTCAACAACACAAATTTATGCTAAAGTGATTGAACGTAAGGTAAGTGATGATATGAAAACATTAAGAGCAAAATTTGAGAAAGGTGTAAAAACAACCAAAAACCAATCAAGTTTTATTTAAAGCAAAGTTAAAATCTATTCAAATTGAATTAAATTTTATACCTTTGTTTTCAATATGAAACAAGTATTCCATAAAATAATGTCACTTTTAATGGCTTTTGTAGTGTTATTTTCTACAATGTCATTTACTGTAGATATGCACTATTGTGGAGATACTTTAATGGATACAGCTATATTCCATAAAGCAGAAACCTGTGGAATGGAAATGGAAAACCCATTAACTGATGGGTGTTCTATAACAAAAAAGAATTGTTGTAGTGATGAACAATTAGCTGTTGATGGTCAAAATGAATTACAACTTCAAGTTGATAAAATTACTTTTGAGCAGCAGGTATTTATTGCTTCTTTCGTATATACTTACATTAACCTTTTTGAAGGGTTAGATAATAACGTATCTTCTTTCGAAGAATACGAACCACCACTTGTCGTCAAGCAAATCTTCAAGATTGACGAGACTTATTTAATTTGATTTTTAAACATTAGACTGTTTTATCCTATGGCTGTATGTCATAAGGATGATTTTTTGTATTCGGTGTTTTCTTAACACCTATGTCTAACTGTTTAATAATCAAAGACAATGCTAAATAAAAGCATCAAATTTTTAATAGAAAATAAACTCGTAGCAGTATTATTACTTGTTCTCTTTATAGGCTGGGGAACGGTAAATGCACCATTTAATTGGGAAACAGGATTTTTACCAAGTAACCCTGTAGCTGTAGACGCTATTCCCGATATTGGAGAGAACCAACAAATAGTATTTACTAAATGGGATGGTCGTTCACCACAAGATATAGAAGACCAAATAACCTATCCATTAACAACATCTTTACTCGGTATTCCAGGAGTAAAAACCATTCGTAGTTCGTCTATGTTTGGCTTTTCAAGTATCTATATCATTTTTGAAGAAGATATTGAGTTTTACTGGAGTCGTAGTAGAATATTAGAAAAACTCAACTCGTTACCAAGCGGATTATTACCCGAAGGTGTTAATCCTGCTTTGGGTCCAGATGCCACAGGATTAGGGCAAATTTTTTGGTACACATTAGAAGGTCGTGATGAAAACGGAAATGTAACAGGTGGTTGGGATTTACAAGAATTACGAAGTATTCAAGACTACTATGTTAAATATGCACTATCGTCTGCAAGTGGCGTATCAGAAGTGGCATCAATTGGTGGTTATGTACAAGAATACCAAGTAGATGTTAATCCGGAATTAATGCGTCAATACAATATTGGTTTACATCATATTGTAAAAGCAGTAAAAGAAAGTAATAAAGATATTGGTGCACAAACTTTAGAAATTAATCAAGCCGAATATTTAGTTAGAGGTTTAGGTTATGTAAAATCTATTTCCGACATAGAAAATGCAGTAGTTACTTCCGAAGATTACACAGCGATTAAAATTAAAGACATAGGAAAAGTGTCTTTAGGTCCTGCAACTCGAAGAGGATTACTGGACAAGGAAGGTGCAGAAGTTGTTGGTGCTGTCGTAGTAGCGCGATATGGTGCGAATCCAATGGAAGTTATCAATAATGTTAAAGAAAAAATTAACGAATTAAGCGCAGGACTACCTTCAAAAGTATTAGCCGATGGCAGAACTTCACAAGTAACTATTGTTCCTTTTTATGACAGAACAGAACTCATTCAGGAAACTTTAGGGACACTTAATGAAGCCCTAACATTAGAAATACTAATTACTATTTTAGTTATAATCATTATGGTATTTAATCTTCGAGCTTCTGTATTGATTTCTGGCTTACTACCAGTTGCTGTATTAATGGTTTTTATAGCAATGAAACTCTTTGGTGTAGATGCTAATATTGTGGCTTTATCAGGTATCGCTATTGCTATTGGTACAATGGTAGATGTAGGTGTAATACTTTCAGAAAACATCATTAGGCATTTAGATGAAAACAAAGATAAACTGCCCATAAATAATGTGGTTTACAACGCAACAGCAGAAGTATCTGGAGCAATTGTAACAGCAGTTATGACAACCATTATAAGTTTTATTCCTGTATTTACAATGATTGGAGCTGAAGGAAAATTATTCAGACCATTAGCCTTTACTAAAACATTTGCTTTAACAGCTTCAATTATTGTAGCGTTGTTTTTAATTCCACCCTTTGCTGCATTTTTATTTAAAAAGAAAAACATTAAAACCAATTTCAAATATGTTTTAAATGGGGTTTTAATAGCATTAGGAATTATTGCCACAGTCTATGGTTATTGGTTAGGTTTAATCTTGGTAGCTTTTGGAGTTACAACACTATTAAGTGTTCAAAAAATGATAAGCGAAAAACAAGCAAATCTTATTAATATTATCATATCTGTATCTGCTATTGTGTTTTTATTAGCTGAATATTGGAGACCTTTAGGTGTAGATAAAAGCATCTTTTGGAATCTCATTTTTGTAAGTATTATTTGCTTTGGTTTATTAGGTGTTTTCTCATTATTCATAAGGTATTATACACGTATTTTAAAATGGTGTTTGAACAATAAACTAATATTCTTATCCATACCAACAGCTATTGTAATAGCAGGTTTTTTCATAATGAAAAATACAGGCAAAGAATTTATGCCATCTTTAAATGAAGGTTCTTTTTTATTAATGCCAACTTCAATGCCACATTCTGGAGTCGAAGAAAACAAACGTGTTTTACAACAGTTAGATATGGCTGTAGCAAGTATTCCAGAGATAAAAACCGTAGTTGGTAAAGCAGGTCGTACAGAATCAGCTTTAGATCCAGCGCCTTTGTCTATGTATGAAAATATTATTCAGTACAAACCAGAATATATGCTGAATAAAAACGGAGAACGTCAACGTTACAAAGTAAATGATGATGGTTTATTTGAATTAAAAGATGGACGTTTCATCGCTAATCCTAATAATACAGAAAATGTCACTTTGAGCGCTGTAGAAAGGTTACAATTAATAGAAGATAATAATGGTGAATTTTATCGAAACTGGCGACCTGAAATACAATCACCAGACGATATTTGGAATAACATTGTTAAAGTTACCAAGTTACCTGGTGTTACTTCTGCACCTAAACTACAACCTATTGAAACACGATTGGTAATGCTGCAAACAGGTATGCGTGCACCAATGGGAATAAAGGTTAAAGGTCAAGACTTAAAACAAATTGAAGCCTTTGGTGTACAGTTAGAAGGGATTTTAAAACAAGCTGAAGGTATTAAAAAAGAAGCTGTTTTTGCAGACCGTATTGTAGGGAAACCCTATTTGTTAATTGATATTGATAGAGAAAAAATTGCACGTTATGGCATTTCGATACAAGATGTTCAAGAGGTGCTAAAAGTAGCAGTTGGTGGTATGGTCTTAACCCAAACGGTTGAAGGTCGAGAACGCTATGGTGTTCGAGTACGATACCCAAGAGAATTACGAGCAAACCCAACCGACTTACAGCAGATTTATGTGCCAGTAGAAAAAGGCAGTCCAGTACCATTAAGCGAATTAGCAAGCATTAGATATGAACAAGGTCCACAAGTTATTAAGAGTGAAGATACTTTTTTAGTAGGCTATGTCTTGTTTGATAAATTAGATGGTTTTGCAGAAGTAAGCGTTGTTGAAAATGCACAAGCATTGATTCAAGAAAAGATAGATTCTGGTGAGTTAATTGTACCAAAAGGAATCAACTATGCATTCACAGGAACGTATGAAAATCAGTTACGAGCGGAAAAAACCTTATCGGTTGTTGTACCGTTAGCATTGGCAATCATTTTCTTAATTCTGTATTTCCAGTTCCGTTCGGTTGGTACGTCCTTAATGGTATTCACAGGTATCGCAGTAGCGTTTGCAGGTGGTTTTTTAATGATCTGGTTATATGGTCAAGATTGGTTTTTAAACTTCAACTTTTTTGGCGAAAATCTGCGTGATTTATTTCAGATGCATCCAATTAATTTGAGTGTGGCTGTTTGGGTAGGCTTTATTGCTCTTTTTGGAATAGCAACAGATGATGGTGTAGTTATGGCAACATATTTAACTCAAATATTTGAAAGGAATACACCAAAAAACAAAAAGCAAATCAGAGCAGCTGTTGTTGAAGCAGGAGAAAAACGTATTAGACCGTGTTTAATGACTACTGCAACAACCATATTGGCATTATTACCAGTATTAACCTCAACAGGTCGTGGTAGTGATATTATGATTCCTATGGCAATACCAAGTTTTGGAGGTATGCTAATTGCCTTAATCACCTTATTTGTAGTACCAGTTTTATACAGCTGGAAAGCAGAAGCTCAACTAAAAAGAACATCAAAATGAAACATATAAAAACAATCTTTTTTCTTTTTTCTTTTCTCTTTGTTCTCAAAGGAAATGCACAAGAATTACAAACTTTAATCGATGAAGCTTTGGTAAACAATCCAGAGATTCAAAAATTCGAGTTACAGCACAAGAGAGTTTCAGAAAAAGTAAATGAAGTTAATACCATTCCAAATACCGAATTTGGAGTAGGTTATTTTGTAAGTGAGCCAGAAACAAGAACTGGAGCCCAACGCTTTAAAGTTTCTGCAAAACAAATGTTGCCTTGGTTTGGCTCAATAACAGCAAGAGAAAATTATGTAAGTTCTTTAGCTGAAACTAAATATGAAGATATTGTAATTGCCAAACGTAAATTAATGGTTTCGGTATCACAATCGTATTACAAGTTATATACTAATAAAGCAAAACAAAAAGTATTAACTAACAATATCGAACTCTTAAAAACTTACGAAACAATGGCTTTAACTTCTGTCGAAGTTGGCAAAGCTTCAGCAGTAGATGTGTTACGATTACAGATGCGTCAAAATGAATTACAACAATTAAAAGAAGTGTTGCAACAACAATTTTTAGCAGAACAAACAACCTTAAATAAACTTTTAAATAGAGAAAAAGAGGTTTCTATAGTTGTTGTTGATAAATTAAATATGCCTTCTGAAGATTTTGAAATCACTTTTGAAAATTTAGCATTGCATCCTGAATTATTAAAATATGATAAACTCTTTAAATCCATTGAACAATCAGAATTATTAAACCAAAAAGAAAGCAGTCCTATGATTGGTTTTGGATTAGATTATATCAATGTGGCGAAACGTCCAAATATGGACTTTAGCGATAATGGAAAAGATATTGTAATGCCAATGGTGTCTTTATCAATACCAATATTTAATAAAAAATATAAATCGAAAACAAAGCAAAACGAGTTACAACAGCAGGAAATTACTGCACAAAAACAAGAACGCTTAAATACTTTGGAAACGCTTTTAGATAAAGCAATAAAAGAAAGAGTGTCTGCAAGAATAAGTTATAAAACTCAAACCAAAAATTTGAAGCAAGCTAATGATGCAGAGCAAATATTAATCAAAAGTTACGAAACAGGAACAATTGATTTTAATGATGTTTTAGACATTCAAGAACTGCAATTAAAGTTTCAAATGAATCAAATAGAATCGATTAAAACTTATTATTTACAAACCACAATCATCAATTATTTAAGCAACTAAAAACAAGTATAATTTAAAACAATAAAAATGAAATATTTAAAAACAATAGTAGCAATTTTAGTAATCTCTTTAATAAATCTTACAATAATTTCTTGTAAAGATGCAAAAAAGGAGAATACTCAAGACAGCATAGTTCATTCAGAAATGAACCATAACAAAATGGATAAATCCAATAATATGATGGATGATAATTCACAAAATTCAGGTGTTCAAAAAGTGTTAGCAGACTATATGATACTTAAAGATGCTTTAGTAGAAACCGACAAAAACAAAGCTGCTAAAGCTGGCGATAAATTGAACAATACTTTGAGCAAATTTGAAATAAATGGTTTTACTGTTGAACAGCAAAAAGAACTTAAAGATATTATTACAGATGCCAAAGAACACGCAGAACATATTGGTAGAAGTGAAATAGATCACCAAAGAGAACATTTTAAAACATTGAGTAAGGATATTATGGATATGGTTGCAATTACCGGTACTAAAAATACTTTATATCAACAATTTTGTCCAATGTATGATGGTGGCAGCGCTTGGTTAAGTTTGAACAAGGAAATTAAAAATCCTTATTACGGTAGTAAAATGCTGAAATGTGGTAAAGTGCAAAAAGAGATTAACTAAATGAAAATTGTAAAAATCATAGCATTGGTTTTAGTGGTGTGTTTTGTAGGCATACAGTTTATGCCTACAGAACTAAACCAAAGTAATATCGTACCAAAAACAGATTTTTTATTGGTAAATAATACACCTAAAAATATCAATACATTATTGCAAACGTCCTGTTATGATTGTCACAGTAATAATACAAGCTATCCTTGGTATAATAAAATTCAACCCATTGCTTGGTTTCTCGAAAACCATATTGCCGATGGAAAAGAAGAGCTGAATTTTAATAACTGGGACACGTATTCAACCAGAAGAAAGAATAGCAAATTAAAGTCAATTATTAATCAGATTAAGAACAATGAAATGCCACTTTCATCTTACACCTTAATTCATAAAAACGCAAAATTATCAACATCTGAAAAGACATTGGTTATTGATTATATAAAGAAACTAAAAGGCAATTTAAAATAAAGCCCTGATGTGGGAAGGAAATACTAATTAATTGGTTAATAGCCCTTCCCTTGTCAGGCACAAAAATAAAATAATGAAACACACATATCATATACACGGAATGACTTGCAACGGTTGTCGCAGTCACGTAGAAGAAACACTTTCAAAAGTTGATGATGTTTCAAACGTAAAAGTCAATTTAGAAAAATCAGAAGCTATTATTGAAATGCAATCACATATTTCAATTGAAATATTTCAAAAAGCATTAAAAGATGATGGTGGTCGATATAGTATTCATAAACAAGGTAAACACCAACCTAATAAAGAAAAAAAGCAGGAACAACCTAAAGGCAAAGGAACAGGTACATTTTATTGTCCTATGCACTGCGAAGAAGACAAAACATATAATAAAGCAGGTGATTGTCCTGTTTGTGGAATGGACTTGGTGGAAGAAAGAAGTTTAACTACAACAAGTAGCCAATTTACGTGTCCAATGCACCCAGAAATAATTAAAGACGAAGCAGGTTCTTGTCCTGTTTGTGGGATGGATTTAGTGCCATTAGAAGCGGATATTTCAGAAGAAGACAAAACCTATAAAAAATTGTTGAAAAAGTTTTGGATAGCTGTAATTTTTACTGTGCCAATATTTTTAATAGCAATGTCAGAAGCATTAGATAATAATCCTTTATATAATGTTTTAGAACAAAAACAATGGAACTGGATTCAGTTTGCATTATCAATCCCTGTAGTGTTTTATGCAACTTGGATGTTCTTTAAACGTGCTTACACATCAATAAAAACAATGAACCTGAATATGTTTACTTTAATTGGTATTGGTTCGGGTATCGCGTGGTTATTTAGTGTATTTGCAATGGTATTTCCAGATGTATTTCCACAAGATTTTAAAACAGCCGATGGTAATGTATTTGTTTATTTTGAAGCTACAACGGTAATTTTAACATTAGTATTATTAGGTCAATTATTAGAAGCAAGAGCACATAGTCAAACAAGTGGCGCAATAAAAGAATTACTAAAATTAGTGCCTTCAACAGCAACATTGGTTACTAATGGAGAAGATAAAGTTATTGCAATCGATAAAATTGAAAAAGACAATTTATTACGAGTTAAGCCTGGAGAAAAAATTCCAGTAGATGGTAGTATTGTAGAAGGTCATAGTAGCATTGATGAATCTATGATTACTGGAGAACCAATTCCTGTAGATAAGAGCATAGACGATAAAGTAAGTTCTGGCACAATTAACGGTACAAAGTCATTTATTATGAAAGCTGAAAAGGTAGGTTCCGAAACCTTACTTTCTCAAATTATTCATATGGTAAATAATGCAAGTCGTTCAAAAGCACCTATTCAAAAATTAGCAGATAGAATATCTAAATACTTTGTTCCAATTGTATTAGTTGTTGCAGTAATAACATTTATAGTTTGGGCTATTTTTGGTCCAGAACCTGCTTATGTTTTTGCCTTTGTAAATGCAATTGCTGTATTAATTATTGCTTGTCCTTGTGCATTAGGTTTGGCAACACCAATGTCTGTTATGGTTGGTGTTGGTAGAGGTGCACAATCTGGTGTATTAATTAAAAATGCTGAAGCATTAGAAAAAATGAATAAGGTAGATACGCTTATTGTAGATAAAACAGGTACGATTACTGAAGGAAAACCATCAGTTGAAAAAGTAATCTCAATTAATAATTTAAAAGAAGAAAAGCTACTTCATTTCATTGCTTCCTTAAATCAATATAGCGAACATCCTTTAGCAGAAGCTATTGTAAACTATGGTAAATCTAAAAATACTGTAATTACAAAAGTAAACGATTTTCAAGCTGTAGCAGGAAAAGGTGTTATAGGTACTGTTGAAAACAAAAAAGTTGCTTTAGGTAATGCAAAGTTATTAGAGCAGTTTGCCATAACTATTTCTAAAAATTTAGAAACTAATGTGGTTGCAGAACAAGAACAAGGTAAAACAGTATCGTATATAGCAGTAGATAATGAAGCTGTTGGATATGTAACTATTTTCGATGCCATTAAAACCACAAGTCAAAATGCTATTAAACAACTACAAGATAATGGTGTTGAGGTAATAATGCTAACTGGTGATAATAAAAATACTGCAAAATCGGTAGCAGAACAATTAAACCTTAAACACTATAAAGCAGAATGTCTTCCAGAAGATAAATTGAATGAAATTGATAAACTTCAACAAAAAGGAAGTGTTGTAGCAATGGCAGGTGATGGTATTAACGATGCGCCAGCTTTAGCACAATCAGATGTTGGTATTGCAATGGGTACAGGTACAGATGTAGCTATTGAAAGCGCTTCAATTACGTTAGTAAAAGGAGATTTACAAGGTATTGTAAAAGCTAAAAAATTAAGTCACGCTGTTGTTAAAAACATAAAGCAGAATCTCTTTTTTGCTTTTATATACAATGTATTGGGTGTGCCCATTGCAGCAGGTGTTTTATACCCAATATTCGGGTTATTACTCTCACCAATGATTGCAGCTTTAGCAATGAGTTTTAGTTCAGTATCAGTAATTGCAAACGCATTAAGATTAAGAAATATTAAAATATAGAAAAATGAAAAAATATATAGTTTACATAGTAATATTAGCAGTTGGCTTATTATTAGGTTGGTTGTTATTCGGTAGTTCATCAAACAAAGAAACTGAACATAATCACGATGAAATAGCAGAAACCAATCAAAAATGGACTTGCTCAATGCACCCACAAATTATGCAACCAGAACCTGGTGATTGCCCTATTTGTGGTATGGATTTAATTCCTGCCGAAGCTGGAGCAGATGGTTTAGCAGCAGACCAATTCAAATTAACAAAAAATGCAATGGCGTTGGCCAACATTCAAACATCAATTGTAGGTAGCAGTAAATCAGACGATAACGGTATTAAACTATCAGGTAAAATTGTTGCCAATGAAAAAGCAAATGCTGTGCAAGTCAGTTATTTCTCTGGAAGAATTGAACGCTTAAATGTCAGTTTTACTGGAGAAAAAGTAAACAAAGGGCAATTATTAGCAACCATTTATTCACCAGAATTATATGCAGCACAGCAAGAATTAATTACAGCAGCTTCATTAAAAGAGTCGCAACCGGCATTATATAAAGCAGTTCGTAATAAATTAAAATTATGGAAACTTTCTGAAAAGCAAATCAATCAAATAGAACAAACAGGAAAAGTAAAAGAAAATTTTCCTGTCTACGCAACTATCTCTGGTACTGTAACAGAAAAATTAGTAGAGCAAGGCGATTATATAAAACAAGGGCAACCATTATTAAAAATTGCAAACTTAAATTCAGTTTGGGGAAACTTTGATGTGTACGAAAACCAAATAGACTTATTTAAAAAAGGGCAAGAAATAAACGTAACAACAAATACTTATCCTAATAAAAAATTTAAAGGTAAAGTAGATTTTATTGATCCTATTTTAGATAACAGAACACGTACTGTTAAATTAAGAGTAGTGCTTAATAATAAAGACGAAGTATTTAAACCAGGAATGTTTATTGAAGGGAAAATTAAAGGGGTAACCTCTACTAAAGAAAAATCATTATTCGTGCCTTCATCTGCCATTTTATGGACAGGTGAACGCTCTGTAGTATATATAAAAACCAATCCAGATCAACCAGTTTTTGAAATGCGTCAAATAACTTTAGGTAACCAAATAGGTAGTAATTACAAAGTATTAAAAGGTTTAGAAAATGGTGATGAAATTGTAACCAACGGAACTTTTACAGTTGATGCAGCAGCACAATTACAAGGAAAAAAATCTATGATGAATAAAGATGGAGGAAAAGTAATGACTGGTCACGAAGGACATTTAGGTATGGATAGTAATTCATCAAAAAATAATACAGACCATACCAATATGAATGAACGGTTGGAAGTATCAAAAGCATTTCAGAAACAATTAAAAAAAGTATTTGAAAGCTATATTAATTTAAAAGATGCGTTTGTTAAAGATAACTCAAATAAAGCATCAGAAAATGCAAATAGTTTACTTGATAATTTGAATAATGTGGATATGAAATTAGTTAAAGATGAAGCTCATAATCATTGGATGTCATTAGTAAAAGAAATTAAATCTTCAACAATTGCTATTTCTAAAGCAGCAAATATAAAAGAGCAAAGAAATCATTTTAAACATTTGTCTTCGCATTTAATTAAAGCTGTGCAACTATTTGGTATCAATGAAAAGGTATATGTAGAGTTTTGTCCAATGGCAGATAGTAATAAAGGTGCCTATTGGTTAAGCAAAGAAGAAAAAGTAATCAATCCATATTTTGGCGAAGCAATGCTAACCTGTGGAGAGGTAAAACAAGTTATAGAATAATTAAATACAAATAATAACAATTAAATTTTAAAACAATGAATTTTTCAAAGAAAAATCACGAACACAAAAACAAAAATGTAATCGACGTGAGTAAAAAAGTAATTTTAAGTATAGCTGTTATAGCAGCTTTAGGTGTAACAAGTTGTAATAGTCAAACAAAAAAAGAAACAAAAACAACCACTACACAAATGTCAAAAGATATGGCAATGACAGATTTGTCTTTTGGTGTAAGAGGGAATTGCGGAATGTGTAAAAACACTATCGAAAAAGCAGCTAACGGTGTTGAAGGTGTTGCAAGTGCCAATTGGGATGTCGATAAAAAGAAGATTGATGTGTCTTTTGATGATACAAAAACCGATGCAATGGCAATTCATAAAGCAATTGCAGCTTCAGGTTACGATACTGAAAAAGTTGCAGGAAGTGAAGATGCTTACAAAAATCTGCCAGGTTGTTGTCAATACGACCACGAAATGAAAATGAATCAATAAATAAGTATGGTTTTTTAATATATTTTATAGCAAAAAGAAAATTAAGGTTTTCTCTTTTGCTATAAATATAACTAACCAAACACCTTTTAATTATTATAAAGCCTATTATTTGCACAACCATTGCATTAAATAATTTATATATTTGCTACAATGAAATTTTTAGCATTCATATTATCAATTTATATTTCCGCACTCAATCTAGTACCTTGTACAGATTTTGATGTGTCTGATAATGATGTTAAAACTGAAATTTTACAAGCTATGGATAATGACCATCAGCATCAAGGTTCAGATTTATGTTCACCTTTTTGCATTTGTCAATGCTGCCATATCAATGCCACACATCATCAATTTGTTTATACTAACATTGATTTTAGGTATATTTCTACACAAGATTTTTTCTATCATAAGAGTTTAGAAAAAGAAATCACAACTTCCATATTACAGCCACCTCGGGCATAATTCAGTTTTTTAGAGGATAACTATATCCAATTTTGAGCCTTTAAGGTTCTTTTCATTTCGAATGATTCTAATGATTACAATAGAATTATATCGAAAAGTTTAACTGAATTAATACATTTTAATATGATTAATAAAATCATTGATTTTTCAATCAATAACAAATTCATTATTGGTTTGTTAACGCTTACCATTGTTGGAGCAGGTATTTGGAGTATGACCCAAGTACCCATTGATGCTGTTCCAGATATTACCAATAACCAAGTTCAAGTCATTACGCAAGCACCCAATTTAGGCACAGAGGATATAGAACAATTTGTTACGTATCCTGTTGAAGTGGCAATGAGCAACTTGCCTGATGTAAAGGAAATCCGTTCCATTTCTCGTTTTGGCTTATCTGTGGTTACTATAGTTTTTGACGATGATATGGGAACTTATCTACCACGTCAATTAGTAGCCGAAAAACTAAACGAGGTAAAAGAACAAATTCCAAGTGGTTTTGGCGAGCCAACTATGGGACCCATTTCTTCAGGGTTAGGTGAAATTTATCAATACACACTAAAAGTAATGCCAGAGTATAAAGACAAATATTCTGTAACAGATTTACGAACAATGCAAGACTGGATTGTGCAGCGTCAAATGGCTATGGTAGAAGGTGTTGTTGAGGTTAACGCCATTGGAGGTAAAATTAAACAATATGAAGTTGCTGTTGATCCAAGCGAACTAAAAGCTATTGGAATTACAATTACAGATGTTTTTGAAGCTCTTGAGGCAAACAATCAAAATACAGGTGGCGCATACATAGAAAAGAACCATCAAGCCAATTTCATTCGTGGAGAAGGTTTGGTGCGTAGTTTAGAGGATATTAAAAAAATTACAGTTAAAAACACAAACAATATTCCAATTACAGTTGGCGACATTGCTACGGTACAATTTGGCGCTGCTATTCGTTATGGCGCTTTAACTCAAGATGGAGAAGGCGAAGTAGTTGGTGGTTTGGTTATGATGCTTAAAGGCGCTAATTCAAACGATGTTATTGAGAATGTAAAAGTACGAATGGCTCAAATTGAAAAATCATTGCCAGAAGGTGTCATTATCGAACCATTGTTAGACCGAAGTAAGTTAATAGCAGAAACAACCTCAACAGTTGCAACCAATTTAATTGAAGGCGCTTTAATAGTCATTTTTGTCCTTATTTTCTTATTAGGTAATTGGAGAGGTGGTTTAATAGTAGCTTCAACAATTCCATTATCCTTATTATTTGCATTTATTCTAATGAATGTTTTTGACGTTTGGGCTAACCTAATGAGTTTGGGAGCAATCGATTTCGGAATTATCGTTGATGGTGCTGTAATTATTGTAGAAAGTACCGTTTTCCTTATTGCTTCACAAGTCTTAAAAAAGAAAAAACTAACGTCTAAAGAACGTGATAATGTCGCAGCAAATGCTTCAAAAAAAATGATGAATGCTGCCTTTTTTGGTCAGCTAATAATCTTAATAGTTTTCTTGCCTATATTGGCATTACAAGGTATTGAAGGGAAAATGTTCAAGCCAATGGCATTGACTTTTATTTTTGCGATGATTGGTGCAATGGTACTTTGTTTAACCTATGTTCCAATGATGTCTGCACTTATTTTAAGAGCACCAAAAAATGACAAACAATCCTATGGCGATAAATTCGTGCATTGGGTAGAACGTAAATACCAACCATTATTAGAAAAAGCCTTAAAGAAAGGAAAATTAATAATTGGTGTTTCTGTTGTCTTATTTGGTATTGCAGTTTTTATGTTTACAAGAATGGGTGGCGAATTTATTCCACAATTAGATGAAGGCGACATTGCATTTCACGCCATTTTAAAACCAGGTAGTTCACTTACAGAAACAATTGAAACGACAACAAAAATTGAGCAAATTGTAAAAGCAAAGTTTCCAGAGGTTGAAAAAATAGTCAGTCGAATTGGTGTTGCAGAAATTCCTACCGATCCAATGCCAATGGATATTGCTGATGTATTTGTAATTCTGAAAGCAAAAAGCGAATGGACTACTGTATCATCTAAAGATGAACTTATTGAAAAAATGAAGGAATCTGTTGAAATAATTCCTGGTGTGAATTATGAATTTACACAACCTATTGAAATGCGTTTTAATGAATTGCTTGAAGGTGTTAGAGAAGATATTGCTATAAAACTTTATGGAGAAGATATAAACGTACTGTCTCAAAAAGCAGAAGAAATATCTAAAATTATTGCTGGTACAGAAGGTATTGGTGATATGAAAGCAGAAGCTACAACAGGTTTACCACAAATGACAATTACGTATAACAGAAGTAAATTGGCGCAATACGGACTTCAAATAAACACGTTAAATCAAATTGTGCAATCTGCTTTTGCAGGAGGAATAGCAGGAACTATTTTTGAAGGCGAAAAGCGATTTGATTTGGTGGTTAGATTAAGTTCTCATAATCGTAAAGACATAACAGATGTGCAAAATTTGTTCATCAACTTACCTTCTGGCGCACAAATTCCACTTCGCGAAGTAGCTGATGTAAGCTACAAAGCAGGTCCAATGCAAATAAGCAGAGATAACACTAACAGAAGAACCTATGTAGGTATTAATGTAAGAGGTCGTGATGTAAAATCGTTGGTAGGTGAAATCAAAACTAAATTAGATGCACAATTAGAACTACCATCTGGTTATTTTATTCGCTATGGTGGTGCTTTTGAAAATTTAGAGCGTGCCAGTAATCGCTTACTAACAGTTGTTCCTATTGCCTTGTTACTTATTTTCGTCCTTATCTATTTTGCTTTAAAATCACTACCACAAACCTTAATGATTTATTTTGCAATTCCTATGGCAACCATTGGTGGAGTTGTAGCCTTATGGATGCGTGATATGCCTTTTAGTATATCAGCAGGAGTTGGTTTTATTGTTTTATTTGGTGTAGCTGTTTTAAACGGATTGGTTATGATTAGTGGTTTAAATGAGTTGAAAGATGAAGGTGTAACTAATTTAAAGGATAGAATTACAGAAGGAACAAAACGACGAATTAGACCAATTATGTTAACTGCTTTTACAGATGTTTTAGGTTTTTTACCTATGGCAATTTCAGCATCAGCTGGTGCAGAAGTGCAGCGACCTTTAGCAACTGTTGTAATTGGTGGTTTATTAACCTCTACATTATTAACATTATTCGTTTTACCTATATTATACCATTGGGTAGAGAACAAGTCTTTTAAATTTAAAGCAAACAAAAAATTTGCAACTGCAACAGCTATTATAGTTTTTATGTTTTTGTTTCCAATAACAGGAAATGCACAACAAGTTAGCGACTCTTTGCCTATTGTTTCATTACAAGAAGCTATAAAAATGTCAAAAGAGAACTATCCTAGTTTAAAACAAAGACAGTTAGAAATTGATAAACAGCAACAATTAAAAGGGACTGCTTTCGATTTTGGCTCAACTCAAATTTTTACAGGTGGTGAGGAAATTAAAGATGGTTCAGGTATTTACACAACTATTGGTGTTGGCCAATCAAATATAGATGTGTTTGGTATTGCACCAAAGCAAAAATTATTAGAACAACGTATTCAATTAGCGCAAAAGGCGTATCAACTTTCAGAATTGGAGTTAGAATTAGAGGTGAAAAAAGCCTGGTCTAATGCCTTTAAAAGTAAACGGAATTATAATCTGTATAAAGAATTGAATGCTATTTACACCAATTTTAAAAAAGCTGTTGAGTTAAATTATGAAGTAGAAGCTATATCAAAATTAGAATATTCAGCAGCTAAAAATCAAGCTTTACAAATTAAAAATAAAACAAAGCAAGCTTATAGCGAATACCTCATTGCTTTACAGCAATTAAATTTATGGTTAGTTTCTGAAAAAATCTATACAGTTCCAAACGAGTTTAAAACCCTTAACAACATAGATTTAACAGCCTTTAGTGCAGAAGCTCATCCTTTGTATGGTGTTTCTCAACTTAAAATAGCAGAAGCAGAAGCAAATTACAAAGCTGCTAAAGCCGAGAATTTACCAAAGTTTAACCTTCAAGGTGGTTTACAAAAAGTAAACGGTAGTTCAGGCTATTATACTTATCAAGCCGGTATTTCTATACCATTTCTTTCTGGTACAACAAGAAAACAAATTAGAACTGCAAAATTCAATAAAGAAATTGCAGAAGTAAATATGTTATTTAAACAAAAGGAAGTGCAATCTAAATTTAATCAAGCAAAAGAAAATTACCAAAAATGGAAAACGTCTTGGCTATTTTATAAAGATGAAGTATTACCACTTATTAAAGAACAGAAAACTGGCGCTTTATTTGCTTATAAAGAAGGCGAAATTGATTATTCTGCCTTTACGCAACTTATAAATCAAGCCATTCAATCAGAGTTAGAAGCTCAAACAGCATTGGTAAACTATTTACAAAGCATTTTTGAATTACAATATTTTAAATAATAACACTATGAAAAACAGATCATATAATATCCTAATAATAGTAATGTTGACCTTTTTAATAACTGCCTGTGGCAATAAAGAAAAACACAACGAAGAAGATGGGCATTCTCATAATAAAGAAACCAAAATTGAAACTAATGAAGGGCATAGCGAAAACGAAGAAGTGATGCTATCAGCACAACAATTTGAAGCCTTAAAAATGAAAATTGACACCATTGCGTTGCGAAATATGAGTGGTTATGTTGAAGCCAATGGAACGTTAGAAGTACCACCACAAAATGAAGCAGCAATAACTTCCGTAATTGGAGCTAATGTAGTTTCCATTAAAGTAATTGAAGGAGATAAAGTAAACAAAGGTCAGGTTGTTGCTTATTTATCACATCCTAATATCATTCAAATGCAAACCAATTATCTCAATGCGTATAGCAATAGCAATTTTTTAAAGAAAAATTATGAACGTCAACAAAAATTATATAATGCTGGCGTAGGCTCTGGTGCAAATTTTCAAAAAGCAGAAGCAGAATACGAAGCGTCAAAGGCTATGGTTAATGGAATGGCAGCTCAACTACAATTACTAAATATCAGTACAACATCGGTTCGTAATGGCACAATAGCTCAACAAGTAGCATTGCGTAGCCCAATTGAAGGGTTTGTTCAAAAGGTAGAAGTAAAAACTGGTCAGTATGTTGAACCTCAATCAGAACTCTTTGAAATAGTAAATACACATCACGTCCACGCAGATTTAATGGTGTTTGAAAAAGATGTATATAAAGTTAAGAAAGGTCAAAAAGTAACCTTTAATGTTCAATCTACTCAAAATGAAGAATTAATTGCAGAAATCTATTCGGTAAGCAAAACATTCGAAGATAACCCTAAAGCAGTACACGTTCACGCAGAAATTGAAAATAAAAAAGGTAATTTAATTCCAGGAATGTATATCCAAGGTAAAATTCAAGTTGAAAATACAAAAACAAGAGCATTACCAGAAAGTGCCATTATAAAAGAAGGCGATACCTATTTTGTGTTTTCTGTAGAAAAGGAAAATGAAGATTGGAGTTTCAAACCAGTCGAAGTCATTTTAGGAGCTAAAGATGGTAATTGGATAGCTGTAGAGTTTACTAAAGAAATCGAAACGAGTACAAAATTCGCTTATAATAATGCCTACTACCTTATTGCAGAAATGAAAAAAGGTGAAGCAGAACACGAACATTAAATTATGCAAACTATAGAACAATTATTAGAGTCAAAAGAGATACGTGTTACAGCAATGCGATTACTTATATATAAGTTTCTTGCACAAAAACAAATAGCAGTTACATTAAGCGATATTGAAAATGCTTTTGAAAAAGCAGATAGAACCACCTTATACAGAACAGTTAAAACATTTGAAGAAAAAGCAATTGTTCATCAAATAGACGACGGTACAGGTATTACTAAATATGCCCTTTGTGAGCAAGGATGCAGTTGTGAAATTGAAACCGATTTACATTTACACTTTCATTGTAATAATTGTAACGAAACTATATGTTTAACAGAACATAAAATACCTCAAATAAAAGTGCCTGATGGTTTTGTTTCTGAAAACGTCAACTTGGTTGTAAAAGGTATTTGTGATAAATGTAGTAGCTAACAATGCACTTCCATTGCAGTCAATTTTAAAGCATCTTTGAATTAAATTTAAGTATCAATGAAAAAAAAGAAACTCAATTTAAGAGATATAAAACCTAATTCTGAAAAAGAACACAGTCACGATGATGGTCATAATCACAGTAAAGGTTCCAATAATTTTAAAGCATATAGTGCAGCGATAGTAAGTTTTGTAATGCTAATCATTGGTATTACTTTAGATTATTTTGATATTAATTTTTTTAGAGATTGGATTCGCATTGTTTGGTATATCATAGCATATATACCTGTTGGATTTCCTGTTGTAAAAGAAGGATGGAAAAGTATTAAAAAAGGTGATGTCTTTACAGAATTTTTTTAATGTCAATCGCAACCATTGGTGCGTTTATTATTGGTGAATATCCTGAAGGTGTTGCAGTAATGCTATTTTATGCAGTAGGCGAATTATTTCAAAGCACAGCAGTTAATAGAGCAAAATCAAACATTAAAGCATTGCTTGATGTTAGACCAAAGGAAGCGTTAGTTTATCGAAATAAAGATTATGTTTCTGTAAATCCTGAAGCCGTAAATATTGGCGAAAAGATACAAGTACGTGTTGGCGAAAAAGTACCTTTAGATGGTGTTTTTTTGTCTGAAAAAGGATCATTTAACACAGCAGCTTTAACTGGTGAAAGTAAACCAGATACCATTGCCAAAGGTGAAAAAGTATTTGCAGGAAGTATCAATCTCAATGGTGTTATAGAAATTGAAACCACCAAAGAATTTAAAGACAGTTCCATTGCTCGTATTCTCGATATGGTTCAAAATGCAACAGCTCGTAAATCTAAAACCGAATTATTCATAAGGAAGTTTGCACGTATCTATACGCCAATAGTTGTGTTTTTAGCCATAGGCGTTACATTATTACCTTATTTTATTGTCGATGGTTATGTCTTTAGAGATTGGTTGTATAGAGCTTTAATTTTCTTGGTAATATCTTGTCCTTGTGCTTTAGTTATTTCAATTCCATTGGGTTATTTCGGTGGTTTAGGAGCAGCTTCAAAAAACGGTATTCTATTTAAAGGTGCTTCTTTTCTTGATGCTATGACCAAAATTAATACGTTGGTTATGGATAAAACGGGTACAGTTACCAAAGGTGTTTTTAAAATCAAAAAAGTAAAAGCAATTGATTGGAGAGAAACCGAATTTATGCAATATTTAATGGCTATGGAAGAGCAGTCCACGCATCCAATAGCAAAAGCCATAATGGAGTATAAAGAAAATGGTGAAGATTTTGAAGCGCAAGACGTTTCTGAAATAGCAGGTAAAGGTTTAAAAGGTATCGTGAATGGCAAGATTGTTTTAGTTGGTAATAAAGCCTTAATGACAGCCAATAATATTAATATTTTAGAGGAAACAGAAACTATTGTAGAATCTATAGTATTAGTATCTATAGACAATACATTTGCAGGTTATGTTGTCATTGCAGACGAATTGAAAGAAGATGCCAAAGAAACCATAACCAATTTGCACAAAGTCGGTATTTCTAAAATAATGATGCTTTCCGGGGATAAAGATTCCATTACTCAAAAAGTAGCTTCTCAATTAAACATTGAAAAAGCAAAAGGTGGTTTATTACCCGAAGATAAATTGAATGAAGTTGAAACTTTAAAACAAAATTCCAAAAATAAAATAGCCTTTATTGGCGATGGTATTAATGACGCACCAGTTTTAGCAGCAAGTGATGTAGGTATTGCAATGGGAGGTTTAGGAAGTGATGTTGCCATTGAAACTGCTGATGTCATTATCCAAACAGACCAACCTTCAAAAGTAGTTAAAGCAATAAAAATTAGTCGTTCTACTCGAAAAATTGTTTGGCAGAATATCATTTTAGCTTTTGGTGTTAAAATAGTTGTTTTAATATTAGGTGCAGGTGGTTTAGCAACAATGTGGGAAGCTGTATTTGCTGATGTAGGTGTTGCGTTATTAGCAATTTTGAATGCTGTAAGATTACAACGAATGCAATGGCGTTAAATAATTAAAGTCATTGTATTTATTTTAATTTTTTTAAAGTAAAGTATTTTTAAACAAACCAGATTTATTGTCCTCATAACTACTGTAAGTTGAAAAAAATTGAAAGAATAGTAAAAAAATTAGATTCTAATTTAGATTTTTTAGAAAAAGAAATTGAAGGCGTTTTAGAGAAGTCTGAAGAGGGTATTAAGGTAACTCAAAGAGCTCTTGAACAAATAAGAGAACTTTTGTTAAAACGAAAATCAGCATCAACTTCTGATGAAATCTATTTTTTCAAAAATATTAAGCCTCAAGTTTTTAGTAAATTAATTTATTATGTGAAATTATTTAGTATTGAAAGTAAAAGACCAAGAAGTAGTAACAAATCTCAAGTAAAGTATTTTAACAAACATATAGATAGGTTGCAAAATTATTTTAATGATAATTTAGAGTTTTATCATTATTATAGACGAGGTGCTACTTTTTTGGATAACGAATATTTTATAAGAGGAAAAGCTAATATTCGTTTATTTCCAGATTCTCTTTCTTTTTTCGCAGATGATAAATTTTCTACAAGCCACGATTCTACTGTAGCCACAATTCTTGCTTATGATATGCTAATAATTTATTTAAAAACTGAAATTGATAAACTTGAAAATAACAATGGTATGGAAGCAAATTATAACGCTTTTCAAAAGCAATCAAAATTATTTTGGACAGGTAATAAAACAGATTTAATAGAACTCATTTATGCACTTCATAGTTCTGGAGTAATAAATAGTGGAACAGCAGATATTAAAGAGGTAGCCTTAATTTGCGAACAAATGTTTAACGTTAGTTTGGGCGATTATTACAGAACTTTTTTAGAAATCCGTTCACGCAAAATAAATCAAACAAAATTCATTGATAAACTAAAAGAGTCTTTAGTAGATAAAATGCTAGAATCTGATGAATAAACACCCAACTTGGGTGTTTTAAAGAGCAAATAATTATCATAGTATTTGCTCTTTTTTATTGCCTATGTTTTACAAGTAAAACATTAAAACAAATCAATGTAACTCATTAAATATGAGCGTATAAAAACACCCAAGTTGGGTGTAACTTGTGAAAAACACTCAATAATTCACTTCATATTTGCTAAACGAAAGTCAAATCACAGATTCACGAATACCTATTTGAAAAAAACATTCTAACTCGTGAATTAAATCAATTTAATAGCTGCCATTGATAACGAAAGTTTGATGTGGTAGCTGTTTTTAACTTAAATCGTTTACTATGGCAGCAACAATTATTACAACCGAAGATCTTCACGAATTCAAATTAGAATTATTAGAAGGTATTAAAACAATCATCAATAACAAAACAGGTTTAGCCACTAAAAAATGGTTAAAATCACCAGAAGTTCGCGACCTGTTAAGTATTTCACCAGGTACATTACAAAACTTACGAATTAACGGAACGTTACCATACACTAAAGTTGGTGGTGTTATTTATTACGATTATGATGATATTCAAAAAGTAATGCAAGACAATAGAATACACAACAAGTTTTAATGCCACTTTAAGTGCAGCTAAAACACCTATTCTATGCAAAAAGTTAATTATATAAAACACCTAAAAGGTGTATTTATTCAATTCTCTAAAGACAACCGTTTAAATCCAACACATATAAGTTTATATATAGCATTATTCCAAATCTGGAATAACAATCGGTTTTTAGACGAATTTTATATCAATCGAGAAGAAGTAATGAGCTTTTCAAAGATAGGCTCTAAATCAACATATCATAAATGTATTAAAGAGCTAAATCATTGGAAATATATTATTTACTATCCATCACACAATCCATTTAAGGGAAGTAAAATTAAGATGTTCAATTTTGAGACAAGTTATAAACAAGTTATGGACTCATACAATCCTATAAACGGACAAGCACTGGTATCTAATAATAAACATATACAAACTAATAAAAACATTAATAAACTTGACCAGCCAAAAAATGAAAATGATGTTATTACTTTTTTTAAAAATGAAAAATGGCCAATAATTGAAGCTCAAAAATTTTTTAATCATTATCAAGGTATTGGTTGGAAAGTAGGTGGAAAAACAAAAATTGTCAATTGGCAAGCTACTGCTAAAAATTGGATGCTAAAAGCTGAAGAAATAAAAACAAAAATAAATCAAAAAGCAGTTAGCCAAAATCAAGACAACCTAAAGTCAAGTAAAAACAAAAACTACAATGAGCCTTTATAACGCTTTGCGTCATACGGCGCTTATTTCAGTAACTCACTATCTAAAACTATGAATAAGATACAACCACATATTATAAAAGAAGGAGGTGTTCAATACCAATTAGGAGAATTTAATAACAATAATATTTCATACGATTTCAAAAAAATATTAATTTATCTTGATGCAAAAGGAAAGCTGCTCTTTGGTAAAAACTTTAAAATCTATGAAGAAGATGAGGTTATTTTATATAAACTATGTGTCTATTTTATAAGTGATTTTGAGGCTTGCAAAAAATTAGAAATAGATCCAAACAAAGGGATATTATTATCGGGACCTGTAGGCTGTGGTAAAACAAGTTTAATGAAATTATTAAGGTTTATGGTACCACATCAAAAACCGTATGAACTAATTCCTGCTAGAAATATCACATTCGCATTTAATAATATTGGTTACAAAACTATTGAAGAATATGGTAATAGTAGTTTTTATTGTTTTGATGATTTAGGTGTTGAATCAACTGGTCGTCATTTTGGTAAAGATTGTAATGTAATGGGAGAAATTCTTTTATCTCGTTACGATTTATTCCTAAAAAGAAAAATAAGAACACACGCTACAACCAACCTAAATGCACAAGAATTAGAAGAAAGATATGGTAATCGTGTACGTTCTCGAATGCGAGAATTATTTAATTTAGTTGCTTTTGATAAGGAAAGTGTTGATAAGAGAGTTTAAAAGAATTATAAACTTGCATTGCTATTCGGTTTCAACTCAATATATTTGTCTAATACACTAATTAATTGTACTTCTATGACTATAAATCGTATAAAAGTAGTTTTAGCTGAAAAAAATAAAAAGAATAAATGGTTAGCTCAAGAACTTGGTAAAAGTCAATCTACCATTTCAAATTGGTGTACGAATGAAAGTCAACCATCTTTAGAAACCCTTATTGATATAGCTAATGTTATAGATGTGGACGTAAGAGAATTAATTAATTCAACGAAAACTAATGAGTAGTAAAATTGACAATGTAAAATTAGAGCTTACAGCTTTACTATCTAAAAATCCTCCTGATTTTGGTAAGATTTTATCTCTTTCTAATGAATTAGCTAAACTAGATCCAGATCATCAAAGATTTTTTGTTGATGCAAAAACTCTAATACACTTAGGAAGAGATAGTATTAAAGATCATTCTACTGCGCTACTAGAATTAGTAAAGAACAGTTATGATGCAGATGCTAAAAATGTAGACATTGAAATATTCTCTATAACCACAGATTCAATAAGAGTAGCAGATAATGGCTTCGGTATGACCGAAGATGAATTGAAAAATAATTGGTTAAGAATTGGTTTTTCAGAGAAACGTCAGCAGAAAAAAAGCAAATTAGGAAGAAGAAAAACTGGAGAAAAAGGTATTGGAAGAATTTCAACTGATAGACTAGGTTCTCAACTAGAAATAAGAACAAAATCAAAAGATTCTGAACTGACTGGGATAAAATTAAATTGGGATGATTTCGATGTTGAAGGTAAAAATATATCTGATATTAGAGTGCAATTATTTAAACCTGATTCAATAAGTTTACCCAAGCTTTTAGGAGAGGATGCAAAAACTGGTACTGAAATTCTTATATCTAAACAAAGACAACCTTGGAGTAAAAATAATATTGAAAATCTATATCAAGAATTATCAGCTTTAACACCACCATTTGAAGATGTTGTTGATTTTGATATTTCATTAATTAATGATATCCAGCCAACTATTTCTGAAAAAATAGATACTAACTATTTAAATGCTGCAGAAATAGAAATTGAAGCTTATTATGATGGAAAAGGTTCAGAAATAGTTTATACATATTGGGACAAGTATAATAAAAAAGAAATAATCGAAAAAATTGATTGGCAAAATCTAATTTCTAAATCTAATTTAAAAGATTCACACGATTTATCTGATTCATTGAGATGTGGTCCAGTTACACTTAAATTATATTTCTTTTTAAGGGAATCAGCATCTGTTAGAGATATGGATTTTAACCTTAGTTCGCTTAGAGAGTTCTTGGATAATAATGCAGGTATAAAAGTCTATAGAGATAAGATTGTTGTAAAACCTTATGGTTTTCCTAGTTCACAATTTGGTTATGATTGGTTGGAATTAGCAGATAGAAAAGCAAAAGATCCAGCTGGTTTAAGTAGAGCAGAAAATTATAGGGTAACTCCTAATCAATTAGTTGGCGGTGTTTTCATTACAAGAGACTCAAATGTTGAATTGGCAGATAGTGCTGCAAGAGAAGGTTTAGTAGAATCAGAAGCCTTTTATGATTTACGTAGCCTAACTTTAGGTTCAATAAATATGCTTGAATCATATAGAACAAAGTTGATTCCAAAAATTAAAAGTTCAAAAGCAGGTACTAAGAAGTCTTCAACAGAAACACAGACAGATAAATTAATAAAAGCTTTATCAAACATTGAGCAAGATTTAGATGATATTAATTCTGATATTCAAGACAGTAAAGATATTGATGTAGACACAAAAATAAAAGTACAGAAAAACATTACAAATCTAAGTCGTACAACTAGTAAAGTCGAAAAGACTATTACAGATTTACTTAACTGGAATAGAACTTTGAGTGGTTTAGCAACAATAGGTATATCATCTGCAGTGTTTGGTCACGAAACAGAAGGATCTATTACTCAGTTTAAAGGCTCTGTTTCAACTGCAAAATTATTATTAAAAAGAAAAGAGCCTAACATAGAGAAAGCACTTTCAGAACTTGACAAAGCAATTCGTTATTCTAAAAGAGTAGCTGCTTGGGGTGCCTATGCTTTAACAAGAGTTCAGCGTGAAAAAAGAAACAAAAAAAATACTAATATAAAACGAACAATAGAATCTGTGGTTAATGAATTAAAACCTGCTTTCTCAGCAGCTTCTATTTCTATTGATTCGATATTGAAGAATATGTTTTCCAATACATATCAAATGGATATAGAAACTATTCTAATAAATCTATTAACTAATTCTTATACTGCTGCAACTCAAAAATCTGGTGATAGAAAAATTGTTATTACTCTATCTTTTAAAGATAAGAAAAAATCTAAAAAATCAATTATAGAAGGCTATATGATAACGGTTTCAGATTCTGGACCAGGTGTATCAAAAGAATTTAGTCATAGAGTATTTGAACCTTTATTTTCAACCAAACTTAATCCTTCAAAAGGAAGTAAAAGTATAGGAACAGGTTTAGGGTTAACTGTTGTTAGCTCTATAGTTAGAGATTTAAAAGGAGAAATATCCTTTGATCAAGACCCAATATTAAAAGGAGCTCGCTTTAAAGTATGGCTGCCAATAGAGAAAAAAAAATGAATAGAATAGGAATTATTGATGATAATAAAGATCAAAGAGAAACATTACAACTTGCTCTAGAGGCTCACTTAGAAAATAGAGAGTCTACTCTAGAAGTAATTGATATTTTTCCTTTTGATACTCAGGATTTTACTGAATATTTTGAATGGATTCAGGCAAACAATATTTGTTGCCTAATATTTGATGAAAGAATGCATAATGAATCTGAAGATAACGTAGGTCCAGTTGGTTATAGAGGAAATGAATTAGTTACAATTGTAAGAAACAAATTTAAAGATATTCCAATCTATGTAATTACTTCTAATAAAAGTGATGAAGATTTACAGCAAAAATTCAGTGAATTTGAAGACATAATTGACAGACAGGAGTTTACAGATGAAGGAGAAAGATATGTGGATAGGTTTATAAGAGCTTCACAAAGATATTTAGATGAAAATACAAGTGAGCTTGAAGAATTTCAACAACTATCAGAATTAGTAGCGTCTGGCAAAAATGATAAGGATAATTTAATTCGTCTACGTGCATTACAATTAAAACTTAACTTGCCATTAGATAGCGGATTAGGTGAAAGAAAAGATTGGCTAGATGAATATGAAAATAAAATTCAGTTTTTAGAAGAATTACAGAAAAAAATTGAAGCAAAAATCACAAAATAGTGAACTGGAAGAAGATTATAAAAGATAAAGAAAATCAACCAGCAGTTGGTACATATTCAGATTGGAAAGAACAAATTGCAAAAGAGTGTTTTTATCAATGTATTTATTGCTCAATTAACGAAGCTCAATTTGGTGGTATAGATCATTATCATATTGAACACTACAAGCCTAAGTCAATTGAAAGATTTAAAATTCTGGAAAATGATATTTGTAATTTATTTTATAGCTGTCCTATTTGCAATAGATTTAAAAGTTATGATTGGCCTAATGATGCAGATGATTTAGATATTATTTGTTATCCTGACCCTTCTACTTATGACTATTCAGATTTGTTTGTAGTAAATTCCCTAGACTACAAAGTTTATGGCACTTATGTTAGTACAAAATATATGACAGAAAGGTTATATTTAAACAGACCACAACTTTTATATGAAAGGCGTGAGTCTTTTTTAAAGCAAAGAGAAGAAAATGTTACTAAAGCTCTTGAAGTTCTTCAAGACAAAATAAATAATCCAGAAGATTTTACTCTATTAAAAGAATCATTATCAGGTATAATACAATTAAATAAAACACTTCAAAAAAGAAGCAGTATTCGTCCATATAAATTAGCAGAAATAAGGAAATGAATAAAAAAAGTTTAGGATCATATTACACTCCAATACGTTTGGCAAATTTCATAGCAGATTATTGCCTTGAAAATTTTGATCAAGATGTTATTTCTATATTAGAGCCTAGTGTTGGTGATGGTAATTTTGCTGCTGCAATTTCTAATAATAATCAATTAGATAGATTTCAAAACATTAATCTTACCTTAGTTGAAAGAGAGTTAAATGAATTAAACAAAGCTATTGATAGATGTAATCCAATTGTTAATCTCAATTCGATTCACAGTGACTATTTAGATTTTCATAATTCAGATGACAACTTATATTCCCTAATCATTGGAAACCCGCCTTATGTAAAAAGTTCACTACTTACTGATGAACAAAAAGACTTATGCAAATCCATTCATATTGATAGCGGATTAAAAGATAAAAAGATAAATAATATATGGACATCATTTTTAGTAAGTGCTATTCAAAAAATAGAAAATAATGGTGTTATCGCTTTTGTTCTTCCTTTAGAATTACTTCAGGTGAAATTTTCAGAAGAAATAAGAGATTTACTGAAATCAAGTTTTGATAGACTTGAAGTATTTATGTTTGATGAATTACAATTTCAAGAATGTAAAGGACAGGATACTGTTCTAATAGTGGGTTATAATCAACATCAAGAGCAAGGTACTTATTATACAACTATAAAAAATATTGAAGAACTAGAGAATAGAAGTTTTAATTTAATGCAAAATGTTTCTGTTTCTGAATCAAATACCAAATGGACTCATCATTTCTTATCACCAGATGAACATCAATTTTTAGAAAATTTAAAATCTCAACTAAATTTAACAACTAAATACGTAGAAAATAAAGCAGGTATAGTTACTGCTGCCAATGATTATTTCATTGTAAATGATGAGGTTGTTACTAAAAACAGATTAAGAAGTTATTCTAAACCTATTGTTCAAAAAGGGTTTTACGTAAATGGCTCTGTAACATTTGAAAATGAAGATTTTCAGAAGCTTGTAGAAGAAAATAAACCTGCTTACCTCTTGGATTTTAATAAAGCAAATCCAAGTAAGCTATCAAATAATATAGTAAATTATTTAAAAATAGGAACCGATAGAGAATTGGAAACTAGGTTTAAATGTCGTCAAAGAAAACATTGGTATCAAGTTCCAAATATTGCAAAACAATCAGAAGCTTTTTTCTTTAAAAGAGCTCACGAATATCCAAAATTATTAAAGAACAATGCAGCAGCTTATGTAACTGATAGTGCCTATATGATTGAACCAAAAGATGGTTATCTAATTGAAAATATAATATTCTCATTTTATAATTCTTTAACACTCGCATTTGCAGAATTAGAAGGCCGTTATTATGGTGGAGGTGTATTAGAAATTACTCCAAATGAATTTAGAGCTTTGCCATTGCCTTATGCGTTTGTAAATAACTTTGAAGTTTATAAACAAAATTTTAAGAATAAACTAAATATTACAGAAATCCTCTCAAAGTACAATACTGAAATATTAAATTCTGCACTTGATTTAAATTCAGAAGAAATTGATAAAATTGAAGGTATTAGAAGGAAGTTGGTTTCTAGAAGACAGAAAAACAATAAAATTGTGTAAGATAAAAATTTACAATAGGTAATTAATCTAAACAAATCCCCACAAACTAAAACCCAGTTTTTTCGTACCTCAAAATCCTCTGTCTTTTAGTTTGTTCCCCTCGCCATTCCTTTATAGCGTTTAAATTGCCTCACTTATGCAGCACATTACAGCTTGTTTCATTCGTGCCTCATTACACAACTGCAAAGAGCTGCACATTGCCAAAAGCTAATAATTTAAACGCTATCCCAAGCTATATTTACATAACGTGCAGTTATACTGCTCTTCCGTGAAAAACTCCAGGCACTATAACGCCATTATGTAAAATAGCCACACATCCGACGCGCATCCAGTAATTAATAATAACAAGTAGATAATTTAATAACATTCCGTCTTTTTTACATTGTTTTTATAAGTGCCTACTGGTAAATTTAAGTGAATATTTTTAAAATCATTAAAATTTCAGTTTATAAAAGAAATTGTAAAGCACCTATAAAATCAAAAAAAAGCCAATAAGAGTATAACTTTTTATTTGAAAAAATCAGGATAGTTGGTTTCACTAAAAGTAAATGCTATTAACAATCAAATAAACTTATATATTTCAATAATCTAACTCATAAGTAATATTTTCAAAACATTCACTTTTAACAAAACCAATCAAAAAAACAGTACAATCAAATAAAAAGCAATACACTTATTCTCGCTGCTGCCGGCGCACTAGGTATTTTAACTTTATTATAATTCCTTACCTCATTCAACTGCACAAAACCATCGTTAAGTCCAAGTATTCCTTATCTCAAGTCTTTGTTTGTTTCATTTCTTTAAGTAATCAAAAAAAATCCAGATAAAATCTATCATTTTAGATATAATAAAGGATAAAAAGAAAAACAAAAAAAAGACAGCAAAACAAATGGTTCCCTTAATGTTGCAATACTTTCAGCATCTGTTTCCCTCAAGAAAAAATGTATTTGTATAAAATTTTATCTTTTAAAAGCCTCCGCTTTTAGCCTATAAAGGTCAAGCCCTTCGGTTTTGAAAAAAATCTCCACCACTAACAGTTTAATACTTAAAATTCAACATTCAGTAGTTGGTAGTATTTTTTTCAAAAACCTTGATAGTCTATCCTCCCCATTTAGAAACAGCTTTCTTTTTGTTGTTTTTCTTTCCAAAATTTTATGGGCAAAAAAACAGCAAAAGAACCTGAACCTAAAAATGGATACTTATGCAAATTTTTGAAATCAAAACCCACAAAATTGGACGAACTTACTCAAACCCACATTTTTTTATTTTGAATAAAGGATTAAATTCTGGAAAGCCATTAGACAAACCTTGTCCAAACTGCTTTGTAATTTCCACAACTTCTACAACAAATAGAGAGTCTTTGTATTATCTGTGTTTATCCTTAAAAGTTGGTCAATACTTTGGGTGCTATTTAAAAGGCTCTGTCATTCCATTTATTGGTATTTCAGACGTAAAAAAAGTAATCACTACTGCACTGCAGAACTATGAAGAACAACAATGGCAATTGAAAGTTGAAAAACTCAAAAAAATAACTGCTTTCGAAGAAAACTTACAACAACAATTGTTAACTATTTCAAAACTAAAAATAGCCTTACTAAGATCTTAACAAATTAAACTATGAAAATAATTATAGCTGGGAGCAGAAACTTCACCAACTACCAAAAATTAAAACACGAATGTGATAAATTTCTGGACAAACAAAAAAATATCGAAATTATTTCTGGAGCTCATTACAAAGGTGCTGACAAATTAGGAGAGAAATACGCGTCTGAAAAAAACATCAACATTATAAAATTTCCGGCTGATTGGATAAAATATGGTAAAGCTGCTGGACCAAAAAGAAATAAACAAATGGCAATATATGCAGACGCATTAATTGCTTTTTGGGATGGAAAAAGTAAAGGAACAAAAAACATAATTCAACTTGCTAAACAAAGACAATTAAAAACTAGAATAATTCTCTTTGAAAACGAAATTCTAAATATCAATCAATAAAAACAAAAGAATACCCAGTACTAAAACTAGGTATTCTTTTTTTGCTTTCTAAAAAACAACCACTTTAATAATGTAGAAACAGAAAAACTAACAATTGCTCCAATAACAGCCATAATAACAGTAAAAAGTATATCGTCTAAACTAATAGTAAAAACTGTAGAGAGTAATGTTCCCCCAACAACACCTGACTTTATTTGAATATCGTTCTGAAACATATTTTTAGTCATCCTTTTTTTCATTAGAAACTACAGCTTGACTAACAGCAGTTGCAACAGTTCCTGCAACTGTCATATAAGTAGCAATTGTTATTATTGTTGCAGGAATACTTATTGGAGCTGCAATAATTGCACCTCCTGCAGTGGCTAAGGCTATACCAATGTTTCTTAACACTCGAAAGAATTTCGGTGTTGGTTTTTTATAACGTTCTATAATTTTCATAATTCTGTGATTTAATGATTAATACAATTTTTTCTTTTCGGTCTTTAGCTTGATACACTAATGACAATAATTTCTGCATAGCATTTCTGGAATATACACCTCTACCAATACCATTTAAATAGGTTACAGGAGCAATACAGCCCTCTAAATCTCTTTTAACATCATTTGCAGGATGAAATAAAATAAAGCTTCTACCTTTCACATTTTTCAAAATCAAATGATATTGAAATCGTTTTGAAAATCTTGGTAGAATTTCATATTGCCCTTCTGGTATACAAGAGATATTTCTTTTGTTATTTCTCCAGGGCAATTCAATGGTATGACAAAGGAATTTATCAGAATTAAAGAGAGTACCATTAGTACCCTCTTTAAAATATGCTCTTTGAAGTATTAACTCCATTGTTAAGGTTTATCAATAATCGTTACAGATAATGCGTTATAAGTACCATTTTTCAAAGAATACATTTGTCCATTTACCTCTTGGTAGAACTCTACTCCTAAAACCTGTACTACTGGTAATGTAGAATTAGCAGTTATAGAAGCTGTTAATGCAATTGCAGCTGTATCTGCAACTGTGTAAGGTAAAATTGCAGTTTCATCATTTTCAAAAGTTGAGGTTTCATTTACGAAATCTAATTCTGATGCTCCCATTACAATTTTAAAATGTGTCGTTCCTGCAGGAGCTGCAATTCTAACTGTTGGTGAAAAAGCAGCTAAATTTAAAGTTGTATCTCCAGAAACTCTATCAAAAGCTTTAACAAACGGAGCAAACAGAGTTGCTCCTAACTTTCCTTTCAAATTAAATTCAAACGCTTCTAAAAGGTTTAAATTACCATCCTGTAAAGTTCTCTGTCCTCTTTCATTAACAATATCGGTTTTAGTAACGGCTACTAAAATTTTTGTTAAACGAGAAACCACTCTTTTGTCTTTTGCATTTTGTAAAAGCACACGAATCGCATTTCGCAATACTTTTCCACCTTTACCTGCTCTACCAAATTCAGAACCATTTTCTCGCGTTCTTTGAAACGCTGGGTCATTTTGAATTCTACTTTTGTCTACACCACCTTTTTCACGAGCAAGATGTCCATCGCTTGTTTTGTAAAAAGAAATACCTCCGATAGTTCCTTTTAGCTTAATAATTCCAGTTTGTTTTGCCATAATTTTTACTTTTTTTTGTGATTAACATTTCAAATCACGTAACTTTATGGCAGTCAATAAAAAAACGAAATCCGTTTTTGGATGTTCGTTCCGATAACTCCAAAAACGTCATTAAAATATTGATAACACGAAAGTGTTCACAACATTTTAACAACGCATTATCAACATCATCATAAAAATATTAAGTCTGTTTTAAGTATTGATAAAGTATAGATAGAGTATTATGAATCAGAAAAGAGCTTGTATATACCCAAAAGACATTCAGCGCATCACAGGGCGTAGTGAACGTTATGGACGCAAGTTATTAAATGATATCAAGAACTTTTTAGACAAAGAACCTCATCAATTTGTTACTATCAATGATTTTTCAGAATATTCTGGAATAGAAATTGAAATCATTAATCTGTATATTAATTAGTTATAAAATCACTTCCATAAATCATAAAATTTGCGTAAATTTATGTTGCTTTGTATGTATAAGGTTTTTATATTTTTACCTCTTTTGTATAAAGCAATTCAAAACGAAAGTTCATATCATTAAAGTTACCTATTCGGTTACCTCAAAAAGGAAACAACTTGTAACTAATTGATAATTAAAGACATTAGAGTGGTAGTTACAATCCTGCCACCCCGACTAAAAGACTTAAGATTTTTCTTAAGTCTTTTTTGTTTTACCCCCACTCTCCTTCAACAATTAATCTACGTTATTTTAGAAATCCTAGACGTTTTCTGCCTTAAAAAGAACTACAATATTGTTTTTTCTGCTGTTTTTCAAAGCCTCCCTTCTTTTCATTGCTGAAAAAACTAAATACTTTAATCTGATTTACACTGCTATTGACCTGTTATAAAACACATTATTTTTTTATCAGACCTATGAACTAGCTATTTCAAAATAAATTAAAAATATTTAATTTTTAACCAATCTAAATAAAAACAATAATTATATTTGCCTCGCTATTTAAATCTAATCTAAATAAATTTTGAACGCTTTATATTTATTATCAATATCACTTCTAATAAGTTTTAACTGTTACAGTAAAACACCAAAAGAAGCTTCGTTAAAAAGCTTAACCGGTAAAGTAGTCTATAAAAATGGTGCACCAGCTGAACTAGCTTTGGTTTATATTAAACAAATAAGTAAAAACACCTATACAGATGAGAACGGAAATTTTATTTTCTCTGATATTCCTGCCGGAAAATACACTGTTTTTATTAAAGCCTACGAAACAAATGGAATTACAGTAGAGGTAGATTTAACTAAAAAATCAGATCATTTAACTATTGTTTTAGAAAACAACGAAAGCACCACGTTAGATAATGTTACTATAACTAGTAAGTCTAAAGGGAAAATTATTAAAGAAAAAGGGTTTTCGGTTGCTATAACGAACACTCAAAAGTTAGCTATTCAAAACCTACAATCAACCGAAATTTTAGGTAGAACAGCAGGCGTTAAAATAAGACAAAGTGGAGGACTTGGCTCTCACACACATTTTAATCTTAATGGTTTAAGCGGCAATTCTGTTAGGGTTTTTATTGATGGAATTCCGATTCGAAATTACGGGGAGTCTTTTTCTTTGTCAAGTATTCCTCCTGCAATGATAAAACGCATTGAAACCTACAAAGGTGTTTTGCCTGCCGAGCTAACAGAAGATGCTTTGGGTGGCGGTATTAACATTATTCTTAAAAAAAGTATTGGTACGCATCTTAGTGCATCATATTCATATGGATCTTTTAATACACATCAAGTTAATATTGATGGTGGCTACAGAAACCCCATAACAAACTTCAATATAGATGTTTCAACTTTTTTAAATAGTACAGATAATAATTATGAGGTTTGGGGCGATAATGTTTATGTTATAAATCCAAATACAGGAAAAATAAAATACGTGAGAGCAGAACGTTTTCATGACAAATATAAATCTAAAGGAATAAAAACAAACATTGGATATACTTCAATAAAATGGGCCGATGAAATTACTTTAGGTTTAATAATATCTGACATGGAAAATGATATACAAACAGGTCCTGTTATGGATATTGTATATGGTAATAGAAAAAGCAAACGTACTAGTAAGATGCTATCTTTTAAGTACCGAAAAAAGGATATCGTAATCGATGGTTTATCTCTTAACACCTTTACCTCTTTTTCTCATACAAACCGTACTGTAATTGACACCGTTCCTTATATGTATAGTTGGCTAGGAAAAATCATAAGAGATAATAATGGCGTTCCTGTTAATTGGCAAAGTAATGGCGGAGAAGCTGGTGATGCTACATTAGCTGAAAACAAAGAAATTAATATAGCCAATAGAACAGGGCTTTACTACCAACTACATCCTCAGCATAAAATAGGGCTACATTACTTTTATAACAGATTTACAAGAGATATTGACGATCCACTACGTCCACAAGCAGAAAGAGAATTAACAGATACAAGATATCTTACCAAGCAAATAATTAGCTACTCTTATGAAAGTAATTTTTTTACAAAAAAGCTAAAAACAAACCTCTTCTATAAACAGTACAAACAAGATGTAAAACTATCTGACCCTAAAAAGGCAGGACAAGAAATTGTTGCTACTACGTATAAAAAAAACATTAGTCACAATGGTTACGGAGCAGCTATTTCGTTTGCTATAACTCCTAAAATAACCCTATTAACTTCTGCCGAAAAAGCATTGCGAATGCCTGGTATTTCAGAATTATTAGGAAATACTAGTGATAACATCCAACCAACTTATACTCTTTTGCCAGAAACAAGTACGAATTTTAACCTAGGGTTTCTTTTAGGAACTTACACTACAAAAAAACATCATTTTAATATTGAAACTAATTTCTTTATAAGAGATATAAAAAACCTGATTACAAGAGGAATTAGCGGAAGTATTTCAGACACCTATGGCTTTGAAAATTTAGGTAAAGTAAAAAGTACTGGTTATGATCTTGAATTAAAGTACAACTATAACAATCGCTTATTTATCACTTCTAATTTTTCTAATTTTAATGCCCGTTATAACTTAAGATATGATGAATTTGGATCAGAATATATTTATTATAAAGACCGATTAAGAAATGCTCCGTATTTAACAGCAAATACTTATGTAGAATACAAATTTAATGACTTTATAAAGAAAAACTCAAAACTATCTATCAATTACAATTTCGGATATACACATCAATTCTACAGAAACTGGGAAAGCTTAGCTAGCAAAGGAAAAGCCTACATACCAACACAAACACTTCATGATTTAGGTATTTCTTACACAGCTCCTAACAACAAAACATCCTTAAGTTTTAATGCTAAAAACATCACCGACAAGCAAGTTTTTGATAATTGGGCTATGCAAAAACCAGGCAGGTCATTTTATTTAAAACTTACGTATAGACCACTATTTTAATCAAATTTTAAATCTAAATATAAATTACAATTATGAAAACAAATTTAATATCAATAAGCAAATCATTGCTATTAACAACTGCCTTTGCAAGTACCTTGTTTATAAGTTGCGAATCAAATGATACTATCGAAGATAAAACACCTACAGGTACTCAAGAATTTTACAACGTAGCTTTTGGAGTAGGATCTACGGGTAACTCTGCTACTTTCGTTCAGGCTTTTCCTGAATTAAAAGAAGGCTCTATTTCTTTTAAAGGTAAAGGTTTTGAGGTTCCATCGGTACGTACGGCAAGAATTTACGGTACTCCTTCTGGTAAATTTTTATACAACCTTAGTTATGGTGGTGGTATACTTTATAAATATGAAATAAACGGAGCTTCAAATTACACTCAGCTAGAAGAAACAAGTGTTCAAGTAGCAATGGGAACCGCTTACCCTCGATGGAAAGTTCTTAACGAAGATGATGCACTAGTACATGCTATTAATACCGAAAAAATATATAAAGATGACGTATACACACATACAGACGCGAAAGCAATTTTACAGAGAATTGAACTTGCAGATTTATCTTTAGCTGAAAAAGAAGAGGTAGCAATACCACAAACAGCAGATGGTTTACATATTTGGAGAATTGACAATCCAACAATTCAAAACGGAAAAGCTTATTACGGTGTAGCCAAAAGAGGTTATGATCCAAATACTGATGAAAATATTAGAACAGATGAATACAAAGCTACTACATTAGTTGTAGATTATCCTTCTTTAAAAAACCCTATATTACTAGAATCTGAAGTTGCTAAAGGATCTACTTATGGCTACAGAGCTCCTGTATATCATGTAGATGAAAAAGGAGATATTTATCATTTAACTTCTAACCCTGCAAAATTAGTTCGTATTAAAAACGGAAACTATGATGACACATATCAATTAGACTTATCTACTGCATTAGGAATGACACAAGTTGGTGCTAACGGATGGTATTATGTTGGTAACGGTATTGCTTATGCACCCTATTATGATGCTTCGATAGGAAGTGGTAGCGATAAAACAACACCTTGGGGAGTTACAAGAATTGATTTATATAACAATACTGCTGTAAAACTAAATGTACCTAGCAACTTATGGATGTGGTATTATCAATCTGGTGTTTTAGGTAAAGATGGTAAATTTCATATGGCTATTGCTCCTCTTGGTGAAAAAGGGAACATATATAGTTTCGATCCTAAAAGTACTTCACCTGATGGCTATACAAAAGGTGCCGAACTTGATAATGGAGCAGATTCATTTTATATAGGTATCTATTAATCTAAAAAAACGTTGCTATTCCCTCAATAAAAGGCTTAAGATTTTTCTTAAGCCTTTTTATTCTCTACCATATTTTACGTAAATTCGTATTTATGGAATTACTTTTTTTAGGCTTAATAGGTGGAGCAATTGGCGCTTATTTTATTTTTCAAAAATTTTCATCAGTAACTAAAAAAAGTTTAACTGAGAAGCAATCTGTTATCTTACTTGATAAAATTAAAAAGGTATCTAAGTTAATCACTATCGAAGGAGAATTCGCTGAAATTTATCATCATGAAAACTCTAAAGAAAAGTTTTTAGGTTTGTTTACTAGTAAGAAAAAAGCTATTATTTTAATTAATGCGAAAGTGCATATTGGTTTTGATTTTAGAAAAATTAAAATGCATACCGATACCAAGAAAAAAATATTAATCTTATCAGAATTTCCGGAGCCAGAAGTTTTTTCGGTTGAACCTAACCTGCGTTTTTACGACATTCAAAACGGATTATTAAACAAGTTTAGTTCAGATGATTTAACAACAGTAAACAAAGAAGCTAAAGAGCATATTTTACAAAAAATACCAGAAAGCAACTTAATGCAAACTGCAAACAAAGAAGCTTTAGAGGCTATCTCTTTAATGCAAAACCTTGTAGAAACAATTGGATGGAAGCTAGATTTCTCTACGTTAGAAATACCTGAATCTACTAAAAAAATATCAAAATAATGCATATAGAACAGCTAAGAGATTATTGTATTACTAAAAAAGGGGTTACAGAACATTTTCCTTTTGATGAGGTTACACTCGTTTTTAAAGTAATGAATAAAATGTTTGCTTTAACTGGGTTGGATAGTTGGGAAAAAGGAGAAACTAAGGTAAATTTAAAGTGCGACCCTGATAAATCTTTAGAACTTCGAGGTGAATATGAAAGTATAAACCCTGGTTGGCACATGAATAAAAAACATTGGAATACTGTTACTTTAAATAACGATGTTTCTGACGATTTTGCTTTTCAATTAATAGATCATTCTTATGATTTAATTGTAAAAGGTTTAACAAGAAAACTGCAAGAAGAATTAAAAGCGATGTGAAAATGCTAAAATCAGATCTTAGAAAATTATACAAACAGAAGAGAAAAAACTTAACTGAGGTTGAAAAAACAAAGTTTCAAGAAAACATATATCAACAAATATTCGATATAGATTTTAACGATATCAATAATGTTCACTTGTTTTTATCGATACGGAAGTTCAATGAAATAGATACACAACCAATTATTGATTTCTTCAGGAAAAAGGATAAAAAAATTATTGTGAGTCAATGTAATTTTACTGACGATTCACTTTCTCATTTTTATCTAAAAGAAGACACCAAAATTGCTGTAAATAAATTTGGAGTTCCAGAACCTATAAATGCAGAAGAAGTTAAGGTAACAAAAATCGACTTAGTATTTGTGCCCATGCTAATTTCTGATAAACAAAACTACCGAGTTGGCTACGGAAAAGGATTTTATGATCGATTTCTAGTCGCTTGCAGAAAAGATACCAAAACGATTGGTCTTAATTTTTTCCCTCCAATACAAAAAATAGAAGATACTCATAAATTTGATATTCCTTTACATCAAATTATTGTTCCTAAATAAAAAAATCCCGCTTTGCAGCGGGATTTTTTATAAATTATATTTCAGTGAACTATCCGTTCATAGAAATTAAAAACTCTTCATTATTTTTAGAAACTCTAATTTTATCATTAATAAATGTCATTGCTTCAACAGGATTCATATCTGCTAAATATTTACGCAACACCCACATACGCTGAACAGTTTTCTCATCTAATAATAAATCATCACGACGCGTACTTGATTTAATTAAATCAATAGCCGGATAAATTCTACGATTAGAAATATTACGATCTAACTGTAATTCCATGTTACCAGTACCTTTAAATTCCTCAAAGATAACCTCATCCATTTTCGAACCAGTTTCGGTAAGTGCTGTAGCAATAATCGTTAACGAACCACCGTTTTCAATATTACGAGCCGCACCAAAGAAGCGCTTTGGTTTGTGCAATGCATTAGCATCTATACCACCAGATAATATTTTACCTGAAGCAGGTGCAACAGTATTATAAGCTCTTGCTAAACGCGTAATTGAATCTAATAAAATTACCACATCGTGTCCACATTCTACCAAACGTTTTGCTTTTTCTAAAACGATATTTGCAACACGAACATGCTTATCTGCAGGTTCATCAAAAGTAGATGCAACTACTTCTCCACGCACATTACGTTTCATGTCTGTAACCTCTTCTGGTCTTTCATCAATTAATAAAACAATTTGATATACTTCAGGGTGATTTGCTGCAATTGCATTGGCAACATCCTTTAATAACATTGTTTTACCAGTTTTTGGCTGTGATACAATCATACCACGCTGCCCTTTACCTATTGGAGAGAATATATCGATAATTCTTGTAGATAATGAACTTCCTCTTTCTGCTAAGTTGAATTTCTCTTCAGAAAACAACGGCGTTAAGTGTTCAAAAGATACACGATCACGAACGATATTAGGGTTTAATCCATTTATTTTTGATACTCTAATTAAAGGAAAATACTTTTCACCTTCTTTTGGTGGACGTACATTACCTAAAACAGTATCTCCGGTTTTTAATCCGAATAATTTTATTTGTGATTGCGAAACATAAATATCATCAGGTGATGATAAGTAGTTATAATCTGACGAGCGTAAGAATCCATAACCATCTGGCATCATCTCTAACACACCTTCACTTTCTATAATACCGTCAAACTCAAAATCAGGATCTCTATACTTATTACCACTTTTGTTATGTGATTTTTTAGCATTCTGATTTTTATGTTGCGACTTCTTGCTTGCCTCTACCTGTGCTCTTGGCCTTGGTGTCGGTGTAGCTTGTTTTTTTGTCTCTGTTTGTTTTTTAGGTTCTGCTTGCTGCTCTGAACTTAAAGCTTTTTTCTTTGCTTCTACCTCTGCTCTTGGTCTTGGCCTTGGTCTTGGAGCTGGCTTTTTAACCTCAACAACTTCTTTTTCTTCTGAGACTTTATCTTTAACCGCTTCAACCTTATTAACAACTGGAGTTTCTTTTTTTCCGCTTTAACAGCTACCTTTTTAACAACTTTTTCTTTTGGCTGTTTTTGGGTTTCTTCAGATTTTTCTATTCTTCTTCTTTTAGGCTTTTCCTCTACAGGTTTAGCTTCATTTGCACTAGTTTCAGCTTGTGCATCTAAAATTTTATAAACTAAATCTAATTTTTTTAACTGACTTACTTTTGTTAAACCTATAGTTTTTGCTATTGTTTGTAAATCTATTAGTTTTTTAGTTTTTAATTCCGAAATCTCGAACATTCGTAAAATAATTAAGTTATGTATAATCCTTTATGAAAAAAAGATATAGTTGTATTTAAGTTTTAATTTGATTGTAATTATATAGGGGCTACATAATTATCGACGTGTGCAGTTACTTACGTGACAAATATATACAAATATTTTAACTTGTAATATTTCTTTTTCTAAAAAGAAATATTACATTTGCTATCGAATAAAAAATATGATACAAAGAAAACAATCTATCTATTTATTAATTGCAGGAATTATTTCTGCAGGTTTAACGTTTATCTTTAGTCTTTGGACTAATTCTCAAACTAACCTACCTATATATATAGTCGATCTATTTTCAGGAGTTTCTGTTTTAGAAAAAACAACTCCTATATTATTTTTTGCTTCAGCTTTATTATCATTTGTAACCTTGTTTTTATTTAAAAACCGTCAGTTGCAATTTGTTTTAGGGCGTTTAAACATATTGATAAACCTTTTTTTATTAGGCATATTGATATATCTGTCACAAACATTATCTGGAGAAGCTTTAGTTTCTGAGAAAGGTATTGGGATGTTTTTTCCTGTCATTGTTATTTTGCTGTTAGTTTTAGCAAATAAAGCCATTAAGAAGGATGAAGATCTTGTAAAATCTGTCGATAGATTACGATAAACCTAACATCTTAGTATATTTAGTGCGAAAAAACCGAGATTTATATCTCGGTTTTCTATTTTTGTCACGTATCGATATCACTCAAATCACACTCCAAATGTTAAAGAAATGTTAACAAAAATAGGGTTAACCCTATTTCGTTAGGGTTAACCCTTAGATGACAAATAGGGTTATTGGGTATTGTACACACTATTTTTATATTATAGATTTGTAAACGTAACAACGATGAATCAGAAGATTAAAGTTCACATAGCCGATGACCACAAAATCTTAATAGATGGAGTTATCGCCTTATTAAATACTGAGGAGGACTTTGAAATAGAAGGATACTCTTTAACAGGAAAACAAGTAGTAGACTGGTCTGCTAAAAACAAAGCTGATGTGTTAGTTTTAGATATTAACATGCCAGAAATGGATGGTATTGAAGTTTTAAAAGCCTTTAAACAGCGTAGAAAAAAATTAAAACAGTGATACTATCTAGTTTAAGCGACCCAAAACTAGTGCAAGAAATAATAAGATTAGGAGCAAACGGCTTTATAGACAAAACCTGTGCTAGTGACCATATTATTAATGCTGTAAGAAGTGTTTACAATGGTGAACAATATTTTAGTGACGACGTAAAAAGTAGCTTATTAGAGCTATATGTAACAGAAGCTAAGATAAAAGAAGAAGGATTAAGGTATGGTAACTTAACAGAAAGAGAAGTTGAAGTTTTAAAGCTAATAGCTGAAGAAAAAAACTCTACTGAAATAGCAGAGCATCTATTGGTTAGTATTAAAACTGTTGAAACATACCGTAGAAGTTTATATAAAAAATTAAAAGTAAAAAACGTAGTAGGTTTAGCGATGTACGCTGTAAGAAACGATATAGTATAGAAACCCTTCAAAATGTTTTCTTTTATCCCCCGTAATAAAGAAAATGTCCCCCGAAATCTATACTTTATCAATAGTACATCGCTAATAACTACTAAATAAAAAAATATAATAGTAATAATAATTTATAGCGATGTAAGTGTTAGTAGTAGCATAAAATAGAAAACCTTTTATCTTGTTCTCTTTTACCCCTAAAATTAAATGCCAATTGGAATTCACATATTTTAATTGCATCGCTATTTTTTTAATCTTTTAAAATAATTTAAAACTGAAAATCATGAAAAATTTTACTCCTTTTTTATTAGTATTTAGTCTAATATTTGCTTCATGTTCATCTAACCAAGACGAAGTTATAGATACAAATCCTGAAAATTTATTACAATCATACACGTTAAAAAGAGATGCTAACGGTGCTTATTCTATAGACTTCAACACTGCAGAAAACACAGATGTAACTACCGTTAAAAATACTGACAATTCTAATGACATCATCTTATCTGAAGCAAACCACAAGACAGCTATTAAACACAGCAATGACTTTAATATTGAGGAAGACCAATTAAAAATAGGTTTTTTAGATGCTAACAAAGGGAAACGTATGCAAATATCTATTGAAGATGAAGATATTAAGTTTCATAAAGGTAGTGTTACCGAATTTTTAAGTTCATATAGTATTGCTAAGAATGAAGATGGCACATTTACACTTAACTTTACAGTTAATAATAACGTTACTACAGAATTCGTTTATAATGAAGAAATAGAAACTTACGAAGTACATTTAGCTACCGGAAAAGCAAAACAACAGGAGTTCTCAAGACAATTAGAGATGAATACAACTAATTTAATTAAATTAGATTTTGTTAATCATAAATATGAAGGGAGATCTGAAGAACCTACGAGCAAGAAAAAACCAAGATTATCTATACAAGGTACTGACTTCCTATAAATGAAATTCACCTTATTTAAAAATATTATTATAGCATCTATATTATTTTTCTCAATAATAAGTTACTCATTCACTAGAAAAAGTAAAGTAAATTCTTTTTCTAGTGAAAAAGAGGTTCTAAGAATAAAAGACTCTTTATTATATAAAAAATACAATTTATACAGGTTACTATACAAGCAACAAGAATATACTAAGGCGCTTGAAAGGTCATTGCAATTAATACAAATCGGAAAAGACAAAAACGATATAGAAATTCAATTTTTATCTACTTTTTTAGTTGCAGATATCTTTGTAAAAACAAAGAATTATAAAAAAGCTATTAATTATTATAAAGACTGTTTACGCTTAATTAATGATAAGAAAAATGCTGACTACAATTTTACAAGTAATGATGAAAAATATGTAAATACCCTATTAGGTATTGGGAGTAGCTACTCATACCTTAAAAATAACGCAAATGCTGAAAAATATTATCGTGAAATAATAACTATTAACACATTAAATCAAAATATTGAATCGATTAAAGCAAAAGCTTATGTTAATTTATCTGTTATTTTAATTAACTCAAAAAAACTTGAAGAGGCTAAAAAAAATTTAAAAAAAGCTATTAAAATTCATGAAAACACAAATAATAAACCTTTTCAAGCTTCTGCTCTTAACAACCTGGCTAGCATCTATTTAATTGAAGAGAACTATGAAGAAGCAAAAAAAATTTATTTTCAGGGATTAGAGTTAGTGAACCAAACAAACTCTATTAATGCTACAAAATTTAAAGAAGAGCTTTTTTATAATTTAGCTTGGACTCTGTACTTACTTAAAGACTACAAAGCATACGAGTATCAAGAAAAAGCATATGACTTAAAAGACAACCTTAGAGATAGTGAAGTTAGAAAAATGATTGAAAAAATTCATTCTAAACAAATAATTGATCTTGAAAAAGAAAAAAATAATTTAGTTAAAAACCAAACTGAATTAATAAAAGCTAAAGACGACAAAACCACCTTACTCTTTGGTGCCTTAAGTTTATTGGTGATTGTTATTTCTGGTGGATTGGTTTATAACTATAAGTTACGTAAAGACAACTTGCAATTAAAACTATCTGAAAACAGCTTAAAACAACAGCAGAGTATCGAAAAAATAAAATCAGATGCTCAAACAAAAATATTAAATGCCACAATAGACGGTAAAGAATCTGAACGAAAACAAATAGCGGAAACGTTACATGATAACGTTAGCGCATTACTATCGTCTGCAAACATGCATTTAAGCGCCACAAAAAAACAATTTAAAGGAGTTACTCCTTTAGAGATAGAAAAAACACAAGCTATAATATTAGAGGCTTCGCAAAAAGTAAGAGATTTATCACACAACCTTGTATCTTCTATATTACTAAAATTCGGGCTAGAGTATGCTTTAAAAGATGTTGCTAAGAAATTCTCTAACAGCGAATTAAAATTTAAAGTTAGCGCCCTAAACATCAATAGGTATAATCAAGAATTTGAAATAAAAGTGTTTAATATTATTCAAGAGCTTGCTAATAATATTCTAAAACATAGTAAAGCTAATTATGCTCAAATAATTATAAAACAAGAGAAGAATCAACTAACTGTTCTTGTTAACGATGATGGGGTTGGATTTTCAACCTCATCTTCTTCTTTTAAAAATAATGGCATCGGATTAAACCAAATAGAAGCTAGAATTGAAATGATGAACGGTAAATTCACTATTAATTCAGAAGATAACAAAGGAACTAAAGTTTCTATAATCATCCCTATCCAGCAACAAAAACCATTTCAATTTTCATCGGTGAGCTAACTCTATAACTTCCATATTTGTAATTTCACCAGCATGCAACTCAAAACGCAGCATTGTTCTTATTTTATGAAAACCGTGTTTTCCTGCAGCGCCGGGATTTAAGTGTAGTAAATTAAATTTTTGGTCGTATTGTACTTTTAAAATATGCGAATGTCCACTGATAAATATTTTGGGTGTATCAACTTTTAGCGCTTCTCTTACTCTCGGTTTATATGCATTTGGATATCCACCTATATGCGTAATCCAAACAGTAATACCTTCAACAGTAAATTTACTATCTAAAGGGAATTCTGCTCTCGCATCATTATCATCAATATTACCATAAACAGCGCGTAAAGGCTTGTGTTTTTTTAAAGTATCCGTAACATTTAAATCACCTATATCGCCTGCATGCCAAACCTCATCTGCTTGCTTTACAAACTTTAATATTTGATCATCAATATAACTATGCGTATCAGAAAGTAAGAGTATCTTTTTCATTACTACAAAACTAATAAATAGTGCATAAAAAATAGATCCATAATATATAATTATGAATCTATTATTAATGCACTAATGGAGCACTTGTATTTATCTCATTTTAACGAGCCATAAACATATAACACATTAAAATTTTTGATGTTAACCTATGTTTACAAATTAAATATTAACAACCTACCTATTCTTCATTTTAAAGAAATAGACTATATTTCTTTAAATAGCCATAACAACTCAGTCTAATATTTCATAATTTAGCCCTTTTAAATTTCATTGTTTTTTGAGGTATTTTATTGAACTAGCGTATAAAGGGAAAAACTATCATGGTTGGCAAATACAACCTGATGCAATTTCTGTACAAGAAAAAATAAACAATGCTATTAGTACTGTTTTAAGGCAAAACATAATTATTACTGGTGCTGGTAGAACAGATGCTGGTGTGCATGCATCGCAAATGTTTGCTCATTTTGATACAGATATTGTTTTAGCTAAAAACTTTGCTTTTAGGTTAAATGCTCTTTTACCCGATGATATTGTAATATACAATACCAAATTAGTGCATGATGATGCACATGTTCGTTTTGATGCTACTAGCAGAAGTTATGAGTATAAAATTTGGCTTGGCAGAAATCCGTTTTCGTTAGACACTGCTTGGCAACTATACAATCAACAATTAAACATTAATTTAATGAATCAGGCTGCTGCAATTTTATATGAACATGAAGATTTCGAATGTTTTTCGAAAGTAAAAACAGGTGTTCATACTTTTAATTGCGATGTTACAAACGCTTTGTGGGTTTTAAATGGTAACGAATTGACTTTTCATATCAGCGCAAACCGTTTTTTAAGAAACATGGTAAGAGCAATTGTAGGCACATTAATAGATATCGGAATCGGTAAAACAACTATTGATGATTTTAAAAAAATTATAGAAAGCAAAAACAGAAGTAAAGCAGGAACCTCTGTACCTGCAAAAGGATTATTTTTAACAAAAGTAGAATACAATTATATATAGTGAGTAAAACAACAGGAAAAGCATTTGACATTAAGATTTTTGTAAGACTAATGAGTTTTGCAAAACTTTACCGTGTACGATTTATTGTAGCAGCAACATCAACAATACTCTTAGCTGTTTTCGCTGTAATGAGTCCGGTTATTTTAATGGCGGCTATTGATGATTTTGTGGCGCATAAAGATTTAACAAGATTACTGTATTATACAATAGCGATGCTTGCCGTGCTATTAGTACAAGTATTATTTCAGTTTAGTTTTATTTACAATGCCAATTGGGTCGGTCAACATATTATTAGAGATATAAGGGCTAAAACATTCAGAAAAATAGTAGCTTTTAAAATGAGTTATTTCAACAACTCATCCGTAGGTAAATTGGTTACCAGAGTTGTGTCTGACATCGAAACAATTGCTAATTTTTTTACGCAAGGTGTTTTTATGATTATCAGTGATGTTTTAAAAATGATCATTGTTATAATTGTAATGCTTTATACCAATTGGAAGTTAGCAATCATAGCATTGGCAACACTACCTGTTTTAATTTATGCTACAAAGATTTTTCAGATAGCCATAAAATCTACTTTTCAAGATGTACGTAATCAGGTAGCAAACCTTAATGGTTTTGTTCAAGAAAGAGTAACAGGAATGAAAATTGTGCAACTCTTTAATCGTGAAAAAATTGAATATCAAAATTTTGTTGGTATTAACGAAAAACATAAAAAAGCACATGTAAAAACGGTTTGGTATTATTCGATATTTTTTCCAATTGCAGAAATATTATCATCTATTGCTATCGGACTAATTGTATGGTTTGGCGGACTTCAAGTTGTTGAGGATAATGCGGTAACTGTTGGTGCAATTATTGGATTTATAAAAATGTCTCAAATGCTATTTAGACCACTTCGTCAAATTGCAGATAAATTCAACCAACTACAAATGGGAATTGTAGCTGGAGAAAGAGTTTTTAATGTGATTGATACCGAAAGCTCTATTACAAAAAGTGGTACCATTACTACCGAATCACTACAAGGAAACATCCGTTTTAAAGACGTGCGTTTTAGCTACATTAAAGACGAAGAAGTTTTAAAAGGCATTAGTTTTAATGTTAAAAAAGGAGAGACTATTGCCATTGTTGGTGCAACAGGAGCTGGAAAATCGACTATTATAAATTTAATAAACCGTTTTTACGAAATAGATAGCGGCGCTATTTACCTTGACGATGTTCTTGTTGAAGATTATGAAATTAATGCACTGCGTGAAAAAGTTGCTGTAGTTTTACAAGATGTATTTTTATTTTCTGATACTATTTTTAATAATATTTCTTTAAAAAACAACGACATTTCTCTTGATGATGTAAAGAAAGCTGCCAAACAAATTGGTATTCATGATTTTATCATGACATTACCCAACAACTATGCATACAATGTGAAAGAACGTGGTGGAATGCTTTCTTCTGGACAGCGCCAATTAATCGCTTTTTTACGTGCATATGTTAGCAAACCAAGTGTTTTAATTTTAGACGAAGCTACATCATCTGTAGATACACATTCTGAACAAATGATTCAACATGCTACCGACGAAATTACAAAAGGTAGAACCTCTATAGTTATTGCACACCGATTAGCAACTATAAAAAAAGCAGATACTATTATTGTTATGGATAAAGGTATAATTGTTGAGCAAGGCGATCATAATCAGTTACTTCAAAAAAATAATGGTTATTATAAAAATCTTTATGAAAAGCAATTTAGCACTGAAATTATTTAACATTTAAGTTTGTTTAGATTTGTTAAAAGAATACATTTGCGTTAATCAATCTATTAATTAAAAAAACGTAAAACAATGAAAAAAGTAATTTTAACCATGTGTGTTGCTGGTGCTTTATTAGCAACTTCTTGTAAAAATGAGGCTAAAGACGCTAAAGAAACTACTATTGAAGCTGTAGATACTGCAACTGAAAAAGCTACTGAAGCTGCTGAAGAAGTTGAAGCTGCCGCTGAAGAAGCTACTGAAGCTGTAGAAACTGCTTTTGAAGGAGTAACTATTCCTGAATTTAAAGACCCTAAAGTAGGTGAGTATTTAGAATCTTATGCTGAATATGCTCAAAACTATATTGATGCTAAAGGAGATGTATTAAAAAATACTGAATTAGCTAAAAAAGGTGTTGAATTAGCTGCTAAAGGAAAAGAAATCGTTGCTACTTTAGATGCTGAAGGAACAAAGAAATTTAACTCAGTAATGAGTGCTATACAATCTAAAATGGCTCCTGCTAAATAATTTTAGATTCTTATAAAAGTTAAAAAGCTCGCAATTGCGAGCTTTTTTTTATTTAATCCTTATATTTTTTCATCCTTTTAAATAAATCTAAAAAAATATTACTTAGGTAGTTAAATCTTTTTGAAGTCTTAAAAATAAATCTTCTTGTGTTTTATAAAATACAAATTCCCCATTATTTATATAAGATATCTCTCCTGTTTCTTCTGAAACTAACAAGCAAATAGCATCTGTTTTTTCTGTAACTCCAATAGCTGCTCTGTGCCTTAACCCAAAACGAGATGGTATTTTTGTACTTCCAGAAACAGGTAAAACTACACGAGTAGCAATAATAAAGTTATCACGAATTACAGTTGCCCCATCATGTAGCGGACTATTTTTATAAAAAATACTTTCTAAAATAGCTTCGTTTACCAAAGCATTCATTTTATCTCCTGTATTTATTAAAAAATCAAGATTGTTTGTTTTTTCAATAACCAACAAAGCACCTGTTCGTGTTTTAGACATACTTTTACATGCTGTTAAAATTGTTTCAACATCTGTTTCTGAATTAATTTCAGTTTTTAAAAACTTCAATTGGTTTAAAAAACCTCGTTTCGCTGAAAAATTAGTGGTTCCTATCATCAATAAAAACTTTCTAATTTCTTGCTGAAACACAATAAGTAAAGCAATAACACCACCAGAAAGTAAATAACCAAGAATTCCACTTAACATTTCCATGTGAAGTGCTTGTGTTATTTTCCATATTAAAAATATCAACGCAATTCCTATCACAATATTAATAGCCACTGTTCCTTTTAACAACTTATAAATATAGTAAAGTAGTATTGCTACTAGAATAATGTCAAGTACATCAAGAAACGAAAAATCGATAAAATCTAAATTCATTAATTATTTTGAAGTTTTAGTAAAAGTAATCATTTTATCCTAATTGCCTCACGATTTTTACTGCTTCAACTGCCTCTTTTACATCATGAACTCTTAAGATATTTGTTCCGTTTAAGAGCGCAATTGTATTGGCTACCGTAGTTGCGTTTAATGCTTCTTGAGGTATAATATCAAGCGTTTTGTAAAGCATTGATTTTCTTGAAACTCCTGTTAAAATAGGCACTTCTAAATTTTCAAATAACGAAAGTTTTTTCAGTAACTCGTAATTATGTTCTGTTGTTTTTCCAAAACCAAAACCTACATCTATAATAACATCGTTTACTTTTAGTTCACGGAGTTTACGTAACTGCGCTGCAAAAAACGAAATTATATCCGTTACCACATTTTCATAAACAGGGTTTAACTGCATACTCTGCGGAGTTCCTTGCATGTGCATCATTATATAAGGCACCTGCAAACTCGCCACTGCTGCAAACATTTTATCATCTTGTACACCTCCAGAAATATCATTAATTATTGATGCTCCTGCATTAATTGATTCTTTTACAACAGCACTTCTAAAAGAATCTACAGAAATAAGAATATCAGGAAAATGCTTCACCAATAATTTTATTACCGGCACTATTCTTTGCAGTTCTTCTGCCTCAGAAACATGCTTTGCTCCCGGTCTTGACGAATACGCTCCAACATCAATAAAGGTTGCACCTTCCTGTAGCATTTTCTCAGTTTGACTAAGAATTGCATGTTCGTCTTTGTACTTTCCACCATCAAAAAAAGAATCTGGGGTGATATTTAAAATCCCCATTACTTTCGGAGAAGTAAGATCGATTAATGTTCCTTTACAATTAATTGTCATCCTTATAAATTTCTAAGTAAAAATAAATGAAAAGCTTTTAATATTTACTATTTTTGATGGATTACTTTTAAATAAAAAAGATGCAAAACACATCCAAACAATATGATGTAGTAGTAGAGGAATGTAGTAGTTTGTTTACAAAAAAAATGAGCGATTATGGTAGTGCATGGAGAATCTTAAGACTTCCATCTCTAACGGATCAAATATTCATAAAAGCACAACGTATCCGCCAGTTACAAGAAAATACCAAGCGTATGGTAGACGAAGGAGAAAAACCAGAATTTATAGGGATCATTAATTATTCAATAATGGCACTTATTCAGCTAGAACTAGGTGTTGCCGACCAACCAGATTTAAATACAACTGAAGCCACATCGTTATATAATAAACACATAAAAATCACCAAAGAATTAATGGAAAATAAAAACCATGATTACGGTGAAGCTTGGCGAGATATGAGAATTTCATCTTTAACGGATTTAATTCTTCAAAAATTACTTCGCGTAAAACAAATTGAAGATAACAAAGGAAAAACCTTAGTTTCTGAAGGAATCGATGCAAATTACCAGGATATGATTAATTATGCTATTTTTGCTTTAATCCATCATTCAGAGTTAGATAGTTAACCTTAAACCCCAAAAAATGATTTTAAAAATTTTAACACACATTTCAAGAGTATTAGTAGGGCTTTTATTCATTTATTCAGGCTTTGTTAAGTTAGTAGATCCGATTGGCTCTCAATACAAGTTTCAAGAATACTTTAGTGAAGGTGTTTTAAATATGGAATTCTTAATTCCTTATACTTTGCCTTTTGCTATTCTTTTAATTATCTCTGAATTAGTTTTAGGAGTAATGCTTATTGTTGGTTACAAACCAAAACTTACGATATGGAGTATATTTAGTCTTAACATCATCTTTTTATTCTTAACATGGTATTCTTATACTTATAACAAAGTTACAGACTGCGGATGTTTTGGTGACGCCCTAAAGCTTACACCTAAAGAAACTTTTTATAAGAATGTTGTATTTATGGTTTTTATCGTCATTTTAATCTTCGGGTTAAAACATATTAAACCTTTACTTTCAGACAAACTTGGCGCTATAAAAACGTACGGAACCATATTAGTTTCGCTATTCATTACCTACTATGTATTAAATCATTTACCAATTATCGATTTTAGAGCCTATTCAATAGGTACAGATATCGCTGAAGGTATGAAATATCAAGAAGATAGCGATGAAGTACCACCAATTCATGATTTTATGATTGAAACCGACGAAGATGGAGATCAACTAGAAGCTATGCTAGCAAAAGACAAGGCAATGCTTATTATCATGTATAATTTCGAAAAAACAGAAAAACAAGGTATTGCTGCGATTTCAAAAACTGCTGCAAACGCTAAAGCCAAAGGTTATGAAGTTTATGTTTTAACAGCTTCTTATATTGAAGACTTAGCAGCCACACAAAAAGAATTTAACCTACCATATACATTCGGATTCTGTGATGAAACAGCTTTAAAAACAGTTATCAGAGCAAATCCAGGAATTGTTACTGTCGAGAAAGGAATTATCGTAGGTAAATGGAATTGGACAGATGCGGATGATGTTACTTTAAAATAACAATATCTTATAATATTCACACAATAAAACCTCGCAATTATGTGAGGTTTTATTATTTTAGCAAAGACATGAAACAACTTTTACTAGTTTTTATTGGCGGTGGCTTTGGAAGCGTTTTAAGATTCTTCATAGGAAAAACCTTAAACAACACACAAACAGGAATTCCGTACGGAACCTTTGCAGCAAATATTATCGGAAGCTTGCTCATCGGATTTATTTTAGGCTTAGCCGCCAAAAACGAAGCCTTATCTCAAAACAGTACACTATTATTAGCAACAGGGTTTTGTGGCGGATTTACCACATTCTCTACCTTTGCATATGAGAATCATATATTTTTAAAATCCGGAGACTTCACTTCATTTGCCTTATACACAATCGCAAGTTTTGTTGTAGGCTTTTTAGCTGTTTTTGCCGGAATCTACCTTATCAAATTTATTTAAATTATGAACGAATTAGTACAATATACAACAAAAGATAATTACGCAATTATCACCCTTTCTAACGGAAAAGTAAACGCCATATCACACGAAGTTATAGATTCACTATACTCTTTATTAGACAAAGCTGAACAAGAGAAAAAGATCGTTATTTTAACTGGTCAACCCGGAATGTTCTCTGCTGGTTATGATTTAAAAAGCATGACAGCATCGCCTGAATCTGCTTTAGAATTAGTTACCAAAGGATCTAAACTATCTCACAGAATGCTATCTTTTCCTTTCCCAATAATTACAGCCTGTACAGGTCATGCAGTTGCCAAAGGAGCTTTTTTATTACTTTCTTCGGATTACAGACTCGGTACGGAAGGTGATTTTAAAATAGGCTTAAACGAAGTAATGATAGGAATGACCATGCACAATGCCGGTATCGAAATAGCCAAAGCGCGTTTAGCTCCTGTTTATTTTGAACGAAGTGTAAACAATTCAGAAATCTACAGCCCAAAAGATGCTATTACAGCAGGATTTTTAGACAAAATTGTTCCTGAAACTCATTTATTACCTACAGCTATTAAAATTGCTGAAATGTTTGCTTCTTTAAACCCAAAAGCACATGCGGCTACAAAATTAAAAGTCAGAAAAGATTATTTAACTTCATTAGAAGAAGCTATTGAACAAGATATTAAAGACGGATTACATCCACCTACAAAATAAAAAAAACCTGCTTATCGCAGGCTTTTTTTTACTTCTTATACGCCATAACTCCGGCTTTTATTTCTGTATTTAAATAATTATCTCTTGGAGCAATAGGGCAAGAATATCGATCACTGTAAGCACAATACGGATTATAAGCCTCGTTAAAATCAATACCAATCGTTCCGTTACTATTTACATCTGTAATTAAAACATCTATAAATCGTCCTCCTTCATAAGATGTTTTTCCGTTTGTATTATCTAAAAAAGGTAAGAATAAATTGTCCTTGTATATAACTTCAGGATTTTCTTCCTTATAAATAGCTAACTCAAAATTTTCGCCATCAATAAAAAAAGATACGATACCGTACTGTTCATAAACCGCTACCCTATCTGTTGTTGTCGGAAAATAAAAACTAGGCGCATCAGGTGTTTTTGTTAATTTGGCCACCAACTTATATTTATCATCAATTTTAAAAAAATCTAATCCTTTAAATTTCTTTAAATCTCTTTTTGTTAGTGGTGATTTAGAAGCATCTTTAAACTTAGCATTCATTTCTTTTTGGAAATCTGAATCTCCCAATACCTTTCTTTTTTCATTACTGCTACATGCCTGAATAATAATTACAAGGATAATTAATGTGAATTTTCTCATTTATTTTCAATAATTTAAAATGTATTATTTATCAATTGTATTTATATACTCAGTAATTTTCTAAAATATTAATTTTATTTCAGAAGTAACATATCGTATTCTTTAGCAAAAATAAGGAACTTTCGTGCTTTATAAATAGTATTTCATACAAGAAAAAAAATATGACATTAGTAACAAAATAGCTTTATCTTGTTAAAATTCTACTAATAAATTTGACTTATCAAGAAAAAATTATTACATTTAACACAATAGATTAAATCTATAATTGAAGAAAAAGCAAAAATCATGCTTTAATGAACTATATAAAGAAAAATTATAAATAAATAAAACAATTTGATTGTTTTATTATAGGTTAACAAAAAGATTAATTTATATTTGTCGCCCATTTTACTTTATGATTTTACAATTTTGTGTAAAGCAAAATCAATTACCAGACTAAAATCTAAAAGATAATATAAATAACCATAAGTAAGTATTTTATGAATTCAGAATTAATTAGTAAAGCAGACGAATTTGAACACAGAAAATTCAAATTTATTACTACTAGTGATAGAATATTAGCTTCAAGAGAGGTAAAATCTTTAATACTAGAAATAAACGAAGTATATAAAGAAACAAAAGATAGTGCCCTAATGGATGCTATGAAGCGATTAACAGTTGTAAAACAACGAATTGAAAAAAGATTAAAAGGTAAACCTTTAACTGCATAAATTTATTACAACAATAAACATAGCTTTTGCTCGTTTATTACTACAAATGGAATGGTATTTTTCATAGTTTACCATTCTTAATAATATTTATTCTTGATAAAAGCTCTAGTTACATCTAGAGCTTTTTTATTTTACAGCTATTTTTTATAAAAAAATATACATATACTTCTTTAAAAATACGCTTATAAAACTTTAAAGAACCCTAAAAAAGCTATTTTAAATATTATTCTAAAAAAAAGAAATATTTTTTTCCTACATTAAACAACAGCTATTTTAATGCTAATGAGATAGTTAATTTACGCAAAAAAAAGACATCAAAAAAAGCGTTAAAAAAAACGAAAAAAACTTTTGTCAGATTCAAAAAAGAATATATATTTGCATCGCTTTTAAAGGCAAACAAGCCGATGTAGCTCAGCTGGCTAGAGCAGCTGATTTGTAATCAGCAGGTCGGAGGTTCGAGTCCTCTCATCGGCTCACTAAAAATAAAAAGCGCTAACTTAAGTTAGCGCTTTTTTTATGCACATATTTCACTAAATTTGCTTTAATAATTCATCTTAATAAAACTCAATGAAAAATATATTTGTAATCGGTATTGCTGGCGGAACAGGAAGTGGAAAAACAACCGTAGTAAATCAAATAATTAATGAGCTACCGCAAGATGAAGTATGCATTATATCACAAGATTCATATTATGCCCAAACCGACAACTTAAGCTACGAAGAACGTACAAAGATAAACTTCGACCATCCTAGGGCGATCGACTTCGATTTATTAGTAAATCATTTGAGCGATTTAAAGAGCGGCAAAATAATAGAACAACCTATTTATTCGTTTGTTGCGCACAACAGAACTAAAGACACCATAAAAACACACCCTAGAAAAGTTATTATTGTTGAAGGTATTTTAATTTTTAACAGCAAAGAACTACGAAACCTTTGCGATATAAAAGTTTTTGTACATGCAGATGCTGATGAACGTTTAATTAGAAGAGTTCGAAGAGATATAAAGGAAAGAGGTAGAGATATTGATGAAGTTTTAAATAGATATCAAAGCACCTTAAAACCAATGCACCAACAATTTATTGAACCTACAAAGAACTATGCCGACATTATAATTCCTAACGATAGGTACAACACTGTAGCCATAGATATTGTTAGAACCGTAATTAGCGACCGTTTGTAACATGAATTTAAAATCAATAAAAAATAAACCATCTTTTAAAATCGCAACAAATATTTACGTTGTTATTTTAACGGTATTTGTTATTTGGATGCTTTTTTTTGATGAAAATTCTTATCTTACCCATAGAGAGTTCAATGAAGAAATTGAAGAATTAGAAATTTGGATAGATTATCACAAGAACAAAATTGATAAAGACAAAAAAACTATAAAAAAACTTCAGGATTCTCTTCAGCTAGAACGCTATGCGCGTGAAAAATATTTGATGAAGAAAGAAGATGAAGATATTTATATTATCGAATTTGATACCCTACAAAAATAATGAGTACTTATTTATTTAATGACTTCAAGGAAATTAGTGCTGCCGAATGGAAACAAAAAATACAGGTAGATCTTAAAGGCGCGGACTATAACGATACGCTTCTTTGGAAAACCGACGAGGGCATTACAGTAAAACCCTTTTACACAAAAGAAGACCAAACAAAAACAGCAATTGCAACGCCTAAAAAGGGGTTTAATATTTGTCAGTCTATTTATATAGAGGACGAAAAAAAAGCAAATTCTTTTGCAATCGACTCTTTAAAAAGAGGTGCGAAATCTATCGAATTTAAAGCAAAAACGAAGTTCGATTACAAAACACTCCTTCAAGATGTAGACCTTAAAAACACTGTACTTTATTTTAAAGTAAAGTTTTTAGATGCTAACTTTATCATTGAATTATCAAACTATATAGCTTCAGACAACTGTTATTTTAATATTGATATTGTTGGCAATTTAACGAGTACAGGTAACTGGTTTACAAACCTAAATAATGATCACAAAGAATTCGAAAAGATCATTAATAACGTCTCTAATGCTATTTGCATTAACGTTTCAACATATCAAAATGCTGGCGCGAATAATACGCAACAACTTGCCTACGCACTTGCGCACGCAAATGAATATTTAAATCACTTCGGAAGTAAAATAGCCAACAACATACATTTTAATTTTTCTGTAGGTAGTAACTACTTTTTTGAAATAGCAAAACTAAGAGCTTTTAGAATCTTATGGGCATCACTTTTAAAAGAGTACGCTATTAAAAACAATACAACACATATATTTGCACAACCTAGCTTACGCAATAAAACCTTATACGACTACAATGTAAACATGCTTCGTACTACATCAGAATGCATGAGCGCTATTTTAGGTGGAGCTGACACGGTTTGTAATATTTCTTACGATGATATTTTTCATCATTCGAATGAATTTGGCGAGCGTATTTCTAGAAATCAATTATTGATTTTACAACAAGAAAGCGAACTTTCAGAAGCTCAGAATTTTGCAGACGGTGCTTATTATATTGAAGCTATCACGCAGCAGTTAGCTCATAATTCTTTAGAAGTATTTAAAACTATCGAAAAAGGTGGCGGGTTTTTAAAACAACTTAAAGAAGGAATCATTCAGCGAAAAATTAAAGATGCTGCCGAAAAAGAACAAGCAAAATTCGATACTGGTAAATTAGTTTTATTAGGAACTAATAAAATTCAGAACGACAAAGATAAAATGAAGAATGATTTGGAGCTTTTTCCGTTTATGAAAATCAGAAACGAAAAAACACTCATCCAACCGATTATTCAAAAAAGATTGGCTGAAAAGCTAGAACAAGAACGTTTACAAGATGAGTAGAAAAAACGTATCAAACATACAATTAGACCAAAGTCAAAAATCACAAGTTGAAAGCAAACATCATGAAGATTTCGTTGCTGGTATTGCTCCGAATTTACGCGGACCTTACTCAACAATGTACGTTCGAAGACCTTGGACTATTCGTCAATACGCCGGATTTTCAACCGCTGAAGAAAGCAATGCTTTTTACAGAAGAAACTTAGCGGCGGGTCAAAAAGGACTTTCTGTTGCTTTTGATTTAGCAACACACCGCGGGTACGATTCAGATCACGAACGTGTACAAGGTGATGTAGGAAAAGCAGGTGTAGCGATTGATTCGGTTGAAGACATGAAAATATTGTTTGACCAAATTCCGTTAGATAAAATGTCGGTTTCAATGACAATGAACGGAGCAGTTTTACCGATTCTTGCCTTTTATATTGTTGCCGCCGAAGAACAAGGTGTTGCTCCTGAACTATTATCAGGAACCATTCAAAACGACATTTTAAAAGAGTTTATGGTGCGTAATACGTATATCTACCCACCTACTCCATCAATGAAAATCATTGCTGATATTTTTAAATACACTTCGGATTTTATGCCGAAATACAACTCAATTTCTATTTCTGGCTATCACATGCAAGAAGCAGGTGCAACTGCTGAAATTGAATTGGCATATACTTTAGCTGACGGATTAGATTACATCAAAAAAGGATTAGAAGCAGGAATGGACATTGATACTTTTGCACCTAGACTATCTTTTTTCTGGGCAATAGGCATGAACCATTTTGTAGAGATTGCCAAAATGCGAGCAGCCAGAATGTTATGGGCAAAAATCGTAAAACAATTCAATCCTAAAAACCCAAAATCGTTAGCATTACGAACACACTGTCAAACAAGCGGTTGGTCTTTAACAGAGCAAGATCCTTTTAACAATGTAGCGCGAACAACAATTGAAGCTATGGCTGCAGCTTTTGGCGGCACACAAAGTTTACACACCAACGCGCTGGATGAAGCAATTGCTTTACCTACAGACTTTTCTGCACGAATTGCTCGTAACACACAAATATACTTACAAGAAGAAACACATATTACAAAAACGGTTGATCCTTGGGCAGGAAGCTATCACGTAGAACAACTTACCGAAGATATTACCAACAAAGCTTGGGAATTAATCAAGGAAGTTGAGGAATTAGGCGGAATGACAAAAGCCATTGAAAAAGGAATTCCGAAAATGCGTATTGAGGAAGCTGCTGCTAAAAAACAAGCAAAAATAGATAGCGGCCAAGACGTTATTGTAGGGGTAAATAAATACCAACTAAAAAAAGAAGATCCGTTACATATTTTAGAAGTTGATAATGAAGCGGTACGTTTATCACAAATTGAGAGGTTAAACGAAATAAAATTAAAAAGAGACAGCGCTAAGGTTACAAAATCTTTAAACGACTTAACAGCTTGCGCTAAATCCAACGAAGGAAATTTATTAGATTTAGCAGTAAAAGCTGCTAAAAACAGAGCCACTTTAGGAGAGATTTCGGACGCTTTAGAAAGTGTTTTCGGACGTCATAAAGCAGTTCACAAAACAATTTCGGGCGTGTATAGTAAGGAAATAAAAGACGATAAGTTATTTAAGAAAGCAATTGAATTTGCCGATAAATTTTCGGAGTTAGAAGGACGAAGACCAAGAATAATGATTGCCAAATTAGGGCAAGATGGTCATGATCGTGGTGCAAAAGTAGTTGCCACTGGTTATGCCGATTTAGGTTTTGATGTAGATATTGGCCCTTTATTTCAAACACCACAAGAAGCAACAAAGCAAGCTATTGAAAACGATGTTCATATTTTAGGGATTTCGTCATTAGCGGCAGGTCATAAAACACTAGTTCCCCAAGTAATTGCAGAACTAAAAAAATATGGACGTGAAGATATTATGGTCATTGTGGGTGGTGTAATTCCCGCGCAAGATTATCAATATTTATTTGATGCAGGCGCCGTAGGTGTTTTTGGCCCTGGAACCAAAATTGCACAAGCAGCAATTGATATGTTAACTATTTTAATTGATAGTGTAGAGGAATAAAATTATGAAAATAAAATTCATCGATAGAACATCTGGCAATATCATTACCGAAACTCCGCCTGGTGAAGTTTTTTTAAAGTTGTTATACAATAACCCGTTTGGTAAAATGGCTTTTTTACCCATAGCAAAACGCAAGTTTTTATCTGCTTGGTATGGTAAAAAAATGGACAAACCTTCTTCTGTAAAAAAAATAGAAGGTTTTGTAAAACAGTTAGATATTGATATTGATGAAGCTGAAAAACCAATTTCTGAATTTACTTCATTTAACGATTTCTTTTATAGAAAACTAAAACCAACTGCCAGACCTATTGAAAATGGCTTCACCTCTCCTGGAGACGGAAAAATGCTTGCTTTTGAAAACATTGCAGACATTAAAGATTTCTTTATAAAAGGACGAAAATTCACCTTAAAAGAGTTTTTAGCCAATGATAAATTAGCTGAGAAACACAAAAACTCATCGCTAATTATTTTACGATTAGCTCCAAACGACTACCACCGCTATCATTTTCCGTATGACGGTACACCTTCTGAAATGACGAAGATAAAAGGTGACTATTTTTCAGTTTCTCCCTACGCATTGGCATCAAACTTTACCAAAGTTTTTTGCGAAAACAAACGTGAGTATTGCATTTTATCATCCGAAGAAAAAGGAGAAATTATTGTAGCTCCTGTTGGTGCAACCATGGTAGGAACTATTATCGAAACTTTTAAACCCAACATAAAAATAAAAAAAGGGGATGAAATGGGCTATTTCGCCTTCGGCGGGTCTACAATTGTGCTGTTAGTTGATAAAAATAAATTAACGATTGACGCCGACCTACTAAAGAATACAAAGAACCGTATTGAAACATTTGTTAAAATGGGAGAAAAGATAGGGATATAACCTTTCTTTTTTAACGTTTTATTTCCTTAAAAATGGGTGAATTCATAAAGTTATTAAGACATTAATACGTAAATTTGCGAAGTTTTACACTTAGCTGATTTACAGATGAAAAAAATCTTAGATATACTTTACTCTACGCGCCTAACAGCGGTACTATTTTTCGTTTTTGCAGTGGCCATGGGAATCGCCACTTTTATAGAAAACGATTTCGGAACACAAACTTCAAAAGCTTTAGTTTACAATACTTGGTGGTTCGAATTAATTATGATCTTTTTTGTAATTAATTTTTTTGGAAACATCTTTAGGTATCGTTTATATAAAAAAGAAAAATGGGGTGTTTTACTTTTCCATGCAGCATTTTTACTCATATTAATTGGCGCAGGAGTTACGCGCTATGTTAGTTACGAAGGGATCATGGTTATTGATGAAGGAGAAACTACCAGTACTTTTTTTTCTGACACCAACTATTTAAACGTTGTTGTTGATAATAACGAGTTTCAAAAAGAAACAAACAACCAATTATTACTTTCTGCTTGGGGAAGCAATTCTGCAAAATTTACTGAAACTTTTCAACCAAAAAAAGACAAAGGGCAGCATGAGATATCTTACAATTTAGTAGACTATATTCCGTGGTCTGAACAAAAACTTGTTTTAGATGAAAACGGAGTAGAACACTTATTTTTAGTAGAAAGCTCTAGCGGAAGCAGACACGAACATTATATTAAAAGAGGAACTACTCAAAATATTCACAACATACTTGTAAGTTTTGATGTGCCTCAAAAAAATGCCTCGGTTAACTTTTATTACGAAGGTGATAATTTAAAAATGGTCTCTAAAAACAATGGTGATTGGCTTAGAATGGCCGACCAAAAAAGGGGACAAATCATTAAAGACAGTGCGCAACACTTTCAGTTTTTAACATTACACACTATAAAAGGATTACAATTTGTAATTCCGAGAGCTCCTGAAAAAGGAATCATGAAAACACTATCTGGAGAGAAAGATAATGAAAAATACGATACCGTTATTTTTGATGTTACAGTGAATAACGAAACTAAAAGAATATCCCTTTATGGAGGTAAGTTTAATGTAGATAATGTTGAAGAATTTAGTATTGGCGACTTAAACTTTAGAGCTTGGTATGGTGCTAAAAAGTTAGAAACTCCCTTTAAAGTGAAGTTAAATGACTTTCAACTAGAAAAATATCCTGGTTCAGAAAGTGCCGCTGCCTATGCTAGTGAAATTACAGTTATAGACGATAAAGAAACTTTTGATTTTAGAATATTTATGAATAATATTTTAGATTACAAAGGGTATAAACTGTTTCAGTCTAGTTATAAAATTGAAGGTGATAACGAACAAACTCACCTATCTGTAAATCATGATTTCGTAGGTACTTGGATTACTTATGTTGGATATACTTTATTATTCTTTGGGTTAACTTTTATTCTATTCATAAAAAACACTCGTTTTAACGACTTAAAGAATTCGCTAAATAAAATCAAGCTAAAAAAAGCTAGTTTATCTGTAATCATTTTATTCTTATCGCTTAATTCAACTGCACAAGAACATGGTGATGTGCACAAGCCAAAAGAACTATCAATAGCGCAAATAGACTCTATTTTAACAAGCAACAAACCCAGTCTTGAACACACCAATGAATTTAGCAGTTTAGTGATACAAGATATTGGTGGTAGAATGAAACCGACACACACCTTAGCTTCTGAGTTGGTAAGAAAAGTTGCGCATACCAATAGTTTTAAAGGTATGAACCCTACACAAGTTTTGCTTTCTATTACAGAAATGCCAATGCTTTGGTTAAACATTCCGTTTATTTATTTAGAAAAAGGAAATACGCAGATAAGAGAACTTTTAGGCGTTGCTAAAGACGCAAAATACGCTCGTTTTATCGATTTTTATGATACAAAAGGAACCTCTAAAATAGGTGAATTAGTTGCTGAAGCTAAGAAAAAGAAGATTCAGAGTAAGTTTGAAACAGATGCTATTAAAATTGAGCAAAGAGTTTGGTTATTATCACAAACTTTAGGTGGCGGTATGTTACGCATCTACCCAATTCCTAATGACGAAAACAACAAATGGGTATCGCAGCCAGAAACATTAAAGGCTGGTTTTAAAGGAACCGATTCTGTATTTGTACGTCAATCACTACCGGTGTATATGCAACTTCTACAAAACTCAAGAAAATCCGGAAACTATACAGAAACTAACAAGGTTTTAGACGGAATTAAAAAGTTTCAGAAAAAATTCGGAAAAGAAGTATATCCTTCAGAAGATAAAATTGAATTAGAGATTATGTATAATGAATTTGATGTTTTTAATCGTTTGATTAAGTACTTCGGATTGTCTAGTATTCTGTTGATTATCTTTTTAATCGCGCAGGTTTTCTCAAACAAAAAATGGATCAACTATGTGGTAAAAGGATTGATTGTTATTATTATTGGTTTCTTTATTTTACATACTTTAGGCTTACTGTCTAGATGGTATATTAGTGGTAATGCTCCATGGAGTAACGCCTACGAATCTATTATTTTTGTTGCTTGGGCAACGATGTTTTTTGGTTTATCATTAGGAAAAAAATCAACACTAACCATTGCTGCAGCCACTTTTATTACGGCAATCACCTTATTTTTTGCAAGTCAGAATTGGTTAGATCCAGAAATTGCAAATTTACAGCCGGTATTAAACTCTTGGTGGTTAAAAGTACACGTTTCTATTATTGTTGCGAGTTACGGACCTTTTTCTTTAGGTATGATCTTAGGGATTTTTAGTTTATTCTTAATGATTTTCACCAACTCGAAGAACAAGAGAAAAATGGATCTTCATATAAAGGAGTTAACAATTATCAATGAAATGTCTATAACTGTTGGATTGGTTTTACTAACCATTGGTACGTTTTTAGGCGGCATGTGGGCTAACGAAAGTTGGGGGCGTTATTGGGGCTGGGACCCAAAAGAAACTTGGGCATTAATATCTATTATGGTATATGCTTTTGTTTTACACATGCGATTAATTCCGGGATTAAGAGGTCGATATACGTTTAACCTTTGGTCTATCATCGCTTTTGCATCAATCATGATGACCTATTTCGGAGTGAATTTCTATTTATCAGGATTACACTCTTATGCAAGCGGAGATAAGGTAATTACACCTACCTCTGTTTATTACTCAGTTTCATTTGTTTTTATACTAGGGTTATTTGCATGGTTTAAATTCAAAAAGTTTTATAAAAAATAAACTCACAACTATTTTAACAGAAAATCGTACTTTTGTGCGTTGATTAAAAAAAGAAAAAATGTTCAATAAAAACATAAAATTAGGATTAGCAGGACTTATAACCTTATGGGCTATTTACGAATTCTCTCAAGTTCACATCATGAACGGAATTTCACTGCTTTTATTTGCTGGTATTTTCGTATTCTTTTACTTTAAAAACGAATTTATCTTACTAGCTTTCATGCAATTGCGTAAACAAAATTTCGAAGGTGCTAAAAAATGGTTAGCTTATATTAAAAATCCATCTACAGCATTGATTCAAAAACAAGAAGGCTACTATAATTATTTACACGGAATTATGTTGAGTCAAACCAATATAACGCAGGCTGAAAAATTCTTAAAAAAGGCTGTTAAATTAGGTTTAGCGATGGATCATGATTTGGCAATGGCTAAATTACAATTAGCAGGAATAGCTATGACCAAACGTAGAAAGCGTGAAGCGACTAATTTAATGACCGAAGCTAAAAAGTTAGACAAGCACGGTATGTTAAAAGAACAAATGCAAATGATGAAACAACAAATGAAAAAAATATAGTTTCATTTTATGTCAGAATATTCTTTTTAAATAAATTAGATGATTTTAATTGCAGACGGTGGCTCCACGAAAACAGATTGGATTGCACTAAACGCTCAAAAAAAAGAGTTATTTAGGGTTACATCTTTAGGTTTAAATCCGTCCGTTATAGCCAAAGAAGAATTGTTACATCGCATTAACAACATTCCACAATTAATCGACTACAAACATAAAATTGAAGAAATTCATTTTTACGGTGCTGGTTGCGGATCGCCATTATCTGTTAAACTACTGACAGATATATTACAAGTCACCTTTAAAAAGGCTAAAATTACCGTTTCTGAAGACATGTTGGCTGCTGTCTATGCTTGCAGCAACAACAAACCCGCCATTGTAAATATTCTAGGAACAGGTTCTAACAGCTGTTATTATGACGGTGTTACGATAACTAAATCATCAGCATCCTTAGGTTACACTATAATGGATGAAGCCAGTGGAAACTATTTCGGAAAAATATTACTAAGAGATTTTTTCTATAAAAAAATGCCTACTAATATAGCTACAGCATTTGAAAATCAGTTTAATGTAGATGTTGATTTTATTAAAAAGAATTTATACAGAATGCCGAACCCAAATATGTATTTGGCATCTTTTGCAACCTTTATGTTTGATTATAAACACGAAAAATACATTAAAAAAACAATTAAAAAAGGCTTTCAAAAATACTTTAAGTACTATGTGCTACCTTATAAAAAACAAGCAAACACCCCTATTTATTTCATAGGCTCTATTGCTTTTTATTTTAAAGATATTTTAGCGTATGTTGCGCAAGAAAACAATTTAACTATTACCGATGTAATTCAGCGGCCAATTGATAATTTAGTTAAATACCATCAAGAAAACACCTTTTAACAAAGAGCTACCACACGCTCTAGAGCCATACCTCTTGATCCTTTTATTAAAACAACACTTTTGTTTATCGGGTTTTCAATTAAATAAGATTTCAATCCCTCAAAACTTGAAAATTTCTGGTTATTTGTTTTCGTTTTATAGAAATTTTCACCTACAAAAAACAACTTATCAAACTCACAATCCGAAGCTAAATCTACCATACTTTGATGCTCGTTAGCGCTGTAACTTCCTAATTCAAACATATCTCCTATAATAATGGTTTTATGCGCTGCCTTAAGCGCTTTAAAACTATGCAAAGCTGCTTTCATACTCGTAGGGTTCGCATTATAGGCGTCTAAAATAATCGTATTGTTTGTTGTTTTAATGATTTGAGATCGATTATTTGATGGCGTATAGTTTTCAATCGCTTGTTTTATATTCTCCTTAGACACCTTAAAGTAACTGGCTATGGTTATTGCCGCAGCAATATTTGAAAAATTATAGGTTCCTATTAAATTACTTTGAATTTCAGTATTTTCAAATGATAATTTTACTAACGGATTTGCTGCTACGAATACTATAGAGCTCTCAAATAAAATAGTGTTTGCATTCGTAGTTTTCTCAAGTTGAATTACATCTTTAGGGTTCACAAAGATTTTTTTATTGTTAGCTATCAGAAAATCGTACAACTCTGACTTTCCTTTTACAACACCTTCTAACGAACCAAAACCCTCTAAATGTGCACTGCCAAAATTAGTGATATAGCCAAAATCTGGCTGTGATATATTTGATAAAAAAGCTATTTCATTTAAGTGATTCGCCCCCATTTCAACAATCCCTATTTCGGTGTCTGTTGTCATCGATAATAGCGTTAAAGGTACTCCGATGTGATTATTTAAATTACCTATTGTAGCCGTTGTTTTGTAGGTAGATGACAACACGGCATTGATAAGCTCTTTGGTGGTCGTTTTGCCATTGCTACCTGTTAGCGATATAATAGGTATATTTAATACGTTACGGTGATAATTTGCCAACTCCTGAAGTGTTGTTAATACATCCGCTACCAAAATTATACGTTCTGAAGTTTTAAACTCAACCTCATCAACGATCGAAAAAAGAGCGCCTTTTGTTAATGCCTCTTCTGCAAATTTATTCCCATTAAAATTACCTCCTTTTAATGCAAAAAAAAGGGTGTTCTTTCTAATTTTTCGGGTGTCAGTATCAACCAAGCCGTGTTGTATAAACAACGCATATAATTCTTTTATCTTCATGCTGTAAAAATAAAAAACCTCATTGAAATTCAATGAGGTTTTAATTTGTATTATTTACTTCTTAGTTAATTTTATCTGGAACCGCTCTTTTTCTTTTATTAAGCCTCATAGGTCCCATTTTATCAGTAGCACATCTAAAGCCTATAAAATTAGTTGCCATATATTCAGGAAAGTATCTTCTTTGTGCAGGGTCTAACCAATATTCTCTATCTGCCCAAGAACCTCCTTTATATACTCTAGATTTATCACTCACTAAAGTAGTTCTTCTTTTAGCATCATATTTATAATTCTCAATAACATTCCCTAAAGAATCTCTTTCTGCTTCAGGTTTTTTAGGTGAATTATACATTCTAGATGAGCGATCTAACTGATCTTTATCTAACTCGTAGTCTTTTGAAGATGCCTGATCTCCATCACCTAAACTTGAATTATTTGCTAAATTATAATTTCTTCTCATGTACGTATCTTCCTTTGTAATAGGAATATACTTCACACTTCCTGGTAAATCTTTAGGTACAACTCTTCCGTTTTCTAACGTATCATACTCTATTTCTCCAACCTCATCACCTACGATAACAACTTTACCGTTTTGATCTATTAATTTTTTAGTAAAAACATTACCTCTAAAATAATTAAAATCATTTGCTTCAGAATCAATTATAGGACGGTATACATCTTGGACCCATTCTGCAACATTACCAGACATATCATATAATCCAAAAGCATTCGGCGGATAACTTCTTGCGGCATTCGGAATATCCGAACCATCACTACTCCAACCAGCAATACCACTATAATCTCCTTTACCCTGCTTAAAGTTGGCTAACTGATCTCCTCTTCTTCTCTTGTCTCTATCTCTCGTATATTTTCCATTCCAAGAATACTTTTTTCTTCCGCGGATATTATTATACTCACGATTTTCAAAAATAGCCTTTGCTGCATACTCCCACTCAACTTCTGTAGGCAATCTAAATTTTTGTGCTAAAATACCATCAGATGAAGTAACTTGTCTTCCTGAAAACTGATCTTTCGAAGGTTTAGGTTCGCCGTTTCTTCTAGGCACTGGAATTCCTTTTTTATAGATTGTTGAATCCCCTTCAAACAATGCATACGGATTCGTTAAATACGTATCTGTATCAAAATTATCTTTTCCTCTAAAACTTAAAGAATCCTCTTTAAAAATGTTTTTTATAACACCTTTATCCATTAAGATTTTTAAATTCACTGCGTTGGTACGCCACTTACAGTATTTATTGGCTTGTAACCAACTAACACCTACAACTGGGTATTCGGCATACGATGGATGTCTTAAATAACTCTCAGACAATAAATTGGTATTTCCTAAACCTTTTCTCCAAACTAATGTATCTGGTAAAACAGATTTATAAATATTTTTAAACTGTGGTTCTTCTGGTGGAAATATATCTTTGGTATACTGCATAAACAAACCATATTCAGCGTTTGTAACCTCAGTTTCATCCATATAAAAAGAACGCACATGCATTTTTTTAGGTGTCGTATTCCAATCAAACATTACGTCATCTTGCACTAGCCCCATGGTAAAACTACCACCTTCTATATGTACCATACCAGGAGGTGCTTCTTTACTGTTGTTATCTTTTCCTTTTATATAACCTCCATAATTAGGATCATTAAAGTTCCAGCCAGTCAGTGAAGATTTACCTGAACCACCACTTCTGTTGCTTTTACAAGAAGTAATCAACAATCCGGTGATAACCAATAAACTAAATATTTTTAACGTGCTTTTCATGTATTTTTAACTATTTTAAGGGTGGCGCAATTTACAATATTTATAACTCCATACAACTAATTTAATTATAAATTAAAAGAACCAAAGAGTTTCTCCTGCAAGATTACAAACGACCTTTTTTTACGTTTAGTATTACGAATCTAAGAAAAAGATTAAATATCTACCATTAAAATTTATTTTTTTATCCAAAATTCATGTCGATATTAACGTATGTTAAGGTTTATTATAATGATTTTAAAAAAAAAAAAATGATTTATATAATAATCAACTGCTTCAAACGTTAAAATACTGATTAAAAACTAACAAAATTTAGCGTTTTTTTAAGAAAAACCTATATTTGCTCAACTAATAACAAATATTTACATGAAAAAATTATCGTTTTTTTTATTTTTTGTATGTTTTGCCCTTCAAACCAAAGCACAAAACACAACGGCTACGCCGTTTTTATTAATACCTACTGATGCGCGTGCTGGTGGTATGGGAGATGTAGGTGTTGCAACCTCTGCAGATGCTTTTTCTATTTTTCATAACCCTGCAAAAACAGCTTTTAATCAAAATAAGATAAGTGTGGGTGTCAACTATACTCCTTGGCTACGTAACTTAACGGATGATATTTTTGTAGGAAACGCTTCTTATGTAAATCGATTTAAAGAAAATGCAGCTTGGGGTGTAGATATTAAGTACTTTTCGCTGGGTCAGGTAGAACTAACTAATATTGACGGAGAAAGTACGGGAATCCAAAATCCTAGTGAGTTTTCACTTACAGGAGTTTATTCTATGAAATTAAGCGAAAAATTCTCAATGGGTATTGGCCTAAAGTATATCAACTCTAATATAGATGTGAATGATAGTAATATAAACGCTGTGAATTCATTTGCTGTTGATGTTTCTGGTTATTATCAATCTAACGAAAGAAATTATGGTAGTTTTAATGGTCGTTACCGATTAGGTTTTAATATTGCTAATATTGGTCCGAAAGTAGAATATACGCCTGGTCAAGAAAATTTTATTCCTACCAACGCCAAAATAGGTGGTGGTTTTGATTTTATTTTAGACAGCCAAAATATAGTGGGTCTTAATTTAGAGTTCACAAAACTATTAGTACCGTCTAGTAGTGGTAACCCTAACTCTCCAGAAGGCAGAGGAAATAACAGAGGCTGGTTCGAAGGAATGTTTACCTCGTTAGGGGACAGAAGTTTTAGTGAAGAGCTTAAAGAAACTACTTGGGCATTAGGTGCCGAATATTTATACAATAATGCCTTTGCGCTTAGGGCTGGTTACTTTCACGAAAGTGAAGAAAACGGACAAAGACAATTCTTAACATTAGGTACAGGTTTTACAGCCAAAGCATTTACGTTAGATTTATCGTATTTGGTAAATACAGCTGCAGTGAACAATCCTTTAGAAAATACCTTACGTTTTTCTTTATCATTTGATTTAGGAGAAATTTACGATGATTATTAAATTGTAGTTTTTTTTTAATAAATTCGTAGTATAATATAAAGCAGTCTTACAGGCTGCTTTTTTTGACCAACACTGTTTCTTTATGGAAAAAATAGAAGTAAAAGCCGCTGCAACCGTATATAATGACGTAGCAGAATTAGCGCAAGAAGATAAAATGTTAATGGATAAGGCTATCGAGGCAAGAGCTAAAGCGTACGCTCCTTATTCTAAATTTAAAGTAGGTGCCGCATTTTTACTAGAAAATGGTGCGGTTGTTTTAGGAAACAACCAAGAAAATGCTGCCTATCCCTCTGGGATGTGTGCCGAAAGAGTTGGTGTGTGGAAAGTTGGATCAGAATTTCCAGGAATAAAAATTAAAAAACTAGCCATTTCAGCTGCTTCTGAAAACACCAAAGTGAATAAACCTGTGGGACCTTGCGGAGCATGCAGACAAACGTTGTCTGAATACGAAATAAATCAAAAAGAACCGATAAAAGTATTTTTTATGGGCGAAGTTGGTAAAATAGTAAAAACAGATTCTTTACTTTCTTTACTACCTTTCTCTTTCGACAGTTCGTATTTGTAATATTCAAAAATCACAATCTCAAAAAAGAGTTCTCTTTTTTTTAAAATACTTAATTAAGACGCCATTTTTTAAGGATGCTGTAATTCTTATAAAATGGCTCATAATTAATACTTTAATGTAATTTAAAATGCTTTATTTGTATTTACAATTCTAATAAATAACAATGGCATCAGCAGTAATTACCGGTACAGGTTCGTACATACCATCTATCAAAAAAGAAAACAGTCAGTTTTTAGAAAGCTCTTTTTTAAATGCCGACGGAACTTCATTTAACAGTACGAATACTATAATTATTGAAAAATTCAAATCGATTACGGGTATTGAAGAACGCAGGTATGCAAAGAACGAGTACAAAGCATCTGATTTAGGTTATTTTGCTGCTAAAAAAGCAATAGAAGATGCCAATGTGAATTCAGAAGAAATCGATTATATCATATTTGCACACAATTTTGGTGATGTGAAAAATGATGCTATTCAAACTGATATTCTTCCTAGTTTAGCTAGTAGAGTAAAGCATTTACTGCAAATTGAAAATCCGAATTGTGTTGCGTACGATATTTTATTCGGCTGTCCTGGCTGGCTACAAGGTGTTATTCAGGCGCAAGCCTTTATCAAAGCAGGTATCGCTAAAAAATGTTTGGTTATTGGTGGCGAAACCTTATCAAGAGTGGTTGACACCTACGATCGAGATTCTATGATTTATAGCGACGGAGCTGGTGCTTGTGTTGTAGAATACACAGCAAATGACAATAGCGGTATACTGAGTCACGCTACCCAAACTTTTACCAAAGAGGAAGCTTATTTTTTATTTTTCGGAAAATCATTTAATGCTAATTTAGATACAGATGTGCGGTACATAAAAATGCATGGACGTAAAATTTATGAGTTTGCGTTAAACAATGTACCGCAAGCAATGAAATCTGCATTAGATAAAAGCGGAATTGAAATTGACGCCGTAAAAAAAGTGTTTATCCATCAAGCCAATGAAAAAATGGATGAAGCTATTATCAAACGTTTTTACCGACTGTACAAAAAACCGATTCCACCAGGCATTATGCCGATGAGCATTCATAAACTAGGTAACAGTTCTGTGGCAACTGTACCTACTTTATTAGACTTAGTATTAAAAGGAAATATCGAAAATCAAGAAGTACAAAAAGGAGAGGTAATTATATTGGCTTCTGTGGGAGCAGGAATGAATATAAACGCCGTGGTATATCGTTATTAAAAAACTTCAAAAAAATCTAAAATCAAATACTTAAAATATAAAATCTAAGTACTATTTTTGCCTATGCAACAACACAACGTACTTATTTTAGATTTCGGATCGCAATACACACAACTTATTGCGCGCCGTGTTAGAGAATTGAACATATACTGTGAAATTCATCCGTATAACAAAATTCCAACCAACTTAAACGACTTTAAAGCAGTAATACTTTCTGGGAGTCCTAATTCTGTTCGTTCAGAAGCGGCGTTACATCCAGATTTAGCTGAAATTAGAGGTAAAAAACCTTTATTAGCTGTTTGTTATGGCGCCCAATATTTAGCCCATTTTTCTGGCGGATTGGTAGCTCCATCAAACACTAGAGAGTATGGAAGAGCTAATTTATCTTTTGTAAAAGAAGGAGAAACGTTCTTTTCAGACATCTCAGAAGGAAGTCAGGTTTGGATGAGTCACTCAGATACTATTAAAGAGTTACCCACAAACGGAATCTTATTGGCAAGCACACACGATGTAGCAAATGCTGCTTATAAAATTGAGGGGGAAACAACGTATGCGATTCAATTTCATCCAGAAGTGTATCATTCTACCGATGGTAAACAATTATTACAAAATTTCTTAGTTACTATAGCAGGCGTAGCACAAACTTGGACACCTGATTCTTTTGTTGACGAAACCGTTGCTGATATACAAGCAAAGGTTGGAACCGAAAAAAGTGGTTTTAGGATTGTCTGGAGGTGTAGATTCTACCGTAGCAGCCGTATTATTACACAAAGCTATTGGGGATAATTTACATTGTATTTTCGTTAATAATGGTTTGTTACGTAAAAATGAATATACCGATGTATTAAAGCAATACGAAGGTATGGGCTTAAACGTAAAAGGCGTAGATGCTTCGGCACGTTTCTTGAAGGAGCTTGCTGGCTTAAGTGATCCAGAAGAAAAACGTAAAGCTATTGGTAAAGTTTTTATTGATGTTTTTGATGATGAAGCAAATCAGATTGACGACGCAAAATGGTTGGCACAAGGAACTATTTATCCTGATGTAATTGAATCAGTTTCGGTAAACGGTGGTCCATCAGCAACAATTAAAAGTCATCATAACGTAGGTGGTTTGCCTGATTTTATGAAACTAAAGATTGTAGAGCCATTACGAATGATTTTTAAAGACGAAGTGCGTCGCGTAGGAGCATCTATGGGAATTGATAAGGACTTATTAGGGCGTCATCCTTTTCCGGGTCCAGGATTGGCAATTCGTATTTTAGGAGATATTACCGAAGAAAAAGTACGTATTTTACAAGAAGTAGATGCTGTTTTTATCAACGGATTAAAAGAAGATGGCTTGTACAACAAAGTATGGCAAGCAGGTGCAATTTTATTACCTGTAAACTCTGTTGGCGTAATGGGTGATGAAAGAACTTATGAAAAAGTAGTCGCTTTACGCGCTGTAGAAAGCACGGATGGTATGACGGCAGATTGGGTAAATTTACCGTATGAATTTTTACAAAAAACATCCAATAAAATAATTAATAACGTAAAAGGTGTAAATAGAGTTGTGTACGACATAAGCTCTAAGCCACCTGCAACAATTGAATGGGAATAAACTCCTTATAATAAAAATAATGTAGATGAAGAAATTTCAATTTTTACTTTTAATTTGTATTTTAACCTTTGCCGTTTCTTGTGGCCAGCAGAAACGTTATATCTCTTACAAGGTTCAGGAAGGCGAGACAATGCGCGACATTGCAAACCGATTGGACATGAAAACAAAAGATTTATTACGTTTAAATCCTGATGTTGGCAGAAAACCAGACGCAAATACGGTAATTGTTATTCCGAACCCTGAAATTAAAACCGGAATTTCTTCAACTACTACTGATACTGACGAAACAATTGTTGATAACGATACTATAAACGAGAATTCTTCTGATAGTATTGAGGAAGAGACTCCAAAAAATACCGTTTTTCAACAAACTATATACGAGTACGAAAATCATACTGTACAGGCAGGAGAAACCGTGTATCGTATTACCAAGTTATACGACATCTCTAAAGACGAATTAATTGAATGGAATCCTGATTTCCCTACGATTAAGAACAATATATTGAGTATTGGTCAGGTTTTAAAAGTTAAATCTGTTGAAAAAGTAATTACGATTGACAGAGAAGAAGTTTTAGAAAAATTTTTAACGCATACCGTTAAAAGCAAAGAAACCGTATATAGCTTAACCCGTTTTTATAACATCTCTAAAGAAGATTTAATTCGTTTAAATCCTGAATATCCTGGAATTAAAAACAACGAATTATCGATTGATCAACTTATTAAAATAAAACCGATAGAAGAAGTTAATCCGAATGAAAACTTCGCCTTTTATAAAGATAGCATTCAAAAAAATGCAATGATCGATGTAGCCATTTTACTTCCGTTTAAATTAAAAGAGTACAAAACTACTGCTGCAAAAGATATATTTAGTAGCGAGAACAACTCGGCTTCTTTAGCAAATATGGTGACCGATTTTTATATGGGGGCTGAAATCGCTATCGATTCTATTAAAAAACAAGGTATTCTTGTTAACACAACCGTTTTTGATACCGGGAATAGAGATGATAACGTGCCTTTAATTTTAACAGAAAACAAGTTAGATTCTACTGATGTTGTTATTGGCCCTTTTTATTCAGATAAAGCAGCACTTATTGCTCGTAAAGTTCGTGTACCAGTTGTATTCCCTCATTTTTCTAATAGTCAAGATACGTTCTCTGCTGCCAAACTTATTAAGTCTGCTCCAGATAAAAACAACTACACTACTTATTTAGCCTCGTATTTAAAAGACATATATAAAGGGGAAGCCGTTTTTGTGGTGGGTGATGGTAAAGCGGATTCAAATAACAGCTTAAATAAAATTGTAAGTAGTTTAAAAAAGCACGATTCTATTAGTGAAATCCATATTTTAAAGCCAAAAGATGGCTATATTAAAAGAGAATTATTCACCGATAAAATGGCAGTAAACAAAAAAAATTGGGTAATTATTACTTCTGATGACAATGTTGCTATTGCTGATGTGTTAAATAGCATGATTGGGATACCTGATGATATGACCGTTCAGGTTTTTGCTGTTGAAAAAAATAAATCGTACGACAGAATAGAGAACAATAAGTTAGCTAGTATTAACTTTACCTATGTGTCTAATACTTTTGAAGATACATCTTCTGACAATGTAAAGGCTTTTAATAAAAAATACTATCAAAAAAATCACACCGTAGCCTCTGATTATGCTATTAAAGGTTTTGATATTACCTACGATGTTTTAATGCGTTTAGCTTCGGGTAAAGCACTGTCACAAACTTTTAAAGAAGGTGTTTCTCTTCGTTTAGAAAACAAATTCGATTACCGTAAAAAAACATTCAGTAGTACCAGTAATAACGGTTTGTTTATTATAAAATACAATAAAGACCTAAGCTTAACAAGACTTAAGTAACTAGAATACAAAAAAAATAACGTCATTACGAGAACGAAGGACAAAGTAATCTTATACTACAAAACCTTAACGTCATTACGAGGACAAAGGACGAGGTAATCTTAAACTATAAAAACTTAACGTCATTACGAGGGCAAAGAACGAAGTAATCTTACACTACAAAACCTTAACGTCATTACGAGGGCAAAGAACGAAGTAATCTTACACTACAAAACCTTAACGTCATTACGAGGACGAAGAACGAAGTAATCTTATACTACAAAACCTTAACGTCATTACGAGGACGAAGGACGAAGTAATCTTACACTACAAAACCTTAACGTCATTACGAGGACAAAGGACGAAGTAACCTTATACTTCATAACCTTAACGTCATTACGAGGACGAAGAACGAAGTAATCTTACACTACAAAACATTAACGTCATTACGAGGACGAAGGACGAAGTAATCTTAAACTACAAAACATTAACGTCATTACGAGGACGAAGGACGAAGTAATCTTACACTTCAAAACCTTAACGTCATTACGAGGACAAAGTAATCTTATACTACAAAACATTAACGTCATTACGAGGACGAAGTAACCTTACACTTCATAACAGAAAGATTCCTTCACCCTGTTCGGAATGACGTTTATATCAAAAAAATAACGTCATTACGAGGACGAAGAACGAAGTAATCTTACACTTCAAAACCTTAACGTCATTACGAGGACGAAGTAATCTTACACTTCATAACAGAAAGATTCCTTCACCCTGTTCGGAATGACGTTTATTTCCAACTATAAAAACTTAACGTCATTACGAGGGCAAAGAACGAAGTAATCTTACACTACAAAACCTTAACGTCATTACGAGGGCAAAGAACGAAGTAATCTTATACTACAAAACATTAACGTCATTACGAGAATGAAGTAACCTTATACTTCATAACAGAAAGATTCCTTCACCCTGTTCGGAATGACGCTTATATCAAAAAAATAACGTCATTACGAGGACGAAGGACGAAGTAATCTTATACTACAAAACATTAACGTCATTACGAGGACGAAGGACGAAGTAATCTTATACTACAAAACATTAACGTCATTACGAGGACGAAGGACGAAGTAATCTTAAACTTCATAACAGAAAGATTCCTTCACCTGTTCGGAATGACGTTTATATCAAAACATTAACGTCATTACGAGGACGAAGTAATCTTATACTACAAAACCTAAAGATTCCTTCACCCTGTTCGGAATGACGCTTATATCAAAAAAATAACGTCATTACGAGGACAAAGGACGAAGTAATCTTACACTACAAAACCTTAACGTGATTACGAGGACGAAGTAACCTTACACTTCATAACAGAAAGATTCCTTCACCCTGTTCGGAATGACGCTTATATCAAAAAACAACGTCATTACGAGGACGAATGACGAAGTAATCTTACTCTACAAAACCTTAACGTCATTACGAACGACAAAGTAATCTTACACTTCATAACAGAAAGATTCCTTCACCCTGTTCGGAATGACGCTTATATCAAAAAAATAACGTCATTACGAGGACGAAGTAACCTTATACTTCATAACAGAAAGATTCCTTCACCCTGTTCGGAATGACGTTTATATCAAAAAAATAACGTCATTACGAGGACAAAGGACGAAGTAATCTTACATTTCAAAACCTTAACGTCATTACGAGAACGAAGTAACCTTATACTTCATAACAGAAAGATTCCTTCACCCTGTTCGGAATGACGCTTATATCAAAAAACAACGTCATTACGAGGACGAAGGACGAAGTAATCTTACTCTACAAAACCTTAACGTCATTACGAACGACAAAGTAATCTTACACTTCATAACAGAAAGATTCCTTCACCCTGTTCGGAATGACGCTTATATCAAAAAAATAACGTCATTACGAGGACGAAGTAACCTTATACTTCATAACAGAAAGATTCCTTCACCCTGTTCGGAATGACGTTTATATCAAAAAAATAACGTCATTACGAGGACAAAGGACGAAGTAATCTTACATTTCAAAACCTTAACGTCATTACGAGAACGAAGTAACCTTATACTTCATAGCAGAAAGATTCCTTCACCTGTTCGGAATGACATTTTCTATTTCTTTGCAATAGCATCCAACCAAACCTGATTGCCTAAATACCATGCGATTGTTTTTTGCATGCCTTCTTCAAATTGCAACGAAGGTTTCCAGTGTAATTCTTTTTTAAGTTTAGAGGCATCAATGGCATACCTATAATCATGTCCTGCCCTATCCGTTATATGAGTGATCAACTTTTCTGAAGTACCAGGTTCTCTACCCAATAAAACATCCACTTCTTTAATCAGCAAGCGAATCAAATCGATATTTGTCCACTCATTATCGCCTCCTACATTATAGGTCTCACCTACTTTTCCGTCATGAAAAATAACGTCAATGGCATTTGCATGATCTTCAACATACAACCAATCTCTAATATTATCGCCTTTACCGTACACTGGCAGTGGTTTATGATGCACGATATTATTGATGAAAAGCGGAATTAATTTTTCAGGAAACTGATTTGGTCCGTAATTGTTAGAGCAATTAGAAATTACAATTGGCAATCCGTAGGTATCATGAAAAGCGCGCACAAAATGATCAGAAGATGCTTTGGAAGCCGAGTATGGCGAGTGCGGATCGTACGCGGTTTGCTCTGTAAACAAGCCTTTTTCTTGTAAAGTACCGTACACCTCATCCGTAGAAATATGATAAAACAATTTCCCTTCAAAACTATCTTTCCAGCTATGCTTCGCGTTTTCTAATAAATTTAGCGTACCCAAAACATTGGTTTTTACAAAGGCAAAAGGATCGGAAATAGAACGATCTACATGCGATTCTGCCGCTAAATGAATTACCCCATCAATCTTATGCGTTTCAAAAATATTTTTCAACAACACGGCATCACAAATATCTCCTTTTATAAAGGTGTAATTGGTGTTATTTGCAACATCTGCAACATTGGCAAGATTGCCTGCATAGGTTAACGCATCTAAATTGATGATATGATAGTCCGGGTATTTGCTTACAAACAACCGCACCACATGCGAACCAATAAAACCTGCACCACCGGTAATTAAAATATTTTTCATTACTAAAAGATAATTATGATAATTAATAAAAGAAGTCCGAAATTTACGATTATTCTACCAATTTAACTTTGCTATGCTTAACATCATGCCGAACTTCTTTGAGCATCATATGAATCATATAACAACTCACTTCACGTAAACCTAAACTCGTTTCAGTTTCTCATCTAGGTTTACCCTAATCTTTAGTTTTTTTTGATGATCATTGTCAATTCGAGTGGTTTTTAATGACTAAAAGGAAGTAAAGTTGTATCGAGAATTAATTTCTTTAAGTCGGTAAATTTCGCACTAAAAAAGTTCTCGACACAAATTTTTTGAAGAAAAAAAAACACTCGAACTGACAGTTTATTTAATTTCTTCAGATAGTTGATGCAATGATGATTGTCAATTCGAGTGGTTTTTAATGACTAAAAGGAAGTAAAATTGTATCGAGAATTTGTTTCTTTAAGTCGATAAGTTTTACACTAAAAAAGTTCTCGATACAATTTTTTGAAGAAAAAAAATCACTCGAACTAACAGTTTATTTAATTTCTTCAGATAATTGATGCGATAATGATTGTCAATTCGAGTGATTTCAATGACTAAAAGGAAGTAAAATTGTATCGAGAATTTGTTTCTTTAAATACATTAATGTTACACTAAAAAAGTTCTCGATACAATTTTTTTGAAGAAAAAAATCACTCGAACTAACAGTTTATTTAATTTCTTCAGATAATTGATGCGATAATGATTGTCAATTCGAGTGGTTTTTAATGACTAAAAGGAAGTAAAATTGTATCGTGAATTTGTTTCTTTAAGTCGATAAGTTTTACACTAAAAAAGTTCTCGATACAATTTTTTGAAGAAAAAAAAATCACTCGAACTAACAGTTTATTTAATTTCTTCAGATAATTGATGCGATAATGATTGTCAATTCGAGTGATTTTAATGACTAAAAGGAAGTAAAATTGTATCGAGAATTTGTTTCTTTAAATCCATTAATGTTACACTAAAAAAGTTCTCGATACAATTTTTTTGAAGAAAAAAATTACTCGAACTAACAGTTTATTTAATTTTTAAACAAGCTTAAAGTAGTAACTTAAAAAGGTGTTTCAAAACTCTCAAAAGAGGCTAAAGCTGTATCTTTTGATGATAAAATAATTTCTTTTGGATTGATTTTCCAATCAATATTCAAGCTAGTATCGTTATAAATAATTCCAGCATCACACTCTGGCGCGTACCAATTATCCACTTTATAGGCAAAAACTGCTTCTTCAGACAAGGTTACAAAACCATGAGCAAAACCTCGTGGTACAAACAATTGTTTTTTATTTTCTTCGGATAATTCTACCGCTACATGTTTTCCGTAGGTGGGGGAATCTTTCCGGATATCCACTACCACATCCAAAACCTTTCCTTGAATACAACGCACTAATTTTGCTTGTGCAACGGTTGGTTTTTGAAAATGTAACCCTCTTAAGGTACCGAAAACAGATTTCGATTCGTTGTCTTGCACGAAATTTATAGTTCCTAGCTGTTCGTTGAATTTTTGTTGATTGAAAGATTCAAAAAAGTACCCCCTCTCGTCTTTAAAGACGCGAGGTTCTATAATTACAACACCTTCAATTTCAGTTTTGGTAAAAATCATTAACATTATTTTAATAGCGAATCAAATTTACTAATAATAAATGGAGTACGAGTTTCTTTTAAAAATGAAAAAGAGCTCATCATTAAAGTAAACGTCGTATTGGAATTGATCAGGTTCCTGCCTTCGCAGTAATGACATTTTTTTGATGCGATGCTGAAATAAATTCCACATGACGTTGCTCTTATAATAACGCAACTCACATCAACCTAAACTTGTTTCAGGTTCGCATCCCACATATAAAATGTGCCGCTTTAATAAATTCCACATGACATTGCTCTTATAATAACGTAATTCACGGCAACCTAAACTTGTTTCAGGTTAACATCCTATAATGATGCGATGCTGAAATAAATGCAGCATGACGCGGTTATAGTAAATTAATTCACATCAACCTAAACTTGTTTCAGGTTCGCATCCCACATATAAAATGTGCCGCTTTAATAAATTCAGCATGACATTGCTCTTATAATAACGTAATTCACGGCAACCTAAACTTGTTTCTGGTTAACATCTTATAATGATGCGATGCTGAAATAAATGCAGCATGACGCTACTGCAATATTAAGTGCTGAATTTAAACGAATATACTATTACTCTTTTATAAGATTCAACAAATATTGTCCGTAGCCACTCTTACGCAAGGGTGCTGCGAGTTTACGTACTTGCTCTTTTGTGATATAGCCCATATACAACGCAATCTCTTCCAAACAAGCTACTTTTAAACCCTGGCGTTTTTCTATGGTTTCTATAAACTGACTTGCTTCTAATAAGGAATCGTGCGTACCGGTATCTAACCAAGCAAAACCACGTCCCATTAGTTGAACTTTTAGCGCATCATTTTTTAAATACTGTTGATTTACAGAGGTAATTTCCAACTCGCCTCGTTCTGAGGGTTGTACTTTTTTAGCGATATCAATAACATTGTTGGGGTAAAAATACAAGCCAACCACTGCATAATTAGACTTCGGATACTCTGGTTTTTCTATGATTGACAACGCATTTCCGCTTTCATCAAAATCCACCACGCCATAACGCTGTGCATCTTTTACATAATAACCAAAAACAGTTGCTTTATTATTGTTTACAACATTGTTCTTTGCAGACGCTAACATTTCTGGCAATCCGTGTCCGTAAAAAATATTATCGCCTAAAATCAAGCAAACAGCATCATCAGCTATAAAATCTTCGCCAATAATAAAAGCTTGTGCCAAGCCGTCTGGCGAAGGCTGTTCGGCATAACTCAACTGTATCCCTAAATCAGTGCCGTCTCCTAACAATTTCTCGAAATTCGGTACATCTTCTGGAGTCGAAATTATTAATATCTCGGTAATGCCCGCCAACATCAATACCGATAACGGATAATAAATCATCGGTTTATCATACACCGGCAACAACTGTTTCGACACCCCTTTGGTTATCGGGTACAACCTAGTTCCTGATCCGCCTGCTAATATGATTCCTTTCATGTATTGACCGTCTTTTAATAACTAAAATTTAAAATTATTTTTGCTTTTCTTGCCATTGCCAAGCAGAAAGCAAACCTTCTTCAAGCGTTTTATCGGCTGACCATCCTAAAACTTCGTTTGCTTTTGTTGTATCTGCATAAGCTGCTGTGATATCGCCTTCTCTTCGCGAAACAATTTTGTATTTTAGTTTTGTATTAGTTACTTCTTCAAAAGAATTAATAACCTCCATTACAGAAGTCCCTTTACCAGTACCAATATTAAATACCTCATATGTTAAGTTACTGGTATTTTTAAGCAATCTATTTAATGCGGCTACGTGGGCTTTAGCCAAATCTACTACATGTATATAATCTCTAACAGCTGTTCCGTCTTCTGTTGGGTAGTCATCGCCAAAAACAGCTAATTCCTTACGAATACCTGCTGCTGTTTGTGTAACAAACGGAATAAGGTTTTGTGGTGTGCCTATTGGTAACTCTCCTATTTTTACAGACTCATGAGCTCCTATTGGGTTAAAATAACGCAATGCAATAGCTTTTATACCATATGCTTCAGAACATTCCTTTAATATTTCTTCTCCAACTTTTTTAGTATTACCATATGGCGATTCAGCCTTTTTTATGGGCGCATTCTCTGTTATAGGTAACTCATCTGCTTGACCATAGACAGTACAAGACGAACTAAATATTAAATTATTTATTTCATTCTCCTTCATTGACTGCAATAAATACACCAAACTATTTATATTATTTTCATAATACTTTAAAGGATCACTTACACTCTCGCCAACAGCTTTAGATGCCGCAAAATGTATTACACCATCAACTGTATTTTGTAAAAAAAAGTTTGCTACTTCTTTTTTATTTCGTAAATCTATTTGAAAAAATGCTGGTTTAACGCCCGTTATTGCCGTTATCTGGTCAACCACCTCTATCTTGCTATTAGATAAATTATCTATAATCAAAACCTTATATCCCAATTTTTGTAAATCAACAACAACATGAGATCCTATAAAACCCAAACCACCAGTTACTAAAATATTTTTCATTGTCTTTTGCTCTTTTTGGAAACAAAAGTACTATTTTAATTACTATTCATCGTAAAAACAATCTGAACTGTTTTCAGTAATATTTTAAAATCTAATTTCCAAGAGTATTTTTTTATATAATACAAATCGTACTCTAACTTCTTTAAATTTTCTTCTGGTGTAGCTTTCGGCATATATATTTGAGCCCAACCAGATACACCGGGTCTTATCATATGCCTTAAATTGAAAAAAGGATTCTCTTTACTATACTCTTCTACGTATTTAGGCTGTTCTGGCCTCGGGCCAATTAAACTCATATCGCCCATAAGAATATTATAAAACTGGGGCAATTCATCTATTTTAGACAATCTTAAAAACTTACCGACAGGTGTTATTCGGCTATCATTTTTCACAGTAAAACCCCCATCATTGTTTTCCATAGTACGTATTTTGTAAATTTTAAACTCTTTACCTTCTCTCCCAACACGTACTTGTGAATAAAACATGTTTCCTTTTGAGGTTATTTTTGTTAAAAAACACCCTAAAATAATTAAAGGAAAAACAAAGGGAAACATTACCAAAGAAAACAACACATCAAAACTTCTTTTAAAAAAAATTAGCCTTCTCTTTCTTTTTAGACTAAAAATTTCGTCCGAGAAATACTGATTGTCTTGAATTTTTATAATTGGAATCCTTTTATTCACACATTCATAAAAATTTTCTGAATCATAGATTTCAATACCCAGCAAACGCAAATTAACCAATTCACCAACTTCTTTATTAGACAATTGGTTTAATTGTGTTTTCTCAAAAACAACAACTTTTATATTGTTCTCTTTTATGTAACAAGTAATAGCTTTGTCGTGTAAATTTAAATCTTTATGAAAAATAATTTCATACTTGTCAGATATTTTACTACTTGTTAATAACTTATCTAATGATTTGTTTAAATTTACAAACAAACATCTTTCTTTTTTTAACATAACCATGCTCTGAACTAAATCATTCTCTTTTAAAGTAATTAAATTCATTTCTTTTTTAGCTTTTTTTGCTAAATTAAGGAAAATTTATTGTCGGCAAAAAATAACATGTTTATATATCTATTTAAAATATTTAAACAAACCTTTAATAGAATAATGTAAAAAAAGGTAAATCGAATTTAAAAAGCTTACTTCTCCACATTCTCTTAACACCCTATAATGATATACTGCTGCTTTAAATTTATTACTAGAAATAGAATTTGACCGCACTCTATAAAAAGCTAAAACCTCATCATAAATACCTACGGTGTGCTTTATGTCTTTAAAAATGGTAAGCCATAAACCATAGTCCTGTCTTTTTCTAATAGTAGGCATATACCTTTTACCTAATACATTCGTGTCATAGATTGCTGTTAAGCATCCTATAGTACAACTTTTTAACAAACTATTAAAGGTTGTTTTCTTAGGCGGAAAAATTTTTGCTCCCTTAACACCTTGTTCATTCATTTTTTGATAGGCTGAATAGGTAAAAGACAGGCTATTTTTTAGCATAAAATTAACTTGCTTGTCTAGTTTATCATACTTCCATACATCGTCACTATCACAAAAAGCAATAAATCTACCTGAAGCATTTTTAATAGAATTATTTCTAGCTATTCCCGCCCCTCCGTTTTTTTTAAGTTGAAATAGTTTTATCTTAGTTGTTTTTTGCTGATATTCTTTTATAATATCAATTGTTTTATCACTAGATCCATCGTCTGTTATTAACAGTTCCCAATTAGTATATGTTTGATTTATTATGCCTTCAATTGTTGCTGAAATAAACTCTTCAGAGTTATACGAAGGTGTTATTATAGATACTTTATTGATGTTTATATTATCTTTCATTACTGCTTTAATTTATTTTTTTCATTCACATATTAAACCCTTTATAAAAAAAACCAAAAAACATTGTCACCTTTTTAAAAGTTTTCAACCTACTTCTGTACCTATATAAAAAATACACGAACAATAAGCAACCAAATACACCTGATATCCTTCTAGAGTAACCACCTAAAAAAACCATATATTCCTGATTAAAATCAGTTATTTTACCAGAACTCTCATAAGGGTGGTTTACTATGTAAAATGGATAGTAAAATATTTTCATTTCTTTTAATATAGCATCTCTTATAAAAATACTTTCTTCTCCTCCTTTAGAAAACTTAGTTGAACCTAACCCAAAATTTTTATCAAAAACTAAATCACTAGTAATGATGCTTTTTCTTCTAAAACATATTTCAATACTACTAATATTTTTGAAGTTTAAAAAAGTGATTTTTAGAACCTTCTGTTTATAATTCTTATACTCTTGCTCACCTTTATTAGTTTTGATTTTACCAGCAAACACGTCTAAACTATCATCTTTGATAAATTCATTTTTTATTTTATCAATGTAAGAATCTTTATACCTAACATCATCATCTGCTATTATACAAATATCTGAAGTTGCATGTTTGATACAATTATTACGATTCATTGATAAACCTTTTTCTTTACAGAAAAAGATACTTACATCTTTTCTTTGTTTTAAAACATCCGGTATTTCATACGCTACGTTATTTATTTCCTGAATAGAAATAATATAAGAAACATCTGCTCTCGCTTTTAATAATACAGAAGGCACATTATTTATATTAGTATTTATAGTTGCAATAAGTATATCTACGGTCATATTAGAATAATTCTTTTTTAATCTTTAAAAATTCTAGCTCGGATAACACATAAAAAATCCAGAAATACAACATATATGGCAAGTTTCTATTATAATCGTTTGAAGTATTAAACAAACAGAAAACTGTTAAAAATATAATTAAAAACAAACCTAATGCTTTATTATTCTCTTTTATTTTAAATGATAAAACATAAAACTTTATAATTAAGCATAAGTATAATAATACTCCTAAAATACCATAATTAATAAAGGTAGACACAAAACCATTCTCTATCATAAAAGCATTGTAATTCTGAACATATTCAGCTTTAGGGTTTGATGTACCAATACCTTTACCCCAAAAATACTCCATAATATTCATATTAGAAATTGCGTAATTCCAATTAATAACTCTTGCATTAGATGTATACTCATTTGTGTCAAAAAGGTTTTCAAACCTTGCTAAAACTAAATCAATATTAATATCCTTTAAAAAAACACTTCCTAAAAATCCTAATATAAAAACTACTAATGAAATAAAAAACACTTTATTAACGTAACCATCAATAGCGAAAAACACCGATAAGAAAACTGTAAAAATAAAAACTATTAGAGAAGTTCTACTAAGTGTAAGTGAAACGATAAAAAAAGTAAACAGCAGTGCTATTGGATACAAGAACTTTAACAAAAGTACTTTGTTACGATAAATCATATATAAAAAAGAAGCCATCCAGATTGATAAGGTAGCTCCTAAATTAATAGGATTTCCAGTTGTTGACATTAAACGTTGAACGGAAAACCATCTAATATGAGGAATATCCTTTAAGCTTTTTCTATATAATAACTCTAATAGTTCTTGATCCATAAATTCTAAGAACGCAACTAAAAGTGTAACAATACCTTGATAAAAAATAATTTTTATAAAAATATCCAAATAGTTAATGTTGTAATTATTAGCGTTAAAAATAAGCAAAGCCAAAAACGGAAATATAAATTCAAACTTAAATCCATCTAATTTTAAAAATAAAGAACTGGAACCTACCAAATGAAAGAAAACATAAATTACATAAACTCCTAATAAAATTGATTCCTCTCTAATTTGAATATTTTTTTTTACAAAAATATTAATCAAAAACAAAAAAATAGAGAAGACTACAAAAAGGTATTTTATGGATGTTAATATATTCAACGGTACTTTTAAGAAATAATTGATTTGCGCAACAATTATTGACCAAAAAGGAAACAACACGAATATTAGAATCAATATATAAGAATTAATTTTAGCTATTCTCATACAATAATCTATATTTATCAGCTATTATATTAATATCATATTTATTTTTCATGATTAAATAAGGGAGCTTTTTTTCAACAATTGAGTCAATAAGATCAATGTTTATTTTTTCAAATGAATCGGATAAAATAAAACCCTCTTCTCTGTCATTAAATATTTCAGCTATTACCCCATCTAATTCACTAGTAATAGGAACACAATTATTAGACATAGCCTCTAAAACAACATTTGGCAAACCTTCTTTAGAGGAAAAAAACAGAAGGGCTTTTGAGTTATTTAAAATATTTTGAGTTTCTTTTTTAGACACAAGACCGATAAAATTTATTCTTTTTCCCATACCAGCTTCGTCAACTAAGTTAAAACATTTTTTAACATAATTGTCATCAAATTCCGAGTTGTCTTTTACATCCTTATAGGGTCCTACTATATTTAAAATAGCATCATTAATATGCGAATAATTATCTATAAAATACAAAATACTTTCGTAAGTTCTTTTTCGTTCACAAACCAAACCTACATAACTAAAGTTTTGTTTTTTTTGTTTTAAAGATTTTAAATTATCTTGAAGTTCAACTCCATTTGGTATTAATTTTATTTTTGAGGCGTCAATATATTTAGAATTTATTTCCTTATTTTTTTTTGATAAAACAACATTAACATTTATTTTTTTTAAAATATAATGCTTTATACTCCAAAAGCTTTTTTTATTTAGACTATCGAAATCATCATTTCCTAAAAGAGTTGTTTTTAAAATCATTTTTCGTTTTAAAACAAACCCTAAAACAAATGCAATGGTAAAAAAACCGTGATAGTGATACGTTGTTATGTTTTTAGTTATCGTTTTATATAAAATGATAAAAAATCTTTTAAAACTACTAGAAGGTAAATCAACTACTTCTATTAAATCGTTTACACTATAGCTTTTGTAGTTGCTGTGGTTCGTGTTAAATATTAATATTTTTTTTTTTACAGTTTTTGCCAAAAGTAACGCTTGCTGAGCCGCACCACTATAACTATCTAATTTATATACGAAATAAGCTATCATTGTTTTTTAGGTAGTTTAATTAGGTTTCCATAATATAAATCTTTTTCTTCAGGATAAAATTGCCCATAACCAGAAGTGGGGTGAAACGTAATTTCACCAAAAAAAATTTTATCTTCGAAAAAATAAAAATCTACTCGACAAAAACAAAAATCAGACGCCAATTTCTCCGCTAATTTTATCATTGATTCCAATTCTTTTGGCTTAGGAATATCATGTCCATTTAGAATTTCTTTAGGCCATAGAATTGGTAATAAATTCCAATTTATATCATAGTTATTTCTCTTATGGACATCTTCTTTATTAAAGTCAACATTAATCATCTCAGCATTACCATTGAAACATTCAAATTTATAATCTTCAATTCTAGTTCCATTGTTATTTATTAATAACTTTTCTACAATTATAAAAGGCTCTATATTTTTATATTGCCACTCTCTTCCTGCCTTATAATAATTGACTTTTAAGGATTTTGATAACTTAGCTCTAATTTCTTTCCAATTTTGACTTTCTTTATTCTTTATTATAAAATACGTTCCACTATCATGGTTTGTTTTTATAATTACCGGGTAATTTGGTAAATTATCAGGAGTAATATCATTAACGTTTTTCGTTGATAGTACTAGTGGTATTAAATACTCTTCTCCTAAAACTTCTTTAATATGGTTTCTTACTTTTAACTTATCTGCACAAACTGTATGTAAAGGGGTACGGTCGTACAACTTTAGCCATTGCAATTTTTCATTTAGAGTTTGAGGTGATTTTAAATTAAGAAATTTATTAAACTTTCTATAATATTGTATTTTTAAAAACATTTTATCTGATAAACAACCAGATATCAACTTTTTAATTTTAACTGTTAAGACTTTCATATATTTTCTTTTTAAATCTTTTTTATTACGGTGTATTTTATAATTTTACACTTTTACTATAGGTGAGAAAAGCCATAACTAATCTTGTAAAAACGACCGTTATTGCTGCCCCCATAGCTCCAAAAATAGGAATAAGTATTAATGCTATAAAAAAACCAATTACAGAGTAAACTATTGTAATATTTCTCATCAACCTGTCTTTTTTTAATATTAAAAGTTTATTATTTCCATAAGCAATACCAATGGACAAGAATAAGGGGCTTAAAGCTAGTATATATATATATAGTAAACTATTTTCACCGGTAGTACCAAAAACAAGAGGTACTAGGAATCCTGAAAAAGCAAAAACACATACTGAAAACAATAGCCCTACTCCAATTGTTATTTTCGTAATCATCTGCATTTTAGAGGAATCTTTATTTAAATAAGGAAAAGTTGCATTTCTTATAACATATAAAAAGCTATTTAAAACTCCTATTAATTTAGATGCTAAAGCATAAAAACCAACAAACTCTAAAGGTGCAAAGAACCCTAATAAAAAAGTTGAAAAATTATTATACATGTTTGGCAAGAAGTCAATTACAAAAACATCCCAACTTTCTTTAAAATATTTTTTAATTATTTCAATTCTTTGAAATTCAAAAACTACGTTAAACTGTTTCTTAAGTATAAACAAAGATATTACTCCTGAAAAACAGCCCCCCAATGAATTAAAAAGAGGTACCAAAAAAACATCATTCTCTTCTTTTAAAAAAATGAATATTGCCACAGTAAAAAGGCTTTTTGAGATAATATTTAAGTACGTTATATATTTCATATTCTCCATACCTTGAAAAAACCAAATAGGAAAAAATGCTTGACCAACCACAATACCAAATGTGAACAGATAAAGTTTACTATGCTGGCTAAATACATCTACAAAAAAAACTAATATTAATAACACCATAAAACACAATAACATTAATATTGCTTTTATAGTTATTACACTACCAAATATTTCTTTTAATTTACTTAAATCTTCTCTATGAACAGCGACTTCTCTTGTTGCTGTTAAATTAAAACCATAATCTACAATAATATTAAAATACATTATGGTAGCTAAAGAAAAGGCCAATAATCCATAGTTTTCAGCACCAACCACACTTATTACATAAGGGATTGTCACTAAAGGTAGAACCATGTTAAAAATTTGGAGTATTGCTAAAAAAGAAAAATTCTTTAAAACTAAAGAGTTAGATTTTATTATATTTCTTAGTTTATTCATTAAATTAAAATGGATTTAATTACTAGCTATGAATAAAGATTTCTTTAACTTTAAATAAAAATCATGCACAAAAACATAAAATATCGAAAGAAATAAACTCAATAACAAACCTATTATAATTAATAATTTTTTACTTAGACCTGATTTTTCTATTGGAATAAAAACAGGCTCTATTATAGATATAAAGGGTGTGTTCTCATTAATTTCCAACTGTTTTGTTGCTATTTGCTTTTCAAGCTCTGAACATACATTAAAAAGTAAATCATATCTAGATCTTAAATCGAGTTGTTTAATTTTAGATCGAGCGCTAGATAAATATTGATTTTTATCCTCAAAAGAGGCCAACAAAATTTGAATATCCTTAAACTCTTTATACTTTTCTTTATATCTTTCTTCAATAAACTTTAAATCATTCTCATTTTTTTCATTTCTTAAAAGCCTTAGCTCCTCTTTTAATATATTCACTGCATTTATAACTAACTCAGAAGAAGCTAATGCCTGAGGAAAAGATGATTCGATGGTTACAATATTTTCCTTTGCTTCATATTTAAATCTCAACACATTTTCAATATTTTTAAAGACGTTCATTTCAAAATCCCCATAAACATTAACTTCAGGTAAACTAAGAACAGGCTCTTTTTTATTTTTCTTTTTAAAGTCAAAAATTGATTTTATCCTTGAAAAGATAGATGTTGGTAACTCCTTATAATACTGTTTATAGGTAATTTTTGAATTAGTATCATTTCTGGTAATAGTTATAAAACTATTTGCCATCTTATCTAAAAACGGTTTACTCTCAATAATTTTTGAGTAAATTACAGGAGAAATAACCTCTGTGCTTTTGCTTTTTAGATTAATTCCTGCCAAGGAAGCAACCCCTCCTAATCCAGACAACAATGAATTTTGTTGCGAACTTTGTGGAATAAAAACGATCTTAGACTCATATTTCTTTTCATACAAAAAGAAAGTATAAACTAAAGACACCAAGAAAACAACCAAGAAAATTATTTTAAGAGTCTTCTTTTTTTTATATATTTTTTGTATTAAAAAAGACAAGTCTAATTTATCATTTTCCATTTCAAGTAATTTATTTATCCGTTAAACTCTTTACCAACACACCCAACGTTGCCAAACCTGTAGTAATTGCAATTACTTGTTGTGTTGACATCTTATTTTTATTTTCAGGTTTATTTGGAATTAAAATAACCGAACCTGGTTTTACAGTAGGGTACGATTTAAAAAATAAAAATCGTTTGGTGGTTTTAATATCTCCATTGGCGTGAATTACATACGCCCTGCTTTTTTTTGCATTCGCTGAGAATCCCCCAGAGTTTTCTATATAATGCTTAAAGCTCTTCCCTTTTTCGTAGCGCACTAACGATGGAGACAAAACTTCTCCTTCTACTTTTACCGTTTGCCTTTCTGAAGGTATGAAAAGCTCATCACCTTCTTCTAAGATTAAATCGTATTTAGATCCTTTACCGCCTTTTGCTAAGATTTCGTTTAGATCTATTCCTATTTTAAAAGTTTTCTTTTGTTTAATTTCATCTTCGGTAACACTTGAGGTGTCTTTTTTTGAAAAGTCGGCAATCATTTCTTGCTGCTTCAGATCTTCAACTTTATTATTTTTTCTTGTTAAAAAAGCACCTTCTACATATGCATATTTTGTTAAACCCCCGGCTTGTGCAATTAAGTCTGAAATTCTTTCGTTTTTTGCGCCTATAGAATATTCTCCTTCAAAATTTGCTTCTCCTTTTATAAATACTGTTTTTTGTTCGGTATATCCTTTTAAGTAACGTACCGAAACGATATCAAAAGGCATTAGCATAAAATTATTATTATCGCTTCCTTGTAAAGAACCACTTGCTTTTAAATCAAAATTCTTACTTATTGTTTCAAAACGACCATCTTTTAATCGTCTAGAAACATCGATCATCGTAGCATCTGCACCGTCTTTTAGTCCGCCACCTAACGCAATTAAATCTTCTATTTGCATGCCTTGCATATAAGGAAACTTAGCGCCTTTATTAACTGCTCCGTTAATGGTAATAAATTCTTTTTCTTTTAGTTCCTCTTTCGAAAAAACATACACACTATCGTTTGCCTTTAACAATAAATTTTCATTGTTGTTTCTTAATGAAAAAGACACTGTTTCTTTTGTTGTTGTATCGTAGCTACGTACAATAATACCTCTATCTAAAAAAGCTTCTTTGGTAACACCTTCTGATTTTACAAGTAACGTTTCTAACGATAAATTTTCTTCATACTCATAGTTACCTGGCTGAAAAACAGCACCTGCAATACTAACTTTATTTAAAAACTGATTAGATACCTTATTGATTGTTATAAAATCTCCGTCTTTTAACTTTTCTTCCGTGAAAGCTTTAAAAGGAATCTCTACAATTTCTTTTTGTATACCATTAATTCTTTCGATAACTACATTTTGTTTGTACGCCTCTGATGTAAAACCACTGCAGTATGTTAATAAATCGGATACCGTTTCGGATGCTTTCATTTCATACAAACCAGGTCTTTTAACAGCTCCTTTTATGGTAACTATTTTAGCATAAGGTTTTACAATGATAACATCCTGGTCTTGCACCGTTATATTACCAGCTTCGGAACCGTTGATTAAAAAATCATAAAAATCGAAATCAGCTACTTTTTCACCTCCTCTAAATAATCGTATATTTCTAAAAGTTCCGTTTTCGGTAGGGCCACCAGCTGCATATAATGCGTTTAATATGGTTGAAAAACCACTTAACGAATAAGAACCTGGTACTTTAACCTCACCCACGATACTTACCTGAACATTTCTAACCTCTTTTATAGAAACAGCTATATGCACTTTATTATAACTGTTAGCCGAAGCACCAATACCAGCGTAAATTCTTTTTAAATAATTTTTGATTTTAGATTTTGCTGCTTTTATAGGCAAGCCTACTAATTGAATATAGCCTACACCCTGAATATTAATGGCGCCTTGCCTATTTACTTTTTTCTCGTAATTAGCTTCGGCAGCTCCCCATAAATCAATTGAAAGTACATCGCCGTTTCCAATAACATAATTCTCGGGAGTTGCAACGTTTAGGTTTGGTGTGAAAGAAATATTTGGATTGTTAAAAAAGTCATAGCCAAATAGTAATGATTTTTTAGTTTTTTTACTTTCTTGTCCTGTCAACCCAAAAAATAATTGATTTTCTGAAGTACTAGTATTCACCGATGTATCTCGTGATTTGATTTGATTACTTGTTGAAGTACCTAAATTTCGTATTCTAGTTTGTAATTTTTGAGCTTGAATCTCAGACATCCCCCTAGTTTTGGCTATTGCCAATGCCTGTGCTACCGTATACCCTTCTTCTTTAATTTTATCACGATAACCAGCTACTTGTTCATCTGATAAACTATCTACCTCAATCTTACTCAACTGTTGTTGAGTGCCTTGCGCATAGTTTGTAAAGCTAGCGAACATGATAAAAACCATTAAAATACTTTTTAATAGTTTTTTCCCTATTATTTTATTTTTCAATTGCATAATTTTTAAACCAATTAACAAATTCTTTAATTCCTTTAGGCAGCAATGTAGTAGGTTTATAGTTATAATCTTTTATAAGATCATTTACATTTGCCCATGTTTTTTCAACATCTCCTGGCTGTATTGGTAACATTTGTTTTTGAGCTTCTTTACCAATGTTTTTTTCTATTTCTGCTATAAAATCTAATAATTTCACCGAATTATTATTCCCTATATTATAAATCTTATACAAGTCCCTATCTTTTATTTCAGAGACCAAAATTCGCTCAATACCTTCTACAATATCATCTACATAGGTAAAGTCTCGTTGCATTTCACCATAGTTAAAAACTTTTATAGGCCTGTCGTTTGCTATTGCATCCGCAAATAACATAGGAGCCATATCGGGTCTTCCCCAAGGGCCATACACCGTAAAAAAACGCAAACCTGTAGTAGGTATTTTATATAAATGACTATAGGTATGTGCCATTAATTCATTGCTTTTTTTGGTTGCTGCGTATAAACTCACAGGTGTATCTACCTTATCTTCTTCTGAAAAAGGTATTTTTGCATTTGCCCCATATACACTAGAGCTACTTGCGTAAAGTAAATGCTTAATATTATTATGTCTACAACATTCTAGTATATTTAAAAAACCAACGATGTTACTCTGTATGTAAGCATCCGGATTCTCTATACTATAACGCACACCTGCTTGGGCTGCTAAATTACAAACAACATCGAACTTTTCTTTTTCAAATAAAGTCGTTAATACTGCTTTATCCTCTAAATTTATTCGCATAAATTTAAAGCCATTATGAGAACTACTTGTAGTTTCTTTATAAAAAACAGCAGCTTCTTCTTGTTGTATGCCTAATTCTTTTAAGCGATCGTACTTTAAATTAACATTATAATAATCGTTAATATTATCGATTCCTATAATAGTATGACCTTTGTCTAATAGTTTTTTTGACAAATGAAAACCAATAAAACCAGCAGCTCCTGTAACAAGTATTTTCATTTTACATTAGTTTTGTTTTCCTATTTGATGGTACTCGAAACCTTTATCTTGTAAGTTGAATACATTGTATTGGTTTCTACCGTCAAAAATTATAGGGGTACTTAGTTGTTGTTGTATTTCTGAAAAATCAGGAGAACGGAACTCTTTCCACTCTGTTAATAGAATTAAAGCATCTGCCTCTTTTAACACTTCGTATTTTGATTCGTAATACGAAATACCTTCAACACCTTTTAAATAAAAATGCTGTGCTTCTTCCATCGCTTTCGGATCGTATGCTTTTATGGTGGCTCCGCGCCTAACCAGTTCTTTTACTACATAAATAGCCGGTGCTTCACGCATATCATCTGTACCCGGTTTAAAGGCCAGTCCCCAAAGGGCAAAAACTTTTCCGGATAAATTTTCTCCGAATCGCTTTACAATTTTCTCTGCAATCACAAACTTCTGACGATTATTAACTTCTTCTACAGATTGAATTAATTGTGCGTTGTAGCCATTTTCTTCGGCAATTTTATTCAATGCCTTTACATCTTTAGGAAAACAAGAACCTCCATACCCCGCTCCTGGATAAATAAAACTATACCCTATTCTAGCATCTGAGCCAATACCAATACGCACTTGATTGGCATCTGCGCCTACCTTTTCGCAAATATTAGCAATCTCATTCATAAAAGAAATTTTAGTGGCTAACATGGCATTGGCTGCGTACTTTGTCATTTCTGCAGAACGAATATCCATGGTAATAAGACGGTCGTGTGCTCTTAAAAAAGGACTGTATAATTCTTTCATTTTATCAAAAGCATAGGCACTCTCAGCACCAATAACTACTCTATCAGGCTTCATAAAATCATCGATAGCAGCGCCCTCCTTTAAAAACTCAGGATTTGAAACCACATCAAATGTTATATCTTCTCCTCGGGCATCTAATTCTTGCTGAATCGTAGTCTTCACTTTATCTGCTGTTCCAACAGGTACGGTAGATTTATCAACCACCACCAATCTTTTAGTCATCTTATTACCGATCTCTTTGGCTACAGACAATACGTATTGTAAATCGGCAGAACCATCATCTCCCATAGGAGTTCCTACAGCGATAAAAACAACCTCAGCATCTTGTATAGCTTCTTCTAGTTTCGTTGTGAAAAATAGATTTTTATTGGCAATATTTTTTAACACCATGTTTTCTAAACCTGGCTCATAAATAGGTATAATTCCTTCATGTAGCTTGTCTATTTTATGTTGATCTATATCTACACAGGTTACTTTGTTTCCCATCTCTGAAAAACAGGCTCCTGAAACCAACCCTACATATCCTGATCCGACAACTGCTATATTCATGCTTATTATTTTTTATTTTTTATACTTTCTTTTTCAGCTACTTCTTTGCGTAATTCACTACTAGAAAAACGATGTTCTCGTTTGTTGTAAAATAAGGTAATGCCTTTTTCTTCGCAGTATGCACGCCCTGTAAAATTTTTATCAGCGTATTCATCTCCTAAAATACGTACATCTATTGTAAAAGATTGCAATACATCTTCTAAATCTTGCTCGGTAGCATACGGCACTATTTCATCTACATACTTACACCCTTTTAATTGGATATATCTTTCTACTACAGATTGTATGGGTTTGTTTTTTTCGGGTCTATCAACCGTAGGGTCTGTTTGCAAACCACAAATAAGGTAATCGCATTGTGCTTTTGCGTCTTCTAGCATTTTAATATGACCCGCATGCAACAAATCGAAAGCACTAAAGGTTATTCCTATTTTCATTTCTTTTTCTTTTTTGCAAATATAGTTTTATCTATTTAAAAACAAATGTTTCTCTCCTTTATTAACCAATTCAGTATTTCTAATAGCATGTACAATTTCTATAGATTGCTTGGCATCTACCAATCCGAAACCGTTTCCTTTTAAAATACCTTTATAACTTTCTGTATGCAACTCGGTAAATCCGCCACTAAACTCTATTTCTTCTCCATCTACAGTGATAGAACGGTAGGTTCTTTGTCCGTTTTCTTGCACCTGCTTTGGCAGTGAATTTTCATCAATAGATAAAAACCAACGTACTCTGGCATTTTCAAATTCTAAATAACCTGCCGATTTATCTTTTTCTCTTAGATGCACTAAATTCTCTTGTACCTCGCCAAAAACCCAAGAAAGCATGTCGTAAAAATGGACTCCGATATTGGTTGCGATTCCTCCCGATTTACTTTCATCTCCTTTCCAGGATGCATCGTACCAGTTACCACGAGAAGTGATATAGGTTAAATCGATATCATACTTCCCTTTTTTATTTTCAGCATCAACTTTTTTCTTTAAGGCAATAATACTAGGATGCAATCTTAATTGCAAAATGGTATTAATTTTATTTCCAGATTCTTTTTCTATGGCTTGTAAAGCATCTACATTCCAAGGATTCAACACTAACGGCTTTTCGCAAATAGCATCTGCACCTCTTCGCAAAGCCATGCGTATATGCGAATCGTGTAAGTAATTGGGGGTACAAATACTTACATAGTCGAGCTGTATATTTTGCTGGCGTTTAATTTTTTCGATGTGACGATCGAAACGCTCGAACTCCACAAAAAAATCTGCCTTCGGAAAATAACTATCCATCACGCCCACACTATCAAATTTATCGAGCGCAGCGATTAAGGTATTGTTCGTATCTTTTATAGCTCTTAAATGACGTGGCGCTATATATCCGGCAGCACCTATTAAAGCAAAATTTTTCATTATAATGTTTTATCTATTAATTCTTGAGGCAGGAAATTCTTTACATCATATACAACTCCGTTTTCCTTTTTTAACCGCAACAAATCTACTTCTTTAAATTCGTTATGTGATACCGCCAACACAACAGCATCATATTTTTTAGCGTAAAGCTGCTTATTTAAAGTGATACCATAAGTATCTGAAACTTCTTTTTCTTTAGCCCACGGATCGTGAATATCAATAGTAACTCCGTAGCTTTTTAAAGCGTGATGTACATCAATTACTTTTGTATTTCTAATATCGGGACAGTTTTCTTTAAACGTGATTCCTAAAATTAAAATCTCAGCATTTTTTACTTTTACATCTTCTGAAATCATCAACTTCACAACTTCTGATGCAATATGATTCCCCATACTGTCATTTAAACGCCTTCCTGATAAAATTATTTCGGGATAATACCCAAATTGTTGCGCTTTTTGGGCTAAGTAAAACGGATCTACACCAATACAATGTCCACCTACCAAACCAGGCTTAAAAGGTAAGAAGTTCCATTTAGTACCTGCAGCTTCTAAAACATCACTAGTATTAATATTCATTAAGTTGAAAATTTTAGCCAACTCATTTACAAAAGCAATATTAATATCTCTTTGACAGTTTTCTATAATTTTTGAAGCTTCTGCTACTTTAATAGAGGGTGCCATATGCGTTCCTGCAGCAATGACCGATTTATATAAATCATCTACTTTTTGAGCCGTTTCTTTAGTAGAACCTGAAGTAACTTTTAAAATATTTTCTACCGTACGGATTTTATCTCCCGGACTGATTCTTTCTGGTGAATAGCCGACATAAAAATCTTGATTTAATTTTAAGCCTGATTCTTTTTCTAATACTGGTACACAATCTTCTTCTGTAGCTCCTGGGTAAACGGTAGATTCATACACCACAATATCGCCTTTGCATAAAACACTTCCTATGGTTTTACTAGCACTTAATAATGGCGTTAAAATAGGTTGGTTGTTTTTATCTACGGATGTTGGTACCGTAACAATATAATAATTACAGTTTTTTATAGCATCAGCATTACTAGTAACAAATAAGCCTTTTTCATCAGAATCACTGTCTACTAAAACAGTTTTTAACAAAGCGTCTTCAACCTCTAACGTTACATCTACTCCCGACTTTAATTCTTCAACTCTTTTAGATTTTATATCGAAACCAACAACCGAATATTTAGTTGCAAACAATCTTGCTAAAGGCAATCCCACATAACCGAGGCCTATAACAGCGATTTTCTTTTCTTTCATAATATAAATTTAAGCAAGTTGCGAATGTACAAAAACATTATTAAAAAGAGAATAATCTATGGCTGATTTCACTTTCAACAAAAACACCTAAACTACTACAAACAAATCAGTTACTCCTAAATAATTATTTTTTTTGCAACACCACACATATCTACTACATACCACTTTACAACTATTATCTAAAAACACCCACGCTTTAAAATATTTTACACCCATCTATTTTAGCTTTAGGATACATAATTTGAAATAAACAACCTGAATAACAACATCTTTTTAACTGCCATACGTTTTTATAGTCCGCAAACACAGAAATCAAACAGTTTACATCGCTTTTTATAGCTAAAGTTCACAATTCAGTACCTACTAGAATTAGCAACGCTATACCCCATAACCTATTAAAATTGACACCTATTATTTACCCTGAAAATTACAAAACAACAAAACTCAACACTTTTTTCAACTAAAAAAATAGAGCATCCCTTCCTTAAAACAGGGTTTTTCACGTTAAAAAACACATAACAGAACTGTTTTACAACAGTTTTATTAGGTGCTTTTTTTGATACTAGCCTCCTTAACGTCGGAATTAAAGCGCAGCAGTAAGCCGTAACATAAGATTGGTTTGTTTACACTAACTCTAAAGTTTCTTTTACTAAAAACATGCCTAACTTTTAAGTAAAACTATCGTATGTTTTTTAAAAAAGATAGGGAGTTTTTTTACCTTAAAAAAAAGAAACAAAAAAAACCTCAATAACAAAAGCTATTGAGGTTAGCACTATGTATTCTTTTAAATACTACTTAAATGTAAAAGCGACATTACTTAACATATTACGCATTCTTTTATCTGGTCTAAAATTGATATGCGCCTTTTTAATAGCGCTCGATGTCAATTCCTCTTCAGTGGCAACGCCTTCCGAGCGTACCCCTATTTGAAAAGACCCTAACTTATCTAACTTTACAATTTTACCTTGCGACAATTCGTCGATAACATTATGCAACAACGATAGCAACACGGCGTAACAGTCGGCTTCTCTTACCGTACTTTGATTGGATACCAAATAAGCCAACCTTTCTAAATCTGTTGTTCCGTTTGATATTGCTTGTGCATAAAATTTTTTATCCGCTGTTCTGTCCTGCGGATTTGGACGCTCTATTGATTTTACTTTAACCATGATTTTATAATTTACTATATACAAAATGTGTAGTTTAATTTAAGAGCACACTACACAGACTTCTCTAAAGTTTTTATCTAAAACTAGGTTCTTACACCTACGCCCATCCTTCTTAAGAACAGCATCTCATTAAATAACAAGTACTTAATGGCGTTTTTTTTATTAAACTTAATCCATAACCTACCACCTGCGACTTGGTATATCGCTTTAAAAATTAATCATTTTTTTTGGTAAGTTTTAAGAAGTATTGTAATTTTGAAGTCCGAATACAAAAAACAAATACTACGTAAAGTATTACCGTTTTAACAAAGAGTCTTAGGGCACCAACTTTAAGACTTTTTTGTTTTTTATAAAGATACTACAAACTTCCCCTCCTCAAAAATCTTTCTTTCAAAGAGTTATTAACATTTTAAAGCAATTTTTAACCATTTATATAAAAAAAACGAAGCTCACTTCGCTTTTTTAAAAAAAACAGCTTAAAAACTCTTAAAATTAAAACTACCCAATTCACCATAATCACCACCAAAACAAACTAACAAATATTAATAAGTAAAGAAATCACTCCAATTACCAGTGTTTTTTTCTTTATAGTAACAGAAAAGAGAGATTAGTAGTTAGTAGTTAGTAGTTAGTAGTTAGTAGTTAGTAGTTAGTAGTTAGTAGTTAGTAGTTAGTAGTTAGTAGTTAGTAGTTAAAAAAAATACTAAAACCGACATAGCGCTTGCAAGCGAATATCAAACATTTGAAAAAATCGTAAAAACAAATGCTGTCTGCCCACATCGAGTTCAGTTGTTTTGGATTTCAAAAATTGTTATGACCGCTGAAAGTGCAAGACTAGATTTTTGTGAAGCCTGTGCTGAACTTGATTCAGTATTCAGCAATGGAAAAGAAAGAGAAAGGTTAGAAATTAGAGGTTAGAGATTAGTAGTTGGTAGTTGGTAGTTGGTAGTTGGTAGTTGGTAGTTGGTAGTTAGTAGTTAGTAGTTAGAGAAAACACTAAAACCGACATAGCGCTTGCAAGCGAGCGTCAAACATTTGAAAGAAAAGAAGACCCCGTTTACCAAACCACCTGCTACTCCCAAAAAACAATAAATAAAAACCTGAATCTAAAAACCGACATCGCACTTGCAAGCGAGTGTCAAACATTTGAAGAAATCGTAAAAACAAATGCTGTCTGAGCAAAGCGAGTTCAGTTGTTTTAGTTTTCAAAAATAACTTTGACCACTGAAAGTGCAAGACTAAATTTTTGTAAAGCCTGTGCTGAACTTGATTCAGTATTCAGCAATGGAAAAGAAAGAGAGATCAGAGTAAAACATTAAAACCGACATAGCACTTGGAAGCAAACTTCTAGTTAACGTTTAAAAATACGGAATTACAGATCCCTTACTGAAACCACTACCGCAAATACAACCCTAATGAGTTTCACTCAAATAAAATTTTTTGTTTTCAAAAAACCACGAAGTAATCTTCAGGTTTTTGAAAACAAAAAATCCTGATGAAAATTCATCAGGATTGTGATTGATGTGGGCAATGAGGGATTCGAACCCCCGACCCCCTCGGTGTAAACGAGGTGCTCTGAACCAACTGAGCTAATTGCCCGATTTTATTTTAATTCCGTTCGGCAGGAATGTTGTGGGCAATGAGGGATTCGAACCCCCGACCCCCTCGGTGTAAACGAGGTGCTCTGAACCAACTGAGCTAATTGCCCGATTTTATTTTAATTCCGTTCGGTAGGAATATTGTGGGCAATGAGGGATTCGAACCCCCGACCCCCTCGGTGTAAACGAGGTGCTCTGAACCAACTGAGCTAATTGCCCTCAATTGCGGGTGCAAATATAGTATTGTTTTAGAAAAAAACAACACTATTTTAATTTAATTTTATAAAATTTCTGCCACAACAAACGTACTCCCTCCTACATACACAACATCTTCTTTAGTTGCCCGCAAACTCGCTGCTTCAAAGGCTTGATTTACAGAACCAAAAGAATCACCACTGAGATTATGCTCGTTTGCGGTTTCTTTTAATATTTTTTCTGACATGCCTCTCGGAATCGCCGGTTTACAAAAATAATAAACAGCATTTGTTGGAAATAATGGTAAAATATCTTTTAAACTCTTATCCGAAACCACTCCTAATACAATGTGCATTATCATGTAATTTTCTTTTTTAAGCTGTTTTAAGGTATAAGATAAGCCTTCTTTATTATGAGCGGTATCGCAAATTATTTTCGGCTCTTCTTGTAGAATTTGCCAACGCCCTTTTAAATTGGTATTTTTAACAACGTTCAACAACCCTGTTTTTATATTTTTTGCTGATATTTTAAATGCTTTTAACTGCTGAATCGCTTTTACGGCTGTTTTTGTGTTCTTGACTTGATAATCACCTAATAAATCAGTTTTATAATTATCTTCTTCATCCGAAGCAAATAGTATTTCACTTTTACAAGCATCCGCTTTAGCGATAAAAACACTTTCCACCTCTTGTTGACGCTCTCCAATAATAACTGGAACTCCGTTTTTAATAATTCCTGCTTTCTCAAAAGCTATTTTTGGTAAGGTTTCTCCCAAAAATTGTGTATGATCTAAACCGATATTCGTAATTACCGACACTTCGGGCGTGATAATATTGGTAGAGTCTAATCGCCCCCCTAAACCGACCTCTATAATAGCAACATCAACTTGTTGTTTTGCAAAATAATCGAATGCCATGCCTACCGTCATTTCAAAAAAAGAAAGGCCTTGTCTTTCTAAAAAAAGTTTGTTTTCTGATATAAACTCTGCGACACTCTCTTTATCTATCTCTTCTCCGTTTATTCGGATACGTTCGGTAAAATTTTTAAGATGTGGTGACGTATATAAGCCTACTTTATAGCCTGCTTCTTGTAAAACACTCGCTAACATGTGACTTGTAGACCCTTTTCCGTTGGTACCACCAACATGAATTGTTTTAAATTTTTTCTCAGGATTCCCCAATTCATTACTTAGAGCAATACTATTGGTGAGATCTTTTTTAAAAGCTGTTTTACCTTGATTTTGGTACATTGGCAATTGCGCAAACATCCAATCTAGGGTTTCTTGATATGTCATATAGCTGTTTTATGATCTGCGAGTAGTACTACAGATGACATTATTTTATAAGTTACTTATTTAGACAAAGAAAACTTGTAGATAATGGTTCCTCTTTGTTTTGACGGCGCATTTAATGCTGCATTCCATTTTGTTTTTAAAGCAGCTTCTTTAGCTGGCTTTAGTAAACATGCTGCAGTATTTGTTGATCCTTTTACTCCTGCAATAGCTTTGGTCACTTTTCCGTTTTGATCCACCTCAATACTAACAACCACTGTACCTTCTTCTTGGCAATCTGGTTTTTGTATGGGTTTAGAAAGTGCGGTTCTTCCTTCTAAATTATAATTACCTCCAGAACCACTTCCTGAATTCCCGTAATATTTACTAGAATTTGGATCGCCTTTTTCGTTTCCTTTTACACCTGATTTATTATCATCCCCTTCTCCTTTTGTTGCGCCATCTTTTGAGGTGCCGTTTAATAAAGTATTTAAGGCATCGGTGGTTTCTTTTGATGGTGTAGGTTTTGGTTTCTTTTTAGGTATTACTTTTTTGGGAGTTTCTGTTACTACTTCCTTTTTTTTGTTGATTTCTCTATAACAGGAACCTCTTTTGCTGTTTCACTCGTAATTACTTCTTCCTGAACTGTTTCTTGAGGCGTTTCTTTTACAGGCTCTTCAACAACTTCTTCTTGTAGTTTTTCTGGTGCCGATTGAGATATTGTTTTTTCTACAGGTTCACCACTACCAACTTCCGAATTTCCGAAGTTAATAGCCAATCCGTATTCTATAGGTGGATCTAAATATTTCATTCCGAAATTAAATACTCCAACAATTAAAAGCATCAGAATAACGGCCGTAATAATGGCTGACTTACGTTTATGTTCGGTTTCAAATATCTTCATCCTACTAACTTCTCACTATTTTTTCCTCGAGAATCACCCCGAAGTATTATTTAAGTTATTTAGCTTTTACAGCTAAAATCATTTTTAATTTATTCTTGTTGGCAATATCAATAACTTTCATTACGTTTTTATAAGGCGCATTTTGATCGCCTCTAATAACGATGGTTTTCTTTTTATCTGCTCCTACTTTTGTTAGAATTGTGCGTTCTAAATCAGCTGAATTCACCTTCGTCTTATCAATATAAAAAGCAGCTTTATCAGTGATACTAACTGCTACTACTTTACTACTTTCGGTTTTACCGCCTGCCTTTGGCAATAAAACATCAATGGCACTTACAGTAACTAGTGTGGATGTTAGCATGAAAAATATTAATAACAAGAAAACAATATCCGTCATAGACGACATATTAAAACTTGGATCAACTTTATTTCTTCCTTTTAAATTCATTAGGCAGGTTCGTTTAGTAAATCTAAAAACTCTACAGATTTTGCTTCCATTTGATGCACTACTTTATCGGTACGAACCACTAAATGGTTATAAGATATATAAGCGATAATACCAACAATTAATCCACCTACTGTTGTTGTCATTGCTGTATATAATCCGTCTGAAAGTAATTTAATATCAATCTGACCACCTGAATTTGCGATTTCATGTATGGCTACAATCATTCCTATTACGGTACCTAAAAAACCGATCATTGGCGCAGCTCCAGCAATTGTTGCCACAACAGAAACGTTTCTTTCTAATTGATATACTTCTAATTTTCCCGCATTTTCAATTGCTTTATTAATGTCTTCTAATGGCTTTCCTATTCTAGAAATTCCTTTTCCGATTAAGCGTGCTGTAGGAGAATTCGTATGCTCACATAAAGCTTTCGCACTTTCTATCTTTCCGTTTGTTATGTGATCTCTGATCTGATTCATGAAGTTTTTATCTACTTCAGAAGCTGCCTTGATTGCAAAAAAACGTTCGAAATAAATGTACAATGCTACGGCTAACAATACAAAAAGTAGGCCTATAATAATTTGACCTCCTAAACCACCATCTTTAATTAACTGAAGTATAGATAATGTTTTTTCTTCGGATATTGTTTCTTTTAAATTTTCTTGAATAAATAATAACATCAACTTCTTTTTTAAGTGCTTTTAATACTAACGATTCTTTTATGCTTTAATTGTTTTAAAAAAAATCACCTTAAATTAATAACGCACAATACAAAGTACATTATTAATTCAAAATGATTTTTTAACACTTTTACTACTTTATTATATAATAAAACCTCTCATGATAACAAAGGCAATTGACCCCACTAAAAAGCCAACGAATGCTAACCATGATATTTTTTTCAAATACCAAAAGAAATCTATTTTTTCCATACCCATTGCTACAACTCCTGCTGCAGAACCAATAATTAACATAGAACCTCCTGTACCTGCAGAAAAAGCAATAAAATGCCATAACGGATTATCTATTGGCTCAGAAAACATTCCTAATGAAGCTGCTACTAGAGGTACATTATCAATCACTGCAGATCCGATACCTAATAATATTACCACTAGATCTGATACGTTTGTACCTGCTACTTCTGTACCCATTAATGGAATACTTTGCTTTAAACTATCAGCAAAATTAAACAGAATACCTAAAGATTCTAAAGCTGCAACAGCCATTAAAATACCTAAGAAAAATAAAATACTAGGCATCTCTATTTTAGATAATGAAGCATGTACAGGACTGTGGTGTGCATGAGCCTCTGACTCTGCACTACTATTGTAATCTGTCATAGAAAACTTAGTTCTACTATAAATTTCAGCAAATGTTGCTACTACTGCTAGCGATAGCATCATACCCACATAAGGAGGTAAATGTGTAACCGTTTTAAAGAATGGTACAAATACAATAGCTCCTAAACCTAAATATAACATTCTCGCACTATGCGGACTTTTCTTAGTATCTTCTTTTACTTCATCCGATTCAATATCTCCTTGAAAAGCTGGCAAGAAAGAAGCGATAACTGTTGGTACAATCATACATAATAATGAAGGTATAAATAAATAAACTACTAACATTTGTGTACTTACTTTTTTACCAATCCATAACATGGTTGTTGTTACATCTCCAATAGGAGACCATGCTCCACCAGCGTTTGCTGCAATAATAATTAAACCAGCAAACCAAATTCGGTCTTCTCTTCTTTTTACGATTTTCTGTAAAATAGAAATCAATACTATTGTTGCTGTTAAATTATCTATAATTGCTGATAAAATAAATGCTAATATCCCAAACATCCACAAGATTTTTTTCTTGCTTTTTGTTTTTACGTAATCTTTAATTGTTGAAAATCCGTCGAAATAATCTATAATTTCAACAATCGTCATTGCTCCTAAAAGGAACACTAATATTTCGGCTGTTTTACCTAAATGATGTAATAAGGTTTCTTCAACCAAATGTAATTTATCATTATGAGGTAAACCTGCAAAACCTTCGACTAAAGCATGCTGCGATGAATCAAACCAATTGGTAAAACCATCAACTCCTAATGCCACTAATGCCCAACAAATGGCCATCATTACTAATGCCGGAATTAATTTATCTAATTTTATATTATGCTCTAAAGTAATGGCCAAATATCCCATTACAAATACTAAAATAATAGCTGCTTCCATTTTTATATTTTAATTTATATCAATTCTTTTAATGCAATTTCAAATGCAGTTGAACAAATTTTTGTTTTCGATGCACTTTTTGTAAACGTTCTTTGTAATGCTTTTTTAATAATATTTGAGGTATCATCAAAAATAGCTTTATCTTCCATTGGTAAAGCAACTTTAGCTTCCATTAAGTAAGCAAAAACCCTTGCGATACCACAATTAGAAATAAAGTCTGGCAATAAACTTAAGTGATTATCAGTATACTCCATAATTGGTCCGAAGAAAATCTCTTTATCGGCAAAAGGAACATTGGCGCCCGGAGATATTACTTCTAAACCTGTATCAATCATTCGCTGTACTTGATCTTGAGAAACTAATCTTGATGCTGCTGCAGGAACAAATATTTCTGCTGGCAAGCTCCAAATTTTACTATTAATTTCATCAAAAGGAATCATATCACTAGCAACTAACTTGTTACCATCTTTCGCTAAAAATAAATCTTTCATTTCTTCCATAGAAAATCCATTTTCATTTATAACTCCGCCTTCTCTATCTATAATTCCAACAACCTTTGCTCCTAACTGAGTTAAGTAATACGCTGCTGCTGAACCTACATTTCCAAATCCCTGAACAATGGCTCTTTTTCCTGCTATATTACCACCGTAAATAGTATAATAATGCTTTACTGCTTCGGCAACACCATAACCAGTTAACATATCTGCAACCGTGTACTTTCTTGATAAATCTGGTGAGAATTGCTTGTCTTCAATCACTTTAATTACCCCCTGGCGTAACTGACCAATTCTGTTAATTTTATCCGCTTCGGTAGGTTTAAAATGTCCATTAAAAATACCTTCTTGTGGATGCCAAACTCCGCAGCTTTCTGTAATCGGAATTACATCTTTATCTGCATCAACATTTAAATCCCCTCCGGTACCATAATAATGTTTTAATAACGGAGTAACCGCTTTATACCAACGTTCTAAAACACCTCTTTTTCTTGGGTCGTTAGGATCGAAGTTAATTCCTGATTTTGCACCTCCAATTGCCGGTCCAGAAACGGTAAACTTAACTTCCATTGTTTTTGCTAAAGATAAAACCTCATTCTTGTTTAATCCTTTACGCATTCTTGTTCCTCCACCGGCAGCACCACCTCTTAATGAGTTAATAACAGTCCATCCTTCTGCATCAGTTTCTTGATCTCTCCAATGAAAAACAATTTCCGGCTCTTTTTGTTCATATATTTTAAGTAAATCTTTCATAAATATCTTCTAATAAATTTTCAACTCCAATTTGTTATAATCTTTAATATTTTTTTTCAAAATAATCCCTTAAAGAGAAGTTAAAGTTGTGTCATTTAAAAAGTTTTTTGATTGTTATTATTGCTGTTAAAAACAGACTGTCACAAACTTACCATAAAAAAATGATAGCTCAAATATTTTGATTTAAAAATACTAAACATTAAAAATTACTCCTGAAGAATGGTCTTGTTTTGCTCCTGTCACACTCCGCAAACAATTCACCTGATTTTCAAGACGTAACAAACCTAAAAAAGCAAAAATCAAGGCTTCTTTGTAATTGATAAGTTCTTTGGATTGGATTGCTATTTTATTACCTGAATAAACTTCAATTCTGCGTATTAAAAAAGAGTTAAATACACCGCCTCCTGTTATTAAAACCGATTGATTATTCTGAATAATTTTTCCTATTTGAATTGCTGAGTGTTCAGCAAATGTTCTTAAAATAGTCGGAATATCATGCTCCATTTTATCTATCAACGGAAAAATATTTGTCTGAACCCATTCTAACCCTAATGATTTTGGTGGCACTTTTTTATAAAATTCTAAAGCGTTTAGCTTTTCTAATAATTCGTAATTTATTTTACCTGTTTCTGCTATTTGTCCTTTATCATCATATTCAAATCCTAGTTTTTGCACATAATAATTTAACACGATATTTACTGCACAAATATCAAAAGCTATTCTCTTTTTATTTTCTTTAAACGACACATTTGCAAAGCCTCCAAGATTTACACAGTAATCATAATTAGCAAACAATAACTCATCTCCTATAGGAACTAGCGGAGCTCCTTGCCCTCCATAAGTAACATCTTGCGTCCTAAAATCACAAATCACTTTTTTATTTGTAATTTCAGAAATCACTTTTCCATTACCAATTTGAAGTGTAATTCCTTTAGCTGGTTCGTGTAAAATTGTGTGCCCATGAGACGCTACGAAGTCTACATTTTTTATATTATTTTTTTTGATAAAAACATTAATCTCAGCTCCTAATAACTCACCATAATCAATGTCTAATTTCAATAATTTTTCTTCAGAAAAATGAATGGCTGTTTGTAGCTTTTCTTTCCAATCATCTTTATAAGAAATAGTATCTGCAGCTAGAATTTTAAAGTTTTTATACTCCTTTTTATCAAACTGAACAAACACTAAATCTATTCCATCTAATGATGTTCCAGACATCAAACCTATAATAAAGTAAAAATCGCTATTCATATCTGTAAAAATAATAAAACTCTGTTGAAAATATGCTATGAAAAAAGTATCTTTGGAATCAAATTTTACGAATATAATAATCATATATAATGGATTTTAGTTTAACAGAAGAACACATAATGATTCGTGATGCAGCACGTGATTTTGCACAAAACGAATTATTACCAGGAGTAATTGAAAGAGATAATGCACAAACCTTTCCAGACGAATTAGTTCGTAAAATGGGTGAAGTTGGTTTTTTAGGTATCATGGTAGATCCTAAATATGGAGGAAGCGGAATGGACGCTATTTCATACGTATTAATTATGGAAGAACTTTCTAAAATTGATGCCTCTGCCTCTGTTATGGTTTCTGTAAATAACTCATTAGTATGTTATGGACTAGAAGCATATGGTACTGAAGAACAAAAACAAAAATATTTAACAAAATTAGCTACTGGTGAACAAATCGGAGCGTTTTGTTTAAGTGAACCTGAAGCAGGATCTGATGCAACTTCTCAAGCTACAACTGCCGAAGATAAAGGTGATCACTATTTATTAAATGGTACCAAAAACTGGATTACCAATGGTGGTCGTGCAGGTGTTTATTTAGTTATCGCACAAACCGATCGTAGTAAAAAACACAGAGGTATCAACGCTTTTATTGTAGAAGATGGAACGGAAGGATTTCATGTAGGTCCTAAAGAAGATAAATTAGGAATTCGTGGTTCTGACACGCATACTTTACAGTTTAACGACGTAAAAGTACCGAAAGAAAACAGAATTGGTGAAGACGGATTCGGATTCAAATTTGCCATGAAAACATTATCAGGTGGTCGTATCGGTATTGCTGCACAAGCGTTAGGTATCGCTTCTGGTGCTTATGAATTGGCTTTAAAATACTCTAAAGAGCGTAAAGCATTCGGAACAGAAATTTGTAATCATCAAGCAATTGCTTTTAAATTGGCTGATATGTACACAGAAGTTGAGGCTGCAAGAATGTTAGTAATGAAAGCTGCATGGGATAAAGATCAAGGTAACAACTACGATATGTCTGGTGCAATGGCTAAGTTATACGCTTCTAAAGTTGCCATGGAACAATCTGTTGAGGCTGTACAAATTCACGGTGGTAACGGATTCGTAAAAGATTACCATGTAGAGCGTTTAATGCGTGATGCAAAAATTACTCAGATTTATGAAGGAACTTCAGAAATTCAGAAAATTGTAATTTCAAGAGGAATTATAAAAGGATAAAACCTTTTCTATTTAACCTTAGCGGAGAACTATAAACAAAAAGTCCATCATTAATTTGATGGACTTTTTTTGTTTATACCCTATATAACTTTTCAACCTCGTTTAAATTTATAAACAAATCAACTCTGGACCACCTTTTACCTATACACGATATTTTCTCCCTTTATCATTCACATTTTACCTTTTACCCTTTTATATGTGTATTATCACAAGAGTCGCGCTTATAGTTTATCTTGAGCGGAGTCGAAAGGTACTTGCTTTTTGTTCATCCTTTACAAAAGAGCTCAAACAAAACTG
>NZ_CP135989.1:2485000-2487500 GCF_032463465.1 Tenacibaculum sp. HL-MS23 | reverse complement strand
ATCGTTCAGTATATTGCAACTGTATAAGTTAACATATTAGTAAAATCATATCGTAAATTATCAAAAGAGTTTGCGTCCCGACCCGAAGGTCGGGAACTATACATAAGCCTATGGGTTATTAGTAATACTCGGCTATGACATTACTGCCTTTACACCTGTATCCTATCAACGTGGTAATCTTCCACGACCCTTTAAAGAAATCTCATCTTGTGGTGGGTTTCGCGCTTATATGCTTTCAGCGCTTATCCCTTCCCAACGTAGCTACTCTGCAGTGCTCCTGGCGGAACAACAGATACACCAGAGGTTAGTTCAACTCGGTCCTCTCGTACTAAAGTCAAATCCACTCAAATTTCTAACGCCCACAGCAGATAGAGACCGAACTGTCTCACGACGTTCTGAACCCAGCTCGCGTGCCACTTTAATGGGCGAACAGCCCAACCCTTGGGACCTTCTCCAGCCCCAGGATGTGACGAGCCGACATCGAGGTGCCAAACCCCCCCGTCGATGTGAGCTCTTGGGGGAGATCAGCCTGTTATCCCCGGAGTACCTTTTATCCTTTGAGCGATGGCCCTTCCATGCGGAACCACCGGATCACTATGCTCTACTTTCGTACCTGATCGACCTGTATGTCTCTCAGTCAAGCTCCCTTATGCCATTGCACTCTACGCACGGTTACCAAACGTGCTGAGGGAACCTTTAGAAGCCTCCGTTACCCTTTTGGAGGCGACCACCCCAGTCAAACTACCCACCACGCACTGTTCTCATTGCTGAGTTAGACTCTAGATAAGCAAAGGGTGGTATTTCAAGGACAACTCCACAACGCCTAGCGACGCCGCTTCATAGTCTCCCACCTATCCTACACATTACTTATCCAAAACCAATACGAAGCTATAGTAAAGGTTCACGGGGTCTTTTCGTCCCGCTGCGGGTAATCGGCATCTTCACCGATACTACAATTTCACCGAGCTCATGGCTGAGACAGTGTCCAGATCGTTGCACCATTCGTGCAGGTCGGAACTTACCCGACAAGGAATTTCGCTACCTTAGGACCGTTATAGTTACGGCCGCCGTTTACTGGGGCTTCATTTCATTGCTTCGCCAAAGGCTAACAACTCCACTTAACCTTCCAGCACCGGGCAGGTGTCAGGCCTTATACATCATCTTTCAATTTAGCAAAGCCCTGTGTTTTTGATAAACAGTCGCCTGGACCTTTTCACTGCGGCCCATCCGAAGATGGGCGACCCTTCTCCCGAAGTTACGGGTCGATTTTGCCTAGTTCCTTAGCCATGAATCACTCGAGCACCTTAGAATTCTCATCCCAACTACCTGTGTCGGTTTACGGTACGGGTTCTTATAATCTGAAGCTTAGAGGTTTTTCTTGGAAGCTTTTAGGCACACTATCAACGCATCCGAAGATTTGTTGTACTATCACACTTCAGCTAGATCTGCGGATTTACCTACAGTCCTAATACCTACATGTTTCAACGAACTATTCCGTCAGTTCGCGGTGCTTTCAATACTCCGTCACCCCATCGCAATTATAAGAAGTACAGGAATATTAACCTGTTATCCATCGACTACTCCCTTCGGATTCGCCTTAGGACCCGACTAACCCTCAGCTGATTAGCATCGCTGAGGAAACCTTAGTCTTTCGGTGAGGGGGTTTCTCGCCCCCTTTATCGTTACTTATGCCTACATTTTCTTTTCTATCCGCTCCAGCATACCTTACAGTACACCTTCGGCGCAAATAGAATGCTCCCCTACCACTTACGTGTCTTTCAACGTAAATCCATAGCTTCGGTAATATGTTTATGCCCGATTATTATCCATGCAAAACCGCTCGACTAGTGAGCTGTTACGCACTCTTTAAATGAATGGCTGCTTCCAAGCCAACATCCTAGCTGTCTAAGCAGTTTCACCTCGTTAGTTCAACTTAACATATATTTGGGGACCTTAGCTGATGGTCTGGGTTCTTTCCCTCTCGGACATGGACCTTAGCACCCATGCCCTCACTGCTGAGTAACATTTTATAGCATTCGGAGTTTGTCAGGAATTGGTAGGCGGTGAAGCCCCCGCATCCAATCAGTAGCTCTACCTCTATAAAATTTTCGCTCAACGCTGCACCTAAATGCATTTCGGGGAGTACGAGCTATTTCCGAGTTTGATTGGCCTTTCACCCCTACCCACAGGTCATCCAAAGACTTTTCAACGTCAACTGGTTCGGTCCTCCACTGTATGTTACTACAGCTTCAACCTGCCCATGGGTAGATCACTCGGTTTCGCGTCTACTACTACTAACTATGGTCGCCCTATTCAGACTCGCTTTCGCTTCGGCTCCGGACCTTAAATCCTTAACCTTGCTAGTAACAGTAACTCGTAGGCTCATTATGCAAAAGGCACGCCGTCACACAGTAAATGTGCTCCGACCGCTTGTAGGCGTACGGTTTCAGGTTCTATTTCACTCCCTTACTTAGGGTTCTTTTCACCTTTCCCTCACGGT
>NZ_CP135989.1:2480000-2482500 GCF_032463465.1 Tenacibaculum sp. HL-MS23 | reverse complement strand
CCGCTAGCGTTCATCCTGAGCCAGGATCAAACTCTTCATTGTATATTTTAAATAATATTAATGAATAAGTTTCAAAAGAATTTGTTCTAACGAATTAGAACGTGGTTATTCTACTCTTTGTTTACGCTGTCAATTTCAATATTTTCAATGAACTTTTAGGGTATCGCACTCATGCTGTAAAACACTCGCTGTAAATCCTAATTTTGTAGAAACGCTAGATTCGAACTAACTGATTTTTATTACTAAATCATTCCAAAATTTCTCTGATCGTATCGCTTTCTTAAAGCGGTTGCAAATCTATAAACTTTTCTAAAACTGACAAAACTTTTTGAAACTTTTTTTAAAGTTATTTTCGCAACATTTTAATGAACTATTTACCCTAAATCGGACTGCAAAGATACTCTCTTTAATCTGTACTAAACAAGTAATATTTAACTTATTTTTTACACTTTATTAAAACTATCTTAACCAGTATTTTTTATGACCTTTTAAAGCATCTCACTCATGCTCTGTAGCACTCGTTTTTCCCTTAGCGGGTGCAAATATAGATTCCTTTTTCAACATAACAACTACCTTTCTATCCTTTTCTTTTAAGTATTTTTTTTTACCCTGTTTCTTAAATACTTAACTCTAATATTAATCCCATATTTTATTGATTTGTTAATGAATTACTCTTGATCAGTTACTAAAACTAGCTTAAGTTAATAGTATATCTGTGAATTTCTTACTTGTGTAAACTATAAATCAACCACTATTATGCTCTTCTTTACTTCGCTGATATTTGAAAACTGTAGTGAAATTATATTTATTATTCTGAAGAGCTACTTAATAATGGTAATAATAATCTTATATACTATTTAAAAAAGTTTGTTTTAACATCAATAAAAAATTTAAGTATAGATTTTTTGTTTTCTTCTAGCCTGTTTTAACTATATACTCTTTTCTAATTCCTTGGAATATTAACGTAGTATATCGCTTTCTGTTTATTCTTATTTTTTAAAGAATATAGGCAGCTTATTTTTCACCTTCTTTTAAGTTTATATTCTAATTTAATCTCGATAATATACCCTCTAAAATCATTTTTATTCGATATTGCTCATTCATAAGTTACAATCAATATTTTTATTACTCCTTTCTTCTAATAAATCTTCATTTTCCGTCTCTGGTGATTATCAAGATACTTATAATCCTTTTTTTTAGTACATAATTGTACTGCATAAGTTTGGGATACTTAATAGTACTTCATTCTTTTTATTTTCTATGAAATATCTTGAATTTAGGATTATTAAAATTATATAAGCTTTATTTATAATATAAGAAGAAGGGTAATTATGTTAAAAGCACTATTTTTCATTTGAGTTTAGAGCAAAAAAAACCTCAATCTATAAAGATTGAGGTTTAAAAGAAAGGCAACGACCTACTCTCCCACCATTGGCAGTACCATCGGCGCAAATGGGCTTAACTTCTCTGTTCGGGATGGAAAGAGGTGAGCCCCATTGCGATAATCACCTTAAATCGTTCAGTATATTGCAACTGTATAAGTTAACATATTAGTAAAATCATATCGTAAATTATCAAAAGAGTTTGCGTCCCGACCCGAAGGTCGGGAACTATACATAAGCCTATGGGTTATTAGTAATACTCGGCTATGACATTACTGCCTTTACACCTGTATCCTATCAACGTGGTAATCTTCCACGACCCTTTAAAGAAATCTCATCTTGTGGTGGGTTTCGCGCTTATATGCTTTCAGCGCTTATCCCTTCCCAACGTAGCTACTCTGCAGTGCTCCTGGCGGAACAACAGATACACCAGAGGTTAGTTCAACTCGGTCCTCTCGTACTAAAGTCAAATCCACTCAAATTTCTAACGCCCACAGCAGATAGAGACCGAACTGTCTCACGACGTTCTGAACCCAGCTCGCGTGCCACTTTAATGGGCGAACAGCCCAACCCTTGGGACCTTCTCCAGCCCCAGGATGTGACGAGCCGACATCGAGGTGCCAAACCCCCCCGTCGATGTGAGCTCTTGGGGGAGATCAGCCTGTTATCCCCGGAGTACCTTTTATCCTTTGAGCGATGGCCCTTCCATGCGGAACCACCGGATCACTATGCTCTACTTTCGTACCTGATCGACCTGTATGTCTCTCAGTCAAGCTCCCTTATGCCATTGCACTCTACGCACGGTTACCAAACGTGCTGAGGGAACCTTTAGAAGCCTCCGTTACTCTTTTGGAGGCGACCACCCCAGTCAAACTACCCACCACGCACTGTTCTCATTGCTGAGTTAGACTCTAGATAAGCAAAGGGTGGTATTTCAAGGACAACTCCACAACGCCTAGCGACGCCGCTTCATAGTCTCCCACCTATCCTACACATTACTTATCCAAAACCAATACGAAGCTATAGTAAAGGTTCACGGGGTCTTTTCGTCCCGCTGCGGGTAATCGGCATCTTCACCGATACTACAATTTCACCGAGCTCATGGCTGAGACAGTGTC
>NZ_CP135989.1:935000-2475000 GCF_032463465.1 Tenacibaculum sp. HL-MS23 | reverse complement strand
TGCAAATTTTAATGGTACCACTATCGAAACCTCCACTCCGCTTACGACAGATGGTTCTTTAATACTATATACCTTTAATGACGAAGGTGGTAAGAAGGCTTTTTGGCATTCTTCTGCGCACGTGTTAGCTCAGGCTATTTTAGAGTTTCACCCAAATGCTAAATTAACAATAGGACCAGCAATTGATAATGGTTTTTATTATGATGTTGATTTAGGAGAGGGAACTATTTCTGATAAGGATTTCTCTGCTATTGAAAAAAAGTTTTTAGAATTTGCTAGAGGAAAGCATGAGTTTAAATTACGTTCTATTTCTAAAGCAGATGCCCTAGCCTACTATAAAGAAGAAGGAAATGAATATAAAGTTGAATTAATTGAAAATTTAACTGACAGTGACATTACTTTTTGTGACCATAGTGACTTTACTGATTTATGTAGAGGTGGACATGTTCCTAACACAGGAATACTAAAAGCCATTAAAGTGATGAGTGTTGCTGGTGCTTATTGGAGAGGTGATGAAAAAAACAAGCAATTAACTCGTATATATGGGATCTCTTTTCCGAAACAAAAAATGCTTACGGAGTATTTAGAGTTATTGGAAGAGGCTAAAAAACGTGATCATAGAAAACTAGGTAAAGAATTAGAGCTATTTACATTCTCTCAGAAAGTAGGAGCTGGTTTACCTTTGTGGTTACCTAAAGGAGCTGCTTTACGAAATCGCTTAGAAGAGTTTTTAAAGAAGGCTCAAAAGAAAGCTGGTTACGAAATGGTAATGACTCCGCATATCGGACAAAAGGAGCTATATGTTACTTCTGGTCATTATGCTAAATACGGTGAAGATAGTTTTCAGCCTATAAAAACTCCTAAAATGGATGAAGAGTTTTTATTAAAGCCTATGAATTGCCCACATCACTGTGAAGTTTACAACTTTAAACCTCATTCTTATAAAGATTTACCAAAACGTTTTGCTGAATTCGGAACTGTTTACAGGTACGAACAAAGTGGAGAATTACATGGATTAACCCGTGTAAGAGGTTTTACACAAGATGATGCTCATATTTTCTGTACTCCAGAACAATTAGATCAAGAATTTAAAGACGTAATTGATTTAGTACTTTATGTATTTAAGTCTCTAGGCTTTGAAGACTTTACCGCGCAGGTTTCTATCAGAGATATGGCAAATCCTGATAAATACATAGGTGATGTTAAAACATGGGAACTTGCTGAACAAGCAATTATAAATGCAGCAACAGATAAAGGTTTAGATTTTGTTATTGAAGAAGGTGAAGCTGCCTTTTACGGTCCGAAATTAGACTTTATGGTAAAAGATGCTTTAGGTAGAAGTTGGCAGCTTGGAACTATTCAGGTTGATTACAATTTACCAGAACGTTTTGACTTAAATTACAAAGGAAGTGACAACGAATTACATCGACCAGTAATGATTCACCGCGCACCTTTTGGGTCGATGGAACGATTTATTGCCGTGTTATTAGAGCATACAGGAGGTAATTTTCCTCTTTGGTTAACGCCAGAGCAGGTTATTATACTGCCAATCAGTGAGAAATATCAAAAATATACTAAAAAAGTTTTAACTTTGTTAGAAAATTCCGAAATTCGCGCCCTGGTAGATAACCGAAGCGAGAAAACTGGAAGAAAGATTCGTGACGCTGAAGTAAGCAAAATTCCATTTATGGTAATTGTTGGTGAAAAGGAAGAACAAGATGGCACGGTATCTGTAAGAAAACACGGAGAAGGAGATATAGGAACATTTACAATAGAAGAGTTTATATCTCTAATACAAAAAGAAGTTAGTGAAGTATTGGTTCCTTTTGGAAACTAAAAAATAAATAATAATTTAAATATATAGGTCATAGCAATTAGAAGAAGAGGCGGACGTAGACCGCTCAGAGTAATCAAAGAAGATCAACATAGAATTAATGATAAAATTAAATATGTTGAGGAAGTTCGTCTTGTTGGCGAAAACATCGAAGTAGGTGTTTATGCTTTGGAAAAAGCCAAAGAGATAGCACGTGAACAAGAGTTAGATTTAGTTGAAATTTCACCTAAAGCCGTACCTCCTGTTTGTAAAGTTATTGATTATAAAAAGTTTTTATACGAACAGAAAAAACGTGATAAAGCTTTAAAATCAAAAGCAACTAAAGTTATTGTAAAAGAGATTCGTTTCGGACCTCAAACTGATGAGCATGATTATGAGTTTAAAAAGAAACATGCTATTAAGTTTTTACAAGACGGTGCAAAGTTGAAAGCATTTGTTTTCTTCAAAGGACGTTCGATTGTTTTTAAAGAACAAGGGCAAATTTTATTATTAAAATTAGCTCAAGAATTAGAAGATTACGGTAAGGTAGAGCAAATGCCTAAGTTAGAAGGAAAACGTATGATTATGTTTCTTGCTCCTAAAAAGAGTAAATAAACTAAAAATCGTTCATAATATATAAGCAAGATAAACTAAAAAACAAAGATGCCTAAAATTAAAACAAAGTCTAGTGCCAAGAAACGTTTCAAGTTAACTGGTTCTGGAAAGATCAAAAGAAAGCACGCGTTCAAAAGCCATATCTTAACAAAGAAGTCTAAAAAACGTAAGCTTGCTTTAACTCATGCAACATTAGTACACAAGTCTGATGTAGCAAACATTAAGCAACAATTAGTTTTAAGATAATATCTTAACCTAATTTGTTAGCCAGGGAATTTAATTATTAACCATGGAGTTAGGCTCAATTAAGTATCGATATTCGGTCGCCTACTACAAAAAACCATTTGAATTATGCCAAGATCAGTAAATTCAGTAGCCTCAAGAAAAAGAAGAAAAAAATCTTGAAGGCAGCAAAAGGTTACTTTGGAAGACGTAAAAACGTTTACACAGTAGCAAAGAATGCGGTAGAAAAAGCGATGACATATGCTTATCGTGACCGTAAAAACAATAAGAGAAACTTCCGTTCATTATGGATTCAACGTATTAACGCTGGAGCTCGTCAGTTTGGAATGTCTTATTCTCAGTTTATGGGGAAAGTTAAAGCTAACAACATCGAATTAAACCGTAAGGTTTTAGCCGATTTAGCTATGAACAACCCAGAAGCTTTTAAGGCCATTGTAGAAAAAGTAAAATAAGTTTCATATACTTGCTTATACTAAAAACCCAAACTTAAACGTTTGGGTTTTTTTAAACCTATTATACTCAATATTTACATAAAATTCTCATCTATGAAAACTTTAAGAATTCTATTTTTAATTATCATAACACAAAACATTACAGCACAAAGTCGTTTATCTAAAAGTCAAGTAGATTCTTTGCCTAATACTATAGAAAATCAGTTTACAAAAATTTACAGATTATCTAACAATTGGCAAGAGTACAAAATGATTAAAAGAACTCAATTTGTGAGTTTTGAAAAAAACATACTTGATAGTGTTTCTGCTATAAAGAAAGACGTAATTACAAAGCAGCTTAAAATAAACGAACAATTAAAAAACTCTAATTCTTTAAAAAAAGAAATTACAACATTAAAAGGTAATTTATCTGTATCTCTTGAAAAAGAAGATGCTATTTCTTTTTTAGGAATACCTTTAAACAAAGCAACCTATAATACTATTCTTTGGAGTATTATTGGTGGTTTACTTATTGGATTGGCTTTTTTTATTTTTAAGTTTAACGGAAGCTACTCTATTACAAAAGAAACAAAAGATTTATTAGTTGATGTTGAGCATGAATTTGAACAGTACAAAAGAAGCTCTATTAGTAAAGAACAAAAGTTAAGACGTCAGTTACAAGATGAAATTAACAAACAACGTGGTGTGAATTAATTTTTTAACCCGATATAAAACAACAAACCCCGAGTTAAATAACTCGGGGTTTGTTGTTTTTAATTGAGGCTTATTTATGACAACCCTGAAATTACACCATTACTATCGATACTCATATTCTCGGAAGCTGGTGTTGCCGGTAAACCAGGCATACGCATCATTTTACCTAAAATAGGAATTACAAATTGTGCCCCTGCTGCAATCTCTATTTCACGAACATTAATGGTAAAACCCTCTGGTCTTCCTATCAACTTATCATCATCAGAAAAAGATTTTTGGGTTTTTGCCATACAAACCGCAAAATCATTAAACCCTAATCTATCAATTCTTCTTAAATTCAATTCTGCTTTTTTATCATAAGTAACAGCATCGGCACCATAAATTTCTTTTGCAATCTTTTCTATTTTATCTTTTACAGGACTTTTCCAATCATATAAAGGTTTAAATTGTGTTTCTCTATTTTCAACCACATTAACCACTGCTTTTGCTAAGTTTTTGGTTCCTTCTCCTCCTTTTTCCCAACCTTCTGAAACTACAGCTTCAACACCTAGTTTTTTACAAGCAGCAATTACAAAACTAACCTCTTCATCAGAGTCAGAAATAAATGAATTGATTGCAACTACTGGCTCGATATTGAACTTGCGAATATTTTCTATATGTTTTTCAAGATTTTTAAACCCGTCTTTAACTTTCTCCAAGTTAAGAGTATTATATTCTTCTTTCTTAGCTCCACCATGATGGCGCAATGCTCTAATAGTTGCAACCAACACAACACACTTCGGATTTAATCCTGCGTATGCAGATTTAATATTTAAAAACTTCTCTGCTCCTAAATCGGCTCCAAAACCCGCTTCGGTAACCACATAATTAGACAATGACAATCCCATTTTAGTAGCAATAATTGTATTTGTTCCTTGTGCTATGTTTGCAAAAGGCCCTCCATGAATAATTGCAGGGTTCTCTTCTAGCGTTTGTACTAGGTTTGGTTTAATAGCATCTTTTAGTAAAATAGCCATGGCGTCTTGCGCATTTAAATCAGCAGCAAAAACAGGCTTTTTATCAAAAGTAAATCCGATAAATATATTACCTAATCGCTTTTTTAAATCATCAAAATTCATCGCCATACAAAGTATTGCCATTACTTCGGATGCTGGCGTAATATTAAAACCATCTTCACGAGGAATACCGTTTGCTGTTCCGCCTAAACCAATCGTAATTTGACGCAATGCACGATCGTTCATATCAATAACACGTTTCCATAAAATAGTACGCGGATCTATATTTAAATTATTCGTTTGGCTTTGTAAATTATTATCTATCAAAGCCGATAATAAATTATTTGCTTTTTCAATGGCGTTAAAATCACCCGTAAAATGCAAATTGATATCTTCCATTGGCACTACTTGTGAATAACCACCTCCAGCAGCACCACCTTTAATTCCGAATACCGGCCCTAACGAAGGCTCTCTTAAAACTACAGTAGCTTGTTTACCTATCTTATTCAATCCTTCGGTTAACCCGATAGAAACTGTGGTTTTACCTTCTCCTGCAGGTGTAGGCGTTAAGGCAGTTACTAAAACTAAATTATTCTCTTTTATTCTATCTTCATCAATTAAATGTAAAGGCAATTTAGCTTTATATTTACCATACATTTCTAGATCATCTTCTTCTACTTTTAGCTTATTGGCTATATACTTAATATGTTGTAAATCTTTTGCTTGCGCTATCTCTATATCGCTTAAATGTGCCATAGCTTATTTTTTTATTTTTAGTTATTGATTATTTATAAATCGAGAAAGTAAATGTACATAATATAATCCCTACAAAAACTGACATTTATTAGCTTTATATAACTAAACTTGGTAGATTCAGATAAATATGATAAAAGAATTGGCAAATCTTTTTTGAAATACTATATTTGCACGTTTTAAAAAAGAACTCGAATTAAACTATTATAGATGCAGAACAAAGGTCTTATTAAATTATTTGCTGTCCTTTTCGGATTAGTAAGCTTGTACCAACTGTCGTTTACATTTTTTGCTAATAAAGTAGAAGATAGCGCTAAAGTATATGCAAAGGAAAACGTTAAAGATAACAAAGGTAGAGAGTTAGCTAGATTTGAGAGAAAATATCTTGACAGTGTTGCTAACGATAAAATAGTAAATTTAGGCGTTGCTGAGTACTCTTATAACGACATTAAGGAGCGTGAAATGAACCTTGGTTTAGACTTAAAAGGAGGTATAAATGCTATTTTACAAGTATCTGTAAAAGATATTTTAGTTGCTTTAGCAAATAACTCTAATAACAGCGTTTTTAGAGAAGCTTTAGAGAAAGCTAACGAAGCTCAAAAAGCAAGTCAAGATAATTACTTAGATTTATTTTTTAGCGAATTCGAAACATTAAGTAACGGAACCGTTAAATTAAGTGACCCTGCAATATTCGGAACAAAGTCTTTACGTGAAAAAATCGACTTTAATAAAACGAATGCTGAAGTAAAAGTTGTTCTTCAAGAAGAAATTAATACATCTATCAATACTTCTTTTGAAGTACTACGTAGTCGTATTGATAAATTTGGGGTAACACAACCAAACATACAACGTATTGGTAACTCTGGTAGAATTCAAATTGAATTAGCAGGAGCTAAAGATATAGAACGTGTTACTAAATTAATTACAAGTACTGCTGAATTACAGTTTTGGGAAGTATATACCAATGCTGAAGTTCAAAACTTTTTCTTTGCTGCAAATGCAAAGGTTGCTGAAATCTTAAAAGATGATTCAACTACTGAAAAAGTTAAAGATTCTACAAAAACTGATGACATCGATGATTTATTAGGTGCATCTGCTGATTCAACTAAAGTTGACAATCAAAAAAACTTATTTACTTACTTGTTTCCTAATGTAGCTCAAAACCAACAACAAATGAGCTCTTTAGTTGCACAAGCTAGAGTACAAGACACTGCTAAAGTTAACAGCTTATTAGCAGATAAAAGCGTAAGAGCTTTATTACCTACTAATTTAAAGTACGTTAAATTCTTATGGGACTACAAAGCACAACCTAGTACTGATGGTTCTGCAGAAATTATAGGTTTATATGCCATAAAATCTAACAGAAACGACAAACCTGCAATTGATGGAGATGTAATAGCTGACGCAAAACAAGATTATGATGAGCTAAGTAAGCCAGTTGTTTCTATGTTAATGAATGGTACAGGAACTAAAAAATGGTCAAAAATGACTAGCGAAAACGTTGGTAAATTTGTTGCTGTTGTTTTAGATGATTACGTTTATACTGCACCTGTTGTAAACGGCGCAATTACTGGAGGAAGTACTCAGATTTCTGGAGGGACAATGAGTGTTACAGAAGCACAAGATATTTCTACAGTATTAAAAGCTGGTAAATTACCTGCTCCTGCAAGAATTATTCAAATGGAAGTTGTTGGTCCATCATTAGGTCAAGAATCTATTGATGCAAGTATCTGGTCATTCGGATTAGCAATCTTATTAATCTTAATATGGATGATTTTATATTATGGTAAAGCTGGTTTATATGCAAACATTGCTTTATTAGTAAACATCTTATTTATCTTCGGATGGTTGGTATCGTTTAACGCGGTATTAACATTACCTGGTATTGCTGGTATTATCTTAACCATAGGTATGTCGGTAGATGCAAACGTAATTATTTTCGAAAGAATTAAAGAAGCCTTAAGAGGTGGTAAAAGTTTAGATACAGCAGTTAGTGAAGGATTTAGTTTTAAAGGAGCTTTATCTGCAATTATCGATGCAAACATTACCACTTTCTTAACAGGTCTTATCTTATTTATATTTGGTACAGGACCAATTAAAGGTTTTGCTTATACTTTAATGTTAGGTATTGCAACTTCATTATTTACTGCAATTTTTATTACTCGTTTATTAATAGACGGATCAGTAAATAAAAAAGCTAACTTAACTTTTAATACAAATATTTCTAAAAACTGGTTTAACAATATCAATATCGAATTCTTAAAGAAACGTAAGTTAGCTTACATTATTTCAGGATTCTTTATTCTTGCTGGTTTAGTTTCTATTTTTACTTTAGGATTAAAGCAAGGAGTAGATTTTAAAGGAGGTCGTTCTTATGTTGTTCGTTTCGATCAGCCAATGAACGCTACTGAAGTTGCTGCTTCTTTACAAGGTGCTTTTGAAGCTGCTCCTGAGGTTAAAACTTACGGTTCAGATAATCAATTAAAAATAACTACAGCTTTTAAAATTGATGAAGAAGGTACTGAGGTTGATGAACAAGTTCAGAATGCTTTATACAGCGGATTAAAATCTTATTTAGGTACAACTTCTTACGAAGACTTTAAACCTGGATTCGAAAAAGCTGGTAGCGGAATTATGAGCTACATGAAAGTAGAGCCAACCATTGCTGATGATATTAAAAAATCTGCATTATGGGCGGTAATCGGTTCATTACTTGTAGTATTCTTATATATCTTATTACGTTTTAGAAAAATGTCTTACTCTATTGGTGCAGTAGCAGCAGTATTTCACGATGTATTAGTGGTATTAGGAGTATTTTCTATCTGTTACAAATTCATGCCTTTTGATATGGAAATCGGACAATCTTTTATCGCAGCTATCTTAACAGTTGTTGGATACTCATTAAATGATACCGTGGTAATTTTCGATAGAATTAGAGAATATGCAGGCGAAAGCAAAACATTTACTGCTGGTTTAGTAGACAAAGCATTAAGTAGCACTTTAGGAAGAACAATAAATACTTCTTTAACTACATTATTAGTAATGTTAGCTATCTTTTTCTTCGGAGGAGATTCTATTAAAGGATTTATGTTCGCATTAATCGTAGGTGTAGTTGTAGGTACGTATTCATCATTATTCGTAGCAACACCAATTATGTTTGATGCTTCTAAAAAAGAAGACAAAGAGTAACATTCTTATATAGATTACAAAAACCGTTTTGAATATTATTCAAAACGGTTTTTTCATTTACAATCAAGCAACTATCTTTGCAGTCTGATGAAAATTACAAAACTCCACGATTTATACTTTAAAGAATTCATTTCTTCAAATGAAATCTCAACGATTGCCAAAAAATTAGCGCAACAAGTAAAAGCTGATTTACCAAAAAATGAAGTACCACTATTTATTGGTATTTTAAACGGATGCTTTGTTTTTACTGCCGATTTTTTACGTGCATACAAAGGCGATTGTGAAATTAGTTTTGTAAAATTAGCTTCTTATGCAGGAACAACATCAACAGATGATGTAAAAAAACTAATCGGTATTAATGAAGATATAACGAACCGTACGGTTATTATATTAGAAGATATTATTGATACTGGCGCAACATTACAGGAGATTTACGAAATCTTCAAAACAAAAAACATAAAAGAATTAAAAATAGTAACACTTTTTTACAAGCCAGATGTATATCGAAAAGAGTTGCCTATAAATTATATCGGAAAGAGTATTGAAGATAAATTTATTGTAGGTTACGGATTAGATTACAAAGGCTATGGTAGAAACTTGCCTGCTATTTACCAATTAACAACACAACCTAAAATGAAAAACATCGTATTATTTGGCCCTCCCGGTGCCGGAAAAGGAACACAAGCCGATTTATTAAAAGAAAAATATAATTTAGTTCATATTTCTACTGGTGATGTTTTCCGTTTCAATATCAAAAATAAAACGGAACTAGGCTTACTTGCTAAAACGTATATGGATGACGGAAATTTAGTTCCGGATGAAGTAACCATTAATATGTTAAAAGCGGAAGTAGAAAGAAATGCAGATGCTAACGGATTTATCTTTGATGGTTTTCCTAGAACAGAATCACAAGCAGAGGCTTTAGACACTTTTTTAGGTGAAAAGAACGAAAGAATTAACGGTATGGTTGCTTTAGAAGTTTCTGAAGATTTATTAGTTGATCGCTTATTAGAAAGAGGCAAAACAAGTGGTAGAACTGATGATACTGATGAAAGTAAAATTAGAAATCGTTTTAACGAATACAATACAAAAACAGCTATTTTAAAAGACTATTACCAAGAACAAGGTAATTATTACGGGGTAAACGGAGTAGGTTCTATTGAGGAGATTACACAACGTTTATCAACCGTGTTTGATACATTATAAGACTCACGTCATTCCGAATGAAATGAAGGAATCTTTAAATAGATTGCTTCAAAATTAACATTTATAGGATAGACGTCAATTAACTTAGTTCTGTTTAAATAAAAACAGAAAACAACTTAGAAACAATGACTGAAGGAAATTTTGTTGACTATATAAAAATCTACGCATCTTCTGGTAAAGGAGGTCGAGGATCAGTACACTTACATCGTGAGAAATTTATTACTAAAGGTGGACCTGATGGAGGTGACGGTGGTCGTGGAGGTCACATTATTTTACGTGGCGATAAAAGTATGTGGACACTTTTTCATTTAAAATTTAAACGCCATTTTAGAGCAGAACCGGGTGGTGATGGTAGTGCGAGTCGAAGTACTGGGCATGATGCAAAAGACATTATTGTTCCTGTACCGTTAGGAACTATTATTCGCGATGCCGATACTGACGAAATTTTATACGAAGTTACGCACCATGATCAAGATATTACCTTATTAAAAGGAGGTAAAGGTGGTCGTGGAAACTGGCACTTTAAATCATCTACAAACCAAGCTCCGCGTTATGCACAACCTGGTATTGATGGTGTAGATGGATGGTTTCGAATAGAACTTAAATTATTAGCTGATGTTGGTTTAGTTGGTTTTCCTAATGCAGGTAAATCTACTTTATTATCAGTAATTACAGCAGCAAAGCCAAAAATTGCAGATTATGCTTTTACAACCCTTAAACCAAATTTAGGTATTGTAGAACACCGTAATCATAAAAGTTTTGTGGTAGCAGATATTCCTGGAATTATAGAAGGAGCGGCTGAAGGAAAAGGTTTAGGGCATTATTTTTTACGTCATATTGAGCGTAACTCAACCTTGCTTTTCTTAATTCCTGCGGATAGCGATGACATTAAAAAGGAATATGAAATTCTGTTAAACGAATTACGCAAACACAATCCTGAATTGTTAGACAAAGATCGTTTGTTAGCTATTTCTAAATCAGATATGTTAGATGACGAATTAAAAGAAGAAATTAAACAAGATTTACCAGAAGGTATTGATGCTTTGTTTATTTCGTCTGTAGCACAATTAGGACTACAAGAACTGAAGGATAAATTGTGGGATATATTAAATTAATATTCTTTCAATAATAAATTTTATAAAAAGCAACCTCAAATGAGGTTGCTTTTTTGTTTTGGCTTTAGGCTGGTTTTCGATAACTATACTATCCATGTCCTAAATGATTTTTCACAAGCTAATAAATGAAACTACAAGAATTAAATAATTGGTTGAAAGAACTAAAATTTATAATAATTGATTTAAACATCTCAATTAATAGCTCTAAATATTTAATTAAGGAAGAAGGCACTAAAACTGTAGAATCGATTAAAGAGCTCAGCTTTTTTAAGCACTATACTTATCAATTAAAATTTATAACTATTATTCAACTTTCCAAATTTTTTGGGAAGAGTAAAAATCAAAAAACCAACATAAACAAACTTTTAAATAAACTGAAAAACGAAGGATATGATACAGATTTAAACAATCTACTTTTAAAAAATTTGAATTCTAACAATGGATATAAGCATAAACAAGATATTATAAAATCTATTAATTTTTTAGAAAAAGAAATACAAAAATCAGAAGCAACTATAGCTAAATTGGTAGACTTAAGGGACAAGGTATATGCCCATAATCAACCAAACAAGGTACTTAAAGACGTATATTGGAATGAATTAGAATTGTTAATAATATTAGCTGCAAAATGTTATGATGAGGTATATAAAAATTTGCATCACATTGAAGTTAAATTTGAAAAAACATTACCTTGGGAAGTGAAAAGAATCATTGTAGGCTTAGCTTATTACAAAGACTTTTATAATAATAACTAACAATTTCTAAATAATATAAACTACAATACTCGTGTCGCTTTTACAAACTCATTTTCCCAATAAGTTTCCTTCATTGAAGAAGTGACTACGCCTTTTGATGTGGTAGAATGCATAAAAAATATTTCATCATTCTCTATTAAAGTTATCAAGCCAACATGGTTTATTTCGCCTTTTAAACGTGCAATATCAAAAAAAAGTAAATCCCCTACTCTCACATCAATTAAAGCAATCTCTTTCCCTTTAACACTCATCGCTTTTGATGAACGTGGTAATTGAATACCTACTTGTTTAAACGATGTATTTACAAGCCCCGAACAATCCATTCCGTTTTTAGTTGTTCCACCTGCTTTGTAAGAAACACCCGTATACGAATTGGCTATTTCTAGTAATTTATTAATTTTAGTATTTGCTATTTTATCGTTTCCTTGAATCGAAAACCTAAAAATAATAAACACCATAATCACAATAAATAAAAGCAGGTTTTTGTTCATTTCTTATAAAATTCTTTTTGCCTTTATAAATGCTTTTTTCCAGTAATCATTATACAAGGAAGTAACAAGAACTCCGCGAGAAGTTGTTGAGTGTATAAACTTAATATTACCGTTATCTATAGATGTTACCAAACCAACGTGATTAACTTTACCTCTTTTTCTAGAAGTTTTAAAGAATAATAAATCTCCTCGTTTCACTTTACGCAAAGAAATATCACGACTTTTACTGTACAACTCTCCAGATGTTCTTGGAACAGTAACATTACGTTGTTTAAAAGATGTATAAATTAAACCAGAACAATCCATGCCTTTTCTGTTCATTCCTCCATACCTGTATGGAACACCTTTATAAGTTACCGCTGTCCAAACAACTTTATCTGCAATTGTTGGATTTTTTAGTGAACTAGCTGATTTATTCTTTACTTTTTTAGGTTTTTTGTAAGTACTTATGTTTTTTGATGATCCGCAGGAAACCATTAAAAAAGAAAGTAGTATTATATAGATTGCTTTTTTTATCATATTATTATCAAATCGAGCGCAGTCGAGAGTTAATTCTACCTATTTTTATATCTCTCGACTGCGCTCGAGAAGACATACATTATTGCAATCCGCTTACAATTAATTTTGCTGTTTTTTCAGAGGCTCCTTTACCTCCTAATTTTTGTTCTAAATCGAAATAAGATAAAAACAATTCTTCTCGATGTTTAGTGTCTAGAATATGCTTTAGCTCCTTTGCAAGCTTCTTTTTTGTAAAATCATTCTGAATCAACTCAGTCACCACCTCTTTATCCATAATTAAATTCACCAACGAAATATACTTTAAAGTAATAATTCGTTTTGCTATTTGATATGAAATATTACTTCCTTTATAACAAACTACTTGCGGCACTTTAAACAATGCTGTTTCTAAAGTTGCCGTTCCTGATGCTACTAAAGCTGCATGCGAAATACTTAATAAATCGTATGTTTTATTGTTAATAAACTTAACGTTAGAATCTCTAATAAATTCTTTGTAAAACTCATAAGGCTGACTCGGCGCTCCGGCAACCACAAATTGGTAATTAGGAAAATCGTCCACTAAAGAAAGCATTACGGATAACATCTTTGTTATTTCTTGCTTTCTACTTCCAGGTAACAAAACAACAATATCTTTGTTACCTAAATTATGTTCCGATCTAAAATCTTTTACGTTTACTTGCTTTCTTCCTGCAATTCCGTCTATTAACGGATGCCCTACAAAATGCACATCGTAGTTATATTTTTGATAAAATTCTTTTTCAAACGGAAGGATAACAAACATAGCATCAACATCACGCTTTATATCTTTTACCCTGCCTGCTCTACTTGCCCAAACTTGTGGAGAAATGTAATAATTGGTTTTAAAACCCTGTTCTTTTGCCCATTTTGCTATCCGAAGATTAAAACCTGAATTATCTATTAAAATTAACACATCTGGCTTAAAATTAGCAATATCTTTTTTACAGAAAGACATCATGCCTAATATCTTTCGTAAATTCATTAACACTTCTAAAAACCCCATAAAAGCTCGTTCTTTATAGTGCTTTACAAGCGTACCTCCTACTTCTTGCATTAAATCACCACCCCAAAAACGAATTTCTGCGGATGGATCTTCTTTTAATAAAGCTTTCATCAAGTTAGCGCCGTGTAAATCACCCGAAGCTTCACCTACAAGAATGTAATATTTCATGAATAGTAATTGTTATATAAATTTTAAAACAAGGGTTATTAAGGCAACAACGATTGTTGTCATTAAAACTCCTCTTGCTCTATAATCTTGATTCTTTTTTAAAAACACCCAAAAAACAAATAAATTAGGAATTGCAGCCAATGCCAAAACAGGTCCTAAAACACCGCCTTCTATTACTTTTTTAAATGTTTCTGCCATTGTATCGTCCGATATAAATTCTAAATAAATAAAAAGACCACACAAAGTTGCGACTATAGATGTTAAAACTCCTATTACAACTTCTTTACTTATATGTCCCATGAGTTTAATTTTTGAATTGCATGATGTGCCGTCATATCAAAATGAACGGGAACCATTGAGATGTAACCGTTTTCTAAGGCCCAAATATCTGTATCTTGTCCTTTATCTCTATTTACAAACTCCCCTGATAGCCAATAGTATTCTTTACCATACGGACTCTTACGTTTATCGAAATTTTCTTTCCAATAACCATTTGCTTGGCGACAAACACGTATCCCTTTAATATCATCTTCCTTTAACTTCGGAATATTTACATTTAACACTACACCTTCTGGCAAACCGTTTAATAAAACATTCAACACTATTTTTTCAATATATTTTTTAGCTGCTCTAAAATCGGCATGCCAATCAAAATCTAATAACGAAAAACCAATTGCAGGAATTCCTTCAATACCTGCTTCTACGGCAGCACTCATCGTACCAGAGTAAAGAACATTAATTGATGAATTTGCGCCATGATTAATTCCTGAAACACATAAATCTGGCGTACGATTTAAAATTTCGTTTTTTGCCATTTTCACACAATCAGCCGGAGTGCCAGAACAACTGTATTCTATTTGTGGTCCGTCGTCAATTGTAATAGGATTACAGTGCAAAACATTGTCTACCGTAATTGCATGTCCCATTCCGCTTTGCGGACTATCGGGTGCCACAACAACTACGTCACCAATTTTATTCATTATTTCTATCAACATACGAATACCAGGTGCGGTAATTCCGTCGTCGTTTGTTACCAAGATTAAGGGTCTTTCTTGCATAGTGTGTTAGTTTTACAACAAATGTAACATAAAAAAAGCACTATTATTTTAACATTTTTTAAAGACAGAATCCTTTATTTTATGCGTAAAATTGTAGTAATCAAACACAAACAACATGGTACGTTTTATTGTTTATTTAACTGTTTTTATTATTTCTATATTTTTTTCGATAATAATCACTTAAAAAACAGATATTAGTTATAATAGTGCCCTTTTTTATTCATAATTTTAAATTAACAAAAATATTAACGATACCTATTAAATCATTTTAAAAAAAATGCCTCACTTAAAAAGTGGCATTATTTTAGTAGTTTAGTATCGCCAAGCACATAATTAAAAGACAGAAGATATATGAAGACGAAATTTATAATTCCTTTTTTAGCTATTACGCTATTATTTTCAAACGCAACTTATTCGAATACGGCTTCTGAACCAGATCCTGATAAAGACAGAGTAATTGTATATGTTTTAAAAAATATTTTAAGCAGGTATCATTATGTTCAAAAAGAACTAAATGATGATTTTTCTGAACATGTTTACAATACATTTATTGATGGTTTAGACCCTAATAAAAGGTATTTTACACAAGAAGATTTAAAAGAATTTTCTCAATTTAAATACCAAATAGATAACCAATTAAAAGACACTAAAATTGATTTTTACAAATTAGTATACAATCGATTTTTAGCAAAACTAGGTACTGCAAAGGATAATTACCGCGCATTATTAGCACAGTCTTTTAATTATAAAAAGAATGAGGTTATTGATGTTGATTACGACAAAATACCATTTGCTAAAAATGAAAGTGAATTAGTTGATTACTGGAGAAAACAGTTAAAACTTTCTATTTTAAGTAGAGTTGAAGATGCTGAAGACTTACAAAATGGTAAAGCTAAAAAAGACACAACTTTTAAAAAGAAAACATTTTCTGAACTTGAAAAAGAAGCTAGAAAAGATGTTTTAAAGAATATGAATGAATTATACCAACGTATTGATGAATTAGAAAATTCGGATTGGTATTCTACCTTCTTAAACAGTGTAGTTAGTGGTTTCGATCCACATACAACTTATATGTCTCCTCGTATTAAATCTCGTTTCGATCAAGAAATGTCAGGTAAATTAGAAGGTATTGGTGCCCGTTTACAGAAAAAAGGAATTTATACACACATTGTTGAACTAATTTCTGGAGGTCCAGCTTGGAAACAAGGCGATTTAGAACCTGAAGATATTATTTTAAAGGTGGCACAAGGAGATGCAGAACCTTTAGATATTGTTGGTATGCGTTTAGATGATGCTATTAAATTCATCAAAGGAAAAAAAGGAACTGAAGTTCGCTTAACAGTTAAGAAAAAAATTGATGGCTCAATTAAAACAATTCCTATTATTAGAGATGTCGTTGAATTGGATGAGACTTTTGTAAAATCGAGTATTGTTGAAAAAGATGGTGAGAAATACGGGGTTATAGATCTACCTAGATTTTATATTGATTTTAATGACTTAAGCCGCAGAGATGCCGCAAAAGACATGGAGAAAGAAATTGAGCGATTAAAAAGCGAAAACGTAAAAGGATTAATTGTTGATTTACGTGATAATGGTGGTGGTTCTTTAAAAACTGCTATTGAAATTGGTGGTTTATTTATTGAAAAAGGACCAATTGTGCAAGTAAAATATAGAGATGAAGCTCCTTTAGTAAAGAATGATACTGATGCTAAAATTCAATGGAATGGACCTTTAGTTGTAATGGTGAATGAATTTTCTGCTTCGGCTTCTGAAATTTTTGCTGCTGCAATGCAAGATTATAAGCGTGGTGTAATTATAGGTGGTAAACAAACTTATGGTAAAGGAACCGTGCAAAATGTGTTGCCTATTAACCGTTTTTATGAAAAATACCCGAGTGATTTAGGCGCGTTGAAAATGACCATTCAAAAATTTTACAGAATAAATGGTGGGTCTACTCAAATTGAAGGTGTGTATTCTGATATATCATTACCTACAAGATATAGCTACATGAAATTTGGTGAGCGTGATTTAGACGGCGCTTTACCTTGGGATAAGGTAGAACAAGCCAAATATAGCACAACAAATACCTATAGTAATTTTGCAGATGCTATTTATAAGAGTCAACAACGTGTTCTTAACGATGAAAAATTCAAGAAAATTAATGAGTATGCTAAATGGTTGAAGAAAAATCAAGAAGAAAGAATCTATTCTTTAAAATATAGCACTTACAAAAAAGAAAGTGAGAACAAAACAAAAGAAGCTGAACAGTTTAAAGACCTTTATAAATTTGATTCTAACTTAACTTTTAACTCACCAAAATACGAGCTAAACTTATTTACAAAAGATACTGTTTTAAAAGAAAAACGTGTTGTATGGCATAAGAACTTAAAAAAAGATATTTATTTAAACGAAGCGCTTAATGTGCTGAGTGAATTAAAAATGAATAAAAATTATACCATTGTAAAACAATAAAAAAAGCAGCCTACGGGCTGCTTTTTTTATTATAGCTGTTTCAAATTATAATCTAACGTCATTCTGAAACTGATTCCGAAACTCATAATAATAATAATAATAATAATAATTACTTACTAAACCAACTCTAATTTAACCACCAAACCTTCGTTAGCTCTAACGTTAAAAACAGTTTCATCTTCAAAAATTAAATATTGCCCTTTAACACCAACCAAAACACCCGTATAAGTTTGTTCTTTTACAATATTTAAACTTTTAGGTTTTAATGGATATTTAGCAACAGGAAAATTAATAATAGTCTCTTTATTATTTTCTATAATGTACTCTTGCGCCTCTGCAGGTATAAACTCTCTTAATTTCTCTTGCCAAGACACTAGGCTTTCATCTACAACATCATTCTTAAGCATTTTTCGCCAATTGGTTTTATCAGCTACATGCTCTTTTAAAGCTACTTCTGTAATTCCTGCTAAATAACGATTAGGAACCTCAACAATTTCAATTGCCTCATGTGCCCCTTGATCTATCCAACGTGTTGGTACTTGTTGTTTTCTGGTAACTCCAACTTTTACATTACTAGAGTTTGCCAAATAAACAATATGCGGTTTTAATTGCACTTTTTTCTCATACTCTATATCGCGATCTTCAATTCCTAAATGCGCTTTACTTAATTCAGGTCGCATAATCCAATCTCCAGCATTTGGTGTTTCAAAAAAGCAACTTTTACAAAACCCTTGACGGTATACCTCTTTTTCTAAATGACAGTTTAAACACTCATAGGTAACAAAACTTAATGTGATGCTTTTATTTAGCAACTGATTCACATTTATAAAATCAGATTTCATATCTAAATAATACTGAACTGTCTCTAAATTTTCAGTTGTCATTTTTTTTAAAACTCCTTGGTATTGCATGTCTTAAATTTTATTACTTTTAGCTTCACAAACTTACAGTAAATAATTAAATTAAGAGGTAATATATGTCGTTTCCATTTATAAATTCTATCATTTCTTGGTTTTTAAAAAAGCGTAAACATCAAGTAGAATTATTTTTAAAATATCCTGTTGATGTACAAGATGAACTACTACAAAAATTACTAAATACTGCCAAGAATACCGAATTTGGAAAACAACATTCTTTTGCATCCATACATAATTACACTGATTTTTCTAACAATGTTCCTATTCAGAAATACGAAAGTATAGAACCTCTTATTGAGCGTTGTAGAAAAGGAGAACAAAATTTATTTTGGCCTACGCCTATTCATTGGTTTGCAAAAAGTAGCGGAACTACAAATGCCAAAAGTAAATTTATACCTGTTAGTGATGAAGCGCTAGAAGGCTGTCATCTAAAAGCAGGAAAAGACATGCTGTGTTTATACATTAATAATAATGAAGACACACAAATGTTTAAAGGTAAAGGATTAAAATTAGGAGGGAGTACAGCTATTTACGAAGACAATAATTCTTATTTCGGCGATTTATCTGCAATTATAACCGAAAACTTACCTTTTTGGGCAGATTTTAGCTCTGCTCCTAGCCAGGAAGTTTCTTTAATGGCTGAATGGGAAACTAAAATGGAAGCTATTATTGATGAAACTATCGATGAAAACATTACGAGTTTAGTTGGGGTTCCTAGCTGGATGTTGGTTTTATTAAATCGTGTTTTAGAAAAAACAGGAAAAGACAATATTTTAGAAGTTTGGCCAAACCTAGAAGTTTATTTTCATGGTGGCGTAAACTTTAGTCCATACCGTGAACAATATAAAAAACTGATTCCGAAAAAGGATTTCAAATACTATGAAACCTATAACGCTTCAGAAGGTTTTTTTGGAATTCAGGACAGAAATAATTCTGATGAAATGCTACTAATGTTAGATTATGGTATTTTTTATGAGTTTATTCCGATGAATACTTATGACGGAGAAAACTCAACTGCAATTTCACTTTCCGAAGTTAAAAAAGGCGTGAATTATGCCATTGTAATTACTACAAATGGTGGCTTATGGCGTTATTTAATTGGTGATACTATTAAGTTTACTTCAACAGACCCTTATCGCATTAAAATTACCGGCCGAACCAAACATCATATTAATGTTTTTGGTGAAGAACTAATTATCGAAAATGCTGAAAAAGCATTAAAAGCGGCTAGTGAAAAAACCGATGCAAACATTAAAGATTACACTGTTGGTCCTATTTTTATGGATGGTAAAAAAAGTGGCGGTCATGAGTGGATTATCGAATTTAGTAAACCGCCTAAAAACATTAAATACTTTACCGAATTGTTAGATAACTCTTTAAAAACTATCAATTCAGATTACGAGGCTAAACGCTACAACAATTTAACATTGGCAATGCCGATTATACATGAAGCTCGTGAAAATTTATTTTACGATTGGCTACGAGAAAAAGGAAAACTTGGTGGCCAACATAAAGTACCTCGCTTATCTAACAAACGTGATTTTGTAGAGGAACTGTTAAACTTATAAATTTAATAAACCTCAAATTTTAAAGGCAATTGATATTGTGTTGTTACCGGAATACCTCTTTTAAAAGCAGGAGTAATTCTTGGTAATTTCTTAATAGCACTTCTTAAAACACTATCTAATTTAGGTAGTTGATTTTTAATAGCTATCGATGCTGTAATTTTTTTAAGCCTAAAATTACCTTTGTTATCAATTAATAAATCAATTAAAACAGTTTCATTAATAGTTTGTTCGGTTACGAAGTTATACGTTATTAAAGAAGCTTGCATTCTTTTATGTATCTCTTCACTAAAACAAACGCTATTTTTTTTAATCGATAAATTTTTACAGTTTTTAAAAGTCGGAGAAACATCTACCTGCGTATAATCAATAACTGTATTTAAGTTGTGATTTTTATCATCTTCTGATAAAAAACCACAACTCAAACTTGTAAAAATTACTATAAAAAAAATCACATAAAAAAATCTCATCTCCTTGATTTTGAGATGAAAATACAAAAAATGATTTACTCTAGCAGTTCTCCTTTTAAGAAATAAAACTTTTTAATTTCTTTTAAACGTGTTTTTACCTGACTCGTTAGTAAAGAGTCACTAGTTCTAAACTTATTCAGGTAGTTTTTATAATACTTGTACGCTATTTTTTTATCCTTATAAAAATTTTCTGATGTATTTGCTAACTGAAATAATGCTCTGTAATTCTTAAAATTTTCTTCATAAGCATCTCGGTAAGCATTCATTTCTTCTTTTGCCTTGCCTAATTCTTTATAAGCTCTTGCTAACTGATAATATTCTGTATCACGCGCTTCTTTACCTACGTATGTTGCAAACCAATAATTAAAACGAGCACTTTTATAGTCTTTTTCAGCAAAATCAATATCACCTAAATACGTGTACGATTTAAAATCTGCTCTATCTATTTTTAGTGCTTTCTTAAAATTATTTCTTGCTTTTTCATAATCTTTCAACTTAAAAAAACTGCGTCCTAACATCTTTTTTGTGTAGTGCTCGTTTGGCTCTAGTGAATCATTTTTTTCCAATAAGTCAATAGCATTTAAGTATTTTTTATTTCTATATAAATTATTAATTTTTAATCTATTTAACGCAATATGGTTTGCGTTTACCTTTAAACCTTTATCAATAAATAAATTGGCAGAATCTTTATCTCTTAAAAGTGTATACGCAACTGCCAATTGGTGAATTGCTTTTATATGTTCGTTGTCGTTTTTATAAGTTGCTAAAAAACTATTAATTTTTAAATCTCTCTTTTTAAGTAACGTATATACAATTGCCATTTGATAATGATAGTTTGCATTGCTTTCATCTTTTTTTATGAGCTCCTCAAAAATAAACTTTGCTTTCTTAGGTTGTTTTGTTTGTAAATACAGTTTTCCTAATTGATAATTTATTAATGAATTATCTGAATCGGTAGTTGTAATTTCTTCAAAAACTGTAATTGCTTTTTGTAACTTTTTTTCTTTTTGATAACTTTTTCCTAAAGCTACTTTAACCGAATACTCGTTGTTTAGCAACAGTGCTTTTTCGTAATATTTAGATGCTTGTTTATAGTTATCAATAGAACTATAAATACTTGCAATTTTTTTGTTTGATTGATAACTCTCTGGCATTTTTTTAAGTTGTATTAATGCTTTTTGATAACGCCCAATATGTACCAAGCTATCTACAGTAATAAAAGTCGAGGTTTGCGCCCCGACTTTAAAAAATGAAATAATAAGAACAATAGTTAAAATTTTCTTTTTCATAGTTAAATTTACTTTATCTCAAATGTAATAGGAAGTGTATAGCCTGTTCTAACTTTTCTTCCAGCTTTTTCTCCTGGTTTCATTTTTGGTAACTTTTTTAGCATCTCAATAGCTTGTTCTTTTAACTTCGGATGGGGAGCACGTGCATTTACACTAACAATACTACCATCTGTATCAATCTTAAACTGCACATAGATTCTTTTTTTACCAGGAACTAACCCCAAAGAATCTTTGTTTTTAATTTTAAAATTTTCAGCTGTAAACTTAGCCATACTTTTATTAAAACAAACTTTATCTCCTTCTTCACATCCTGGGAAAGTTGGGTATTTATCTAAAGTAGAAAATGGGACATCTTGTACTTCTACGACCTCTATAATTTCAACTTTTTTAGTAACTTTTTTAGTACTTGAACAAGAAGCATACAACACCATACTAGCCAACAACGGAATTAATAATAGATACTTTAATTGCTTTACTTGTTTTGATTTTCCTTTTGTCATCATAATAACTCTTTTTTTAATTAATGAATGTTTGTAAAATTGATTTACGAATGAGATGTTTTCTACCTGAAAAATATCAGATAATAAATTGTTGATGTAGTTTTCTTTTTCGGTTGATTTCGTTACTACATCGTCTGAAATATATTCGTGTACCAACGATATACGGTTTTGATACACATACACCATCGGATTAAACCACATGAATATTCTTAAAAACTCGAAAAGCAATAAATCGAAGGTGTGTTTTTGCGAACTATGCACTAACTCGTGTTCAATGATCTTTTCTTGTTTCGCTGCCGGAATTCCTTTTCCCAAAAAGATATAGTTAAAAAACGAAAATGCTTTGGCGTTTTTAGGCAACAACACTAATTTGTATGCCTGTCTGTTTTCACTTCCGTATTTAAAAATTAAACGGACTATTCGCTGTAGTTTTATAATAAAAATTGTTAAAAAAAGTAAACTCCCCGCTATAAATAAAACATCTAAATAATTTATAGATTGATACCAAGCTGCTTTTTCTATTACTCGCTGAGGCGACAAAACTACTTCGGGTAATAAAATGGTGTATTCTAACGGAACTACTTTTTGTATGGTTGGTATTTTAAAAAGCGGTAATAAAAATGAAATAACCGATGTACTTAATAAATACCACCTGTTTTTGGTAAAAAAAGTTTCTTTACTTAAAAAGAAATCATAAACGGCAACAAACAATGTCTGAAATAAGATGACTTGAATTATATAATTTATCATGACTTTTTGTTTTATGTTATAACTTCGAGTTTTATTGATAGAAATAAACTTGTAAAATGTTCTCGATACAAATTTTTTATGCTTCAAAATTTACTCGAACTGACAGTTATTTTTTATTTTTATTAGCTTCCTTTAAAATGCTTTCAAGCTCGTTAATGTTCATTTCGTTTTCTTTCATAAAAAACGACACCATACTTTTAAATGACCCTCCAAAATAACCGTCCATTAACTTATGTAAACTTTGGTTGCTATAAGACGATTTTTCTATTAACGGATAATACACATAACCTCTACCTTTCGTTTTATGCCCTACAAATTCTTTGGTTTCTAAAATTCTGATAATTGTAGAAACCGTATTGTATGCCGGTTTAGGAATCGGTAATTCTTCTATTACACTTTTTACAGATGCTTCTTGCAATTGCCATAAAACTTGCATTATCTGTTCTTCTGCTTTTGTTAATTGTTTCATCTGTTAGTTTTTACTTAACCAGAATACTAAATTTCTGATAAATTCTAAATTATTGGGTGCACTTTCCGCATGGAATCCAAACTTATAAGTCCCCGTATTATTTGTTATTGTCTGAGCCGTAAACATTGCTGCTTCGCCAAAAACTGCTATTTTTCCTTTTCCGTATGTTAAAATTGCGCCTTGGTATTTGTCTTTTAAACCGTGTCTTGGAGTTTCATCATTAAACTGCCAAGCAATTGCTGGCGCTAAACAATAATCATCTTTTTTGAATTTTAAAATTCCTTTTGCTGAATTCGGAATTGTAAAAGCCGAGCCTGTAAAAGTTGTTATCGCATTTATTTTTTCACCTAAAGTTCCGTTTGTAATTTCTGAGCTTACCAATCGCTCGTTATCTTCCGAAAAAACATCCGGCAAGTTTCTTTCTTCTTTTTGTAAATAAGCAAAACCATCGCAAAAATTAAAACCAAAAGCATTTGCTAAATTGTTTGCTGCTCCGGCAAAAGGCATGTGATCTGCAATTAATAATAAGCTACCTCCTTTTTGAACCCAACTTTGTATATACTTAATTTCGTTTTTCGCAAACGCTGTATGAATTGGCTGTCTCCAATTCCTAACATTTTTTTGATGTATCGGATTTGAAATCACCAAAATATCATTGCTCTTTAATATTTTTAAATTGATGAGACTATCTACTTTATAACCATCAGCAGTTAATAAATCAGAAAAAGGTTTGAATCTACCTTCTTTTTGATGAAAATTTTGATGCGTTTGATCTATATATATTGTAGGTCCTGCTGATTTTAAAAACCTAGGATTTTTAATTTTTGGCACATCAATATTAGCAGCTCTTTGTTGTGAGAAACAAAAACTTGTTAAAAAGATTACTACAAAAACTATGTTCCGTTTCTTTATTATGGTCATTTTATAAATTTTAACTCTTCAAATATAACTAAAAAATTAGTTTAAACTAGTTTTTTAGTTATAAATATATGTAACAAACAATTATTGTATTCGTCTTATAATATATAAGTAGGGGTTCTTTAAAAAATAAAGCCTCCTGTTTTTAAACATTAACCAATGCCTATATTTATTCTATAATGAACTTTCAAAATAAATGACACACATTATGCATTAGGGTAAAACGCTGTCAATTCGAGTGAATTTTATGATTGGAATGAGTCAAATTTGTATCGAGAATTTCAGCTTTACTTCGCTAACTTGTTCTCGATACAATTTTATACCGTTATCACTTTATAAAACCACTCGAACTAACATTTTAAAACGGCTATAAATCAAAATACATAATGCGCTAAATAGCGTATTATAATAGGAAGCTAAAAAAGTTTAAATTAACACAAGCTGAATTAGCACTAATTAGAGACAATGAAAAAAATTAAACTATGGATATATTTCTAGCCATTCTCGGCTTCTGTTTTGTGTGTTTAGGAATTATAGGTTCTTTTTTACCGGTATTGCCAGGGCCAATTACAAGTTGGATTGGCTTGTTGTTGTTACATTTAACAAATGCTGTTCCGCAAAACTGGACTTTCCTTGGAATTACCTTAGTGATTGCTATTATTATTTTTATTCTTGATTATTTTATTCCTGCTATGGGGACAAAACGCTTTGGAGGAACTAAATACGGAGTGTACGGAACTACGATCGGACTTATTATAGGTTTGCTGTCTCCTATTCCTTTCGGAATTATAATTGGTGCTTTTTTCGGTGCGCTTATTGGTGAGTTACTTTTTGATAGCAAAGATATCAACAGAGCTATTAAAGCTTCGGTCGGTGCCTTATTAGGTTTTCTTACCTCTGCTACTATTAAATTCTCAATCGCTTTTGTTTATTTTATCTTGTTTTTTACGACACTTTGGGAATATAAAAGTTCATTTATATAATGCTTTATACTTAATAAATATACCTAGCCCCGATTGTAGCATTTGTTTGAGCTCCTCGCAGAGAGCGAGTGCGAAAAGCGGGAAATAGCTTCAAAAAAAAAGTAAAAACTTAAATTTAGGGCAAAAAAAAGCAACCCATCTCAGGGAAGCTTTCCATTGGTTAACAAAACCATGACACTATTTAAAGTGCCTAACAACACAACTAAATGCTACCTTTAAAAAAAAGCAGCCTGCAAATATACAACCTTTTTTAACTTTACCAAAATTTTTTGATTTTTTTACAAAAAACACGAATTTGTTTAGCGTTGTTTAAGTCTGCAATTGATTGTATCTTTGCGGCTTCATTAAAAATTATAAAAAACAACCCATGCAATTATCAGAACAAGAAGTTGTACGTAGAGAAAAGTTAGGGAAACTACGTGAATTAGGTATTAATCCGTACCCTGCTGATTTATTTCCATTAGATTCGAATTCGAAAGTTATTAAAAACGGATTTGAAGAAGGAAAAAAGGTGGTAATTGCTGGTAGATTAATGAGTCGCCGTATTCAAGGTAAAGCATCGTTTGCTGAATTACAAGATAGCGAAGGTCGTATACAAGTTTATTTTAATCGCGACGAAATTTGTGCCGGAGAAGACAAAACATTATATAACGAGGTTTATAAAAAATTACTAGATATTGGTGATTTCATTGGTATTGAGGGTGAGTTATTCACGACTCAAGTTGGTGAAAAAACAGTAATGGTAAAAGGGTTTAAATTATTAAGTAAATCTTTAAAACCATTGCCTTTACCAAAGGTTGATGCCGAAGGAAATACATTTGACGGATTTACAGATCCTGAGATGCGTTACCGTCAGCGTTATGCCGATTTAGTAGTGAACCCACACGTAAAAGAAGTTTTTGTAAAGCGTACGAAGTTATTTACTGCGATGCGTAACTTCTTTAACGACTCAGGTTATTTTGAAGTTGAAACTCCGGTTTTACAACCTATTGCAGGTGGTGCTTCTGCAAGACCTTTTGTAACACATCACAATGCTTTAGATGTACCTTTATACATGCGAATTGCGAACGAGTTATATCTTAAAAGGTTAATTGTTGGTGGTTTTGATGGTGTGTATGAGTTTTCTAAAAACTTTAGAAATGAAGGAATGGATAGAACTCATAATCCTGAATTTACAGCAATGGAAATTTATGTAGCCTACAAAGACTACAACTGGATGATGGATTTTACTGAAAAGTTATTAGAGCATTGTGCTATTGCTGTAAACGGAACAACCGAAACAACTTTTGGAGAACATAAGGTTGATTTTAAAGCGCCGTATGCAAGAGTTACCATGGCAGATTCTATAAAACATTTTACTGGTTTTGATATTATCGGTAAATCTGAAAGCGAGCTTTTTGAAGCTGCTAGAGGAATGGGAATTGAGGTTGATGCAACCATGGGTAAAGGAAAATTAATTGATGAAATGTTTGGTGAAAAATGTGAAGGAAACTACATTCAGCCAACTTTTATTACTGATTATCCGAAGGAAATGTCTCCTTTATGTAAAGAACACAGAGACAACCCTGAATTAACAGAACGTTTTGAATTAATGGTTTGTGGTAAAGAAATTGCAAATGCATATTCTGAATTAAACGATCCTATTGATCAGCGTGAGCGTTTTGAAGCACAACTTAAATTAGCTGAACGTGGTGATGATGAAGCAAGTGAATTTATAGATCATGATTTTTTACGTGCTTTAGAATACGGAATGCCTCCAACATCTGGTTTAGGAATTGGTATGGATCGTTTGATCATGTATTTAACTAACAATGCGTCTATACAAGAAGTATTGTTTTTTCCTCAAATGAGACCTGAGAAAAAAGCGCCTGCTGTTGAATTAAACGATGATGAAAAAGCAGTGTTGGCTTTGATTGAAAAAGCTGAAAAGATTGCTTTAAATGATTTAAAAACACAATCGGGTTTATCTAATAAGAAATGGGACAAAACTATTAAAGGTTTAACTAAAAACAAATTAGCTAAAGTTGAAAAAACTGACGAAGGTTTATTTGTTGAAATAGCATAATACCTTTTTAAATATATTAAAAAAAGCAACCTTATTTAGGTTGCTTTTTTGGTTTATGATATTCATAAATAAGTTAAAATTATATATTATGACAATATATCTTAATTAACAACCTGTATCGCCAATTGTTAATTCAAATTTTTGTTGTACTGATTTTCCTTTACTGTTTTTCGCTGGTTTCCATTTTGGCATTTGCTCTAGCAATTGCTTAATTGCTTTATCAATTGATATGATATCTGAAGATTCTACAATATTTACATTAATTGCGTCTCCATTTTCATCAATCATAAAAGTAGCAGTAGCACTTTGTGTTGGATTAAACTTCCAATTCTTAATTTCTGTAGAACTGTTGTTTGTTAAATAAGATTCTAAAGCATTTTCTGCTCCTTTAAAACAAGCCGAGATATCTGGAACAATAGTTAGGGTCTTTTTTATTTCGCTTGTATTTAAAGAATTCTTAGCCGCGTTCTTGGTTTTATAAACAATTTTAATACGTATATCATCTCCAACTTTTGCATTTCTTAAAAGTGCTTGTTGTTTTGTATTTAAAACAATACTCTTGCATACTTCCTTAATCTCTTTGCTGTTCGTTACTCGGGTAATTTCTATGAATACATATTCTTCAATCCAACTAGTAGGATAATGTTCAAATACTGCTTTTAAGGTTTTTACGTTACTTAATTCACCTTCTGTAATTGTTTTGTTATTCGCCCCTCTTACAAAGTAAGTTAGTTTTCTTACAGGTGCTGATTTTAAAATAGTATTTTCAAAACCAGTAGAAATTGCTTCTGCAGATGCTACTGAAGTTATTTCTTTTTTTGTTTCCTTTTTGTTTACAAATCCGAGAACAACAAAACTTATTATCATTACTAAAATTGCGGCAACGGTTATTCTTGTTTTCATAATCTACTATTTTAAGATGCTACACCACAAATATACGCTTGTATCTATAAGTTACTGAAAATGAATTGTAAAAAAAGTGTGAAAAGAAGTCAAAAACATAGCTAATTATTTTTTATTAACTTTAATGGGTTATGAAAAAGTTGTTACAATATTCTCCTTTCCATTTTTTAAGCTGTTTAATAATCGGAATTATTTTACAGTTTTACACGAATATATGGCGCTATGATTTCAACTTTTTAATCGTCTTTATGTTCTCTTTTTTGCTTCTGCTGTTTCTATTAAAGAGAAATAACAAACGTAAATTATTTTCTATTGTTACACTTTTATTTTTTATCGTTGTTGGGGTTTCAACTTCATTGATACACAACTCTAAAAATAATGATAACTACTATCAACGTCATATTAATGACAACTCAGGAGTAATTGTAAAAATTCGTAAAGTTCTAAAATCAGGAAATTATAATCGCAAATTTATCGCTGATGTAATTCAGGTTGATACTAAAATAACAAGCGGAACTATTTTATTAAATCTAAAAAAAGACAGCATATCAAGAGTTTTAAATGTTGATGATCGTATCTTTTTGAAATCAGAGTTTAAAAACTTAGCCGATCCTTTAAACCCATATCAATTTAATTATAAAGATTATTTAGTAAAGCAATACATCTATCAACAAATATTTATCCAAAAAAAAGATTACAAAAGATTAGAAAAAGGAACTGTTTCTATTTACGGATTATCAGCTCAATTCAGAAACAAGGTTCAAACTTCCTTAAAAAAACATTCTTTTAGTAAAGATGAACTTTCGGTGATTAACGCCTTGTTATTAGGGCAACGACAAGATATTTCTAAAAACCTTTTGGAAAGTTATATCAATGCCGGTGCCGTTCATATTTTGGCAATTTCAGGTTTGCATATCGGAATTATCTTACTCGTATTATCATCGTTATTTAAACCTTTAGAACGATTAAAACATGGCGTAATCATAAAAGCTGTTCTAATCGTTATCTTACTATGGATGTTTGCTTTTATAGCTGGTTTATCGGCTTCTGTCGTTAGAGCAGTAACTATGTTTACTTTTATTGCTGTTGGTGCCTCTTTTAAAAAGAAAAGAATCGTAGAATATTCGCTAATCAGTTCGATGTTTTTCTTATTATTAATTAAACCTTTATTTTTGTTTGATGTTGGATTTCAGTTGAGCTACCTCGCTGTTTTCGGAATTATTTGGGTACAACCCCTACTCTACAAATTATGGAAACCTAAAATTTGGTTGCTAGATAAGATTTGGAGTTTAATTACAGTCTCACTTGCCGCTCAAGTAGGAATATTACCTATTAGCTTGTATTATTTTCATCAATTTCCAGGGCTTTTTATAATATCAAACATCTTAATTATTCCGTTTTTAGGTGGGATTTTAATTGGCGGAATCTTAGTAATACTGCTTGCGTTGTTAAATTTACTTCCGCAGATTTTTGTTGATATTTACGGATTCGTTATTTCTTTAATGAATAAAATAGTTGATTGGGTTTCAAATCAAGAAGGGTTTCTATGGCAAGAAATATCGATGTCTTTTTACGAAATGTTTGGTTGGTATTTTATAATCGTATTTGCGTATCAATTCGTTATTATCAAAAAAACAACACAATTATTATTTTTACTTGCATCCATAGTGATGCTACAAACTGTTTTCATTTTCGAAAAAAAGAATCGACATCAAAAGCAAGAAATTATAGTTTTTAATAAAAGTAGGAAAAACATGTTAGGAAAAAGAAACGGAAAACAATTACATGTTTTTCACAACTTGGATAGTCTTAAAACAACTACTGATAAAGCAATTATAGATTATCGGATAAATGAGAATATAAATAGTTATTTTATCAATAAAACACCTAATTACTTTAAGTTTAATTCTGATAACATTTTAATAATTGATAGTTTAGGTGTTTATAATATTGCGATTAAAAATCCTATTGTACTACTACAACATTCCCCTAAAATTAACTTAACTCGATTGATAAAAACCTTAAAACCAAAGAAAATAATTGCTGATGGAAGTAATTACAGAAGTTATATAAATAGATGGAAATTGACTTGTAAGAAACAAAAAACTCCGTTTCACCATACAGGGCAAAACGGAGCTTATATATTAAAATAACTGTAAGCAAATTGAATCCTTCCTCACAATGATAAACTATTATTGTTTAGATTGAACCTTTAAAGTTCTTTGAGAACTTTGCCCATTTAGTATTCTTGTAATTATCTTTTGCAAAATAGGCTAAAACCATTTCGAATTTCTTTTCATCTAAATACCCAGGAACTGTTTGAATTAATTGTTCTTCTGCGCTAAAAAAAGCGGTAGAAGGGTAACTCATTTTCCCTTTCATAATTGTTGCAGCTAATTCATGATATTTACTTCTTCCTTGCTGAACAAACTTATATGTTTTTCCTTTAAAACTGATATCTTCTTTACCTTCACCATCCATTTTTACAGCATAAAAGTTGTCATTTATAAACTTTACAATTACATCGTTTTTGTAAGTGGTTTTATCCATTTTTTTACACCAACCACACCAATCTGTATACAAATCGACTAAAATAGGTTTTGGTGTTTCTTTGTTTTTTTCTATCGCTTCTTCAAAAGTTAACCAATTAACTTCTTGTTGTGCTTTTACTCCAACTGAAATAAATACAAATACGGTTACTAAAATTAATTTCTTCATATCTCTTAGGTCTCAATAAGTATTCCAAATTTACAAAAAAACCTGTCAATTATTAATAATTGACAGGCTGTAAAGTTTTTTTAACTTTTTTATAAGAGTTTAATACTACTTAACTCCGTGCATTAATTTTTTAACCAATGGTGTTAGGCTCATTAAAATAAACCCGGCAAGAACTGGTACAATCGTAAATATTAAAAAGAATGTACTCATATCATAAGCTGTAGTAATTTTATCAATCATACCTCCCATAGATCCTGCTGCTTTATTACCCATACCTATTGCAATATACCAAAGTCCGAACATTACACCAATTGTAGATGCTGGAACCAGTTTAGAAACATATGATAAACCGACAGGTGACAAACATAATTCACCTAAAGTATGTAATAAATAAGCTAATATTAACCAAATCATACTTACAGAAGCTGTTTGCGCTCCTTGTGGAATTTCTGCAGAACCATAAGCTAACACTCCAAAACCTAACCCTAAAAGCACTAATCCCATTCCGAATTTCACAGTTGCATGTGGGTTAAATTTACTTTCCCATATTTTTGAAATTAATGGCGCAAAAGCAATGATATAAAATGAATTTAAAATAGAGAACCACGATGCTGGCACTTCTGTTTTAACATCACTAAATTGATTTTTCAACATCCAAATAACAACACACCAAATAATAGCAAAACTTGTACCTAAGAAAATATTAGATAATGCATATTTTTTAAAAGTTATTTTAAATAATTGAATTAAAACATATGTTATTATTAATAAAGGTATTACTGTTAATAATGTATTTGCAACTCTAAAGATATCAGCAGAACTTCCTTGTAAAACCCTATTTGTGTAATCACCTGCAAAAATAGTCATAGAACCACCTGCTTGTTCAAAAGCAGCCCAAAAGAAAATTGTAAAAAAGGCAAGAATACCTACAACAATATAACGATCTCTCTGAACATTTGCTGGTACTTTCTCTTCTACAATTGTTGTCTTTTCATCAACATTTTCAATGGCGTCATTATATTCAATTGTTTTAGATGGAGACAATCCTATGCTACCAAAAATTCCTTGAGCAAACCAAAACTGCAACATTCCTAAAAACATAAATATACCTGCTAATCCGAATCCATAATGCCATCCTGCTGTTTCACCAACATAACCACAAAGTAAAATACCAACAAAAGCACCCGCGTTTACTCCCATATAGAATATCGTAAAAGCGCCATCTTTTTTATCTTGGGCATTTTTATAAACACCATTAATAATAGATGTAATATTCGGTTTAAACAAACCATTTCCTGCTACTAACAAACCAATACCTAAATACAAACTCCAAGGTGTGTTTAAAGCCATAGCTGCGTGTCCGAATGTCATTATAAATGCACCGATTGCTACCGAAAATCGATATCCTAAAAACTTATCCGCTAAATACCCTCCAATAATTGGAGAAAAGTAAACTAGCATTGTATATGTTCCGTATAAACCTAATGCATCTTCTCTTGACCATCCCCAACCAGGATTATCTCCTGTAACTGCAGAAGTTAAAAACAATACTAAGATTGCTCTCATTCCGTAATAAGAAAAACGTTCCCACATTTCAGTAAAGAAAAGAACAAATAAACCTGATGGGTGTCCCATCAGTAACTTACGGTTCATTTCTGAACCTTCAAATCTAACAGTGTTTGTACTCATATTTTTGTTATATAATTTATGAATAAAAAAACCTTGCAATAGTAAATATCACAAGGTTTTGTTTTTATTTTTAGTTATTCTCCGCTAATTCAAATCCTTCAGCTTCATTCTTAGAGTGATCTTTAATATCTTCAGCTCCATGTGTTAATCGTTTTAGAGGTTTTAATATTAAAATAATCAATGCTCCAAAAATAGTACAGAAAACTGCAATTCCTGTAAACACCTGAAATTCACCTGCGCCTTCAGACATGGCTCCAACCATTCCTGCTACTTTATTTCCTAATCCTGTAGCTGCAAAGTAAGCCCCCATCATAAAAGATGCATATTTTACTGGTGCTAACTTTGTAATAAATGATAAAGCTACTGGCGAAGCACATAACTCACCAATTGTGTGAAATAAATATGCCAACACTAACCATATCATTGCTGATTTTTCAATTACTTTATCTCCATCCATAACAACTTCTGTACTAGCTTTACTCATAAAGAAAAAACCAAAAGCCATAATAATTACACCGATAGCCATTTTAAATAATGATGAAGATTCTTTTCCTTTTCTCCCCCATTTATGCCAAAATGCTCCAACTGCTGTACCAAATACAATGATAAAAAAAGCATTAATTGATTGGAATGTAGCTGCTGGAACTTCATAACCAATAAAAGCAAGTAATCTATCTGTTTTTTGCTCAGTATATAAACTCATTAATCCACCAGCTTGCTCAAAAGCTCCCCAGAAAACAATAATAATTAAGAATGATAAAAACATTACCAACATTCTGTCTTTTTCAACTGCATTTAATGGTTTGTTCATTAATTCTTTATTAGGAGAGTCTTGTTGACCAATAAAATCACCAACTCCTTCTAAATATTTTAAACCGTACATGTATACAACTTGTCCTAAAGCCATACCGATACCAGCAAGACCAAAACCATAATGCCATCCATATTCTGCTGCAACGATACCAACTGCTAAAGCTCCTAAAAAAGCTCCTAAGTTAATTCCTATATAAAACACATAAAAACCTTTATCTCTTCTATCATCTCCTTTTGAGTATAATCCACCAACCATTGTAGAAATATTTGGCTTTAAGAACCCAACACCTATCACAATAAACAATAACCCCGTAAAGAATGCCCATTGAGCATCAACTGCAAGAATACCATGACCTATACATAATAGAATACCTCCTAACATTACGGCTTTTTTCTGACCAATGTATTTATCTGCAATCCAACCACCAGGTATTGATGTTAAATAAACAAGCATCGTATATGTACCGTAGAAAGATATTGTTTCTGCGTTTGTCCATCCAAAACCTGACTGTGGACTTCCTAATAATATAGGAGCCGCTAAATACAATGTTAAGATGGCTCTCATACCGTAATATGAAAAACGCTCCCACATTTCTACAAAAAATAATACATATAGTCCTTTAGGATGTCCCAAGAAATCTTCTTGTTTAACTGTGTTCATATTTTATATTTTATATTTTATAAGTTATTTTTAATAAAATTCGTCATTTTCGTATACAAGTGTATACGTGTATTACCACCGTAAATTCCGTGATTTTTATCAGGATACACTCCCCATTCGAATTGCTTGTTGGCTTGTATTAAAGCTTCTGCCATTCTAAATGCATTTTGTACATGTACATTATCATCAGCTGTACCATGAATTAACAAGTACTTTCCTTTTAGTAATTCTGGATAATTTAATGGAGAGTTCTCATCATAACCTGTAGGATTCTCTTCAGGTGTTTGCATGTAACGCTCAGTATAAATACTATCATAAAAACGCCAAGTAGTTACCGGTGCAACTGCTATTGCTGCCGCAAATACATCGTTTCCTTTTAAAATACAGTTAGTACTCATAAAACCACCGTAAGACCAACCCCAAATTCCAATTCTATTTGCATCTACATATGATAAGTTTGCTAATTCTTTAGCGACTGCTATTTGATCTTCAACTTCGTATTTACCTAATTGCTTTTGAGTGATTTTTTTAAAATCTCTACCCTTTAAACCTGTTCCTCTACCATCAACACAAACAATCATGTAACCGTTTTGAGCCAACATTTGGTGCCAATAATCGTTAGATCCGTTCCAACTATTTGATACATTTTGAGATCCTGGCCCAGAATATTGATACATTAATACTGGATATTTTTTATTTGAATCGAAATTAACAGGCTTTATTGTATACATATTTAAGTCGTTTCCGTTTATATTAATGGTAGAAAACTCTTTTTCACTTAAATTATATCCTGCAATAACTTCTTTTAAAGCTGCATTGTCTTTTACTATTTTTAATACTTTACCCGTATCGTTTCTTAAAGAATATACATTTGGCGTATTCGCATCAGAAAATGTATTTATAAAATAATGCATGTTCTTACTAAACGATGCGCTATTTGTTCCTAAAGGATTACTTATTATATTTTTATTCTCACCCGTTAAAGAGACACTATAAACACCTCTATTTATAGATCCGTTTTCTACTGATTGATAGTAAATTGTTTTTTTATCAGCATCAAAACCATAATAAGAAGTTACCTCCCAGTTTCCTTTTGTTACCTGATTTATTAATTCACCTTTATTATTGTAGTGATAGATATGATTGTAACCGTCTTTTTCACTCGTCCAGATAAAACTATTATCATTTAAAAATGTTAAATCGTCCGTTACATCCACATAAGCTTCATCCGTTTCTGTTAATATTAATGTAGTATCATATGTTTTAGCATTAATAAAATACATTTTCAAATCATTTTGATGACGATTTAAAGTACGTACCGCTAAAATGTTACCATCCTTTGTCCAATTAATTCTAGGGATGTATTCATACTCTCCGAAAATAATTTTAGCTGTTCCGTTAGTATCTAAAGAATACACATGTAAGGTAACTTTCGCATTATCTTCTCCTGCCTTTGGATATTTAAAAACATCTTGAGTTGGGTATTTCCCTTTACCATAAACATCCATTGAAAATGTTTTTACAGCACTTTCATCAAAACGTAAAAAAGCTAGATTGCTTCCGTCAGCACTCCATTCAAAAGCACGCACAAATCCAAATTCTTCTTCGTAAACCCAGTCGGTAATACCATTTATAATTTTATTTTTCTCACCGTCTTTTGTTATTTGAACAATTGTATTGCTAGAAAAATCTCTAATAAATAAGTTATTGTCTTTTGCATAGGCAACTCTTTTGCTATCTGGCGAAAAAGTTGGTCGCTGAATATCTTCTCCTATTAACTTTAATGTTTTTGAAGCGATATCATATACATAAAATGTACCTAAGAAAGAACGACGGAATATTGGTTTGAAGTTTGTTCCTAAAATCAACTTCGTTTCATCACTATTAAAACTATATGATCTAAATGTATTTAAACCATTTAAATCTTTACTATTAACAATTGTTTCAACTTTTTCTAAAGTTTTATAATTGTATTTATCTACCGACGAATTTCCGTTTTCGTAATTTAATAAAGAATAAAAATCACCATTCATTGAGTTTAATGAATTCATGTAATCGGCTCTAAATGTGCCTTTTTTCCAAATATCTTCTAAAGAAATATCTTTTTTCTGTGCTTGTAACAGCGAAGATAATCCTATGAAAAGCAGTAATATTTTTTTCATCTTAAGTTGTTGTTTATCTAAAAAGTTTGCCAAGTTTACGGAAAAATCGCCATAAAACACATCAAAAAAGTTAGAAATACTAAATATGAAAGCTATTTTAACAAGATTCATTTATCTTTGAGCCACCTAAATTTTATAGACAATGTCTAAAATTATTACTGGATTTTCTAAACTTACTAAAGAGGAAAAAATAAATTGGTTGGCTAAAACTTATTTTAACAACCAACCAGAAATTACACAAACACTAAAACAGTATTGGAATGTAGATGAAAAATTACAACAACTACATGACGATTTTATAGAAAATACGCTTTCTAATTTTTACATGCCGTATGGTATTGCGCCTAACTTTGTAATAAACAATCGCGATTATGTAGTACCGATGGTTATTGAAGAAAGTTCGGTTGTTGCAGCAGCTTCGTTAGTTGCAAAATATTGGAGTACGCGCGGTGGTTTTAAAACTGAAGTTATTGCTACCACCAAAATCGGACAAGTACATTTTATGTATGAAGGTGATAAGACGGAATTAGAAAACTATTTTGATCAACAAAAATCTAAATTATACGACGCAACAGCTTCCATTACAAAAAACATGGAAAAACGCGGTGGAGGTATTTTAGACATTCAATTAGTTGATAAAACTAATAAACTTGCAAATTACTACCAGTTACATGTTACTTTTGAAACAAAAGATAGCATGGGCGCGAATTTTATTAATTCGTGTTTAGAAGCAATGGCTAATCAGTTTAGACGTGATGATATTGAAATCGTAATGAGCATCCTTTCTAACTACGTTACAGATTGTGTGGTTAAAGCAGAAGTGAGCTGTAAAATAGAAGATTTAGGAGGTAAAGACCCTCATAAATTTGCACAGAAATTCGAGCAAGCGGTAAAAATAGCCGAAATAGAACCTTACCGAGCCGTTACGCACAACAAAGGAATTATGAACGGTATAGACGCCGTTGTTTTAGCTACCGGTAATGACTTTAGAGCGATTGAAGCTGGTGCACATGCCTACGCTTCTAAAGACGGACAGTATAAAAGTTTAACACATTGTGAAATTAAAGAAGGCATTTTTAAATTTTGGATTGAAATTCCTTTAGCACTCGGAACCGTTGGTGGTTTAACAGCTTTACATCCGATGGCAAAATTATCGTTAGATATGATGCAAAAACCATCTGCAAGAGAATTAATGCAAATTATTGCTGCTGCTGGTTTAGCTCAGAATTTCGCTGCATTACGCGCTTTAACAACTAAAGGAATTCAGCATGGGCACATGAAAATGCACTTGCAAAATATTTTAAATCAATTAGAAGCAACTGCTGAAGAAAGAGATACTATAACTGCTTATTTTGATAAAAGAACCGTTTCTCATAGCGCTGTAGTTGATAAATTTAAAGAGTTAAGAAAATAGTATTAATTGTCTCCTCGAGCGCAGTCGAGAGGTCAGATTACAAACATTAAAAGAGGTCTCGACTGCGCTCGACCTGACAATTGTATTGGGAAAATATTATTCTAACGGAAAATTATTATTAACAGGTGAATATGTAGTTCTTGACGGAGCAACATCTTTAGCGGTGCCTACTAAGTTTGGTCAAGATTTAATTATCGAACCGATAAAAGAATCACAACTTATTTGGGCTAGCTTTACTAATACAGGCGAATGCTGGTTTGAAGCTACTTTCGATTTACCAAAATTGCGTTTAACCTCAGCTACTTTTAATGCTGATAAACAAGGAAATGCGGAAGTTATTGCAGAAACCTTATCTGATATTTTACATGAAGCTAAAAAGTTAAATCCTGATTTTTTAAATTCTGACGGTGGTTTTATGGTAAAAACGAACTTAACTTTTCCTCAGAATTGGGGATTAGGAAGCTCATCTACATTGATAAACAACATTGCTAATTGGGCAAATGTGAATCCGTTTACCTTATTATGGAATGCCTTTTCTGGTAGTGGGTATGATATTGCTTGCGCTAGTAATAACAACCCTATCTTATATCAATTAAAAAAGAACCTCTCGACTGCGCTCGAGATGACACCTATTGTTAGTGAGGTAAAATTCAACCCCGATTTTAAAGATGAGTTGTTTTTTGTGTATTTAAATCAGAAGCAAAATAGCAGAGAAGGAATCGCACAATATAAAGAACATCGAGAAGAAGCTAAAAAGCTAATTCCGGAAATAAATGAGCTAACTCAAGAGTTTTTAAAGGCTAATTCTTCTAAGAGTTTAGCTAAAATAATAATTGAGCATGAGCAAATAATTAGCTCAATTATTAAACAAACTCCAGTTAAAAAACGTCTTTTTCCTGATTATTTCGGTGAAATAAAAAGTTTAGGTGCTTGGGGTGGCGATTTTGTTTTAGCTGCGGGTAATGAAAATACCTCAACATATTTTAAAGAAAAAGGCTACAATACAATTGTTCCTTACAAAGAAATGATTTTATAAATCAAAACAGGTCTCGACTGCGCTCGACCTGACAAGTTAATCTTAAAATGTCTCCTCGAGTGCAGTCGAGAGGTTTTTCTACAAATGAAAAAAGTAATTATAATTGGCGGTGGTGCAGCAGGTTTTTTCACGGCTATAAACGCTAAAGAAAATAATCCTGAATTAGACATTACCATTCTCGAAAAAGGAAAAGAAGTTTTGCAAAAAGTAAAAATTTCTGGTGGTGGTCGTTGTAACGTTACTCATGCTTGTTTTGAACCTAAGGAACTTGTAAAATTTTATCCGAGAGGAGAAAAAGAATTACTAGGACCTTTTCATCAGTTTATGACTGGTGATACTTTTGAGTGGTTTGACGACAGAGGAATTCCTTTAAAAATTGAAAGTGATAATCGTGTTTTTCCTGAAGCAAACACCTCACAAGCCATTATAGATTGTTTTCAGAATGCTGTTGATAACCTTGGTATTACGGTGTTAAAAAATCACGGTGTAAATTCAGTTTATCAACAAGAAAACAAGTGGGTTATCAACACAAAAGAACAACAATTTGAGGCTAATTCTTTAGTTATCGCCGCGGGTAGTTCTAAGAAAGTTTGGGATTTATGTAAAACCTTAGACCATGCGATTATAGAACCTGTGCCTTCTTTGTTTACTTTTAATATAAAAGATAAACGAATTATCGATTTAGGCGGAATATCAGTGCCAAATGCCGGGGTAAAATTAGTGGGAACAAATCTAGAAAACTCAGGACCTTTATTAATTACGCATTGGGGATTAAGCGGACCCGCAATTTTAAAACTCTCTGCTTTTGGTGCACGAATTTTAGCTGATAAAAACTATCAATACAATGTTGAAGTAAATTGGTTAGGACAAGATTTTGATAGTGTTTTAGATGAATTATCTGATCTTAAAAACGCACAAGCCAGAAAACAAGTGAATTTAAAATCACCTTTTGCAGATATTCCTCGTCGTTTATGGGAACGTTTTGTTGCAGCTGCAGAAATTAAAACGGCTCAGAATTGGGGCGATTTAAGTAATAAACAATTAAATAATTTAGCTACTCAATTAACAAAAGGTTTATTTAATGCAAACGGTCGTACAACTTTTAAAGATGAATTTGTAACAGCTGGTGGTGTAGATTTAAAAGGAATAAACTTTAAGCGATTTGAAAGTAAGCTACATAAAAACCTCTTTTTTGTAGGTGAAGTTTTAAATATTGATGCCGTTACTGGCGGATTTAATTTTCAAAACGCGTGGACAGGCGGATATATTTGTGCGAAAAGCATTGCTGAATAACATTATTTTACACATAAAAAAGACCATTTACTAAACATAGTAAATGGTCTTTTTTAATAATATCGTTTAATTTTATATTAAACTGTAGCTGACGCTTTCATTGATTTTCTGTAGGTAAAAGAATTAAAAATATTTCTTTTTCCGAAGTTATTTATCGATTTAGCGTTTAAAAATTTTAAAAACATTTTTTTAGTAACTCCAAAATACTCGTAGGTATTTCCATCAGTAAAAGTAACTTCTAACAACATACTTTTATGGTGATAATCAGCTACTTTAAACTCAGTAATAGTGGTGTGATATGCTGCTGCATTTGCTTCTTTAGTTTCAGGAGCAATACTTACTAAAAAATGATAACCATCAATAATTTTAGTACTTACATCTTCTGCCTCTAACCTCTTTTCTTCTTCCTGAAATTTATCTGGGTGCCATTCTTTTACCAATCCTCGGTACGTTTTTTTCAAGTCCTTTAAATCGATAGCTCCTTCAACACTAAAAAGCTTTTTATATTCTTTAATACGTTTCATTTGTATGAAATAATTTAGCCCGCGAAATTACTTAAAATATCTGAATATGAGACAGAAAGCTACTTAAATTTCAAAAAAATATTTAATAGCTCATAACGGTACCAAAATACAATAACTGAAATGTCTTAACATCTAAAAGCAAACAGTTCATTGCCATCATAATGCCATAATTAGATTTATCATAAAAACGATATTCAAAATAATCTAATTCATTTTCATCAAAATCATAAAAAACATCATTTGTTTTAAAGTGGCCATTATAAAAATTATCAAGCTGAGATAATTTATGCACATTAATTTTAACGGCATGATTATATAAACTATCTATTTTAGTTTTTAACTTCATTCCTTTAAAACTTAAATCTTTGTCGTTTTTAAACAAGATGTTTTTATAAAAATCTCGCGTTAGCATATCGTACAAAACTTGCTCGGTATTTACCTCTTTCTGAATTACTTCTATATATCTTGAAACATTGTTTGACAATCTATTAAACTCTGCAATTTTTATTTTTGTATTCTGAAACATTAATGGTTTTGCCAATGCCTGTTTTTCAAAAAAGAAGTTCTACCAGCTATTAATTCGTTGTTTATTCGAATTGCTTCTGTTATTGATTTATGTGCTGTATATGTGGAGAATTTATGCTGCGAAAACCCAGCAATAGACATTAAAAGTGTCGTACAAAAAAGAAGACTACCTTTCATAACATTTTTTGTTTGAAAGATAGTCAATTTTATAACAGTTTTTTAAAAACAAAGATTATTCCTCTTCGTAACAATTAAAAACAATTGTGTAACCGTACTCAATTGCTTCTTCATAAAATTCTTTTTGATCTTCGTCAACATCATCTGCAGAATCTAAAGTAAAATATTCTTCTTCTATTTCTGATACTTTCCAACCTTCATCTTTTATGTAATGCTTTGCTAATTTAAGAGCTCCTTCGATATCTTTATAATCGATATATAAGCTTACATAAGCTCCTACAACTTCATTATAATGTTCTGATGATTTTTTTGGTTTTGCTAAAGCGTTTATTAAAAACATAATTTTATTTTATTTAAATTAATTAAGCTAATTCCCCTCTATGAGGCTTTAAAGCGTCTCTAAAAATTTTCATATCACTTTCATCTACTACAATAAAAGCAATGGTGTGCATTGGGTTTAACTCTGTATGATTTACCTCATAATACGTTAAACTATCTATTTGTGCAAATTCTTTTAAATGAATACAATGGTGCTTTGCGGTTGCTAAGCCATCTGGACCTTTAAAGTCCCATATCAGTTTTATTTTTCTACTCATATCAATATGTATTTACAAACACAAAAATACCCATTTTTGTGCTAAAAATGGGTATTTTAAAAAACTAACCAGAAAACGATTACTTCTTTTGATTGATGGTATATTTATACGATTTGAAAATTTGCATTAATTTTTGTGTTGATGAACCTGAAGATGCATTAAAAGTAAATGAAATAGTAAGTTTTAATTCAGGAATATATGCTGCCATCGATCTAAAACCATCAATAGCGCCATCGTGCCCATAAACAACCATACCATTAAACTCATCTACAGAAATACCCATACCCATTTTTTCTTTTGGAGTTGTCATTAACTCTAAGCTTTTTTCTGACAACAGTTTACCTGTAAAAAGCGCATTATAAAAAACACTTACTTCGTTTGCGGTTGCTGTAATTCCTCCCGCTCCCATGGTTCCTAATAAATTTGTATGAAAAGTTATTGGATGCCATTTATTGTTTTCTGGGTAGTAACACATTGCTTCGTTGTTAGAAAAGTCAATATCTTTTCCGAAAGCTGTTTTAGATACTCCTATTTTTTTGACTATTCTGTTTTGAATAATATCTGCAAATGTTTCCTTATCTACATCTTCTGCTATATATGCTAATAAAATATAATTAGAATTAGAATACTCAGTTATAGAATTTGGCGTAAATAAGCTTTGATACTCTTTGATTTTCGCAATCACTTCTGCTCTATCTCGAGGTTCGCTAATCCAAACTTCAAAATTTTTATCAGTTGTTATATTAAAGATTCCGCTACGGTGATACAGCATATCAGAAATTGTAATATTCTCTGAATTAGGAATCGTAGGGAAGAAATCTTTTAGTTTCGTATTTAAAGAAAGTTTACCTTCATCTACCAACTGTAATATAATTGTTGCCGTGTACGTTTTACTAATAGAGCCTATTCGGAATTTTGTTTCAGAATTGTTTTTTTTATTTAAATTGATATTTGAATAACCAATAGACTTTGTATAAAACTCTTTTCCTTCTTTAAAAACAGAAACAGTTCCCATTGCCTTTTTTTCTTTTTCTAGTGATGCTAAATAATCGTCTAAATTTTGATTTTTTGCGCAACTTAAAAAAGAACACACAACCACGATAGTAATTATAAACTTATTTTTCATACTATTATAGTTTTAGTGTTTATTATTCTTTAATGTTAAACCGATAAGCCCCAATCTTGTTATTAAGAACACAAACATACCAAAAGAAGGTGAAAGTAATCCGATTTTTAAACCTCCTGCTAAAATAGGAGAAGCAATATCTCCATTTAAACTAGATATCGAATCAAATGCTTGAATCATCCCCATCATAAATCCAAAAAAACCATAAACTAGTGCAAATAAACTTATGTGCTTAATTAGTAACACTACTTTATCATTTTCAGTGCTTCTTAAGAAGGCTTTTGCAATTAAAGCAATGCAGATAATTAATATAAATAATAACGGGTACATAAACATTGCTCCGCCATCTTGTAATAAATTGATAATTAAAAAATTCATATTAGTAAGTTTTAAAGTTATTATGATTCAAAAGTATCTTTAAAGCTTATACCTTTCTATTTATTTCGATAATTGCAAAGAAAAAAACCGTAAACAACAAGTTTAAAGCATATTTTAGTAAAAATAGGTAAATTGGTATCCTACCTACAAATAAGCGAATTTTATCTCAAAAAAACATAAAACAACGTAAAAAAGTAGATATTGCAAGCGTATGAAAAAACGACACTTTATACCTAAATTTATTATAGAAACAGTAATCCATCTTTTATTTTGGATAGCCGTATATTTATTTTATACTTATTTTTTAGGTTACGGAAGTGAAAACATCGCATACATAAATCGTTTTTCGCTGTTCTTAATGCCAATTACTATTGGTAGTAGTTATTTTTTTTATTTTTATTTAATCCCTAAATATTTACTTCTTAAAAAACAGCAACTATTTATTTTATATACTGCGTACACTTTTATAATTTCTTTCTTTTTTATTCTTGTATCGATATTTTATGGCTTAGTTTTTTCTGACAACTTAAAAACAGGGGATGGCACACCAATTACAAAAGGGCTTATATTTATAACTTTAGCAGTATATTTTATTTTTTTTGTTGCAATTAGTATTGGATTAATTATAAATAATTACAAGTCTGTATTAAAAAACGAAGACTTAAAAAACAAATTCTTAGCAACGCAACTACAACTAAAAGAACAAGAATTAAAGTTTTTAAAAATGCAAATTCATCCACATTTTTTATTCAACACTCTTAATACTTTATATGGTTTTGCTTTAAAAAAGTCTGATGAAGCTCCTGATATGATTTTAAAACTTTCTAATTTATTAGATTATATTTTATATCAGGTAGAAAAGCCATTAGTGTTTTTAAATGATGAAGTTAATCATATTGAAGATTATATCTCGTTAGAAAAAATGCGCTTTCGTGAAAGTTTATTCGTAAGTTTTGATAAAGAAATACATCAAGAAAACATTCAAATTGCCCCGATGTTATTATTGCCATTTGTAGAGAATTCTTTTAAACATGGAGCACAAGTAGATGCTGTTTTAAAGGTTGACATCAAATTAAAAACAGCTAACAATTTACTTTTTTTTGAAATAAAAAATTCAACAAAAAACAATACGTCATCAAAAAAAGGAATCGGGCTAGAAAATATAAAAAAACGATTAGAGATGCTATACGGGAAATCGTATCATTTAGATATTTCACAAACAAAAAACAGTTTTAGAGTTGAATTAAAAACGCCTTTAAAAAATGATTGATAAATTACGCTGTGTTATTGTTGATGATGAACCTATGGCTAGAGAAATAATAGCTTCATTCATTGAAAAAACACCAAACTTAGAGCTTATTAAAATGTGTAAAAATGCTGCTGAGGCAATTATTTTTATGCAAAATGAATCTGTAGATTTATATTTCTTAGATATTAATATGCCCGAAATTACAGGCTTAAGTTTAGCAAAAATTATCAATAAAAAATCTAAAATAATTTTCACAACTGCTTATAGAGATTATGCCGTAGACGGATTTAATTTAAACGTGGTAGATTATTTATTAAAACCAATTGCTTTTGATCGTTTCTTACAAGCTACTCAAAAAGTGCTAGATATAAACACCCCTAAAATCATAGAAAAAACTAAAGAAATTAAGTCTGATTATATGTTTGTAAGAGCAGACAGAAAGATGGTTAAAATAAACTTTAGCGATGTTTTGTATATAGAAAGTCTAGGCGATTATGTAAAAATATTTACCGAAACAAACACAATTGTTACGAGAGAAAGTATTAGTAATTTAGAATTAAAAATGCCTTTAAATAATTTTATTCGAATTCATAGATCGTACATCGTATCTACAAAGCAAATAACCTCTTATACAAACGAATTTATTGAGATTAGTAAAAAGGCAATTCCTATAAGCAGAAGCTACAAAGAATCCGTTTTACAAAAATTAGCAAAAGTGTAGTCTAAATTTTATCTTTACTGCAAAATTTAAACCTTTGAATACAGCACTTTTTATTTCAAAAGAATCAAATAAAACAATTGAAAAAGCTACATATACATGGCAAACACCAAGTAATATCGCTTTAGTAAAATATTGGGGAAAAAGCAATCCGCAAATTCCCAAAAATGCATCGATAAGTTTTACACTTAACAACTGCCATACAATTACTACGATTGAGTTTTTAAAAATTGAAAAATCAAGCGAAGCAAAATTCGAATTGTTTTTTGAAGGAAAAAAGAAGGATGATTTTAAACCAAAAATTGCTGAATTTTTTAAGCGAATAGAAAAATACTGCCCTTATATTTTAGAATATAAAATGGTGATTTCTTCAGAGAATTCTTTTCCTCACAGTAGCGGAATTGCCTCTTCTGCAAGCGGAATGAGTGCTATTGCAATGTGTTTATTAAACCTTGAAAAAGAATTAAATTCTGATTTAACAGACGAATTTATTAACAAAAAAGCTTCTTTTTTAGCCCGTTTAGGCTCTGGTAGTGCCAGTAGAAGTATTGAAGGTCCTTTGGTCGTTTGGGGAGAACACCCAGAAATTGAAGGAAGTTCAGATTTATTCGGAGTAAAATTTCCATATAAAATACACCCTATTTTCGAAAACTATTGCGATACTATTTTATTGGTTGATAAAGGAGAGAAACAAGTTTCATCTACAGTTGGTCATAACTTAATGCACAACCATCCGTATGCCGAACAACGCTTTACACAGGCAAACGAAAATTTATCTAAAATATCTACTATTCTTCAAAACGGAGACATAAAAGAGTTTATTAATTTAGTTGAAAGTGAAGCATTAACCTTGCATGCAATGATGCTTACAAGTAACCCGTATTTTATATTAATGAAGCCTAATACGTTAGAGGTGATTAATAAAATTTGGGAATACAGAGCGCAAAACAACAGTAATATTTGCTTTACTCTCGATGCAGGAGCAAATGTTCATGTACTATACCCAAACACCGAAAAGACTGAGGTAGAGTCTTTTATTAAAAACACCTTAACTGTTTACTGCCAAAAAAATCAGTATATTTGTGATAACACGGGTTTTGGCGCAAAACCCAATTAACCTTAAAATCCCTATTATCATGAGAACATTCACACTACTAATAGTTATGTTTATTGGGTTTTTATCAACCACAGTAACAGCACAAAACACAATTTACCTTGATGGTAACTGGCAAGAAACATCAAAAGAAAATCACGAATATTATAGGCCTGCTCCTAAAGCAATAAATGATGGATTTTGGATTGTTGATTATTACAAAAATGGTCAAGTTCAAATGGAAGGATACAGCACAAATAAACAACTTAACAAGGAAGTCTTTGACGGTTTAATAATGTATTACCATGCTAATGGTAAGCTTTTTCATAAAGCTAATTACGTAAGTGGTAAATTAGACGGTGACCGTAAAGTGTTTTACGAAACTGGCGAACTTAAAGAGCAAGGAAAATATACAAACGGACAAAGAGATGGTGTTTGGAAAACCTTTTATAAAAACGGAAAAATAGAAACAAAAGGAAAGTACCGCGACAATGAAAAAGTTGGCGTTTGGAAAACTTTTTACAAAAACGTATACTAGTTTGTAAACTAGTACTTTTACTTGTACTTTTGCTAAGCAATTAAAAATTTATGAAAGGACCTTTATTTTACGCAAAAATATTACTCTTCGGAGAATATGGAATCATAAAAGATTCTAAAGGACTAGCGATTCCTTTTAACTCATACAAAGGTGTGTTAAAGTCTGCTAGTAACTTAACTGGTGAAGCTAAAAAATCGAATACTAATTTAATTAAGTTTTACACTTATTTAAATAGCTTGAATTCTGATTTAGTTTCTTTTGATTTGCTTTCATTTAAAAATGATATTGATAATGGTATGTACTTCGATTCATCTATACCACAAGGATATGGTGTAGGAAGCTCTGGTGCTTTAGTTGCTGCTATCTACGATCAATATGCAAATAATAAAATTACTGTTTTAGAAAACTTAACACGTGATAAACTGTTAATTTTAAAGCAAGTATTTTCTTTAATGGAATCATTTTTTCACGGAAAAAGTTCAGGACTAGACCCTTTAAATTCATATTTAAGTTTACCTATTTTAATCAACTCAAAAGAACATATAGAGCCTGCAGGGATTCCATCTCAAAAAGAAGGAAAAGGAGCTGTTTTCTTATTAGATTCTGAGCAAGTTGGTGAAACTGAACCAATGGTAAACATCTTTATGAATAAGATGAAAAACGAAGGATTCCGTAAAATGTTAAGCGAAGAATTTTCTTTACATACCGATGCTTGTATTGATGATTTCTTACAAGGTGATATAAAATCATTATTTGGTAACGTAAAAAAATTATCGAAAGTAGTTTTAACAAACTTCAAACCGATGATTCCTTCTGCTTTTCATAAGGTTTGGGAAAAAGGAATTCAAACTAACGAATACTACCTAAAACTTTGTGGTTCTGGTGGTGGTGGTTATATCTTAGGTTTCACTGAAGATTACGAAAAAGCACAAACAAGCTTAAAAGATTATAAATTAGAATTGGTATATAGATTTTAAAATACTACAATGAGTATATTAAAAGTTAATACATTTCTAAAAAAAATATTTAGCCTTCTATCAGTCATTAGAGGTTATAACATTTTAGTACTAATAGCAGCCCAATACTTGGCTGCTATTTTTATTTTCTCTGATCACAAATCTGTAAAACCAGTACTTTTCGATTGGCATTTACTTTACTTAGTTATTGCTACGGTAGCTACTGTAGCGGCAGGATACATCATCAATAATTTTTACGACAAAAAATCTGATCAAATAAACAGACCCATAAAATCGAACTTAGACTCATACATAAAACAAGAAACTAAATTATCTTTATACTTTACCTTAAACTTTATCGGTTTTGGTTTTGGTTGGTTAGTATCCTGGAGAGCTGCTTTCTTTTTTGCTATATATATATTCGGAATTTGGTTTTATTCACACAAATTAAAAAAACACCCTTTTATAGGTTTACTAAGTGTTACTATTTTAACGATACTTCCTTTTTTTGTGGTTTTTGTGCATTTTAAAAATTTTTCGAAAGTAATTTTTGTGCATGCAATCTTTCTGTTTCTAATTATAATGATTCGCGAATTAATCAAAAATTTAGAGAACATTAAAGGAGCCATAATAAATAACTACACTACTTTCCCTATTAAATACGGAGAAAAAAATACAAAAAAGTTAATCATCTTATTAATGGTCTTAACCTTAATTCCGATAGGTGTTTTATTTTACTACCCCGCAATAGAGTACATGAAATATTATTTTTACTTAGCAGCTCTTGTTTTGTTCTTTATAGGTTTTTACACATGGAAAGCAACAAAAACGAATCAATACCGCCTTTTACACAACATTTTAAAGATATTATTGTTAATAGGAGTATTTAGTTTACTGTTTATTGATAAGTCTTTAATTCTAGACAAAGTAGTTATCGCTTTAGATTAGAAATCAAATAATTACCGTACATTTGCACCCTTTTAAAATTTAATTATGAATTCAAAAAACTCGTCGAGAGGACGACAGGCTGATAGAAACAGCAATCCTCGTGAAAAAAAATCATTTAGATCTGATAATAGATCTGACAGAACCGACAGACCTGTTAGAAAATCATCTGAAAAACCAAGATTTGCAACTAGCTCTTCTGACAACAAAAAACAATTTAATAGAGACCTTAAAAAATCAGCTGCTAATAAACCAAAGCAAACTAGCTCTGATGAAAGCACAGGGATTCGTTTAAACAAATACATTTCTAATTCTGGAGTGTGTTCACGAAGAGAAGCTGATACTTATATAGAACATGGTAGTGTTGCTGTTAATGGTAAATTAATGACTCAAATGGGCTACAAAGTACAACCTACTGATGAAGTTCGTTTCGACGGAACATTAATTTCTATAGAACAAAAACGTTATATATTATTAAACAAGCCAAAAAACTATATTACTACCATGGAGGATGATCGTGGTCGTAAAACAGTAATGGAAATTGTAGCCAATGCAACCAAAGAACGTATTTATCCTGTTGGAAGATTAGACAGAAATACTACTGGTTTGTTATTATTCACAAACGATGGTGAGCTAGCTAAGAAATTAACACACCCAAAACATGATGTACGTAAACTATATCATGCTTCTTTAGATAAAAAATTATCAATATCTGATTTAGATAAATTACGTGGTGATGTTATTATTGAAGGTAAAAAAGTTTTTATTGATGCCGTTTCTTATGTAGAAGGTGAAAGAAAAACAGAAGTTGGTATTGAAATACATTCTGGAAGAAACAGAATTGTTCGTAAAATATTTGAAAACTTCGGATATGCAGTAACAAAACTAGATCGTGTTGTTTTTGCAGGTATGACTAAACGTAATTTACCTCGTGGTAGATGGCGTGAGTTAACCGAATTAGAAGTTAATTCATTAAAAATGTTATAAATAAAAAAATCCCGAGTTTAAAACTCGGGATTTTTTTTATTTACTTCTTTTCGTTTTTATGATCGTCTTGTATCTCTTCACTTCGATACTTACAACAACCGTGTAAGCCATCGTAAGCTTCCTTTGTTGCTTTTACTGCTTTCGTATCATGACCAACATTTGCTACATTTTGCTGAATCGTTTTAACATCCGTCTTACGTTCATCAATAATTAATTTTAGCTCATGTGTTTGTACATTCCACTGCGCATATTTTACACCTTTAGTATTTAAAGCTGCCTTTTCAATACGTCCTTTACACATCATACAAACACCATCTACATCAATAGATACTTTGGCATTTTTCTTCTTTTCTTGTGCTGATAAAGATATACTCATCAACAAAACTGTTATTACTAATACTATTTTTTTCATCTTAATCTATTTTAAATCTTAAACCTGCGTAATAATTACTTCCAAATACGGGCGCATATATAATTGTGGTATCAAAACTTGAACCAAAAGGATTATCGCTTCCCAATATCGGATTTTTTTGTTTGTAGTTTGTTAAATTTTCTGCTCCCGCATATAATTCAAACTTTTTAGAAAACACTTTTGTTACCTGAGTGTTTAACAAATTATAACTTTTTGAAAATTCTGGTAATCTGTATTGAGCTGGATTTGACTGCGTGTTTGGTAAACGTTGCTTCCCTATCCAATTATAAGTAACATCAAATTTCCAATGCGCATCATTTTCCTTTTTCTCTGTCTCATAAGAAACATTTGCAAAAAATCGGTGTTTTGCCTGTAATGCCTTATCTAAATTCCCTGATTTATAATCCGTATTTACATCGTAGTATTTATATGAAAAACGAGTATTAAAATATGGTACTATATTTTGATTTACTTCTAACTGAAAACTATTAGCAACACTTTTTCCGTCTAAATTATAAAAAGATATTTCCTGCGGATTTTCCCAATCTACCACAACTTGATTTTCGAAATCTGTTCTGTAAAAATCAAAAGTAATATCTCCTTTTTTACCAAACAATTTATAACCTTGTAAAAAAGATAATCCATAATTCCAAGCTGTTTCCGGACTTAAACCATAAACCTCCCCTCCTACATCATCAATATTAACTTGTCTTGAAGACGCAAAAAATTGTTGATTTTCAGCAAAAATATTTGCACTTCTTCTTCCTTTTCCTATCGATGTTCTAAATACTCCTTGTTCCCAAGGTACATAACGAATATGTAAACGAGGCGTTACAAAGACTCCTAATATACTATGTGTATCAATTCTTAATCCCGCAGTAATACTTATATCATCAGCATTATCATAAGCATATTCGAAAAAGGCACCTACAGAGTTTTCTTTACGATCATAATTACTTGCCGTGGTAACGTTTACAAACTCGTCATACTTATCATACGTAAAACTAAGTCCTGTTTTAAACTTACTTCTAGTATCTCCTATAATTGAATTAAAAATAAAACTACTGTAAAAACTTTGATGTTGAATATTATAATCATTTAATCCAAAATACGAATCTTGTTTATGATTACTATAGGCAGCCTGTACGCCCATACTTTGAAAAGGTAAATCAGGAAAAACGTACCCTAATTTAGCAGAAGTATCAAAGCGTTTTGTTTTAATTTCGCTTCCCCAAACAGTAGTAGATCCTTTATCTAAATCAGGATTAAAATTAACTTCACCTACTTGCTTCTCATCATCTAAATATCTAAAATTAATAAAACTCACCCATCCTTTTTGCGCATCTACATACTGCCAGCGGTTCATGATATTAATTTGCTTTGCTAGCGGATTATCTAAAAAGTTATCATCATTTTTATCAAATTTTTCTCCTCGGTAATTCCCGTGAACATACAAACCTGTTTGCCACTTAACACTTACTTTTTGATTAAAATGGGTGTTAAATTCCATTCTTCCTCCAGCTGATCCGTAAGCATTTACAAAAAAACGATGATTCGTATATGGCTTTACCAATTCGGCATTTATTTGTCCCGAAATACTTTCATAACCATTTACAACACTACCCGCACCTTTTGTTATCTGGATACTTTCTACCCAAGTACCTGGCGTAAAAGAAAGTCCGAATGCCTGTGATGCACCCCGTATAGATGGAATATTTTCTTGCGTAATTAACAAATACGGACTCGTTAAACCTAACATTTGAATTTGCTTTGTTCCTGTTAATGCATCCGAATAATTAACATCAATTGATGGATTGGTTTCAAAGCTCTCCGCTAAATTACAACAAGCCGCTTTTAATAATTCCGCACTGTTAATCATCATTACATTTTGAGCTTGCAAATATGATTTTTGAGTAGCACTTTTTTTTGATTTAACAGTTATCTCTTTTAAAGTATTGTTGTCTGTTAAAAAATGATGGATCGGTTTTAACGAATTAATAGTAATTGTATCCGTTTTAAAACCAACAAAACTAACAACCAATTTCTTATACTCTTGTTGATAAGGAATTGTAAACCATCCTTTTTCGTTTGTAGTTACGCCTACGTTAGTATTCAACCAATGCACACTTGCTCCGTAAACACCTAAATTATCTTTAGATCCGTTTTTATCCATAATCATACCTTTAAACTTCTCTTGAGCAAAGGTGATACTAGATATCAGTATTAAAATACTGAATATATTTATTTTCATTATTTTATATCATATTAAATTTTACAACTCTTACTTATTTAAAAGAATTATAAAATCATATAATATATACTTCGTGAAGTACCTGAATATCATAAACTAAATCAGGTTGAGAATAATATTGATGAAAATTGGGTTGATTTTCATCGTTTTCAAATAATAGATCGTAAGAACTATAAAAAGCTACAAATAATTTAACTTGCTGAAAACTTATTTTTTTTGAAGATACTTTTTGTATTTTATCCTGTCCATCTATCTGATGCACTTCATCTTTACAGCATTTCTTTTTAATTACTGTTGCGCAATCATCTTTTTCACCTTCATTACAACTACTAGTTTCTCCTACATAAGAAACATCAACTAAAAAATCACCACAATAATGTTTAGCTACCGTAAAAGAAAAGGTAGAAAACAACACTAATAAGGCTAATGTTATGGTTGATATTTTAGTAATTACTTGTTTCATTGAATGCAAAGATACGAAAAATTAAAAATTTGTTTTTTAAAACAATTGTTAAAACTATTTTTGTAAGTTATTAGCTCGAATTACGAATAAGACTAAAAAACGTATCAATAATGAATTTACAAGAATTAAAAAACAATATAGATCAGATAACTGAAAGCAATGCTATTAAAGGAGAGAAGTTACAGCAAATTTGCGATTACTTAGCTGCTGAAGTTTCATATTACGATTGGGTAGGTTTTTACTTTAGAAATGGAGATAAAGAGGAATTAAAATTAGCTGAATTTAATGGCGAACCTACAGAACATACGATTATACCTTTTGGTAAAGGTATCTGTGGACAAGTTGCGGTTAGTAATGAAAATTTTGTAGTACAAGACACCAAAGAACAAGATAATTATATTTCTTGTGGTTGGAAAGTAAAATCTGAAATTGTAATCCCTATTTTTGTTAATAACGAGAACATTGGTCAAATAGACATTGACTCTCACACTATTAACCCTTTTACGGCAAATGACGAAGAATTATTAGAGTATGTTTGTAAAAAAGTAGCTTCTTTTATATAAATTTCACGTAAACGTTTGATTATTAGGTTTTTTATCCTTAAGTTTGTATTCTTATTAACCCCACATAATCCCCTAAATTATGAGTACCAAAGAATATCCCTCTTATGCTGCGTTAGGCAATCCTAATGCTCGTACAAAAACACGACAATCTTTTTTCGAAAAAATTACAGTATGGTTTCACGATTTCTTAGAAAACGCTGAATAATACTTTTGTTTTTTTGCAAAAAACACCACCAAATCTCTTAGAGATTTGGTGGTGTTTTCGTTTTACAATAAGCAAAAATAATTATTGTATAACCTTTACTGTTTTAGTAGCTTTGTTCACTTAACAACACAACAACAATGAACAATACAAAAACTATTAAATCTGCCCTAATTTCGGTATTTCATAAAGACGGATTAGCCCCTATAGTAAAAAAACTTAATGACTTAGGTGTTATTATATACTCTACCGGAGGAACTGAGAAATTTATAAAAGATTTAGGAATTAACGTAGTGCCTGTAGAAGAAGTAACTTCTTATCCTTCAATTTTAGGAGGTCGCGTAAAAACATTACACCCTAAAGTATTTGGAGGTATTTTAAACCGTCAAGACCACAAAGGTGATGTTGCTGAAATGCAAGAGTATAATATTCCTCAATTAGATTTAGTAATTGTAGATTTATATCCTTTTGAAAAAACAGTAGCTTCTGGTGCTCCAGAACAAGATATTATTGAGAAAATTGATATCGGAGGTATTTCATTAATCCGTGCAGCTGCAAAAAACTTTAAAGACACTGTGCTTGTTTCTTCAATGGAGCAATACAGCGATTTTTTAAACCTTATTACAGAGAGTAACGGAAATACATCAATTAGCGATAGAAAAAAATTAGCTGCTAAAGCTTTTAATATTTCTTCTCACTACGATACGGCTATCTTTAATTATTTTAATGAAGATGAAGTTGTATACAAAGCAAGTGAAACCAACTCTAAAACCTTAAGATATGGTGAAAACCCACATCAAAAAGGATATTTCTTTGGTGACTTAGAGGCTATGTTCGATAAATTACATGGTAAAGAATTAAGCTATAACAATCTTTTAGATGTTGATGCTGCAGTTAACTTAATGAACGAGTTTTCGGGTGAAGCACCAACTTTCGCTATTTTAAAACACAATAACGCATGTGGTTTCGCACAAAGAAAAACAATTCACCAAGCTTATGTAGATGCCTTGGCAGGTGATCCTACTTCTGCTTTTGGAGGTGTTTTAATATCAAATACTAAAATAAATAAAGTTACCGCCGAAGAAATTCATAAACTATTTTGCGAGGTAGTAATTGCTCCTTCTTATGACTCCGATGCTTTAGAAATTTTAAAAGGTAAGAAAAACAGGGTTTTATTAATTCAGAAAGCAGTAACATTACCTACCCAAACTGTTAGAACTGCGTTAAACGGAGTTTTAATACAAGATAAAGATAACATTACTGATAAATTAGAAGATTTATCATATCCTACAAATACGAAACCATCAGAAAGTGAGTTAGATGATTTGCTATTTGCGTCAAAGCTGTGTAAAAACACAAAATCGAATACAATTATTTTAGTAAAAAACAAACAACTACTTGCTGGCGGAACAGGACAAACGAGTAGAGTTGATGCTTTAAAACAAGCTATTGACAAAGCAACTAGTTTTAATTTTGATTTAAAAGGAGCGGTTATGGCAAGTGATGCCTTTTTTCCTTTTCCTGATTGTGTAGAGATTGCAAATAACGCAGGAATACAAAGTGTAATTCAACCAGGTGGTTCTATTAAAGATCAATTAAGTATAGATTACTGTAATAACAACAATGTTTCTATGGTTTTTACAGGTACAAGACATTTTAAACATTAAGTAACATTGAGTGTAAAATACCCGCAGATTTTTATTAGATTTGTGAGAATACATTAGAAACAGGTAAAACAAAGGAGTTTATATGGGATTTTTCGATTTTATGACAGAAGATATTGCAGTCGATTTAGGTACTGCAAACACGCTTATCATTCACAATGGTAAAGTTGTTATCGACAATCCGTCCATCGTTGCACGTAACCGATTGACTGGTAAAATTATTGCCACGGGTCATGAAGCAAGCAGAATGCAAGGAAAAACTCACGAGAACATAAAGACTATACGTCCTTTAAAAGACGGAGTGATTGCTGATTTTCAAGCATCTGAAGAGATGATTAAAGAATTTGTAAAGCAAATCCCGGCTATCAAAAAGAAGTTTTTTCCTCCTTCATTACGAATGGTTATTTGTATTCCTTCAGGAATTACAGAGGTTGAAAAACGAGCAGTTATAGACTCTGGTCGCCATATGAATGCGAAAGAGATATATTTAATTTTCGAACCAATGGCTGCTGCAATTGGTGTTGGTATCGATATTATGGAGCCGAAAGGAAACATGATTATAGATATAGGTGGTGGTACTACTGAGATTGCGGTAATTGCCTTAGCTGGTATTGTATGTGATCAATCAGTAAAAGTTGCTGGTGATTTATTTACGAGTGACATTATGTATTACATGCGTACACAACACAATTTACACGTTGGTGAAACTACTGCCGAGAAAATAAAGTTACAAATTGGCTCTGCGACTGAAGACCTTGACAATCCTCCAGAAGATATGATGGTACAAGGACGTGATTTATTAAGTGGTAAACCTAAACAAGTGCAAGTATCTTATAGAGAAATTGCAAAAGCATTAGACAAATCGATATTACGTATTGAAGATGCTGTTATGGAAACATTATCTAAAACTCCGCCCGAATTAGCTGCTGATATTTATAACACTGGTATTTATTTAGCTGGTGGTGGTTCTATGCTTAGAGGATTAGATAAACGCTTATCTAGAAAAACAGATTTACCCGTATACATTGCCGAAGATCCACTTCGTGCCGTAGTAAGAGGAACTGGTATTGCTTTAAAAAACCTTGAAAAATACAAGTCTGTATTGATCAAATAAATATTGAATGATTATTATATATGCAACAGCTTATCTATTTCTTTCAGAGGTATAAAAACTTCTTGTTTTTTCTATTTCTAGAAATTATTGCTGTTGCATTAATCATTAACAACCATTCTTTTCATAAAAGTAAATTTATTAGTTCTACTAATTTTATAACTGGTGGTGTTTATCAAAAATCATCAGAATTATCCGAATACCTTAGCTTAAAAAGCAGAAACAAAGAATTATCCGAAGAAAATACGCGTCTTAAAAATAAATTGGATCAACTTTCTATAATTACTGATACTATTAGCAAAACGATTGATAGTGACCAAAACTTCTTATACATTAACGGAAAAATCACAAATAACTCCTACAGTAAACCAAATAACTTTATCACTATAAACAAAGGTTCTGCACATGGTGTTAATGCTGAGATGGCTGTTATAAATAGTAAGGGAATTATTGGCATTACAGATAATACAAGCGCTAAATTCGCAAGAGTACAGTCTATTTTAAATTCTAATAGTAGAATTAATGTTGGGTTTAAGAACAACAATTATTATGGTACACTAAAGTGGGACGGACTAGATTACAACAGTGTTCAGATAACAGATATACCACGCCAGGCAGTTTTTAAAATAGGTGATACCATTATTACAGGTGGTAAATCTACTATTTTTCCTAAAGGAATTCCTGTTGGTACTATTAGTGAAGTTCCTGAAAACCTTTCTGCTTCAAACACTATTGATGTGAAGTTATTTAACGACATGGCTAACTTAGGGCATATTTATATTATTACCAGTCTTAACAAAGAAGAAATTAAAAGAATTGAAGATGAATAGAACGATTTATATCATATTTTTATTTTTTTTCCTTTTATTATTACAAGTACTTGTGCTAAACAATGTTTTGTTTTTGGGGTATATAAATCCGTACTTGTACATTGTCTTTGTTTTTTTATACCCTTTAAACTCTAATAGATTTCCTTTTTTAACTTTAGCCTTTATATTAGGATTATCTGTTGATGCTTTTTCTAACTCAGGCGGAATACATGGTTTTTCTATTTTATGTATCGCTTATATAAGGCTTTTTTTTATCAAAACAATCTTTAAAAAGCACGAACCTGATTATTTATTATTCAGTTTAAGGCTCGAAACATTTGATAAAGTTTTTAATTATACCGTAATTTTAACACTAATTCACCACTTCATTTTATTTAGTTTAGTTAACTTTAGTTTTTACAATTTATCAGAAGTACTTCTAAACACAATATATTCGAGTGTGTTTACGTTAGTATTGTATTTTTTAGGTCGCTTTATATTTAGAAAAAAGCTAACTTAAGTCTTCTTAAACTAAAAACTATTTCTTTTTAACTAGTAAAATCACTAATAATAAATGAAACGTAGTTTCTTACTTATATTTTTAATCACCCTTATTGGACTAATTTATATTGTTAGGTTGTTTCAATTGCAAGTTATTCGTGGCACAGACCAAAACCCAACACAAAGCTCTGCTGTTAAGATTGAATATGATTACCCAGAACGTGGTTATATATACGATCGTAATAACAAATTATTAGTAGCAAATCAATTATCATATGATGTAATGGTAGTTCCTAAAGATGTGGAACCATTAGATACTCTAGAGTTTTGCGCCCTTTTAAAAATAACAAAAGAAGACTTTAAAAAAAGATATAACAAAGCTGAAAAATATGCTCGATGGCTACCTTCTAAGTTTCTAAAACAATTAGCGAAAGAAGATTTTGCTTATCTACAAGAAAAACTACCAAAATACAAAGGTTTTTACATTCAAAAACGTATTATTAGAAATTACCCTATTGATACTGGCGCCAATATTTTAGGTTTTATTGCTGAAGTAAACGAAAAAAAAGCAAGAACAAATGATTACTATGAACAAGGAGAGTTAATAGGTAAACTTGGGGTAGAAAAACAATACGAAGGAGTTCTTAGAGGTGTTAAAGGTAAAAAGCGTTTTAAAAGAAATAACTTAAATAAAATTACCGGTTCGTATAAAGATGGTAAATTCGATACACTTGCTGTTACCGGTAAAGATTTAACACTTACTATTGATAGCGAATTACAACAATACGGCGAATTATTAATGAAAGGAAAAAGAGGTGGTATTGTAGCTATCGAACCAAAAACTGGTGAGATTTTAGCTTTAATAACAGCACCTTCTTACGACCCTAATTTATTGGTTGGTAGAAAAAGATCTCCTAATTCAGTAAAATTATTTAATGATACCATAAACATGCCAACTTTTGACCGTGGATTGCAAGCTATGTACCCTCCTGGCTCTCCATTTAAAATTCTGAATGGATTAATTGGCTTACAAGAAGAGGTTATTGATAAAGACTTTGGTGTGTATTGTCACCATGGATACAGATACGGAGCACGTAAAAATGAGTTCATGGGATGCCACTGTGGTATTACAGGTAGACCAATTCGTTTAAAAACCGCTATTGCCAAATCATGTAACAGTTATTTTGCCACAACTTATAAGAAAATTATTGATAAAACTGGTGATCCTAAAGAAGGAATGGAAAACTGGAACAAACACGTTGAAAGTTTTGGTCTCGGAAATTACCTTGGCTATGACTTACCTGCAGGAAGAAAAGGAATGGTACCTAATGCTGATTTTTACAACAAGTGGTATAAAAATAAATGGCAATCAACCTATACTATTTCAAACTCAATTGGTCAGGGTGAAATACTTGCAACTCCTATGCAACTAGCAAACATGACTGCTGCAATTGCTAATAAAGGTTACTTTTACACACCACATATTGTAAAAAAAATTGATAATAAAACAGTTACAGATTCTGCATATTCTACTCGTAGAAATACTACTATAGACCCTAAACATTTTCCTATCGCTATCGAAGCAATGCACGAAGTTTTTACATACGGAACCGCTAAGTGGTATCAAATAAAAGGAATTGAAATTTGTGGAAAAACAGGAACTGCTGAAAATAAAATTAAAATGATAGATGGAGAAAAGGTACAAGCCCAAGATCATTCTATTTTTATTGCTTTTGCCCCTAAAGATAATCCTAAAATCGCTATTGCAATTTTTGTAGAAAATGGAGGGTATGGCTCAACAATAGCAGGACCAGTAACTAGCCTTCTCATTGAAAAATACCTTAGAGGCTCAATTACAAATAAGCGCCTTGAAGACCGTATGATTAATATGAGTCTTCAAAAAGAATATGATAAATTAATTAAAAAGAAAGACACCCTTGCGTCAGGAACGAAATAACATATTTGAAGGCATCGATTGGTTGCTAGTTTTTATCTATATTATACTTGTTGGTTTCGGCTGGATGAATATTTACGCATCTTCATCAACAGATGAAACTAGAGATGTTTTCGACTTTTCTACTAAGTACGGGAAACAATTAATTTTTATATCCTTAACAATTCCTGTTATTATTCTTATTCTTTTCTTTAATTCGAAATTTTACGAGCAATTTGCAAGTGTTTTATATATATTCTCTTTAATACTACTAGCCGGGGTTTTTGTTTTCGGAAAAAAAATTAACGGAGCTACATCTTGGTATAATTTCGGTGGCATTGGTTTACAACCTTCAGAATTTGCAAAGGCATTTACTGCATTAGCGCTTGCTAAACTAATGAGTGACCGTAAGTACAACTTAAAACTAATAAAAAACCAAGTAAAAACATTTGTTATAATATTTTTACCTGCATTTCTTATTGCATTACAGCCAGATATGGGTTCTGTTTTAATTTACTTTGCTTTCTTTTTTGTCTTAAACAGAGAGGGATTAAGTTTAGTATATTTAATATTTGGTGCCGTATCTATACTTTTATTTATATTAACTATTTATTTCGGAGCCAAACTAATCCTTATTATTTGTTTAGCCCTCATCACTCTTGCAACCATCTATGCTGTATATAAAAATAAACGATTTATTAGGTTTAACGCCTTTAGAATAGTTGCTCTGTATATATTTACAAGTTTATTTGTTTTTGGCATTGGCTATATGTATGATAACATTCTAGAACAACATCAAAAAGACAGATTTGATATTTTATTAGGAAAGGTTACAGATACAAAAGGAATTGGATACAACTCTTATCAATCAGAATTAACAATTAGTTCTGGTGGTTTTTTTGGTAAAGGTTTCTTACAAGGCGATCGAACACAAGGAGATTTTGTTCCTGAGCAACATACAGATTATATATATAGTACAGTTGGGGAAGAATGGGGATTCTTAGGAAGTTCTCTCGTAATAATACTATTTATGTTACTTTTATATCGTATTATATACTTATCAGAAAAGCAAAATAATAAATTTAGCCGTATATACGGTTATGGCATAGCCTCTATCATATTCTTTCACTTAATTGTAAATATAGGTATGGTTATAGGCTTACTACCAACTATCGGAATCCCTTTACCTTTTTTCAGTTACGGAGGCTCTTCTTTATGGGGTTTTACACTACTCCTATTTATTTTCATAAGATTAGACGCTCACAAGAAATACGATTGGTAAAACAACCGTTATTAATCTCTTGCAGACACTAGGATAAAACTTAATACACGTATTCTAAAAAGGTTTTTAGTAAAATCTATACCATAAATCAAACATCTTATTTATATCAAACAAGAGCGCACAAAAAAACGCTTCGATAAAATCGAAGCGTTTTTTTATTTTGTAGCTTTAAATTGTCTTATAAAGATGCAACGTGCTTAGCTAATTTAGATTTTAAGTTAGCTGCTTTATTCTTATGAATAATGTTATTTTTAGCTAATTTATCTAACATAGATACAACAGTAGAAAACATACCTTCTGCTTCCTTCTTGTCTTCAGACGCTTTTAATCTCCTAACAGCATTACGAGTTGTTTTATGCTGATATTTGTTTCTTAAACGCTTAGCGTCGTTACTTCTAATTCTTTTTATTGCTGACTTGTGATTTGCCATTATACTAGATTCTTAATTGTTTATAAAAAACTTTGTAGTCCGTACGGGAATCGAACCCGTGTTACATGGATGAAAACCATGCGTCCTAACCCCTAGACGAACGGACCAAAACAATCATTCTGATTGCGGGTGCAAATATACAATACTTTTTGATATTTGCAATAATTTTATTTTTTTTAATTAACTAATAAAAGATTTAAACTCTTTTAAAAAACTAACTAAACTTTGTAGTCCGTACGGGAATCGAACCCGTGTTACATGGATGAAAACCATGCGTCCTAACCCCTAGACGAACGGACCAAAACAAGCAGTTTTTCCTGATTGCGGGTGCAAATATAGTAACAGTTTTTATTCCTACAAAGCTTTTTTATTTTTTTTTGCTGTTTTTTATATCACTTTAAAATACCCTATCTTAAAAACAAAACCTAATAAGATAGTTTTCAGTACTATTTCGATACAAAAAGGTAAAAATTACCCACAAAAAAACATGAAATAATTTCATTTGACTTCAATTAAATTACCTTACGAATCTATTTTAAGGTTAAAAAACATATGATAATCTAAAATAAGATTTGCCCTTATAAACTTTAGCGGAAAAAATAAGAATAAAAAACCCTGCGTTTGCAGGGTTTTTTATTCTTATTAATATGCTTTCGCAAAAAGAACCTTTTTAGAGGATGGGTTCCCTGTAAATATACACTTCCCTACTTCCTCTTTAGCATCGTTAGGAATACACCTAATGGTTGCTTTTGTTAATTCCTGAATCTTATCTTCTGTCTCAGTCGTTCCGTCCCAGTGAGCAGACACGAAGCCTCCTTTATTTTCTATTACATCTTTAAATTCATCAAAAGTTGCAACCTCAGTAGTGTGAGCTGCTCTATAATCTAAAGCTTTTTTAAATAAGCTCTCCTGAATCTCTTCTAATAGATTAGCAACAACATTTACTACTTCATCTATAGCAATCGTTTGCTTCTCGAAAGTATCACGACGTGCAACTTCAACAGTACCATTTTCTAAATCGCGGTTACCCATTGCAATTCTAACCGGCACACCTTTTAGTTCATATTCAGCAAACTTAGCTCCTGGTCTATAAGTATCTCTATCATCAAACTTAACAGAAACTCCTTTTTTACGCAATTCTTTAACGATTACGTCTACTTTCTCTGAAATAGCAGCTAATTGCTCTTCTCCTTTATATATAGGGACAATAACAACTTGAATTGGCGCTAATCTCGGAGGCAAAACTAATCCTGCATCATCTGAATGTGTCATAATTAAACCACCAATTAAACGTGTTGAAACTCCCCAAGATGTAGCCCAAACGTATTCTTTCTTTCCTTCTTTAGAGGTATATTTCACATCAAAAGCTTTTGCAAAATTCTGACCTAAAAAGTGAGATGTTCCTGCCTGTAAGGCCTTTCCATCTTGCATTAATGCTTCAATAGTTAAAGTATCATCTGCACCTGCAAAACGTTCACTTTCAGATTTAGCTCCTTTTACTACTGGCATTGCCATAAACTCTTCAGCAAATGTTGCATACACTTCTTGCATTTGTTTTGCTTCAGAAATAGCTTCTGCTTTTGTAGCGTGTGCGGTATGCCCTTCTTGCCATAAAAATTCGGCAGTACGTAAAAATAAACGTGTACGCATTTCCCAACGAACTACATTTGCCCATTGATTTATTAATAATGGTAAATCACGGTATGATTGTATCCAACCTTTATAGGTATTCCATATAATAGCCTCAGAAGTAGGACGAACCACTAATTCTTCCTCTAACTTAGCTTCAGGATCTACTCTTAATTTCCCTGGTTTATCAGGATCACTCTGCAAACGATAATGCGTTACAACAGCACATTCTTTTGCGAATCCTTCTGCATTTTTCTCTTCAGCCTCAAATAAACTTTTAGGTACAAAAAGCGGGAAATAAGCATTTTCATGCCCAGTTTCCTTAAACATTCTGTCTAATTCTGCTTGCATTTTTTCCCAAATAGCAAATCCGTAAGGTTTTATAACCATACATCCTCTTACTGCCGAGTTCTCAGCTAAATCAGCTTTTACAACTAATTCGTTATACCATTTAGAGTAATCTTCTTCTCTTTTTGTCAAATGTTTGCCCATAATCAAAAGTTTGGCATAAATATTGTTATTTTTTATGCGTAAATTGTCTATGCAAAACTACATTAAAAAGGGTACAAGCCCAACAAAGAAATAATATTTTGCAACAGATTTTCGAATTAGTTTTTAATAACCTAAAAAATCAGCCATGAAGTTATATTACGCCAAAACCAAGCTCCCTATTTATATTCTATCTTTATTTATGATAATAACACTTGTTTCTTGCGGAACAATGCAAACGGTTGCTGACAGTGGTGATGGTATTTATGCTGACACTCCTCAAGAACAACCTCAAAGAAGAGTTATTATTGCTGATGAAAATGAATATCAGGAATATGAAGAAAACTATTTTACCAAAGAAATTGAACGTTTAGGCGCTTTAAACGGCACCGATATTTTTACTGACATTGAAAACTACACTTCTGATGACGCTGATTACAATGAAGAAGAAGATGTTATATATGAAGAAGAAAATAATATTAATTATAACAATAATGAACCTTGGGGTTATAATGATAGTAATAGTGATGTTGTAATAAACATAAACACTTCACCAAGATGGGGTTATTACAATCAATGGGATAATTTTTACGGATATAATAACTTCAACAATCCTTGGTGGGGACCAAGACATTATGGTTACGGTTGGGGATATAACAATTACTGGAGTCCTTATGATTATAGAAGGTTTAATAACCGAGGTTTTTATGTTGGTTTTGGAGGTTTTTATAACCCGTATTACAGAAATAACTTTTACAATAATCGTTATTATAGAAACAATCCTTATTACAGACCTTATAGAGGTGCTAATTATTATAGAGGCTATAGAACAGCTTCAAACTCAAGAAGAGGAACAATTGGATACAGAAAAGGCTATACTAATAATAACCGAAAATATTCTACTTCTAGAAGGTCTTCAAAAACCTACAGAAGAAGCAACACTAATTCTACACGCTCTACACAAGGTATAAAATCAAGAAGAAGCTCTAACAAAAGATACACAAAAGGATATAACCCTAACGGAAACAGATCTGTAAAAGGAACAAGAGGTAACCGAAGTAGTCGTAGCAGTTCTACAAGAAGTACTAAAAACAACAGATCTTCTTCTAAATCGAACAAAGGAAGCTCTTCTAGTTACAGAAAAAGTAAACAGCCTAAGAGCAATAGTAACTATTCTTCGCGAAGCAAAAGTTCAAGAAGTTATTCTACTCCATCTAGGAGCTCAAATAGCTCTTCGTCTAGAAGTAGTTCCAGTAGAAGTTCAAGAAGCTCTTCTAGTAGCAGAAGCTCTAGGGGCGGTAGGAGATAATTATAATCCATTTTTCTAAATAGATTTTAAAACTAATTAACAAAAAACATGAAAAGAATTTTAATTTTCGCGACTCTGATCGCTAGTACTTATAGTGCCTTTTCTCAATCATTAAGCTATAATGATTTAGGTATTCTTTTTTCTAAAGATGGTAATTACGGAACAGCTCGTTTTGAAAGTATGAGTGGCGCATTCGGTGCTTTAGGAGGTGATATTTCTTCTTTTAGCGTTAACCCTGCAGGTGCTGCCGTTGCGCAAAAAAGTGTATTTTCAGTAACTCTAGGCAACAGAAACACCGAGTATTCATCTATGTATTACGGTAACACCACAAACACACAAGACAATTATTTTGACGTTAGCCAAGCTGGTGGTATTTTAACTTTTGACACCGCTTATAACAGTGATTGGAATCGTTTTGCATTAAGTTTTAATTACAGAATTAAAAAAGATTTTAACGCATTTTATTCAGCTGAAGGTAATAGTAATCGCCTATTCTACAACGAACATGTTGCTGACACAAAACCCACAAAAACACAGTTTGATGCAAGTGTCGACCAATATAACTCTAGCAAAACAGAAGGTGAAGCAAGTGTATTTAATATAGGGTTCTCTGCCGTACACCAAAACAAATTATTTGTAGGAGCCTCTTTAAACTTTCATGATTTAGAGTTTTACAGAGAAGCTTATTTTAATGAAGTTAATGACGATGTTGACGGGAATATTTTAGATGTAGAAAGTTATACAGAAACTTACATACAAGGAAGCGGATTTTCTCTTGGCTTAGGTTTCATCTATAAAGTAAATCAAAACATAAGAATTGGTTTAGCTTATGAAACTCCAACTTGGTATCAAGAAGTTATTGAAGATTATTATGATGAATTGATAATGAATGAAGTTGATGCTTTAAATATTGATGAAGATTTTGATGTTATTGGTCCAGATTCTTATGCTTATAAATTTAAATCACCTGGAAGACTAACTGCCAGTGGTGCTTATATTTTTGGTAAACAAGGTTTAATTAGTGTTGATTATACCTATAAAGATTATAAAAACATTAAATTTAATGATGGTGATTTTAATCAAGAAAACGCAAACTTCTCAAATGACTATCGAAATACACACGCTTTAAACATTGGTACAGAATGGCGTTTCGACAAAATGAGTATTCGAGGTGGATATCATTATGAAAAGGACCCAAACTTACTTTTAGGAGGCAATACCAATAAAGATAATATCAAAGGATATTCAGCTGGTTTAGGTTACAACTTCGGAAACATGAAGTTTGATTTATCTTACAGTAATTACGAAAACAGACAATATTATACAATCTATAATCCTGGTGATTTAAACATAGATAACAATACTAGTAGAATTTCAGGAACCCTTACTTTTAGCCTATAATTCTATCCTAAACAATATATATAAAACATCCTGCTTTTGCAGGATGTTTTATATATACATATCTCACTTTTTTACCGTAATTTTGCACTTTACTTTACAACCTATGAGCACACTAAAAATAACATTACAAGAAACTAATAACGAAACCATTCTTAAATTTGTGAGTAACAAAATTTTAGTAAACGGTGGTAGTTACGAGTTTAACAATATAGACGATGCTAAAAACTCACCTTTAGCGCAACAACTTTTTTACCTTCCTTTTGTAAAAAAAATACTAATCACTGCTAACTTCATTGCTATTCAGCGTTTTGATATTGTTCAATGGGATGATGTTGAAGAAGAAGTTCGCCAACAAATAGAAAACTATTTACAAGAAGGTAATACGCTTGTACAAGAGGAAACAACTAAAAAAGATGCTGTTGAAGTGTATGCTGAAGTTACGCCAAACCCGGCTGTAATGAAGTTTGGTTCAAACAAAGCACTTACGCAAACAGATGTTGAGTTTAAAAACATTGAAGAAGCTAGTAAATCATCTCCTTTAGCAACAGAATTATTTGGATTCTCATTTGTTAAAGAAATTTTCATTTCTGAAAACTACGTATCTATTACAAAATACGATATGATAGAATGGAATGAAGTTCATCAAGAAATTCGTTCATTTATTAGAACCTATATTCAAGACGGAAAAACAATTATACAAGAACTTCCGAAACAGCAAACAACGCAAAATGTTGAAATCCCGAAAGAAGATTTAACAGAGACAGAAGCTAAAATAGTTGACATTTTAGATGAATACATAAAACCTGCTGTAGCTTCAGATGGAGGAAACATTGCGTTTCAATCCTACGATAAAGAAACAAAAAGAGTGAGTGTAATTCTTCAAGGCGCTTGTAGCGGATGCCCGTCATCAACTGTTACTTTAAAAAATGGTATTGAAACCATGCTTAAAGATATGCTACCAAATCAGATTAACGAAGTAGTTGCTATTAACGGATAATTTTAAAATCACATGTCTAAAACCATCAAACCATACAAAAATTCTGAATTAGGAAAAAAAGAACAAGTAGCAAAAATGTTCGATAATATTTCTGAAGATTACGATGGCCTAAACCGCGTTATCTCTTTAGGAATTGATGTAAGTTGGCGAAAAAAAGTGGTGAAATTAGTTGGCGAAAATAATCCGCAGCAAATATTAGATATTGCTACCGGAACAGGCGATTTAGCTTTAATGATGGCGAAATTAAATCCGCAAAGAATTGTAGGTTTAGATATATCTGCAGGAATGCTAGAAGTTGGAAAACAAAAAATAGCAAAAGCAGACTTAAGTGATAAGATTGAAATGATTGTTGGCGATAGCGAAGACATGCCTTTTGATGATAATACTTTCGATGCCATTACAGTTTCTTTTGGAGTTCGTAATTTCGAAAACCTAGATAAAGGTTTAACTGAAATATACCGTATTTTAAAACCCGGAGGTAAATTTGTGGTCTTAGAAACCTCTAACCCTACTAAGTTTCCTTTTAAACAAGGTTATAAGTTTTACACCAATTTTATCTTACCCATTATTGGTAAAATATTTTCAAAAGACAAAGTTGCTTACTCTTATTTATCAGAAAGTGCAAATTCTTTTCCTTTTGGAGAAGCCTTTAACAATATTTTACAAAAAAACGGGTTTAACAATGCAAAGAATTTACCTGTGACTTTTGGAGTCGCATCAATTTATACCGCTTTAAAATAGTATGTTAAAAAAACTTTTGTTCTTCGGATTTTTCGCATTTATCACAATTAGCTTTCAAGCGCAAAGTGAAAAGATATTAAACCTTCCTAGTTTTGATAAACCGATATTTCATTATGGTTTTTACCTAGGTTTAAATAATAATGGATATAAAGTTGCCTACAAACCTAGCTCATTTAATAATGCTGAGATAGAAGTAAGTTCATCTATTGGGTTTAATGTTGGTTTAATTGCTGATTTAAGGTTACATAACAATATTAACCTGCGTTTTGAGCCTGGTTTAATGTCTAACACTAAAACATTGCGTTTTAAACATATTGTTGGAACAGAAAATCAGAAAGAAAGAGAAGTCGGTGCCACATATTTACGTCTACCTTTTATCTTAAAACTTAGCACCAACAGACTTAATAATATTAGACCTTATGTATTAGGAGGTATATCATATGATTATAATTTTTCTAGTAACGAAAGTAATAGTGATGATAATTTTGGTGGTGAATTTAGAACCACTTCTAGCAATATAATGTACGAAGTTGGTATTGGAATAGATATTTACTTAAGTTACTTTAAGTTCTCCCCTTCTATTAGAGGAGTATTTGCTGTTAATAACGAAGCTGTTTACGATAATACAAGCCCAAGTCAATGGACAGATCCTATTGACTTCTTAGGTACAAGAGGAGTGTTTTTACACTTATCTTTCGAATAACAAAAAGCCACTGTTAACAGTGGCTTTTTTATGCTCTTAATTTACTTAAAAGAAAAAATGACTTCCGTTACCGGAAGTCATTTTAGTTAACTACTAGATGATAGATCCCCCCGAATCTATCATCTAGCAGTTTGACACCTCTTTTTTAATTAAGTCACTTTTTTTACAAAAAAAATGACCATCTTTCGATGGTCATAACGACAAAGATAAATCTTTATCTATAAGATAGAAGTCCCCCGAAATCTATCATTTTCTTAATTTACTTTTCATTATTATCAACAAATATAAAATAAAAACCGACAAATCATTAATTTTTAACAACTATTTTACTGTCTACCACCTCCTTAATAGGAAAAACGACTTTTCCTTCAGCTGTTTTAATGGTTAAACAAATATTATCTATAGCTATTACAACACCTTCAACATCACCTATAATAACTTCTTTACCAATACTTACATTTTTCCTCGAATAATAACCATAAAGTAATCTTGTAACCACCTCTTTTGCTCCTAAACCAAAGGCTAAAGTGAACGCTAATAGAACAGAACCTATTAAAAGAGTTAGGTTGCTTTTAATTACTGATGTATCTACACCTGCTTGATCTAGTGCTGTTATTGACAGAAAAATTACTATTAAATAAAAAGCGATATTTCCTACAAGGTTTCCTCCTGATATTTCTAACGATTTAAACATTGTTTGTATTGCCTTCTTAACCATTGTACCTAAATAGGCCCCAGCTACAAAAATACCTAACGCTGTTAATAGTTTTGGTAAATATGCAAAAAAGCTTGTAATACCTTCTGAAACAACTATCAAACCAAAGATATTAGATCCAGCCATTACAAAGGTTAAAATTAAAAACCATTTTAAAACCGCGAGTATTGCATTTGTTAATACTATATTTATGGTAGAATTACCAAATATTTGAGTTTCACTTAATTTTTTAGACCATTCATCAATCTTTGTTTTTGTTAATGCTTTTCTAACAATAAACAAAAAGAGTTTGATGATTAACCATGATAACAATACAAAGCAGATAAAACCAAGTACTGTTGGTAGTGAATCAATAATATTCTGAAAAATATTTTTAAAAGGCTTAATAATATCAATTTGTAATATAATCATAGTTTCGTATTGGTTCTGTTATTCGTTGCTGTTAAATTCATTTTTAGATGCACCACCACCTAATAAATCAGCAATTGTACTTGGGTATTTAACCACAAATAAATCAGCGATATCTATCGATAGTTTAATCATTGCCACATCGTTTAGCACTTTTCCTTTAAGTGCCTCTGGCAATTCTTCATTATGTAATATTTTCTTAAATGGGTTCTCCATAATTATTACAGTGCATTATATGCTTTTATAACTTTTTCTTTTGCTCTTTTTAAACGCATTTTTACTGCGCTATCTCCTAATTCTAATGCTTCTGAAATTTCTCTTATACTCATATCATCTTGATATTTCATTAATAAAATCATCTTTTCTGAAACCTGTATTTTCTCGAGTGCCTTTGCTAACTTATCAGCTTTTAACTCAAATAACGATTCATCATCAATTTCATCTTCATTACTCTCTTCTTTAATATTGTCTGTTACAACAGTTACTTTTTCTTTTTTCTTCTCTTTATTTCTTTGTACATAATTTACACAAAAATTATAGGTAAAAGAATACAACCATGTAGAAAACTTAGACCTTCCTTTAAAAGTTCTTAATTTTATAAATAATTTAATGAACACATCATGTGTTAAATCTTGGGCCTCTTCTTTATTATTTGAAAAACCATAACATTTGTTATACACAATACCAGCGTATCGGTCATATAAAACAGCGAATAAATGAGTGTCATTTTTTTCTACTATTTTACTAACTAGCTCCTCATCGCTTAGTTTTGTATCATCAATGGGTTTCAATAGCTAATTTTGGTTCTAGATTTGCAATTAGGCATCTAATCAATTTAGACACTTCTTTACAAAAAAGGTTACTATATATTTGTTATACATGACAAATTTAACATTTCATCATCAATAAAAATTTTTTTTAAAGAAAAAAATATGAAGTTATTATAGTTCATTATAAATTTTTACAACTTTTTCTTTTGTTCTTTTCAATCGCATTTTTACTGCGCTATCCCCTATATTTAATATTTCTGAAATTTCTTTAATACTCATATCTTTTAGATATTTCATGATTAATAATTCCCTCTCTAAAACACATAAAATATTTAAACTTCTTTGTAATTTAAGAATCTTTAGCTCAGAATAGACAATATTTTCTATTTCATCTTGATTAGTTTTTTCCTTAATATTATCTGTTACTATTGTTACTTTTTCTTTTTTTTCTCCTTATTTCTTTGTATGTAATTCACACAGAAATTATAGGTAAAGGAATATAGCCACGTAGAAAATTTAGACACACCTTTAAAATTTTTTAATTTTAAAAATAACATAACAAATACATCTTGTTTTAAGTCTTCTGCTTCTTCTTTATTTTTAGAAAAGCCATAACAATTAATATATACAAACTTTGAAAAGCGTTGATATAATTCTGCAAAAAGCATGTTATTATTAGTTCTAATTATTTCAAAAACTAAATCTTCATCTGTCATTTCTAATATAATATCATTCATTCTATTTATGTATTTATTACACAAATTAAATGAACGTTTAATCTCAAAAATTTTAAAAACGTTTAGGCAGCATCATTTATCTTCCAAACAACATAATGTATCGGTGAATCGTTTTAAATTTATATTTCGAAAAAGTTTTATTTTTTTTGTAACATTATTGAAACTTCATACGTATAAGCTAATGTAGACGGATAGATGAATTAAAAATAGTACTTAATTAGATGAGACAACTAAAGATTACCAAGCAGGTTACTAATAGAGAAACCGCATCATTAGATAAATATTTACAAGAAATAGGAAAGGTAGATTTAATTACTGCTGATGAAGAAGTTGAATTGGCACAAAGAATTAAAGCTGGTGACCAAAGAGCTTTAGAAAAATTAACGAAGGCCAACTTGCGTTTCGTTGTTTCGGTAGCAAAGCAATATCAAAATCAAGGTTTAACATTACCTGATTTAATTAATGAAGGTAACTTAGGTTTAATTAAAGCGGCAAAACGTTTTGATGAAACTCGTGGTTTTAAATTTATCTCTTATGCTGTATGGTGGATTCGTCAATCGATATTACAAGCATTAGCAGAACAATCTCGTATTGTACGTTTACCGTTAAACAAGATTGGTTCTATCAACAAGATTAACAAAATGTATGCTTTCTTAGAGCAAGAAAACGAAAGACCGCCAAGTCCTGAAGAAATTGCTAAGAAGTTAGATATGACAGTGAACGATGTAAAAGAGTCTATGAAAAACTCTGGTCGTCACGTATCAATGGATGCTCCTTTAATTGAGGGTGAAGACTCTAACCTGTACGATGTATTAAACTCAGGTGAATCTCCAAACCCAGATAAAACATTATTACATGAATCTTTACGTATCGAAATTAACCGTGCGTTAGAAACATTAACACCTCGTGAGGCTGATGTTGTAAAATTATACTTCGGTTTAGGAGAACACCAACCAATGACTTTAGAAGAAATCGGTGAAACGTTCGATTTAACTCGTGAACGTGTGCGTCAGATTAAAGAAAAAGCAATCAGAAGATTAAAACACACTTCTAGAAGTAAAATTTTAATGACTTACTTAGGATAGAAGTCATAGACTTCTTTTAGTATCTCAGTTATGCTTCACAAAAGCATCAAACATATATAAAACTCTCAAATTCATTTTCGGGAGTTTTTTTATTTGAAGCTATTTCCCGCTTTCCTCTCTATCTTTTTATGCTGCTATTCCGAAGCTTGTATTTTACAAACTTTAGTAATCTTATAATTAAAAAGTAGATTGCTTCGTACATCACAATGACGCTTATTTATTTTAAGCATAAAAAGGATGTCACTTCAAATACAACGTATTCAACAACGCTATAAAATATAAAAGCGGAGTTAATCTGAGCTAAAACTATTTACCAAATTTATTATATACTTTATATTAAAGTGTTTTTTTTAGATATAAACGTCATGCTGAATTTATTTCAGCATCACATAAAACTAAGAACTATGGTAAATCAGGATGCGAAACTGAAATAAATTCAGTTTGACAGATTTGATTTTTTAACGATAAGAGGTTTTTAAATGAAGTTTAAACAAGTTCTAAATAAAATAGTAAAACTCTCAAATTCATTTTTCGGGAGTTTTTTTATTTGAAGCTATTTCCCGCTTTCCTCTCTATCTTTTTATGCTGCTATTCCGAAGCTTGTATTTTACAAACTTTAGTAATCTTATAATTAAAAAGTAGATTGCTTCGTACGTCGCAATGACGCTTATTTATTTTAAGCATAAAAAGGATGTCACTTCAAATACAACGTATTCAACAACGCTATAAAATATAAAAGCGGAGTTAATCCGGACTAAACTTAAACCTTTTACAATGGCATACTTTTAATTTTTGCTAGAATTCAAATTGTATGAAACGGCAAGCATCCAAAGAACGTAGTGGTCTGGATGCAATAGTGGAATACAATGCTAGAATTCAAAAAAATTAAAATAAGACTAGATTTTTGTTTCTTTTCAGCAATGGAAAAGAAAAAAAGAGAATTAAAATTACCATTCTTATATTTAAATTTCAAAAAGCAAAGCCTAATTAATTATCTTTACACTACATAACAACACAACAACAAACAAATGAGTAAATTAATTGCACCATCAATTTTAGCGGCAGATTTTGCAAATCTTCAAAGGGACATCGAAATGGTAAACAATAGTGATGCCGATTGGTTTCATATTGATATTATGGACGGCGTTTTTGTACCAAACATATCTTTCGGAATGCCTGTTTTAAAAGCGATAACGAAACACGCCAAGAAAACAATCGATGTACATTTGATGATTGTTAATCCTGATCAGTACATTCAAACATTTGCAGATTTAGGAGCCGATATTTTAACGGTACATTACGAAGCTTGTACACATTTACATAGAACAATTCAAGCTATAAAAGCTGCAGGAATGAAAGCCGGAATTGCCTTAAACCCCCACACACCAATTGCTGTTATAGAAGACGTAATTGCCGATTTAGACTTGGTTTGTATTATGAGTGTAAATCCTGGTTTTGGCGGACAATCTTTCATAGAAAATACCTATAAAAAAGTAACTCAATTAAAACATTTAATCGAGTTTTCGAATTCTGAATGTCAAATAGAAATTGACGGGGGAGTAACCAATAAAAACGCGAACAAACTTATTGAAGCTGGCGCTGATGTTTTAGTAGCTGGTAGCTATGTTTTTAAAAGTGATAACCCTGCCGAAACTATTAAAACACTAAAAGAATTGGCTAACTAAAACTAAAATAAATTGATAGAAAAAATTAAACAACATTACGGTTACTTATTTGAAGATGATTTAATTAACGAAATCGCTAATGTTGCCGTTTATAAAGAATTTAAAGAAGACACTATTATTATTGATGTTGATAGTAATATGGTCTCTATTCCTTTAATAATTAGCGGCGCTATTAAAATTTTAAGAGAAGATAAAGAGGGAGAAGAATTAGTTTTATATTATATAGAAAAGGGAGATACTTGTGCGATGACACTTTCTTGTTGTATGGGAGAAACAAAAAGTAAAATCAAAGCAATTGCCGAGACGGATGTTACATTATTAATGATACCTAAAAACAAAATGTCCGAGTGGTTAAGTAAATACAAAAGTTGGCAAGAGTATATTTTACTAAGCTATCATTCTAGACTTAATGAATTCATTGAAGCTGTAGATTCTATTGCTTTTTTAAATATGGATGAGCGTTTATATAAATACCTTAAAGATAAGGCTATGGTCGTTGGCAATGATGTCTTAAATGTTACTCATTTACAAGTAGCTAATGACTTACACACTTCTAGAGTTGTCATCTCTAGATTATTGAAAGCTTTAGAGAAACAATCGAAGATAGAATTACATAGAAATCAAATAAAAATACTAGCTCTTTAATTTTAAGAAAATTAATATGTTATGTAACTTAAGTTACATAACATAAAATAATTCTTATATACTTTAGCACTTTATTAAAAAAGTTCCCCTTTTTATATTCCCCTAAAAAAGCAGTAGATATTTCTACTGCTTTTTTGTTCTTTTTGTGACCGCGAAGGGATTCGAACCCCTAAATATGGCAAAACCTCAAATAACCTCTACAACCACTATAAACAGTACAAAAACACTTCTTACCGTTTAAAAAGATTTAACGAAATCTAAAATAATGGTACATAATCGTGCCAAATATCGTACCAAAACTTTATATTCGTATTATTCTAACTTTGACACTATGGCAACCATTACTTTTTTATACAGGAGCGCAAAAGAAACAGGTAATTTATCTATTCGATTAATTCAAGGAACAGAAATAGATTTACGAGTATCTACAAAAATTCAATCAAAAAAACTTTACTGGTTTAAAAGAACTACTATAAAAGGCAAAACCAAATTAAAACACCTTAGAGTTGAAAACATATCTAATACTCATTTAGGAGCAACAAAACACAAAGAGTTTTTAAAAGAGGTTAAAAAAGAAATAACAAACAAACTTTTAATTGACTACAACAATGGCAAACCAATAAACAAAGAGTGGTTAAAAGGTGCAACCTTAGATGTTACCAAAATATTAGACACTACCGATAAAATAACAACGGAAGCAAACAACATAATAAACAAAGAAGAAGCAATTCGTTTAGAGGACGAACGTATTAAAACAGCCAATTTATTAACGTCAGCAGTTGAAAATATGTTTATTAAGTATGCAACAAACCCTAACGAACTAAAGAAATATAAGGTAACCCACAATTTACTTTTAAAGTATCAAAAGAAGAAAAAGAAGAAGTTTACAATATTTGATTTAGGTAGTAAGTTCGCACAATCATTTATTAACTGGTGCATCTTAGAAATGGAGTATCAAAAGTCTTACACTAACTCACAATTAAAAAGACTTAGAAAGTCAGCAGTAGATACTTATGAAGCCGATGACGAATATATTATAAAAGTTAGTAAAACGTTGAGGTCTTTTGATTTATGTAAAGATGTTTATAAAGGTAAAATTGTTATTACACTTGACTACAACGAACTTGATAAAATTGACGATCAAAATATTAAAGGCGTTAAATTAATGGATGCAAAAAGGGCGTTGTTAATTGGATGCGAAACAGGTTTAAGGTATTCAGATATGAACCAACTAATAGACGAAAACATAAAAGAAGTAAAAGGTGTTAAGTACTGGAAGTTTAAGGCAAAGAAAACGGATGCGGTCGTACAAATAACAATATCTAAACGAATAACATATTTAATTGATAAATATGGACTACCTACAACAAATTACCCTGATAACGGCGTTAAATTGAATTTAAACATAAAAGAAGTATGCAGGCTTTCGGGAATAGATGAAAAAGTAAAAGGTAGTAAAACGATTGTTAAAATAATAGACGGCGAAAAAGTAAACAGAAAACAAACAGACCTACACGAAAAACATAAACTAATAACTTCACGAACTTTTAGACGTTCTTTTGCCACTAACTACTATGGTAAAATAGACACTTCACTAATTACAGCAATAACAGGACACAGTACAGAAAATCAACTTCGTGCTTATATATCAAACAACGACGTTACGAACATAGGACGAACCAAAGAACAAATTGACAAATTCCACGAATTAAGAGAACACGAAAAACAACAAGCAAAAGAAAACCCTACAATGCGAGTAATTAAAAACGCATCTAATCAATAAACTACTAAGTTGATTAAAAAACACTATTTAAAAACTAATTGACAACATATAATACAATCCTACACATTACGAATTAGCGTTTTTTACGCAGAATTTGACTAAATTAAAACCAACAATCAGTAAAAAACCTATCTTTTTTACTACTTTAAGAAATAAAAAAACACGTATTTCTTTTATTTTAAACCTCTTTTTATAAAATATTTTTTAAAATTAATGATTATTGCCACGTAGTCAATTAAAGTTCTTTAAAACGCTTTAAAATCGCTTAAAATGAATTATATTTGTATGCACCTCTTTAGGTAGCAAACAAAAAAAAACGGTAACCGTAAACAAAAGTTTAAAGAAACCGTATATTATATTTAAAGTTATATTTTGACCGACATAACTTTTGCAAATATACGATTTTCTACAAAACTGATGTACTACTTGTTGCCAAAACACAAAACACATTTTTAATATGGCAGTAATTCAATTTATTCAGTTAACACCACAAGAACTACAAAACGCAATTTTAACAGGCGTTAAAGAACAGTTAAACGAGTTAAAAAACTCATTCCAACCCAAAGAACCAACTACCTATTTAACCCGCACGGAAGTATCAAAACTGTTGTCGGTAGATATTAGTACGGTTCACAACCTATCCGTAAAAGGTATATTACAGAAATATCAAATAGGTGGTCGCATCCTTTACAAACGCAATGAAGTTGAAGATGCTATTGTAAAACTAAACTAAGTAATACAATGGCAACACATAACACACCAGTAACTTATATTTATAAAGAAATAAATACAGGAAGATACACGAGCGTAAAACATTACGAACTTATATCAGAAAGCGGAACTACAAGCGACCTATCTACACACTTAAACATAAGTGAAAATAGAAATTGCGCACAATCTACACCAGACTATTGGTTAAAGAAAAAGAACGGTAAAAAGTGGAGTAAATACCTTACAGGACTATTTAAAACCTCAACAAAACAGGTTTTTAGGGGCGATTTACAGAAAAAGAAACACCTTTTACTATTTAGGTTTTTAGATGACGGACAAACTCTAAAAATACTCTACTTCAAAGACTACTACAAAAGGGATTTAACGAACGTTTTACCTCTAATCATAGAGTAACATCAAAAAAGCACAAGGGGACGTTAAAACCCCCTTTTTAACTTATTCATTAATTGGGTATGTATGGCAATCTACACCCTAAATTTAAAATCATTACTCTATGATAGACTACGTAAAAATATTATTTAAAAATATAGATATCAATCAATTATACAATTTACCTTATTTAGATTTTGAAACTATTGTTAATTTAAAAACAGGAGAACCAACAACAAAAAAAACGGTTATGTATCATTTCTGTAAGATTACCATATACGAAAACGGAACAGTATTATTTACTGGCAGTATCCATAAGTTTCACAACTCTTTAAAAGGCATAAAAGCACCTAACTACAACGAGCAATCAACATACAAAGGTTACAACGGTAACCAGTTCACAATCAATGATATTTTTGCCATAAGAACACACTTACAGAATTTATTTAATTGCAGTGCTGGGCAAATGGTATTTCAAAATATTGAATTTGGAGTTAATACAACACCTTATTTTAACCCTCAATTATTTATTAAAGGCTTGTTATTTCATAAAGGCAAACTCTTTGAATACAGATACAAAGACAGGTTTGCACAAGTTAAACACCAAAGGTATTACGTGAAGATTTACAACAAATCGGAACAGTACGGAATAACAGAAAATACGTTACGTATTGAACTAAAGATAATGAAAACCGAATTTCTAAAACAAACAGGAATAAGAACGTTTGCAGAAGTTACCGAAGAAACACTAAACAAAGCAAAAGAACTGCTCTTAAAAGTTTTTGATGAGGTTAACTACTATGACTACACAGTTATAAAAAAGGATTTAAGCAAACTACAAAAAGAAAGTTTAAAAAACTACTCAAACCCTCGTTACTGGATTTATGATTTAAAACCTCAACACAGACACCGACACATTAAAAAACTGAACCACTTTATAACAACATATTCTAACAATTTGCAGACGTTTATAAAGCAAGATATTAATCAAAAGTGTGTAATAATTAACCGACTATTTAAAGAGCCTAACTGTGTAATAATTAACACTTCATATATAAGGTTAAATACTACACAAAAGGACTCTATAAAATCAGTTAATAAATGTATTGTTACTGGTATTGATTTAAGTAAAGAAAAAGACGATGCAAAGTACATAAGAGTAACAACGTTAAAATACTTAATGCAATACGAGATAAAAACATTTTACAAACTTTGTTCTTTATTCTTAAAAAACACTAAACCAAATCATACAAGATATGAAAACAACCTAATAACACACTTGGCGAAACAGATACGAAATAGGTTTTACAATAAATACGAAATAAAGCAAACAGGCTATAAGTCTAAAATATATAATAATCAATACACTTTAAATTTCACACAGCAAACTGCAAGACCTAGACACTATAAAAAAGAGATACTAAATAATTTTACCACCCTGTATAAAAACCACGTTTTGGACACAATAAAAAAAGAAGTTCAAATAAGTAGTGTTCGAGCCTATAAAAAAGAAAACATTATAGAAACATAAAGAGTTCTCTTACATTATAAAAACTAAGTTTTGAACAATATAAAAAAGAATCGAGTTTTAACCATTGCGTTATTACTCGATTTTTAGATATACAAAACCTAAAATCAAAACAATACACGTCGGCGCACGAGTTTAAAACAGGCAACACCCTTGAAGAAAACAAACCACAAAGCAATACAATCAACGCATAATCGTTCCAAATATCGTACCAAATAACACTTAAACCAAAATCAAAAAACACTTAACATACTGCAAAACAGCAAATTAAGCGTTTATAATTGTGACCGCGAAGGGATTCGAACCCCCAACCATCAGAGCCGAAATCTGATATTCTATCCAGTTGAACTACGCAGCCATTATTATTAAGCTAAGCTTTTTTTAACAATCATTGAAATAGTTTTGCCATCAGCCTTTCCTGCTAATTGTTTTGAAACCATCCCCATTACTTTTCCCATATCTTTCATCCCTTCTGCTCCGACTTTAACAATAGTTTCGTTTACCACTTTTTCAATTTCATCTTCAGATAAAGCTTCAGGTAAAAACTGTTCTAAAACGGCTGCTTCTGCCAATTCAGGATCTGCCAAATCTGCCCTACCTTGTTGAGAAAAAACTACGGCACTATCTTTACGTTGTTTTACTTGTTTCTGAATAATTTTCAATTCATCTGCTTCAGAAACTTTATCTGATCCTGTCTCAGTATTTGCCAACATAAAAGCCGATTTTAATGCTCTAAGTGCTGTTAAAGCAACTGTATCTTTCGATTTCATTGCTTCTTTCATCTTATCCATCACTTGTTTTTGTAAACTCATCTTTCTTTTTTTATGATTAAAAAATTCCCGACAAGGCGGGAATTTTAAAAAAGTATATTCTTATTTTATTAATCTACATTATCATGTAAAAACGAATTATTAGAACGTAACAAATCGTTATTATCTGTATTTAATGCAGTATCTGATCTACTAATATCAGAACCTGTATTAATATCTACACCTAATCTTTTGTAGGCTGGTTGACGCTCAATTTCATCAATATTTTTACTAACTTGATCGTTGAACTTATAATTAAACCCTTTCATTTTATCACGTCTTTCTTGCGTTCTTTTTTGCAATTCCGATATGGTAATTTCTAAAGGTGAAACCTCTTCGCTTGTCGTTTCTATATTATTAATTTCTTCTTTAGTTTTAGTCTTCACTTTAAATTGTAAAGCTTCTTCAACTTCCTCTTTTATAACCGGAGTAGAACTTTTACCAATGGTTGGCTGCGCATTAAAATCATCTAAAACATAACGCTTTTCTATTTGATGAACCTGAGGTTTTACTTCTTGAGCTACAACTTTTATGTTTTTAATTTCATTTGTTGTTGTTACAATTGGCGCTACTGGTGTAATTTCTTCATATGAATTTACCGGTAAGTCAAACAATAAGTCTTGTTGAACAGGCTGTTGTTGTACTTCTTGCTTAACAACTTCTTGCTCAGCAATATTTGTAATAATAAAATCGTCTTCAGAAATTGTTTCTATAGCAACCTCTTCATAAACAACATTAATCTTTTTTATAGCCTCTGTTGTAGGAATTAAATTTGATTTTGGCGCTTCTTTTTCTTCCTCTAAAACATGAACAACTTTACTAGGTGTTGCTGAAGCAAAAGGTTGATTAAGACCTGGTGCTACCTGTACTTTTTTTCTCCAAAATTATAGGTAGCCTTCTGTTCATCTTCTAAGGTGTGAACAATTTTTTTCACCTCAGTATCTGTAATTGTTCCTTGTTGATCTGCAGTAAAACCCGTTGCAACAATAGTAACAGCAATACCATCATCTAAAGACTCATCTTCACCAACTCCCATAATGATGTTTGCATCATAACCTGCTTCATCTTGAATATAGTCATTAATTTCTCCGATTTCATCTAAAGTAACTTCATTAGCACCTGAAACAATTAATAGTAAAACGTTCTTAGCTCCCGTAATTTTGTTATCATTTAACAACGGTGAATCTAATGCTTTTACTATAGCGTTTTTAGCTCGGTTATCTCCTGTTTCTTTAGCAGATCCCATAATTGCAGTCCCACTATTAGAAAGCACAGTTTTAGCATCGTGTAAATCAATATTTTGTTTATAGTGATGTGTTATTACTTCTGCAATACCTTTAGCTGCTGTTGCTAAAACTTCATCCGCTTTAGAAAAACCTGCTTTAAAACCTAAGTTTCCGTAAACTTCACGTAACTTATTATTATTTATAACAATAAGTGAATCTACATTTTGACGTAGTTCATCTATACCTTTTTGAGCTTGTTTGGTACGCATTCTACCTTCAAACTGAAATGGCATTGTAACGATACCTACCGTTAAAACATCCATATCTTTTGCAATCTTTGCTATAATAGGCGCGGCTCCTGTACCTGTACCACCACCCATACCGGCAGTAATGAATACCATTTTAGTATGCGTGCTTAACATTTGCTGAATCTCCTGGATACTTTCTGCTGCTGCTTGTGCACCAACATCAGGATTAGCTCCTGCCCCTAAACCAGAAGTTAGATGTGCTCCTAATTGAATTTTATTCGGAATAGGACTGCTTTCTAACGCTTGCGCATCGGTATTACAAATTACGAAATCTACTCCGTGAATTTGTTTACTAAACATGTGGTCTACAGCATTGCTTCCACCCCCACCAACACCAATCACTTTAATAGCATTCGATTGTGTTTTTGGCATGTCGAATGAAATGTTATTGAATTCTGTACTCATAATAACTTTCCTTTTAATTTTTATTCATTTACTTTCTTTTTCTAGGGGATAAAAAAGAACACTTAATTTATATACTTACTTATTCCGCGTTGTCTAGAAACTCCGTAAATCTTTCTCTAAATTTATCAAAAATAGATTTTGTTTTCCCTCTAACCACTTGTTTTTCAACATTCAATTCCTCCGAAACATTTTCTGCTTCTATAATATTTTGTGTCTCAGCAACTATGGGCTCCTTAGCAACTTCTTCTTCTACCTTGTAAGCATCTTTACGTAAACCCTCCATTAACAAACCTACTGCAGTTGCATATGACGGACTAGATAAAACCTCGTCAGAATCACCTGCTAGGTGCTCATTCGGGTATCCAATACGAACGTCCATACCTGTAATATATTCTACTAGTTGACGTAAATGTTTTAACTGAGATCCTCCTCCTGTTAAAACGATCCCTGCTATTAGTTTTCCTTTCTGAGTTTCGTGCCCGTAATTTTTTATTTCTAAATACACATGCTCTATAATTTCCTGTACTCTAGCATGAATTATTTTCGATAAATTTTTAAGAGTAATCTCTTTAGGCTCTCTTCCTCGTAATCCTGGAATAGAAACAATTTCTGTTTCTTTATTTTCTCCTGGCCAAGCAGATCCGAATTTAACTTTTAACAATTCAGCTTGCTTTTCAATTATAGAACAGCCTTCTTTAATATCTTCAGTTATAACATTTCCTCCAAAAGGAATCACTGCTGTATGGCGAATAATACCATCTTTAAAAATTGCCAAATCAGTTGTACCACCTCCAATATCAATTAAAGCAACACCTGCTTCTTTTTCTTCTTGACTTAAAACTGCTGATGCTGATGCCAATGGCTCTAATGTTATATCTGACAAACTTAAACCAGCACTTTTAACACATCTCCCTATATTTCTGATAGAAGAAACCTGACCAACAACTACGTGAAAGTTAGCTTCTAACCTACCTCCATACATACCAATAGGCTCTTTAATTTCCGCCTGACTATCAACCTTAAAGTCCTGGGGTAAAACATGAATAATTTCTTCACCCGGAAGCATAACCAATTTGTGTACCTGATTTACTAAACTTTCTATATCTGCTTCATTAATTACTTCATCTGATTTTTCACGAGTTATATAATCACTATGATGTAAGCTCCTAATATGCTGACCTGCAATACCCACAACTACATTTTCAATCATCTGGCCAGAAACACTTTGTGCTTCATCTACTGCCTGTTGAATAGATTGAATAGTTTGGGTTATATTGTTTACCACTCCTCGTTTTACACCTAAACTCTTAGCCTTACCAATACCCAAAACCTCTAATTTGTCGTACTCGTTCTTACGACCAATCATAGCAACAATTTTGGTGGTACCAATATCTAAACCAACTGCAATTTTATTATTCTCCATCTTGCTTTTGTTTTGTGCACACAACTTGGTTGTGGTATTTTACATTTATTGTCTTATAATTTTTAATTGTTTTATCAATCAATGCTTTATTATAAAAAGCTATTAACTTTTTAAATTTTACATTTATATTTTCTAGCTTACCAAAAATTATTTGATACTCACCACTTCTAACTGTAAAAACATATTCATCTTGAGTATTTTTTTGAATTGCAATAATTTCTTTACTTAAAAAATCATTGCTTTCAATTACTTTTATCAAGTTTATTAACTCACTGATGTCTTTAATACTCTTTACTCCCGAAACCAACGGAACTCTTGCTGAAAAATTCATCGATAAGGGAATTTTCACTCCAAACTTATCTACATAATAAGACTCATCTTTATTAATAACACGAGCTATTGGTGTACGTTGTTTTATCAGTGTTTTTAAGACGCCATTAATTGTTAAAAAAACAGCTGCTTTTTCAACATAAGGATTCTCAGAAACCTTGGTTTCTAAAAGGTGTAAATCTACTACTCTTTTTGGTTGATTTTTAACAAATTTTTTATTTTGTATTAACAATTTATCAACCATACTGTGTGTCAAAAAGTTATTGTTACCTGCTTCAAATTCAACCACAGTGTTTTCTACCTTTTTAACCCCATTTTTACTAGTTGTAAAGCCATATAAAAAGCCCATAAACACCAGTAACACGAAAAAAGAAAGATATGTTGCTACTTTTTTCATTCTTAAATATTATATTTTTTCTCTAAACTATTCTTTACTTCGTCAACCAATAAACCAATATCTCCCGCTCCTAACATTACTATAATTTTCGATTCAGATTTTAAGATTTCTCTCTCTAAGTTTTCTTTAGATACCAACGCCTTATTAACTGAATTTATTTTATCTAATAACCAAGCAGCAGTAATTCCTTTTATAGGCAGTTCTCTTGCCGGATAAATATCTAATAACAACACTTCATCAAACTTAGAAAGCGCAGTTGAAAAATCTTCTACAAAATCTTTTGTTCTCGTATATAAATGCGGTTGAAAAACAGCCAACACTTTTTCTTTCGGATACATTTCTCGCACAGAATGTTCTACGGCATTAATCTCTGTTGGATGATGTGCATAATCATCAATCAACACTATGCTTTCATTTTTGATTTTATATGAAAATCTACGCTGAACACCTTTAAAAGTTCTTAATTGCTCTTTAATACTTTCTAACGAAACACCATAAACATCAGCCATTGCTAAAGCAGCCAGAGCATTCATCATGTTGTGCTTTCCTGGCAAATGGAATTCTATATTTTTTATTTCTGATGTTGGTGTTTGCACATCAAAAACATACTTCCCTGTTTCAACTTTTACATTGTATGCTCTGTAATCTGCAACATCATCTACAGCATATGTTAATCCTTTTAAAGGCAATCCTTTTGCTACAATTAATGTATCAGAAACTTTATTTGCAAATTCTCTAAACGACTGTTGCAACATTTCATTTTCTCCATAAATATCTAAATGATCAGCATCCATAGAAGTAACGCACGCAATATTTGGAGATAACTTTAAAAATGAACGATCAAACTCATCTGCCTCTACAACTGATATTTTATCTTCACCTAAAATTAAATTCGAGTTATAGTTTTCTGCAATTCCACCTAAAAAAGATGTTGCCTTTTCAGGCTGCATTATATGACCTAGGATTGAAGACGTTGTGGTTTTACCATGCGTACCTGCAACACCTAAACAAAAAGTATTTTTTGTTATTTCTCCTAAAATCTCAGCCCTTTTTAAAATCTCAAATCCGCTATTGATAAAATAATTTAATTCTTGATGCTCACTCGGAATTGCTGGCGTATAAACCACCAACGTTTGTTTTTTATCTAAACAAGAAATATCGATATTTTTAACAGCATCTTCAAAATGGATTTTAACACCAATCTCCTCCAATTTTTTAGTAATCGGACTTGGTGTTTTATCGTAACCAAACACTTGTTTTCCGTTCACAGCAAAATAACGAGCAATAGCACTCATACCAATTCCTCCGACACCTATAAAATAAACGTTATGTACTGTTTTTAAATTCACCTATTTATTAATTTTTCTACCTCGTTAACAATATCACTCGTTGCATTAGGCAACGCTAACTCATTTATATTTTCACTTAAACTCTGCTGTTTTCCTTTATCTTTTAATAATGTTTCTATTACAATCGGAAAAGTATCTAGTTCACTTTCTTTTACTAAAATAGCACCATGTTTATCTACAATAGATTTGGCATTTTTTGTTTGATGATCTTCTGCCACATTTGGTGACGGAATAAAAACAGTTGGTTTACCTACAATGCATAATTCAGATACCGAACTTGCACCCGCTCTTGAAACCACAAAATCTGCCGCCGCATAAGCTAAATCCATTCTATTTAAAAACTGATGTACCTGTACATTTTCAACTTCATTATGTTTTTTATAATCTTCAAAATACAACTTACCACATTGCCAGATTAATTGAATGTTTTGATTTTTAAAAAAGTCTAGATTTTCTTCTATTAGTTGATTTATCTTTCTTGCCCCTAAACTTCCCCCTAAAATTAGCATTGTTTTTTTAGAAGTATCTAATTCAAAAAACTCCTTTCCTTCTGCAGTTTTTGTATGAATACTTAACAAATCTTGACGAACAGGATTTCCTGTTTTTACAATTTTATCCTTCGGGAAAAAACGCTCTAAATTATCATAAGCAACACATATTTTACCTGCTTTTTTACTTAGTAACTTATTTGTAATTCCTGGATATGAATTTTGCTCTTGCACCACAGTAGGAATTCCTTTTTTATTAGCAACCATTAACGTTGGTCCGCTTGCAAAACCACCAGTGCCAATCACTATGTTTGGTTTAAATTTTTTGATAATTCTATGCGCTTTCCATAAACTGCTCAGCAACTTAAAAGGAAACATTAAATTAGCAACTGTCAACTTTCTTTGAATACCTGAGATCCACAATCCTTTTATATTATAACCAGCTTGTGGAACTTTTTCCATCTCCATTTTATCCTTCGCTCCAACAAACAAAATATTAGCCGCTGGATAACGGACTTTTATTTCGTTTGCAATTGCTATTGCCGGATAAATATGCCCGCCTGTACCACCACCACTTATAATAACGTTAATCGATTGTTTCATGTAAGACACTTAAAGGATTATCATCTAGAATTGTTTCTTCTGTTTCATTTTTATGAGCACTAACACTCAATATCATTCCCAAAGCAAAACAAGTCATCCAAATAGAGGTACCTCCACTACTAATTAGTGGTAATGTTTGCCCCGTTACTGGCAATATGTTTACAGCTACAGCCATATTAATCATTGCCTGAAAAACAATTGGTATCCCTACTCCCAACACCATCAACGTCGCAAAGATTGTAGTTGCTTTTTTAGCTGTTATTAAAATTCTAAATAGCAATAAAAAATAAATGAATACAACAATAACAGCTCCTACCAAACCATATTCTTCAACAATAATCGCATATATAAAATCGGAAGATGACTGCGGTAAAAAGTTTTTCTGAACACTTTTTCCTGGTCCATTTCCTAACATACCGCCAGTGGCTATTGCTATTTTTGCTTTTTCTACTTGGTAATTCTCTTTTCCGCCTGAATCAGAAAACCCTTCTAACCTACTCTGCCAAGTACTTACTCTGTTTGGCATTGCATCTGGAAAAGCCTTTGCTACAAGTATGAAAAAAAGCAACGAGAAAAGGCCTAACCCTAATATATACCCTATATACTTTAATGGATATCCTCCTATAAAAGCTAATAATAAAATCATAAAAAAAACAATAGCTGTTGTAGAGAAGTTCGCAGGAAGCACCAACAATAGTATTAAAGCTACAGGCAACCACAGTTGAACTAAACTATCTCTAAACGATATTAATTTCTCTTTATTTTTTGCTAAATATCTAGATACATATACCATTAACACTAAGCCTGCCAACGTAGAAGTCTGAAAACCAATACCTACAAACGGTATACGAATCCACCTACTTGCGTTCGCCCCTCCAATTGTTGTTCCTTGAGCCAATGTAAAACCCAATAACAGCACCACTATCGGTAACATTATAACTGAACCTCCACTGAAATACCTATACGGAACTTTATGTACCCCATAAATTACCGCAAAACCAGTAATTAACAAGACAACATGCTTTACTAAATGCCCTAATGTAGAACCATTACCAACCACATAAACTAAATTGGTACTAGCACTGTAAATAGGCATAAATGAAAATATTGCCAACACAGCAACAATAGCCCAAATAGCCCTGTCTCCTTTTATATGTTGAAAAATGGTTTTCATTAATCTACTTATTTTTATAAATTTTTAATAGCTTCTTTAAACTTATTACCTCTGTCCTCGTAGTTTTCAAACAAATCAAAACTAGCGCATGCTGGAGATAACAAAACAACATCTCCTGCTTTTGCTACTTTATTTGCAACCTTAACAGCTTCTTCCGCTCCAGCTGTCTCAACCATAACGTCTACAACACTACCAAAGGTTTCTATAATCTTTTGATTATCTAAACCTAAACAAACAATTGCTTTTACCTTCTCTCTTACCAATGGTAATAAATCGGTATAATCGTTTCCTTTATCAACACCTCCAACTATCCAAACTGTAGGGCTATCCATACATTCTAATGCATAAAAAACAGCATTTATATTTGTAGCTTTACTATCGTTTATAAATTGTACACCATTAATTTTTTGCACATATTCTAAACGATGCGCTACACCCTCAAAATCCAATAAACTTTCGGCTATTGTTTCTTTTCTTACCTGTAACAATCTTGCAGCCATAGATGCAGCCATTGCATTTTTAGTGTTGTGTTTTCCTTTTAATGCTAATTCAGAAACGTTCATCAATATTTCTTCTGTTGTTAATTTCATTATTATTTTATCTTGTCTTAAAAAAGCACCATATTCTAATTCTTTTTCAACCGAAAAAGGCACTTTTTTTGCGTTAACTTTATTTTTACTTAACCAATTTTGTATCGCTTCATCATCTGCATCATATATTAAAAAATCGTCTTTCGTTTGATTTTTTGTTATTTGAAACTTTGATGCTATATACTTATCAAAACTATACTCGTATCTATCTAAATGATCTGCTGATATATTTGTTATAATTGCAATATGTGGTTTAAACTCTATAATTCCATCTAACTGAAAACTACTTAATTCTAACACATATTCACTGTAATCTCTCTGTGCAACCTGCTGCGCAAAACTATCACCTATATTTCCTCCTACACCAACGTTTAACCCCGATCTTTTAAGTACATGACCTGCTAACAGAGTGGTCGTTGTTTTTCCGTTTGAACCTGTAATTCCGATTATTTTTGCCTTTGTAAATTCAGCCGCAAATTCAATTTCAGAAATTACTTTTATTCCTTTTGAAATCAATTCTTGAACTAACTTTACGCCATCAGGAATACCAGGACTTTTCATTACTACATCGGCATTAAAAATTTTACTTTCTGTATGCTTATTTTCTTCAAAATCGATTGAATTATGTAAAAGAACTTTTTTGTACCTCTCTGCAATACAACCTTTATCAGAAACAAAAACTTCAAATCCTTTTTCTTTTCCTAATAATGCTGTACCAACACCACTTTCTCCTGCGCCAAGAACTACCAACCTTTTCATTTTATCTTAATTTCATGGTTATAATAGTTAACACAGCTAATAAGATTCCCACAATCCAAAAACGGGTAACTATTTTACTTTCGTGGTAATTTAATTTTTGATAATGATGATGTAATGGTGCCATTTTAAAAATTCTCTTTCCTACTCCAAATCGTTTTTTGGTGTATTTAAAATAAAACACCTGAAGAATTACTGATAAATTCTCAACGACAAAAATTCCTGCTAAAATTGGCAACAATAATTCTTTACGAATTGCAATAGCAATAACCGCTATAATTCCTCCGATTGTTAAACTACCTGTATCTCCCATAAAAACCTGTGCAGGATATGTATTGTACCAAAGAAACCCAATTAAAGCGCCTGCAAATGCGAATATAAATACTGTCATTTCTCCAGAATTTGGGATATACATTACATCGAGATAATCTGCAAAAATTATATTTCCTGATACCCATGCAAATATTGCCAATGCGATCACCATAATTGCGGATGTACCAGCCGCTAACCCATCGATTCCATCTGTTAGGTTTGCGCCATTTGATATTCCGGTTACAATAAAAACAACTACGAAGATGAAAACAACCCATCCGTATTTTTCATAACCATCACCTAAAAAGTTAAACGCTTTTGCATAATCTAATTCATTGTTCTTTAAAAACGGAACGGTTGTTTTTGTTGATTTATGTGCCTCACCAAAAACCTTTACTTTTCCGTTTACTTGCTCTACTTGTTGTAAAATAGGAAGCTGCTCTTTAATTGTTACATCTGGATGAAAATAAAGCATAGAACCTACAATTATTCCTAAACCGACTTGGCCTAACACTTTAAATTTACCCTTTAAGCCTGCCTTATCTTTTTTAAATACTTTTATATAATCATCCGTAAAACCTATCACACCCATCCAAACGGTAGTAATTAACAAGATGACGATGTAAATGTTTTCTAATTTTGCCAATAACAAAACCGGTACTAAAGTGGCAAGAATTATAATAAGTCCGCCCATCGTTGGCGTTCCTGCTTTTTGCACCTGCCCCATTAAACCTAAATCTCTTACTGTTTCACCAATTTGTTGTTTTCTTAAAAAATTAATTATTTTTTTCCCGAATATAGTTGATATCAACAAAGACAAAATAAATGCGATTGCAGCACGAAACGTAATAAACTGAAACACACTTGCTCCTGTTAAATTAAATTCACTCTCTAAATATTGAAATATATAATACAGCATGCTCTATGTGTTTTTTAGTTGATTGAAACAATTCTCTACTTCCTCTAAATCATCAAAATGATGTTTTACACCATTTATATCTTGATAATTTTCATGTCCTTTTCCAGCAATCAATATTATATCTCCTTTTACTGCCAATTTGCATGCTGTTTTAATTGCTTGCTTTCTATTTACAATCGACAATGTTTTTTTATAGTTTTCTGGAGACACTCCTGCTTCCATTTCATCAATAATCACCTGAGCATCTTCTGTTCTTGGATTATCTGAGGTAAAAATCGCCTGACCACTTAGTTGAGAAGCAATCAACGCCATTTTTGGTCGCTTTGTTTTATCCCTGTCACCTCCACAACCTATGACAGTAATTACCTTTTCGTTACCTGTACGGATATCATTTATAGTTTGTAACACATTTTTAAGTGCATCTGGTGTGTGCGCATAATCAACAACAGCAGTTACTCCGCCATCCGACACCGTATACTGAAAACGTCCATCTACACTTTCTAACTCACTTATAAGCCTTAAGATTTCTAATTTCTCTAAGCCTAATAAATCTGCAACTCCAAAAATTGCCAATAAATTAGAAGCGTTAAATTCACCGATTAACTTTGTCCAAACCTCAATATTATTAATCGTTAATAAACTTCCTGAAAAACTTTTTTCTAACACTTTAGCTTTAAAATCACCCAATGTTTTTAATGCATAGGTTTGCTTGTTTGCTTTGGTATTTTGCAGCATTATCTGCCCGTTCTTATCATCAATATTTACCAATGCAAATGCTGATTTTGGCAACGAATCAAAAAATGATTTTTTTACATCTCTGTACCCTGCAAATGTTTCATGATAATCTAAATGATCGTGTGATAAGTTTGTAAAAACCCCACCTACAAAGCTCAATCCTTCAGTTCTTTTTTGATGAATTCCGTGAGAACTAACTTCCATAAAGCAATACTCAACACCTGCATCAATCATTAACGATAAGTATTTATTTATCGCTAAAGAATTTGGTGTTGTATGTGTTGACTTATGCGTTTCATCAGCAACCATTATTTTAACTGTTGATAATAAACCAACTTTATAACCTGCTTTTTTAAATAACTGATATAATAAGGTAGCTATTGTTGTTTTTCCGTTTGTACCTGTAACACCTACCAATTGTAATTTACTTGACGGATTCTCATAAAAATTGGCAGCCATAATTGCTAATGCAATATTAGAATCATTAACCTCAACATAAGTTACCCCCTCTTTTTTATCCGCAGGAATACTTTCACAAACAACAACAGTGGCACCTAAGTTCAATGTTTTTTCTATAAACTGATGCCCATCAACAGTAACTCCTTTTTGCGCGACAAACAAGTCGTTTTTTTGCACCAATCGGCTATCAAACTGAATATTGTTGATTGCAACATCAGTATCTCCATAAATTTTATTTACAGCTACTTTATATAATATGTCTTTTAACTTTCTCAATTATGATAACTTTAAATAAACAGTTGCTCCTTTTGATACTTTTAGCCCATTATCTATAGATTGCTCTGTTACTTTTCCCATTCCTGAGAACCTAACCTTCAATCCCATGTTTTCTAATAAAGCAACCGCATCCATTCCACTCATACCTAAAACCCTAGGCATAATTGTTTTATATTTTCTTAATTTCTTATAATAATCCTGGTATTCATTATCAATACTTGTTGATGAAATCTCATCAGATACTAATTGATTATTTACAGGAGTTGTTGTGTATATTTTCTGTGCGATATCCTTAAAAACAGGAGCAGCAACTATAGCTCCGTAATATCCTTTTTCCTTCTTCGGACTATGAACAACTACGATACATGAATATTTAGGCTCATCAGCAGGGAAAAAACCAGCAAAAGATGCTACGTATTTTTTACTAGAATAATGACCATAAACAGTTTTACCATTTTCATCCTTGTACTTAGGAATCCATTTTTTTGCCGTCCCTGTTTTACCTGCCATAGAAAAATTTGAAGAATACACATTCATTGCCGTACCTTTTTCTACAACATTTTCCATAACTTTTCTCACCTTATTCAGGGTCGTTTGAGAGGCTATTTTTTCTTTTAAAACCTGAGTACCAAAACTTTTCTCCGTTTTCCCACCAACTCTTAACTCTTTAACAAAGTAAGGCTTTACCAGTTTTCCGTTATTAGCAACAGCGTTATAAAAAGCCAATGTTTGTAATGGTGTAAGAGAAACTCCATACCCCCAAGCCATCCATTCTAATGAAATCGGACTCCAGCTTTTTTCTGAAGAATTCGGAATGTACGGTTTACCTTCTCCTTTTATTTTAACACCAGTTAACTGGTCTAAACCAAAAGACTTAATCCGTTTTGTAAACTTCTCAGGGTTTTTATCGTAATGTTTTTTAATTGTTTTTACAATACCAACATTAGAGGAAACCTCAAAAACACGCGCTAATGATATTTTACCATACCCACCTCTTTTACTATCCTCTACCTTTCTGTTGTTAATATAAATTCTACCTTTTTCGCAATCAACTACATCCGAAGTATCAGCAACTTTATCTTCTAAGGCAGCCATTAAACTTGCTAGTTTAAATGTAGAACCAGGCTCGTGGCTTTCCCAAACTGCGTAATTTCTTTTTTCGTAGTATTTTCCTTTAGACGTTCTTCCTAAATTCGAAATTGCTTTTATCTCACCCGTTGCTACTTCCATCACCACTGCACAACCATGATCTGCTTCAAAATACTCTAATTGACTAAGCAATGCATGATGCGTTATATCTTGAATATTTACATCGATTGTTGTTATTACATCACTACCATCTATTGGTTCTTTTTCATTTACATCATTAATAGGTCTCCATTGCCCTTTTGCAATCTTTTGTTTCAAACGCCAACCATTTTCTCCCTGCATATAATCAGCAAAAGCACCCTCTATTCCTGCTCCACCTCTTTTATTATCATAGCCAATAGTTCTTTCTGCTATTTTACCTATCGGATGTACTCTTACCGTGCTTTGCTCTGCAATAAAACCACCTCTATAAATTCCCTCTTTAAAAATCGGGAACTTTCTCATTCTTACATAATCGTTGTACCCCACATTACGAGCGATTAATAAATAACGGTTCTGTTGTTTTTTTGCTTGTCTTATTTTTTTCTGATAGTAACTTGTAGATTTACCTAACATCGCCGACAATGATTCCGACAACCCTCGAATGTTCTTCTCAAACACTTCGGATTTTACAGCAACAACATCCATACGAATTGTATATTTTGACATTGAAGTCGCCAATAAATTTCCATCCGCAGCATATACATTACCTCGGTTTGCAAATATAGTGTCGTTTTTTACTGTTTTTTCTTGAGATAGCTTTCTATACTTATCACCATCTACATACTGAAGATTAAATACTCTAAAAACAATAACCACAAAGAAAAGCGTCATTAAAACAACTACCACATAGAGTTTGTTTAATATCCCTTTCTTTTCTACCATGCTTATTTATTCTTTTTTAGTTGTTACTTTTATTTTCTGAGGAGGTTTCTCAGCCGGAAACAATCCTTTTTCTTTTACTCTTTTCCGAATACTACTTTCTAACTTCATCCTTGTTAACTCGGTACTCGTATCAAAATCTTCTGCTCGCAATTCTCTTTTCAGCTTATTTAGCTCCGCAATCTTCACCACTTTCGCATCTAAACTATGAGAACTCGATATCATGATTAATAATAACACTACTACAAAAATTAATATCCGCCAATTATTAAAAGAACTATCATCCGTTAAAAAGCGCCCTCGCAAAACATCGTAAATACCTTCTCTTACCTTAGACATTATTTAAGTGTTGCTGCTCTTAATTTTGCACTCCTGGCCCTATTATTCACTTTCACTTCCTCTCTAGCTGGTATAATCATTTTACCAACCTTCTTTAAAGGAACACTAATGTTTCCGTAAAAATCTTTTTCTGGCTCACCACTAAACAACCCTGTTCTTATAAATCGCTTTACCAACCTATCTTCTAACGAATGATAAGAAATAACACTTAATCGCCCATCTTCCTTTAACAAATCTGGCATTTGCTGTAAGAATTCTTTTAAAACCTCAAGTTCCTGATTCACCTCTATTCTTACTGCCTGAAAAATTTGCGCTAATATCTTATGCTCTTTAGCCTGCGGCAAAAACTCTTTTAAAACTTCTTTTAACTGAAAACTTGTAGCAATTTCTTCTTCTTGTCTTGCCTCCACAATCTTCTTAGCCAGTGTTCGTGCATTTCTTAACTCTCCATACAAAAACAACACATCCGCTAATCTTTCTTCACTGTATTTATTGATAATTTTTTTTGCTGATAAATCCGATTTCTGATCCATCCTCATATCTAAATCAGCATCAAATCTTGTAGAAAAACCTCTTTCTGCCTCATCAAATTGATGAGAAGAAACTCCTAAATCAGCCAAAACACCATCTACCTTACGAATTCCGTAAAAACGAAGAAATCTCGATATAAATCGAAAATTCTCTCCAATAAGCACAAAGCGCTCATCATTAATTGCATTTTGCTGCGCATCTGGATCCTGATCAAAAGCAAACAACTTTCCGCTCTTACCCAATCTACTTAATATCTCTCTTGAATGACCTCCGCCACCAAAAGTAACATCAACATACACCCCATCCTCTTTAATATTAAGCGCATCTACACTTTCTTTCAATAAAACTGGACTATGATAATTCATCTACATCTGTATTTCCCATTACCTCTTCCGCTAAATCAGCAAAATCAACAACAGCATCATCTATTACTTTCTCGTACTTATCTTTATCCCAGATCTCAATAATATTTACAGCAGAAGAAAGCACAACTTGCTTTCCTATACCCGCAAACTGACAGAGATCTTTTGGCACCAAAATCCTACCCGAAGCATCTACATCAACAGTTTTCACACCCGCCGTAAACCTTCTAATAAAATCATTATTCTTCTTTACAAATCGATTTAATTTATTAATCTTTTGCATCATTAAATCCCACTCCTTCATCGGATACAACTCCAAACAAGGCTGAAAAACAGAACGCTTAACCACAAAACCATCTTGCAACACAGCAGACAATTGCTTCTTGAAAGCCGATGACATCATCAACCTTCCTTTAGCATCTACTTTACACTCGTATGTTCCAATTAAATTCACCACGTTACACGCTCATAGTTTGCATCAAAAATAAAGAATTTTTACCACTTTTTACCACTTTTTACCACTTTGTTGATAAGTTTTGAGTTTTAAGCTAAAAAACTGACAGTAAGAGTAGTTAACTTCGCTAATGAGTATGAAATAATAAAAGTGAAATTTTAACAAAAAAGGACTACATTTGTGGTTAAGTCAAACCTATAATATCAATGACTGATTTTTTAAAAAAAGAAGGCGATTTTACATATGCAGAGGCAGGTGAAGGAAGAGCATTAATCGTATTACACGGATTAATGGGGGCTCTTAGTAACTTTGACGAGACTTTTAAACATTTCTCTAAAAAAGGATATCGAGTTTTAATTCCCGAATTACCTTTATACACCTTACCATTACTTAAAACAAATGTAAAACAACTAGCTAGTTACTTACATGATTTTATTGAGTACAAAGAACTTAAAGACGTTGTTCTTTTAGGAAATTCTTTAGGTGGTCATATTGCTTTATATTACACTAAGCATTACCCAAAAGATGTTGGCGCACTGGTTTTAACCGGTAGTTCTGGCTTATATGAAAAATCTATGGGAGATAGTTATCCTAAAAGAGGTAATTATGAGTATATCGAAACAAAAGCTCAGGAAGTTTTTTACGACCCAAAAATAGCTACAAAAGAATTAGTTGATGATATATACAGTATTGTAAATGATAGAGTTAAAGCTTTAAAAACACTTTCTATCGCCAAAAGTGCCATTCGTCATAACATGGCAAATGACTTGCCAAACATGCAACAACCAACATGTCTTATCTGGGGAAAACAAGATGGCGTAACTCCGCCAGAAGTAGCCAATGATTTCCATAAATTATTACCAGATTCTGATTTGTTTTGGATAGACAAATGCGGGCATGCAGCAATGATGGAAACGCCAACAGAATTTAATGAAATTTTAGAAAGCTGGCTTTCTAAACGAAATATATAATAGTATAACTTAGTATTTATGAAAATAAAATCTGCCGATTTTGTGATGAGTAACAGTAATGTTATGAAAGCTCCTAAAGACAGAATACCTGAGTATGCTTTTATAGGACGCTCTAATGTTGGTAAATCTTCATTAATCAACATGTTGATGGAACGTAAAAGTTTAGCTAAAACATCTGGTAAACCCGGTAAAACACAACTTATCAATCACTTTAAAATAAATGAAGAGTGGTTTTTAGTCGATTTACCTGGTTACGGTTACGCTCAAATTTCTAAAAAGAAAAGAACTATTTTTCAGTTTTTCATTGAAAACTATTTCAAAGAAAGAGAACAACTAGTTTTTACATTTGTTTTGATAGATTCTCGTCATGATCCTCAAAAAATAGATTTAGAGTTTATGCAGTTTCTAGGAGAAAACCAAATTCCGTTTGGAATCGTTTTTACAAAAGCTGATAAATTAGGGAGTTCTAAAATAAATCAACAAATTGCTTCTTATAAAAAGAAACTATTAAAACATTGGGAAATTCTTCCAACCTCATTTATTACCTCATCTGAAACAGGTGTAGGACGTGATGAATTCTTAAAATTCATTGACGATACTAATGAAGCTATAGCTAAAGACTTTAAATAATTTCTCGACCAAGCTCGAAGTGATACTTTAAAAATGCATTCTAACAAAGACAATTTACAAGTTTTACATGAAGATAATCACCTCGTGGTTATTAACAAAAGAGCAGGTGACATTGTTCAGGGTGATAAAACAGGAGACAAACCACTTTCAGACGTTGTTAAAGAATACATTAAAGATAAATACAATAAGCCTGGCGCTGTTTATTTAGGAACCGTTCATCGTTTAGACAGGCCAACATCTGGCGTTGTAATTTATGCACGTACCTCAAAAGCTTTAGAGCGTTTAAATAAAATGCTTCGCGAAAAAACCATCAAAAAAACATATTGGGCTGTTGTAAAAAACGAACCTAAGAAAAGCGAAGGCACTCTTATTAATTTTTTAAAGAAAAACCCTAAAAACAATAAGTCTACTGCCTATCCTAAAGAAATTGACGGTAGTAAAAAAGCGATTCTTCATTATAAAATTCTTAAAAAACTAGACAATTATTCTTTACTTGAAATTGACTTAGAAACCGGTCGTCATCATCAAATTCGTGTACAATTATCAAATATCGGTGCTACTATTAAAGGCGATTTAAAGTACGGTGCAAAAAGAAGCAATAAAGATGGTAGTATTCATTTACATGCTCGTAAAATTGAGTTTATTCATCCTGTAAGTAAAGAGCTAATAAGAATTACCGCTCCAACCCCAAAAGAAGCTATTTGGGATGCTTGTTTGTAAGTTGTATCTTTAGGGAAATTTCAAGTATGAAACCCCTTAAATATTTATCAATAGTTATTTTACCAATTACGGTATTTTTAGCTTTTACCAATAAAGGATGGATTACATTCTTACCTATACTAACTTTTTTTGTTGCAGTTCCTTTTGCCGAACTTTTTTTTAAAACAGATAAAAAAAACCTAAACAAAGAAGAAGCGCTAATTGAAAAAGAGAATAAATTATATACACTAATTTTATACGCTACAATACCTATTCAACTACTATTTGTTGGATGGTTTTTTTATGTTATTCAAGAAATTAACCTAACAACTACAGAAATTACAGGTCGTATTCTTGCCTTAGGAGTTATGTGCGGAGTTATAGGTATAAATGTTGGTCATGAATTAGGCCATCGCAATAATCGCTTTGATGAATTTTTAGGAGAACTCTTATTATTAACGTCTTTAAATACACATTTTTTACCTTATCATAATGCTGGGCATCACTTAAATGTAGCTACACCTAAAGACGCTGCAACTGCCAGAAAAAATGAAGTTTTATATTTATTTTGGATACGCTCACACATTACAAGTTATTACCAAGCTTGGCAAAGCGAAAATAAACGTTTAAAAAGCACAGGTAGAAATTGGTTTCATTACCAAAACAGAATGGTTATTTATACTGTTTGCAACCTATTATTTCTCGGATTAATCTATTTTTCCTTTACTCCGTTTGTACTATTCGCTTTTATAGGAGCTGCTGTTTTCGGAATAATATTACTAGAAACAATAAATTATATTGAACATTATGGTTTATTAAGAAAGCAACTTGAAAACGGAAGATATGAGCGCGTAAAAAGAATACATTCTTGGAACTCTGATCATGTAATCGGGCAAGTATTATTATTTAATTTATCACGTCATTCAGACCATCATTATAACGGATCTAAACATTATCAATTATTAAAAACAGTTCCTGAAAGTCCGCAAATGCCAACCGGTTATCCTGGTATGATGCTACTTTCTTTGATTCCGCCTTTATGGTTTTTAGTAATGAATAAAAAACTACAAGAAATTTAATTTTATGGATATATCACAATTGGTTAAATCCCAAAAAAACTTTTTTAAAACGCAACAAACTAAAGACATTTCCTTTAGAAAAAATGCCTTAAAAAAACTACAGAAAGAACTTATCAGAAGAGAAAAAGACATCGTTGAGGCACTTTATAATGATTTTAAAAAATCGGAATATGAAGCTTTAATGACAGAAACATCTATTGTTTTAGCCGAGCTAAAAATGACTATTAAAAACATTCATTCTTGGAGCAAGCCAAAACGTGTTTTACCGTCTTTATTAAATTTTCCTTCTTCTGCTAAAATTCATAGCGAACCTTACGGAACAATATTAATTATTGCACCCTGGAATTACCCTTATCAATTAGCTTTCGCACCTCTTTTAGGAGCAATTGCTGCAGGAAATAATGTGGTCTTAAAACCATCTGAATTAACACCTCACACAAGCAAAGTAACCAAAGAAATTATTGAAGCTGTTTTTAATAAAAACCATGTTGCAGTAGTAGAAGGCGGTGTTGCTGTTTCTCAAGAATTATTAGCACAACGTTGGGATTATATATTTTTTACAGGAAGTGTACCCGTAGGTAAAATTGTAGCTAAAGCTGCCGCAGAATATCTTACGCCTGTTACATTAGAGTTAGGAGGAAAAAGCCCTTGTATTGTAGATGAAACCGCTAATATAAAATTGGCCGCTAAACGTTTAGTTTGGGGTAAATTTATTAACGGTGGACAAACTTGTATTGCTCCTGATTATTTATTGATTCATACTTCAGTAAAAGAAGAATTTATAAATCATTTTAAAAAGGAAATCATAAACGCTTATGGTGAAAACCCCGAAGCTTCTAAAGATTATCCGCGTATTGTAAATACCCGTAATTTCGACAGACTTGCCGCACTTTTACAAGGTGAAAAAATTGCTATTGGAGGACAAATAAATAGAGATGATAACTATATCGCTCCTACTGTTATTGATGAACCTAGTTTAGACAGTGAAGTTATGAAAGGTGAAATATTCGGACCAATATTTCCTTTAATTTCATACGAAACAGAAGAAGAATTCGACGCTATTATTGCTAAATACGACAAACCTTTAGCTTTATATGTTTTTACAACACGAAACCGTTTCGCTAAAAAAATAATTACTAAATATTCTTTCGGTGGCGGAACAATTAACGATACCACTGTTCACTTTGCAAACCATCGCTTACCTTTCGGAGGTGTTGGTGAAAGTGGAATTGGAGGCTATCATGGTAAAAAAACATTTGATACTTTCTCTCATAAAAAGGGTGTAGTTACAAGAGGTAACTGGTTGGATGTTCCTACGCGTTATGCACCTTACAAAGGAAAGTTAAAACAACTAAAATTCTTAATGAAGATAAGTTAATTACCCGCTATTAAAAATAAGAAATAACATAAAAGATGACAGAAAAAACAGTTTCAGCGGCAATTAATTATCGTCGCTCTGTAAGAATATTTGATGCAGAAAGAGCTATTGACACCAATATCGTAAAAAAATGTATTGAGCAAGCAAGTTTAGCTCCAACAAGTAGTAATATGCAATTGTGGGAATTTTATCATATTACGTCTAAAGAAACTATTGCTAAAATTGCACCGTTGTGTTTTAACCAAAACGCTGCAAAAACCGCGCAACAATTAGTTGTTTTTGTTACTCGAAAAGATTTATGGCGTAAACGCGCAAAAGCAAATTTAGCCTTTATGGATAAAACTTTTGGAAAAGATAATCCGAAGGAAGCACAAAGCAGTAGAGAAAAAGTAGCTAGAAATTATTACGGAAAAGTGATTCCGTTTATCTATTTCGATTTTTTAGGGATTTTTGGTTGGTTAAAATACTTGGTAACATTAATTACGGGCTTGTTTAGACCAACATATCGTGAGGTTCGTAATAGTGATATGCGAATAGTAGCACAAAAAACTACAGGATTAGCAGCACAAAATTTTATGATATCTATGGCTGCTGAAGGTTATGACACTTGCCCGATGGAAGGCTCTGATACTTGGCGTGTAAAGCGGTTATTAAAATTACCTAGAGGCGCGAAAATTAACATGATTGTTAGTTGTGGTATTAGAACAGATAAAGGAGTATATGGTGAGCGTTTTAGAATTCCTTTTAATGATGTTTATAAAGAAATTTAATAAATGACTCGCAAAAAAATCACTCTCATTTTCATAGGAATCAGTATTGTAATGGTTGTAATCCTTATCACATCATATAAAGTTGTGACCAAGTTTAATAATATAAATCAAAATAAAGGTGAAGATATTATTGAGAAACACCAAGAGTGGATGCATCAAATAATTACGCTATCAGATACAATCCCTATTAAAACAAAAAACCATAGAGATTCTATAATAAAAGCTGAGTTAAAGTTTTTAAAAACAAACGACAGCTTACTTAAATTAAATAAAAAAAGAGAAACTGTAAAAAATTAGCAGTTTCTCTTTTGTATGTATTTTGTTTAGTTTTAATTGAAACAATTGTTAATCCTTCGGAGAAAAAATCAATTTATTTTCACTCTCTTTAATGCTCGACTGATTCAATTTCATCTTCACAAACTCACCGTTTAAATATTTTTTAGCTTGATCTTTATAGTGCGTACTAAATACATTACCCGATTGCCCTGTTGGTAAAATAGCAATACTGTTTTCTACATCAGAAAAATCTACAATTCTTCGTGTAGAAGGTCCTGCTTTTATGTTATAAACACCTGTACTATCAATTGTATAAATCTGATTGTTAATTACCTGATCGCCTCCATTTGTTTCAAAAGGACCTACATTAAAAAACCTACGCAATAACCCACCTGCTTTTCCTATTGGGTGCTCATACTCTACCGAAGTTACTCTTTTCCAATGCCAACCTTCAACGTTTTCACCTAATTGTTTTTGTAAAAAAGCAACCGTATTCTGAAAAGACTTTGTTACTATGGCTTCTTTATCTTCTATCTTTTTGGTAGTAATATCGTCCCACCAAACAGATTGCTCTTTCTTTACCTGACTCGCTACTGCTTTTTCCTCTAAAGGTGTATTTGCAAACTGCTTAAAAGCCGCACCCATTTCATCTTTATAAGTATTTTTAACAAACTCATACCACAAACGAGTGTAAATAACAGGAGCTATTTCTTCTTTTCCATAATAGCCTTTCCAATTTTTTAGAATATGAAATGCCTTTTTCTCACTTGGCGTAAGCTGAGATCTATTTACACTTCTACTTAAATACATAATAATTTCTGGCACTACTGGCGAGGTAACATCATAAATCATTTCACCAACATCTTCTTTTGTCCAATCGTTTTTAGGAGCTAACAAATCAACAATTCTTCGTGCTCTATCTTCTGATAAATAATACCCTGGATATAGCATTCCTACAATAGAATCTGGCTGATTATTTGCTGAATACACATAATTTAAACTCGGGTTTATCGCTTGAGGATTTTCCTTAAAATCTAACCACTCTTTAATTTCATCTTTTCCTGAAGCTCCGTTTAAAATCAGTTTTGTGTTTAAACTATCTCTATACTTGTATAATTTACCAGAAGCAAACCAAGCAATATTGTCTTTGGCATCTCCATACATTATATTTAAACCAGGAGCATGTAATTTACTCGCTCCGTTTTTAAACTCTTGCAACGATTTAGCGTGCGACATTTCGTAAGAAACGCTTAATAATTGATTGTTTAATTTAGTATAAATCCACTGCATTGCAATTGGTCGCTCATCATCAATAAAATCAATTAAACCATTCATTACAGGTCCGTGCTTACTTACTTTTACTTGAAAAGTAGTATCAGCATCACCTTTAACTTTTATTTTTTTATCAATTAATTTATATTTCTCATATCCAAACGGAGTTTTATATTCCATCGGATTATTAGGATTGTTTTCCTCGTAATAAAAATCAACATCATCGTTTTCAAACATTGTTAATCCATAAGCATAATCACGATTATGACCTAATAAAGGAAATGGAGTTAACGCTAAATTGAATCCGTATATCTCATAATCTGGAGTTTTAATATGTGATTGATACCAAACAGAAGGTTGTGAGAACCCAATGTGTGGATCATTAGCAAAAATTACTTTTCCGCTTTTCGTTTTCTCAGGTCCTAAAACCCACGAATTACTTCCTATAAAAGGTGAAATTGGTAACTTGTCTAATAATGTATTCATTGCTTGTGCAAAACTGGCATTCAACTCAGGTTTTTTCTCACTTTTGATAAATGTAAGATTTTCATAATTTGCCCCGTTTAATTCTTTAAAATAAGCATCGCCTAGTTTTTCTTTTACTTCTGTTAGTAACGGATCTGTTTTATGAGCAACTGCAAAACTAAAAGCCATATAACCGAATACATTATACACATCTTTAATCGTATATTTTTCTTTTTCGAGACCTACTAAATAAAATTCTAACGGAGTGGCTCCTTCTTCTATAAACTGATTTATTCCGTTTAAATAAGCTTCTGTTAATTTATATGCTTCAGAATTTCTATCTAAATTATGAATCGTTTTATTCGCTGCTTCTTCAATTCCTAATCCAGAGAAAAAAGTATCAGTTTTAAGTAATTCTTTTCCAAAAACCTCAGCTAATCTTCCTGCTGCAATTCTTCTAATCAACTCCATTTGCCAAAGTCTATCTTGCGCATGTACATAACCTAAAGCTGTATAAGCATCTTGTTGATTTTTAGCTTCTATATGCGGCACACCAACCTCATCATAATGCACGGTAACTTTATCTGAAATGGCCGATAATTCTAACTCCCCGCTATAAGTAGGATGTAAAGTTTTAGAAAACAACCAAACGGCAGCGACTACTAAAATTAATAATATCAATATAATTTTAAAAAGCTTTTTAAATAACTTCATTTACTAAGGTTTTTCTTCAAAGATAACAGAAATTTAATTCGTATTTTTGAATTCTATAAAATCATGTTAAATGAAAAAAATTCAGATGGTTGACCTGCAAGGTCAATACGCAAAAATAAAACCACAAGTAAATAAGGCTTTCGAAAGTGTTTTAGACACCGCTTATTATATTGGTGGTCCTGAAGTTAAAGGCTTCGGAACTGATTTAGAAAAATACTTAGATGTAAAACATGTAATACCATGTGCTAACGGAACTGATGCATTGCAAATTGCAATGATGGGATTAGGTTTAGAGCAAGGTGATGAAGTTATTACTGCCGATTTTACTTTTGCCGCTACCGTAGAGGTAATTGCGTTGTTAAAATTAACGCCGGTTTTAGTAGATGTTGATGCTGATACTTTTAACATTAATATTGATGCTTTAAAAAAGGCTATTACTCCAAAGACCAAAGCTATCGTTCCTGTTCATTTATTCGGACAGTGTGCAAATATGGAAGCGGTTATGGAAATTGCCAAAGAGCATAACCTATTTGTTATTGAAGATAATGCTCAAGCAATTGGTGCTGATTATACATTTTCTGACGGAACAAAAAAGAAATCTGGAACTATTGGTAATGTAGGTACAACATCATTTTTTCCTTCTAAAAACTTAGGTTGTTATGGTGATGGTGGTGCAATTTTTACCAACGATGATGATTTAGCACATACTATTAGAGGAATTGTAAACCACGGAATGTACAAGCGTTATTACCACGATGTTGTTGGTGTAAATTCTCGTTTAGATAGTTTACAAGCTGCCGTTTTACAAATAAAACTACCTTTATTAGATAGTTTTTGTGATGCCCGTAGAAAAGCTGCTAGATATTATAATAATGCCTTTACTAATAATCCAAATATAATAACACCTTCTACAAGTTCTTGTGGTAACAATATATGCGACACTTGTAATTGCCATGTTTTTCATCAATATACTTTAAGAATTACGAATGGAAAACGTGATGAATTACACCAGTATTTATTAGATAATAATATTCCGAATGCAATTTATTATCCTGTTCCTTTACATGCTCAAAAAGCGTATAAAGATGAACGTTATAATGAAGATGATTTTACGGTTACCAATCAGTTAATTGATGAAGTAATTTCATTACCAATGCATACTGAGTTAGATGAAGAACAATTAGCTTTTATTACAGAAAAAATTAATGCTTTTGTTCAATAAACAACTATGAATCAAAAAATAAAAACACTTAAAATAATTCACCTCGCGTTAATAGCTGGAGTTACTTTAGCTTATTTTTTAATTGGTGATTTTAAAAATATCTTAAATTTAGAAATAGACAATGCTTCATTAATCTATTCTTTTATTCCTGCTGTTGCATACGTGCTTAGCAACTTTATATTTAAAAACACTTTAAATAAAATAAAAGAAGGTGATAGTGATGATGAAAAGTTTGCAATTTATCAAAGTGCCTCTATTTTTAAATGGGCCATTATAGAAGCTGCGTGTTTTATAATTCTATTACTAAAACCAGATTTTATTCTTTTTGGAGTTATTCTTTTATTTTATATGATTCTTTTAGCGCCTAAAGAAGATAAAATATATCAGCTTTTAAAAATTAAAAATCCTGAATTATAGATATTAAAAAAGCGAACTCAAAATTGAGTTCGCTTTTTTAATACTTTATAAATAATTTATCTAAGCGTCAATACTAGCTCCGCTAGCCGCTACACTTCTATCTATTTTACGCATAAGACCCTGTAATACTTTACCAGGACCTACCTCTACAAACTCAGTTCCTCCATCAGCAATCATTGCTTGGATACACTGTGTCCATTTTACCGGAGCTGTTAATTGCGCCATTAAATTTTCTTTTATTTCTGCAGGATTTGTAACTGCTTTTGCAACTACATTTTGATATACTGGACATGTTGGCTCACTAAAAACAGTTTCTTCAATTGCTTTTGCTAACTCTTCACGAGCAGGCTCCATCATTGGTGAATGAAATGCGCCTCCAACAGGTAAAACCAAAGCTCTACGTGCTCCTTTTTCAGTTAACACCTCACAAGCTTTTTCTATAGCTTCTACTTCTCCTGAAATTACCAACTGACCAGGACAATTATAATTTGCAGCAACTACAACTCCGTCAATCTCTGCACAAGTATCTTCAACTATTTTATCCTCTAAACCTAAAACAGCTGCCATAGTAGATGGCTTAATTTCACACGCTTTTTGCATAGCTAAAGCACGTTTAGAAACTAATGTTAATCCGTCTTCAAAAGATAACACTCCGTTTGCTACCAAAGCTGATAATTCTCCTAACGAATGACCCGCAACCATTTCTGGCTTAAAATCATCTCCTAGTACTTTTGCTAAAATTACCGAATGTAAAAATATTGCAGGTTGTGTTACTTTTGTTTCTTTTAATGCTTCTGGTGTACCCTCAAACATTACATCTGTAATACTAAAACCTAGTATATCGTTTGCCTTTTCAAAAAGTTCTTGAGCTAATGGAGATTTTTCATATAAATCTAATCCCATTCCCGTAAATTGCGCTCCTTGACCCGGAAAAATATATGCTTTCATCTGTTTTTCTCTAATTTGTTATTATTTTTTGATATAATCGATAAAAAAAATTATGTCGTTTAATTATCGTAAAATATAAGTTGCAAACATACACAATTTTAAAATCATTATTAATTAGTAATTTCGCTCTATGACTGAACATTTAAAAAATAAAGCGCAACTTATCTATTTAGTTTTAGCTGCATTATTTATTGCTTCTTTGGTTACTTCTAATTTAATTTTTCAGAAATTTTTTTATTGGGAACCATTTAATTTGTATCGCTTTGAAATTTCTGCAGGAATTTTACCGTACCCTATTACCTTTTTAATTACAGATATTTTATCTGAGATTTACGGAAAAAAGAAAGCCAATCAGGTTGTAATAGCCGGTATTTTTGCGTCGTTCTTTTCTATGTTAATTATTTTAGTTGCAGATAATGTTCCTGCAATTAACAGTTCTCCTATTAACAATAAAACCTTTTCTACTGTATTTGGTTTATCTCCACTTGCTGTATTAGCATCTATGCTTGCCTATTTATTTGCTCAGTTTATAGATATTCGTATTTTTCATTTTTGGAAAAAATTAACCAACGGAAAACATTTGTGGTTACGTAATAACTTCTCTACTTTTCTTTCTCAATTTATAGATACTTTTACCGTTGTTTTTTTATTATGCTCTTTTAAAATTCTTCCTTGGGATATTTTTACAAGTTTATTAATTAGCGGATTTTTATTTAAAGTTATTATAGCTGCTTTAGATACACCTATTTTATATCTAATTGTTTTTTGGTTTCGAAAAAAATTCAACTTAAAAGTTGGCCAAGAAATACCTACTTTTGATTCTTAAACTAAATTATGCCAGATAAATTTTTTTATAATCTTTTTAAAGAACAGTTATCACTTTCTGAAACATTAGCAACCTATTTAAACCTTATAGCAAACCTTATTGTTTTTCTTGTTTTAGGTTTTATTCTTTTTAGAGTAATTAGGTATGTTGGTAGAAAAGCTATTCATAAAATAGCTGATAAAACAGGCACTCAGTTAGATGATATGCTTATTAAAAATAGGGTGTTTTTAAATTTTTCTAGAAGTGTAATCTTAGTTGTTATCTTTAATTTCATAAAAGAACTTTTAGCAGATTTCCCCAATGTATTATCCGCTTCCGAGCGCATTCTTAGTATTGCTATTATATTTTCTGTTGTTTGGTTTTTAAAAAGTGTGCTTAACAGTATTAAAGACTTTTTAAGAACTATGGATGCTTTTAAAGACAAACCTTTAGATAGTTATGTGCAAATTTTTATGATTGCATTATGGCTTATAAGTATCATCTTATCTTTCTCTGTATTAACAGGAAAACCTCTTATTAAATTCTTAACTGCATTAGGAGCATTTTCTGCCGTATTATTACTTATTTTTAAAGACACTATTCTTGGTTTTGTTGCCAGTATTCAGGTTGCCGTAAATGACACTGTTAGGATTGGGGATTGGATTACTATGGATAAATACGGTGCCGATGGTGATGTTGTAGAGATTAACCTAACATCGGTTATTATTAGAAATTTTGACAATACCATTTCTAGTATCCCAACCTACTATTTAACTTCAGATTCTTTTAAAAACTGGAGAACAATGAGCAATTCTGGTGGAAGAAGAATTAAACGTGCTATATTGATTAAAATCAATAGTATTCGCTTTTTAACGGAATCGGACATTGAAAATTTCAAGAAAATTGCTTTAATTACTGATTATATCAATGAGGCAAGTGGTAAGGTAAATAATTACAACACCGAACATAACATTGATAAGACCGTTTTATTAAATGGTAGAAACTTAACCAATTTTGGTTCTTTTAGGGTATATTTAGATCATTACATTCAAAATCACCCACAAATAAATCAAGATATGCTATTAATGTCTCGTCAATTAGAACCAACTCCTAACGGAATTCCTTTAGAAATTTATGCTTTTAGTAAAGAAAAAGTATGGGAAGATTACGAACGTGTTATGGCTAATATTTTTGATCATATTTTAGCTTCTGTTAAATATTTCGATTTAGAAATTTTTCAAAATCCATCAAGTATTGATATACAAAATCTAAGAGACCTTTCGGTTACTAAACAAGAAAATACTGTACGTGAAAAATAATCTAAGCAACTCTTTATGGCAATTAGCAATCAAAAAATTTAAGCAAAGTAAAATTGGTGTTTTTAGCTTTTTGTTTATCGTTTTTTGTGGATTAACAGCTGTTTTTTGTTATGTGATTGCGCCAGATAATAGTAATTCTGCAAACCAGATGCATTTAGAAATTCACTCTAAGTCTCCAGGTTTTTCAGTATTGATGCTTAGCATTCCGTCCAAATCTAAACAAGAACAATCGTGGTTTTCTGTTTTTATGGATGGAAAGCAGCATTCACCTACCGAAATACCTATAAAATCATACGAGTTAACAGAGAATCAATTAGAAGTCTTAAAATATTCCGACGGTTTAGCTAAAACTTATCCGTTATCTTTATTCAAGAATCAACCTACAGCATATATTCAGCAAAAAACCTTTTGGTTTGGTACCGATAAATACGGACGCGATTTATTAAGCAGGTTATTAATCGGAGCAAGAATTTCTTTTTTTATCGGATTTATAGCCGTGTTTATTTCGTTGTTAATCGGAATTCCGGTTGGAGCAATCGCGGGTTATTTTGGTGGAAAGGTTGATACTTTTATTATGTGGATTATTAACATTACATGGTCTATACCTACGTTATTATTAGTAATCGCCATCACTTTAGCATTAGGAAAAGGTTTTTGGCAAGTGTTTATTGCCGTTGGTTTAACCATGTGGGTAGAAGTTGCTCGTGTGGTACGCGGACAAGTAATTACCACCAAACAACAACAATATGTTGAAGCTGCAAAAGCATTAGGATTTTCTGATTTCAGAATTATTTTTAAACATATATTACCAAATATTTTAGCGCCTATAATTGTAATATCGGCGGCTAATTTTGCTGCGGCAATTTTAATTGAAAGTGGTTTGAGTTTTTTAGGAATCGGTGCGCAACCTCCTACTCCATCTTGGGGAGCCATGATTAAAAATCATTATAACTATATTATTTTAGGAAAACCATTTTTAGCGTTAATTCCGGGATTGGCAATTATGAGTTTAGTTATGGCTTTTATGTTAATAGGAAATACACTTCGTGATGCTTTAGATGTAAAATCTTAATTTTAACACTTCATTAAAAGTTAATAACTGTATTTGCGTTAGGGATTGTAGCATTTGTTTGAGCTCTTTTGTGAGGCACGAACAAAAAGCGAGTGCGAAAAGCCCGACCCTCTTGGTAACGCTAAAAAAATGAAAATTTGTATCTTCGCTTTTCAAAAAAAAATACAAAAATGAGTTTTAGTGTAGATTTTAAAACAAGATGGTCAGATTTCGATGCCAATATACATATGCGACACACAGCATACAACGATTATGCTGCCGAAGTAAGATTGCGTTTTTTTAAAGAACATAATATTACTATACAGGATTTTACAAAAGAAAAAACAGGTCCGATTTTATTTGAGGAGAACACCAAATTTCTACGTGAGGTTCATATGGGAACCGATATTTCTGTAAATCTTAAAGTAATTGGGTTATCGAGTAAAGGAGAACGTTGGAAAATACAACATGAAGTTTTTAATGAAGCAGGGAAATTATCGGCAGTAATTACCGTGTACGGAGCTTGGTTAGATTTGGTAAAAAGAAAACTATCGGTGCCTCCAACCAAATTTCAAACAATATTTGATCAGGTAGAAAAAACGGATGATTTTAAAGAGATTCTGCTAAAAAGTTAATGAGTACTTCTAAAAAAATAAAATTAGTAGTTGCTATTATCGTTTTAATCGTTGGTTATTATTTAAAACCTCAAGAAAATACTATTGATTTTCCTGCGGATATAGTAATTGAAGATGTAAATGGTTTTAATTATTTACCAAGCTCAACAACAGGTGTAATTATAAAACACGATGGATATCAGTTATCTTATAATGAGGAACACGAACAAGCGGAATGGGTTGCGTATTCTTTAAGTAAAAACGATATTGTTTATAATGATTTTAAGCGTCCTTACTTTATTAATGACCCGAAAGTAAAGACAAAATCTGCCAATTGGAGGAGTTATAAAAAATCTGGATATGATAAAGGGCATTTATGCCCTGCTGCGGATAAACGTTATTCTAAAGAAGCTCATGACGAAACTTTTTACACCTCTAATATTACGCCACAGAAACACGATTTTAATGCTGGTATCTGGAACAAATTAGAGCAAAAAACACGGTACTGGGCTAAAAAGAACCAACATTTATATGTAATAACTGGTGGTATTTTAAAACCGAACTTAAAAACTATTGGAAAAAATAAAGTAAGTGTTCCTACTGAATTTTATAAGATACTCTTAGATTATTCACAGCCAGAAATAAAGGCTATTGCTTTTTTATTTCCTCATGAAGAAAGTAAAAAACCTTTATATGATTTTGTAGTTTCTATTGATACCTTAGAAGAAAAAACTGGAATCGATTTTTTTCCTGAATTACCAGATGCTATCGAAATAAAACTAGAAGCTTCTAGTAATTATAAAAACTGGAGTTTTAGGTAATTGAATGTAACTTTTTAAACAATAAAAAAGCTTCTCGTAAATGAGAAGCTTTTTTTAATCTGTACGGGCAAAGAGACTCGAACTCTCACACCTTGCGGCACTAGATCCTAAGTCTAGCGTGTCTACCAATTCCACCACACCCGCATACAAATTTAATTGTGGCTGCAAATATAAACAATACTTGTAAACTACAAAGGAGAAGCACAAAATTTTTATTATTTTTGATGCTTACTAAATTACAACACATGAAAAACGTACAAGATTATATTGTTCAACATAAAGATAGATTTATAAACGAGCTTATCGATTTATTAAAAATTCCTTCTGTAAGTGCAGATCCAGCCTTTAGCAAAGATGTATTAAACACTGCTGATGTTGTTAAAAACAGTTTAGAAAAAGCGGGATGTGATAAAGTAGAAATTTGCGAAACTCCTGGATATCCTATTATTTATGGTGAAAAAATAATTGACCCAAATTTACCAACCGTTTTGGTGTATGGTCATTATGATGTACAACCTGCGGATCCTATTGATTTATGGACTTCACCTCCTTTTGAGCCTGTAATTAAAAAAACAGACATTCACCCTGAAGGTGCAATTTTTGCGCGTGGTGCTTGTGATGATAAAGGGCAAATGTATATGCACGTAAAAGCAATGGAATACATGACAAGTACAGGAAACTTACCTTGTAATGTAAAATTCATGATTGAAGGTGAAGAAGAAGTAGGTTCTGAAAGTTTAGCTTGGTTTGTACCAAGAAACAAAGAAAAATTAGCCAACGATGTGATCTTAATTTCTGATACAGGAATGATCGCTAACGATATTCCTTCAATCACTACAGGTTTACGTGGTTTAAGTTATGTAGAAGTTGAAGTTACGGGTCCAAATCGCGATTTACACTCAGGTTTATATGGTGGTGCAGTAGCAAACCCAATCAATATTTTAACAAAAATGATTGCTTCATTACATGATGAAAATAACCATATTACTATTCCTGGTTTTTATGACAATGTAGAAGAATTATCTCGTGAAGAGCGTGCTGAAATGGCAAAAGCGCCTTTTTCTTTAGATAAATATAAAGATGCTTTAAAAATTGAAGATGTACATGGGGAAGCTGGTTACACAACCAACGAACGCAATTCTATTCGCCCTACTTTAGATGTAAACGGAATTTGGGGTGGTTATACCGGTGAAGGTGCAAAAACAGTAATTGCAAGTAAAGCGTACGCTAAAATATCAATGCGTTTAGTACCAAATCAAGAATGGAGAGCAATTACCGAATTGTTTAAAAATCATTTCGAAAGCATTGCACCGAAATCTGTAACCGTAAAAGTTACGCCGCATCACGGTGGCCAAGGTTATGTTACACCTATCGATAATATCGCTTATAAAGCAGCAAGCAAAGCGTATACCGAAACTTTTGGAAAAACACCTATTCCGCAACGTAGCGGAGGAAGTATTCCTATCGTAGCTTTATTTGAGCAAGAATTAAAAAGTAAAACTATTTTAATGGGATTCGGATTAGATTCGGATGCAATTCACTCACCAAACGAGCATTTTGGTATTTGGAATTACCTTAAAGGAATTGAAACAATTCCTTATTTTTATAAGTATTTTACTGAATTATCTAAGTAAATATCTCTTTGAGTGCAGTTGTAAAGTTTTAAAAGTTCTCGACTGCGCTCGAACAGACATTATCATCATAAATAAAATCCGTTCAGCAATGAGCGGATTTTTTTATGCTTGTCATTTCGAGTGATTTTATTGAAGTATGAAATAAAATTGTATCGAGAAATTGGGCGTTCCGTAATTATTTTGATAATAATTAAGGCAGGCTTTCAACTATATCTTTTTTCCTAGTAAATCTTAATGCCATTGCAAACAACATAAAGTAATTTCAAACCCCAATGAGATTACTTCGTCGTACCTCCTCGTAATGACGAATATTTAATAATCATAAAAAAGGATGCCGTTTCAATCCTTAACACAAACAGATTTATCAACTTTAAAACCAAAATCAATAAAAATATTTAAACTCTACATTTGTAGAATTAAATTATTTACTCTATGTTTGTAGAGCAAAAAAGAAGTGTACTATGCAATTATCAAAAACCGAAGAACAAGTGATGCAATTATTATGGAAGCTAGAAAAAGCTTTTATGAAAGATTTATTAGCGGAGTTTCCAGAACCTAAACCAGCAACAACAACGGTAGCTACTTTGTTAAAAAGAATGAATGATAAGGGTTTTATTGCCTATAATTTATTCGGAAAATCTAGAGAATATTATCCGTTAGTTAAAAAAACAGATTATTTCTCGAAACATGTAAACGGATTGATAAAAAATTTCTTTAACGATTCTGCTAGTCAGTTTGCTTCTTTCTTTACCAAAGAAACTGATTTATCTGTTTCTGAATTAGAAAGCTTAAAAAAAATTATCGATAGTCAAATTAAAAAGCAACAATAATGATTAGTTATTTCATAAAATCTGCAATTTGTTTAACGCTACTACTACTTTTTTATCATTTGGTGTTAGAGCGAGAAAAAATGCACAAATTCAATCGTTTTTATTTGTTAGGTAGTGTATTATTTTCATTTTTAGCGCCATTATTTATAATTTACACAGAAGCTTCTCCTTTACAAATTATAGAGACTATGAAAGCAACAACAGAACAACCTATTGTTTTTGAAACTGCAGAAGTCATTGAAACACCTGTTAATTATTTTAATTACTTCATATACTTCTCCATTTTTATATCGACAATTTTATTAATTCGGTTTATAAAAAATGTAGTTACTATTTATCAAAAAACTAGAGAAAACTGCACGATAAAACATCAAAAAGCAACGTTGGTTTTAGTTGATGATGAAATAAGTCCGCACACATTTTGGAATTATATTTTCATCAATAAAACTGCATATGATTCACAGAAAATTGAAGAAGAATTATTTACGCACGAACTTACACATGCTACACAAAAACACACTTTTGATGTATTGCTTATTGAAGTTTTAAAAATTGTTTTTTGGTTTAACCCTATTTTTTACTTCTTAAAAAAAACAATACAATTAAATCACGAGTTTTTAGCAGACACAAAAGTGATTTCTAATCATAAAAATATTTCTGAGTATCAACATTTATTATTGAATAAAACTGCTTGGAACAACGATTATTACTTGGCCAGTAATTTGAATTATTTATTAACGAAAAAAAGATTACTAATGATGACAAAACAAAGTTCACGAACCAAAGTCTTATTAAAAAAACTGGCTGTAATACCAGTTACAGTAGGATTCGTATTCTTGTTTGCTGAAAGAGTTGAAGCACAAGAAACAATTATCGAAGAAATTACAGAGGATGTTCCTTTAAAAGAAGGAAAACTATCTGATAGTGAAATTTACAAAAGTTATTTTTACAGAAATAGTTTTAACATTAAAAAAGATAAAAACGGAAACAAAGTTAAAAAACGATTTGATGAGTTAACAAAAAAAGAAAAAGCGCAACTACCTCCTCCACCTCCTTTAAAAACTAAAAAGAAAGTACCAAGTCAAAAATTAATTGAAGATTTAAAGAACAACAAAGAGTATGCAATTTGGATTGATGAAAAAGTGGTAAAAAACGAAATCCTTAATAATTACAAAGCTTCAGATTTCTCTAACTATTCTGTTAGTTTTGTGTACAAAAATGCACGCAGTAAACGTTTTCCTCAAGAACATCAGGCAAGCTTATATACTAAAAAATATTTTGATTATCAAAATAAGAAAAGAGAAAAAGCTTTTTTAAATTACTTAAAAAACGAGTATAAAATTGAAGAGATAACGATTAAAGAAGATCCAAAGAAAAAATATATAGATGCACCTATTAAAAGAGAATCTTCAAAACAAAGTATTGCTTCTGAATCAGTTTTAGATGATGTTAAGCTGAAATTAGAAAACGCTGATGCTCTTAAGTTAAGTATCCAAAATAAAGATACCATTTTACCGCCTCCACCACCAAGGCCTGCAAGTATAAAAGTAATTAAAAAAGGTGAAAAATCTAATATTCCACCGCCACTTGCTCCAATTGTAAAGAAAGGTGAGGTATCCAATATTCCTCCTCCGTCTCCTGCAATAAAAAAAGGTTGGGTAGTAAAAAACGACTTACAAATAATTAAAGATGAAAATTTTAAAAACATAACTTTTTATTTAAACGGAAAAATAATCGCCTATGAAAATTTAAATAAAATTCATCCAAAAGACATTAAAACTACCTCCGTTAAAAAAAACAAAGATGGGTCAGGAAAAATTTATATAACTACTAAAACAAATTCTGACTCTTTTAAAACAAATAAAGAAAACAACAAATCTAAAACTCTAACTTCATCCAAAGAAAAGGCAAAAAACAAATGGGTAGTTGGAAATGAAGTGCATATAATAGAAGATGTAAACTTAGAGAAATTAGCTGCTAAACCACAAGTAAAAACAAAAAACAACTGGGTAGTCGAAGACGAGGTACATATAGTAGAAGATGTAAATACTGAAACCGGCGACGTTTATAAGAGAAAAGACACAAAAGAAAAACCAACATCTAACAAGTCTACTGAATTTAAAAAACTAGATGAAACGTTTAAAAAAAATTATTTTATAGAAGATAAAAAAACATCTAAAAAAGATTTTTTTAATCATCTTAAAAATAATAAAGATTATCATTATGGTTCCGCTTATACTGGTAAAGAAAAAACTGCTATAAATTTGTATATCTCTAAAATTCAGGACAAAATTATAAAGTTAATGCAAAAAGGATATTAAAAAAAATGTTAAAAGCCTCTTAATTGAGGCTTTTTTTGTAACATTTCTTTGAAAGTATCGTTCTTATAGTATACACTTATTTTTATGTTAAAACAATTTTTCTTAATTTGTTCGGGAGTAGACTTACTTTTAATTAAAGATTGCGCTAACGGAGAACAAAACAAATACGCAGGTATTGGTGCTACTGTTTTTTTTACAGCGCTAATGGCAACCATTGCTTGTAGCTATGCTTTATTTACAGTTTTCGACAACTTATACTCCGCTATCTTTTTTGGATTCATTTGGGGGTTGCTAATCTTTAATTTAGATCGTTTTATTGTTTCAACCCTCAAAAAAAAAGAATCTAAACGTCAAGAAATAGCACAGGTAATTCCGCGGTTGTTTTTAGCATTTATTATTGCTGTGGTAATTTCTAAACCTTTGGAATTAAAGATTTTCGAAAAAGAAATAAATCAAGTTTTGCTTACCGAGAAAAATCAAATGACGTTAGCTAATAAATCGCAAATTGCGCAACAGTTTACACCCGAAATAAACAATATTAATTCAGAAATTGCAATTTTAAAAAATGAAATTCTTGCAAAAGAAGGCGAAACAAATTCTCTTTACGAAACATATATTGCAGAAGCTGAAGGCACAAAAGGAACGAAGCGTTTAGGAAAAGGCCCTGTATACAAAGAAAAACGAGCCAAACACGATGCTGCTTTAGCTGAGCTACAATTATTAAAGGAAAGTAATAACAAAAAAATTAAAGCAAAAGAATTAGCGATTATAAACTTACAAGAAAATCAGAAATTAACAGAAACGAAAACCCAACCCATAATTTCTAATTTCGACGGATTAATGGCGCGTATAGAGGCCTTAAATAAACTTCCTTTGTTGCCATCTTTCTTTATTTTCTTGTTATTCTTAGCTATTGAAACTGCGCCTATTTTCTCGAAACTCATCAGCTCTAAAGGAGAATATGATTATAAACTCGAAAACCAGGAATCAATTATAAAAACGTGGATTCAGCAACAAGTACAGCAACGAGAAGCTATTTTAAAAACAGACATTGATATCAACAATAAAGTATATTCCGATTTAAAAACGGAAGAAGAATTATACAATTATAAGCAAAAAATGGCTCGTAATCTCATGAAACTTCAGGCTGATACTTTTTACAAAAACGAACAAAATATCTTATAAAATTATTGCATTAGAACTCTTAACCTTTCCTATAGTAAAAGTACTATGAGTACTCGCTATATGTTTTAAAGTAGTTAATTTATTTACCATAAAATCACGATATTCATCCATGTCTTTTACATAAATCTTTAAAATATAATCGTAATCTCCACTTACATGAAAACATTCTATTACTTCTTCTAGTTTATTAATTTCTCTTTCAAAAACTACAATGTTTTCTTTGGTATGTTTTTCAAGTTTTAAATGGCAAAAAACTAGAAAAGATTTTCCTATTTTATTTTTATCTAATAACGCTACATACTTTGTTATTACTCCTTCTCTTTCTAACTTTTTAACACGCTCGTATACTGCAGTAACCGACAAACCTAAACTTAAAGAAAGTTGTTTAGACGTTTGTTTACTATCTTTTTGAAGTAACACCAAAAGTTTTTTATCTATTGTATCTATTTTCATCTGAAAATCTAACTCCTTTTTTTTAATAAAGAAACAAAAAACGCTCTTTAAATCTGAAATTAATCTAATTTAAAGAAAAATAATCTAAAAGCGTATTATTTTATTGATTTACATTCAAAAAAAGAAGTGTTTTACAGCTTAATAAACAACTAACATTTTTTCCTATGGATTTTAAACCTGCAAACAATATTCAAGATTTACAATATTTTGGAGAATTTGGTGGAGTAAACCCTTCTATTTCTGATTCTTCTACCTATACTTTTTTAGAAGCAAAAACAATGCTCGATACTTTTGAAGGCAATACAGACGGGTGTTACTTATATTCTCGTCATACCTCACCTTCAAACTTATATTTAAGTGAAGCTTTGGCTGCTATGGAAGGAACTGAGGCTGCAAATGTTGCAGGTTCTGGTATGGGAGCAATTACACCAACAATTTTACAAGTTTGTAGTGCTGGAGATCATATTGTATCTAGCAGAACAATTTATGGGGGAACTTATGCCTTCTTAAAGAATTTTACTCCTCGCATGGGTATAAATACATCGTTTGTAAACATTACAAGGTTAGATATAGTAGAAGCTGCTATTAACGAAAATACTAAAATGATTTATTGCGAATCTGTTAGTAACCCGTTATTAGAAGTAGCAGATATAAAAGGATTAGCTGCTTTAGCTAAAAAACACCATTTAAAATTGGTGGTTGATAATACATTTTCGCCCTTATCAATTTCTCCTGCTCAATTAGGAGCAGATGTTGTGATTCATAGTTTAACAAAATTTATTAATGGATCTTCTGATACTATGGGAGGCGTTGTTTGTGCTTCTGCAGATTTTATAAACTCACAAAAAAGTGTGATTGACGGAGCTAGTATGCTATTAGGTTCTTCGATGGACTCTTTACGCTCTTCTTCAATATTAAAAAACATGAGAACTTTACATATTCGTATGAAAAAGCATAGTGAAAATGCTACCTTTTTAGCTAAGAAGTTTGAAGCTGATGGATTAAAAACAGTATATCCTGGATTAAAATCTCATCCTTCTTATGAAATTTTTAAATCTATGATGAACAAAGAATACGGTTATGGAGGAATGCTAACTATTGATGCAGGTTCTTTAGAGAAAGCAAATGCTTTGATGGAATTAATGCAAGAAAAAAACTTAGGCTACTTAGCTGTTAGTTTAGGTTTTTACAAAACATTGTTCTCTGCTCCTGGCACCTCTACTTCATCAGAAATACCTGAAGATGAACAAAAAGAAATGGGCTTATCTAATGGATTAATCCGTTTTTCTATTGGTTTAGACAACGATATTGAAAGAACATATCAAATGATGAAAGATTGCATGTTAAATACTGGAGTTTTATAAATAGTAAACTATGAATGAAGTAATCGCTTTTGGAATTTTATCTTTTACGTCTTTTTTTACGTTGATAAATCCTTTTGGTACCATGCCTATTTTTATGACAATGACAGCCGACTTAGATCAGAGTCATAGAACAAAAACGGCAAAAAAAGCATCGATAGTTAGTTTTATTACTATTTTAATTTTTGCTTTTTCTGGTCAATTATTATTCAACTTTTTTGGAATATCCGTTAATAGTTTTAGAATTGTAGGTGGTGTAATTTTCTTTTTAATGGGAATGGATATGCTGCACGCAAGGTTAGGGAAAGTAAAATTGAAAGATCCTGAAGTAAAAAACTATGTAAACGACATCTCTGTAACACCCCTGGCAATCCCTATGATATGTGGCCCTGGTGCTTTAACAAACGCAATTGTTATGATGGAAGATGCCGATTCTCTTGAGAAAAAAGTAGCACTAATTTTTACGGCTTTCTTAGTAATTTTATTAACTTATATAATACTATATAGTTCTTCTAAAATCATTAAAATACTTGGTCAAACAGGTATTAATGTAATGATGCGTTTAATGGGATTAATTGTTATGGTTATTGCTGTAGAATTTTTCTTTAGCGGATTAAAACCAATATTATTAGATATTTTTAGAGCGCTTTAAATTCCCTTAAATCGTTTTAAAAACTCGTTTAAGTCTTTTTTAGAAGGTGGATTTCCTGAAAACGGAACCATATCCCAGCGATTTCCATCTTTTTTTAATTCAAACTTAAATACTGATGTTGTAAAGTCTTTAGGATTTAATAACGGATAGCGTAAATCTAAATATTGTACGTTTTCTGAAGAATCTATTGGCACTAAATTGTAATAACCATTACTAAACCAAGTTAGGGTTTTTATATCTGGATGATTTACATCTAACAATTTTCTGTTTTTAGGAATCGTTAGTATTGTGTCTACTTTTACTTTGGTGTCTAATAAAGAATAGAATCCTATTTTATAATTCTTCTCTGTTTCTGCAACTCCGTACCACAAAACATTATTAAATATTGTTGGTTGTGTAGAAAATCTGCTATAAGAAATACCTGCTTCATCAAATGATTTTTTAAACACCCTATTTATATAAATCTTATTCCCTAAAGTAAATAACATGTAAGCCGAACTAATATAAACACCTGTTTTTACCCAGGCTACTCTTCTTGTTCTTTTTCGATTATAAAATATCGCAACAACTAAACATATTAAAAACGGCAATGTGTATAAAGGATCTACCACCGAAATATTATTAAATGCAACTCTATAATCAGAAAAAGGTAAAAACAATTGTGTACCGTAAGGTGTAAAACTATCTAAAAGAGGATGCGTGAAAATTGCTAAAAAATAAAGCCAAATCCAATTTTTTAATGTCGTTGTCTCGCTACGTTTACCTTTATTGTATAACTTAAAAGTGATCCATCCGAAGAGAAAAGAACTAAACACAGCAAATAAAATGGAATGCATAAACCCTCGGTGAAAAGCCATCGCATCAATTTCATTACTATACAACCATCCGCCAATAAACACATCTAAATCGGGGATTGTACCACCAATGGCTCCGAATAACAATGCTTTATTTCCAATCTTTTTACCAAGCACTAATTCGCCACAAGCAGCACCTAAAACAATTTGAGTTAATGAATCCATAAAAGCAAATGTAGTAAACGAATTCTACTTGTATAATTCTATACAAAATCGTAACATTACAAACCGAAAAAAAAGATACAATGCAAGACGATAAAAACTTATCTGAAATTAATATAGATAGCCAAAAAATTATTGATAATAAAGAATTAAATATTTGGGAAGCTTTAATTCCTGTAATCATTTTAATGAGTTTATTGGCGTATAATATTTTTTATGCAGACGGCGCTTGGTTAGGAGATTATTCTAATCAATATATTTTATTAATAGGAGGCTTAGTTGCTGCTGGTGTTGGGTTTTACAATAAAGTATCACTTAAAAAAATGGTTTCTGAAGTTTTAGAAAACTGGAAAAGTGTTTTCGTTCCTATTATGATTTTGTTTTTAGTTGGAGCTTTAGCAGGAACTTGGTTGGTAAGTGGAATTATACCTGCCATGGTATATTACGGATTACAAGTATTAAGTCCTGAAATATTTTTACCTGCATCGGTAATAATTGCAGCAATTATATCGGTAGCTACAGGAAGTTCTTGGACCACCTCAGCAACGGTAGGTATTGCATTGGTAGGAATTGGTAGTGCATTAGGAATTCCGACAGGAATGATTGCTGGTGCTGTAATTTCTGGAGCTTATTTTGGCGATAAAATGTCGCCTCTTTCTGACACTACAAATTTAGCTCCTGCTATGGCTGGCACCGATTTATTTACACATATTAAATATATGGCATATACCACAGTGCCAACAATTACAATTACACTTATTGTTTTTGCTATATTAAGTGCAACAATTGATACTACAGGAAGTACAGATATAAGTAATTTATTAGCGAGTATTAAAAATACGTTTCATATTTCACCGGTATTATTTATTGTTCCTGCAGTAGTTATTGCCATGATTTTATTAAAAACAAAACCATTAGTTGCCTTAGGTACTGGAGTTGTTTTAGCTGCTGTTTTTGCTTTTATTTTTCAAGGTGATGTACTAGATGCTTTATCTGAATCTAGATATCAATCAGTTTTAAATGCTGTTATAACAGATACTCAAGTACAAACGGATAATGAAAAGTTAACCGAATTATTTAGCGCAGGTGGTGTTGTTGGAATGCTATGGACCATCTTATTGATTATATGTGCTATGGTTTTTGGTGGAGTTATGGATGCTATTGGTGCCTTAGCAAAACTTACAAAAGAATTATTAGCAATAGCAACTTCTGTATTCGGATTATTTGCAAGTACCGTTATTAGCTGTTTAGGGTTAAATATTATTGCTTCAGATCAATATTTAGCGATAGTAATTCCTGGTAAAATGTTTAAACAAGCTTATGAAGACAAAGGTTTAGCGCCTGAGAATTTAAGTAGAACCTTAGAAGATTCAGGAACCGTAACTTCGGTATTAATTCCGTGGAACACCTGTGGTGCTTACCAAGCTGGTGTTTTAGGTGTTGGTGTTGGCGAGTATGCTTTATACGCCATATTTAATTACTTAAGTCCGTTTATGACGTTGTTGTTTGCTGCTTTTAGAATTAAAATCAGACAAATCGCTAAAAAATAAATACGTTATTACGAAGAATTTTTATTCCGAAGTAATCTTACAATCAAAAAACTATATTTTATAGATTCCGTCACTTTGTTCAGAATGAGGGAATCTTTTTTATATGATACAAAAAGCCACCATAAACGATAGGAATTTATTAACCAATATTGCTTTAACCTCTAAGGGGTATTGGGGCTATTCTAATGAATTAATAGAAAGTTGGCGAAGTGATTTAACTGTTACATCTAAAATGATTGAAGATGTATTTGTTTATAAATTTCTTCAAAAGGATAAAATTGCAGGCTTTTACATTTTAAACCAACCCATAGAAAATAAAATTGAACTAGAAATGCTGTTTATTCTTCCTGAATTTATTGGAAAAGGAATTGGTAAAAATTTATTATTACACGCTTTTACAAAAGCGCGTAACCTAAAAGTAAACAAACTAACTTTATTAGCCGATCCAAATGCGGTGGACTTCTATAAAAGCCAAGGGTTTGTTATAATTGACAAAAAGGAGAGTTCTATTCCGAATCGGTTTTTACCAATAATGCAGAAAGATTTAATAGCATAGATACTGTTAAAAGCAACCAAGGTAATCCGTGTAATAAAACATCAAACCAATCCTTAAATTGCATTGCTTGTTCACCTGAAAAAGCATTTCCTCCTAAAATCCATTTTAGTTTACCAACAATATGTGGCGGATTAAAAGGAGCCAATCCTAAGGTTAAACTAGCTATTAAAAATAGTTTCCAATTATTTTTTAATTGATTTTTCATTTTTTAGATATTATATGATATTTATAAATAGCGAAAAGAAAAATCAAAAATGAATGGAGCGTTATTAACAATAATATCTTAAAATAAAATCCAAATTCTATTTTATCACTTTCTCTAAAATAAATTAATAGTGTGTAAAAAAATAGAATTACGATATTACATGAAATAAAAGAGAATAACTCTTTCCATCTTGCCAGAAAAAAAATACTCAAAAAACTGAATGTTAATGAGAGTATAAGAAAAATCAAAATAAACAACATACGTAATAGTTCTTATTTAATTATATAAACCAATTCCAAACAATTCCAAAACGGATTACAAAATCTCTGTATGGGTTGTTAGAATCAGATAAATAATTCTTTTTTAAGAAAAAAGAACTCACATTGTCTGCCTTAAAGTAAATACGTGTTCTACGCACTCTTGCGTTAAAAAACACATCAACCGTAGGATAACCTATTTCAGTATCATTTTGCAGCCTGAATTCAGCTAATAACGGATTATAAGTATTGGCTTTGTATTCTGAAAAATAATTTAACGTAGTTCCTATTTGCACATATAAAGGATCTCCTTTAAACCAACTATCAGAATAATACAACGTATTTCTTGTTACAATCTCTGGCACTCTAAATACATCATTACCATTTGCTATTTTTTGATACATTACTGTGTTATCCAAAGCAAATTTTCCGAAAGTAAATTCTTTGGCTACTTTTGCTTTTAAATAATTAACACTCCCCGAAAATTGTTGCGGAGAACTTGTTTCATCAAAATAAGTATAATTATCAATATTTGTAATATCTACAGATGCATTTCCCCATTTAGATTCAAACACACCGCCTAATGTTCTTGTTCCTACAGCAGCAAAATCGTTTTCCCAATTATAGTCGTTATAACTACTTTGGTGCAGTAAAAAGTTAAAGTTTGGTAATTTGTTACTTATTTCTAAATGCACTTTTATCGTAAATAAACTATCCTTTTTATAAAAGGCTTCAGCTTTTAAATCGTTTCCAGAAAGTCTTGCGCTACCTGGTGTTAAATTACCAGAGGCATTTATATAAAAGTTTTTTATTTTTCCGTTCCAATTTGCACCAAAAGAAACTGCTTTTCCTATTAACTTATTCTTAGTAATTCCAACTAAATTATTCTGTAGGTTTTCATACCCATAACTATACGAGGTATATCCTGTTTTTACGCGGAACTTCCCCAATATATATTTAGAATTAAAATCTAAAAAAACTTCATTATTGTAAAGTAAATAACTGGCTTTATCATTTATGCTTCCTGATGTGTTTGCGTCACCAAAATAAGATGGTGTTGCAGTTGACTGGTTGAAACGATAGTATTTAGAATCTCTTGTAAAAGAATGTCCTATTTTTAAATTCGAAAAATCATTTTCATGTAAGCTATCTTTTGCTGATAGTAGCTTAAAGGTATGTTCAAAATACAAACGTTTTCCTTCTAGTGTATTTTCGGCATCATTTAAATTCACATCTAATCTACCTCTATTACCACTAAAGTTAGGATCGTCGTTTAAGAAAGCCTCTAAAGAAGTAGCTGTTAAACCTCCGTTTTCTTGATTAAAAAAATCTTGATTAACTGCCTGACCTTTTATAGCATATTGTCCTTTAGGAGTTTCATATTTAAAACTCATTCTAAAATTACCTGAACTTGATAATGCGCGCCTGTAAGCACCTAACGAACGAATCCCTTTGTAGGACAAGCCTACATTAAATCGTTTTGAAAAATTTGTGGTAAATAAAATATCTAAAACTTGTCCTTGCTCTAATCCTGTTCTATATAAAACTTCGGTTGTTGGTGTTGGCACATGGTAATAATCTACATCTTCTTTTTCGAAATAATTAAACTGTTTTGCTCGAAAACCAATATCAGGGAACTGAGAAATACCTTTAAAATTATATCCTAAATTATTAAATGTTTGTCCTTGGTTATGAAAGGGTAATAACTCGAAATTATCCTTTCTTAAAAAATTAAACTTATAATGCTTCTTTAACGTTAACGTAGTATCTACAATTGTAGTATCGTTTTTAAAAGAGATTATCTTATAATCGGTATACTTTGTTTTACCGCTAAGTTTTACATTAACCTCTCCTTCATATATAGAATCATTGCTCTGATTAAAACCACCTCTATTCCCTACATTTAAACCTCTCGGAAGGTCTCTTTTCTGAGAATACATTTGAGCGCTTAACACTAATAAAATAATGATTATAAAAAATTTCTTCATAATGACAAAAGTAAAATAATTAAACGACAAAAATTGTGAATAATTTCTTTGAAAACTGTTAATTTGTAATATGTTGAAATTAAATTATAGCGGACATATTTTAGAGGCAGGAACAGATGAAGCTGGTAGAGGTTGCCTATCTGGACCTGTGGTTGCAGCAGCCGTTATTTTGCCTGAAAATTTTCATCATGAATTACTGAATGATTCTAAGCAAATTTCAGAAAAAAAGCGTCGTGAATTACGCCCTTATATCGAAGAACATGCCTTAGCCTTTGGCGTTGCTTTTGTAGATCATAAAGAAGTAGATGAGATAAATGTTTTACAGGCATCTATAACTGGTATGCAACGCTCTATAGAACAACTTTCTCCGCAACCTGCATTTATTATTGTTGATGGTAATAAATTTAAACCTTATAAAGAAATTCCGCACGAAACAATTGTAAAAGGTGATGCTAAATTTATGAGTATTGCAGCAGCATCTGTATTAGCAAAAACATATAGAGATGAATATATGGAAAAAATTCATCAAGAATATCCGCAATATAATTGGCGAAAAAATAAAGGCTACCCAACAAAAGAACATCGAAACGCAATTCGTGAATTTGGTGCAACTCCTTATCACAGAATGACTTTTAAATTACTTCCCGAACAATTTAAATTAAAACTTTAGTTTCTCTATTTTTGTCTTCCAATATTTTAGAAGATGATTAAAAGAACGCGTGCAGAAATTAGCAAATGTATTATTCATAAAGTTGCTAATAAATACAATAGTGGCCAAAATGCTTTTTCAGAAAGCTTAGTTCGTTTCGATGAGGAAAGCTACGAATTATTGATGCCTTTTTTATTAAAAAACTTTGGTACAGTAACACAAAGTTATCGTTTTAACCATCATGCTGATGTTCGTTTAAACGAAATTAACAAATACACTTCTGATATTTTTGAAGATGAAAACACGTTCATAGAGCATTCTAAAAACATTGTAAATCACTTATACGAACAATCAAATTCTGCCAATATAAAAACAGGTGATGTTTTGGTGGTTTATTTCGAAGGCATCGAATATAAAGACATATTAACCGAAGCTGTTGGTGTTTTTAAAATTGAAAGTAAAGTAGATTTTTTACAAACATATTTAGATGATGATAGTTTTGATGTGGTTGTTCAGAAAGGAATTTCAACTAAAAAATTAGACAAAGGATGTTTAATCATAAATTCTTCTGATACTGAAGGAACCGTAATCTTATCAGTAGATAACAATAATTATGATGCGCAATATTGGATTAAAAATTTCTTAAATGCAAAATTTGCAGATGATCGTAATTTACATACTCAGAATTATTTAGAAATGTGTAAAGATTTTTCTGAAGAAATTATAAAACCTGAATTCGGAAAACATGAACAAAGCAATTTCTTAGCCAATACGGTTGATTATTTTAAAGAGCATGAAAACGTAGATTATCATGGTTTTAAAGAAGAAATTTTTGAAGACGAGAAACATAAAGGCATGTTTGAAGACTACAAAAAACATTTTGAAGGTTTGAATGATGTTTTAATCCGTAATAACTTTGAAGTTTCAGATGCGGTATTAAAAAAAGAAAAAAGTAAGTTTAAAACAGAATTTAAACTCGATACAAATATTCTAATTAAAATTGATGTAGACGCACCTGATGCTTCTTCAGAATATCTAGAACAAGGTTATGATGAAGAGAAAAAAATGAAATATTATAAAGTATTTTATAATACTGAAAAATAAGAATTAAAAAAGGGAACGTTTAAAATGCTCCCTTTTTTGTTACTTAATAAAATAAATTAAAGCCATACGTTGAATTATGTCTCTGATCAGACACTTCTGTTATATAAACTTGTATTGGTTCATTTTTCAACATAATTTTACCTAGTTTATTTCTTTTTTTATTCTTAATCCCCCAGTTTTAAGAAAGGGAACTCCTTTCCTTGTAATATTACCTTTCTTATCTTTAAAACTTACTAAAACAAAATTATACTCCCCTCCATATAGAATTGCCTCTGGAGGACTATCATATTCAAATAAGCTAATGTGGAAATATTTTTTATACTCAGTAATTCTAACAGTTAAATTACTATTAGTAGTTGCACTATTACCAAACTTCCCCTTTGTCAAATAGACCCTTGCTTTTCTTCCTGTGTTGTCTCCAAACTCATCTTTAAAACTAGTTTCTATCCATTCATTATAATTGTCCGTTTTTTTCTCTTGCGAAATAACATTACCACAAATAAAAATTATTAATAGAATTAATAATTTATCGATTATATTATTTTTAATTCCTTTCTTTATTTTCATTTTATGAATTTTTAATATTTTCTATACAAGAATAAAATACATTAACTACTCTTTCTCAGCCATTTTCTTAACGTAATCAGTAATAATAACGATTTGAGTTGGCCCTACTTTACCTTCAATATAATTTGCGTTTTCATGATCTAAAGAAATTCTACGAACAGCAGTACCTTGTTTGGCAACCATACTAGAACCTTTTACTTTTAAATCTTTAATTAATACTACAGAATCTCCTGCTTGTAAAATTACTCCGTTTGCATCTCTGTGAATTATTTTTTCACTTTCATCTAAATGATCTCCACTTTCTTTAGCATAACGTAAATCATCATCTTCTAAATACAACATATCTAACAAATCCTGAGGCCAACCTTCTTTACGAAGTCTAGATAACATTCTCCAAGCAATAACCTTTACGGCTCTAAACTCACTCCACATACTATCATTTAAACAACGCCAATGGTTTGCTTCTGTTTTTTCAACATCTTCAATTTGTTCAACACAAGTATCACAAGCTAATAAGCTACCATCAACACCACCAATAGCCATTGGTTTAACTTCATAAATTGATAAATTATCTTTTGAAGTACATAACTCACATTGATTGTCACTTCTATCTTGTAATTCTTCTAATAAACTCATTCTTTTAATCTATAAATTAAGGTCTGTAAAAATACATTTTTATTTTTCTTCAAGCTTTTATAATAGTTAAAAAGTAATTTTATCCTTCAGTAAAACAAAAAAAGCCTAGAAGATTAAATCTTCTAGGCTTTTTTTATTAATTTATTTTCTAAAAGGAAAAAGTTAATCTTCTAAATACAATTCGATTAATCCTTTTGGCGTTTCTACTTCAATTGTTTTATTCTCTCTATCAACTTTTTTAATAAAGTCATCAATCATAGGAATAAAAATTTCGGTATCTCCATTTTCAATTTCAAAAAGAGGTTGCGCTGCTTTATCATTTATATATGCTAAAGTACCTACCTCTCCGTAATTTTTATCAATAATCGTAAAACCTATAACTTCGTGGTAATAAAATTTATTTCCAGTAAGTTTTGGTAGTAAATTTAAAGGCAAATAAATTCCTGCTCGCATAATAGCATCAGCATCTTGCTCGGTATCTACATCTTCAAATTTTACACGAAACATAGTGCTTTTACTTAACGAAGATTTTTCAATAAAAAAAGGAACCAGATTATTGCCTAAATCGACAAAAACTGATTCCAAATTTTCGTAAAGATCGGGTTCATCAGTGTCTAACTTAATAACCACTTCCCCCTTAAAACTATGTTTTTTAACGATTTTGCCAAGATAAAAACACTCTTCTTTTTGCATCATCATTGTAGTACAGTTTTTTATTCTTCGCTATCTGCTTCGTTATCTGCAGCTACTTCTTCACTATCTGCAACAGGTGCAGCAGGAGTATTAGCAGCAATACGTGCAGCGTTTACAGCTTTTTCAGCTTCTAAAGCTTTTGCTTTTGCATCAGCATCTGCCTTTGCTAAACCATCAACTTTACCAGCTACTAAACCAGTTTTTTCCTCTAACCAAGCAGCAAATTTAGTATCTGCTTGTTCTTGTGTTAAAGCTCCTTTTTTAACTCCACCAGCTAAATGATTCTTTAATAAAACACCTTTATAAGATAAAATGTTTCTTGCAGTATCAGTTGGTTGAGCACCTTTTTGTAACCATTCTACAGCTGTATCAACATCTAAGTCAATTACTGCTGGGTTAGTGTTAGGGTTGTACGTTCCGATTTTTTCTAAATAACGACCATCTCTTTTTGATCTTGAATCAGCAGCTACTACCCAGTAAAAAGGTTTTCCTTTTTTACCGTGTCTTTGTAATCTAATTTTTACAGGCATAATTTTTAATTTTTAAGGTACGCGACCTTGATTATTAACAAATCTCATCATCTCGTGATAAGTGGGCGCAAATGTATAGCTTTTTTTTTATTAAAAATTAAAAACGTAACATTATTGCAATAAAAAAGAGCCTGAAAAACAAGCTCTTAAGAAAATTTTGGTGAGTTTAGATATTACAACACTCTAACGTCAACTGCGTTTAAACCTTTTTTTCCTTCTTTAAGATCATACTCTACTGTATCTCCTTCTCTAATCTCATCGATTAAACCTGATACATGTACAAAATACTCTGTGTTTGATCCTGACTCAGTAATAAATCCAAAACCTTTAGATTCATTAAAGAACTTTACTGTTCCTTCTTTCATTGTAAAAAAATATTATATTTAATAAAGTGCAAAGATACTTCTATAATTCGATTCTTAATTAATTTTATATCAATAAAACTAAAACTTAACATCTACGTAACAATAGATTATGTGTATTTATTGACTATAAAACTCAATATCACGTTACAAACTCGTTAATAACTTCTACTAAAAACAACACAAATTCTTCGTATTTTTACACTTTACTTATACCTAAACGCTTCAATAAAACACTCTAGATGTATTTAATTTTTGATACTGAAACTACCGGACTACCTAAAAGTTGGAATGCGCCTATTACTGACACTAATAATTGGCCTAGAGCTACTCAAATCGCGTGGCAATTACATGATGAATTAGGTAATTTAGTTGAGCATAACGATTTTTTAATTAAACCTGACGGATTTAATATTCCGTATGATGCAGAAAGAATTCATGGTATCTCTACCGATTTAGCGCAGGAGCAAGGAATTGAACTTTCTGAAGGTTTAGCGTTATTTAATGAAGCTTTAAGTAAAACAAAATTTATAGTTGGGCAAAATCTTGCTTTCGACATTAATATTATAGGGTGTGAATTCCATCGTTTAGGTGTTGATAACAACTTAACAAAACTACCAATATTAGATACTTGTACCGAGCATACAGCAAAAATGTGTCAGATTCCTGGTGGTCGTGGTGGTAAATTTAAATTACCAACATTAACCGAATTACACCAACATTTATTTGGAGACGGTTTTGGAGATGCGCACAACGCAACTGCCGATGTAGAAGCAACAACTAGATGTTTTTTAGAATTAATTCGTTTACGTCAGTTTACCAAAGAACAACTTCAGGTTACAGACGATTTTTTTGATCGCTACACTCAAAACAACCCAAGTGTTACTCAAATAATCGGACTAAATCACTTAAATCTTAAAAGAGAAAGTGAAAAAATTCGCGCTAGAAAAGAAAAAGCAAAAGGAGATACAACAACTATAAGTACTAATGAAGGTTTAGCTGAGTTAAAAGATAGTAAGTTCGCACACCTTCATAATCATACACAATATTCTGTTTTACAATCTACCATACAAATTGGTAATATTGTAAAAGCTGCTGCAAAAGATAACATGTCGGCAGTAGCAATGACCGATACAGGTAATATGATGGCTGCTTTTCATTTCGTACAAGCAGTTTTAAATCATAACAAAGCTGTTGATTCGGCTAATATTGAAGCTATAGAAAAAGGAGAAGAACCTACTCAAAAACCTTTAAAACCAATTGTTGGTTGTGAATTTAATATTTGTAACGATCACACTAATAAAAGTCAGAAAGACAACGGTTACCAAGTTGTTTTATTAGCTAAAAACAAAAAAGGATATCACAACTTAGCAAAAATGTCGTCTATTGCTTTTGTTGATGGTTTTTATTACATCCCTAGAATTGATAAAAAAGTAGTAGAACAATATAAAGAAGATATTATTGTACTTACTGGTAGTTTGTACGGTGAAGTGCCAAGTAAAATATTAAATGTTGGTGAAGCGCAAGCTGAAGAAGCATTAATTTGGTGGAAAGAACAATTCGGTGATGATTTGTACATCGAATTGATGCGCCATAATCAAGAAGATGAAAAAGTTGTTAATGAAACACTCTTAAAGTTTTCTAAAAAGCATAACGTAAAAACAGTTGCATCTAACAACACATTTTATTTAAGCAAAGAAGATGCCAATGCGCATGATATTTTACTTTGTGTAAAAGACGGTGAAAAACAAGCAACACCTAAAGGTAGAGGTCGTGGTTATCGTTATGGTTTACCTAACGACGAGTACTACTTTAAATCATCTGAAGAGATGAAAACTTTATTTGCAGATCTTCCTGAAGCCATCATTAATATTCAGGAAATTGTAGATAAAATAGAACCTTATACTTTAGCTCGTGATGTTTTATTACCTGCTTTTGATATTGCTGACGAATTTAAAGATGAAAAAGATAATGAAGACGGAGGTAAACGAGGTGAGAATAATTTCTTACGCCATTTAACATACGAAGGTGCAAAAAAACGATATGGCGAAATAACTGATAGTATTCGTGAACGTTTAGATTTTGAGTTGGAAGTAATTGAAAAAACTGGATATCCTGGTTACTTCTTAATTGTTGAAGATTTTATCCGCGAAGCGAGAAACATGGATGTTTCTGTAGGGCCAGGACGTGGTTCTGCCGCTGGATCTGTAGTTGCCTATTGTTTATGGATTACCAATATAGACCCTATTAAATACGATTTACTTTTTGAGCGTTTCTTAAATCCCGAACGTGTATCAATGCCCGATATCGATATTGATTTTGATGATGAAGGGCGTGGTCGTGTAATGGATTATGTAATCGACAAATACGGTGCAAATCAGGTAGCACAAATTATTACCTACGGTACCATGGCTGCAAAATCTTCTATTAGAGATACTGCTCGTGTATTAGATTTACCGCTTTTTGAAGCTGATAGAATTGCCAAGTTAATTCCTGGAATGAAGCTAAAGAAAATATTCTCTTTGGATGAAAAAACGTTAAAAGAAAAACTTAGGGCTGAAGAAATAGAATTAGTAAACGAACTAAAAAGACTTTCTAATGGAAATGATTTAATGGCAGAGACCATTAATAAAGCTCGGATACTAGAAGGATCGGTTCGTAACACAGGTATTCATGCTTGTGGTGTAATTATTACACCAGATGATATTACCAAATTCGTACCTGTTGCACTTGCCAAAGATTCTGACATGTATGTAACTCAGTTCGACAACTCGGTTGTTGAAGATGCTGGTTTACTAAAAATGGATTTCTTGGGATTAAAAACGTTAACCTTGATTAAGGATACCGTTAAAATTGTAAAAGCACGACACGATGTTCTTTTAGACCCTGAGACCTTTCCGTTAGATGATGTAAAAACCTATGAACTTTTCCAAAGAGGAGAAACTGTTGGTATTTTTCAATATGAATCTCCAGGAATGCAAAAACACATGAGATCTTTAAAACCTACCGTTTTTGAAGATTTAATTGCCATGAATGCCTTGTATCGTCCAGGACCGATGGAATACATCCCTTCTTTTATCCGAAGAAAACACGGAGATGAAGAAATTGAGTACGATTTACCTGCCATGGAAGAATACCTAGCTGAAACCTACGGAATTACCGTATACCAAGAGCAGGTAATGTTACTTTCGCAAAAATTAGCCGATTTTACCAAAGGTGAAGCCGATGTTTTACGTAAGGCAATGGGTAAAAAACAAATTGCGGTTCTTGATAAAATGAAACCAAAGTTTGTTAAACAAGCAATTGCAAACGGACATGATGAAAAAAAATTAGAAAAAATTTGGACAGACTGGGAAGCCTTTGCTTCTTATGCTTTTAACAAATCGCACTCTACTTGTTATGCTTGGATCGCTTATCAAACTGCCTATTTAAAAGCCCATTACCCAGCTGAATATATGGCTGCGGTTCTTTCTAACAATATGAACGATATCAAATCGGTTTCATTTTTTATGGAAGAATGTAAGCGTGCCGGAATTACTGTTTTAGGCCCTGATGTAAATGAATCTTTTTCTAAATTCTCGGTAAATAAAGAAGGAGCAATCCGTTTTGGAATGGCTGCAATTAAAGGTGTTGGTGGTCTTGCCGTAAAGGCAATTATTAATGAACGTGAAGAGAATGGTCATTTTTCTTCTGTTTTTGATCTTGCTAAACGAGTTGATTTACGGGTGGCAAATAAAAAAGCATTTGAAGGTTTAATTTTAGCTGGCGGTTTCGATTCTTTTACAAATACACACAGAGCACAATATTTTGTAGAAGATGAAAAGAATCAAAAATTTATAGAAAAAGCATTACGTTTTGGTAACAAATATCAAGAAAATCAGAATTCTTCTCAGGTTTCTTTATTTGGTGGTGGCTCTGAAGAAGAAATGCCTGAACCAATTATTCCTACTTGTGATACTTGGGGAACCATGGAGCTATTAGGAAGAGAGAAAGAAGTAGTAGGTATTTATATTTCTGCGCATCCGTTAGATGATTTTAAAAACGAATTAAAATTTTGTAACGCTGCACTATCTCATTATAACGACCTTCCTAAATACGAAGGCATGGCATTGTCTTTTGGTGGTATTGTAACCGATGTACAGCATCGTATTTCGAAAGCAGGTAAAGGTTGGGCTACTTTTTTTATTGAAGATTATAGTGAGAATTTTGAGTTTAGAATTTTTGGTGAAGAATATCTTCGTTTTAAACACTTTTTGGTTCCTAATTCTTTCTTATTTGTAAAAACAATGGTAAAACCAGGTTGGACAAATAAAGAAGGTATAAAAGGAGAACCAAGAGTCAGCTTTAACGAGTTTTTATTACTTCATGATATTATGGATAAAATGTGTAAAAAAATAACCATAAAAATGCCTTTACAAGATGTAAAAGAAAACAGAATTAAAGATTTACAGCATTTATTTGCAACTAATAGAGGTTCTCAAAATTTACATTTTACTATTTGGGACACCGAAGAAAAAATAGAGCTGAATTTACCAAGCAGAAATACTAAAATTAAAATTTCTAATGAATTTTTAAAGTTATTGGATGAGCAACATATTAATTATAAATTGAATTAAAAATGCTTTCTAAACATCTTAACAGTGATGCTTTATTAGTAAAGGCAGTTAATGAAAAACTGTATGCAAATTTAATTACTCAGTTAAATAAAGATTTTAGCTTAGCCAATTTAGCAATTAATTTAACTAAAAACAGCACACCAACTACATTAAAGGACGAGTTAACAAAAGTAATAAAGCATTTAATTCTGGCGGATTTAAACAGCTATAAAAATCTTTTATACATTGTTGATATTCCTGAAACAATGACTTATAAAAAAGAAGCATCAAATATTGACACCTATACCGAAAGTATTGTCTTTTTAATATTAAAAAGAGTTTGGAAAAAAGTATGGTTTCGAGCTAATTATTCTAATTAGTTATTTCTCTAAGAAGTGTAAAATAATTTCACTCACTTTTTCTAATTCAGCAGGTAACTGAGTTTCATTCCAAGGATGTTTTACATTAAAAACATGATCTGCTCCTTCAATAACTTGTAGTTTACTTTTAGGATTCCATTCATGCAGTTCTTTTGCTTCATTAATAGAGATTGAAGTGTCATTATCTCCATGGATAATTAAATGCGGAATCTTTAATTGTTCTTCAGCAGATTTGATATTAAGGCGTTTTTCATTATCTTTAAAATCAGTATAAAACTGATAATAATGTGGCATTTGTTGTTTCGTTCTTCCATTTACAACATATTTAACACCAGATTCTTTCCATTCTTTTAAGTTACCAACAGTAGCAGTCCGTTTGCCTAAATCACTAACACTTGCTAATGTAATAAGTTTTGTAATTCTATTATCTTCTGATGCTTTTATTATTGCAATGCCGCCGCCTCTACTATGACCTATTAAATTAATATCGCTTGTATTAAAACTTTCACTGTCTTTAAAATAAGAAGCCGCCCAATCTAACACATCATTTAAATCGTCAAGTTCTTTCGTGTAGTTATTATTCCCGAAGGCTTCTAAATCTGTAAAATCAATAGGATTTTCTATAGTTCCTCCGTTATGAGAGAAGTTAAATTTAACAAAACAAAATCCTACATTAGCAAAATATTCAGCCATTAAATTCCAAGCCCCCCAATCTTTAAAACCTTTATAACCATGACAAAAAATAACAATCGGTTGATTACTCTTTTCTCTTGAAGAAAACACATCAATTAAAATAGATTTTTTATCAACTCTATCTAGAATTATGTTCTTTTTGATTTCCATAATAGGAGTTATTCTAATTAGTCAATTCTCTAAACAAGCTTTCTAAATTTTTATTTTCGGTATTTAAACCAAGAATTTTAAGTCCATTTTCTTGCGCAAAATCAAAAATTACTGGGCGCATATCTTCTGGTGTTTCAAAAGTAAGTATCCAGTTATTTTCTACCGTATTTTTATAATAAACAATATTTGGTAAACGCTGTATAAATTGTTCTTCTAACTTATAATCAAACGTAACTTTAATTGTTTGTTGCTTGCTTGTTTTAAGTTCAGAAATTGGTTTATCAATAACCAACTCCCCTTTATTTATAATAATTACGCGATCGCAAACCGCCTCTACCTCTTGCATTATATGTGTAGACAATAAAACCGTTTTATCTTTTCCGAGTTCTTTAATCAACTCACGAATTTCAACTAATTGATTCGGATCTAAACCTGTAGTTGGTTCATCTAAAACTAACACTTCTGGGTTGTGTAAAATAGCAGCTGCTAAACCCACTCTTTGACGGTATCCTTTTGATAGTTGCACTATTTTTTTATGTGATTCAATCGTTAATCCTACTTTTTCAATTACCTCCGCTATACTCTTTTTATCAACTTTATAAATTGCTGCTTGAAATTGTAAATACTCACGCACATACATATCTAAATACAACGGATTGTGTTCAGGTAAATAACCTATTTTTTTCTGTGCTTCAATAGGGTTTTTAACAACATCTATTCCGCTTACAAAAACAGTTCCTTCACTTGGCTGAATAAATCCGGTTAAGATTTTCATAGTGGTAGATTTTCCTGCTCCGTTTGGACCTAAAAACCCCACTATTTCTCCTTTTCTTGCTTTAAAAGAAATATCATTGACTGCTTTTTGTGTTCCGTAAATTTTGGATATAGAAGTAAGTTGTATTGACATATTTTTATCAATTGAGGTTCTGAAATAAAATCAGAATAACATAAATTATCGTGTCTCTTCGAGCGCAGTCGAGAAGTATTTTATACGGTCTCGACTGCGCTCGACTTGACATTTAAAAACCGTTTATTTTCTTTTGTAAGAAACGAAACTGTAATCGTATTTATTTTTTTCATCAGCTTTACAATCTTCTCTAGATATTTCTTTCCAAACATCTAAATCAATTGTTGGAAAAAAAACATCTGCTTCAAAATCGTGATGAACAATCGTAATATCTAATTGATCAACCAACCCTTTTTCAATGGCTTGTTTATAAACCTGGGCTCCTCCAATTATAAAAACATCCGAAGCTGATTTTGATAATTCAATAGCCTCTTCAATTGAGTTCGCGACCAAACATCCATCTTTAAAATAATCATTATTCCTAGTTATAATAACCGATGTACGATTAGGTAATGGTTTTCCAATACTTTCGAAAGTATTACGCCCCATTAAAATATAATGTCCCGAAGTAACTTTCTTAAATCGTTTTAAATCCGCAGGCAAATGCCAAATTAAATCATTATCTTTTCCTAAAGCATTGTTATTTGCTATTGCAGCAATTATTGTAATCATAGATTGTATTTAATAAATGGCTAGACACTCTTTGCCCACTCTTTAATATAACTTGTTAAATCTCTTTTACTTGTAGTAGCTTCGCCTAAAACATCTGTTTTTATATTATCAACTAAAGTTTCTATTGCTTCTAAAACCTTTTCATCATTAATATCAGCTATTTTATCATACAGAGCATCTTTTAAAACATCAACATTTGTAGTCATTTTCTATATTTTTTAGGTTCCTATTACAAAGCTACTAAAGAAATTATAAAAAATAATGTTAAATTATACTGCTACAGCACCTTTAATATGTGGATGCGGATTATAATCTACTAATTCGAAATCTTCAAAAGTAAAATCTTCAATGTTTTTGATTTCAGGATTCATTTTCATTTTTGGTAATGCCCTTGTTTCTCGAGACAATTGCAATTCTAATTGTTCGATATGATTGCTGTAGATATGTGCATCTCCAAAAGTATGAATAAACTCTCCTGCTTCATAACCACAAACCTGAGCAATCATCATTGTAAATAAAGCATATGAAGCGATATTAAACGGAACACCTAAAAATATATCAGCACTTCGTTGGTATAACTGGCAAGATAATTTTCCGTCTGCTACATAAAACTGAAAAAATGCATGACACGGTGGTAAAGCTGCTTTATCGTTAGCAACGTTTTCAGAAAATGATTTTGAAGTATCAGGCATTACAGAAGGATTCCATGCAGAAACTAACATTCTACGACTGTTCGGATTCGTTTTTAGTGTTTCAATAACATCTTTTAATTGATCAATTTCATCACTATTCCAATTACGCCATTGATGACCATAAACAGGTCCTAAATCGCCGTTTTCATCAGCCCAAGAATTCCATATTTTAACACCGTTTTCTTGTAGATACTTAATATTTGTATCACCTTTTATAAACCAAAGCAACTCATATATAATCGATTTTAAGTGCAACTTCTTTGTAGTTACCATCGGAAAACCTTCACTTAAATCAAAACGCATTTGATAACCAAAAACACTTTTTGTTCCTGTTCCTGTTCTATCACCTTTCTCGTTTCCGTTTTCTAAAACGTGTTTTACTAAATCTAGATATTGCTTCATCTTCTACTTTTGATTTCTGTAAAAATAAAAAAGCTTCAACATTTAATGCTGAAGCTTTTAAAATTATATTAATAAGTTATTAACTATTTAGTTATCTGTGGCGACTCGCCACTACCCAATAATCATACCGGCTATGGTTGCAGACATTAAAGAAGCTATTGTTCCTCCAATTAAAGCCTTAATACCAAATTCTGATAATGTTTTACGTTGCCCTGGTGCTAATGACCCAATACCACCAATTTGAATACCAATGGATGCAAAATTTGCAAATCCGCATAACATATAAGTTGCCATAATAATAGATTTATTATACGTTAAATGCGTTGCGTTTGCAATATTTTTAAGTTCTGCTAACTGAATATACCCAACAAATTCACTTGCAGCTAATTTAATACCTAACAATTGCCCCATTAAAGCCATATCTTCTTTTGCAACACCAATCAACCACATTAAAGGAGCAAAAACATATCCTAAAATTGCCTCTAAAGAAAACTTAGTATAACTTGTATTTGCCGCCATCCAAGTGTTTAGTGATGTGACATCTCCTACCCAACCTAAAACACCATTTATCATAGCTATGAAAGCAATAAAAACTAATAACATTGCTGCTACATTCATTGCTAATTGCAAACCTTCTGTTGTTCCGTTAGCAATAGCATCTAATATATTCGAACCTATTTTATCAGACGAAACCTCAACTTCTGTATTTACTTTTTCTGTTTGTGGATACAAAATTTTAGATATAATTATGGCTCCGGGTGCTGCCATTACTGACGCAGCCAACAAATGCTTTGCATACAATAATCGTAAACCTTCGTCTTCACCTCCCAAAAACCCAATATAAGCTGCTAAAACAGCTCCGGCTACTGTTGCCATACCACCAATCATTACTAATAGTATTTCTGATCGGTTCATTTTTTCTAAATATGCCTTAATCAATAAAGGAGCTTCTGTTTGACCTAAAAATATATTTCCTGCAACAGATAAACTTTCTGCACCTGATATTTTTAACACTTTAGATAAAAGCCATGCTAACGCTTTTACTACTTTTTGAATTAAGCCAAGGTAAAATAATAATGATGTTAATGCCGAAAAGAAAATAATGGTAGGTAATACTTGAAAGGCAAAAATGAATCCGTAAGAACTCATATCTGATACCAAACCACTAAATAGAAATTCACTTCCTGCTCTTGTAAAATCTAACACGCTTACAAATAAACCTCCAACTATTTCAAAAGCTGTTTGAACAAAAGGAACTCTTAAAACACCTATGGCAATAACCAACTGAAAAGCCAATCCTAAACCAACCGTTTTCCAATCAATCCCTTTTCTATTGGCACTAAATAAAAATGCGATAATTAATAAAGAAACCATTCCTAAAACACCACGCCATAAACTCTGTATAGAAAATCCACTACTTGGTATAATAGCTTCTGACATCTCTGTTTTTTCTTTACCTTGATTTGCTATAAACACTGCGTTATTGCTAGATGTAAAACTATATAACACATCTTTTTCTGCTAATACTAATGCTTCTTCTGTTAATTCAACTACATTATAATAACGAACTGTATCATTAGGTTGTTTGTGATTAAGAATTAATAAATTATTCTGATGAATATAATTTCCTGCTGCTTGTAAACTGTCTTTAGCGAGTATAGAATAATTAAAATCACCTCTAGTTAAGTTTAAAACATCTGATGGATTTACGGCAACTACCGAATTACCATCAGTAGTAGTAATCGATGAAAAACTCCACTTTTTCTCTATGCTCTGACCAAAAGTTAGTATTGATGCACAAAGCATTATGAGAGTAAATAATTTCTTCATTTTATATATTTTATTAAGAACGTTTGCTTATTTCGTCGCGAAGTTCTGCTGCTAACTCATAATCTTCGTTAACTACAGCTTCATTAAGTTGTTCGTGTAATTCTTGTAATGATAAATGCGTATATCCCTTTTCCTCTTCAAACTCATCTTCTAAAGAGAATTCTATCTCGTCAGATTCTAGATCTTCTTCTATAATTAACTCTTCGTCTAGCTTTAAGTAAACACCTGCTTTATCTAAAATATTTTCATAAGTAAAAATAGGTGCTTGAAAACGAACTGCCAGTGCAATTGCATCAGAAGTACGAGTATCAATAACTTCTTCAACTCCTTCTCGCTCGCAAATTAAACTAGAGTAAAAAACACCATCAACAAGTTTATGAATAATAACCTGAGTTACTTTGATAGAGAATTTATCAGAAAATGTTTTAAATAAATCGTGTGTAAGTGGTCTTGGTGGTCGAATTTCTTTCTCTAAAGCGATTGCTATAGATTGTGCTTCGAATGCTCCAATAATAATAGGGAGTGTTCTTGTACCGTCCATTTCACTCAGCACTAATGCATAAGCTCCACTTTGAGTTTGGCTATACGAAATCCCTTTAATAGTTAGTTTTATTAAACTCATGTACAATTATAAAATAACAAAAAGCTGTCTAATTTTAGGCTCTACGCTTCAAATTTAGACAGCCTTCTTAAGTGGGCACAATTTACTAAAAATTATGAGTTGAACTCTAATTTCTATAAAAAGAAAATTTACCCACTAAAATTATGCTTGTTTAAAAGCTTTTAATTTTTCTATTAACTGCGGTACAACTTCAAAAGCATCACCTACAATTCCGTAATCTGCAGCTTTAAAGAAAGGCGCCTCTGGATCTGTATTGATAACCACTTTTACTTTTGATGCATTAATACCAGCTAAGTGCTGAATTGCACCCGAAATACCAATGGCAATATATAAATTTGAAGCTACTGGCTTACCAGTTTGCCCTACGTGTTCACTATGAGGACGCCATCCTAAATCAGAAACTGGCTTAGAACATGCTGTTGCAGCTCCTAAAACAGTTGCTAACTCTTCAATCATTCCCCAGTTCTCAGGCCCTTTCATTCCACGACCTGCAGAAACCACGATATCAGCATCAGCAATAGTTACTGTACCACTAGCTTTATTAATACTTTCTGATTTTACTCCTAGCTCTGGCAAAGTTGCATCAAAACTCTCTGTCGATCCGCTTACCGAATTTTCGTGAGCTCCGTATGAATTCTTTGCTACTCCAACTACTTTTTTCTCTGTTGAGATTTCAGTATTGTTAAATCCTTTATTTGAAAAAGCTTTTCTTCTTACAACAAACGGACTAACACTAGCTGGTAAAGCAACAACGTTAGATGCATATCCTGCCTCTAAACCTACGGCAACTAAAGGAGCTACTGTGAAACCATCAATACTAGAATCTATAATTATTGTATTTGCTGATTTTGATTCTGCTACTTGCTTAATAATAGAAGCGTATGCTTTTGCATTAAAAGATGCTACGTCATTTTTTACTTCAATTACTTTTTCTGCTCCGTATGCATATAATTCAGAAGCATCTCCACCGTTGATAGTTAATACCAACATGTCGCTTCCTAATTGTTCTGCTACTTTTTTTCCGTATGAAACTACTTCAAAAGCAGTTTTTTTAAATTTTCCTTCCGATGCATCGGCAAAAACTAATACAGACATATTTTTATATTTTTTTATGTTATTGCGAAAAAAATAATTTTTAAAACAAACTACCTCACTTTATTCGCAACAACGTGGTTTTAAATCTTACTATTAAATTGCTTTTGCTTCGTTGTGTAACAAGTCGATTAATTCATCAACAGTATCAACTAACTTTACAGCTCCTTTTTCAGCAGGCTTCTCAAAATTTTGAGTAGCAGTACTTGCAGCAACACCTGTTGGTTCTACTAAAGCTAAAGGTTTTTTACGAGCCATCATAATTCCACGCATATTTGGTATACGTAAATCTTTTTCTTCTACTAACCCTTTTTGCCCCGCAATTACCATTGGTAAAGTTGAAGAAACTTTCTCTTCTCCTCCATCAATCTCTCTTCTTAAAGAAACATTTACCCCATCTATTTCTGCACCTACACAAGCATTTACAAAATTAAAATCAACTAAAGAAGCTAACATCCCTGGTACCATTTGACCGTTGTAATCTGCTGATTCTTTACCTGCTAAAACTAAATCGTAACCACCGCTTTTAACAACAGCTGCTAATTCTTTAGCAACCATAAAACCATCGGTAGGTTCTGCGTTTATACGAATTGCATCATCTGCACCAATAGCTAAAGCTTTACGTAAAGTTGGTTCTGTTGAAGCACCTCCTACATTTACAACTGTTACACTAGCACCTTGCTTTTCTTTAAACCACATAGCACGAGTTAAACTAAACTCGTCATAAGGATTTATAACATATTGAACTCCGTTAGTATCAAACTTTGTATTGTTATCTGTAAAGTTAATTTTCGAAGTAGTATCAGGTACATGACTGATACAAACTAATATTTTCATATATCGTTGTTTTTAAGAAACTTAATTTTTGAGCTACGAAGTTACGGTTTTTTTTTAATTTACTATGCATGCATAGTATTTTTTTTAACTTCCTAATTATTTAATAACAGAAGGTTACAAAGGTAAGTAACGATTTGTTTAAGTTAAAAACCTATTTCTTATTTCTATTTTTGTTATTTTTGCAATCTTGATAAACAACTACTAATATAACGTATGAAAACAATACAATTTAGAGAGGCTATTTGCGAAGCTATGAGTGAAGAAATGCGAAGAGACGAGAGCATTTACTTAATGGGTGAAGAAGTAGCTGAATATAACGGAGCTTATAAAGCTTCAAAAGGGATGCTAGATGAATTTGGTGAGAAAAGAGTTATTGATACTCCTATTGCTGAATTAGGTTTTGGTGGTATTGCAGTTGGATCTGCAATGAATGGAAATCGTCCTATTGTTGAATACATGACTTTTAACTTCTCTTTAGTTGGTATTGATCAAATTATTAACAATGCTGCTAAAATTCGTCAAATGAGTGGTGGACAACTAAATTGTCCTATTGTTTTTCGTGGCCCAACAGGTTCTGCCGGTCAATTAGGTGCTACACATTCACAAGCTTTTGAAAACTGGTTTGCAAACACACCAGGTTTAAAGGTTATCGTACCATCTAATCCTTATGATGCAAAAGGTCTATTAAAAGCAGCTATACGTGATGATGATCCAGTTATTTTTATGGAATCTGAACAAATGTATGGTGATAAAATGGAAGTTCCAGAAGGTGAATATATCATTCCTATTGGTGTTGCAGATATTAAAAGAGAGGGTACAGATGTAACGGTAGTTTCTTTTGGTAAAATTATTAAAGAAGCTTATAAAGCTGCGGATGAATTAGCTAAAGAAGGTATTTCTGTTGAAATTATCGACCTACGTACTGTTCGCCCAATGGATCATAACGCAATTTTAAAATCTGTAAAGAAAACTAACAGACTAGTAATACTAGAAGAAGCATGGCCTTTTGGTAGTGTATCTTCAGAAATTACTTTTAGAGTACAAGACGAAGCTTTTGATTATTTAGATGCTCCTATAAAAAGAATTACAACTGCTGATACACCAGCACCATATTCACCAGTTTTATTAGCTGAGTGGCTACCAAATGCTAGTGATGTTGTTAAAGCTGTTAAAGATGTTTTATATCTTAACAAGTAATAGAGAAATAAGAAATTAAAAAGAAACAAAAATCCTTTTGACATTTGTCAAAAGGATTTTGCAGTATTAAAAAAAATGAAGAAATCACTCCTAATCCTACTTCTACTCATTACCAGTTCTTTATATTCTCAAATCACATTAAAAGGTAAAGTTGTTGATGAATTTAACAACCCTATGCCTTTTGTTACTGTATTTTTAAAAAATACAGTATTCGGAACGACCACCAACGATGATGGAACATTTTTTTTAAAAACAAAGAGATTTAGAGGTACTCTAGAAGTCTCTTTTATTGGTTTTCAAACACAAACTTTAAAAGTTAATAAAAAAACTAAATACTTAAATATTTCTCTTAAAGAAGAAGCTGATCAATTAGATGAGGTAATAATTGTTTCGAAACCTAAAAAACGATTAAAGAAAAAAGAGAACCCTGCATATCGTATTTTAAAAGAAATCTGGAAAAGAAAACGAAAAAACGGACTTGATTTAGTTGATAATTATCAATATAAGAGACAAAGCACTATTGAATTAGGTCTTAACAATTTAGATACTATTTTTTTAAAAAACATTTTTAAAGATGAATATCAAAAAACAATAGATAAGGTAAAATACGATAGTGATGGTGTTAATTATTACATTCCAATTTATTTAAACGAAGAAGTAGCGAATATATATGGAGATAATAAAAACGAGAATATCAGAGAAGATATTGAAGCTGAAAAATCTGAAGGACTAGGCACGAAAGGTTTTGTTTTTGATAGAATGTCAAACACTTTTCAAGATGTTGATGTCTTTAAAAACAACATCAACTTATTAAGAAAATCTTTTATAAGCCCTTTATCTAACGATGGTTTTGCTACATACGATTATGTACTTTATGACAGCATCGTGAAAAATAACAAAAAATCATACAACATATACTTTTTTCCTATCAGAGATGGGGATCTAGCTTTTCAAGGGAACTTTTGGGTATCTGATAAAACATTTTCTATCGAAAAAATAAAAATGAAAGTCCATAAAAGCATCAACTTAAACTTTGTTAGAGGCTTATCATTTGAAAAAGAGTTTGAAGTAAGAAACGATAGTATTTACATACCTACTAAAAATGCCTATGTAGGTGATTTTACATTTCTTGACAAAAATGAAAGCAACAAAGGGTTAACAATCAAAAAAACAATTCTTTACAACGACTATATATTAGACAAACCACTTGCTAAGGATTTTTACACACAAGAGATTGTTAAAATAAGACCCAACCAATACAGAAAAGAAGACTCCTATTGGAAATCAAAACAAAATGAAGAAAGCAACTCAACATATAATTTTATAAGTATTGTAAAAGAAAAAAAACAAATTAAAAACATAACTGGCTTAATAAATACGGTTGCTAGTGGATTTATAAATACGCCAGCCGGAATTCAGTTTGGACCATTATGGACAATCTTTGCCAACAACCAAGTAGAAGGCTTCAGAACCAAAGTTGGCTTCAGAACCTTTAAATCTAAAGATGATCGTTTTCGTTTAGGTGGTCACTTAGCCTATGGTTTTAAAGACAAGGAATTTAAATACGGTTTAGAAGGTCGCTATTTATTATCATACAAACCAAGAATAGCAGTTGGGTTGGCATATCAGAAAGATATAGAACAATTAGGAAGTGTTTTATTGAATACTACGCAACTCTTAGGTTCCTCTTTTGGTACCGACGCTTTATTTTCTAGAGGTGACAACTTCTTTTTATCTAAAGTAGAAAAAATTGCTACTAATTTCGATTATCAGATTAAAACCAATTTACACGTAGGTGTTAACTTTTCACATGCAACCATAGAATCTGCATCACCGAAAGATTTCTCTATGGATTATCTTGATGAAAACGGAAATATTAGATCTGGAATAACAGATGTTGCTTCTGATCTTTACATTTCTTATACACCTGGTCGATTTGTATACGGACTAGGAGTTGAAAGACGTTTTGGGCGTAATATTTTTCCGACTTTAGTCTTAAATTATCGCAGAGGATACAAAGGAGTATTTAACGGATCACATACTTACGATAAATTACAGTTTAAATATAACCAACCTATTCTTTTAAGTAAATTCGGAGTTTTAGATGCTACTCTAGAAGCAGGTAAAACATTTGGTACACTACCAATAGGTTTATTAAACGTAATACCAGCAAACCAAACATTATCATTAACAAAAAACACATTTGCCTTACTAAATTACTATGATTTTGTTACCGACTCTTATTTAGCGACACATTTCGAGCAGCATTTTAATGGCTTCCTCTTAAACAGGGTTCCTTTACTAAAAAAACTTAAGCTACGTAGTTTGGTTACTTTTAGAGCTGCATACGGAACCATATCTAAAGAAAACAGAGCTATTAACGATGGTTTAGTAAATAGTAGTGGCGCTGCAAATATTAACTACAACACTCCTAATAAACTCTATTATGAATACAGTGTTGGTCTTGAGAATATTGGGTATGGTAACTTACGTTTTTTACGTATAGATGCTATTTGGAGAAGCAACTACACACCTCCCGCAGGCTCATTTGCTCCACCAACTCCGAAGTTCGCAATACGAATAGGAATTAAACCAGGCTTATAATCATTAGTTTAACAATAAAATAATAGTTCTTTTTTGTTAAAAAACACTAATAAATTATTACTTTTGCAAACCGATTTTTAGAAACGAAGAAAAGCAAGATAATATGACTGCAAAAGAAAGAAAAACAGTAGATGTTTTAATTGAAATACCAAAAGGAAGTAGAAATAAATACGAATACGATTTTGACTTAGGAAAAATTCGTTTCGATAGAATGTTATTTTCATCAATGATGTACCCTGGAGATTATGGTTTCATTCCTGAAACTTTAGCTTTAGATAACGACCCATTAGATGTATTAGTTTTAGGAGCTGAACCAACTTTTCCTATGTGTGTTATGGAAGTAAAACCTATCGGTGTTTTCCATATGGCAGATGAAAAAGGACAAGATGAAAAAATTATCTGTGTTCCTGTTTCTGATCCTATCTGGAGTCAATTAAACGACTTAAAAGATATGAACCCTCACCAAGTTAAAGAAATTACTCACTTTTTTCAAGTTTATAAAGATTTAGAAAAGAAAAAAGTAGATGTTGGTGGTTGGGGAGACGCAAACGAAGCTTATGAAATCTTAGATAAGTGTATCGAGCGTTACGAAAACAGCGAGCATAAAGCAAACGGAGATTTCACTATTTAACCAGTAAAATTCTATATAAATTACCAAAACCTCTCAGAACATTCTGAGAGGTTTTTTGTTTAGTCACTGATTTCGTTATATTTACGAACATCAATTAACTAATCAAAACATAATTTATATGGAATCAATAATGATTTGGATGCCAATTGCAGCTGCTGTAATAGGATTACTTTACATGCTCGTTAAGAAAAAATGGGTAATGAAACAGAATTCTGGAGATGGGAAAATGAAAGAAATTTCTGACCATATTTACGAAGGTGCCTTAGCTTTCTTAAATGCAGAATACAAACTATTAACAGTTTTTGTAATTATCGTTAGTATATTACTGGCAATTGTAGCCTACTTCGTTCCAACAACAAGCTATTTAATCGTAATTGCATTTATATGCGGTGCTATTTTTTCTGCTTTCGCAGGAAACATGGGTATGAAAATAGCGACCAAAACAAATGTAAGAACTACGCAAGCAGCAAAAACAAGTTTACCTAATGCCCTTAAAATTTCTTTTGGAGGCGGAACCGTAATGGGACTCGGCGTTGCCGGATTAGCAGTTTTGGGATTAACTACATTCTTTATCGCTTTCTTTTACTTCTTTACGGGAGGTGTTTGGACAAACACCATGGACATGACAATTGTTCTTGAAACTTTAGCTGGTTTCTCTTTAGGTGCTGAAAGTATTGCTTTATTTGCTCGTGTTGGTGGAGGGATCTATACAAAAGCTGCAGATGTTGGTGCCGATTTAGTAGGTAAAGTTGAAGCTGGTATTCCAGAAGATGACCCACGTAACCCTGCTACAATAGCAGATAATGTAGGTGATAACGTCGGTGATGTTGCCGGTATGGGCGCAGATTTATTCGGTTCGTATGTTGCAACAGTTTTAGCTGCAATGGTTCTAGGAAATTATGTTATTAAAGATATGGGAGGAAGTATTTCTGATGCCTTTGGCGGAATTGGACCTATATTATTACCAATGGCAATTGCGGGTATCGGAATTATAATTTCGATGATCGGAACCATGTTGGTAAAAATTAAAAGTAATGATGCTAAAGAGTCTCAAGTAATGGGCGCCTTAAACTTAGGTAATTGGGTTTCTATTGCTTTAGTAGCAATCGCTTGTTTTATTTTATGCAAATGGATGCTTCCAGAAAACATGAAAATGGAATTCTTTGGTGAAGGTTTACAAGACATCTCATCTATGAGAGTATTTTACGCAACATTGGTTGGCTTGGTTGTTGGTGCTGTTATTTCTTCAGTAACTGAATATTATACTGGCTTAGGAAAATCTCCTATTTTAAAAATAGTACAACAATCTTCTACGGGGGCCGGAACAAATATTATTGCCGGTTTAGCAACAGGTATGATTTCTACATTCCCTTCTGTTTTATTATTTGCTGCCGCAATTTGGTCTTCTTATGCTTTGGCAGGATTTTACGGAGTAGCACTAGCCGCGTCCGCAATGATGGCAACTACCGCTATGCAATTAGCTATTGATGCTTTCGGACCAATTGCAGATAATGCTGGTGGAATTGCAGAAATGAGCGAACAAGAACCAATCGTTAGAGAGCGTACAGATATTTTAGATGCCGTTGGTAACACAACTGCCGCAACAGGGAAAGGTTTCGCAATTGCTTCTGCCGCATTAACATCATTAGCTTTATTTGCTGCTTATGTAACGTTTACAGGAATAGACGGAATTAATATTTTTAAAGCACCTGTATTAGCAATGTTGTTTGTAGGAGGAATGGTTCCTGTAGTTTTTTCCGCTTTAGCGATGAATGCCGTTGGTAAAGCAGCCATGGAAATGGTACAAGAAGTAAGACGCCAGTTTAAAGAGATTCCAGGAATAATGGAAGGTACTGGGAAACCAGAATACGATAAATGTGTCGCAATTTCTACAGAAGCTTCTTTAAGGGAGATGATGTTACCAGGATTGTTAACAATCGGATTTCCTTTAATTATTGCTTTTGTTCCAATGTTATTCGGAATGAATAATTTAGCGATTGCCGAAATGTTAGGTGGCTATATGGCTGGTGTTACAGTTTCGGGTGTACTTTGGGCAATATTTCAGAACAATGCTGGTGGCGCATGGGATAATGCTAAAAAATCTTTTGAAGCTGGTGTAGAGATCGACGGAAAAATGACTTATAAAGGTTCAGATGCTCACAAGGCAGCGGTTACTGGTGATACGGTTGGTGATCCTTTTAAAGACACTTCTGGTCCATCAATGAATATTTTAATCAAACTTACCTGCCTAATTGGCTTGGTAATTGCTCCTATTTTAGGCGGACACAATATTGATGCAAATTCTCATTCCGAAGATATTACTATCACAAAAGATGGTGAAACAGTTAAAGTGGAACTTAAAAATGTTACCTATATTGATGATGACGGTAAAACAACCGTCATCAAAAACGAAATCAGTAAAATTGTAAAAGTAGACATTAGTAAAAATGATGACGGAACTGCAAAAGCCATAATCACGACAGCTACAACCGAAAACGGAGAAGAGATTACAAAAGAAGAAGTTATAGAAGGAACTTTAGCCGAGGTAAAAAAGAAAATAAAAGCCTTTGAAAAAAGCGGAGAGAGAATTAAAATTAACGTTACGGAATAAGATCATAAAATCGTTAAAGAAATAATCGTTGATGTTGAAAAAGTAAAATAATTTAACAACTATATTTTATAGAAACCCGATAGTTATATTCTATCGGGTTTCTTATTTTTGTAAGATGTCTAAAAGAACCCAATCTGATTTTAAAATAGAGAACCCGAAAGAGTTTAAGCAAAAATTATTTGCTTGGTCTAAACAGTTTGAAACTGCTATTTGGTTGGATTCTAATAAGTACGAGCAAAAATATTCTTCGTTCGATTGTTGTTTGGCTGCAGATGAATTTACATCGATAAAAACTGATGCTCATAATGCTTTTGATAAATTAAAAGAATATCAATCATACACCAAAGATTATCTTTTTGGCTATATTTCTTATGATGTAAAAAATGATGTTGAAAAACTACAATCCACTAATTTTGACGGGCTTCATTTTCCTGACTTATATTTTTTTCAACCTCAAAAGTTAATTTTCATTAAAGGAAATACGGTTGAATTTCATTATTTACAAATGATAGATGATGAGCTAGAAGAAGATTTTAATGACATCTTAGAAACGAATCCTAATCTTATTTTGAATGAAATCGAAAAATCATCAGAAGAAGAGAAAATCAAAATAAAACTTCGTATTCACAAAGATGAGTACCATCAAAAAGTAACAAAAATTTTAAAACATATTCATAGAGGCGATATTTATGAAGCTAATTTCTGTCAAGAATTTTATGCTGAAAATACCAATATCAATCCTTATAAAATATACACGCATTTAAACGACATATCAGAACCACCTTTTGCTACTTTTTTCAGGCACGAAAACCTGTATTTATTATCAGCAACACCAGAAAGGTATTTAAGAAAAGAAGGAACAAAAATTATATCACAACCAATTAAAGGTACCGCAAAACGATTAATCGATGTTATTGAAGATGATAAAATAGCTTTCGATTTATCACGCGATGAAAAAGAACGAGCAGAAAATGTGATGATTGTAGATCTGGTTCGCAATGATTTATCAAAAACTGCAAAAAAAGGAAGTGTTATTGTTGAAGAACTTTGTAAGGTGCATTCTTTTAAACAAGTGCATCAAATGATATCAACCATAGTTTCTGAGGTAGAAAAAACCATACACCCTGTTGATGTTATTAAAGATACATTTCCGATGGGAAGTATGACGGGAGCTCCGAAAGTATCAGCTATGAAAATTATTGAAGAATTAGAAGAGACCAAACGCGGATTGTATTCAGGAACCCTTGGTTATTTTACGCCTAATGGCGACTTTGACTTTAATGTAATTATTAGAAGTATTTTATACAATACAAACAAAAAATACGTTTCATATTCAGTTGGTGGCGCAATTACAGCCAAGTCAACTCCCGAAAAAGAATATGAAGAGTGCCTACTAAAAGCAAAAGCAATGAAATATGTGCTATTAAACTCAAAGTAGTTCACTATATTGAACCCTCAATATTTAAAAATTCCATGAATTTTACCAATCCATTAGTATATGGCATACCTTGTTTTTTGGGTCTCATTTTATTAGAACTTACTTATAGTAAAACACACAATAAAAAAGACTTATATAACTGGAAAGATTTAGCCTCTAGCCTAACAATGGGAGTTGGATCTGTAATTTTAGCTCCTTTAATTAAAACTATTTCGGCAATTATTATCTTTAATTATGTGTATGAAATTTTTAATCCGCTAGTAAATGGTGTTCGTATGAATATTATGGGTTGGGAGTCTTTTGGATATGCTTGGTATGTTTGGATTGCTTGCCAATTGTTAGATGATTTTAGCTACTATTGGTTTCACAGACAAAATCATATGGTTCGTTTTTTATGGGCGGCACATATTGTTCATCATTCATCAAATAACTTTAATTTAGGAACCGCCGTTCGTAATGGTTGGTTTACCATTTTATACAAACCTTTTTTTTATATGTGGTTACCTGCAATTGGTTTCCCACCAGAAATGGTAGTCGTTTGTTTGGGAATTGAAGCTTTATGGCAATTTCAATTACATTCGGTTTACATATCAAAAATTAAATATATTGATGTAATTTTTAACACACATACAATGCACCAAGTACATCACGCAAAAAATATTGAATATATGGATAAAAATCATGGAGGATTTTTAAACATTTTTGATAGAATATTTGGTACGTGGAAAGAATTAGATGAAGAAATTGATATTGAATACGGTGTAACTCATGCTCCTAATTCATATAATCCTTGGGTAATTTTAACCCATGAATATAAAGATATTTTTAACGATACCAAAAAGTCTAGTAATTGGATTCATAAATTTATGTATATTTTTGGTCCTCCGGGATGGAGTCATGACGGAAGTACGATTAGTGTTAAAGAGATGCGAAAACTTATCGCCCAAAAAAAATAGGAGTAATGATTATAGATCAAGAAGAAAAATTTAAAGAAGTACTTCCTAAAATAGAAGGAAGCGTAAATGAACAAAGTTTTTTTAATAAATTTTTAGAACTGTATCCTGAAGCTTGGAAACAACATAAAATTACATTCTCTAAATTTAAGAGAGGTAAACAATTTGGAAAAACAATTCCGTTACCAAAACCCGAAGTTTCTTTGAGAAAAGAAATAAGAATCTGGTTACAAAAACAATAAACTATGACGCATCAAGGATTCAATTTCGATTATCATAAAACTACTTTTTTTGGTCAGTTTTGGCAACCCGAAACAGTAAAAGCTGTCGTGGTTATTATTCACGGAATGGGAGAACACTCTGGTCGTTACCAACATGTTGCTAAAAAACTAACAGATAATAATTTTGGTGTTATTGCTTTTGATCATTTTGGCCATGGTAAAACTACCGGAAAAAGAGGTCATAATCCTGGTTTTGATACCGTCTTAGAAAGTATATCAAAGTTAATTACAAAAGCAAAAGAGGTTTTCGGAGCTAAACCAATCTTTTTATACGGACATTCTATGGGCGGAAACGCAGTAATTAACTATACACTTCGTAAAGAAAATGACTTAACAGGAATCATTGCCACTAGCCCAATGCTAAAATTAGCTTTTGATCCGCCAGCATGGAAACTTTCTTTAGGTAAAATGATGCAAAAAATTGCTCCGTCAATAACTTTAGGAAATGAACTAGATGCTAATGATGTTTCTCGCGATAAAACTGAAGTAGCAAAATACATTAACGATCCGTTAGTGCATGATAAAATTAGTCCGAATTTTTCTTTATCATTTATTGACTCCGGTGAATGGGCTATTGAAAACGCATCAACTTTAAAAAAACCAATGTTATTATTACATGGAACTGGCGATAAAATTATCGATTATAAAGGAACCGAAGCTTTTGCCAATGCTACAGAAAAAGCAAGCTTAAAACTTTATAAAGGCGGTTACCATGAGCTACAACATGATTTATGTAAAGAAGAAATGATGCAAGACATTGTTAACTGGTTAAATAATCAACTATAAAAATATAGTTTATAAAATGTTACAACAATTAGCGGAACATATTGATAATCATTTTTCGTTTTTAAAAGAAAGAAAACTCTTAATTGCAATCTCTGGTGGAGTTGACAGCGTTGTTTTAACACATTTATTACATCAATTAAACTTTACTATTTCTTTAGCACATTGTAATTTTCAGCTAAGAGATGAAGAAAGCAATTTAGATGAACTGTCTGTTAAAGAGCTAGCCAAAAATCTAAACATTCCTTTTTTCTCAGTACTATTTGAAACATCCAAGCATGCTGAAGAACATAAGTTATCAACCCAAATAGCTGCTAGGAAGCTTCGATACAACTGGTTTGATGAATTGATAAAAGAACATAATTTCGACTATATTTTAACTGGTCATCATGCTGATGATAATCTAGAAACTTTTATTATTAATTTAACCCGAGGAACAGGTTTAGATGGCTTAACAGGTATTCCAGCTATAAACGGAAAAATCGTTCGTCCTTTATTAATTTTCTCACGAGAACAAATAGAAACATACGCCACAGATAACAACATTCAATGGCGAGAAGATGCTAGTAATTCTGAAATAAAATATATCAGAAATAAAATAAGGCATCAAATAGTCCCTCTTTTAAAAGAGCTAAACCCTAGTTTTTCAAAAACACACCTTAAAACTACTACCTTCCTTAAACAGTCTCAGCAAATTGTTACTGATAAAATGGAAGAAGTATCATCCAAAACACTAAGTAAAAAAGGAGCTCTATTAAAAGTAAATATTCTAGAACTACTCAAGTTATCAGATCCAAAAATTTATTTATATCAACTTTTAAAAGAGTATAAATTCACAGAATGGAATGATGTTTACAACTTAATTTATGCCCAATCAGGCAAGAAAGTCGTAACAAATTCACATACTTTATTAAAAGATAGAGATTTTTTACTACTTTTACCCACTAATGAGCAAGATACTATTGAAAATGAAGAGGTTATAATTCATAAGGATAAAATAAGAATAACAAATCCGATTAACTTGTTATTCGAAAAGGTTCTTAAAAAAACAATTATTGATACAAATTGTATTTTTGTTGATAAAATTTTGTTAAATTACCCCCTCGTCATTAGAAAACAAAAAGCTGGCGATTATTTCTACCCAACAGGTATGTTAGGTAAGAAAAAGGTTAGCAAGTATTTTAAAGATGAAAAATTATCTCTTTTTGATAAAAACAACACGTGGTTGCTTTGCTCAAATGATGATAAAATTATATGGATTATTGGAAGGCGACAAGACAAACGTTTTTTACCTTCAAATAAAACAACACAATTATTAAGAATAACTAATTAAAAACAACCCCTTATAAACTAACTCGAATGAAAAAATTCTTTACTCTATTTTTATTATTCATCGGTTTAACGGTATTTTCCCAATCTGATGACAATCCTATTGTGGTAACACCTACCGTTGAAAAAATTTCGGATACAGAATACGACTTAATTTTCGATATTGAAATTGCAGAAGACTGGCATTTATACTCACAGTACAACCCAGAAGATGCTTCTTTACCAATGTCAATTTCTCCAGCTGAAGGACAAACAGGTTACACTCTTAACGGAAAAGCAAAAGAAGGTGATACTGAAACTGAATTTAGTGAAATTTGGGGGAAAGATGAAATATTCTTCGTAGATGAAGGTAGGTTAGTACAAAGAATTACAGTTTCTGATGCTAGCTTAACACAAATAACACTTAATTTAGATGCACAAGTTTGTAAAGAATATTGTCTGCCTTTTGATGAAGATTTTACTTTTTCATTAATTGGAGAAGAAGTTGTACAAACTGTTGTTGAAGTTGATGACAAGAGTCAATCTTTAGCGCAATCTTTAAACCTAAACTTAAAAAACACTGCTTTATTAAAAAGCACAACTCAAAAATCTTCTGAAGAAGACGGAGATAGTTTACTTAACATATTCTTACTAGGATTTGTTGGAGGTTTACTTGCTTTTTTAACTCCTTGTGTTTTCCCTATGGTACCTTTAACGGTATCTTACTTTACTAAGCATAATGAGAAAAAAGGAAAAGGGATTCGTAGTGCTATTCTATATGGTTTCTTTATTGTGTTAATATACGGTTTATTAAGCTTACCTTTTCACTACTTAGATACTTTAGATCCTGAGATTTTAAATAGTATTTCAACAAATATGTGGTTGAATTTATTTTTCTTTACTGTATTAATATTCTTTGCAGGTTCATTCTTCGGATTTTACGAATTAACACTACCTAGCTCATGGAGTAATAAAGCAGATAGCGCCTCTAGTATAGGAGGAATTATTGGTATATTCTTTATGGCTTTAACTTTAGCTATTGTTTCTTTTTCTTGTACAGGACCTATTTTAGGGTCATTATTAGCAGGCTCTTTAGGAAGTGATGGTGGTGCGATGCAATTATCAGCAGGTATGATTGGTTTTGGAGCAGCTTTAGCATTACCTTTTGCTTTATTTGCAATGTTCCCTAAATGGTTAAATTCTTTACCAAAATCAGGAGGCTGGTTAAATACTGTAAAAGTATTTTTAGGTTTCTTAGAATTAGCTTTTGCTTTTAAATTCTTATCAAACGCCGATTTAGTAGGTCACTGGGATTTATTAAAAAGAGAAGTATTTATCGGTATTTGGGCTTTTATATCATTATTAACTGCATTATATTTATTCGGTTTCATAGGTAAAAAGTACGGTAAAATTACTTTTTTTAGAGTATTATTAGGAATGGGTTCTTTAGCTTTAGCTATATACTTAGCTCCTGGTGTAATGGAAAAACCGGTATGGAATCAAAATGCTCTATTAAGTGGGTTTGCTCCACCTCAATTTCATAGTATTTACAAAAAAGACAACAAATGTCCTTTAGGATTAAATTGTTTTAAAGATTTTGAAGAAGGTATTGCTTATGCAAAATCAGTTAACAAACCAGTATTATTAGATTTTACAGGATGGGCATGTGTTAACTGTCGTAAAATGGAAGAAAATATTTGGGTTAAACCAGAAATCTATTCTTTAATTAGTGATGATTATGTTTTAATATCTTTATATGTTGATGATCACGAAAGACAATTACCTGAAGAAGAACAATTCGATTTTATTAAACCAAATGGTAAAGTAAAAAGAATTAGAACTTATGGTGATAAATGGGCTACTTTACAAGTTGCTAACTTTAAAACAGCATCTCAACCATTTTATATATTAATGAGCCCAAATTTAGAGCTTTTAAACTCACCTCAACAATATACAGATCATACATCATACTATAACTGGTTAAAAACAGGATTAGATAATTTTAACAATAACTAATCCATTACAATATATATTTAAAAAACACCTCTTTAATAAAGAGGTGTTTTTTTGTTAGACTAACTAGTAATAACATCACAATCTATAATTAAAAAAAGATAATAATTTTAGCTATCTTTAACAGAAAGAGAAAGTTATGCTAATAAAAACCTATGGATCTGCTGTTTTTGGTATTGAAGCCACAACTATAACTATAGAGGTTAATATAGATAAAGGAGTAGGTTATCATTTGGTAGGTTTACCAGACAATGCAGTTCGCGAAAGCTCATATCGTATTTCTGCAGCATTAAATAATAATGGATTTAAGCTTCCCGGGAAAAAAATAATTATAAATATGGCTCCTGCCGATATTCGTAAAGAAGGCGCCGCTTACGACTTAACCTTAGCTGTTGGTATTCTTGCTGCTTCTAATCAAATTAAAACCACAAATATTAACGAGTACATTATAATGGGAGAACTTTCTTTAGACGGAAGTCTGCAACCCATTAAAGGGGCTTTACCAATTGCTATTAAAGCTAGAGAAGAAGGTTACAAGCATTTTATACTACCAAAAGAAAACGCAAAAGAAGCTGCAATCGTTAATGATTTAAATGTACTAGCGGTTGATAATATTATGCAAGTTATTAATCACTTAGAAAATAAAGAATTAATAACGCCTACAATAGTTGATACTCGTGCAGAATTTTTCAAGCATATTGATTTTCCTGAGTTTGATTTTTCTGATGTAAAGGGACAAGAAAGTATAAAACGCTGTATGGAAATAGCTGCCTCTGGCGGACATAACATTATTTTAATTGGTCCGCCAGGAGCAGGAAAAACAATGTTAGCAAAAAGACTCCCTTCCATATTGCCACCAATGACATTGCAAGAAGCGTTAGAAACTACCAAAATACATTCTGTTGTTGGTAAAATAAAAAATTCGGGATTACAGTTTAGTCGTCCTTTTAGATCTCCACACCACAGCTGCTCGGATATCGCTTTAATTGGTGGTGGAAATAACTTACCTCAACCGGGTGAAATTTCCTTAGCTCATAATGGTGTTTTATTTTTAGATGAATTACCAGAGTTTAAACGCGGAGTTTTAGAAGTAATGCGACAACCTTTAGAAGACAGAGAAGTAACAATATCAAGAGCTAAATTCACAGTAAACTATCCAAGTAGTTTTATGTTGGTTGCTAGTATGAATCCTAGTCCATCTGGTTTTTTTAACGATCCTAGCTCACCAATGACATCTTCGCCTGCAGAAATGCAGCGCTATTTAAGTAAAATATCCGGACCCTTATTAGATCGAATTGATATACATATTGAAGTAACTCCGGTTCCGTTTGATAAATTATCAGAAGAAAGAAAAGGAGAACCTAGTGTAGAAATAAGAAAAAGAGTAACAAAAACTCGTGAAATACAAACAGCACGTTTTAGTAATTCGGATACTGTACATTACAACGCCCAGATGAATGTAAAACAAATTCGTGAGTTTTGTAAACTATCCACCGAAAGTAAAAATTTACTAAAAAGGGCTATGGAAAAACTAAATTTATCTGCAAGAGCTTATGATCGAATTTTAAAAGTAGCACGTACAATTGCAGATATTGATGCATCTATAAATATAAAATCTGATCATCTAACAGAAGCAATTCAATATCGAAGTTTAGATAGAGAAGGCTGGTTGGGATAAAAAGTTAAAACATCGTGTTTGTACAGAAAAATCAGTAATTTAGTAACTTATAAAAAACAATTAAATAGATCAAACCAATGAAAAAAATAGTTTATTTAATGGCAATTGCCATTGCTATAATTTCTTGTAAAAAAGAATCAAATAATTTTGTTACTTTTTCTGGAAAAATAACAAATCAAAATTCTGATTCTATCGTTATTTCTAATCCTCAATTAAAATTTAGTAGAGTAATTAAGGTTAACGAAAACGGCGCTTTTAAAGACACGATGAACCTTAAAGATGGTTTTTATCGTCTATTTGACGGACAAGAATCAACAACTTTATATTTAAAAAACGGTGCAAATGTTAACATGACAATTGACTCAAAAGAATTTGATGAAACTGTTACTTATACAGGTGAAGGCTCTGATGAAAGTAATTTCTTAGCAAAAACATCACTATTGCAAGAAAACCTTTTAAATGATAAAGATTTATTTACATTACCAAAAGATAAGTTTGATACGAAAGTAAATAATTATACTGCTGATTTTAACAAAAGAATAGCAGATACTAAATTAGATTCTACTTTTGTTGCTTCCCAAAAACAAAACATTACAGGGTTAACAAATTACTTAAACAAAACACATGCCGACAAGTTATATTTAGCTACTAAATTAGCAAAAGGTATTGAGTCGCCTAAGTTTGTTGATTACGAGAATTTTAAAGGAGGTACCACTTCTTTAGATGATTTAAAAGGTAAATATGTTTATGTTGATATGTGGGCTACTTGGTGTAACCCTTGTAAACAAGAAATTCCTTTTTTACAAAAAGTAGAAAAGCAATACCATAACAAAGACATTGAGTTTGTAAGTATTTCTGTTGATAGTGAAAGAGATTACGAAACTTGGAAAAAAATGGTAGCTGACAAAAACTTAACCGGAATTCAATTGTATTCTAAAAGAGATAAAAGCTTTGCTGGTGCCTATAAAGTAAATAGCATACCGCGTTTTATCTTAATCGACCCACAAGGTAATATTGTAGATGCAAATGCACCTAGGCCTTCTAGCCCAAGGTTAATTGAATTATTTAATTCTTTAAAGATATAATTCAAGTTTAAAACTTATATAAAAAATCCTGCAACTTAGTTGTAGGATTTTTTTTTGAAGCCAATTCCCGCTTTCCGCACTCGATCTCTGCGAGGAGCTCAAACAAATGCTTCAATCGGGGCTAGGCATTTTAATGCGTTTAATTTTAAAACAATTAGTTACTCTAGTTTATTAATAATGAGTTAACTTATTAGATGTGATTCTGAAATAAATTCAGAATGACGCTATAAAAAAACATATTTGTGTTTAAAGACAAGAACTAAAACCTTTCTCTATAATTATTAATAAAACGTCATTACGAGAGAAACGAAACAATCTTATTATTAGAGATAGATTGCCACAGTTTAAAAAAATAAACTTCGCAATGACGATTACAAAATAGCAAAATCTCTGAAAATGTAATTTTATACTAAGACTAAGTATAAAACCTATTTATACTTCTTAAACAAACGTCATTACGAGAGAAACGAAGTAATCTTATTATTAGAGATAGATTGCCACAGTTTAAAAAAATAAACTTCGCAATGACGATTACAAAATAGCAAAATCTGTGAAAATGTAATTTTATACTAAGACTAGGTATAAAACCTATTTATACTTCTTAAACAAACGTCATTACGAGAGAAACGAAGTAATCTTCTTCTTAAAATAGAATAGCTCCGAAATTCAACATTATTAACTATAATACCAAAACAATTAAAACACAACCTTTCGACTGCGCTCAAGGTGACAGGATTTATTGTTACGAATCGAATCCGTCAAACTGAACTTGTTTCAGGTTCGCATAATTAATAGCAGGTTTCAAGTGATTCTGAAATAAATTCAGAATGACGCTATAAAAAACATATTGGTGTTTAAAGACAAGAACTAAAACCTTTCTCTATAATTCTTAATAAAACGTCATTACGAGAAAACCGAAGTAATCTTATTATTAGAGATAGATTGCCACAGTTTAAAAAAATAAACTTCGCAATGACGATTACAAAATAGCAAAATCTCTGAAAATGTAATTTTATACTAAGACTAAGTATAAAACCTATTTATACTTCTTAAACAAACGTCATTACGAGAGAAACGAAGTAATCTTATTATTAGAGATAGATTGCCACAGTTTAAAAAAATAAACTTCGCAATGACGATTACAAAATAGCAAAATCTCTGAAAATGTAATTTTATACTAAGACTAAGTATAAAACCTATTTATACTTCTTAAACAAACGTCATTACGAGAGAAACGAAGTAATCTTATTATTAGAGATAGATTGCCACAGTTTAAAAAAATAAACTTCGCGATGACGATTACAAAATAGCAAAATCTCTGAAAATGTAATTTTATACTAAGACTAGGTATAAAACCTATTTATACTTCTTAAACAAACGTCATTACGAGAGAAACGAAGTAATCTTCTTCTTAAAATAGAATAGCTCCGAAATTCAATATTATTAGCTATAATACCAAAACAATTAAACACAACCTTTCGACTGCGCCCAAGGTGACAGGAAACAAAATGGAGTTATAATAAATTATTGTTGTGAAACTAAAGCTGCGTTAAGGATAGTAGCGGCATCCTTTTTGAGCCACGAAAAAAGATATAGTGGATAGCCTGTTAAAAATGCCAAAGAAAAACCCTTACAAGTTAATACAAGGGTTTTAAGTTTATGTATGATAAAATTCTAAAACAACCTTTCGACTGCGCTCAAGGTGACAATTTTAGAATAATGAAATTTAGTATCTGTAGTGTTCTGGCTTATAAGGCCCTTCAACAGTTACACCAATATAAGATGCTTGCTCAGAACGTAATTCTGTAAGCTCTACTCCTATTTTAGCTAAGTGTAATTTTGCTACTTTTTCATCTAAATGCTTAGGTAACATGTATACATCATTTTCGTAAGCATCTTTGTTTTTCCAAAGTTCGATTTGTGCTAAAGTTTGGTTTGTAAATGAGTTACTCATTACAAAACTTGGGTGACCAGTTGCACAACCTAAGTTTACTAAACGTCCTTCTGCTAATAAAATAATATCGTTTCCGTTGATGTTATATTTATCAACCTGAGGTTTGATAGTGTCTTTTGTATTACCATGGTTTTTATTTAACCAAGCCATATCAATTTCGTTATCGAAGTGCCCAATGTTACAAACAATAACTTTGTCTTTCATTGCTTCGAAATGACGTCCTTGAATAATGTCTTTGTTACCTGTAGTTGTAATAATAATATCAGAATTACCAACAACAGTTTCTAATCTTTTAACTTCAAAACCGTCCATTGCAGCTTGTAATGCACAAATAGGATCAATTTCTGTAACTGTAACGATAGAACCTGCACCTTTAAAAGAAGCCGCGGTACCTTTACCTACATCACCATAACCACAAACTGTAACACGTTTACCTGCTAACATAATATCAGTTGCACGACGAATTGCATCAACTGCAGATTCTTTACATCCGTATTTGTTATCAAATTTAGATTTAGTTACAGAATCGTTTACGTTAATTGCTGGCATTGGTAAAGTTCCTGCCTTTACTCTGTCATACAATCTGTGAACTCCTGTAGTAGTTTCTTCTGATAACCCGTTAATTCCTGCAGCTAATTCAGGATAACGATCTAATACCATATTTGTTAAATCTCCACCATCATCTAAAATTAAATTCAATGGTTTTTTATCTTCACCAAAGAATAAAGTTTGTTCGATACACCAGTCAAATTCTTCTTCTGTCATATCTTTCCAAGCATATACAGGTGTTCCTGTAGCAGCAATTGCAGCAGCAGCCTGATCTTGTGTAGAAAAAATATTACAAGAACTCCAAGTTACCTCAGCACCTAAAGCCTGTAAAGTTTCAATTAAAACAGCAGTTTGAATCGTCATGTGTAAACACCCTGCAATTCTAGCTCCTTTTAATGGTTGCTCATCTTTATATTCTTCACGTAAACTCATTAATCCTGGCATTTCAGCTTCTGCCAATAAAATTTCTTTCCTTCCCCAATCAGCTAAAGTGATATCTTTAACTTTAAAAGGAACGTATGTAGCGTTTTTTGTGCTCATATTTATGTATATTTATATATCTAAATTTCTAAGTCGCAAAATTACGAAATAACTTTCTAAAATATGCCTGTTCACAAAACATTAACGGTAAACGAAACCACTAAAGTATTGATTTGGAAGATTGAAGAATCTTTTGAAAATTTATCTGAAGGCATTGAACTTACTCAGAGTAGTAAAGACCGAGTTAACAACATGAAATCGGATTTACACCGTAGGGGTTTTTTAAGCGTTCGTCACTTACTAAATAAGTTTGGCTATACCGATGCAGACTTAGTATATGATGAATACGGAAAACCGCATTTAAAAGACGGTAAATTTATTTCGATCACACATTCTTTTACTTTTTCAGGTATTATAATTTCTGATGATAAACCCGTAGGTATCGATATTGAAAAACAACGAGATAAAATTTTAAAAATAGCACATAAATTCACGCCAATTGAAGAATATAAATCGATCGCAAACCATGACGCTTTAGTGAGTAAACTAACGGTTGTTTGGGGAGCCAAAGAGAGTTTGTATAAAATTTACGGAAAGAAAAAATTACTCTTTTTAGACAATATTTACATTGAAGATTTCTCTTTTGAAACAAACGAAACTTCTGGTAAAATTTTATACGAAGGTGTTACCGATGAATATAAAATTTACTTTTTAGAAACCGAAGGTTTTACTTGTGTGTATGCTAGTTAAAAGAACACCTTTAAAAGATCTCTTTCTTCAATAAAATGACAGCTACAAAGTTTGTAACTTCGCTTTTTGAAACTTTTTTTATGAAAATATCTGTAGAACTTACCTTAACGCCACTTCAAAATAAATTTGAAGAACCAATTATCAATTTTATAAAAAAACTAAGAGCTTCTGGCTTAACTGTACTTGAAAATCCTTTAAGCACACAAGTGTATGGAGATTACGATACCGTAATGCAAGTGGTTACTACAGAATTAAAAAACTCCTTCGAATTAATCGATAGCGGAATCTTATTTATGAAAATTGTAAAATCTGACCGTAGCGACTATGAACCAAGTTTTTGATTTTCTTTTTAATCAGTACACAACTTACTCGACCTCAGATATTTGCTTAGAAGTTATTGCCGTAATTTTTGGTTTTTTATCTGTTTGGTTCTCTAAACAGAATAAAATTTGGGTATTTCCTACCGGAATGATTAGCACCGCTATTTTTGTGTATCTGTTATTAAAATGGCAACTATTAGGCGATATGATGATAAATGGCTACTATTTTATCATGAGTATTTACGGTTGGTATATTTGGACTCGTAATGTAGATGCAACTCATGTTACTCCTATTTCAAGAACAACTACAAAAGAAAAGAAAACTAGTGTTTTTATCTTTTTTGCAACTCTAATTTTTGTATTTGCTGTATATACTTATTTTGATAAATGGAACAATTGGACAGCCTATGTAGATACGTTTACTACCGCTACTTTCTTTGTAGGAATGTGGTTGATGGCGAAACGTAAAATTGAAAATTGGATTTATTGGATTATCGGAGATATTATCTCTGTGCCTCTTTATTTTTACAAAGGCTTTACGTTTACAAGTTTTCAATATTTAATTTTTACCTTTATTGCCGTTAGCGGGTATTTAGCATGGAAAAAAAGCTTAAACAAAAAAACAGCAACCTTGTAAAGGTTGTTTTATTCGGACCTGAAAGCACAGGTAAGACAACGCTTTCTGGGCAATTAGCACGTTATTACAGTACCGTTTGGACACCAGAATTTGCGCGCGAGTATTTGCAAGACAAATGGAATAACGAGCGTAAAATTTGTGAACAAAAAGACATAATACCAATTGCCGAAGGACAAATAAAACTAGAAAACGATTTATCGCTAAAAGCGGATAAAGTTTTAATTTGCGACACCGACTTACTCGAAACAAAAGTATATTCAGAAGAATATTATGGTGGTTTTGTAGATCCTATACTCGATGAAGCTGCTATTGAAAACTCTTATGATATTTATTTCTTAACTTATATTGATACTCCTTGGGAAGCTGATGATTTACGTGATAAACCAGGCGAACGTTTAGAAATGTTTACTGCTTTTGAAAACACCTTAAAAAAATACAATCGACCATATATTTTATTAAAAGGAGATAAAGAAACGCGATTAAAAAAAGCAATCGAAATTATTGATGGATTACTTTCTAAAAAAGAAAATCTGTATTCTTTTTCTACTACTTTAAACAAACCTTCTTTATAATTATGAATTCGCACGAACTGGTTAAAGAACTAAAGTTTAAAGCAATAAGAAGCTCTGGTGCTGGCGGACAACATGTAAATAAAGTATCGTCTAAAATCGAATTAACTTTTGATCTTGCGAACTCTAAACAATTATCTGAAAGGCAAAAAGAGATACTCTTTAAAAAACTAGCTTCTCGACTTACCAAAGAAAATATTTTATTGCTGTCTTCTGATGAAACACGTTCTCAACACAGAAACAAAGACCTTGCTATAAAACGTTTTTTAGCGCTAATTACCCAAGGCTTAAAAAGACCTAAAATAAGAAGGACTACGAAACCAAGTAGAGGATCTGTTTTAAGAAAAGCTGAGAACAAGAAAAGAACCTCCGTTAAAAAAACATTGAGAAAGAAACCAAAACTCGATTAAACAGCTAAATACTTCGCAAAAATCTTAGCCCTGATTGAACGGTTTGTTTAAGCTCTTTTGAGGCACGAAAAAAGCGAGTAGAGAAAGCAGGAAATAGCTTCGAAAAAATATTGCTATACTTTTAAATGCTTTATGTTAACTACTTTTTACCAACCTTAACATTACACTTAAAATTATCTATTCTTTTGTTTTCAATTATAAAATTCGCTTTACCTTTGCCGCGTTCTCGTAAAGGGGTGCCTATATCGGCTGAGATCATACCCAATGAACCTAGAACAGGTAATGCTGTTTAGGGAGGCGATAATCGCCATTTTGTAAATAAACTGTTGTAAACCAGGTAACGTAATCTTTATGTAAAAGATATTTTCGCTACCCTCACAATAACGTAAGCAATCAATTATTCAACAATAACAAGGAATAATTACCTCTTTTTATTCGATTTTATTTTATAAAAAAATGAGACCGATGTCTTTTAGTAAACAAATGAAAGCTGTAGCTTTTTTAATCGTATTATTTACTGCTATAACAGTAAATGCACAAAACTTTATTATAACGGGTAAAGTAGTTAACAATAATCAAGAAGCGCTTGTAGGTGCTACCATTGCTGTAAAAGAATTAAAAAAAGGAACCGCTACCGATTTTGACGGAAACTTTAAATTAAAACTAGAAAAAGGAACATATGGTGTTGAAATTTCTTTTGTAGGTTTTAAAACTTTAGTTAAAAAAATAGCTGTTTTAAAAGATCAAAATATTACCTTTCAATTAACTTCTGATGCTACTCTTTTAGAAGAAGTATTAGTTTCTGCAGTGCGTGTACAAGCTGATGCACCTGTAACACACTCTAACTTATCTAAAAAAGAAATTTCGAAACGTAATTTAGGTCAAGACATTCCTGTTTTATTAAACTATTTACCAAACGTTGTTTCTTCTTCAGATGCTGGTGCTGGTGTAGGTTATACCTACATGAGTGTTCGTGGGTCTGATGCTACAAGAGTAAATGTTACGATAAATGGAATTCCGTATAACGATGCCGAAAGTCAAGGAACTTTTTGGGTAAATTTAGGAGATTTTGCTTCATCTACACAAAGTTTACAATTACAACGTGGTGTTGGTACCTCTACAAATGGTGCGGGTGCTTTTGGTGCAAGTTTAAATATTCTTACAGATGCTAGTGCCGAAAAAGCTGGTGGAGAAATTTCTAATTCTTTTGGTTCTTTTAACACAAGAAAGCACACTGTAAAATTTACGACAGGAAAACTAAACAAGCACTTTGAATTTGCAGGGCGTGTATCTAACATTTATTCTGATGGATATATAGATAGAGCTTCTACCGATTTAAAATCGTACTTTTTACAAGGTAGTTATACGGATGAAAATACGTTAATTAAAGCTTTAGTTTTTGGAGGAAAAGAAGAAACATACCAAGCTTGGGACGGAATTTCTGCACAACAATTAAAAGAAGATAGAAGACAGAATCCGTTAACCTACGATAACGAGGTTGACAACTATCAACAAGACCATTATCAATTACATTGGAACGAAAAATTAACTAATAATTGGACCACCAACCTTGGTTTAAACTATACACGTGGTAAAGGTTATTTCGAGCAATTTAAAGACGGTAGAGATGCTGAAGATTATAATAACTTAATTGTTGATGGTAGTGATGTTATTGTTCGTCGTTGGTTAGACAATCATTTTTATGTTGGTAATTTTAATGCTACTTATAAAAATAAAGGTTTAGAAATTATATCGGGAGGTTCTTTTAGTAACTTTAAAAACGATCATTACGGTGAACTTATTTGGGGTAGCGATTTAGCTGCAAATACCAATATTAGAGACCGATACTATGAAGGAAAATCAACTAAAAACGACTTTAGTGTTTTCTCTAAAGTGTCTTTTAATATTACCGAAAAACTTAGAACTTTTATCGATTTACAAGGACGTTTTATTTCTTATAAAACAAACGGATTAACCTCTAAAAGAAAACCTTTAAATGTTGATGAAAATTTTAAATTCTTTAATCCAAAAGTAGGTTTAACTTACAAACTAAATGACCAAAATAGTTTTTACGCATCTTTTGCAAAAGCAAATAGAGAACCAAATAGAAGCGATTTTAAAGCGGGAGTAAATACTTCGGAAAGTTTAAATGACTACGAATTAGGTTGGCGTTTAAAAAATGACTTCGTTAAATTAAATACCAATGTTTACTTTATGGATTATCAGAATCAATTAGTCTTAACTGGTGAAATTGATGATACTGGAGATCCTTTACGTGGTACAAGTGGTAACAGTTATAGATTAGGTTTAGAAATTGATGCAGATATTCGTTTAACAGAGCAGTTTTCTGTACGCCAAAACATTGCGGTAAGTAAAAACAAAAACGTCGATTTCTTTACTAATAGAGACGGATCTTTACAAGAATTAGGAAATACTACTATTGCAAATTCACCAAATATTGTTGCTGGTAACGCATTTACCTATCAACCTTCTGATAATTTTCAGATAGCTTTTTTAACAAAATTTGTTGGAGAGCAATACTTAAGTAATACGGATACAAAAGCATCAAAATTAGATAGCTATTACACAAGTGATTTAAATGTGATGTATGAATTAAAAACAGCATCAATTTTTAAATCAATTGTATTTACAGGTTTGGTAAACAATGTTTTTAACAAAGAATATGTAGATAGAGGTTATATTTATTTAGATGATTGGTCTACTCCTGGAACTACACAAGAAGCACAAGGATATTATCCGCAGGCAACTATTAACTTTTTAGTAGGTGTTACTTTAAAGTTTTAAAAAACTTAAATTTATTGAATCACAAAAAAAACCTGAGTTATAACTCAGGTTTTTTTGATTACTAATTTCTTTTTACCATTGTTTATACTTGGGTGTAAACCTAAATAAATTACCTTATTGAGATAATCAACTAATATTTATAGATTGAGTCTGAAAAATAATTTTTATCTTAAAGATTATTAAAAATAATGACTGAACTTTGTAATAAAGTTTTGAATATCATGGACCATACACGTTTAATTGAAGTTATTAATAGCCAAAAAGCAGCTATTAAAATATCATCTACACTAAAAGCAGAGTCACAACGCTTTACACAATTAATGTTTAATACGTTTTTTGATAGTGAAACTGACACCGAAAAATCATTAATTGATTTAAAAGCGTTATTTATAAAAATAAGAGATATTGCTTGCCCAGAAATTAAAGGTAAGCCCTGTAAAACTTGGAACGATTTTATTAAAGGCATTCCAAACTTATTTTGTAATCTAAAAAAAGATGCAGAAGCTATTTTTAATAATGATCCTGCTGCTAAATCTCTTAACGAAGTATATCTAGCATATCCTGGTTTTTTTGCCATTTCAATCTTTAGAATGGCTAAAGAATTTAACCGTTTAGGCCTTCCTTTAATACCTAGGCTTATGACGGAATATGCTCATCAACTAACTGGTATTGATATTCACCCAGGTGCAACTATAGGTGAATCATTTTTTATAGATCACGGTACTGGAGTGGTTATTGGCGAAACAGTTATCATACATAATAATGTTAAAATATTTCAAGGAGTTACGCTTGGTGCACTTAAGGTAAAAAAAGGACTTATAAATAGTAAAAGACACCCAACAATTGAAGATAACGTAATTATTTACGCAAATGCCACGATCCTAGGAGGAAATACTGTCATTGGGCAAAATAGTATTATCGGGGGTAACGCTTGGGTTACAAGTTCTGTCGCAAAAAATTCTATTGTGACACATAATCCTCTAATTGAAATAATTCCTATGAAATAATGAGTAAAACACTAATAAATCAAATTGGTAACACACCAATAGTAGAATCAATAGCTTTAAATTCTAATCCGAATGTAAAATTATATTTTAAATTAGAAGGCAACAATCCGGGGGGAAGTGTAAAAGACCGCGCTGCCTACAACATGATTAAAACAGCTTTAGATTCTAAAAAAATAAGCACCTCTACAAAATTAATAGAAGCTACTAGTGGCAACACAGGTATTGCTTTAGCTATGATTGCAGGTATATTTAACCTCGATATTGAATTGGTAATGCCCGAAACAGCTACTAAAGAGCGAGTTCAAACCATGAAAGCTTATGGTGCCAAGGTTACCTTACATCCCGATGGTATTGAAGGTGCTCGTGATTACGTAGAAAATAAGGTAAAAGATGAAGGTTTTTATTCTTTCAATCAATTTGCGAATGAAGATAACTGGAAAGCTCATTATAAAACTACTGGACCAGAGATATGGAGAGATACTAACGGAGAAGTAACTCACTTTGTCTCTTCTATGGGAACTACAGGAACTATTATGGGTACTTCTACCTATTTAAAAGAAAAAAATAAAGCTATTCAAATTGTTGGTGTGCAACCAACCGAAGGATCAAAAATTCCTGGTATACGCAAATGGCCTAAAGAATATTTACCAAAAATTTTCGATGCTTCTAAAGTCGATAGCGTTTATGAGGTAAGTAGAGAAGAGGCAATTTTAATGTCGAGAAGATTAGCTAAAGAAGAAGGTATTTTTGCAGGTATGAGCAGCGGTGGTGCTACAACTGCAGCCCTAAGACTTGCCAGCGAACTAAAGGAAGGTGTAATTGTTACCATAATATGTGATCGTGGTGATCGTTATTTATCTTCTGAACTATTTGAATAGTAGCTACAAAATTAGAGTTCTCTAATTTTTGATAATTTATTTTTTCAATATTAGATCTATTCAGCTGTAATAATTTTATTTCATACTGATATAAGAGCTTATGTTGATGTTAAATTTACCAATACAGGCCTAAACATAAGTAATTACAAGTAAACATAAAAAAATAGGGCTATTAGCATCTTAAATGAAACTAATAGCCCTATTTTTAGTATACAATACTTTTATTTAAACTTATAAAATCATCCCAAAAACTACAAAGTATACACAAACCTAAATGTTACAAATCGCGGTTGTATAAATGTTTCTGAACTAAAAACAGAAAGATTGTTAGCGCTATTTCTTACTTGAGAATCAATATTTAAAAGGTTTGTAGCTTTAATTTCATACTCCCATTTTGCATCTCTATCCTTTCTATACGATAAAGTAGCATCCCAGTTCTGAAAAGATTGCGAATTACCGTTGCCTAAATCTTGATTTGTATAGGTATAATTGGTTTTAAATGTGATTCTTTTTTTAATATAAGCATCAAATTCTATTGAAGGTGCATTGGTTGTAAATGTAGTACTTCTGCTTCCTTGGTCATTATTTGTAATACTATAACGGTATCTTAAACTTACATTTGGTGCTTCTCTATAATTAGTTCTTACACCTGGCGTATAACTTTGTGTATAACCCTTATTTAACGACTGAGTTCCCTGTATTAATTGATTTATTTTGCTGTAATTAAAACTTGCATTTAAGCTTGCTCTTATTTTACCAAAAGTTCGTTGTACGCGTCCAAATACATTAACATTTTCATCTGCAAAATTCGAATTAAAAAAAGTACTTGTTCGTATAACATTTTCAAAATTTGTTAAACTTCTTACCTGATCTATATTGCTAGAATATGCCGCTCTGGCAAAAACATTCGTATAATTAAAAAGATTAAAGCTACTGTAAAATAAACTCACATTATGCGATAATGCATTTTGCAAATCTGGCTCACCAAATTGAATACTATTATAGTTATTTAATACCAAACCTTCTGCTAATCTTGTAACATCTGTAAACTGATTTCGCATTTCATATCGCAAAGTTAAAGACTCACTTTTCTTAAACTGAATTCGAGTTTCGAAATCAGGCAAAACTCTAAAAAAGTTATCTTCATACGTTTCTCCGAACTGTACGTTTTCGTTTCCGTATGCATGCAAAGAAAAACCTGGTGTTATTGTAAATTTACCTGCTTTTAATCGATAGTGTACACCTAAATAAATATCACTAAAATTATATGTTATATCGTTAGATGCTTTTCCGTCATTAAAATTCGGCGTAGGCACAAATTTAGATCCATCGTTTAAAAACTGAAATATTGAAGAATTAAATTCCTGTTTACTTATAATTGTTCCTAATGTAAGGTTAAGGTTACTTTTTGTATTTAAAATATTAAAGTAATCTAATTTAGCATCTAGTTGATTAGATTTTATACGCCTATTCTGCCCTAAATCATAAGTATTTAATGATGTGTCTAAACCTAAAGCATCTGCTGTTGTATCAAAAGGATCCTCTCCATTTGGGTCATTACCTAAAACAGCATTGTAAAAAGGATCTTCATTCTTAATTAAATGCTGCGCCTCGAAAGCAAAAATGTTGGTTTCGTTAAGCGTATAATAATAATTTATTTTTTGATTGATGCTAAAAGGTGTTACTTCTTCTAGTTGATTTGTGTTGCCTAATACTGATGAAAAAATACGTTGATCTTGTGTGTCGTTAGATACACGAGCTATAATATCGTATTCTAATTGATTGTTCATGTTCGGCTTATAAGACGCGCTTAATTTTAACAAACCTTGATTAGAGCGCTCAGTACCATTCTGAGTGGTTTCCTCATCAGGAATACCTAAATCAGGATTTGTGTATTGCACAAAACTTGTTTCTTTAGACAGTATACGACTGCTATTGTAAATTAAAAACCCACTAAGATCTAGTGTCTTTTTTGGTGAATAGCTAAAATTTCCTGTAGCTAACTTATTATCTACTTGTAAAGTATTTGCCTGATTTGTTAAAAAATTAAGGCTGTTATCTCCTAAATTAATACTTGTTCCGCTGCTACTACTTGGCGCTCTAAAACCGCCACCAAAACCTCTAATATCTCTACGAGTTAAAGCTAGTTCACCTATATTATTAAGGTCTCCAATAAAGTTAATACTATATTCCGGATTGTAATAAAAAAGCTTAGGTTGCACTAAGTAAAGTTCTTTATCGGGTGAAGATCCGCCGCCTACAGTTACATTACCAAACCAAAAATTCTCTTTCCCTTCTTTTAACTTTATATTTAAAGCTACATTGTTCTGATTGTTACTTACGGCTCTTAATTGACCTACTTCAGAGTAATTACGTAAAACCTCAATCTTATCTACAGCCTTAGATGGTATATTTTTGGTTGCTAGCTTTGTATCGCCATCAAAAAAATCCTTACCATTTACCATTAATTTATTTACAACCTTACCTTCTACTTCTATTTGCCCATTTTCATTAATCTCTACACCTGGTAATTTTTCGAGTACATCTTCTAACTTTCGTTCTGTTCCGTTTTTAAAAGAATCTGCATTATAAATTAAAGTATCACCTTTTACTGTAACAGGCATTTCGTAGGTAATTTCTACTTCATCTAGCGTATTATCTGATAAGAGTATAAAATCTCTATTTAAATCATCTTCTTTAGTTGATATAACCTCTTCAAAGGTTTTCATACCTATATAACTAATTTGAATCTTATAGGTTCCGTTTTTACCTAAACTTAACTTATATTTTCCTTTCTCATCTGTAATACCGTATGCTTCTAAAACACTTGTTTCTTCATTTATAGCAATCACATTGGCTAAATCTAAAGACACGTTTAAACTATCTTTAACAACACCTTCGAGTTTAATTTGCGAAAATGAAATACTAACTAAAAAAAACAAGGCAACAGAAAGTGCTTTTTTCATGATTATATGGTATTGGTTATATTTAATTAAGATATTTTTCTAAAGGATATTAATTTCTTCTTCTTCCTCGATTGTTACGCATCTCAATCATTTTACCTTTAATTGTTGCCTGATAATCATTTTTAGTTATTTCTTTTCCTTTACTAGGCGCTTCTATTTCTATTTTATCTTGTGGATTCATTACAATTTTTGAACACAATAATGTTGTATTACCTGCGCTTACTTCTAAAATAAGACCCGGTAAACCCCAGTATTCTCCCGGACCATGACTTACTGGTATTTTTGGAGTATACCAAGCTTCAACAGCTGTCATTTCTATTGCTGGCTCTGCTGATTTAACGGCTAAAGAATCTGTCTTTTTAGTAGAAGAAGATCTTAAATCTGCCCATGAAAAATTAAACCAAGTAAGTTCTTTGGTTGGTATTAAGGCTGTAGCTTTAAAACATAAATACTGTCCTATTTGCTTTGACTCCTTACCCATTTTCCATTTTATAACTTGTAACTGATCTTTTACTAAAAATTGCTTTCCATAAAACTCTTGACTTTGCACTAAAGCATTTTCCTTTATGTTTTTATATTGATCTCCTTGCGTAAAATTCTTACCCCAAGAGTCTGTTGCTCCAGAAATGGCGTCTAACTTATCTTCCTCTAAAAATATCGATTTCTCTTTATTAAAATTAAGCACATATCTTTTCTCTAACCGATTCTTTAATCGTGCTTGTATTTGTTTCTTTTGAGCTTCACTCATTCGAGCTCCCCAACTACCAAGTTCCATTTTAGATTTAGAAAAATAAAAGGCTTGTCCTTGAAACTCTTGACTATTTGGCGTAAAAGACACTAATAAGACAGACGTTAACAAGATTAATTTTAAGAAAAGTGGTTTCATAATTTATTTTTTTGTTCAACAAATGTAACAAAACATTAAACAATTTATTCAGTTTGTGAAAAATTTAACATTAATGCGGTTTCACCTAAAGCAATATACTCTAAACTTTTAACTTATTTAATACTTATAAAAACCAAAAAACGAGCTTCTAGCTCGTTTTTTGGTTTTTATAAGTACTATGAAATTATTATTTTTTAACTATTTCTTTTTCCCATGCTTTATAACCGCCTAAAACATTATATGGTTGAAATCCTTTTTTTAATAATAACTCTGATGCTATTTTAGATCTACCTCCTGATCGGCAATAGATATATACTGGTTTTGTTTTATCTAATTTAGCCAATGCCTTTTTTTCAAAATCACTACCTGTTACATTTATTTCTATCGCATTTTTAATAGTCCCTTCTACCCATTCTTCTGGTGTACGAACATCTACTAGCTGAACATTTTCATTGTTCTTTAATACAACTTGTAAATCATTAATAGAAATATCTTTCACTCCATCTTCTTTTGAAGCACAAGACATTATTATCGTTAAAATTAATCCTAAATAAAGAATATTTTTTTTCATGTCGTTTTATTTTAATGTTGACGGACAAACATTGACTGTTCTATTGATTGTTGTTTTTTTAATGGCTCCATAACCACCTGCTACATCAATTACATTATGATATCCTCTCGATTTTAAAATAGACGCTGCTATTACCGAACGATACCCTCCCGCACAATGAATATAAAAATCTTCCTTTTTTGGAAATTCAGATATATGGTCATTTAAAAAATCTAATGGTGTGTTTGGCACATCGATAATATGTTCGTTTGCATATTCCCCCGGTTTTCGGGCATCAAAAACTTTCGCTTTATTTTTTATCGCTCCTTCTAAATCATTTGCCGATACAGAACGTAAAGTATCTATTTCTTTTCCTGATTTTTGCCAAGTATCAAAACCACCTTCTAAATATCCTAATACATTATCAAAACCTACGCGAGATAAACGTGTTATTGCTGTTTTTTCTTCTCCTAAAGGAGTTATTAATAAAATTGGCTGAGTTACATCTTTAATTAAAGCACCAACCCAAGGTGCAAAGGCTCCTCCTAAACCAATAAAAATTGATTGCGGTATAAATCCTTTTACAAAATCGAATTGATGGCGTACATCTAAAATGATGGCATCTGTTGAATTACTTACTTTTTCAAAATCTTCGGCAGATAATGCAATTGCTCCTTTTTTAATAACTTCATCAATTGATTCATATCCTTCTTTATTCAACTTTACATTTAAAGGAAAATAGGCTGGTGGTGGCGCTAAACCATCCGTTACTTCTTTTACAAACTCAGCCTTAGTCATATCTGCTCTTAAAGCATAATTGGTTTTCTTTTGATCACCAATAGATCCTACCGTTTCTTTACTTAAGTTTTTTCCACAAGCAGAACCTGCTCCGTGCGCAGGATATACAATAACGTCATCCTCTAAAGTCATTATTTTTGTGCGCAAGCTGTCATATAAAAATCCCGCTAAATCATCTTGAGTAAGTGTTCCTTTCTGCGCTAAATCTGGACGCCCAACATCACCTAAAAATAAGGTGTCTCCACTAAAAACTGCGTGGTTTTTCCCGTTTTCATCTTTCAATAAATACGAAGTACTTTCCATCGTATGCCCTGGTGTGTGCATTGCTGTAATGGTAATATTACCTACTTTAAAAACTTCCCCATCGGTTGCTATATGAGATTTGTAATTTGTTTTAGCCGTTGGACCGTATACAATTGTTGCTCCTGTTTTTTCTGCTAAGGTTACGTGGCCACTTACAAAATCTGCATGAAAATGAGTTTCAAAAATATATTTAATATTCCCGTTAGCTTCTGCTGCTTTTTTTATGTAAGGTGCTACTTCGCGTAACGGATCTATAATTGCTATTTCTCCATTACTTTCTATATAATACGCTCCTTGTGCTAAACAACCTGTATAAATTTGCTCTATATTCATAATCTTATTTATTCGTACGCTTGATGTATATACTGTGCGTATTTTTTTTGATTTTTATTATCTCCTGTTTTAAAAAAATTTACTGCGCCATTGGCACGCATAAAAAAGTGATCTATACTTGCCACTTCTAAAAGACCTCCTCTAAAAAAAGCGTCTCTAACGGGTCCTTTTACTCCTGCAAAATAAAATGCAATGTTTCTTTTATTGTAATATTTTATACGCTCTTTAAGCATTTCTACCCCAGTACTATCAACTCTATTAATACTTTCGGCGTCTAAGACAATTAATTTTAATAATTTTCCTTTTTCCCCGACCATTTCATCTAGTTTTTCATGAAAATAATTTGAGTTGGCATAAAACAATTGTGCATCAAAACGAAATACTAAAATTTTATCATCAATAATTACATCTTTAAATCTGTTTTTATTTCTGTAAAAATCAGAGTTTGGCACCTTTCCTAATTCTATTACATAAGGTCGTGATGTTCTAAAAATTAAGATTACTAAAGACAAGCTTACACCTATTAAAATACCGTATTCAATACCAAAAAAAATAGTCGCTAAGAATGTTGCAATCAACAACCAAAAATCTAAATTATTAGCTGTCCAAAGTCGTTTAGCTTCTTTTATATTTATTAAATTAAATACAGCTACTATGATAATAGCGGCCAATATTGTTTTTGGTAAGTGATAAAATACTGGTGTCAAGAAAAGCAATGTGAGTACAACTATTAGTACCGATACAATTGCTGATATACCTGTTTTACCACCTGCTTCTTCATTAATGGCCGAACGAGAAAAGCTTGATGTTGATGGATAGGATTGAAATAACGAACCTACAACATTGCTTAAACCTAAAGCAATAAGTTCTTGATTTGGTCTTATTCTATATTCATCTTGCTTTGCTTCTAATGTTTTTCCTATCGATATAATTTCTAAATACCCAACCATAACTAAGGTTATTGCTATTGGTAATAATTCTCTTATTAATGCGATATCTATAACCGGAATACTAAAACCTGGTAATCCAGATGGAATCCCTTTTACAATTGCTACATCTATAAAATAATCTTTAGAAAAACGAATTACCAATATCCCTATTACTACAACTATTAAAGCATTGGGTATTTTTTTATTGATCTTTCTAAAAATCATAATTATAATACATGCAATAATTCCGATTACCGCTGTGTTGGTATTAAAATATGAAACTCTTTTAAAGATGTCTTCAATAAGAATATGTACCTGATCACTCTGTAAAAAATCTACTCCTAATAAGTTTCTAAATTGATTTAACCCTATAATTAATGCTACCGCAGATGTAAATCCTACTATTACAGGTCTTGATAAAAAATTAACAATAAAACCTAAACGAAAAAGCCCCATTAAAAGCTGAATACCACCCACCATTAATGCCAATAAAATAGCAATAGCAATGTAACTTTCTGATCCCATTAAGGCCAATGTTGAAACTCCTGTAGCTACAATTAAAGAATCCATTGCTACTGGACCAATTGCTACTTGGCGAGACGAACCAAAAATTGCATACATTAATTGCGGTACCAAAGCAGCATATAAACCATAAATAGGTGGTAAACCTGCAATTAATGCATAAGCAATTCCTTGCGGAATTAAAACCGTTGCTACAGTTATACCTGCTACAACATCACCTCTAAGTTGAGATTTTTTGTAGTTTGGTAACCACTCTAAAATTGGTATGAATTTTTTTAATAATTTCATTAAAATATCAACTTTACTTTTTTTAAAAAATGAGATTAGTTGTTTGTTACTTTGTAAAACTTAATTTTCCATTTCAAGGTTTCCGAATTTTTAAGCTCTTTCCTTACTTTAATAGTATGTATTCCTTTTTTTAAGTTCGAAATATCTAAATAAGAAATGATTCCTGCTTGTTTAGTTCTAGAATGTCCATGTTGCCGCAGAAAATCTGCTGTAATTTTTTCATTATCTATATAAATATGATAATACTCTTTATAACAATTTAAAGTAAAGGCATCCATTTCTTCTCTTGCCAACTCAAATGATTTATCATCCTCTTTTTCTAAAGTACCACACAGTTGAGTTCTTACGTTTTTTTCATAACTAAAAACAGGGATAAAAATCTTTAAAACATCCGAAGTTACTTTGTCTGATTCTATTTCTGGTGTTAATAAAAACGTATTTGTTTTATTTTCGTCTTTATAAAAACTTGCATAAACCTTCGTTGTATTAAAATATTTTTGATGAGATACTAAATAAAATATATTTGTTTTTATTATTTGATTCATTGTTAAAAATAAACCTACAAAAACAAATGATAAAACTAGATATACCAACGATTTCTTCTTTTTAAAATTAGAACCGAAAATCATTGTTATTTGTAAAATTGATTTATATAATGGTCCGAAAGTTAACATTGAAACAAACTTATTTATTTTAAAAGTGATTGTTTGTATTTTCTCTTTTTCTTTATTTACTTTTAAATTAGAAATAAGTGTTATGATCATTTGCAGGAATAAGCAAAACGTAAAAAAGCCTGCAGGATTAATAAAATATATGAAGCTATATATTTTGATAAAAGGTTATATACAAACAAATAAACACTTGCAAAAAGAGACATATATGCGTACATAAACAACAATGTAAATGCTGCTGAAAAAATTACGCTACATAGCTCATCTGTTTTTTGTATTGATTCTTTTAACTTTGGTAAGACTTCTAATATTTTTTTTGTGTAAATTTTAGAATACACACTATCCTCAATACTGTAATCAGGGAAAACAGAATTCAACCCTACCAAACCTATCCAATAAGCTCGTAAAACAAAGTGTATTACAAACATTGCTGCTAACATACTTACCGCCAAAAGACCAAAAGTTACAATGAAATAAGCTATAAAATATTGATTAGGATTTAACACATCAATAAAAAAATTGGTTGCCCAACTAACAATATCAAAAAGCTTAAAAGTTCCGAAAATAGCGATAGCAGAAACCAGTAATTCAGCTTCCCAACTCTCTTCTTTTAACCTTTGTATCCATCCGTTAGATGGCTCTTTAGATATATTTTTATTAATATTTTCTTTTTCCATTTAGAAGTTTAATAATTACTTAAAATAATTCACCTTGATTCTTCCCTTTAATTCGCCCTAAATGTTGGTAAGCCAAATCGGTTACTTCTCTACCTCTTGGAGTACGCATTATAAAACCTTGTTGAATTAAAAACGGTTCATAAACTTCTTCAATGGTTTCTGTATTCTCACTAACTGCTGTTGCAATTGTACTAATTCCTACAGGGCCGCCTTTAAATTTATCAATTATAGTTACTAAAATCTTATTATCCATTTCATCCAATCCATGAGCATCTACATTCAATGCTTTTAAAGCATAAACTGCTATTTCTATAGTAATACTTCCATTACCTTTTATTTGTGCAAAATCTCTAACTCTTCGTAATAATGCATTTGCTATTCTTGGTGTTCCTCTACTTCTACCAGCAATTTCTATAGCTGCTTCCATAGAAATTGGTACGCCTAATATTTGCGAACTTCTTTGAATAATAGTAGTAAGTAATTCTGTTGAATAATAATGTAATCGACTACTGATTCCAAAACGAGCTCTCATTGGTGCTGTTAACAATCCAGATCGAGTCGTAGCTCCTACTAATGTAAACGGTTCTAAATTTATTTGAACCGTACGTGCGTTGGGTCCAGATTCAATCATAATATCGATTTTATAGTCTTCCATTGCAGAATATAAGTACTCTTCTACAATCGGACTTAATCGATGAATTTCATCTATAAATAACACATCTCGTTCATCAAGATTTGTTAACAATCCTGCCAAATCTCCTGGTTTGTCTAAAACAGGTCCTGAGGTAACTTTAATACCCACACCTAACTCATTGGCTAAAATATGTGCCAAGGTTGTTTTGCCCAATCCCGGAGGACCGTGAAACAAAGTATGATCTAAAGCTTCATCTCGTTGATTGGCTGCTTCAACAAATATTTTTAAATTATCAATTGCTTGATCTTGTCCTGAAAAGTCATCAAAAGAAAGCGGACGTAGTTTTTTTTCTACATCTAAATCGTCATTTGATAGATTCGTATTTTCAGGATTTAAGTTTTCGTTCATATAGGTACAAATATACTTGAAATATAATTTTTGCTTTGTAATAATTGTTACGCAACAACATTACCAATGCTAAGGTACATAATAGCATTTAGAATTGTAAAACAAAAAAGCCTTCCAATATTGGAAGGCTTTTTTAAATGCTTTTATTTATTAAGATGGTTCTTCTCCATCTAACAATGGTGTAGTTTGTAATACGAAATCTTTTCCGTGCACATACTCTCCAAATCTAAGATCATTTTCATCATCCCATACTTTACTATAATCATACGCCCATCTGTGAACTTCTGGAATAGCACCTGGCCAGTTTCCGTGAATATGTTCAACAGGTGTAGTCCACTCTAAAGTATTCGATTTCCAAGGATTCTGTTCTGCTTTATTACCTCTATACATTGAGATAAAGAAGTTTGCTAAAAATATTAACTGAGCAGCACCTCCTAAAAATGCCATTAAAGTCATAAATACGTTGATTTCAATTAAATCATCAAACATTGGAAAGTTTGAGTTTGTATAATAACGACGAGGTAAACCAGCTAGTCCAACAAAGTGCATCGGGAAAAATACTCCGTAAGCAGAGATAATTGTTAACCAAAAGTGCCAGTAACCTAATGTTTTATTCATCATTCTACCATACATTTTAGGGAACCAGTGATACACACCAGCAAACATTCCTAATAAAGCAGATACACCCATTACTAAGTGGAAATGCGCTACTACGAAATAAGTATCGTGTACGTTAATATCTAATGCAGAATCTCCTAAAACTAATCCTGTTAAACCACCTGTTACGAATGTAGAAACTAATCCGATAGAGAATAACATGGCTGGATTTAATTGTAAATTACCTTTCCATAATGTTGTAACATAATTAAATGCTTTTACTGCAGATGGAATTGCAATTAATACCGTTGTAAATGTAAATACAGATCCTAAGAAAGGATTCATTCCTGTAACAAACATGTGGTGCCCCCATACAATTGTTGATAAGAAAGCAATCGCGATGATTGACCCAATCATTGCACGGTATCCAAAAATTGGCTTACGAGCATTTGTTGATATTACTTCTGAAGTAAGACCTAATGCTGGTAATAAAATAATATATACTTCTGGGTGCCCTAAGAACCAAAATAAGTGTTCAAATAATACAGGTGATCCTCCTTGGTAATGTAATACTTCACCTGAGATAAAAATATCTGACAAGAAAAATGAGGTTCCGAAACTTCTATCAAAAATTAATAATAAAGCCGCAGATAACAATACTGGGAACGAAATAACACCAATAATAGCTGTAACAAAGAATGCCCACATTGTTAATGGCAATCTTGTCATTTTCATTCCTTTTGTACGTAAGTTTAAAATTGTTACGATGTAGTTTAACGATCCTATTAATGATGACGCAACGAAAATTGCCATAGATACTAACCATAATGTCATACCTGTACCTGAACCAGGAATTGCTTGTGGCAAGGCTGATAAAGGTGGATAAATTGTCCATCCAGCTGATGCAGGTCCTGCCTCAACAAATAATGAAATTATCATTATTACCGATGATAAGAAAAACAACCAGTAAGATACCATGTTTAAGAAACCAGAAGCCATATCACGTGCCCCGATTTGCAATGGAATTAATAAGTTTGAAAACGTACCACTTAAACCGGCAGTTAATACAAAGAATACCATTATTGTACCGTGAATTGTAACCAATGCTAAGTACATATCAGGATTCATAATTCCATCTGTTTGATGGTTACCTAAGAATGCTTCAATAATTGAAAATGATGTTTCTGGCCATGCAATTTGCAAACGAAATAACATAGACATAAAACCTCCTATAACACCCATAAATATACCCGTAACAAGAAATTGTTTCGAGATCATTTTATGATCTTGACTGAAGATGTATTTGGTTACAAATGTTTCTTTGTGATGATGATCTGACATAATCTATATATACTTTTAAAAAATATCTTATTTAATAACTTGAGCTAATGTTTTTTGTTCTGATAACCACTTGTTGTATTCAGCTTCTTCAACAACAGTAATTTTCATTTGCATATTGTAGTGAGATGCACCACAAATTTTATTACACAATAACAAATAATCAAATTCGTAAAGGTCTTCACCTTTTGCTTTTCTAATTTTATTAATTCCATCTGTTTTAGCAATTACCTCAGAGCTTTTACGCATCTCTTCAGTAGTAAACTTAGGTGTAAATGCAAATTGAGTAACCATACCTGGTACACAGTTCATTTGCGCTCTAAAGTGAGGCATATAAGCTGAGTGTAATACATCTTGAGAACGGAACTTAAATAAAATCTTTTTCCCTTTTGGTAAAACTAGTTCTGTTACTTTTTTATCATCCTGAGAATTTGGATCAGACATATCAACTCCCATTGAGTTAATACCTTTTATAAAGTTAACATTTCCTAAACCTAATTCATTATCTGCTCCTGCGTAACGTGCTTGCCAATCGAATTGTCTTGAATATACTTCAATTTCGATAGGGTTTTCGTCATCACCAACATACATAATATTATTCCAAGCCCATAAACCATAACCAATTAAGATTACAATTGTTACTGCAGGAATAGTAGTCCATATTAATTCTAATTTATGACTATCTGCATAAAACAATGCTTTGTTTCCTTTTTTACCTCTATACTTATATGTAAAAAAGAAAATTAAGAATTGCATTGCAAACTGAACAACACCAATTAACCAAAATGTAATGTTAAATAAGTTATCATCATGTTCTCCTTCAATAGAAGCAGACTCTGGTAACATTACTACATTCATTGCTATTAAACAATAAACCATCATTGCATAAAGGGCTACTAAAAACCCTATAGCTAATTTACCTTGTGTTTCATTGTCTTTGTCTGTAGCTATTACAGAGCGAAAATTCATTATACGAGTAATTTGCCAGAAACTAACTCCTATTGCAATTGCTATGAAAATATAAAATAAAGCGAGCATATTATCTAAACTATTTGTTTATTAATTATAATTATTAATGGTCATTACTATCTTCACCACTGTGTTCGATATTGTAGTAATGATAAGTTTCACTTTCGTGTAAGAATGGGTTTCCTTTTGCCAATGTATTTGCTTTTGCAAACGCGCTAAAGGTAGCATAAATAAATAAGCCTAAGAAGAATAAAATCCCGCTTATTTCACCAATCCCAAATCCGTATTGAGCACCAACAGTTCCTGGCATGATCATTACAAATAAGTCTAAATAATGACCTGCTAATATTACAACTCCTCCTATTGTTACAAACCAAGGAACGCTTTTAAAGTCGCTATTGATTAATAATAATATTGGAAAGATAAAGTTCATAACTACCATTGCTAAAAATGGAACTTTATATTCATTGAAACGCAATAAGAAATAAGTTGTTTCTTCTGGAATATCTGCATACCAAATTAACATAAACTGAGCAAACCATAAGTAGGTCCAGAATACTGAAAAACCAAACATATACTTCGCTAAATCATGAATATGACTATCATTTACAAAAGGTAAATGACCTTGCGCTCTTAAATATATTGTTACAAAAGCTATTACTGTTAAAGCAGATACTAAGAAAGTAGCTAAAACATACCAACCAAATAATGTAGAGAACCAGTGAGGGTCTATACCCATAATCCAATCCCAAGACATCATAGATTCTGTAATCATAAATAAGAATAAGAAAACTACAGAAATATTATAATTTCTCTTATGTAATTTTAAGTCACCATTATCTTGAGCTATAGAGCCTTTTCTAATAAAGAAACGATATACATTCCAAACAGTTAAATAAAAGATACTTCTCATTAACCAACCTGGCGTATTTAAAAACCATTTTTTTCCGTCTACAACAGAATCGTAGTTTGGACTTTGAGGGTCAAAAACACCTTCAGCCATCCAAGGGAATAAATGATTCATATGCATAAAAGTAGCGATTAAAAACACTAACATTATAGCACTTACATAGTGTAGATTTGCTGTAATAGCTTCCATTACTCTAAATAATACGATAGACCAACCTGCTTGTGCTACTCTTTGTATTGCATAAAAAGCTAATACTAATAATGTAACTCCTAAAAAGAACATTAAAGCAACAAAAAAAGCTGCCCAAGGACGGTTTTGCATTTGATGAAAAGCGTGTTCAGCATGTTCATCTTCATGGTTTTCTCCGTGTGCCTGTGTAGCATCTGTATGTTTTACAACTGCATCAGCATGCTGTTCTTTTACTTCTTCTTTATGTTCTGCATTAGTTGAATCTGCTACATGTGCAACTTCAGCACTTTCTGTATGAACAGCTATACTATCAGAAACATGATTTTCTTCCTCATGTATTTCTGTTGTAGTCTGTGCTTCTTCTTTAGCGTTTTCAACGTGAGTTGTTGCTTTATGAGAATCAGCAGTAGCATGATCTCCATGATGAGCACCGTGCTGATTTGCTAAAATTTCCTTTGCTTCTTCTAATGTTTTAGGTGCACTATAAAAACTATAAACAGTTCCTATAAGTCCTACAGCCATTAAAATAATAGCAAGCATTTTTAATTTTCCTGAAAACTTGTACATATCTTAACTATCTATTATATACTTATTTTAATTCGCTTCTTAATTTCTCTACATACTGTACAACTTGCCAACGCTCTTTGTACTGTAACTGACTTGAATGGGAACCCATTAAGTTTTTACCATACATAAGTACATGATAAATATTACCTGGAGTTAGGTCTCTATCTTTGTAGTTAGGTATACCATTAAACTTATCTCTTTGAGATAAAACTCCGTTACCATCACCTTTTTTACCATGGCATGTAGCACAATAGATTGTATACAATTCTTTACCCTTTGCCAAGTTCTTTTCAGAAGCTTCGAAAGGATTCTTTAATTCAGCTTTAGCTTTCTCGTATCCTTCATTTGTATCGGGAATATCATAAGCTACTATACCGTTTCTACTTACGGTACCTGCAACAGGCAATCTGTCTGATGTACTGTTAGAAACACCTGTATCCCCATTCGCATCGTAAGGAATAGATACATACATATCAGGCATATACTGTAATTGAGGTGTACGTTTATCTCCGCATGAAATAACACTTGTTATTACAACTAAAGCGACGATTATTTTTACAAAACTTTTCATATCTCTTTATTAGTGCTTTTCTACTATGTTAATTTCTACAGCCCCAGTTGATTCAACCAATGCTTTTAACTCGTCTTCATTACCATGAACAGGAATCTCCATTAAGAAGTGATCATCGGTAGTTCTTGGATCTGGATTTTCTGCTTCTTTAAATGGCCATATTCTACTTCTCATATAAAAAGTAATTACCATTAAGTGGGCTGCAAAAAACACTGTTAATTCAAACATAATTGGCACAAACGCTGGCATATTTGTAAACCAACTAAAGTTAGGCTTACCACCAATATCTTGTGGCCAATCTTGAATCATCATATAATTAGTCATCCAAATAGCAAAGCATAAACCTGTAATTCCGTAAAAGAATGCAGTGATTGCTAAACGCGTTGGTGCTAATCCTAATGCTTTGTCTAGTCCATGGACGGGAAAAGGACAAAATACTTCTTCGATGTGGTGATGTTCTCCTTTGATTTTCTTAACGGCATCCATTAAGATATCATCATCATTATAAAATGCGTGAATTACTTTATTAGTGCTCATTGTTCTCCTCTCTTAATTTTTTATAATTCTCTCCTGAAGATTTCAAGATTGTCTTAACTTCTGCTTGTGCTATTACTGGGAATGTTCTTGCATATAATAAGAATAATACAAAGAAAAACCCGATAGTTCCTACAAAAATACCTACATCAACAAATGTTGGCTCAAAACGCCACCATGTAGATGGTAGATGTCCTTTACTTAATACAATTGCGATAATATCAAAACGCTCAAACCACATACCAATATTAATTATGATTGAAATGATAAAAGAAAAGATAAAGCTTCTTCTTAATTTCTTAATCCATAAAAACTGTGGTAAGATAATATTACACCATAATAGTGACCAAAATGCCCACCCGTAAGGTCCTGCTTCAGCTCCAAATGATAAGTAAGTATAGTTTTCATAAGGTGATCCTGTATACCATGCGATAAAGAATTCTGTTGCATACGCTACAGCTACAATACCACCTGTTAAAAGGATTACGATATTCATATATTCAACGTGTAAACGTGTAATATAAGCTTCCATATTAGTAACCTTACGCATAATACCTAATAAGGTTTGCACCATTGCAAATCCTGAAAAGATTGCTCCAGCTACGAAGTAAGGTGGAAATATAGTAGAGTGCCATCCTGGGTTAATAGAAGTAGCAAAATCCATAGATACAATTGTGTGTACAGAAAGTACTAATGGTGTTGCTAAACCTGCTAATACTAAAGATACCTCTTCAAAACGTTGCCAGTCTTTTGCTCTACCAGACCATCCGAAAGATAATAAAGCATATATTTTTTTCTGAAAAGGCTTTACTGCTCTATCACGAATCATTGCAAAATCTGGTAATAAACCTGTCCACCAGAAAACTAATGATACAGATAAATAGGTTGATATTGCAAATACATCCCATAGTAATGGCGAGTTAAAGTTTACCCATAACGAACCAAATTGGTTTGGCATTGGTAACACCCAATATCCATTCCATGGACGTCCCATGTGGATAATTGGAAACAATCCTGCTTGAAAAACCGCAAAAATTGTCATCGCTTCTGCAGAACGGTTAATTGCCATTCTCCATTTTTGACGGAATAGTAATAGCACCGCCGAAATCAATGTTCCTGCGTGACCAATACCTACCCACCATACGAAGTTGGTAATATCCCAAGCCCATCCTATGTTTTTATTTAATCCCCACACACCGATACCTGTACCGACCGTGTAGAAAATACATCCAAATCCCCATAGCATTGCTGCCAAAGAAATATAAAATGCGATATACCAATTTTGATTTGCCTTACCTTCGATAGGTTTTGCAATGTCTTCAGTGATATCATGGTAACTTTTGTTACCCAACACTAAAGGTTCTCTATAAGATGATTCGTAATGAGACGACATAAATCTATATACTTATTAATTATATTATTAAGCTTCGTTTGTATTTCTAACTTTTACTTGGTAAACTACATTTGGTTTTGTACCAATATAATCTAACACGTGGAAAGCTCTATTATCTTCTTTTAATGCTGTTATAGCATCTTCAGAATTGTTTACATCTCCAAACACCATTGCTCCTGTAGAACAAGCTGATGAACATGCTGTTTCAAATTCGTCTTTATTTACAGCTCTACCTTCTTTTTTAGCTTTTAAGATAGTTGCTTGAGTCATTTGAATACACATAGAACATTTTTCCATAACTCCACGAGAACGAACTACTACATCTGGGTTTAACACCATTTTACCGTATTCGTTATTCATATTGAAATCGAATTCGTTGTTTTCAGCATAGTTGAACCAGTTAAAACGACGAACTCTATATGGACAGTTGTTTGCACAATACCTTGTACCAACACATCTGTTATATGCCATTTGATTTTGACCTTGACGACCATGAGATGTTGCTGCAACCGGACAAACTGTTTCACATGGTGCGTGATTACAGTGCTGACACATCATTGGTTGGAAAGCTACTTCTGGGTTTTCAGCAGAATTTTCTAAAGCGTCAAATAAATCACCTTTACTTAATTCTAAAACTCTTTCTGTATACTTTCTTTCAACGTCTTTGTTCGCTAAATTAGGGTTCTCTGCTTTGAATTCTTCAATAGTCATTGAAGCTTCATGTTGTTTATCTGCAACAGTAGAAGAATAGTAACGATCGATACGCAACCAGTGCATATCTCTACCTACACGTACTTCATCTTTACCTACAACAGGCACATTGTTTTCTGCATGACATGCTACTACACACGCCCCACAACCTGTACAAGATGTTAAATCGATAGATAGGTTAAAGTGATGACCTATTTCACGATTATGTTCATCCCATAAATCTATTTTACTAGCCGCTGTTTCTTGGTGATCATAAGAAACCATTGCTGGTTTATTCCAAGTATGTTTTGGATCTAAATTTTTGTTATTTACTTGTTGTAATGTAGCTTCCTTTAAAATATCATGACGACCCGCTAGTGTACTTTGTACCTGAGTACAAGCAAACTTATGCCATCCTGAAGTTTTCTCGATAGCAACATTGTATTGTACATTGTTACCATCTTTTAAGAAAGGATACGCGTTGATACCAACTTGCATTTCTTCTTTTAAACCTTCAGTTCTACCGTAACCTAATGCTAAACCAACTGATCCTTTTGCTTGACCTGGTTGAATCATCACAGGAACATTCTTAATTGTTACTCCATTTACTGTTACGCTAGCGTAGTTACCATTAATTGCTCCGTTATCTTTTACTGGGTTTTCAAAACCTAATTCTCTAGCATCAGTCATAGAAACGGTTAAGTAGTTATCCCATGATGCACGAGTAATAGGATCTGGTAATTCTTGTAACCAAGGGTTATTCGCTTGTTTACCATCACCTAATGCAGTTGACGAATATAAGTTTAATTCGAAACCTGAAGATGCGCTTGCTGCTTTAACTAATTCAGCTACTGAAGCAGCTATAGCTACTGAAGTTTCAAAAGCTTCTTCTTCTAACATCATTTCTGACTTAAAGAAACCATCATGTAATGCTTGATTCCATGATGCACCTGCTAAAACAGTAGTACTCCAAAATTCTTTTAAAGTATCATAATAGTTTACAGAACTACCTGACCATTTTAATAACACATCTTGTAACTGACGTGTATTAAATAACGGAGAAATAGTAGGCTGCATTAAACTATAAGTACCTGCTGTTACCGTAACATCTCCCCAACTTTCTAAGTTATGAGGTGCTGGTAATGTATATTGTGTTGCCTTAGCTGTTACATCATTCTGAGTAGCTATTGCAACAGATAGTTTTAACTTTTTAATTCCTTCTGCTAATTCAGATGCATTTGCTAATGTATATAAAGGGTTTGTGTTATAAGTAACTAAACCTTTAACCTTACCACTTTTAATATCTGCAACTAATTCAGCTACCTGAGTATCGTTACCTTGACGCGTTAAATTAACTGCTTTAGTATCGAAAATCTCACTATTTAATTTCTCATTAATTGCAAAAGCAATTAACTGAGCGTTTTTATCATTTAAACCTGTAACTACAACTCCTTTTGAACCTGCTTTCTTTAAATCGCTAGCTAGCTTTTTAATTTCTGCATCAAATTTAGTTGCTTTAGATGGAAGTGATTCTCCTGCTACAGCATTATATAAATTAACCAAAGCATATACTTGATCAGAAGGCTTTACAACCATTCTTTTATCAGCATTTGCTCCTGCTAAAGACATGTTACTTTCTATTTGAACATGGTAAGACATTTTACCAGAATCAGCTCTACGCCCATCTGCATAAGACTTTTCATATCCACCTTGCCAGTCACCAATAAAATCAGCCCCAACAGAAACAATAACCTCTGCCTTACTAAAATCATAGTTAGGCACAGCGCGCTTACCATACATTGCTTCAAAAGCATCGGCAGTTGCACTTTCTGAAATCGCATCATAAACAACGTGTTTAACGTTTGGATATGCTGCAATAAAATTAGCAATTACTTTTTCAGTAGAAGGACTCGCTAAAGTACCTGTTAATAAAACTACTGATTCGTTTGCTTCTTTTAATTGATTAAGTTTAGCTACAATTTCTTTATCGGCATCTGCCCAAGAAATTTCAGCTTCTCCTTTTTTAGGTTCTTTTAAGCGTAATTCGCTATCATATAATGATAAAACAGATGCTTGAGTACGTGCATTTGTTTCTCCTCCCGCTTGCTTATTAGGCATTACAAGAATAGGACGACCTTCGCGTGTTTTTACTAATACGTTTGCAAAATCAAAACCATCAGCAATTGTAGTTGCATACCAATCAGCAACACCTACAACGATATCATTTGGTTGCACTACATAAGGGATTGATTTTCTTACGGGACCTTCACAAGCAGCTAATGATGCAGCTGCCGTTGTAAATCCAACGTATTTTAAGAAATCTCTACGTGATGTAGATGATGTTTCTAATGTTTCTTTATCACCTAAAAACTCATCTGTAGGAATATCTTGTACAAACTCATTATTACGCAGCGTTTCAACAACAGAACTACCTTTAAGTTCTTCAACACTTTGCCAGTATTTTTTGTTTGAAGCCATTTATATACGTGTTTTTCTACTTTCTAATTGATTAATAGTGGCACTTACCACACTCTTTTCCTCCTAGTTGAGCAATTGTAACTTGATCAACACCATACTTTGCCGCTAATTCTTTATGAATTTTAGCATAATACTCATTACCCTTTAAATCAACCTTGGTTGCTTTATGACAATCTATACACCAACCCATTGTTAATGAAGAGTATTGATATACTTCTTCCATTTCCTCAACAGGACCGTGACATTTCTGACAAGCTACTCCTCCTACAGTTACGTGTTGTGAGTGATTAAAGTATGCAAAATCTGGTAAATTATGTACTCTAACCCATTTTACAGGCTTAGTGTTACCAGTATATTCTAAGTTTTCAGCATCCCAACCAGCTGCTTCGTATATCTTAGCTATCTCTTTATCTAAATCTGACTTCACTAGAGTATGATCATCCATCACCACTTTAGTATCATCTGCTACTTCAGAAATATTTTTATGACAATTCATACAAACATTTACAGACGGTATACCTGAATGCTTACTATGTTTTGCTGATGAGTGACAGTATTGACAATCTATCTTATTATCACCTGCGTGAATTTTATGAGAGAATGCTATAGGCTGTATTGGTTGATAACCTTCATCAACACCTACTTGGAACAAGGTTCCGAATAAGATATAAATCCCAATTAAAGCTCCAAATAGAACAGCTAAAACATGTAAAAAAGTATTCTTTTTAATACCTGCCCATAACTCAGCCGACTGACCAAGCATACCAGGTGTTTTAGGAGCTCCTTTTAACTCACTAATTGTTTTTAATAAATTAGCAATAATTAAGAAAGCTACAATAATAGCTGCTGCTAAAACATACAACAACCATCTTGGCGAATCTCCTTTTTCAGTACCACCAGCAGCCACTGCTACTTGACCTGGTTTAGCAATCTCACCAACAGTTGTGTAATAAAGAATATCATCGATATTCTGATCTGTTAATTGAGGAAAAGCGGTCATATTAGAACCTTTATACTCTTCAAAAATTGCAATTGCGTCTTTATCTCCAGAAGCTCTTAACGCGGCATTGTCTTTAATCCAAGACTTTAACCAATCGTTCTCTCTTCTCTCTTCAATCCCACCTAATTTAGGACCCACAAGTTTCTTGTCTAACTTGTGACATGAGGCACATAAAGACTTAAATAATTTCTTCCCTTCTTTCTGGCGAGCTTCGTCAACATCTTGAGAAAACGCTGAAAAGCTTATAAATAAAACTAAAAAGAAAGCTAAACTCTTTACGAGTTTTTGGGTTAATTTACTGTGATGTTTCACACTTTTCATACTGTTAAATATAAGTTTTGTAACTGTTTTGGCACATTTTTTTCTATAACGCTATTCTAAAAACAGCAAATAGAAAGTCAGACAAAAGTACTACTTCTCTCTAAATTGTGAAATGTTAAGAGATTGCTAATTTATAATTTATATTTATTCTAAATAACTTAAGCAGACAATCTATTAAATTGCAAGTCGTTACTTTTGTGAAAAGTTTTAATAAAATGAAAAAAAGAAGCATTATACTAAGTTTAATTTTAGGTATTATTATTGGCGTTTTTAATAGTAATGCTCAAGATAACATTACTGAAAATAAAGATATTACTGCACTAATCAATAAAAAAAGACAATACAACAAATACAACGGAACAGGTTATAGAATTCAGTTATACAACGGATTGGAAAGAAAAGCAAAAAGCTTGCGAAGCAGATTTCAGGTTGAATATCCAGGTGTTTATACTAAGTTAGTTTACAAATCTCCTGAATGGAAAGTACAAGTTGGCAACTACAAAACAAGATTAGAAGCAGACAGATCTTTAAATGAAATTAGAGAACAATTTAACGGAGCGATTGTTATTCCATTATAAATTTAAAATAGTAAAGCATAAAAAAAGCGAAATCAATTGGTTTCGCTTTTTTTTGTGTTTTTAATTTAAGAACTATTTTTAATAAGCTCGCTGATCACTTCCTTCATAAAAGTTAATAAAAGCTTGGTTTACCACACGATTACCACCGTCTGTTGGGTAATCACCTGTAAAATACCAATCTCCTAAATTATCTGGACATGCTTTATGCAAACCACTAACAGGTTGAAAAATAACTTCTACTTCAGACTTTATTTCAGGTGTTTTTAACATTTGTGCAATTTTAGCCGAGATTTGCTCATCTTTAAAAGGTGCATAAATTTCTTTTACATAATTTACAACATCTTTATCTTCGCTAACCTCTTGCTTTTTACACTTAGCATATACGGTATCTATAATATGATATTGATTTGTTTCTTTCAACAATTCTAATGTTGCTTTAAAAGCTATAAAATCATTGATTTTTGCCATATCGATACCATAACAATCTGGATAACGAATTTGAGGAGCTGAAGAAACTACTACTATTTTCTTCGGATTTAAACGATCTAATATTTTTATGATACTTTTCTTTAAAGTTGTACCACGCACAATACTATCATCAATAATCACTAAATTATCAGTTTCTTTTACAACTCCATATGTTACATCGTAAACATGGGCCACCAAATCATTACGACTGCTATCATCTGTAATAAAAGTTCTAAGCTTTGCATCTTTAATAGCAATTTTTTCGAAACGTGGTCTTTTTGATAAAATATCTACAACTTCATCTTTCGTCAACTTACCATCACCTGCTAAAATAGCTGCTGTTTTTTGCTGATTTAAAACATCCTCAGCTGCTTCCATCATTCCGAAAAAAGATGTTTCTGCTGTGTTTGGTATGTATGAAAAAACGGCATTTTCTATATCGTTATCAATAGATTTTAAAACTTCTGGAAAAACATATTTTCCTAGATTTTTACGTTCTTCATAAATTGAAGCATCGCTTCCTCTAGAGAAATAAATACGTTCGAAAGAACATGATTTCTTTGGACGCTGCTCTAAAACTGGCGACATTGATGTTTCGCCATTCTTTTTAATAATTAAAGCATGCCCTCTATCGATCTCTTTAATTTTACCAATAGGCACATTAAATACTGTTTGAATTGCCGGACGTTCAGACGCTACAACAACCACTTCATCATCTTGATAATAAAAAGCGGGTCTGATTGCTGATGGATCTCTTAATACAAACGCATCTCCATGACCTAATAAACCAGCCATAGCATAACCACCATCCCAATTTTTTGCAGAACGTTTTAATATATTTTGAATATTTAAATTCTCTTCTATATAACCTGAAGCATCTTTTTTGCTATAACCTTCTTCTTTGGCTTTGATATATAGTTCAGAAACTTCATCCTCTAAAAAATGTCCGATTTTTTCCATAACAGTAACAGTGTCTGTAAACTCTTTTGGATGCTGACCTAAATCTACCAAATCGTTTAACAACTGTTTAGAGTTGGTCATGTTAAAATTACCTGCAACAATTAAGTTTTGATGTTTCCAATTTCTTTGACGTAAAAAAGGATGTACACTTTCTATAGAATTTTTACCAAAAGTACCATACCGAACGTGCCCTAAAAAAAGATTCCCTAAATATGGCACATTTTCTTCTTGCCACTTGATATCATTTGTTTTAGCTGGATTTTCTTCTAAAACACCTGCAATTCTTTCATTAATCTTTCCAAAAATATCCTGAATAGGTTGTGATTGGTTAGATCGTATTCTACTAATATATCTTGTCCCCGGTGCTACATTAAATTTAATACTAGCCAACCCTGCGCCATCTTGCCCACGATTGTGTTGCTTCTCCATTAACAAGTACATTTTATTTACACCATAAAATGCAGTTCCGTATTTATCTTTATAATATTGCAATGGTTTTAATAATCTAACCATGGCAATACCGCATTCGTGCTTTATAGCATCACTCATTTGAAATATTTTTAATTGTGTTGTTGCTGTTTTGTTGTAAAAAAAAATCCGCAGCAAAAAGCGCGGATTTTTTATTTATGATAACTCTATATCAAATTGTGTTAATTCTTTAAAAGCTTGTAAACGTGTTTGCACTTCGTCTTTTGTTAGCTCTTCCATTCGTTGTGTACCGAATTTTTCTACACAAAACGAAGCTAAATTAGAACCATATATAATTCCGTTTTTCATATTCTCAAACGAAATATCTTCAGTTTTTGCTAAATACCCACAAAAACCTCCTGCAAAAGTATCTCCTGCTCCTGTTGGATCAAAAACATCTGCTAATGGCAATGCTGGTGCAAAGAACATTTTACCTTCATTAAATAATAAAGCTCCGTGTTCTCCTTTTTTAATTACTACATATTTAGGACCCATTTCATGAATTTTCTTCGCTGCATTAACCAACGAGTATTCTCCACTTAACTGACGTGCTTCTTCATCATTAATTGTAATAACATCTACACGTTTTAAAACGGTATGTAAATCAGCTAAAGCAATGTCCATCCAAAAATTCATAGTATCTAAAACTACTAATTTAGGTCTTTCGATCATTTGATCTAAAACTGATGCTTGTGTTAATGGGTGTAAATTACCTAACATTACAATACCTGCATCTTTAAAAGCATCTGGTACAACTGGCTGAAAATGCTCCAATACATTTAACTCTGTAATTAAAGTATCGCGAGAATTCATGTCATTATGATATTTACCGCTCCAAAAGAAAGTTTTACCTTCTTTAATTACTTCAATACCATCAGTATTAATTCCTTTATTATTCATCATATCTAAATATGACTTCGGAAAATCTCCACCAACAACAGAAACAACGCCTGTTTTAACACCAAATTGAGAAGCTGCTAAACCTACAAAAGTTCCTGAACCTCCTAAAATCTTATCTGTTTTACCAAAAGGTGTTTCAATAGCATCAAAAGCTACGGTACCTACTGCTAATAATTTACTCATTTCTTATTTTTTTACTGTAATTTTGCTCTTTTAAATATAGTGTCTTTAGACACTGCAAAAATAGTTTTAAAAAATGACTATCAAAGAAATACAAGAAGAAATTATTGACGAGTTTTCTATGTTTGATGACTGGATGGGACGTTATGAATATATAATTGACTTAGGAAAATCTTTACCTTTAATAAACGACACCTATAAATTAGATGAAAATTTAATTAAAGGTTGTCAATCTAAAGTGTGGTTATATTCTGAATTACAAGAAGACACTATTAATTTTACAGCCGATAGTGATGCTATTTTAACAAAAGGTATTGTAGCATTATTACTAAGAGTATATTCTAACCAAACTCCGCAAGCTATTATTGAAGCTAAAACCGACTTTATTGATGAAATTGGCTTAAAAGAACACTTAAGTCCAACAAGAGCAAACGGTTTAGTTTCTATGGTAAAGCAAATAAAAATGTATGCGATTGCACAGCAATCTAAATTAACAGAATAAAGAAGTAGATTATGACCGATAAAGAATTAGAAGTATTAGGAGATAAAATTGTAGGTGTTTTAAAAACAATTTACGATCCTGAAATACCAGTAGACATATATGAGTTAGGCTTAATTTATGATGTATTTGTCTCTGAAGAATACAATGCTAAAATCTTAATGACTTTAACTTCACCCAACTGCCCAGTAGCAGAAAGTTTACCTGTTGATATTGAAGAGAAAGTAAAATCGTTAAAAGAAATTAACGCTTGCGAAGTAGAAATTACTTTCGATCCTACATGGACTCAAGAAATGATGAGCGAAGAGGCGAAGTTAGAATTAGGAATGCTTTAAATAAATTTGTCATTGCGAACAAGAACGAAACTATCTGTTATAAAGATTGCTTAATTTTTATTCGCAATGACGTTTCAAAAAATATGGCTGAAGAAATTATAAACAAAATAGCAACCAGTAAATTAATTACTATTGACCTTGAAGATTATTATCCGAAAGGCCAACGTATTGTTTTTGATATTAAAAGTTGGTTATATGAAGAATTAATTCTTCGTGAAAAAGATTTTAGAGAACAAGTTAAAAATCATGATTGGTCGCAATATAAAGACACTTATATTGCTTTAACATGTTCTTCGGATGCTATTATTCCCTCTTGGGCCTATTTATTATTAACAGCACATTTGTCTGGATTTGCTAAAAAAATAGTTGTTGGTAATTTAGAGTTGCTAGAAACTACTATTTACCAAGAATTAATTAATGAATTAGATAGTACACAATACCAAGACAAACCCGTAATCATTAAAGGATGTACAAATAAACCGATACCTCCATCTGCTTATACATTTTTAATACAAAAACTACAAACTGTAGCAAAAAACATCATGTTTGGTGAAGCTTGCTCAACTGTTCCGTTATTTAGAAAAAACAAATAACCTTCTTGTCCTATTTTTAATGAAAAAACTACTAATAATATTGCTAACTTGGTTCTCTTTCAATATTTTTTCACAAGAAATAAAAAAAGATAGCATACCTAAAAGACTAACCGTAACTGGTAAATACACTTTTTTATTCAATCAATCTTCTTTTTCTAATTGGGCTGCCGGAGGAAGTAATACCATCGCCGGAAATATGGGACTTGAATATGATTTTAATTATAAAAAGAATAAGTGGAACTGGGACAATAAGTTAATTACAAGTTATGGGTTAAGTCATATAAGCGAAAAAGGATTAAGAAAAACAGATGATAATTTTGAATACAATTCTCTGCTAGGGTTAAAAACGTCTAAACTTTGGTTTATCTCTTTTTTTACAAACCTAAAAACACAATACACCAGGGGATATGAATACAAGGAAGGCGTAAAAAAGCCCATCTCAGATTTTTTCTCACCTGCATATTGGAGTTTTGGCCCCGGTATGTTATGGAAAAAATCCGATGAAAGACGAATAAATATTGCTCCCGCAACGGCTCGTTTTACTTTTGTTTCTCGTCAATTTTCAGGAAAATATGGAGTTAAAAAAGGTGAAAAAATAAATTTCGGTTTAGGATTCAATTTATCTGGTTACTTTAAACATGAAGTGATGAAAGATATTACGATAGAAAACGTTCTTGCTGTGTATTCCGATTATTTAAATAAGCCTTTTAATATTGATATTAACTATCAGTTAAACTTTATTGTAAAAATAAACGACTATATATCTACAAATCTTGGCCTACACACTATTATTGATGATGATGCTTCTAGTAAAATACAATTTAAAGAGATATTTGGACTTGGAGTAAATTATATCTTCCATAAAACGTGACTTTTTTATACTAACATTGTCTAAACTAAAAATAGAGATGTAATTTTACATCTTAAAAAAAACTTTATAATGAAAAAAATATTAGCTGTAGCTATTTTATTCGGTGCATTATCAATAAATGCTCAAGAAAAGAAAAAAGAAGAAACCAAAGATGGTTGGAATAAAGAAGGTAACATCTCATTTTTATTCAATCAATCTGCATTTAATAACTGGTTAGCTGGTGGAGTAAATAATATTTCCGGAACTTTAAGTTTGAATTATGACTTCAACTATACCAAAAATGATTGGACTTGGGATAATAAATTAATTGCTTCTTACGGATTAACAAAAATAAAAAAAGAAGAGCTTCAAAAAACAGATGACCGTTTAGAGTTAAACTCTCTTGTTGGTAAAAAAGCATCTAAATACTGGTATTACTCAGCGTTTTTGAATTTTAAAACGCAAATGTCATCAACCGATGTTGACGGTATACAAACATCACATTTTTTCTCTCCAGCTTATTTCCAATTAGGTCCTGGTATGTTGTGGAAAAAATCTGACAAACTAAAAGTTAATTTCGCTCCTGCTACCTCTAAACTAATTTTAGTACATTCTCATTTAACTGATCTTGGGTCAGCCTTTGGCGTAGATCAAGGAGAAAGTTCAAGATATGAATTAGGTGCTTCTATTAGTGGATATTACAAGGCAGAAATTATGAAAAACGTTAGCATTGAAAATATTTTAAACCTATATAGTAACTATCTAGAAGATGCTCAAAATGTAGATATTGATTATACTTTAAACATAGTAATGAAAGTAAATAAATATTTATCTGCCAATCTATCTATGCAAGCTATTTATGACGACAATGCCTTTCAAGGATTTCAGACAAAAGAAGTATTCGGTTTAGGTATAAATTACGGATTCTAACAAACAATTATTCAAAAAAAAAGAAAACCTTAAAGAGTCATATCTTTAAGGTTTTCTTTTTTGCTTACTTTTGCTTAAAATTTAAAAAGAATGACTTTACTACTAATATACGCAACAGTATCAATATTTTTCTCTTTCATATGTTCCATATTAGAAGCTGTTTTACTGAGTGTAACACCAACTTTCGTTAATGTAAAAAAGAAAGAAGGTGTAGGTTTTGCTACTCAGCTAGAAGCATTAAAAAAAGATGTAGACAAGCCTTTAATTGCCATTCTAACCTTAAATACTCTTGCACATACCGTAGGAGCTATATTAGTTGGTACTGAAGCTAAAAAGATATTTAATGACGATGGTTACGGTGTATTTATTGTTTCTGCAGCAATGACTATATTAATTTTAGTTGCTTCAGAAATCATTCCGAAAACAATAGGTGCAACCTACTGGAAACAACTTGCTAGCTTTACCACAACAGCTTTAAAAGTAATGATATTCCCGTTAAAGTGGACAGGTATTTTATGGATACTACAATTAACTACAAAATTGATTGGTGGTAAAGGCGGTCACGGCGAAAGTATTTTAAGCAGGGAAGATTTCACTGCAATGACTGATATTGCTGAACAAGAAGGTGTTTTTCAGCAAAATGAAAGTAATGTAATAAGGAATATGCTTAATTTTAAAGATATACAGGCAAAGCACATTATGACACCTCGCACAGTTATTAAAATTGCTGATGAAAACGAATCAATTGAATCTTTTTTTGAAAATAATAAACTATTGAATTTCTCTAGAATACCTGTTTTTTCTAAAAACCCTGATAACATAACTGGCTACATATTAAAAGATCAACTCTTATTAGCTTTAATTGATAAAAAAGGAGCCGAACCGTTAAAGTCAATTAAAAGAGATATTATTATCGCAGATAGGGATTTATCAATTCCGGGCTTATTTAAGAAGCTAATTGAACAACGAGAACACCTAGCTTTAATTGTTGATGAATATGGCTCTGTAAGCGGATTAATAACTCAAGAAGATGTAATAGAAACCTTATTAGGTTATGAAATTATGGATGAAAGTGATAATGTTGCTAACTTACAAAGCTTAGCTAGAAAAAATTGGAAAAAGAGATTAGGAATTATAAATGATTTAGAAAAGAAGTAATCTTAAAAACAAGTTAGGTCAACAATACATACAACTATAAATAATTAAACCAGAGATTTACATCTCTGGTTTTTTGCTGTGTGAAAATAAGTGTAATTTATAAAAACGAAATGCACATGTGTTACATCTATACCTCAATTACTTTACCCCTAATCAAATTAGTTATAGTTATTGATGTCATTTATAAATTTATAACTGATTACAGGAGGTCGTAATTGTCTTTTTTAACTATTAGATAATATGACTTGAATCTATTTTCTTGCAATAATTATAAGTAAAAACCAAAAAAGGGAGTGATTTAAATCACTCCCTTTTTTATATAATTGTATTTTCAATTAATCATTAATCGTCCAAGATATGTAATACATAGAACCTATTAATCCAGATCCTGGTGCAACGGCATATTCTTTTTTGGTTAAATTAGTTCCACCAACTTTAATTCTTGATTTTAAAGAAGGAATTCTATAATTAATTTGTGCATCTAATACTGTTCTACTATCAACATTTCTACTTAAGAAACCAGACTGCCATAAAAATTCATTTTGCCACCTAGCATTTACATTAAATCCAAAATTATTAAATAAATTTTCATTTCCAAACATCACCTTTACTTGATGCTCTGGTGTATTAAACCCTGGTTCGAATTCTACATCTTCTTCTTGGTCGAAAACTAGCTTACTTAAAGTATAATTGGCTCCAAAGTTAAATGTTCTAAATAATTTTGTATTTAATCCAATACCAATACCATATGATTGAACATCTGCTGTTGTATTAGAGTTTAAGGCAAATTCTGTCGCATCGACTGGACTACCAAGAGGACCTGTAAGAATAGTGTTTCCATAATTAGGAACAATTACATTCTTAGTCGCCACAAAATTTTCATATTGATTATAATAACCATTTACGTCTAACTCTAAAATATTAGTATCTGTTATATTTACTATACTTCTATAACCTAATTCGTAAGATGATACTCTTTCTGGCTTAATAGCCGTAGGTGTTACACTTACATAAGCCCCATTATCTAATACAAATGCTTTTTCAAATACTTGCGCTCCTGTAATAGTATTTGTTGTACCATCATTGTTTAATACTTGCGCAGAAAAACGTTCGATATTATCTAAAGATGTACCTAAAAGAAATTTATTAGGACCAGATCTCAATCCGAAATACTGCTCTATTGTACTAGGTGTTCTAAATCCTGTTTGGTATGAAATTCTTAGTATTTTATTTTCTTTAATTGAGTAGTTTAATGCTACCCTTGGAGAAAAATCCCCTTCAAAATTAGATGATTTATCATAACGAACAGAACCTGTGAACTTTAAACGTTCATCTAAAAACTTCTTTTGTATCTGTGAATAAACACCATACATATCAAATTCAATAGGGCTATTCTCATCAGTAAATAAAGTACCTTGAGAGTTAATATTAAATTTACGATATGAACCACCAATTTGTATTTCACCCCATTTAATTAAATCTCTAAAATTATAATTTGCGTCTGCATGGTAAAAACTTGTTTCATCTTTAACACCTGCTCCACCCTGTGATATAGGTGTTGTAACAGCTTCATCTAATGCTTGATTAAAAGCTGCGGTTCCTGGCTGTAACCTATTTCTATCTGCAAAAGCTCTTGCTGATGCATCATTACCAGGAGTTACTCCTGGAACACCTCCTGCAAAAGCAGTTCCATATTCACCGAACCAAGTTCTATTATCATTATATTTAGAGTTTAAAGCAAGACCTAAAAATCGAACATCATGTGTTCTGTCTCCTCCATCATTACCATTAAAATATCCACGGACAAAAAAGTTTTTACCCAATACTTCTAATTTGTGTTGCTCTACATAATAATCTTCTTGCGAAAATCTGTTTACAGCCTGATACAAGTTATTTCCTTTTGAAAAACGAGAGTTATAAACTATTTCTAGCTTATCATTACCCATTGGTCTAAAATGTAATGATCCGTCAAATTTTAATCCGTAACCATCGTAATCGTATAAATCAGTTTCAGCATATCCTGTCCTACTTACTTTTCCAATACCAGGAAAAGTAAAAGTAGCTTCATCTCCATAAAAATTTACACCGTCATAATCGGGAGTATTATTTCTATTTCCTGCAATAATCTCACCTCCAACACCTGTTGTATTAGAATCATCATTTGCATGCCATTCTTCAGCTTTATAAACTGTTAAATTAACTTTTGCTGCGAAATAATCACTAAATTTATGAGCCATTCTAATACCTACATCATAAAACTGATCAGATCCTGATTGCTCTTGTTCAATAAAACCTGTTTTAAAATATGTACTAATTCCATCATATTTAAAAGGGTTTTTACTTCTCATTAATAAGATACCATTAAATGCATTTGCACCATATAAGGCAGAAGAAGCTCCTGGTAATATCTCAACATCTTTTACATCTAACTCAGATAAACCAACTATGTTACCTGCCGAGAAGTTAAGTGCTGGTATTGATGTTTCAACACCATCTACTAACTGTACAAATCTTGTATTATCAAAACTAGAAAAACCACGTGAGTTTACAGATTTAAATCCATAACTTGCTTCTCTAGAGGTTATCCCTTTTAAGTTAGTTACACCATCATAAAAAGAAATTGAAGTTCCTTTTTTAATATCATTAATACCTAATCTTTCAATAGTTACTGGCGATTCAATAACTCGTTCAGGAGATCTAGAGGCAGAAATTACAACTTCATCTAGACTTGTATTTTCTTTTAATATAATATTTATCTCTTGATCTTTAGAAGTTACTTCTATAACCTCTGTTTTATACCCAAAAGCTGATACTTGAATTGAAAAAGGAAAATTTGACTTTACAGACAAGGTGAAATTTCCGTCAATATCAGAAGTAGTTTTACCTTGTAAAGAATTTATTAAAGCACTAGGAAAAGGCTCTAAGTACTCATCATAAACTTTTCCTGTTACTGCAACTTGTGCTGATAATGCAATACTGCAAGTAACAAAAAAAACTAATAGTAGTTTTTTAAGCATATTATTTGGTTTTAATTGATTGTTCTTATTTGTAAAAATTACTCTTCTAAAGCAAAAGCTATAGGAAAGCCATACTTAACCGAGGTTCTACCTCCGTCTTTCTTTGCAGGAGTAAATTGAGGCAATTTAGAAACTACTCTAACCGCTTCTCTATTTAAAATTTCTCCGTTCTTTGGCCCTAAAGTTTTTATGTTCTTAACTTCCCCGTTCTTATCGATCACAAAACGAACCCATACTTCTCCTTGAATAGATTCCTTAATTGCATCACTAGGGTATCTAAAATGCTTAGATATATGATTCACCATTTGTTCATTAAAACAATCTACTTGCTCTCCTTTTTTCACATTTTTACAAGAGTTAAATAAAGGAATTTTATCGACTGTACTAAATTTAGATGCTTTTCTTAATTCCTCTGCAGACATCTTATTTTTAATATCTTCGATATTATTTTTCAACGATTCTACGGGCTTTACAACAGCTATTTGCTCTGTTGTTTTCTCAATTTCAGCAACGCTTAAAGTTCCAAGACCAGCTGCTTTTTGTTTTTTAATAGGTTCTCTTTTTTTAAGGTACCTTCTGCTTGCAGATACCTTTACTGTAATCTGTCTTGATTTTTTATTTTTCTTGTCTTTTTCTTTAATAGTACACTTAGTTATACTAATACTATTTAAATCTAATTCTGCTTCATCAGGAGTTTCACAAACCTCTTGCTGAGACATAATGCTAATAGGGAAAGCACATACCAATATTAATAATAATAATTTCTTCATCACTTTGGGGTATTACAATCTAAATCAAACACTTACATGAAACATACCTGCAAGCTGAATTAGCCCACAAATATATTTATTTTTTTTTATAAAAAAATGTTAAAATGTAAAAAACAGGAAAAAACCCTATATATTTTATAGGCTATTATTATTTTAATCTAACGTAAAGTTTATAGGGAATTTATAGGAAACAGATATTTTACGCCCTTTATGCTCTCCAGGTATAAAATTTGGCAATAATAACACTATTCTTTGTGCTTCTTTCTTTAATAGACCACTATTGTCAGCTCCCTTAACTTCAACTTTACTTACTATCCCATTTGCATTAATAATAAAACTAACCTCAAGATTACCTTCTATCTCTTTTTCTAACGCCTTTTTAGGATAAATAAAATTATCTATTAAGTGCTTTTGCATTTGATAATTAAAACAATCAACCTTATTTAAATCACTTTCTTTACAAGATATAAATAAAGGTATTGTTTCAACAACATCAAATGATACTTCTTCTACTATTGGTTCTTTAATTAAAACCGCTAATAATTTATCATCTACTTTATTTACAGCCGTTATATTTACAACTGCTTTTGATTGTAAGTTACTTGCAGAATAAACCGTTTGATTTAGATACACTCGCTTTTTTAAATACCTCCTACTTGACATTTGAATATCTTTAGTAGTTTTTACTTTCGGTTTATTTTCCGATATCTCACATTTATTGTTATCAAGAGCATTAACATCAATTAACATCTTCTCCTCAACAACGCACAATTCTTGTGAGAAAAGTTGCTGCACACATAAATTAAATAACGCTATTATAATTATTTTTTTCATTACAATTCTTTTTAAGAACCAGAGATAATAATCCTATATTTTAAAAAACAGCATATTATCAAACTGAATTAATTTAAAATATTAGATAAGAATATGTAATTGAAACTTTACTTTGAATGGTATTGTCGATAAAAAAATTTGACAACCCTAAGTGGTTGGAGTTATTATTTTTCATTTTCTGGGGGGATAAAATGTTAAAATATTATTGTAAATTTTCGCTGAGCGAATATAAATATAAGCAAAAAAGAATAAGAACACAAAATTCTTATTCTTTTTTCATTCAAAATACAGTTTTAATTTACCCTAAATCATCCTGATACAAGAAATTATTATAAGGAAAACGTTGAATATGTATCTTTTTTACCTCTTCATAAACTTTATCTTTAAAGTCTTCTAAATTATCTTTATTCAAGGCAGATATAAAAAGACTTTCTTGACCAAGGTCATTCATCCATGTCTTTTTCCAATCGTCAAGCGTATAATGAATTTTTGATTTCTCAGTAATTAAATCATCCTCTGCAATAGTTTCATGCGTATAAGCATCAATCTTATTAAAAACCATAAGAGTAGGTTTATTTGCACTACCTATTTCATCTAAAATTTTATTTACTGATGCTATATGATCTTCAAAATTAGGATGACAAATATCTACCACATGTAATAATAAATCTGATTCACGAACCTCGTCTAAAGTAGATTTAAAAGATTCTACTAATTGCGTTGGTAATTTTCTAATGAATCCAACAGTATCTGTCATTAAAAAAGGAATATTTTTTATAACAACCTTTCTTACTGTCGTATCAAGAGTTGCAAATAGTTTATTTTCTGCAAAAACATCACTTTTACTAATTACATTCATTAAGGTTGATTTACCAACATTGGTATACCCAACTAATGATACACGTACCATTTTACCTCTGTTTTTTCTCTGAACTGCCATTTGCCTATCAATGGTAGCCAATTTTTTCTTTAACAAAGTAATCTTCTCTCTAATGATACGACGGTCTGTTTCAATTTCTGTTTCTCCAGGTCCACGCATACCAATTCCACCCTTTTGCTTATCAAGGTGTGTCCAAAGTCGTGTTAATCTTGGTAATAAATATTGGCATTGCGCCAGCTCTACCTGTGCTTTTGCAGAACTTGTTTGGGCTCTTCCTGCAAAAATATCAAGAATTAAATTTGTTCTATCTAATACTTTACAATCTAATTCGTTTTCTATATTTCTTAGCTGTGCAGGTGATAATTCATCATCGAAAATTGCGGTACCAATACCATGAGATTCTATATATGCTCTAACCTCTTCTAATTTACCTGTTCCTAAAAAAGTTTTAGGATTCGGCTTCTCCATCTTTTGCACAAAACGCTTTACAGCAACTCCTCCTGCTGTTAAAGTTAAAAATTCTAACTCGTCTAAATATTCGTCAGACTGTTTTTCGTTTTGATGCTGGGTTATAATACCAATTAAAACCGCTTTTTCTGATATTGCTTCACGTGTTTCTACCATAGAATGCAAAAGTACAAATTTATCAACTTAAGAAATCTAAATTATCAATCTTACTTTTCTTTTTAATTATGGGGCTACATCTTTCTTAAACGATGAGTTTTTTATGAACCAAAATCTATTTCTAGTTGATGGATATAATGTGCTAAAATTAATCACGATCAATCTTTCAATATATTACTTGTTTATTTTATCATCCAAGCTTTAAAACTATAAATAAGGCATAAAAAAAACACTCGCCTTTCTTAAAGCGAGTGTTTTTCTTCAAAACTATGTTTTAATTAATGGTTAATTGCATAACCTGCACCTTTACCAAATTCGGCTAGTTGCTCTAAAATGTTTCTGAAAAAGTTTTGAATCCCCTTAAATAATTGTTTTTTCATAATTGTAGTTTTTAATTTCCCCACTACAAATATACATACTTAAACAACTAACATAAACATAAACACCTAACAATGTGTGAATTACATTAAATCATGTATAATTGGTTATGTATATCGTCTTTTTCTACAGAAATTAAAAATTATCCAACACAAAAAAAACATAAAAACCTTGCTAACAAACAATTACCCATTAAATATAAGGATAAAATTAAGGTTTTATGGTAGTGTTTAAATTTTAATAAAGTCGTTAAACGCTATATAATAAGGTTTATCTTTAAACACAGGTAAATCAATACTTTCTGAATTTGCAATACCAATACCCGCAAACCACACTTTTGCGTTTTGCTTTTTAGCATGTTCTTTAAATGTTTCCATCCATAAAACATCATATTCTTCTGGTGATTGAATATTATTTGTGGTTTTTACTAAAACGAAAATGGTAGGCTCACCTTTTTTAAATAAAACAAACTGCGGATGTTTTTTAAGTTCGCTATTAATAGCTACAAACTCATAACCCATTTCTTGTAGTTTTTTACCTACAATATTCATCCCTAAATTATGAAGTTCTTGCTTTGTAAGTGCCTGCATTATTTTCTCTTGCGTCGTAGGTTAAAGTTTTTATCTCCCTTTGTTTTGGGTTTCTTATATTTTTTAGCAATCTCCCTACGATAAGAACCTCCTTGGTTTGTTTTGCTGTTTTTTTCACTCTTTTCATGAAAAGCAGGACCAGGTACATACTCTAAAGAAGTTCTGTTTTTATTGCGTTCTCCCTCTTCTTTCGGCCTCTCTTCTTCTGTTAATTGCTTAGTGATTTCAACTTGTTCAGGAATTTCAGCTTTCGGGATTTCATAATTCATTAATTCCTCAATACGCTGCTTAGCTTCTTGCTCTTTTGCTGTTGAAAAAAGAATTGTTTTACCTTCATGCTCTGCACGACCAGTACGACCAATTCTGTGCATATAATTTTCAGGAAAATGTGGTGTATTAAAGTTAATTACGTGTGTAACTTCTTCTAAATCTAATCCACGAGCAATAACATCGGTAGCTATTAAAATTCGTTTTTCACCTTTATTAAACTGCTCAATAGAACGCATACGATAGTTTTGCGTTTTATTAGAGTGAATTACACATGTCTCTGAAGGGAATTCTTCTTTCACACATTCAAATAACCTGTCAGCGTTTCTTTTATTCGGCGCAAAAACTAGCACTTTACTAAATTCTTGTTTACTACGCAGTAATTCACTTAATAAATTAACCTTTGTATAAAAGTTTGGTACATCGTAGCTAATTTGTTGAATATTATCTAGTGGTGTTCCACTTACTGCTATAAAAATTTTCTTAGGTGCTGTAAAGAAGTCATCAATCAATGCTTCAACATCTTCTGTCATTGTTGCAGAAAACATGATGTTTTGACGGCGTTCTGGCAATAAATCAAAAATATTTAATAGTTGAAATCTAAATCCTAAATCTAGCATTACATCAACTTCATCAATCACTAACTTCTGAATTGACCTAAGTTTTAACATATTACTAACCGCTAAATCATACAAACGTCCTGGAGTAGCTACAATAATATCTGCACCTTGGGCAACGGCTTCTTTGTGTCTGCTTAAAGGAATACCTCCAAACACACCAACCGTATGTATGCTCATAAATTCTGTAAGCTTTTCAATTTCACTAACAACTTGCACTACTAATTCACGTGTTGGTACAACAACTAAAACTCTAGGGTGCACTTGCTTCGAAAATTTTAAATCGCGAAGTATCGGTAACATATAGGCAAACGTTTTACCTGTACCTGTTTGTGCAATACCTACAACGTCTTTACCCGATCGTATAATCGGAAAAGCTTCTTCTTGAATTGGTGTTGGGTTAACAAAACCTAATTCTTCAATTGAATTTCGTAATGGATTTGATAAATCTAAATCTTGAAAAGTAATCATTTACAGTAATTTGCCGCAAAGGTACGCTTTCTATACTCAAATACCATAAGTATATTACTTTGCCTGAATCTGTAACAGAAAGTCTTACTGTTATACAAGAATTAAGACAGTAATAATAGTTACAAAAGCAAAAAACCGATACATTTCTGTATCGGTTTTTTATATATTATAAAATAATCTATTTATTATTGAAAAGATTACTTCGTCATACTTCCTCGTAATGACATTGAGTTCTTATCCTCCAAAGTCATCAAAACGGATATTCTCGTCTGCAAGACCGAAATCTTCTCCCATTTTCTGAACAGCATTGTTCATTAATGGTGGACCACAGAAATACAATTCTAAGTCTTCTGGTGCTTCATGGTGATTTAAGTAGTTTTCTATTACACAATTGTGAATAAACCCTACAAACCCGTCTCCATCTTCATCACTAATGTCTTTTTTAACTTTCCAATTATCAGCCTCTGTTGGGTCAGATAATGCGATATAAAACTTAAAGTTTGGAAAATCTTTTTCTAATGCTCTAAAGTGTTCTATATAGAATAATTCAGCCTTAGAACGACCACCGTACCAATATGTTACTGTTCTTCCTGTTTTTAATGTTCTGAATAAATGATATAAATGTGAACGCATTGGCGCCATACCTGCTCCACCACCTACATATAACATTTCTGCTTCAGATTCATTAATAAAGAATTCACCATAAGGTCCAGAAATAGTACACTTATCACCCTTCTTTAAGTTAAAAATATAAGAAGAGGCAACTCCTGGATTTACATCCATCCATCCACCTTTTACTCTATCGAATGGTGGTGTTGCAATACGTACATTTAACATAATTTCTCTCCCTTCGGCAGGATAAGAAGCCATAGAATATGCTCTTTCTACAGTTTCAGAGTTTTTCATTACCAATGGTCTTAAACCAAATTTATCCCATTCAGCTTCAAACTTATCTGGTGTATCATGCTCTTCTGGGTGCGCAGTTATATCCATATCTGAATACTTTACTTCACAGTTTGGAATTTCAATTTGAATATACCCACCTGCTTTATAGCCCATATCTTCTGGAATTTCAACTACAAATTCCTTAATAAATGTTGCTACGTTATAGTTTCTTACAACTACTGCTTCCCATTTCTTAATTCCGAAAATTTCTTCTGGAATAGAAATATCCATGTCTTGTTTTACTTTTACCTGACAAGATAAACGTACTCCTGCTGCTAACTCTTTACGAGTAAAGTGTGGTGTTTCTGTTGGTAAAGCTTCCCCACCACCAGAGTTTACATGACATTCACACTGCACACAAGATCCACCTCCACCACAAGCTGATGGTAAGAAAATCTTTTCATTTCCTAAAGTAGATAACAATGTACCTCCTGAAGCAACTTCAATTGTTTTATCTCCGTTAATTGTAATTTTTACGGGTCCTGATGGTGCTAGTTTTTGTTTTACAAATAATAACAATCCTACTAAAATTAATAAGATTATTAAAAAAGATATAACTGTTACAGCTACTGTACCTCCTGTACTTACTTCTAAAAATACCATTATTCTATAATTTTTTTAGGGTTATCAGCTAATTTTTCAGCTTCTTCTTTTTGTGCTACTTCCTTTACAGCTTCGTTCTCATTTATATTAGAAGTTACTACTGATGTTTTAGGAGCTTCTTCTTTCTTTACTTCATCATCGCCACCTGTTAACATACCCCCAAAGCTCATAAACCCTATTGCCATTAAACCTGTAATGATAAAAGTAATTCCTAATCCTCTTAAAGCTGGCGGTACAGATGAATATCTAATTTTTTCACGAATTGCTGCAATGGCAACAATTGCTAAAAACCATCCAATTCCAGAACCAATACCATAGGTTAATGATAAACCTAAAGTTGGTATTTCACGAGATTGCATAAATAAAGACCCTCCTAAAATTGCACAGTTTACTGCAATTAATGGTAAGAAAATACCTAAAGAGTTATACAATGCTGGTGCAAACTTCTCTACAATTATTTCTACTAATTGTACCATGGTTGCAATCGTTGCAATAAACATGATAAATGATAAGAAACTTAAATCGTAATCTGCATATTCTGCTCCTAACCAAGATAATGCTCCTGGTTGTAGTAAATATTGATCTAATAACCAGTTAACAGGTACTGTTACGGCTAATACAAAAATAACTGCAGCTCCTAAACCTACGGCTGTTGTTACTTTTTTAGATACTGCTAGGTAAGAGCACATTCCTAAGAAGGTTGCAAATACCATGTTATCAATAAATATCGACTTGAAAAATAATTCTATATGTTCCATTTTTCTATATTTTTAATGATTCCTAACAAGGTTAGTCTTCAATTAGTGCTTTGTTTTTACTACGCTGTATCCAAATAATAATACCTACAACAATTAATGCCATTGGTGATAATAACATGAATCCGTTATTTTCATATCCTAAAGCATACAATCCTGTTAATTCAATTGGATCTCCTAAAACTTTAAATCCTAACAAAGTACCAGAACCTAATAATTCTCTAAAGAAACCTACTGCAATTAAAATAGCACCGTAACCTAATGAGTTTCCAATTCCATCTAAGAAAGCTCTCCATGGTCCGTTTCCTAAAGCAAAAGCCTCAAAACGCCCCATAATAATACAGTTTGTAATAATTAATCCAACAAATACCGATAGTGTTTTACTCAATTCGTAAGCAAACGCTTTTAATACTTGGTCAACAATAATTACTAAAGCAGCAACTACGATTAACTGTACTATAATTCTAATTTTTGATGGAATGATATTTCTCATTAAAGAGATTACTACGTTTCCTATACCTAATACAAATAATACAGAAACTGCCATTACTATAGAAGCTTTAAGCTCTGCTGTAATTGCTAATGCTGAACAGATACCTAATACTTGAATCGTAATTGGGTTGTTATCCAATAACGGATCTGTAATTAATACTGCGTCTTTTTTTGATAAAAGTCCCATATTTATTTCAATGTTTTAAAGTAAGGCACGTATAAACCTAATTCAGATTTAATCATTGCTGCAACACCGTCTCCAGTAATTGTTGCTCCTGCAATTGCATCTACCTCGTTATCATTTTTATCTTTATTCTTTGGATCATTGTTTGATTTAGAAACTGCGATTCCTTTAAAAGAACCATTGTTCATTAAATCTTCTCCAATAAAATCATCCATAAAATAGCGTTGCTTAATATTTGCTCCTAAACCTGGTGTTTCTCCTTTATGATCGAAAAAAGCACCCTGAACTACCATATTTTTATCCATTGCAACATATGCCCAAATAGCATCCCATAATCCTTTACCTCTAATTGGCGCGATATAAAACGCTTTACCGTCTTTTTCACCAACAAATAATGGTAATTTCCTTACTTCTCCTGCTTTTGCTGCTGTTTGCTGCTTTTTTACATCAATTAAATACGCTTCAGCATCTTCAGTAGTTTTATCACCTTCAATAACTAATTGCTTTTTGATGTATTTTGAAAACTCGTCAGCTACTTTGTCTTTAGAAACAAAAACTGCACTGCTTTCATCATTGTCATTTACACCCATAGCATACAAAATGTTTTGTTGCTTTTCGATACGTTTATTTGCATCTATCATTGGGCGAAGCGATGAAGCTGTAAAAGCTAACAACGCACCTACTACTAATACCATACCGATGGCAAAAAGTAGCGTATATCCATTACTGTCTGTATTTTTACTCATAATTAGGCAGTTTTAACTTTAGCTCGTTTTAATCTTCTCTTTACATTTCCTTGAACCACATAATGGTCAATAGTTGGAGCAAAAACGTTCATTAATAAAATAGCTAACATTACTCCTTCTGGATAGGCTGGGTTGAATACACGTATCATAATCGAAATAAATCCGATTAAGAAACCGTAAATCCATTTTCCTTTATTGGTTTGTGATGCTGATACAGGATCAGTTGCCATATAAACGGCTCCAAATGCAAAACCTCCAATTAATAAATGCTTCCAAAAATCTAAACTCATTAATCCGTAAAACTTACTTGTTTCACCAATCCAACCTAAATCAACAACTTGATTAAAGATGAATCCCATTACTAAGGCTCCGATTACTGCAGATAACATAATTCTCCAGCTTCCAACCTTTGTAAAGATTAAGAAAAGCCCTCCTAATAAAATTAATAATGTTGATGTTTCTCCTACAGATCCCGGAATAAATCCGAAGAACATATCAGAAACTGAATGTGTTAATGGTTGTGATTGCGCTAAGCTTCCTAAAACTGTCTCACCAGAAATAGCATCAGCAGTTCCTGCCAATTCTCTTGCGCCTTCTACCCATACTTTATCTCCCGACATCCAAGTTGGATATGCGAAGAATAAAAATGCACGTATAGTTAAAGCTGGGTTTAAGATATTCATCCCTGTACCACCAAACACTTCTTTACCGATAACTACACCGAAAATTACGGCTACAGCTAACATCCATAAAGGTAAATCGATTGGTACAATTAACGGTACTAACATACCTGTTACCAAATACCCCTCTTCTACTTCGTGACCTTTGATTACAGCAAAAATAAATTCTACTACTAATCCTACCACATATGATACAATTACTAATGGTAAAATTTTAACTAAACCTATTAAGAAATTATCCATATTCCAGAAATCTCCACTAAAGAAAGACATTCCTTCTGTAAATCCGTTTACAGCAGCGTTATGTTGATAACCTGCATTGAACATCCCGAAGATTAAACATGGTACTAATGCCATAATAACTATGTTCATTGTACGTTTTAAATCATCGGCCGCCTTTATATGAGTTCCTCCGTGAGTCGTCTCATTAGGTAAATATAAAAAGGTGTGGATTGCGTTAAACGCAGGTGCCATCTTAGTACCTTTATATTTTTCTTTTAAATTATGTAAGTTTTGTTTTAAGCCCATATCTTATCCTAGTTCTTCTCTCATTAAATCTAATCCTTCACGAATTATCTTCTGGTGAGGTTGTTTAGATACACAAATAAATTCTGTTAAAGCGAAATCTTCTGGTGCAACTTCGTAAGCTCCTAATCCTTCCATTTCGTCAAGATCTTTGTACATACTCGCTTTTAATAATTGCATCGGATAGATATCTAACGGAAACACTTCTTCATACGACCCTGTAACCACAAATGCTCTGTGCTCACCGTTTGTATTCGTATTTAAGTCGTATTTTTTCTTTGGTGTTAACCAAGAGAACGTAAATGCTCTAGAAGTAGAAACTTTATCAAAAACTGGCTTATTCCATCCAAAAAATTCATAATCATCTCCTTCAGGAATTGCAGTTACTATATTTTCGTAGTATCCTAAATATCCTTCTTCGCCAACCTGCGTTCCACTTAACACATTACCGCTAATTACACGCGCATTATCAGCATCTAAATTTCCTTTTACCAAACCAGCAATACTTGCTCCTGCTATGGCAGTAACGTATTGTGGCTTGTTAAATTTAGCTCCTGCTAAAGCAATTGTACGCTTTGCGTTAAATTTACCTGTTAACAATAATTCACCGATTACCACTAAATCTTGCGGAGTAACTACCCACACAACTTCTCCTTTATTAATAGGATCTATTTGTGCTATTTGAGTACTTACATTACCAATAGGATGCGGGCCAGAAACTTTATGCAATTCAACTCCTTTTAGCTCTTTAAACGGAGATAAATTTGAGTCTTTTGCAACTGAAACATGTACTTTACCTGCTGTTAACTTTGTTAACGCTGTTAAAGCAGCTTGTAACTCAGCTTCTTTACCTTTTAGTGCATAATCATAATCTGCTGCTAAAGGTGCACTTGCGTATGCAGATACAAAAATTGCTTTTGGAGCTTGATTCGGATTTGCAACAACATCGTAAGGACGTTGCTTTACAAATGGCCAACAACCTGAAGTAAATAAGTGATTTTTCACTTCTTCACCAGACATTGCATCAATATCTTTTTTACCAAAATCTTTGTATTGCTGCTGTGCATCAGCAGTGATTTTAAATGCTAAAACTTTTCTTCTGTCTCCACGAACGATCTCTGTAACTTTACCACTTACCGGACTAGGAAACAAAATACGCTCATCACTTTTTGAATAAAAAAGTGCTTCACCTGCTTTTACTTCGGTACCTTCTTTTGCTAAAATTTTTGGAATAACGCCATGAAAATCGCTAGGCTTAATTGCAAATGCGCTACCCAACGAAAGTTCAGTAGTGATTTGCTCTGCGTCGCCAACGAGCTTGATGTCCAAGCCTTTCTTAATACGGATGTCTTTTGACATAGGAACTGATTAAATTGATTTTCTAAAAACACGCAAATTTACAGATTTTCATTTTTTCGGGTAAGTATTTACATTTTTATCTTTTCGATAGCTCTTTATTTATATCTATTCTAAATAAATATTTGTCTTTGGTCTACATTTTGATACCTTTGCATTTATGATAAAACATCTTGTAATCTTCCTATTCAGTGCGTTATACATAACTGTAAATGCTCAAAATATTAAAACAATTCAACTACAACCTAAGCACAATACAAATCAGTATTCTGCAATTGTAAGGTTAGGTGAGGTTTTAAAATTGTCTTTTGATGATTTAGATGCCGATAATAAAGAATACAAGTATAAAATTGAGCATATGACGCATGATTGGAAACCAAGCAACCTAACTTCTAATCAGTATATAAACGGATTTAATGAAAATGAAATCATTAATATTTCTAACTCTTTTAACACCTTACAACCTTACACGCATTACTCGGTTGAAATACCAAATCAGAATACCGTTATTACGAAAAGTGGTAACTATCTACTTTCTGTTTTAAATGATGATTACGAAATAGTATTTTCTAGACGTTGTGTTTTTTATGAAGACATTACTACAGTTGGCGTGGCAGTTTTTAGAAGTAGAGATACCAAACATAACATGCAAAAACAAACAGTTCAATTCTCTGTAAATCATCCAGAATTGGTAATTAACAATCCAAATCAAGAAATTAATATTTCGTTATTTCAAAATCATAATTGGGCAACCGTTATTAACAACATTCAACCTCAATTTATAAAACCTCAACAATTAGTATACAATCACCTCCTTAAAACAGATTTTTGGGGAGGAAATGAGTTTTTAAATTTTGATAGCAAACACATACGAAGCACAAGTTTAAACATTGCAAAAACCGAAAGAAAAGACATCTATCATAGTTATTTATATACTGATGAACAAAGAGCTGATAAAATTTACACTTACAATCCTGATATTAACGGACAGTTTGTTGTTAGAACTTTAGAAGCAAATGACGCTAAGACTGAAGCCGATTACTCAATGCTTCATTTTTCTTTAGATGCTTTTGAGCCTTTTTACGACAAACAAGTATTTGTATACGGAGCTTTTAATAACTATCAATTATCAAACGAAAACAAAATGAAATACAATGCTGTTGACGAAAGATACTACGCCCAAATTAAATTTAAACAAGGGTTTTACAATTATAGTTATGTTACTTTAGATAAAAATAACACGATTGATTTAAATGAGGTAGATGGCTCTTTTTATCAGACAGAAAATGAATATACTGTAATCGTTTATTATAAACCTTTTGGCGGAATTTACGACAGGGTTATAGGCGTAGGAAACGGTTATTTAAATCAAAACAGGTAATTTAATTTTAAAATAATTGACTGAAAACCTAAAAAAGTTTATATTTAGACAATGTTTCAACAAATAACTAAAGGCATAAAAATATCTGTCAAGACCACATTTAATGGTCTAATTTATCGTGGCTATCAACAATATTATTCTTTTAGCTATTATGTTTTTATTGAAAACAACTCAAAAGACACCGTAAAACTTTTAGAACGTTTTTGGGTAATTTTCGATTCTCTTAACGACACCGAATACATAGAGGGTGAAGGCGTTATTGGAGAAACTCCTGTTCTTAAACCCAACGAAACTTATAATTACCGATCTAACTGTTTTTTACTTTCTACAGCAGGCGCTATGAAAGGAAATTACAAAATGATTAATCCAGATACCTTAGAAGAGTTTCTGGTAATCATACCAACATTTCAATTAACTACCACTCCTACTTTAAACTAATGGCTAAGAAAACCAAGGTTGCAATTATCAAAGAACCTAATTGCTTAAATTGCGGATATCCGTTTTCTCAAAACGAAAAATTCTGCCCAGAATGTGGTCAAAAAAATAAAGGTAAAAAAATTACATTAACTAGTTTTATTCGCGAAGTATTTGCGGGTTTCTTTTCTTGGGATGCGAGGTTTTGGAGGACATTAATTCCACTTTTAATAAAACCCGGAAAAGTATCTAAAGATTATATCAACGGAAAAAGAGATCGCTATTCTAATCCTTTTCGATTTTACTTAACCGTTTCTATTTTGTTCTTTTTAATTATAGGAGTTACCGAAAGCTACGATAAGTTTAACGAATTACAGAGTGGTATTATCTCTAAAAACACCACATCGCAAATAAAAATTAACGAAAACGGCATAAAAGCACTAGAGGTAGATTTAGATTCGATTCAAAAAGAAATCTTTAAAGAAATAAACAAACAAGACTCTACAAAAGCTAACTTAATTAAACAAAGTATTGACTCTTTAAAAATTGACGGAAACTCTAAACAACCAATAGTAAACATTGGATTTGGAAATTCTAATCAACTTTCAAAAATTATTAAATTCCAAAAAAAACACCCAAATATTCATGTTAACAATGCATTAGATAGCTTAGAAATGGACAAAACTTTTACGAATAGATTCCTCTATTCACGTACCGAGGTTTTAAATTCATTTTTATCTAAAAGAGGAGAAACCGATAAGTTTTACCGTCAAATACTATCTTACGCGTCGATAGCCTTATTTATCTTATTACCGCTTTTTACATTATTCTTAAAAATAATTTACATCCGAAGAAAATACACCTATGTAGAGCATTTAGTTTTTGTTTTTCACACCCAAACAGTCTTCTTTTTACTCTCTTCTGTGTTTTATTTAATCGGTTATTTTAAAGAAGCTGAATTTTTATTAGGTATTTTCTTATTGCTTTTTATTATTTATTTATTCATGGCTATGAAAAGGTTTTATGGGCAAGGATATTTTAAAACTTTCGTAAAATACCTTATGGCAAACTTTGTATTTACTATGCTTGCTTTAATAGGTTCTTTTATAATTTCATTTATTGCTTTTGCATTGTATTAGTTCTGTTTTCATTTATAACATCAATATAATCAACTGCAACCTTTTCTGCCGTTTTTTGCACTGAAGTAACACTTACAGTTTCTACCTGTGGCCGTTTCATTTTTAATGAAATTTCCTTATCTCCTTTTGTTTCATCTTTATGAAAAGCAATTATGTTTTCTTGTTTAAAAACAGGGTTTTCCCTTTGCCAATCTGCAAACCAATCGCGTCGTAATAGCTTCACTTCTTCGGTATATAATGTTGATGATGACCATATTTTTGGTGCACTATCTAATTCTTGAAAATGCTTTTTTACGCCATCCCAAACCAACTCATAAGCATTTAAGTTCTTTTCCCAATCAACTAAAACAATCGTAAAAGGCTCAATTCCTTCAAAATTAAAATGATTTATAATTTCCACAGGGTTATCAACCTTTAATAGTTGTTTTACAATTACACCTCTACTTAACCTATAACTATCTGCTCGTTTATGTTTTTCGAAACCACCATTTAGCAAACAAATTAATCGATTTTTATCAGATAAGCCAATCCACGTTCCGCCAGCAAGTTCATCTTTTGGATATATTAATTTTACTCCATCTTCATCATATTCTTTCGGTGCAATAGTTTTTCTTTTTGGATCTTCATCTCTATTTGATGTTAATATAAAATCCTGACCTCCTAAAGGCAAATAAGTTACCGTACACATATTGTATTCTTTTTTGATAAATGAGATATAAAAACAGCTTAGTATTTCTTAAAATAAATGCTAACTTTGTTCTATATAAAAATTATAGCTTTTTTGATTAAAGCAACAACATAATCATTGCAAATTAATGCCATTAGATTTTGTTTATTCGTTTTTAATTAAAAATATTTTTTAAACATACAAACAACATACTAAAATGACAAGAGGATTTTTTAATGTTCCAAAAGCAGTAAACGAACCTGTAAAAGGGTATGCTCCTGGATCTCCAGAAAGAGAAGAGTTATTAGCAACATACAAATCGATGTTTAACAGTAACGTTGATGTGCCTATGTACATTAACGGTGAAGAAGTTAGAACCGGTAATACAAAAAACATCACACCACCACATGATCACAAACATGTAGTTGGTCAATATCATACCGCAGATAAATCGCACGTAGATGAAGCTATTTCAACTGCATTGGCTGCAAGAGAAGCATGGTCTAACGTTAGTTGGATGGAAAGAGCTTCTATTTTCTTAAAAGCTGCTGAATTATTAGCTGGTCCTTATAGAGCAAGAATGAATGCTGCAACAATGATTGCACAATCTAAAAACGTGTTTCAAGCAGAAATTGATGCTGCTTGTGAAATGATAGATTTCTTCCGTTTTAACGTAGAGTATATGACTGATATTTTTAAAGATCAGCCAACATCTTCACCAGGCGTTTGGAACAGAGTTGAATACAGACCTTTAGAAGGTTTTATCTATGCAATTTCTCCATTTAATTTTACATCTATTGCTGCAAACTTACCAGCATCAGCTGCCTTAATGGGTAACGTTGTTGTTTGGAAACCATCTGATCACCAAGCATATTCTGCACAAGTAATTGTAGATTTATTTAAAGAAGCTGGTTTACCTGATGGTGTAATTAACGTTGTATACGGAGATCCAGTTATGATTTCTGATACTGTTTTAGCGTCTCCAGATTTCTCTGGACTACACTTTACAGGATCTACACATGTTTTTAAAGAATTATGGAAACAAATTGGTAACAATATTCATACCTATAAAACATACCCAAGAATTGTTGGAGAAACTGGTGGAAAAGATTTCATTTGGGTTCACAACTCTTCTAACCCATTACAAGTTGCAACAGCAATGACAAGAGGTGCTTTCGAATACCAAGGTCAAAAATGTTCTGCTGCTTCACGTTCTTACATTCCTGCATCACTTTGGCCAGAAGTTAAAAAACATTTAACAGCACAAGTAGGTGAATTAAAAATGGGTTCTCCTGAAGATACTTCTAACTTTGTAAATGCAGTTATTCACGAAGGTTCTTTTGATAAAATCGCAAGCTATATAGATGCAGCTAAAACTGATAAGGATGCAGAAATTATTATTGGTGGAAACCACGATAAATCTGTAGGTTACTTTATAGAGCCAACTGTAATTGTTACTACATCGCCTAAATATGCAACTATGCATACAGAGTTATTTGGCCCTGTAATGACAGTTTATGTTTACGAAGATGCTGATTGGGAAGCTTCATTAAAATTAGTTGATGAAACTTCTGAATACGGATTAACAGGTGCTATCTTTTCTACAGATAGATATATTGTTGAAAAAGCATCTAAAGCTTTAGAAAACGCTGCAGGAAACTTTTATATTAACGACAAACCTTCTGGTGCAGTTGTTGGTCAGCAACCATTTGGTGGGGCAAGAGCTTCTGGTACAAATGACAAAGCAGGTTCTGCACAAAACTTATTACGTTGGACATCTGTTCGCTTAATAAAAGAAACATTAGTATCGCCTACAGATTACAAATACCCTTTCTTAGGATAAGAAAATAAATATATAGTTTTTTAAAACCTCATCAGCTTCTGGTGAGGTTTTTCTTTGCCATAAATTCTAGCATTTATTTAACAATATTCATTTTCATTATTATGTATATTTATCAGCATCAAAAAACAACCAAAACAATGATAAAAAAAGTGCTACTATTTATAGCTGTAATATTCTTTATTGCCTGTAATACCGAACAAAAAGAAAAGAAAACATCCTTAAATGTTCCTTTTGAAAAATTTGAATTAGATAACGGACTTCAAGTTGTTTTACATACCGACAAGTCAGACCCTGTTGTAGCCGTAGAATTGATGGTTCACGTAGGTTCGGCAAGAGAAATTGAAGGAAGAACTGGTTTTGCTCATTTATTTGAACATTTATTGTTTTTAGAATCTGAAAACCTTGGTAAAGGTGGTTTAGATAAAATGAGCGCACGTATTGGTGGTTCTGGTGCCAACGGATCAACATCAAGAGACCGAACAAACTATTTACAAACCGTACCAAATGATGCTTTGGAAAAAATGATTTGGGCAGAAGCGGATAAACTAGGTTGGTTTATAAACACCGTAACTGAACCTGTTTTGGCAAAAGAAAAACAAGTTGTTAAAAACGAAAAAAGACAAAGTGTTGATAACCGTCCGTATGGATTCAATCAACAAATTATCGATCGTAATTTATACCCTAAAGATCATCCATACAATTGGCAAGTAATAGGTTCGTTAGAACATTTACAAAATGCTACTTTAAGCGATGTAAAAGCATTCTTTAAAAAATGGTATGTTCCTAACAATGCAACTTTAGTTTTATCAGGAGATTTTGATTCTGCGAAAGCAAAAGAATGGGTTCGTAAATATTTTAACGAGATTCCTAGAGGTGAAGAAATTACGCCTTTGGTTAAAAAATCAGGAAAAGTTAATGAATCGAAATCTTTGTATTTTGAAGATAACTTTGCACGATTACCAATGCTAACATTGGCATGGCCAACGGTTGAACTGTATCATAAAGATTCATATGCTTTAGATATCTTAACAGAATATTTATCACAAGGAAAAAAAGCACCTTTAAACAAGGTTTTAGTAGATGATTTAAAACTTACCGCAAACACAAGTATGTGGAACTGGTCATCGGAATTAGCAGGACAATCGCAATTAAGTATCCGAGGATTTAATAACGTTGATTTAAATAAAATTAATGACGGAATAAAAACAGCGTTTAAAAACTTTGAAGAAACAGGTATTTCTGATAAAGACTTAAACAGAATTAAAGCTGGTTTAGAAACTAGTTTTTACAATAGCTTATCTAGCGTATTAGGAAAAGGAACAAACTTAGCTTCTTACAACACCTATGCCGGTGATCCTGGTTTTATCAACAAAGAAATTGATTTAACCTTAAATGTTACCAAAGAAGATGTAATGCGTGTTTACAACACCTACATTAAAGGTAAAAACTTTATTGCTACTAGTTTTGTACCTAAAGGGATGAAAAACCTTGCTTTAAAAGATGCTAAAGAAGCAATTATAAAAGAAGAAAAAATTGTTATTGGAGCCGAAGAAAAATTCGATGCTAAAGTTACCGCTCAATACGAAAAAACACCTTCTAAGATTAGCAGAGCAACCGAACCTGCGTATGGTAAATCACCTGCTTTAAGCGTACCAAATGTATGGAATGATGAATTAGCAAACGGAATTAAAGTATTTGGTATTAAAAATAGTGAAGTTCCTTTAGTTCGTTTTAACTTGGTAATTGATGGTGGTCAGTTATTAGAAAAAATGGACAAATTAGGTGTTGCCAACTTAACTGCTCGTTTAATGAACCGCGGTACAAAAAATAAAACCGTGGCGCAGTTAGAAGAAGCTATTCAAGAATTAGGCGCTTCTATTAGTGTGTATTCATCTAAAGAAAACATTACCATAAGCGGTACTACCTTAGCTAAAAACTATACGGAAACTATAAACTTGGTTGAAGAAATGTTGCTAGAGCCACGTTGGGATACAACAGAATTTGAATTGATTAAAAAATCGGTTGTAGGTAATTTACGTCAGCAAGAAGCAAACCCAACTACAGTAACACGAAATGTTTATAATGAATTGATTTACGGAAAAGATAATATCCGCTCTAAAAACACCTTAGGAACAATTGCTTCTGTAGAAAAAATTAGTTTAGACGATTTAAAAGCATATTATACTAATTACATCTCTCCATCTGTTGCAAAAATGCATATTGTTGGTGATGTAAATCAAGAAAAAGCTTTGGCTTCTTTAACAAACTTAACCACTAAATGGACTGCAAAAGAAGTAACGATTCCGGTTTTTAAAACTCCACAAGCTCCTAATAAGCCAACTGTTTATTTTTACGACGTACCAAAAGCAAAACAATCGGTAATTAGTTTTGGCGCACCAGCTTTAGCAGTAACTGATGAAGATTATTATCCGGCAACGGTTATGAATTACATTCTTGGTGGTGGTGGTTTTGCTTCTCAATTAACACAAGAGTTAAGAGAAGGAAAAGGGTATACGTACGGTATTTATTCTCAATTTTCAGGCACAAAAGCTAAAGGTCCTTTTACTATTTCTAGCAGAGTAAGAAGTAATGTTACCCTAGAGTCTGCTCAATCAGTAAAAGACATCATTACAAATTACCCAACCAATTATTCTGAAAAAGATTTAGCAACAACCAAAGGTTTTTTAATTAAAAGTAACGCTCGTCGTTTTGAAACCATGGGTGCTAAATTAAACATGTTAGAAAACATTAGCGCTTACAATTTAAATGCCGACTATGTTAAAGATAGAGAGAAAATTGTAAATGAAATGACTATTGAAAAAGTACAAGAATTGGCAAAGAAATATGTGAACCCTAATAAAATGATTTGGTTATTTGTAGGAGATGCAGAAACACAATTAGAGCGTTTAAATGAATTAGGTTTTGGTAAACCTGTTTTATTAAACAACACCAAAGAAGAAATTAAACTATAAAACAAGTTTTACTTATTTTATAAAAAACAACCTCAGCTGAGGTTGTTTTTTTATGACTTTAAAAGCAATTCCTATTAATTTTGTTTTTATTATTGCCTACCTAAAGTGAACTCAACAACATGAATCATCAAAAAATAATACAAGAAGTATTTTCTAAAGTTAATACATTAGAAAGCAAAGGAAACCTTGCTTCTTATATACCAGAATTAGCCAATTTAAATCCTGATAAATTTGGTGTTCATATTTCTACCACTTCTTCCATAAAATATGGCTTAGGAGATTATAAAGAAAAGTTTTCTATTCAAAGTATTGCTAAAGTGTTATCACTTTGTTTAGCTTTTAAAACATTTGATGGTAATATATGGGAGCGCGTTGATGTTGAACCTTCCGGTACGGCATTTAATTCGCTTGTACAATTAGAGAGTGATAACGGAATACCAAGAAATCCTTTTATAAATGCTGGTGCCATGGTTATTTGCGATATTCTTATTAGCAATCTTAAAAACCCTAAAGAAGATTTACTTGCCTTTATTAAAAGTCTTTCTGCTAACAACGACATTAACTATTCCGCCAAAATAGCTGCTTCAGAAAAATCTGTAGGTTATAGAAACGTCGCGCTATGTAATTTCATTAAATCATTCGGCAACATTAAAAACGACCCCAATGAGGTCCTCGACTTTTATTTCGATTTATGTTCTTTAGAATTAAGCTGCGAGCATCTTTCTGACTTGTTTTTGTTTTTAGCTAACAACGGTAAAACGCCTCATAACAATAAACAAATATTAACAAAAGCACAGTCTCAAAGAGTTAATGCACTAATGCAAACTTGTGGTTTTTACGACGAATCTGGCGAATTTGCTTTTAAAGTAGGCTTGGCAGGTAAAAGTGGTGTTGGCGGCGGTATTATTGCCATATTACCAAACGAATATAGTATTGTGGTTTGGAGCCCGAAATTAAATGAAAAAGGAAATTCTTATAAAGGGATGAAGTTTTTAGAGAATTTTACAACATTGACGGAGCAGTCTCTTTTTTAGTAGAAAAGGTGTTATTAGAACTTAACTAAAAGTAACTTACTTAACCCATTATAATATCACATAAGAACTAAGATATAACAATGACTATTTCTGCTACTATTCAGTGAACTTTTGTAAATTGCTGAAAATCATTAAATGATATTCAAACATAAGACGTTTAAAAAAAAGAGAAGAGCCACAAAAAAGAAAGAAAATGAGTAAAAATAAATTTAGTTGGGTAGAAACACACAAACAAATAACTGAGTTTTTAAAACAAAAAGAATACTCTCAAACTGAATTAATTGATTTACTTAAATCAGTTGGAATAACCCCATTTAATGATAAAGAACTTGATGGAAAGCATGATATTGAATTAAGTGAAATTGACCCGTTTACATTTTTCTGTTATATATACAAATATGGAGCTGAAAGAAGGCTTAAGTATTTACAAGAAATTGCAAAAAAGATAGGAGCATCAATTCCTTCTGATGAAAAAGGAATTCCTTCTGCACAGGCGCAAAAAGTTTGGTTATTTCCTTATAAGTATGAAAGGGTTAACAATGAAGTATCTAGGCTGTGGACTTTCTTTAATAAAGCTCTAGATAATACTATAGAAAATATTGATTTTGAAAATGTTTTAAAAATAAGAAGTGTTGGTAAAACCAAATTATCAGAAGCCCTTTTCTACATTAATCCAATCAAATACCTTCCCATTAACGGACCTACAAAGCCATATATTAATGAGGTTTTAAAGATTGATTCTAATTTCAACACATATTCAGAATATATCTCTTTACTGGAAAAAATAAAAGCAAAAACTGATGTTCCTTTTTATAAATTATCATTTAAAGCTTGGGAATGGAATGAAGGCAAGAAAAAAGACATGAATAACTCTAATATGTATTCAGATCAACTAATTAATTTTTTAGAACAAGCAAAAACAGACAATCTCAAAACAAAACATTTTAATAAACATTATAAAGGTACAAAAGTCAAGGTGAGTTTTGGCCAAGGAGTATCAGCTCGTATTCCTTGGATTTCATTCTTAAAGGAACCATTTACAACTAGTGAAGGTATCTATCCGGTTTATTTATACTATAAAAATGAAAATAAACTTGTTTTGGCATATGGAATAAGTGAGACAAAAAAACCTCAAATTGATTGGGAAATAAGTAATCCAATAACAATCAAAGATTACTTTGTTGAGACTTCATTAAATAGACCTGATAGATACGGAGATTCTTTCCTTTTCAAAATATACGATACTAAGACTCTTCCCCCTAATGAAATTTTAGATTCTGATTTAAACCAAATTATTGAACAATATCAATCTATAAATATGGAAAATGATAAGCTAGTAATTTCTCAAACAGATTTCAATATTTCAAACTTCCGCCAAGACTGTAGAACAGCCAATCTAAAATACTCTAACCAATTAGTTACAAGATATATTTCATCATTAGCAACCAAACCTTTTGTATTACTAAGTGGTTTATCTGGTTCTGGTAAAACCAAATTGGCACAAAGTTTTGCACAATGGATATGTGAAGACTCAACACAATATTGCATTGTACCAGTTGGAGCTGATTGGACGAATAGAGAACCTTTATTAGGTTATGTAAATGCACTAAATCCGGAAGAATATATTTTACCAGAAAATGGAGCTTTACAGTTAGTTATTGAAGCTAATAAAGATGAAAATCAAAATAAACCTTATTTCTTGATATTAGATGAAATGAATTTGAGTCATGTAGAACGTTATTTTTCTGACTTTTTAAGTGTTATGGAATCTAAAGATAAATTCAAACTACATTCTGATAGGGATAATGAAAAATCAAATGTTCCTTTTGAGTTAAGTTGGCCAAAAAATTTATTTGTAGTCGGTACGGTTAATATAGATGAAACAACCTATATGTTTAGCCCAAAAGTACTGGATAGAGCAAATGCTATAGAATTTAGAGTAACAGAAAAAGAAATTAGCAACTTTTTAAAATCACCAAACCAAATTGACTTGACACAATTAGAATCAAAAGGAGCTAATATGGCTGCTGATTTTATTAAAGCTGCAAGAAACAACGAATTTAAAGAAATTAATACTGATGATTTAAATGATACTCTAGTAAATTTCTTTGGTCAACTACAAAAAACAGGTGCAGAATTTGGCTATAGAACAGGAATGGAAATTCATAGATTATACCAGCAATTAACTGTAATAAATGAAGACATTTCAGAAAATGAAAAAATAGATATTGCTGTAATGCAGAAATTATTACCAAAACTACATGGCTCAAGACGTAAACTATGTCCAATTTTAGAAACATTGGGTAATATTTGTGTTAACGATATAAATGTTAAAAAAGCCATCTTTGAAAATGAGGATTTTAAACTTTATAAAGAAGTTGGTGGTAAATCAGTTTTAACAGATGGTGTTTTATATCCATTATCCTTAGAAAAAATCACAAGAATGTACAAGGGTGCTATTGATAACGGTTTTGCTAGTTATGCTGAAGCTTAATCTATGCAAAAAGTAAAAAACATAGAGATTGATTTAGCACATATAGAAAAGAATCTTATTCTTTACATTGATGCCAAAAAAGAAACGGATATTGAAATTGATGAAAACAATCAATATACAAATGAACCTCAATTTCAGTTAAAAGAAGGTTGTTTTTATGATTATGAATTCTCAAATAAAGACTATCGTTTAACTTGTAATGATCAAGAGAATATTGTTCAAAAAAGAGCTAGAAACGAACATATTGGTCGTATTTCTCCTAATATTTTTGTGGGAACACTTTCTCTTGAAATTTTCAACACAAATGAACCTAATAAAAAGTGGGAGCAAAAATTAGAGGTTCAATCCACCAAAACAAGTTATAGAAAGGACTATCAGTACATGCTAAATTCTATTACAGAAAAATGTACCGATCTAATATTACAAGCTAATTCTCCTGTTAGCCATTCTTTTGAAACAGACTTTAATGCGGATAATAAAACATTATACCAGCGGTTTGCTTTTGTAAAATCTATTATCAATTCGGAAGAATTTGAAGATGCTATTCACAGAATTATCAGCTCTCCTACTACAAAGTGGTCAGAAGAAGCAGAAGAGACAGATGTAAGAAAGATAAAACGTTTTAGAAACAGTGAAATTAAACAGTTAATTAACGCTAACAATAGAACTAAATTATCATCTAACCATACACTCTATTCATCTAAATTAAAATCTGTAGCTACTAAAATCAGCTCTTATAAGAAAATAGAAAGTGTAGACACTTCCGAGAACCGTTTTATTAAACATGCTCTCGAAAGTTTTTCTAAGTTCTGCATGGACATTGGCAATCATCCAAACGCAGGTCAAAGATTAAAACATGAAGCAAATGTTGTAACTGAAAAATTAGAAAACCACCTACAACATTCACTTTTTAAAGAAATATCAAGACCAACTACTTTAAAACTAAATAGTCCTACTTTACAAAAAAGAGAAGGTTATAGAGAAATATTAAAAGTTTGGTTAAAATTTGATTTAGCTGCGAAGTTAATTTGGGATGGTGGAGAAGATGTTTATAGTGGAGGCAAAAAAGACATTGCTACACTTTATGAATATTGGTTATTTTTCAAACTTTTAGATGTGTTAAAATCAATCTTTGAAATTGAACCAAAAGAATTAGAAAAATTAATTATTTCAAACTCTAATAATTTAAACCTACAATTAAAACAAGGAAAGTTTACAGCTCTTAAAGGAACTTATACAAAAGAACATAGAGACTTAAATATTCGTTTTAATTACAATAGAAGTTTTGTTGGAAACGATAATATTTCGAAAGCAGGAAGTTGGACAACTACGTTAAGACCAGATTATACTTTATCTATTTGGCCAACTAACTTAAATGAGAAAGATGCAGAAGAAAAAGAGCAAATAGTTCATGTTCATTTTGATGCGAAATACAAAATTGCTAATATCAATCAAATAATTGAAGGCAACCAAGATGAAGAACATCTAAACAATGAAAAGAAAGCCAATTTAAAAGGCATTTATAAAAATGCAGATTTATTAAAGATGCACGCATATAAAGATGCCATAAGAAGAACTAGTGGTGCTTATGTTCTTTATCCTGGTGACACGAACAAACGATTGAAAGGTTTTCATGAAGTTTTACCAGGTTTAGGTGCCTTTCCTATTAAACCATCAGAGAACAGTAATGAAACTATTCATTTAGAAAATTTTTTAAAAGAAGTATTGAGTCACTTTTTAAACAATGCTTCCCAGCGTGAAAACCTTGCTACCAAATCATATAATATTCATAAAAATGATTCTCCAAATATTATAAATGAGCCGATACCTGAATACATTAAAGGTAAAAAGTTAATACCAGATGAAACTTATGTGCTAGTTGGGTTTGCAAAAAATAATAAGCGCTTAAATTGGTATAAAGAAAACTCTAAATATAACTTTAGAATGAATGACGAAAGAGGTTCTTTAATTTTTTTACCGAAAGTAGTTAATGCTAAATTTTTACTATTACGTGAAAGCGGTAAATCAAAAGCATCTATATTATATCAACTAAAAGAAGGAATTCGTGTCTTTTCAAAAGAACATTTAGCCGAATTAGGTCATCCTGAAGCGAATAAAGAGCATTACTTAATATATGAATTTGAACAAAACTCTAAAGACTTAGAAATTTTCAAAAACATGAAATGGAACTTTAAAAATTTAGAGCAATATAAAAAAACAATTGAAGGTAAAAACTTTCGCTCAGCTGCCGGAGCGCCTTTTACAGTATCTCTAACAGAATTAATGCAAGTAAAATGCAATGATTAATTTCACTTCTAATGCTAAACCTAAAATAACCCCAAATGTCTCAAAAAAACGATTTAAAAGAAATAGCTAAACTCTTTTTTAAATTAGGGAGCATCGCTTTTGGTGGTCCTGCCGCGCATATTGCCATGATGGAAGATGAAGTAGTGAAAAAGAGAAAATGGATGACCCAAGAACATTTCTTAGATCTTATTGGAGCTACTAATTTAATTCCTGGGCCAAACTCTACAGAAATGACGATGCACTGCGGTCATGAAAGAGCAGGTTGGAAAGGGTTAGTCGTTGCAGGCTTCTGTTTTATTTTTCCTGCGGTAGTTATTACCTCTGTTTTTGCGTGGTTGTATCAAGAATATGGACAGCTACCAAAAGTTGAACCTTTTATTTACGGTATAAAACCGGCAGTAATTGCTATTATAATTATGGCAGGCTACAGGCTTGGTAAAAAAGCAATTAAAAATACCGAATTGGCTGTTTTAGGAGCAATCGCATTAGTGGCTTGTTTATTAGGTGTTAATGAAATTATAACGCTTTTGGGGTGTGGTCTTTTAGGTTTAGGTTTGTATTTCTTCAAAAGAAACAAAAACAATTTACATAGTTTTGTTCCGCTATTACTATTTCAAGCAAGCGAATTTGCAAACTTAAACAACATAAAAATTCTTTTAACTTTCTTAAAAATCGGAGCGATTTTATACGGTAGTGGTTATGTACTATTTGCTTTTTTAGACTCTGAATTAGTGGCAAATGGTTGGTTAACGCGCCAGGCATTAATTGACGCTGTTGCTGTGGGGCAAATTACTCCCGGACCTGTTTTATCTACCGCAACTTTTATTGGGTGGCAACTAAACGGAATAACTGGTGCAATTGTAGCAACTTTAGGTATATTTTTACCTTCTTTTATATTTGTGTTGGTATTGAATCCGTTAATTCCTAAAATGAGAAATTCTAAAGTTATTCGTTCGGTTTTAGATGCAGTAAATGTTGCTGCCGTAGCTTTAATTATAGCTGTTTGTATAAACATGGCAAAAGATACTTTAGTAGATTGGCGAACAATTGTTATTGCTATTGTGAGTTTAATTGTTGTTTTTGGTTTTAAAAAACTAAACAGTGCTTTTATCGTTTTAGGAGGATCTATACTTGGTTTTGCATTAACTTTTTTTTAGATTTTTGCTCACACAATAATCGAACCTATATTGTTTGATTTAGAGTATCTTTGCAAAAAAAATAATCAATGCAATTTTCAGACTTACATCTTAATCCATCTATTTTAAAAGCATTAAGCGAAGAAAAATATCACACAGCTACGTTAGTACAGCAAAAAGTGATTCCGTTAGTGCTAGATAAAAAAGATGTAATTGTTGGTTCGCAAACAGGATCGGGTAAAACCGCAGCTTTTGCATTGCCTATTATCCATAATTTAGTGCAAGAATTAGCTTTAGTTCCTGAAAGAGGGCCTAAAAAAATAAAAGCTTTAATTGTAAGCCCTACCAGAGAATTGGCAATTCAAATTGAAGAAAGCTTTAACACTTACGCGAAACATACAAATATACTTACCGGTGTTGTATACGGAGGAATATCAACAAAAGCGCAAAAAGAAATTTTAGCAAAAGGAGTAGATGTTTTAGTAGCAACTCCTGGTCGTTTAATCGATTTACATGAACAAGGAAGTGTAGATTTAACGACCTTAAAAACTTTTGTTTTAGATGAAGCTGATTTAATGTTAGACATGGGTTTTATTCAAGATGTAAAAAAGATTGAAGCCTTATGTCCGCGTAAAAAACAAACGCTTTTATACTCGGCAACCATGCCCGAAAAAGTGAGTGATTTGGCTAAACAAATGCTATATAAGCCAGAAATAGTTAACGTGATTCCCACTGATAACACGGTTAACAAAATTGGGCAGTTATTATATTACACGCCTAAAAAACATAAAGTAGATTTATGTTTACACTTACTACGCAATACGATTCAAGGTCGTATTCTTATTTTTAGACGTACTAAATTTGGTGTTGATAAATTAGAGCAAACACTTATAAAAAACGGCTACAAAGTAACGAGTGTTCACGGAGATAAAACACAAATTTTACGTAACCAAGCTATTGAAGATTTTAAAAACAATAAAGCTAATATTTTAATTGCTACAGATGTTGCTGCTCGAGGTATTGATATTCATAAAATTGATGCTGTTATTAATGTAGATATACCAAATGTACCTGAAACCTACGTTCACCGAATTGGTAGAACTGGTAGAGCAGGAAAATCGGGTATCGCATTTTCTTTTTGTAGTGCCGATGAAACTAGCTACATAAAAGGAATTCAGGAATTTTTAAAGAGACCGATAAAAATCATTGAAGATCACCCGTTTCTTTTAGTAAAACCAAAACACATAAAACAACCGAATACCATCAGTAAAAATAAAAAAGGACGAAAGTCTGACGCTTCTAAAAAGAAGAAAAAACGCTGGTATTAATATCTTAAGAGATAAAAAAAAACCTTACGCTAAACAGCTATAGTTTTATATTACGATGTCTGTTCGAGCGAAGTCGAGAACTTTTCTTAGTACCGATATATTCTAAACCCTGCTCTAATTGACAAGATTAACTAAATATTTAGCAGTAATTATTTGCTAACAAATGCTGTTTATAAAGTAACAAAATGCTCCGATAACAAAATATTATCGGAGCATTTTGTTTTAAATCAATTATTAATCGTAATATTGCAATATAATAATTAAACAATGGGAGTTACCAAATCAGAAAAATTTACACCACAGCAAAACGATCTTGCTAAAATAGCTAAAGTACTAGGTCATCCTGCTCGTATTGCTATTTTGCAACACTTATTTAAAATAAATTCGTGTGTTTGTGGAGATTTAGTAAATGAAATAGGATTGGCGCAACCTACCATTTCTCAGCATTTAAAAGAGTTGAAAAATTTAAAATTGATAAAAGGTAACATTGAAGGAACCAGTGTTTGTTATTGTATTGACCAAGAGAATTGGACAACCATAAAATCTTTATTAAATAACTTTTTAAACCTCGACAGCGAATCGAATAATTGCTGTTAAAAAAAATTTACATTAATCCATCGCAATATTACAATTAAAATAAAAAGACATGAAATTATCAGAAATTAAAAAACATTTAGCATCCTTAAAAACAATTGCTTTTCAATTACCAAATGGAGATTTAGTACCAAACCATTTTCACGTAACAGAAGTTGGTCGTGTAACTAAAAACTTTATCGATTGTGGCGGAACTGTAAGAAACGAAGAAGTAGCAAACTTTCAGTTATGGGAAGAAGATGATTATGATCACAGATTGCATCCAGAAAAATTAACAAACATTATTGAGCTATCTGAAAAAGTATTAAATATTGCCGATTTAGATATTGAAGTAGAATATCAAGGTGCAACAATTGGTAAATATGGATTAGATTTTAACGGAACAAACTTCGTATTAACAGCAACTAAAACAGATTGCTTGGCAAAAGATAATTGTGGTATTCCGCAAGAAAAACCTAAAATGAAGCTAGCGCAGATACAAACACAAAATGCTTGCTCACCAGAATCAGGTTGTTGTTAATTTTATAAATTGATAAAAATGTATCCAGCGATAAATAAAACAATATTGGATTTACCTTTTGTTTCCGAAGAAAGAAAACAAATATTGAATCCTTTACTACAATACATTCAAGAAAAAGCAACTAAAAAAGAGCCTATAAATCTTAATTTTATATGTACTCATAACTCAAGGCGAAGTCATTTAGCACAAGTTTGGGCGCAAACTATGGCGCATTATTATGCGGTTTCTTTTGTAAATAGTTATTCGGGCGGTACCGAAGCTACAAGTATGAATAGTACAATTGTTGCGACATTAAGAGATAACGGATTTAAAATTGAATCATTATCAGCAAACACAAACCCAGTTTATACTATTAAACACAGTGATAACTTGCCTGCTATAATCGGTTTTTCTAAAAAGTATGATGATGACTTTAATCCGGTCTCGGCTTTTTGTGCAATCATGACGTGTTCACAAGCAGATGAAGGTTGTCCGTTTATTTCTGGAGCAGAAAAAAGGGTCCCAATTACTTTTGAAGACCCTAAAATATATGATAACACTCCGCAAGAAAAAGAAAAATATTTAGAGCGTAGTTTACAAATTGCAGCAGAAATGCATTATGTATTTTATACTATAAAATAATTATGCTTTAAATTTCATTCCTAAATGAACAACCTTTTTAGTTTCAAAGAATTCTTCTTCAAAGAAATCTGGTAAATCATAAATAGTTGCAGATGTATATTTCTCTAACTCTTCAGTTAAATCACCACCTTTTAAATACAGAATACCGTTTTTTAAATCGTGGTTTTGTTTTTTAGCAATTTTTCCTTTTGTCCATCCAACAAAAGTTTCCATTTGCGCCACTGCTCTACTTACAATAAAATCATACGTGTCTTTTACTTCTTCAACACGACCATTCGTAGTTTTAACGTTTTGCAAACCTAAACCTTCAGCTACTTCATTTACTACTTTTATTTTCTTACCAATAGAATCTACTAAATGAAACTGCGTTTCAGGAAATAAAATTGCCAACGGAATACCAGGAAAACCTCCACCTGTACCAACATCCATCACTTTAGAACCTGGCTTAAACTGCATAACCTTTGCTATTCCTAATGAATGTAATACATGTCGCAAGTACAATTCATCAATATCTTTACGCGAAACCACGTTAATTTTTAAGTTCCAATCTTCGTACAATTCTTGTAGTTTAGAGAACTGTTCTAACTGTGTTTCAGTTAAATCGGTAAAGTATTTTTTTATAAGTTCCATTGATTATTTTTTTCGTTGCAAAAGTAAAAAACTAATTCGTAATAGTCATTTATCTATCAAAAGATATGTTTATTGTTAAAAATTTGCCACTAAGCAATAACCATAGGCTAAAAACGTTTATTTTTGCGATCCCTAATATACAATAAATGAAAACAATAAATTTTTCAAGAATAGATAACGCTAAGTTCTTTAGGACTCTAAACAAGCGTGTTAACTCATATTTTAAAGAAAACAACATTAAGCGTACGGGTAATTGGAAGTTATATTCTAAGGCAATTATCATGTTTGCTACCTTTTTAATCCCTTTTATTTTAATTTTAACCGTAACAATGCCACAATGGGTAATGCTATTACTTATAACAATTACCGGTATTGGTATGGCTGGTGTTGGTATGAATGTAATGCACGATGCTAATCACGAATCATTTTCGAGTAAAAAATGGTTGAATAAATTAATGGGAAGTAGTATTTACATTTTAGCAGGAAACGTATATAATTGGAAAGTACAACACAATGTATTACACCATACGTTTACCAACGTTAAAGGACATGATGAAGATATTGATGCAGGTAGAATTATTCGTTTCTCTAAGCACTCTAAATGGTTACCAATACACAAGTTTCAAAAATTTTACTCTATATTTTTATATGGATTATTAACAATTAACTGGGCTATAACTACCGATTTTAAGCAAATGAGTAGTTATTTAAAACGTAAATTATCGTACGGTAAATTTCCGAACCCTAAAGTAGAATGGACAAAGTTAGTAATCTCTAAAGTGGTATATTATTCTTTGTGGATTGTATTACCTTTAGTGGTAGTAAATATAGCTTGGTGGAAAGTTTTACTAGGTTTTTTTATTATGCATTATACAGCAGGTATGATTTTAAGTGTTGTTTTTCAATTAGCGCATGTTGTACCAAACACTAAAATGCCGTTACCTGATAAAGAAGGAAACTTAGAACATACTTGGGCAGTTCACCAACTATATACAACCTCTAACTTTGCTCCTAAAAACTGGTTAGTTAACTTTTATACTGGTGGATTAAATCACCAGGTAGAGCATCATATTTTTCCACATATTTCGCATGTTCACTATAATAAATTAGCTAAAATTGTAAAAGAAACAGCACAAGAGTTTAACTTGCCATATAACGAATATAAAACAATGACAAGAGCCCTTGCCGAGCACTTTAAGCAATTAAGCTCTTTAGGTAAAGAACCTCAACTAGCATAAACAACACACAACATAACAACACAATGTCAAACGCATTATCAAACAGAATTAACAGCTTACCGATATCACAAACCTTAGCAATGGCTGCTAAAGCAAGAGAATTAAAAGCAGCTGGTAGAGATATTATTAGTTTAAGTTTAGGAGAACCTGATTTTAACACTCCTGAATTCATTAAAGATGCTGCTATTGAAGCAATTAATCAAGATTATAATTCATACACTCCAGTTGATGGGTATGTAGAGTTAAAGGAAGCTATTTGCGTAAAGTTTAAACGTGATAATGATTTAACATATAATCCTAACCAGATTGTAGTATCAACAGGAGCAAAACAATCTATTGCAAATATTGCTCAGGTATTATTAAATCCTGGTGATGAGGTTTTATTACCTGCTCCTTATTGGGTAAGTTATTCTGCAATTGCTACTTTATGTGAAGCTAAATTTGTTGAAATCCCTTCTTCTATCGATAGTGATTTTAAAATTACTCCAGCGCAATTAGAAGCAGCGATTACGCCTAAAACAAAAATGATTTTCTTTAACTCGCCAAACAACCCAAGTGGAACTATTTACAGTGAGGCAGAATACAGAGCGTTAGCAAAAGTATTAGAAAATCATCCGCAGATATATATATTATCTGACGAAATTTACGAACATATTAATTACGGAACGAAACCATTTAGTTTTGCCGCTATCGAAAACATGTTCGATCGTACTATTACCGTAAACGGATTGGCAAAAGCCTTTGCTATGACAGGATGGAGAATTGGTTTTATTGGAGCTCCTGAGTGGATTGCTAAGGCATGCACTAAGATGCAAGGTCAAATTACATCAGGAACAAACTGTATCGCGCAACGTGCTGCAATTACAGCTGTTTTAGCAGAGCCTGTTAAAGTACAATATATGGTTGATGAATTTAAAACTCGTAGAGATATGATTTTAGGTTTATTAGGAGAAATAGACGGATTTAAGCTAAACGTACCTGAAGGCGCTTTTTATGTTTTTCCAGATATTTCTGCTTTCTTCGGAAAAACGATTAAAGGAACTGAAATTAAAAATGCAAACGATTTTTCTATGTTATTATTAGAAGAAGCAAATGTTGCAACCGTTACTGGTGAAGCTTTTGGCGCACCAAACTGTATTCGTTTATCATATGCTGCTTCTGAATTACAATTACGCGAAGCTGTAAAAAGAATTAAAGAAGTATTATCGTAACATCATTACAAACAAAGTGACGTAATTTCTTTATAGTATGCTATAAATTTTAAAAATCTCATAACATCACGTTGTGAGATTTTTACTTTTAAAATACAATTACAACTAAAGCTACTACAAACATAGCAACCTTTAAAATAGTAGCCGTTTCACTATACAAGTTAGTGCTACTACTTCTTAATTTATTTTTAATTCTAAATAAAGATTCAATCTTCATAGAATTTATATTAGCTCTTATTTCTTGTTTATAGGCTGATGTTAAGATTCCTCTTTCTACGACTAAGTTACTTGCTCTTGATTTCATGGTTGTTGATTTTAATTGACTACACTAGTTCGACGGTAGTCAGCAAAAAATGTTACAGCCATTTTTATCGCAACACTCAATTAATCAACAATAAATCTATATGAAATTCATGCTATAATTCAGTAATAATAGTTTACTCTAATTATTTTTTAACATCAAAAAGCACTATTCAAACAATTTAATTTTAACACTTTTTAACTAATTTTATTCTAAAACGGAATCTTAAATAACGCCTCTTTTTTCGATTTTTTTAACTTTTTTAAGTACAATACTTTTTTATCATAATCAATAAAAGCTTTTCCACTTTCTAAAATATCTGCACCAATAATTCCGTCTACTTTTTTAGCTTTATGTAATGTTAAGGCTGTGTTTACATGTGTTAAATCAAACAAAACTAAATTACATTGATTCGTTTTCCACTTTCCTATTTTCAACGAGTTATTTTCCGATTTTCTTGTTTCCATATCGGTTGCTCCTGCTCCTGCGGCTTTCACTTCACTTTCTTCGGACATCAACTTAAACCGTTCAATTAAATCTAGTCCAACACACGAATTTGATGCGCCAGTATCTAAAATAAACTTCCCCTTAACACCATTTATTTCTGCCTTGAGTTCTAAATGATTGGTGACTATTTTTTTAAGTTTTATTTTAATGTATTTCTTTTTCTTTAATATTTTTTTCAGACTTGCCATTTCTTGTACTTTTGTAACGTATATACAAACATACGTCATTACGAACAAAGTGAAATAATCTGAATATTCAGATTGCTTTGGTTCATTTCAATTGCAATGACAAATAACATTAAAAATGATCACCGATACTCACACTCACCTATACTCAGAACAATTCGACGAAGACAGAAACGAAATGATACAGCGCGCTAAAGAAGCCGGTGTTTCTCGCTTTTTTATTCCTGCCATAGATAGTTCTTATACAGAGCGAATGCTCGATTTAGAAAAAAACTACCCGAAAGACGTGTTTTTAATGATGGGCTTACACCCTACTTCTGTTAAAGAAAATTATAAAGAAGAACTGGCACATGTAAGAGAATGGATTGATAAACGTAATTTTTATGCAATTGGTGAAATCGGAATTGATTTATATTGGGATAAAACATTTTTACCCCAACAGCAAGAAGTTTTCAGGACTCAAATTCAATGGGCGAAAGAAAAAAAATTACCCATCGTAATTCATTGCCGTGATGCCTTTGATGAAATTTTTGAAGTGTTAGAAAGTGAAAAAGGAACTGATTTATTCGGAATTTTTCATTGTTTCACAGGAAATATAGAACAAGCCAAAAAAGCTATTTCTTACAACATGAAATTAGGAATTGGAGGTGTAGCAACATTTAAAAACGGTAAAATAGATAAATTCTTAAACGAAATTGACATTAAACATATCGTTCTAGAAACCGATTCACCGTATTTAGCGCCAACTCCCTACCGAGGAAAACGCAACGAAACTTCATACATTACAAATGTAGTTGACAAGTTGGTTGATATTTACGGATTAACTTTCAATGAAATTGCTGAAATAACCACTCAGAATTCAAAAGATATTTTTGGTGTCTGATTTACAAACCACATATTATAAAACACCTATAGGAACCGCAAAAATTGTGGGAAATGAAAACGGAATTCAAAGTGTTTCTGTTTTAGATAATGAATTCTCGACTCAGCTCGAAGTAACAAGCACTAAAGACATTTCAACTTGTTTGCAAAATTGCGTAACACAATTAGAAGAGTATTTTACAGGAACAAGAACTGAATTTAATCTAAAATTGAATCCGCAAGGCACAGCGTTTCAACAAAAGGTTTGGAATGAATTATTAAATATTCCTTTTAATAAAAGTAGTACTTACTTAAAGCAAACCAAACAAATTGGTGACCCGAAAGCGATTAGAGCCGTAGCATCTGCCAACGGCAAAAATCCTATTTGGATAATCATTCCCTGTCACCGAGTAATTGGCTCAGATGGTTCTTTAACAGGATATGCTGGCGGAATATGGCGTAAAAAATGGTTATTAGAACATGAAAGCGGTTGCAAACAACAAACCTTGTTTTAAATTACCATCGTCATTACGAACGTAGTGAAGTAATCTGTTAATTCAAATTACGTTTTTCAACAAAAAACTTCTTTAACAACAAACCACACGCTTCTTCTAGAACACCTGTTACGACTTTCGTTTTCGGATGTAGTTTTGTTTGCAATACACTAAAACCTAATTTTGGCTCACTGGCTCCGTATACTATTTTCCCTATTTGTGTCCAATAACTTGCCCCTGCACACATCTGGCAAGGTTCTAACGTAACATACAGCACACAATCTTTTAAATATTTTCCACCTAAAAAATCAGAAGCTGCAGTAAAAGCTTGCATTTCGGCGTGCGCAGTTACATCATTTAACATTTCTGTTAAGTTATGAGCCCTTGCTATTATTTGATCTTTAAAAACCACCACTGCACCTACAGGAACTTCTCCTTTATCAAAAGCTGTTTCAGCTTCTTGCAACGCTTTTTTCATAAAATAAGTATCGTCAAACGGATTTATTTCCATGGTATTGGTAGTGTTTTCTACAAAAGTAGCTCAAATTAGTTATTTTTACCAAAAATTACAATTTTGATTTCTATCAACACCACCAAAAATAAAAAAGTTTATTTCGCTTCTGATCAACATTTAGGCGCACCAACTGCCGAAGCTAGCTTTCCTAGAGAGCAAAAGTTTGTTCGCTGGTTAAATGAAGTTAAAGAAGATGCTGAAGCTATTTTTTTATTAGGTGATTTATTTGATTTTTGGTTTGAATATAAAACCGTGGTTCCAAAAGGGTTTGTACGTGTTTTAGGAAAATTAGCCGAAATTAAAGATAGCGGAATTCCGATTTATTTCTTCGTGGGAAATCACGATTTATGGATGGCGGATTATTTTGAAAAGGAATTAAACATCCCTGTCTTTCATAATCCACAAGAATTTTCTATAAACGGAAAAACTCTATTAGTTGGTCATGGTGACGGCTTAGGCCCAGAAGACAAAGGTTATAAACGCATGAAAAAAGTGTTTACCTTTAAACCTTTTAAATGGTTGTTTCGCTGGTTACATCCAGATCTAGGAGTTCGCTTAGGACAATACATGTCTGTTAAAAATAAAATGATTTCTGGTGATGAAGATTTTAAATTTTTAGGAGAAGATAAAGAATGGTTAGTTCAATATTGCAAGCGCAAATTAGAAACAAAGCATTATGATTATTTTATTTTTGGTCACCGACATCTTCCTTTAGAAATAAAACTACAAGAAAATAGTAGATACATAAACACGGGGGATTGGGTACAATATTTTACCTATGGTGTTTTTAACAATAATACTATTCGCTTAACTACTTATAATTAAAATTTTGTTAACTCAATACCTTTAACCAACTTTTAACATCTAAAAAAGACGTATTATTGTAGCTTTGTTTCACAAAATTATAATATACTTTAATTACTATGGATGTAGATGTAAGAGCTATTAATGAAAAGATAGAAAGAGAAAGCGCATTTGTTGACTTATTAACAAATGAAATGAGTAAAGTTATTGTTGGTCAGAAATATATGATTGAACGATTACTTATAGGACTTCTTGGTAACGGACACATTTTACTAGAAGGTGTGCCTGGTTTAGCAAAAACTCTTGCCATTAACACACTATCTAAAGCAGTACAAGGTAGTTTTAGTCGTGTTCAGTTTACGCCTGATTTATTACCTGCAGATATTGTTGGAACGATGATCTATAACATGAAAGAAAATGATTTCATGATTAAAAAAGGTCCAATCTTTGCCAATTTTGTTTTAGCTGATGAGATTAACCGTGCGCCTGCTAAAGTTCAATCTGCTTTATTAGAAGCAATGCAAGAGCGTCAGATTACCATTGGTGATGAAACTTTTAAGCTACAAGAACCTTTTTTAGTAATGGCAACTCAAAATCCTGTTGAACAAGAAGGAACATACCCGCTTCCTGAAGCTCAGGTTGACCGTTTTATGTTAAAAACAGTGATTGATTATCCGAAATTAGAAGATGAACAAACAATTATGCGCGCCAATCTAAGCGGAACTTTTGAAAAAGTTAATCCGGTTATCTCTGTAGATCAGATTATAAAAGCTCGTGAAGTTGTTAACGAAGTATATATGGATGAGAAAATAGAAAAATATATTCTAGACATCGTATTTGCCACTCGTTATCCTGAACGCTATAATTTAGAAAAATTAAAACCTTTAATTAGTTTCGGAGCTTCGCCTCGTGGAAGTATCAATTTAGCAAAAGCAGCAAAATGTTACGCTTTTATTAAACGAAGAGGTTATGTAATACCTGAAGATGTTCGCGCAATTGTAAACGATGTTTTACGTCACAGAATTGGAATTACCTACGAAGCTGAAGCCGAAAATATTACTTCTTTAGATATTATAAACTCAATAATTAACGAAGTACAAGTGCCATAATCAATTATCAAGAAACAACAATCAGTATTAAAAACTACTGAATATAAAACTTGTTAATTGACAATTGAAAAGAAATGGATACAAAAGAATTACTAAAAAAAGTTCGGAAAATAGAAATTAAGACACGTCGTTTGTCTAATCATATTTTTGGAGGAGAATACCATTCAACCTTTAAAGGACGTGGTATGACTTTTTCTGAAGTACGCCAATATCAATACGGAGACGATATTAGAGCGATTGATTGGAATGTAACTGCGCGCTATAACGAACCTTACATAAAAGTTTTTGAAGAAGAGCGTGAACTTACCATGATGTTGGTGGTGGATATTTCTGGCTCTGAATCTTTTGGTACTTCTAATCAATTTAAAAAAGATACCGTTACCGAGATTGCTGCAACACTAGCTTTTTCAGCCACACAAAATAATGATAAAGTCGGATTGATCTTATTTTCTGATCAGGTAGAACTTTATATTCCTCCTAAAAAAGGGAAAAGTCATGTATTGCGTATTATTCGAGAATTAATCGAATTTAAACCTAAAAGCAAACAAACAGATATTAGTGAAGCTTTAAAATTTTTATCAAATGTTATGAAAAAGAAAGCCATTGTTTTTATGCTTTCTGATTTTATGGATGACGGTTATGAGCGCACACTAAAACTCGTTGGTAATAAACATGATGTTACTGGTATTAGAGTGTATGACAAACATGATGAGGAAATTCCGAATTTAGGAATGGTTCCAATGCTTGATGCCGAAACTGGAACTACACATTTAGTAAACACAAGTTCGTCATCTGTAAGAAATCAATACAAAGCAAATGCTTTAAGATTGACTGACTATTTCGAAACTACTTTTAAGAAAAGTGGTTCAGGAACTATAAATACACGCGTAGATGAAAGCTATGTAACAAAATTATTAGGCTATTTTAAACGAAAATAAAAACTACCTATTTTAATCGACAAGATAAAAATGAAGACTAAATTACTCTACATATTCTTACTTATTTATGGTGTTGGATTTTCACAATCTAACAAAATAAAAGTTGAAATTGACACTACCAATATTAGAATTGGAGAGCAATTTCAATACAAAATTTCGGTAGATGAAACTGAAAACGTTATCCTTCCTAAATTGAATAATTTAAAAGGATTAGAGGTAATTGATACTTTAAAAATAGATACTGTTAAAAATAAACTGATTCAAAAATATATTTTAACAGGTTTTGATAGTGGTGCTTTTTACATTCCGCAACAACAAGTTTTCATTAAAAACCAACCTTATTTAACAGATAGTTTATTAATTAATGTAGCAACGGTTGCTATTGACACCACTAAAATTAAAAAATTTCCTATTAAGGCAATCAAAGGAGAACCATATCAATTTGATGATTTTAAAAATTATTTCTGGTGGACATTAGCTATCCTTATTGTAATAGGATTGTTACTTTATTTCTTTGTTATCAAAAAGAAAAAAGAAGCCAAAGAAGAAATTATTGTTCCGTTATTACCGCCTTATGAAGAGGCGATTGAAAAACTGCAAGAGTTAGATAAAAAACTATTGTGGCAAAACAATAAAATTAAAAAATACTACAGTGAACTAACCGAAATTGTAAGAGGTTATATAGAAAGGGAATTAAACATACCTGCACTAGAAATTACTACGGATGAATTGGTAGCTATTTTAGACGATTTAAACGAAATAAAATCGATTGAAACAGATAAAGAAACGATATATAAGTTACGAAAATTATTACAAGAATCTGATTTAGTAAAGTTTGCTAAATCTAAACCGATGGCACATCAAATTGAAGGAGATCGTAAAGATGCCAAGAGTGTATTAGATAATTTGAAACCTAAAAAAGAAGTAAAAGAAGATGAAGTGGAATAATTTTGAATTTCATAATCCCGAATTTTTATGGTTGCTGATATTAATTCCGTTATTAGCTTTCTGGAATTACTATTCTAGAAAAAAAGATAGTGCACAATTAACAATATCTAGCGTTAAAGGTTTTAAAGTACAAGGTTCTATTTTATCTAAATTAAAGCCTTTATTGTACTTATTACGACTCGCTGCTTTAACATGTTTGGTTATTGCTTTAGCAAGACCAAGAAACGTAGCGGTAAGTAAAAAAACGAAAACAAATAAAGGTATTGATATTGTTATGGCAATTGATGTATCGGCAAGTATGTTGGCTAAAGATTTAAAGCCAAATCGACTAGAAGCGCTAAAAAAAGTGGCGGTTGATTTTGTAAATCGTCGACCAAATGACCGAATCGGTATTGTAGTTTATGCTGGGGAGAGTTTTACTCAAACACCAATTACAAGCGACAAATCTATCATTAAAAGAACCATTTCTGAAATTAAATGGGGACAGTTAGAAGGTGGAACAGCTATTGGTATGGGATTAGGATCTGCAGTAAACAGATTAAAGGAAAGCAAAGCGAAAAGTAAAGTTATTATTCTTTTAACAGATGGTGTAAACAACGCAGGTTTTGTAGATCCGAAAACAGCAACAGATTTAGCAAAAGGAAACGATATTAAGGTATATACTATCGGAATTGGAACTAATGGAATGGCAGATTTTCCTTGGGCAAAAGATCCTCGAACAGGTAAAATTTCTTTTAGAAAACAACAAGTTGAAATAGATGAAGATTTATTAAAGCATATTGCAAAAGAAACAGATGGTAAATATTTTAGAGCTACCGACAATTCTAAATTAAAAGCCATTTATGATGAAATTGACAAGCTTGAAAAAACAAAAATAGAAGAATTTAAATACTATAATTATACTGAAAAATACAGATTACTAGTATTTTTAGCCGGTATCTTTTTATTACTAGAATTCACATTAAAAAACACTTTATTTAAAAGCTTTATATAAACAATGTATCGTATAGAAGAACCAATATATTTTTATCTGTTTGCAATTATTCCAATAATAGTTGTTATTTTCTTGTTGGTTTTATGGTGGAAAAAACGCACTCAGAAAAAATTTGCAAGCGCAAAGTTATTAGCACAAATTGCTCCGAATTCATCTACATTTAAATCGGTTGTAAAATTGATTTTCTTATTAATCGGACTCTCTTTTTTAATTATCTCCTTGGTAAACCCTAAAATGGGAACCAAGTTAAAAACAGTAAAAAGAGAAGGTGTTGATGTTGTTTTTGCCCTAGATGTTTCTAAAAGTATGTTGGCTGAAGATATTGCTCCAAATAGATTAGAAAAATCAAAACAAATTATTTCTAAAATTATTGATAAGTTAGGAAGCGACAGAGTCGGAATTATAATTTATGCAGGTAATGCGTATCCGTTATTACCAATTACAACCGATCATGCTGCGGCTAAAATGTTTTTGCAAAATGCGAATCCAGATATGGTTTCGAGCCAAGGAACCGCCATAAACGAAGCTTTAAACTTAGCAAAAACCTATTATAATAATGACGAGCAAACCAATCGTTTTTTAATTATTATTTCTGATGGTGAAGATCATCAAGAGGAAACAAAACAAGTTGCTCAGAATATTGCTAACGAAGGCGTAAAAGTATACACCATTGGTGTTGGTACAGAAAAAGGAGGGCCTATTCCTATAAAATTAAACGGCGCACTTATTGGTTATAAAAAAGATAGAAAAGGAGAAACCGTAATTACCAAAAGAACAACAACTGTTTTACAAGATATTGCGGAAGCATCCGAAGGAAAATATATTGACGGTAATAGAACTGATAATCCTGTTGATATTATTGAAAACATTATTGCAAACGCTCAGAAAAGTGAGTTTGAAACAAAACAATTTTCTGATTACAAAGATCAATTTCAGTGGTTTTTAGGAATCGGATTGCTATTTTTAATTATTGATTTGTTCTTTTTCGAAAAGAAAACCAAATGGGTTAAAAAAGCAGATTTATTTAACGAAGAAGGTTCATAGAACTTATTTATAAGAAATGAAACAACTACAAAACATACTATTATTATTTTTAATGTTGATTACTATAAATGTATCAGCACAGCTAGACACCTTAAAACTGCAGCGTGAAGCAAGAAGTTTATTGCGTGAAGGTAATAAGCTATATAACAAACAAAAATTTAGTGATGCCGCTATTTCTTACCGAAAAGCACTAGGAAAAAACAGCACCTACGATAAGGCGAGTTACAATTTCGGAAATACGTTGTATCAAGAAAAAAAATATAAAGAAGCTGTTGCGCAGTTTGAAGTAACCGCAAAAACATCGAAAGATAAGTTCGATAAAGCAGAAGCATATCACAATATTGGAAATGCACAAATGGAGCAAAAACAATATCAGCAAGCCGTAGATGCTTATAAAAATGCCTTAAGAAGAAATCCGAATGATGATGAAACCCGTTATAACTTGGCTGTAGCTCAAAAAGATTTAAAAAAGCAACAAGAGCAAGACAAAAAAGATAAGGACAAGGATAAAAAAGACGACAAAGACAAAAAGGATCAGAAGGACGATAAGGACAAAAAGAAAGATCAGAATAAAGATAAAAAAGGCGACGACAAAGATAAGAAGGACGATAAAAAAGATCCGGAAAATAAAGACAAACAAGATCAAAAAAAGCCTGAAAAGAAAGATCAAAAACCGCAGCCAAAACAAGCACAAATGTCTCCTGAGCAAATGAAGCAATTGTTAGAGAGTTTGAATAACGAGGAAAAGAAGACGCAAAAGAAAATGAATGTTAAAAAATCGAAAGGAAAAAAGGTAAAACAAGAAAAAGATTGGTAATCTTATCTTTTTTTACACTTAACTCTTTTTAATGTTTTTTTGAAAATGAATATGAAGTTGAAAATATATACATCATTATTACTCCTTTTTATAACCCTAACTATTAATGCGCAAGAACCTGCATTAAAAGCAACTGTTAGTAAAAACAAACTAGGTGTTAACCAACGTTTACGGGTTGAGTTTTCGACCAATAAACAAGGAGCGGATAATTTTAAAGCGCCTAACTTTAAAAACTTCAAAATAGTTGGCGGCCCAAGTCAATCTGTTAGTCAATCCTGGATAAACGGAAAGGTTACCTTCTCTAAATCTTACACTTATATTATTCAGCCCAAACGAAAAGGTGAATTTAATATTCCACCAGCAACTATAGAAATTGGTGGGGAAATTATAAAATCGAATACCGTAAAAGTTATTGTTTTAGGCGCTGTTGATATTCCTAAAAACCCTAACGACCCGAATTATATAGCACAACAAAACATCCATTTAGTTGCAGAACTTTCTAAGTCGCAACCTTATGTTGGTGAAAGTGTTTATGTTGAATATCGACTTTATTTTAGTGATAACGTTGGTATTTATGACAATGCAATTACTGAGGCTCCGCAATATAACGGCTTTTGGAATCAAGAAATAAAAAGAAACGGAACCCCTGTAAAAACAGGAATGTATAATGGTGAACGTTATAGATATGCGGTACTTCATAAAGCTTTATTAGTACCAACCAAAAACGGAAGATTAACAATAGATCCTATGAAAATGGATATTATTGTTGCCGTGCCTACAGGGCGTGCAGATTTTTTTGGGAATGTAATTACAAAACAAGTTAGAAGAGAATTTTCTTCTGCTAAAAAAGTAGTTCGCGCAAAAGCCTTACCTCTTAACAATAAACCTGAGAATTTTACAGGCGCAGTTGGTGATTTTTCTTTTGATGTTTCACTTAACAAAGGCTCTTTAAAAGCAAACGAATCTTCGTTAATAAAAGTAGAAGTTAACGGAAAAGGAAACTTAAAACTATTTGAGCTTCCTAAAATAGAGACACCTGAAGAGCTTGAAATTTATCAACCAGAAAGAAAAGAAAAGATTAGCGTTACTTCTAGCGGAATAAATGGATCTGTTAGCGACACATACACTGTTGTACCTGAATTTAAAGGGAAATACAAGATTCCGAAAACGAGCTTTTCTTATTTTGACCCGAAGGAAAAAACGTATAAAACCATAGTTACAGATGATTTATATGTTGATGTATTAGAGGGTAAACCATTGCCAAAAAACCAGTCTGATATTGTTATAAAACAAGATGTAAAAATTACTGGAGATGATTTTAAGTACTTACAAACTACTACAAGTTTTGAACCTGTAAAAACAACTATCTTTTTTAATTCTATCTTATTTTATATTTTATTATTCCTACCAATAATTTCGATTCCTGTTGCTATTTTTATCAATAAGAAAAAAGAAGAACGAGATGGTGATATTGTTGGGAATAAAAAACGAAAAGCAGATAGATTGGCTAAAAAGTATTTATCAGAAGCACAAAAAGAATTAGGAAATAAAGAAGCATTTTATGAAGCTTTAGAAAGAGCATTGCACAATTATTTAAAGGCTAAACTAGGCATAGAAACCTTGGATATTAGCAGTGAAAAAATTACCTTTTTACTACAAGATAAAAAAGTAGATAATACCACTATAAATAGTTTTATAGAGGTTTTAAACGATTGTGATTTTGCTAGGTATACACCAATTACAAACCTACAAATGGAGCAAGAGTATGAAAAGGCAAAAGAAATAATAACACAATTAGACAAACAATTATAATGAGACAGGCTATTGTATTAATATTGTTTTTTATATCAACCGTTGTATTAGCGCAAAACGCTAATGAATTGTTTGTAACTGCAAATACGCTATATAAAGACGGAAAATACCAGGAAGCTATTAAATTATATGAAAAAATAGAAGCTTCTAAAAAGGTGTCGTCTGAATTGTATTATAATTTGGGAAATGCTTATTATAAATTAAATAAAGTCGCACCTTCTATTTACAATTACGAAAAAGCAATTCTTTTAAACCCTTTAAATGAAGACGCTAAAAATAATTTAGTTATAGCAAAAAAGTTAACTTTAGATAGAATTGAAGAATTACCTAAATCTGTTTTTCAAAGGATAAATGAAAATTTCTTACAAAAAATCACTTATAATACTTGGGCTATAATCGTTCTTTTACTTTCTTTTTCAGCGGCAATTTTATACTTATTTTTTTACTTTTCGGATACTCCTAATAAAAAAAGGTTCTTTTTTACAACTAGTATTTTATCTTTTATACTATTAATTGCTGCTTTCGCAATTACATATTCACAATATAATCAATCTAAAAACACCATAAAAGCGATTGTTTTTTCTGAAGAAGTTGATGTAAAGAATGCGCCAACTAAAGATGCTGATGAGATTTTCATGTTGCATGAAGGCACCAAGGTTAAAGTATTAGATACGGTTGACAAATGGAATAAAATTAAACTAGTCGATGGAAAAATAGGTTGGGTTATTAGCAAGGAAATAAAACTGTTAAATAAACTATAATTTATTAAAAGATATAAAAACCTTTCTTATTTTTGTAAACGGTTAAAAAAAATCAATTGAAAGTAAAAATTGCACTCTTCTTCTCAATCTTGTTTATAAGCATGATTATTACACCTACAATTATCACGTTAGTTGATGAAAGTCAAGATATTTCAATTTTTTTAAATTTAACTGAAGAAGAAGAAGAAAAGCACTCTAAAGAGACTTACAAAGAGCTAAAGGTATATCATAATACTGATTTGAATATTTTTTTTAGAAAAATTCAAAAGAAAAAGAACGTGGTTTTTTTCTCTAAAAATTATGTGTCCGAATACCTAAAAATTACTACTCCTCCACCAGAATTTGTTCTGTAATTTATAAAAAAAATCTTCATTAATTATAAAAACAATACTCTAAGTAAATAACACTTAGAGATAAATTATATACATATATGTTTAAATATATTAAAAACGATTTACCAGCAAGTGTAGTCGTATTTTTCGTAGCATTACCTTTATGTTTAGGTATTGCATTGGCAAGTGGCGCACCTCTTTTTTCTGGTTTAATTGCAGGTATTATTGGTGGTACTATCGTCGGGGGATTAAGTGGCTCTAAAATAGGTGTAAGTGGTCCCGCAGCTGGTTTAGCTGCAATTGTATTAACAGCAATAGGAACTCTAGGTGGTTATGAAAATTTTTTAGTTGCTGTAGTTTTAGGGGGAATAATTCAAATCGTTTTTGGCCTTTTAAAAGCAGGAATTATTGGTTATTACTTTCCTTCTTCCGTAATTAAAGGAATGTTAACAGGAATTGGAATTATTATTATTTTAAAGCAAATTCCACATTTCTTTGGATATGATGCAGAAGCAGAAGGAGCAGACAGTTTTATAGAAGCTTCAGGGGAAAATACATTTTCTGCCATTTTAAATATTACAGATAATATTACTTTAGGATCTACTATTATTGGTTTTATAGGTTTGGGAATTTTATTACTTTGGAGTAATATTCTTTCTAAAAAAGGAAAATTTTTTAACATCATTCAAGGACCATTAGTAGCAGTTGTTGCTGGTATTGTGTATTTTTATATAACTGGAGAAAATTCTAAATATGGTATCAATTCGGAGCATTTAGTAAGCGTTCCTGTACCTGATAGTTTCGATTCATTTTTAGGACAGTTTAGTTTTCCTAATTTTAGTGCTATTACAAATCCACAAGTTTGGGTAACGGCATTTACAATTGCTTTGGTTGCTAGTTTAGAAACACTTTTATGTGTAGAAGCTACAGATAAGTTAGATCCTCATAAAAATGTAACCCCAACAAATAGAGAGTTATTAGCACAAGGAACAGGAAATGTTATTTCTGGTTTAATTGGTGGTTTACCAATTACACAAGTTATTGTAAGAAGTTCTGCAAATATTCAGTCTGGTGGAAGAACGAAATTATCTGCAATAATTCATGGGTTTTTATTATTGATTTCTGTAATACTCATACCGACTTTGTTAAATAAAATTCCTTTATCTGTATTGGCAGCAATCTTACTAATTGTTGGTTATAAATTGGCAAAACCATCCGTATTTAAAGAAATGGTTAAATTAGGCTGGAAACAATGGATTCCGTTTTTTGTAACAGTTATTGGTATTGTTTTCGCAGATTTATTAATAGGTATTGCATTAGGTTTAGCTGTTGGTATTGTAGTAATTTTAATTAAAAGTTTCCAAAACTCTCACTTTTTACATATTGAAGATAAAAGTAATGGTAAACATAGTATTAAAATGACACTTGCAGAAGAAGTAACATTCTTTAATAAAGGTGCTATTTTAAAAGAATTAGATAGTTTACCAAGAGAAACTCATTTAGAATTAGATGTTAGAAAAACCAGATATTTAGATAACGATATTATTGAGATATTAGAAGATTTTGCATTTAAAGCAAAAGAGCGAAATATTGATATTCGTTTAGTATCTGAAAGAGGTATTGTAGAAAACCCTCCTAGTTACATAGAGTTTTTTAACCTAAGACCTAAAAAGGTTGCTTAAAATACCTGAATGGAAAATCAATATAAAATTTTAGTTTTATCAGATATAGGTAAATCTTCTGAAACCATGCTAAAAACTAGTATGAATATAGCAAAAATGGTAGAAGGTGAAATAGATATTCTTTGTGTAAAAAAGCCTACTGATCTTGTTGAAAAAGAAAGTCAACTTTCTGCAATGAGAACTATTAATGAAAGTTTTATTAAAGCTGATAATAAAATCAAAACAATTAAAAAAGAGCTTTCTAAAAATACTCAAGTTAATATTAAGCACAAAATATCTTTTGGGAACTTAAAAGATGAAATTAGCAATCATCTTACAGAAACTAGACCTGATATTGTTATTTTAGGAAAAAGAAAATCTAATCTATTATCTTTTTTAGGAGATAACATGGTTAATTTTCTTTTAAAAAAACACAAAGGAACCGTAATTGTTACTGATAACAAAAACATATTAGAAACAAGTTCTGAACTTTCTTTAGGTTTGCTTAATGACATAAATCAAAGTGTAGATAGGTTTACTAAAAAGCTAATATCACAGACTAAAAAGCCTTTAAAACCTTTTCAGACATCAAATAAGAAATCAGTTTTAAACAAAATGATGACTGGTAATAAAATGGCTGAATTTATTTTTGATAAAAAGAGCTCTGAGCTTAAAAATATTGGTGATTCTGTAAGCAAAAACAACATTGATCTATTGTTAGTAAATAGAAATCAAGAAGATATTAATTTTGGCCGTATTGTAAATAACACAGGTTGTTCATTCTTATTTACAAAAGAATAAATCTGTTGATAGAATGTAAAATAGATTCATTATATTGTCTAGTGCATTAATAATCAATAAAAAACGAATGAAAAAATTATTCTCAAATTTTAAAGGAGATTTATTTGGTGGTATCACGGCCGGAATTGTAGCACTTCCATTAGCATTAGCTTTTGGTGTTAGCTCTGGCTTAGGCCCAAGTGCAGGTTTATATGGTGCTATATTTATTTCGTTTTTTGCTGCTCTTTTTGGTGGTACAGACACACAAATATCAGGACCTACCGCACCAATGACAGCAGTAAGTATGGTAGTTATTGCTGGTATTATAGCTGCGAATGAAGGTGATGTTTCAAAAGCATTACCTGCAATTTTAACCATATTCTTATTGGCTGGTTTATTTCAGGTTGCCTTAGGGGTTTTAGGTTTAGGTAAATATATACGTTATATTCCGTACCCTGTGGTGTCAGGGTTTATGACTGCCATTGGTGTGATTATATTAGTTACACAAATTTTACCTGCTGTAGGTTATTATGCAAAAGAAGACAGTCAATTTGTTGAACAATTTAAACCTCTTGCCGAAGAATTAATTTTAGAAAACATTTTAAAAGATGAAGCTGGGGAAAAAATATTAGTGTTAGAAAACTTCGAAGAAACAGTTTCTAGAGCAAAAAAAATAACACAAGCAGACATTTTAAAAGAGAGCGAAACATTAGCGGGTAAAGAATCTTCTGGTGTTTTAGGTACTTTTAAAGTATTACCAAGAGCTTTAAAAAATATTAGTTGGCTTGAATTAATATTAGCATTAGGAACTATATTTATTATCTACGGATTTAAACGTATTACTACCGCAGTGCCTAGCACATTAGTTGCTTTAGTAGTTATGACAAGTATTGCCATTGGTTTCTCTTTGCCTTATCGTGCAATTCAAGAAATTCCAGGAGGGTTCCCTATGCCGAATATGAAAATTTTTACCAACTTTAGTTTTTCTAGTATTACTCCTTATATTTTTACAGCATTAACATTATCTTTATTAGGAGCAATCGATTCATTATTAACATCAGTAGTTGCTGATAATATGACAAAAACAAAGCACAAACCAGATAAAGAATTAATAGGACAAGGAATTGGTAATAGTATTGCTGCTATTTTTGGTGGAATACCAGGTGCAGGAGCAACAATTCGTACTGTGGTAAACATTAACTCTGGTGGTAAAACCAAATTATCTGGTATGGTGGCTGGACTTATGTTATTAGTTATTTTATTAGGACTAGGACCTATTGCTTCTAAAATCCCTGCTGCAGTATTAGCTGGTATTTTAATTACAGTAGGTATTGGTGTTATGGATTATAAAGGCTTAAAAGCAATACCTAACTTACCTCGTGATGCTAAAATCGGACCTTTTAAAATAAGTTCTGAGGTTATTATTATGTTAGTTGTAATGCTCTTATCTACTTTTTGGAATTTAGTATACGCCGTAGGTATTGGTTTAGTAATTGCTTCTTTAATGTTTATGAAAAAAATTGGGGATTTAACAGCCGAACGATCAGATTTAAAATCATTAGATGAAGAAGCTTGGCCGGATGAAATAGATTTTCCGAAAGAATTAAAACAAGAAATCTTTATAAAACACATAAAAGGACCTTTATTTTTTGGATCTACTAGCGATTTCCAAGCACTTGCAAAACAAATACCCGATACAGCTTCTACAGTAATTATGCGTTTAGGTAGAATGCAATATATGGATCAATCTGGTTTATATGCCATGGAAGATATGTTGCAGGATTTAAAGAAAAAAATATTGACGTCTTGTTTGTTAACTTACTAAAACAACCAAGATATATGATGGAACGAATAGGTATCATTCCAAATTTTATTCCCAAAGAACACATCTTTAAAAATTTTAACACTTGTGTTAAATGGATAAAAGAAAACGTAAAAGACGAATTTAAAAATTAAAAAAAATGAGAAATACAGCAATAACTAAAAATGTGCAAAGTGCTTTAACACCTAAAGGCGTTTTACAAAACCTTTTAGAAGGTAATGAACGTTATGTTGCAAATAACTTAACCGCAAGTAATGTACCTGAATTAGTAAAGCAAACTATAGATGGGCAATTTCCAAAAGCAGTAATTTTATCTTGTATAGATTCACGTGTACCGGTAGAAATGGTTTTCGACCAAACAATTGGTGATGTTTTCGTAGCTCGTGTAGCTGGAAATTTCGAAAATGTTGACATTTTAGGATCGATGGAATATTCTTGTGCAGTTGCAGGAAGTAAATTGGTATTTGTTTTAGGTCACGAAAGTTGTGGGGCTGTAAAAGCAGCTTGTGATGGTGTAGAACTTGGTAATATTACTGCAATGTTAGATAATATTGTACCAGCTGCAAAAATGGCTTCTGAACAAGTTGATGGCGAAGCAAACTCAACAAACAGTGCGTTTGTTGCTAAAACGGTTGAAAACAATGTAAAATTAACTATGGAGCGTATTCGCGAAAAAAGTAAAATTTTACAAGAAATGGAAGATAACGGAGAAATTACCATCGTTGGTGGTGTATACTCTTTACATACAGGTAAAGTTACCATGTTGTAATACTACCTACTTTATAAAATTAAAAAATCCGAAGCTAATAACTTCGGATTTTTTTATATCTACAATTAGAATTATAGATATTATAAAACACAAATGTTAAAGAAAAGTTAACAAAAATAGGGTTACCCCTATTTAACTACCCAATACCCCTAACAAACAAATAGGGATATTGGGTATTGTATACTGTATGCTGGGACTGTATGTTTGTATAAGTAATAATTATATTTATTAAAACAAATTTACTAGCAACAACTAGTTACCTAGTAAACCAATACTTAAGCGTAATTAATTTATTGTCCGGTCTTAAACTAATCATTCAAGATCTTAAGGAGATATAAATAGTGTGAAAAAAGTAATTTTTATTTTAGCTTTTATGCTAATGATAACCTATGCAAATAACAAAGCGAACTGTAAAGCTGCAGCTGATGCGGCAGAAGAAAACGCACGTTTAAAAGCTGCCGTTTTAGAATAGGCAGTACATAAACAAGCTCACTTTGTGAGCTTGTTTATCAAAATATGAAAAAGAATTATTACTATAAGATTAACAAATTGAACATCGTAAATGAAAAAAATAATTATACTAATATCATTATACTTTATAACCTCAACTATTTTTGGACAGAATTCTATAGAAGCGACCTACCAAGTAATTAGCAATACTAGTTACAAAGCAGTAGCTATTTTAAAAATAGATAATGATAAGTCTCATTATACTGTTTTGAAAAACAAAAATGGGTTAAAAAAAATTAAAGAAAGAGTTATAGATGGTCAATTAAATCTTTTAATTCCTGATTCTGATAGAAGACCTCAAGTTTTTACAGACATTAGCACTAAAATACTTATTAGTTCAGTACCAATGTTTAGAAAAAACAACATTCTAAAGGAACAATTACCAAAAATTAATTGGAAAATAGTTGATGAATTTAAAAAGATAGGTGACTATAACTGCCAAAAAGCAATAGGATACTTTAGAGGCAGAACCTATACTACATATTTTACAACTAAAATACCTGTACCATTTGGCCCATGGAAACTACAAGGTTTACCAGGTTTAATTATAGAAGCTACAGATGAAAAAGCACAATTTTCATTTAATGTTACTTCTATTCGTTTTAAAGAACATGAACTTACTATTAATATACCTAGTAAAGAAAAAGCAATACCATTTAGAAAATTTTTTGAAGTTATTGTACCAAATAAATTTAAAGCTCTAGATTCAAAATTTAATTCAAGAAATGGTGATAGAAATACAACTGTAACTTCAAAAATTCATAGAGATACAGATAAAGAAATGATATACGAATGGGAAGAAAAACAAAATTAAGGGCGATAACCAAATAATTTCACATCGAGTAAAAAAAGGTACAAAAATTGCAGCAATTCAATTAACAAAATTGAATAATGAACTTATATCTAATTGAAAAAGTAAAATTTCTTTAAAAAAATGAAAAACATAACTCTAAATCTATTTTTATTTTTAATAACAGCAACTGTTATGGGGCAAAACTCATTAGAGGTACAATATGATGTTATTACAAATATTAGTCACTTGTATAAAAAACCACTGGAGTTTTAAAAATAGATAATAATAAATCGCATTATATTGTATTAAAAACAAGTAATGGATTTAAAAAAGAGACTAAAAAAAGGGTAAATGGAAATCTTAATATTACCCTACCCGACTCTGATAATAGACCGCAAGTTTTTACTGATATTAATAAGAACCTATTATTATCTGGTTATACCAAAACAAAGTCGTCTCTTAAAGAACAATTGCCTAAAATTAATTGGAAAATAACAAATGAGTTTAAAAAGATAGGTGAATATAAATGCCAAAAAGCAACTGGGTATTTTAGAGGTAGAACCTATACTACTTGGTTTACAAATAAAATACCGGTACCATTTGGCCCGTGGAAATTACAAGGATTACCAGGTTTAATAATTGAAGTAAAAGATGATAAAAAAGAAGTGTATTTTAGGGTTACTAAAGTGAGTTTTAAAGATACTATAACTATTAACAACTTCCCTAATGAAGAAAAAGCAATACCTTTAAGAAAGTATATTGAGGTTATTGTTCCTAATAGAGATAAAGAAAGAACCGCAAAAATAAATGCAAAAAATAGCGATAGAGGCACTACTGTAATAAAATCGTCTACAGATAGAAATTCTGCTAAAGAGATTATATACGAATGGGAAGAAAAACAAAAATAAATACTTTATTTTTTTTCTTAATATGTACTTATAGTTTTTCACAAACTATAATTTCAGGTACTTTAAAAGATAGCAAGAATAACGTAATAGCAGGAAATGTAATTTTAAAAGATAGTTTACTTAAAGAATATATTTCATATACTTATTCAAACAACAAAGGTTATTATCAACTTAAAACAAATAAAACAGGAAGTTTTAATTTAGTTTTTTCATCCTTAGGATTTAAGCCTAAAACAACCCCAATAGTAGTTAATAAAAACCAAGCTAAAATTACTATTAATGCAGTTTTACAAGAGGATGCTATCAGTTTAGATGAAGTAATTATAAAAGCAGAAAAAGCTGTTTTTATACAAAAAGATACCATTCGTTTCAGAACAAAAGCATTTACCAATGGTACCGAGCAAACGGTAGAAGATTTACTTAAAAAAATACCTGGTTTAAATATTGATAGTGAAGGAAGAATAAAAGTAGGAAATCAAGAAATAGAAAAACTAATGGTTGATGGTGATGATTTTTTTGAAAAAGGCTATCAAATACTATCTAAAAACATGCCTGCACATCCTATTGAAGAAGTAGAGGTATTAAAAAGATATTCTAATAACCATCTTTTAAAAGGCATAGAAAATAGTGATAAAGTTGCTTTAAATTTAAAATTAAACGAAAAAGCAAAACGTATTTGGTTTGGTAACATCAGTTTAGGCTATGGTTTGTTTTCTGAAAATCGTTACGAAACAAAGGCCAACCTAATGAACTTCGGAAAAAAGAATAAATACTTTTTTCTAACAAGCCTTAACAATACAGGTATCGATGTTACGGGTAACATAAACCATTTAATAAACCCCACTAGTTATAACGAACCAGGTAGTATTGGTGATAATCAATCTACCAGAAACTTATTAAACTTATCTATTTTTAATTCATTTTTCGATAAAGAAAGAACCAATTTTAACAATACCGAATTGGCTTCTTTAAACGCCATTTTTAATCCCTCAAAAAAACTAAAAATAAAAGCCTTAAGCTTTTTAAATTGGGATGAAAATAGTGATACCGAAACAAGTATTGATAATATAAATACTGCCAACACCAATTTTACAAACACTGAAAACACTAAATTAAATAATGAAAGCAACATTGCTTTTGGTAAAGTTGATGTAATTTATAACATCAATAAAAATAAAATGCTAGCAACTACTACCAAATATAAGTTTGGTGATTTTAACGATACTTCTAATTTAACTTTTAACGGTAATAGTACTATCGAAAATTTAAAACATCAAAATAATATTTTTGATCAAAAAATAATATTTACAAATAAGCTCAATCAAAAAAACGTTTATGTAACAACAGCACGTTTTATTACTGAAAAATCACCTCAAAATTATCAAACAAATCAATTTTTATTTCAAGATTTATTTCCAAGTTCTACTAATGCAAATAACATACAACAATTAAGCGATAGCGAAATGACATTTGCTGGTTTTAATACACATTTACTAACCAGAAAAGAAAACGGTGATTTATTAGAGCTGCAATTAGGTAATGAATATAGAGCCGATAAATTAAACACACAACTTACTTTATTAGAAAATAATACAATTGTAAATACTCCAGCTGCTTATAAAAACACAACTGAGTACAAGGTTAATGATGCGTATTTAAAAAGTAAATATCATTTAAAAATTAAAAATTTGAGTGTTATTGGTAAATTAAACTTTCACAACCTTACTAACAGTTTAAATGACAATACTCTTAGTAAAAGTGAAAACTACTTTTATATAAATCCAAGTATTGGTATTAATTGGAAAATAAATGATAGCAATAAAATAACCTCTTCAATTTCTTACAATACTACAAATGCAAAAATAGTAGATGTTTATAACAATTTTGCATTAACAAGTTTCCGATCTTTTTCTAAAGGTACCGGTAATTTTAATCAATTAAATTCATCAACTGCAAATTTAAACTACTCGCTAGGTAATTATAGTGATCGCTTTTTTGCTTATTTTAGTTTAATGTATACCAAAAATTACGATTTCTTTTCGAGCAATAGTTTAATACAACAAAACTATAATCAAGCTGAAAAAATTGTAGTAAAAGATAGAGAATATGTAAGCTTAAACTCTAAAATAGATTATTATTTTAAATCGATTTCTTCTAACCTTAAATTAGATGTTGGCTATACTAAAAGCGAGTTTAAAAATAGTGTAAACAATACTGGCTTAAGAAAAGTAACTTCGAACAATTATAATTATGGTGTAAACTTACGCTCTGGCTTTAGAGGTTTTTTTAATTATCACTTTGGTACAAAGTGGAACACTTCTAAAATACAACAATCTGGTTTTAAGAATTCATTTACAAATAATAAAAGCTTCTTAGATTTATCTTTTATTTTTAGCAAGAAATTTAATGCTGATATACAATCTGAACGCTATTATTTCGGAAACTTAGAAAAAGATGCTACTTATAATTTTATAGATGTTAGCCTTACTTACAACCTTATAGAGAATAAATTAACACTTTACCTAACGGGTAAAAACTTATTAAATACTAAAACATTTAAGAGTTTTTCTATTAGTGATATCGGAACATCAACAACAGAATACAGGCTTTTACCAAGGTTTGCATTGCTAAAATTAAAATATAGATTTTAAACAAAAAATCCGAAGTTAATAACTTCGGATTTTTTTTATATCTCAACTTCTAAAGTTTCTTCAATCTCAGGAATTGTTAATTCTCCATCATCTTTAATTATTGATGGAAAAATTGTTGGTGCTATCTTTTTAACAGGAGCATATAAAATAGATTCCTCTAAATTTTCTTTGTTTACAAACGGAATCGTATCATTCATTTTTCCGAAGAAAATAAAAACAACACTTAAAATCAAACCTATTTTTAAAGCGCCAAAAACACCGCCTAAAATTTTATTAATTATTCCTAAAGAAGCAAAATCGGCTATTTTAGTTAATATTTTACCCAATAGAGAAATTGTAATTATAATAACAATAAATGTTGCAGCAAAAGCAGCTAATGAAATATATTTCTCGTCCCAAGAAACGCTATCTTTTAACCAATCGGCAATAAAATACGAAAAATGTATTGCGCCATAAACTCCAGCTACTAAAGCAACCAAAGAAGCAACCTCAACAAATAACCCCTTCATTAATCCTCTTATAAAACCGAAAAGAAGTAAAGCTGCAATAATAATATCAAACGTATTCATAAATATAAAATAATAGCATTTTAATGAAAATATACACACTAAATAATTATGTGTGCACATTCTGCACCAAATATACACAACTCATTTGTATCTTTGCTAACTCAAAAAAAACAGATGGAGAAAGAAGTTAACTTAAAGGAAAAATGGGATTTTCTGGTAAAAAATTTATCAGATCAATTTGCCGACGGTGATGAGTTAAATGTAGATGCGGTTATTTATTTAATTGGTGTACAAGAATTAGGACAAGGGCAACGTAAATTTAAAAAGGACGAAAAAGTAAATCTAATGCATATTGCTATTTGCAAGCTTTTAGAGCCTTACGGATATTACGAATTCGATTTTTTTGATGAAGATGGTTGGCCTCATTATAAAACTTTAACTGAATTACCAAGTTTAAAACCCGGTGAACAATCCGTTTTAATAAAAGAAGCAATTATTAATTATTTTGAATTGATTGACTTTTTTAAGTAGTTTTTATAAACTCGTCATTACGAGGAAGAATAACGAAGTAATCTTTATCTCAATTAAAAAGATTGCTTCATTTTCTTAGCAATAAATTATATACCTTTTATTTAAGTAACACTTAGTTTACGAATCATTTTTGATAAAATTTTAGGAAAAAAACGTTTTACATATACGGCTAACCTTTCTTTGGCTCCGCCGATATATACTTCTTCTCGTTTATTTTTAATAGCTTTTAGCATTAGTTTAGCAAAACGGTCAGGATCAATTCCGTTTGCCGTTGCGCTGTCCATTTTATTTTGCGGAGTTCCATCTCCTGTAAGTGCATTTTTAGAAACATTGGTCGTTACAAAGCCAGGGCAAACCAACGTTACCGAAATAGTATCGTTGTGATGTTCGGCTCGTAAACTATCAAAAAAACCATGTAATGCATGTTTTGTTGCCGCATAAGATGATCGTAACGGAGTACCAATTTTACCAACAATACTTGTAGTTACCACAAAATGACCAGATTTATTTTTAATAAAATAAGGTAATAATGCTTTTGTTAACGCCACGGTTCCTAAATAATTAACATCCATTAAGCGTTTATCTACAGAAATATCAGTGTTTACAACCAATGAACGTTGACTTAAACCTCCGTTATTTACTAGAACATCAATCGCTCCAAAGCACAATAATGCCTCTTTAACTTTAGAATTCATATTTTCATATTTCTCTAAATCAAGCGTAACTATTTTTACTTTCGATATGTTTTTACACTTATTTTTAACCTCTTCCAACGCATTTTTATTTCTTGATGATAAAATTAAATTCACATCGTAGTTAGATAATTCTATTGCTAGAGATTTACCAATGCCCGATGAAGCTCCGGTAATCCAAAACACTTTGTTTTTCAGCTGCATATTTCTATTTTATAAATAAACTTTTTTAAAAATAAGCAAGAAAAAATAAAATTGGTACACTTCTTGGAAAGAAGTTAGCAAATGATTAGTTTTAAATCCTATTTACAAACCTTTAAATTATAATGATGAAAAAATTACTGGCGCTATTAATACTTGCCACTTCTATAGCTAACGCTCAATATACAGTTAAAGGAACCTTAACTCCACCTGAGAAAACCGACTGGGTTATTCTTTATAAAATAGAAGGAGCTAAGCAAAAATTCGTAGCAAATACGACTATAGAATTTGATACTATTGCAGTTGGTGGAGAAAATCAAGTGTTAGGTAGGTTTCAATTCGAGTTAAAAGACGATGCTAAACCTGGTGCATATAGAGCTACTTACAGAAATAAAGGTGCTGGTTTTGTAGATTTTTATTTTAATAAAGAAAATGTAGAATTTATATTTAACCCTAAATACCCAGATCAATCTGTTGTATTTACTGCTTCTAGAGAGAACAAATTATTAAACGAATACTCAATAGCTTACGCAGAAATTCAAAATAAAGTTGACCTAAACCAAGCAACTTTTATAACTGAAGAAAATAAAGATGCCAAAAAAGCTTACAAAAAAGCATTAGATGAGCTTGAGGATTTACAAGACATGTATGAGAATAAATCGGAAGGTATGCTAGTAAATCACTTTATTAAAGCCTCTCAAAGATACAATGAGTCTAATCCGTTTGATAATATGGAAGAGTATTTAGCTGCTACAAATGAGAACTTTTTTAAATATATTGATTTTAAAAGTGATGCTCTTTACAATTCTTCTTTTTTAGTTGATCGTATTTCTGATTTTGTTTTTTACCTAAATTCATCTGAAGATAGCCAAATGCAAAGAAAGTTATTAAGACGATCTATTCTTAAAGTTATGGATGAAGTTCCTAATGGTAAATTAAGAAAAGCTGTTACCGAATTTTTAATTACTTCTTTAACAGATAAACGTAATGGTGAAGCTGTAGATTGGTTATTTGAAAAATACTATGATGTTTTACCAGCCGATCAGTTTGATGCGGAATTTAAAAAAGAAAAAGTACAGTTATTAAGTGCAACTGTTGGTAGAATTGCTCCTGATTTTTCTTGGAAAGAAGGTGATAAAGAAATGAAATTATCTACTTTAAATGATGGTGAAAAATACTTATTAGTATTTTGGAGTACTGGTTGCCCTCATTGTGTTGATGAAGTTCCTGAACTACATGATTATATGAATGCAAACCATGAAAATGTTTCAGTAATTACATTCGGAATTGAAAATGACGAAGCAGATTGGACAGCGTTTATTAAGAAATTACCACATTCTCATAACGCAATAGGAACGCATCCTGATTATAAGTTTGATAATGAAACAGTGCAAAAATATAATTTATTAGGTACGCCTTCTTATTTTATATTAGATGCCAACAAAAAAATAATTGCAATGCCTAACTTGTTAGATGATGTGAAAAATTATTTAAATAAATAATAATAATACTTAAAATAAACAAAAAGCCCAACAATTAAATTGTTGGGCTTTTTTGTGTTTAAAAATATAAGAAAGCGTCTTCTATATGATGTATGTTATAAGTATCTTTATTTTTTAATACAGCAATAATATCAAACCGAACCTCTATATCCAAATCTTTTTCGATTACATAATTATCTATCGCCATAACTAGTAATTTTATTTTCTTTGGGTGTACAAAATCTTGTGGATTTCCGAAATAAGTACTCGATCGTGTTTTAACTTCTATCGCCACTAAAACACCTTCTTTTTGTGCAATAATATCAACCTCAGCTTTTTTAAATCGGTAGTTTTTTTCAATAATAGCATAGCCATTATCCTGCAAATAAGTAATTGCTAACTCCTCCCCTTTTTTACCAAGATCGTTATGCTGTGCCACTATTTAAAAATTTACCGTTGCTGTTTTTTCTTTGATGTTTAACGTAATATTTCTTCCCATAATTAAAGCTCTATTATCAGGTTCATGACCTGCAGGGAAATTAAATAATACTGGTACATCATTCGGAATCACATCTAAAATTAATTGCTCTATTGAAGTTCCCCAAGGCGTAGTATTTTTCTTAACCTTAGTCATATCACCAACAATAATTCCTTTTACTTTCGTAAAATAGCCTGCACGCTTTAAGCTTTGCAGCATACGATCAATAGAATATTTATATTCGCCTATTTCTTCAATAAATAAAATTTTACCATCCGTAGACATTTGACTCGTTGATCCTAGCATAGATGCTAAAATGGCAATATTTCCTCCTACTAATTCTCCATTTACTTTTCCTGATCGATTGTGTTTTGAATTCGAAATTTCATACGCTAAACTCTCTCCAAACAATGCTCTTTTAAGCGATTCAACACTTTTTGCTATTACTTCAGGTGCATCTTGCATGCTTGTCCCCATAATTCCGTGAATGGTTTCTACACCCACATTATGAATATGATTATGAAACGCAGTTATATCAGAATAACCAATCACCCACTTCGGATTTTCTTTAAACTTCGTAAAATCTAATTTATCTAATATCCGAACAGAACCATAACCTCCTCGAGCCGCCCAAATTGCTTTTATATTCGGGTTATCTAAAGCTTCTTGAAAATCTTCACAACGCTCTTCATCAGTTCCTGCAAAATGATGCGCTTGGTTAAACAAATGCTTTCCGTACACAACTTCTAAACCCCAACTTTGCGCTAATTTCTTTGCTTTATCTATAACATGCTTTCTGTTTTTTAATATTCCTGCAGGTGCTACAATCGCAATTGTATCTCCTTTTTGTAAAGAAGGCGGCGTTATTAATTTCATAGTTTTTGTTTGCGAAAAAGCTATTAAAGCTGTTAAGAAAAAAGATAATACTAGTACACTTCTCTTCAAAATAGTGTCTTATTTTTTTATACTATTAATATATAAAGTCTAATCTATCAAATGTACCCATTTTATAACAGTTTAAAAAATTGCTTTTTCGTACTTTTGCACTTTAATTTTAGCAGAAGAAAATGAGTACACCAAAAAGATATACAATTACAGCAGCATTACCTTATACAAACGGACCAATTCATATTGGTCATTTAGCAGGTGTGTATGTTCCTGGAGATATTTATACACGTTTTTTACGTCAAAAAGGTAAAGATGTAATTTACATTTGTGGTTCTGATGAACACGGTGTAGCGATACCGATGCGTGCAAAAAAAGAAGGTGTTACTCCGCAAAATATTATTGATAAATACCACGGAATCATCAAAAAATCTTTTGTTGATTTCGGAATTTCATTTGACAACTACTCTCGTACATCATCTGAAATTCATCATAAAACAGCCTCTGATTTTTTTATAAAGATGTACAATGATGGTGAGTTTATCGAAGAAGTTACAGAGCAGTTATACGATGCCGAAGCGAACCAATATTTAGCAGATCGTTTTGTTGTTGGTACGTGTCCGAAATGCGGAAACGAAGAAAGCTACGGTGATCAATGTGAAAAATGTGGTACAAGTCATAATGCCACTGATTTAATCAACCCTAAATCGGCAATTACAGGAAATGTTCCTTCTTTAAAAGAAACAAAACACTGGTTTTTACCTTTAGATAAACACGAAGATTTTTTACGTAAATGGATCGTTGAAGGTCATAAACATGATTGGAAACCTAATGTTTTAGGACAATGTAAATCTTGGATTGATGACGGATTACGCCCAAGAGCTGTAACACGTGATTTAGATTGGGGAATTCCGGTGCCTATTGAAGGAGCAGACGGAAAAGTACTATATGTTTGGTTTGATGCGCCTATCGGATATATTTCTGCCACCAAAGAATGGGCAGCTCGCGAAGGCAAAAACTGGGAGGATTATTGGAAAAAAGACGACACGAAATTAGTACACTTTATTGGTAAAGATAATATTGTATTTCACTGTTTAATTTTTCCATCGATGTTAAAAGCACATGGCGATTTTATTTTACCAGAAAATGTGCCAGCAAACGAGTTTTTAAATTTAGAAGGAAATAAATTATCAACGTCTAAAAACTGGGCGGTTTGGTTACACGAATATTTAGAAGATTTTCCGAATCAGCAAGATGTTTTACGTTATACTTTAACGGCAAATGCTCCAGAAAGCAAAGACAACGATTTTACTTGGAAAGATTTTCAAGCAAAAAATAATAACGAATTAGTAGCTATCTTCGGTAACTTTATAAACCGTGTAGTTGTTTTAACGAATAAATATTACAACGGGCAAGTTCCTGCTGCAGGAGAATTTTCTGAAGTTGATGAAGATACTTTAGCGAGCTTAAAAGAATTTCCGAATGTAATTGCAAAATCTATTGAGCGTTATCGTTTTAGAGAAGCATCTCAAGAATTAATGAATTTAGCTCGTTTAGGTAATAAATATTTAGCTGATGAAGAACCTTGGAAAATGATTAAGGTTGATGCAGAACGTACTAAAACGATTATGAATGTAGCTTTACAAATTGCTGCTGGATTAGCAGTTTTATCAGAACCTTTTTTACCGTTTACTTCTGCTAAATTGAAAAACATCTTAAATATTCGTCATAACGACGAGTTTTCCGACGAAGTTATCTCTTCTGATAATGAGATTGCCACATCAAGCAGAAAAAACTTGACTCGCAATGACGAATTAACTTGGTCAGCTATTTCTGAAAAAAATATTTTAATTGCTGATAATCATCAAATAAATAAAGCTGAATTATTATTCGCTAAAATTGAAGATACTGAAATTCAGGCGCAATTAGATAAGTTAGAAGCTACCAAAAAAGCAAACGAAGCTGAAAACAGAGTTTTAGAGCCTCAAAAAGAAACCATTGAATTTGATGATTTTACAAAAATAGACATTCGTGTTGGTACAATTATCGAAGCTGAAAAAGTAGCCAAGACTAAAAAGCTTTTAAAGCTTACTGTTGATGTTGGCTTAGATACCAGAACAATTGTTTCTGGTATTGCCGAAAGCTTCAAACCTGCCGATATTATTGGACAACAAGTTAGTGTGGTTTGTAATCTAGCACCACGTAAATTAAAAGGTATAGAAAGCCAAGGAATGATTTTAATGACCGATACTCCTGATGGTAAATTAGCCTTTGTACAACCTTCTGAAAAGGTAACTAACGGTGAATTTATTTCTTAGATAAAAACAACATTTTAGTATATTCGTAACCTCGCAAATTATTGCGAGGTTTTTTATTTTTCAAACATTACGCTATGCAACTCCTCAATTATATAATTTCTCATACAACTATTTCACAAAAATCAATTCAAAGTACTATTGAATTGCTAAATGAAGATTGTACCATTCCGTTTATTGCGCGTTACCGAAAAGAAAAAACTGGGAATTTAGACGAAGTTGAAATCGGACAAATAGTACAGTTAAAAGAACAATTTGAAGCTTTAGAAAAAAGAAAAGCTACAATTCTTAAAGCGCTGGAAGAACAAGATGTTTTAACCAATGAGTTAAAAGCGAAAATCGAAAAAACTAGCGATCTTACTGCGTTAGAAGATATTTATCTCCCATATAAAAAGAAACGTAAAACCAAAGCCGAAACTGCACGTAAAAACGGGTTAGAACCGTTGGCTAAGATGATTATGAGTCAGCGCGTAAATGATTTAAGTTTTACCGCTTCGAAATATATAAATGATGCAGTAGATTCGGAAGACAAAGTTTTAGAAGGTGCTCGCCATATTATTGCTGAATGGATTAATGAACGTACTGATATTCGTAACAATATCCGTCATCAATTAGAACGTTATGCTTCCATTTCTACAAAGATCATCAAAACTAAAATAACCGAAGAGAAAGCACAGAAATTCAAAGATTATTTTGAGTGGGAAGAAAATCTAAATCGCATTCCGTCTCACCGATTATTAGCCATTCTTCGTGCCGAAAAAGAAGGCTTTATCCGTGTAAAAATCGCTATTGATAATGAAAGAACGCTTCAGAAAATTGAAGATAGAGTTATCAACTCTCAAAACGATTGTGCTACTCAAATTGAGTTAGCAGTTGCAGATGCTTATAAGCGATTACTATTACCTTCTTTAACCAACGAAGCAATGACGCTTGCAAAGGATAAAGCGGATGAAAACGCGATAACCGTATTCGCTAAAAATTTACAACAATTGTTATTAGGTTCTCCTTTAGGTGAAAAACGAATTTTAGCAATAGATCCTGGTTTTAGATCGGGTTGTAAAGTGGTTTGCTTAAACCAACAAGGTGATTTATTACATAACGAAAATATTTATCCACATGCACCTCAACATCAATCATCAGAAGCTAAAAATAAAATTAATTCACTAGTTGATAAATATCAAATAGAAGCAATTGCAATTGGTAACGGAACTGCATCAAGAGAAACTGAACAATTAATAAAAAGTATTCCGTTTAAAAACAACGTTGATATTTTTGTGATAAGTGAAGCCGGAGCTTCTATTTATTCAGCCTCTGAAATTGCAAGAGATGAGTTTCCTGATTATGATGTTACCGTTCGTGGAGCAATTTCTATCGGAAGAAGATTGGCAGATCCTTTAGCTGAATTGGTAAAAATTGATGCAAAATCAATCGGAGTTGGGCAGTATCAACACGATGTAGAACAATCAAAATTAAATAAATCGTTAGATACCGTTGTAGAGCATTGTGTAAATAAAGTAGGTGTTAATATAAATACAGCAAGTGCTTCGTTGTTAAGTTATGTTTCTGGTATTGGTCCGAAATTAGCAGAAAACATTGTGAATTATCGAAACGAGAATGGCGCATTTAAAAATAGAATTGGCATTAAAAAAGTGCCACGTTTAAGCGGAAAAGCATTTGAGCAATCTGCCGGATTTTTACGTATTAAAAACAGCGATAATCCTTTAGATAATTCTGCCGTACACCCAGAACGTTATACTTTAATAAAACAAATGGCAAAAGATGCTGGTTGTAAATTAGCAGATTTAATAGGCAATACAACTGCTTTAAAACAGCTAAAGCTACAACACTACATTACTGATTCTTTTGGTTTGCCTACGTTACAAGATATTGTAAAAGAATTGGAAAAACCCGGACTAGATCCGCGGGAAAAAGCAAAAGCATTTAGTTTTAACCAACATATTAAAACCATCGATGATGTAAGATCTGGAATGATACTTCCGGGAATCGTAAACAACATTACTAACTTTGGTTGTTTTGTAGATATTGGCGTTAAAGAAAGTGGCTTAGTACATGTTTCTAACCTTTCTAATACATTTGTTAAAGATGTTAGTGAGCATGTAAGCTTGCAGCAACATGTAGAAGTAAAAGTGCTAGAAGTGGATGTGCAAAGAAAAAGAATACAGCTTTCTATGAGTTATAGCCATTCTTAAAAAACTGTTTTATCTCTCTAAATAACCTTAACACCTCAATTTATTATAAAAAAATAAGCTCAGCGTTAAAATTAACGCTGAGCTTATTTATATAAAAATATTACTTTCTTGTTACCTTAGTTATTAATTATCCATGAAAAATAATATAATTTACCAATTTGTCCAGTTCCTGGAGCAACAAAGTATTCTTTACCAAACAAGTTCGTTCCACCTATTTTAAATTTAGATTTCATTGATGGTATTTTATAATTTAATTGTGCATCTATAACTGTTCTTGCATCTACTTGACCTTTTACAAAAGTTGAAACCCATCTAAATTCGTCTTGCCATCTTGCATTTACATTAAATCCAAAATTTTTAAAAAGCTTCTCATTTCCAAATTGAGCTTTTACAGTGTGCTTAGGTGTATTAAAATTTGGCTCAAATGATCCAAAATCTAAATCCTCTTTCATTTCATAATTTGCGAAATTATAGTTGAAACCTAAACTGTAATTTTTAAACATTTTTGTTTGCACACCTAAACCTAATCCATATGAGTGCACTTGTGATTTAGCATTTGTAATTAAATTAAACTCACTTACATTACCAATTAATACTGCATTATTTGCATCAGCATCTAATTGTCCTGTTGCTATAACTTCACCAATATTAGGAACAGTAATATCTTGATAAAATACAAAATCGTTATGAAAACTATAATAAGTATTAAAATCTAAATATAAATTTGACCCTGCAACATTTAAAAGCCCTCTATAACCTAGCTCAAAAGTTTTAACTTCTTCTGCCACTATACTATTGTATTCTGACTTAATTAAGAACTGGTTATTTGTTATAAACTCTTGGTCATAAATTGATCTTGTTAACAATGCGTTATTAATTAAATCACCCCCCGTTACAGCTGTTGTAGTTCCATCAATTCTTCTTAGATTGTCATAAACAGAACCTACAGTAGTTTTCCTTGCTGAAGGAGCGAACATATATTGCTCTTGAATAGTAGGGTTTCTAAATCCCGTCTGAAAAGAAGCTCTTACAATTTGATCATTGCTTTCTCCTAATGCATAATTAAGTGCAACTCTTGGTGAATAATTGGCTTTAAAATTTTCAGACTTATCATAACGAATAGACCCTGTGAACTTTAATTTATCATCTAAAAATTTCTTTTGAATTTGCGTGTAAAAACCATACTCTTCAATACTAATTTCTTCTACGGCATCATTAAAAATAGTTCCTTTAGAATCAGGATTGTAATTTCTATAAGATCCTCCTAACTGAACGTCAGCCCAATCATCCAATAAACTTTTAAGGTTGTAATTACCATCAACATGCGAATAAGAACTTCTGTCATAAATCTTACTTCCTCCTTCAGTTACCAATGTTGAAGTAACTGAATTAAACCCATTATTAAACTCTTGCGTACCTGGGTTTAATCTATATTGATCTGCTGATGCTCTAGCTAATATCCTTACACTCTGGTCCACATCACTCACATTAAATGGATTACCTGAAGGTCCAATAAGTCCTGAGTAATTAGAAACTAAAGCATCTATATAGTTAACCGCATAATTATCACCCCAAGTTGGTATGTAACCTGTTGTACCAGCTAAAACTGGTATTTTAGCATCTGCTAATCTATTTAATCCTTGAGCTGTTCTTGTTAAATCATAAGTATCTCCTGCATCATTACGAGTGTAATATCCTCTAACAAAAAAGTTATCTCCTTTTATTTCTAACTTAGATTGGCCTATATAATAATTACGTTGTGCAAATCTTGATGTTATTCCTTGAAACATATTATCTCCCTTAGCCAATCTCGTTGCTAAAATAACCTCTAATGATTCATCTTTAAAAGGACGGTAATGTAAAGATGTTGAAAACTTCAAATTCTTAGATTTATAATCTCTTAGTAGCTCTCTTTCTGTATATCCTTTTCTACTTACATGAGTTCCTGTAGGGAAATTAAACGTTGAGTCTGGATCTGATGATGAAGCTGGTAAATAACCTAAAAAAACAAGTATTGGAGTCGAGCTTGCTAAATCAGCAAAATCTTCATCGCCATAAGTATTAATCCCGTCATAATCCACTGGAGTATCAAGACGTCCATCAATCATTTCATTAGTATCAATCTTCTTATTTCTAGAATCCGTAGCATGCCATTCTTCAGCCTCGTAATATGAAAAATTTACTTTAGCTGCAAAAGCATCACTAAACTTATATGCCATACGAACTGTAGCGTCATAAAAAGGGTTATTACCTGCTGCTTTCTGACTAGTAGTACCACTTTTTAACAAGAAACTTATTCCTGAATAATCAAAAGGGTTCTTAGTATTCATTAGCATAATACCATTATAAGCATTTGCACCATATAATGCTGAAGATGCTCCTGGTAATACTTCTACACTCTTAATATCTAGCTCTGAAATACCTGATAAGTTACCTGCACTAAAGTTTAAAGCAGGTGCTGCCGTATCCATACCATCAACTAATTGCACAAATCTTGAGTTACCAAAATCTGCGAAACCTCTAGTGTTTATAGATTTGTATCCATAACTAATTTCTCTAGCATCTACTCCTTTTAAATTGGCTAATCCGTCGTAAAAAGAATTTGAACTACTCTTTTTTATATCTGTTAAACCTAATCGTTCTATTGTAACCGGAGATTCTATAATTCTCTCTGGCACTCTTGATGCAGATATAACTACTTGATCTAATAAAAGATTTTCTTTAAGAATTACATTTACACTATTTTCTGATGTAACCACAATAGTCTCTGTTCTATAACCAAAAGCAGAAACATTTATTGTTTGAGGAAATTTACCATCTAATAAAATTGTAAACACACCCTCTTCATCTGATGTTGTACCTTTATTACCTCCTACAATTTCAGCACCGTAAAATGGCTCTAAATACTCATCATATACTATTCCTTTTATTTTTACTTGTGAATACATTGTTGCAATGCACAAAGTAAAAACAATAATCATTAATTGTTTTTTTAACATTTTTTAAATTATTATAAAGTTTTGAAAAATTATTCTTCTAATGAAAAGTTTATAGGAAAACCATATTTAACAGATACTGTTTTTCCATTGTTTTTGGCTGGTTTGAAATTAGGTAATTCAAACACAACTCTCTTTGCTTCTTCGTTTAATATCTCCCCATTATTTGGGCCAATAGCTTTTACGTTTCTTACATAACCGTTTTTATCGATTATAAAACGAACCCAAACCTCACCTTGTATTTGGCTTCTAACTGCCTCACTAGGATAAACAAAATACTTATTAATATGTTTAATCATCTCTGCATTAAAGCAATCTAACTCCTCACTTTTTTTAGTATTTAAACACCCTTTAAATGTAGGAATATTATCTACGTAATAAAGTTTTGATGCTTTCATAACCTCTTCCTTCGATAACTTCTCTTTTAAGCTATTAATACTTTTTTTCAGAGTATAAATAGCTTTTTGACCATTATTCTTATTGATACTTTCAGAAACATTTACCGCTGTTTTTTTAGTTTCTATTATTTCTGTTGGCTCAACAGGAACATTAGCCTTTATTCCATTCTCTAGTAATTTTACTGGCTTTGCAATTTGTGCTACTTTTACAACCTTTCTTTTCTTTAAAAATCGTCTGTTTGCTGATATTTTAACTTTTATCTGCCTATTTTTATTTTTATTTTTATTTTTATTTGAATCTTTAACAGGCTCAATAGAACATTTTGTTACAGATATACTGTTCATATCTATAGAAGATTCATCTGGAGTTAAACAGACCTCGTTTTGGCCATAGAAGTTTAAAATAGTGAACATAAACACTATAAGGGAAAATTGTTTTTTCATTTTTTTATATGTGATGTTAATTCATTTATTAAAGGGGGTGCAAATTTACATTTAAATAAATTCATAAAAAATAAAATAAAACACTACTAATCAACAACTTACTAAAAGCGTCTATTTTTAAAAACCTACTTATTACCTAACATTAAAAGTTCGCTTACCACAACTTCGGTTATATAACGTTTTTCGCCTGCTGAAGTTTCATAAGACCTTGATGTTAGTTTACCTTCAATCATTATTTCTCTTCCTTTGGTTAAATACTTTTCTACAATATCTGCTGTTTTATTCCAAGCAACTAAATTATGCCATTGTGTATCTGTAATTTTTTCTCCTGCAGCGTTTTTATAAGTTTCATTCGTTGCTATTGATAGTTTTGCTACTTTTTTCCCGCTTTCTAAAGTAATAATTTCTGGGTCATTACCTAAGTTTCCTATTAACTGTACTTTGTTTCTTAACGTATTCATAAGATAAGTTTTAAATGGTTATTATTTGCCAATTCGTTTTGACACTGCAAAGATGAAGTACCATGCTAATTAAAAACGGTTAGTAATCATTTGTTTTCGTTTGTAAATGAATGTAAATGTTTAATTAGATTTAATATCTTTGTTTATCAAACACTTAACTTATGGAATTTCATTTAGAAACTGATCGATTAATTTTAAGAGAAATACGAAAAACAGATACTAACGGAATGTTCGAGTTAGATTCTAATGAAAAAGTGCACGAATATTTAGGCAAAAACCCCATAAATACAATTCTACAAGCTGAAGAGAATATTCAGTTTATTCATCAGCAATATCAAGAGTTAGGCATCGGGCGATTTGCCTGTATTGAAAAAGAAACTGGAGAATTTATAGGTTGGTCTGGCTTAAAATTAAATACAGGCACAAAAGAAGCGTTAAACGGTTATCAAGATTTTGTGGATATCGGTTATCGTTTTATTCCGCGTTTTTGGGGTAAAGGATATGCCTCTGAAACTGCTTTTGCTTCTTTAGAATTCGGATTTAAAAAATGAATTATGATGTTATTTACGGTGCCGCAGACACCAATAATATTGGGTCGAATAAAATTTTAAACAAAATCGGATTGCAGTTTGTAAATCAATTTAATTACAAAGAAGTAAAAGTAAATTGGTACGAACTTAAAAAAGCTAACTATGGAAAATAAAAAATGTTTAGAGTGCGAAGAAAAAGTAATTGGGAGAGTTGATAAAAAATTCTGCTCAGATTATTGCCGAAATTCTTACAATAACAAAGTAAATAAAGACAGTAAAAACCTTATTAGAAATACCAATAATCGCTTACGAAAAAACTATAAAATTCTTACAGATTTAAATATTTCTGGTAAAACAAAAGTAAGCAGGCGTAAGTTGTTTGATAAAGGTTTCGACTTTAAATTTATTACATCCATTTATCACACAAAAACAGGCAACACCTATTATTACGTATATGACCAAGGTTATTTAGAGTTAGAAAGCGAATTGTTTTTATTAGTAAAACAAGATTAACTTCCCCAAGTATTTCCTTTAATTTTTAATGCTGCTTTTAACACATCCTTCTGGCTAATTTGCCCAACTAATTTTCCGTTTTCCACAATAGGAAAACGCCTTCTCTTAGATTCTAAAAACTTATTTGCAGCATCAAATATGTTCATATTACCATCAATGGTTTCTACTATTTTAACCATTGCTTTTTCAACTGTATTATTTTTATCAATAGGTAAATTATGATATCTACTATCTGATATTTGTTTTAAACAGTCTCCTTCAGAGATAATACCAACCAACTCATTATTTTCATTTATAACCGGGCCTCCAGAAATTTTATTTTTAATTAATAAATCAATAACTTGCTCTATAGATTCATTTTCTTTAAACGTAATTAAATCTCTGGTCATATAATCTGAAACCAAAAATGGTTCTGTTTTATTTCCTGATTGATTTGTTCGTTTTCCTTGAAAATTTTTAATTGCCATAAATATTATTTTTTTACACTTTAAATATACTGATTTTTAGTCGGTTAATTATTCAACCACTTAAAAGATAATTTTCCTTATTTTTATACTCACATAAAATCTACTATGAAATCATCAAACAATTTTATTGCAGTAATAATTATTCTTTTAACTGTTTATTGGAGTTTTAGCGATATAACACCTACAGTTATGGCTGCTGATGAAGAATTAAAAACAACTGATTTCTCATTAGTTAATGCGCTTTATCATTTAAAAAACATCTCTCAAAAAACACACCATACAGGTTCTCCTGAACATAAAGTAGTACAAGATTATATTGTAAACGAACTTCATAAATTAGGATTAGAAACTGAAATTCAACAAAAAACTGTCATAAATAAAAAATGGAGAGCAAGTACAACTCCCCAAAATATTATTGCCAAAATTAAAGGTACCGAAAACGGAAAATCATTGTTGCTTTTAACGCATTACGATTCGAATCCGCATTCTTCTCTAGGTGCCAGCGATGCTGGTTCTGGCGTTGTAACCATTTTAGAAGGTCTTCGTGCTTTTTTAGCTAAAAAAGAGCAACCTAAAAACGATATTATTATCCTTTTTTCTGATGCTGAAGAATTAGGATTACTCGGTGCTCAGGCTTTTGTGGAAAACCATCCTCTTGCAAAAAATATTGGATTGGTTTTAAATTTTGAAGCCAGAGGTAGTGGTGGTGCTAGTTATATGCTAATGGAAACAAACGGTAAGAATAAAACAATATTAACCGAATTTTTAAACTCTAACCCTAAGTATCCTGCTGCCAATTCTTTAATGTACAGCATCTATAAAAAATTGCCAAACGATACAGATTTAACGGTTTTTAGAGAAAACGGAAACATAAACGGCTTTAATTTTGCCTTTATTGATGATCACTTTGATTATCATACAGCGCAAGATTCTTATGAAAGACTCGATAGGGAAACACTACAGCATCAAGCAGAATACTTTACAACATCTTTAAATTATTTTTCGAATTCTGATTTAACAAACACCAATAGTGATAAAGATTATATCTATGTAAATTTTCCTTTTACAAAGCTTTTAACGTATCCGTTTTCTTGGGTTTTACCCATGTTTATAATCGCTTTACTATTTTTTATAGCTTTAATTTTCTTCGGATTAAAAAGAGAAAAAATAACTATTAACGGATTATTAAAAGGTTTTATTCCATATACCATCGCACTAGTTCTTTGTATTGGTTTATCATATGGATTATGGTTATTAATTTTAATGATACATCCCCAATATGCCGATATGCTACATGGTTTTACCTATAATGGATATCAATATATAATGGCATTTGTATGTTTAAATAGTTGGATTTTGTTTAAAATATATAACACCTGTAAAGAAGCTAAAACTACCGATTTATTTATCGCTCCGATTTTTATGGGGCTTGTTTTAAATTATGTAATAACACAATATTTACCAGGCGCAGGATTTTTTATCATTCCTATTTATGCTTCTTTATTAATGCTAGCTATTTTAATTTTCCTGAATGTTAATACCAGAACAAGTGCTACCTTATTTGCCATTATAGCAATACCTACAATATATATAATTGCACCTATGTTACAATTATTTCCTGTTGCATTAGGTTTAAAAATACTATTTGTATCTGCTTTTTTATTGGTACTAATATTCGGATTTATTTTACCTGTTTTTCATCAACAAAAAAAGAAAAACAACTGGCAAAAAATTACAGGATTAACAACTATTTTTCTCTTCGGATTAGCAACTTTTAATAGCGGGTTTTCAATTGACAATAAAAAACCCAACAGCATTGTTTTTATACAAAACTCTGACACCGATACTTCTTATTGGGCAACCTACAACAAAACCTTAGATGGTTTTATAAAACAAGTTTTTAAAGATGATTTTACAGAAGGAAACCTACCTTCTATAAAAGGAAAAAGCAAATACAATACGAACTTTAGTTTTCATAAAAAAACAGCAAACAAAAATTTTAGCACTTCTATTATAACCATAAACGAAGATGTTGTTATTGGTAATGAAAGAAAATTAATTTTTACGATAACACCTACTAGAAAAATAAATAGATACGAGTTTAACAACAATGAGACTATTCCTATAAAAAACCTAAAAGTAAATGGTGCTTTTTATGATAATGGAAAAGAGTTTATTGCTGATGAAGGGACGCTTTTAATTTATCAAATGGCAAATTCAGATAAAAATATTACGATGTCTTTTACAATTGATAAAAACGTAAAACCTAACATTACATTAAATGAAATATCATACGATTTGTTATTTAATAAGAAAATGAATTTAAAACCGCGAAGTGAAATTATGATGCCAATGCCATTTATAATAAATGATGCTATTATTGTTTCTAAAAAATTAACGTTTTAAAACAAAAAAGCGCTTAACTAAAATTAGTTAAGCGCTTTTTTGTGGTTTTTATAGTTTATTAATCTATGTGAGAAACACGTAATGTGTTTACCATTCCTTTTGCTTTTACAGGCATAGATGATAAATTAATCATAAAGTCACCAGTTTTAACAAACCCTTTTTCTTTACATATTTCATTAATATCTTCTAGAGTATCATCAGTACTTAATTCACGGTCGTAATAATAAGCTCTAACACCCCATAATAGATTTAACTTACCTAATATTCTTTTTTCTGAAGAAAAGGCTAATACGTGCGATTTTGGCCTCCAGGCAGAAACCTGAAAAGCAGTATATCCACTATTTGTTAAGGTAGTAATTGCAGCTGCATTAATATCATCAGCCATTAAAGCTGCATGATGACAAACCGATTTTGTAATAAATCTGTTCGTACGAATATGTGGTGCTTCTTGTGGCACTTTAATTAAATCAGAAAATTCAACACTACCAATAATTTCTGTCATCTTTTTAATAACACGTATTGGGTGTTTTCCTACAGATGTTTCTCCAGAAAGCATTACTGCATCTGCTCCATCCATAATTGAATTTGCAACATCATTTACCTCTGCTCTTGTTGGCACCGCATTTTCAATCATTGTTTCCATCATTTGCGTTGCAATGATTACAGGAATTCTTGCTTGCTTTGCTCTTCTTACCAACATTTTCTGAATCAACGGAACGTCTTGCATTGGTACTTCTACGCCTAAATCTCCACGAGCCACCATTAATCCATCACAATACGGAATTAAAGCATCAATATTTTCAACAGCTTCTGGTTTTTCAATTTTTGCAATTACCGGAACTCTGTATCTTGATTTTTGCTTAATTAAATCGCGTAACATTCTTAAATCCTCTGGGTTTCTAACAAATGATAATGCAATCCAATCTACTTCTTGCTCTAAAGCAAAAACAACATCTTTTTTATCTTTTTCTGTTAATGCTGGTAATGATATATTGGTGTTTGGTAAATTAACTCCTTTTTTAGATTTTAAAGCACCACCTACAATAACCTTGGTAACAACTTCTGTTCTCTTATCTGTAGAAACTACTTCGAATAATAATTTACCGTCATCAACTAAAATTTGTTCACCTGCTTTTACGTCTTTCGGAAAACGCTGATAGGTCATAAAAGCTTTTTCTTTGGTTCCTTTACATTCTTCTGTCGTAAAAGTAAAAGTATCTCCTGCTTTTAATTCTACTCCATCATTCATTACTCCAACTCTAAGCTTAGGTCCTTGTAAATCTGCTAAAATAGCTACATTATAACCTTGCTCTTCATTAATTTCTCGTATTTGACGAATACGTTGTTTTACATCTTCATAATCGGCATGAGAAAAATTAACTCTAAAAACATTTACTCCAGAAGCTGCCATTTCAGCTAAAATTTCTTTTGTATTTGTTGCAGGTCCTAGGGTTGCTACAATTTTTGTTTTTTTGTTATGTGGCATAATTTAAAATATTAAAAAATCTTTCGACTTTAGGGATTCTACTTCTATTTTATAAGAAGTAATAATTTGAGGTATTTTATTTATCATATCAATTGTTTTCACAATGTATTCTAAATCAAAATCTCCTTCTATTTTTAAAAAGAAATCAACTTTTTTTTTCTCAGGAACAAGATGTGTTATTGAATCGCTCTCAGAGAAAAAACCTGTTGTTACTGTTTTTTGGGTTAACTTATAAACATTGGCTATTAAAAACCAATCGTTATCTAACTCTGTATTTGTATATTCATATACCGAGTAAAAAGATTGCGTATTTTTTTTTGTGAAATCTAAATCATAACTCGCTTTACTAAAGCTGGTATGTAAATACTTATTTAGTAAATACGCTAGTTTATACTCATTAAGTACCGTATGAATACCTATTAATGCATAATCACTTGCACAAAACTCGTTAATATTCAATGTATAAGTAGCCATAAAAACAACTATTTGCTTTTGGCTAAATTACTGAATGTATCTAAAATATAATGTGAAATTTATGAAAACGTTTTCGTGCTAATGTTAAGAATTTTCCATTTGACTTTGCATTGCAAAATATACTCTTTTTGCAGCAATTTCTTCGGCTTTCTTTTTAGAGGTAGCTCTTCCTTTACCTATAATGTTTCCATCAATACTAACGCGCACACTAAAGTGTCTCTTACTTTGGTTTCCTGAATCTTCGTATGATTCGAATTTATACTTTTTCTTATTCTTTTGGCACCATTCTATAACAAATCCTTTATAACTAGATATTTTTCCCTCTAACCTTTCAATATCTACATAAGGCAATACTACTTGATCGTAAATAAATTGATTACAATAATTATAACCTCTATCTAAATAAATAGCACCAATTAGTGCCTCAAATATATTACCGTAAATATTATTACTAATATTAGCTGGTGGAATGTTACTTTTTACAAAACGAAGTAATTCTAAATCTTTACCTAAAGTATTTAAATGTGCCCTACTTACAACTTTAGATCGCATTTGAGTTAAATATCCTTCATCTCCTTCCGGAACTTTTTTATACAGGTAAGATGCCATTACTGACCCTAAAATAGCGTCACCTAAAAACTCTAATCGTTCGTAATTAATGGGGCGTCCTTTTTCATCCACTAATTTTAATGACCTATGTGTAAACGCTTTCTTATAATGTGAAAGTGTTATAGGTTTAAAATTGAGCAGCTCTTTTAATTCGTAGTAAAAATTTTCATCCTCTTTATTTTGTGGCTTAACTATTCTACGAAGAAAATTCATAAGAAATTAATCTAATTTTCTAAATACTACACAAGCATTATGACCACCAAAACCAAACGTGTTACTCATTGCTACTTTAACCTCTCTCTCTTGAGGTTTGTTTAACGTTAAGTTTAACTCAGAATTGATATTTTCATCAACATTTACATGATTAATTGTTGGAGGGATAACTCCGTGTTCCATCGCTAATATAGAAGCAATCGACTCTACCGCTCCAGCAGCACCAAGTAAGTGCCCTGTCATAGATTTTGTTGAATTAATATTGATGTTTTTAGCGTGTTTACCAAAAACTTCAGATATCGCTTTTAATTCTGCAACATCACCTAAAGGTGTAGAAGTACCATGTGTATTAATATGGTCTACATCTTCTGGCTTTAAACCTGCATTTTCAAGACAATTTTTCATTACAGCTATTACACCAATTCCATCAGGATGTGGTGCTGTCATATGGTAAGCGTCAGATGACATTCCTCCACCAATAACTTCTGCATAAATTTTTGCTCCACGTGCCTTAGCATGTTCGTATTCTTCTAACACAAGCGCTCCTGCTCCTTCTCCTAAAACAAAACCATCACGTTCGCCATCAAAAGGTTTTGAGGCTGATTTATAGTTTTCATTATTTGTAGAAAGTGCGTGCATTGCATTAAAACCTCCAACACCTGCATATGTAATAGCAGCTTCACTACCACCTGTTACAATAACATCACAGTGTCCGAGTCTTATGTAATTTAATGCATCGATCATCGCGTTTGCTGATGATGCACATGCAGATACCGTTGTATAATTAGGCCCCATAAATCCATTTTTAATAGAAATATGACCTGGTGCGATATCAGCAATCATTTTAGGAATAAAAAATGGGTTAAATCTTGGTGTACCGTCTCCAGCACCAAACTCCATAGCTTCGTTTTGAAAAGTTTCTAAACCTCCAATACCAGCTCCCCAAATTACTCCTACTCTAAACTTGTTAATTTCGTCTAGGTTTAGTTTCGAATCTACTATTGCTTCATCAGAAGCTACCATAGCATATTGCGTAAACCTATCCATTTTACGCGCATCTTTTCTGTTGATGAAATCTGTCGCGTTAAAGTTTTTTAACTCACATGCAAAACGAGTTTTGAACTTGGCAGCATCGAAATATGTTATAGGCGCAGCTCCGCTAACTCCGTTAACCAAGCTATCCCAATACTCTTCTATATTGTTTCCTATTGGCGTTAATGCGCCAAGTCCAGTTACTACAACTCGTTTTAATTGCATATAAATATTATTTTTTAGCTTCTTCGATATAGCTTACTGCCTGACCTACTGTACCAATGTTTTCTGCTTGATCGTCTGGAATTTGGATATCAAATTCTTTTTCGAATTCCATAATTAATTCTACAGTATCTAAAGAATCTGCTCCTAAATCATTTGTGAAGCTTGCTTCGTTAGTTACTTCGTTATCGTCTACTCCTAATTTATCTACGATAATCGCTTTTACTCTTGATGCTATGTCTGACATAATTTGTTTGTTTTAAAATTTAAAATCGAGGCAAAAATACAAATCTTAACTATTAATTCTAACTTTTGCTCAAAAATGTGAGCTCTAATATAAAAAAAATATTGAATATTTTGCTACAAACACCACCGTTGTTAATAATTATTCTTTTTTTTGTAGTAACAAAATACTTCTATTTATCATGAAACGTATCGTAATTTTTGCTTCTGGTTCTGGTTCTAATGCCGAAAACATCATAAAACACTTTCAAAATTCCAATATTGCTACTGTTACTCACGTGTTATCTAACAATGAACATGCCAAGGTTTTTGAAAGATGCGAACGTTTAAATGTAAATGCATCTTTGTTTGATAAAGAAAATTTTGAGAAAGAAGATACTGTTTTAAACTTTTTACATGTTGAAGCTGATATAATTATACTCGCTGGTTTTTTATGGCGCATTCCTGCTAAAATAGTTGCTGCTTTTCCTAATAAAATAATTAATATTCACCCTGCATTATTACCAAAATACGGCGGAAAAGGCATGTATGGCATGAATGTTCATAAGGCTGTAAAAGAAAACAATGAAACAGAAACGGGAATTACAATTCATTATGTAAACGAGAATTATGACGAAGGTGCTATTATTTCTCAAACAAAAACTGCACTTACAAATACCGATACTACTGGTGATATTGCAAATAAAATTCACCTGTTAGAACAAGAGCATTTCCCTAAAGTTATTGAAAATATAATTTTACAAAATGTCTAAAAAGAAAAAATACTACGTTGTTTGGAGAGGTAAAAAAACAGGTGTTTTTAACTCTTGGGATGTTTGCAAAAAACAAATCACAGGTTTTGAAAACGCACAGTATAAAGCCTTCATAGACAAAACTGCTGCTGAAATTGCTTTTACAAAAAGCTATAATGAATACATAGGTAAAGACACTAAAAAAGTTATTTTATCTGCTGAAGAAAAAGCCAAATGCGGAATTCCTGATTTAGAAAGTATTTCTGTAGATGCTGCTTGTGCTGGAAATCCTGGCGTAATGGAATACCGAGGAGTTTTAACAAAAACTAAAAAAGAAATCTTTAAAATGGGACCTTATAAAAAAGGAACCAATAATATTGGTGAGTTTTTGGCTTTGGTGCACGGAATTGCGCTCTTAAAGAATAAAAAAATGGACAACTATCCTATTTATTCAGATTCTAGAACAGCAATGAGTTGGGTTAAAAAAAAACAATGTAGAACTAACGTAACTTTTGACGCCAGTAATAAAGAGATTTTAGATCTAATAAAACGTGCCGAAAAATGGCTCAAAGAAAACACCTTTACAAACCCAATATTAAAATGGGAAACGAAGGCTTGGGGAGAGATTCCTGCTGATTTTGGTAGAAAATAAAATAACCGAGTAAAAAACTCGGTTATTTATATAAATCAATAAACTAACTAAATACTATTTAACTGCCATTTTTGTTTCTTCTCTCCAGGTCTGAACACTCGCTATAACATTATCTGAGTAATCAATTTCCTTTAAACCATCTTCTTTCCACATAAACCACTTCCCTACTTTTTTACCAGCATTGTAGTGTGCAATTGTTTTTTTATTTCCATTGGCATCAAAAGACGTCCAAGTTCCTGATAATTTTTTATCCTTAAAAAACCCTTGCTCTTTTACCTTACCATCTTTATAAAAATAAGTTGCTTTTACTAAATCACCTGATTTTTCAAATTTTGGTTCTATATCTTGAGCTCGTAGTAATGATACTGATAAAATACAAGCTGCTATTATTAATTTTTTCATATCTAAATTTTTATAATTAACACTTATAATCCAAATATATAAAAATATTTACACAATACAAACATTTAGATAACATTAATTTAACATTGCGATTATTCTTTTATGAATGAGTATTAATTTTTAAATTTGATTTTTAATGACTTAATCTTATAATTTTATTTACAACATGAATATTTCACAATATATTTTAACAGGGTTGGTTGCTTTAATTCATATATACATTATGATTTTAGAAATGGTTTTATGGACAAGACCTAAAGGAATAAAAACGTTTGGTTTAAAAAATAAAGAATTTGCTGAAGAAACAAAAGTACTCGCAGCAAACCAGGGTTTGTATAATGGTTTTTTAGCTGCTGGTTTAATTTGGGCTATATGCTCACAAAAAACAGATGTCGCTATTTTCTTTTTAACTTGTGTTTTTATAGCAGGTATTTATGGTTCTTATTCTACAAAAAAACCTAGAATTTTTATTATTCAATCTGTACCTGCTTTAATTGGTATTGTCTTGTTGATGCTGTAAATTGCAGTCACATAAAAGAAATAGTACTCGATACTAACTTTATTTATTAATTTTTAAATTATATACATGAAAGAATATTTAGATGAACTTCAAGTTTTATTAATAGAATACACTCCAAAACTTATAACGGCTATTGCTATTTTAGTTATTGGTTTGTTTATGATTAAAATGATGGTTAAGCTTTCTAAAAAAGTAATGACCAAACAAAATGTCGATCTAACGCTTCAAAAGTTTCTAGGTGATTTAGTTAGCTGGTCACTTAAAGCCTTATTGTTTGTTACCGTTATATCTCAACTAGGTGTTGCAACTACATCATTTGCTGCTATTTTAGGAGCCGCTGGTTTAGCCGTTGGTTTAGCATTACAAGGATCACTTGCTAATTTTGCTGGTGGTGCTTTAATTATGATGTTTAAGCCGTTTAAAATTGGTGATTTAATAGAAGCTCAAGGAATAACTGGTGTCGTAAAAGAAATACAAATCTTTAAAACTCATGTAAATACTCCTGGTAATAAATTAGCTATTATTCCTAACGGATCATTATCTAACGGAAATATTATTAATTATACTGCGGAAGGAAACTTAAGAGTAGATTTAACTTTTGGTGTTTCTTACGATGCAGATATTAAACAAACTAAAGAAGTTTTCTTGAAAGTTTTAACTTCTAATCCAAAAGTATTAAAAGACCCAGCACCGACAGCAAAAGTATCTGAGCTAGCAGATAGTTCTGTAAACTTTGCGGTTAGACCTTGGGTAAAAACTGAAGATTATTGGGATGTGCATTTTGAAACTATCGAAAGTGTAAAACTTGCCTTAGACGAAGCTGGAATAGACATTCCTTATCCACATACTGTTGAAATTCAGAAACAAGGTTAAACTTTCTTTTTTTCAGGAATAGCAATAAAATCTTTTAAGTAAAAGGGTTCAAAATAAGCGACATCTTCGATGTCGTTTTTTTTATACTTATTGTAACTCAATACTGCCATTTCTTTGGCTGACGGAAATTCATCTTCAATAAATACAGCGTTATCATGAATAATTACCTCTTTACATTTAGCTGCTCCATCACCTAAAAAATAAACTTTTCCTTTTGATAATTCCTCTTTAAAAGAATCTTCAGTAATTATTTCTGCTTTAATTTCTCTTACTTGCTCGTAAATTGAATTATAAACAGCTGAATATACTTCCATTCTTCGCGCATCTAGTAATGGCACTATCAATCCTTCTTCAATAGAAATACTATGTGCAAGTGATTTTAAAGTTTCTATAGAAATTAATGGCTTATCAATAGCAAAACACATTCCTTTTGCTGCAGAAACTCCTATGCGAAGCCCTGTATAAGACCCAGGACCTTTACTAACTGCTACTGCATCAAGATTACTTGTTATTACGTTAGCTTCTTTTAAAAGATCTTGAATAAAAGGGTGTAATTTTTCTGCATGAGAATAATTACCATCATTTAATTCTCTAATAGCTAAAACTTCTCCGTTTTTAGCCAAACTAACCGAACAATTTTTAGTTGCAGTTTCTATGTTAAGTATCAATGCCAAGTTGTAAAATTTTGAGCAAAGATAGTCTTAAAAAACAAAAAACTCATCAGCTAAAAAGCGATGAGTTTTATTAAAATATTGATTATGTTTTTAATCTAATAGAATATCTTCTCCGTAGTAAAACTTTAATACTTTGGTTGTAAATACGTAGTTATACTTTGCTCTAATCATTGTTCCTTCAGCGTTTACTAAACGATTACGAACCTGATCATAATCAAATTGTGTCATAGAACCATAATCATAACTTACTTGTGCATTTTTAAAAGCTTCTTTCTGTGCTTTTAGTGAAAGTTCTGATGCCTCAAATGATTTTGCCGCTGCTTTTGCATCCTGATAAGATTGCTCTATTGTTTGTTGTAATTGTAATTTTTGGCTATCTAATCTTGTTTCTGTAATTAGCTTACTAATTTTAGAACGTTGCACACTAGCATCCGTTTTAAAACCGTTAAAAATTGGAATATTAACATTAAAACCAACTCCATAACCTAAATTATTATCTAATTGAGTTAAAAAATCAGGATTAGAAAAACCTGTTGGTAAGTCTAAATTATATCCATAATTTGTTCCAACACTACCCGAAGCTGTTACAGATGGCATATATGCCGATCTTGCGATTGCAATAGAAAGATCTGCATTTTTAATATTTAATTTTGCTCTAGCAATTTCTGGCCTATTTGTTAAAGCCTTTTTATACACCTCTTCTGAAGTACTATATAACATTGCTGAAGATGGTGAATCTATTTCTATTTTCGCTACATCAAAATTATTAAAAGGCACTTGTAATAACTGTGATATATTAAGTAATGCTAAATTCAAAGCATTTTCTTGAGTAATTACGTTTTGTGCATCATTTGCCGCGGTAGACTGTACGTTTAACAAATCGCTTTTAGGAACTGCGCCAGCATCAAATTGTGCTTTTGCTCTCTCTATTTGCTTCTGGCTAATAGTTGCTTGAGTTGTTGCGACAAGTAAGTTTTCTTTAGCAAACAAAGCATTTAAATAAGAATTAACAACTCGTAAAGCTATATCATTCTCAATTACTTGTAAATCTAACTTACTTCCTTCTACACCTAATTGTGCTTGTTTATAGGTATTTAAAACTCTGTAACCATTAAAAACAGTAATACCCGAAGACAAACCAAAAGAACCACCAAAGTTACTTGTAGAAACTCTGTTGTTTGTAACAGGATCAAAACCTGAACCAAATCTTAAATTACCTCCTGTAGAAGCATTTAAAGATGGTAATTTATTTCCTTTGGCATTTTTAACATCTGTTTCTGCAATATCAATATTAAGCTGATTCTGCTTTATGGTAATATTGTTTTCTAGTGCGTGAGTAACACACTCTTTAAGTGTCCATTGTTTCTGAGAAAAACCAGCTAACGTTGTAAATAAAGCTGCTACTAATACAAATTTTGTTTTCAAGACGAATATTTTTTTGTTCATTATAGTTAGTCAATTTATGTTCCAAAAAAGGAACAAAACATAATTACCTATATGAGAGATAATTACGAAAATTGAAATCTTTTTAACTGTTTGATTATGAACGTTAATAGTCACAAAATCGAACAATTACTTTTTAGATTTTTTTATATGACGACTAAAAATAGAATTTGTTACAAAAACTCTTAGTTTAAAGTTTTATTTTTTGTCTTTTTATTATATCTGTAAATAAAGTATGCTAAAGTACCCACTAAGATATATGGAAAAACCATTAAATAGGTGATTCCGTTGTTAACTCCTTCAGCAATATCCTCACTACCACCTTCAACAACTGCCTTACACATAGCACATTGTGCTGATGCACTTGCGGAAAGAATTAGCAGAACAATAATTGAAAAATTTTTATACATAGTATGGAGATATCATTAAATATACAATTACACCAGTTACAGCAACATACAACCATAAAGGAAAAGTAATTTTTGCTATTTTTTTATGCTCAGGAAAATTCCCTAACCGTGCTCTCATAAACGTTATTAAAACAAAAGGAATTACTACGATAGATAGTATAATATGAGTTATTAAAATAAAAAAATAAATATATTTTACTACTCCTTCACCCCCAAAATTAGTAGAATCTGAGGTCATATGGTACGCTACATACATCACTAAAAATAATGCTGAACAGATAATTGCTAAGGTATTTAATTGTTCGTGTAACTTTTTATTTCCTTTTTTTATTGCAATAACTGACGCTACTAATAATACTGCTGTTAATCCGTTTACACTCGCATATATTGGAGGCAAAAATGACAACGGCTCAACGTTTGGAATTTTAATTCCGAATAAAGCTGCAACAGCTAACGGAATTAAAATTGAAACGATGGTTATTAATCTTTTATATTTTTTTCTTCAGTATTCATTTTATTCCTTCAATAATAATTTAATATCCTGTTTCAATTCTGTAATTTGATTTCCAAAACCGTGTTCATCTAATGCGCGATAATACATAATCGGGTTTCCATGTTCGTCATAACGAGAACGTATGTATCCATTTTTATCAACTAAAGCAAATAAACCTGAATGTTCAAATCCGCCATGAGAAACCTCTCCTTTACCTGCAAACAATTTAAAACCTTCGTTAGATAAACCATATACCGTCTCTTCTGATTTGCCAGTTAGTAAGTGCCAATTTTTATGGTTAATTCCATTTTTTTGGGCGTACATTTTTAATTGATTTGGAGTATCAATTTCTGGTGTGATAGAAAAAGAGGCGATTCCGAAGTTAGGATTCCCCATAAATTCATTCTGAATGGTAACCATTTCAGCATTCATTAAAGGGCAAATTGTTGGACAAGTAGCAAAGAAAAACTCGACAACAAAAACCTTATCATCAAAATTCTTATTCGTAATTGTTTTACCATCTTGATTTATAAATTCAAAAGCAGGAACTTTATTGAATTTGTGTAAATCAGCAGTTTGAAAATGTTTTATAATCTTTGGTACGGCATAGATACCAAACAATAAAATAATAAAAGAAATACCTACGTATGAATATTTATTTTTTTTCATTTGAAATGCTGTTTTTTCTTCGATCATCACTACTGTTATTCTTCTTCAATGCTAACTTATATTCTACTAAAACAACGCTGATATCATCAACCATATCGTTTTTAAGTTCTGCTACAGATTTCATTGTATAGCCAAATAAGTTTTTATCTTCTAAACTATTAATAGTTGATTTACCTCTTCTTAAATTAAGTTCTTTATCTATAATATAAGCTTTTGGTGAATGAAAATTTTCATCTAAGGTACTTTTAGTTTTAAAACTTTCATGTAACGCCTGCATCTCTTCAGGAGAAGCAAATACAAAGTTCCATCGAGTTAAATCGGTATTAACACTTAACATTTTTTTCAAGTCTTCTACTGCTTCTCTTTGACTCTCGTCAACTAAAGAAATCATTTGAAAACTTACATAATTAGAAAAATTATTGTAAATTTTTTCCTTTAAATTATAAACCTCTCCTTTTACGAAGTTAATATCGTTTCCTAAAAAAGTAACTACGGTAACTCTTTTATCAAAAGAAATGCTTTTATCAATTAAAGAAATATCTATAACATCTTTAGATACTATTGGTAATTTCCCAAAATTATGTGTTCCTAATTGTAATAATACATAGAATAACAATGGCACTATAAATAGTGCAAACAAGACAATAAATTTTTTAGCTTTACCCATTTCAGTTCTAATTAAAGTCAAAAAAAGGTGGTTAAAACCACCTTTTTTTAAAAATATTATTTGATTACCATTTTACTAATGGCGCCAATGTTTCATGTAAATAACCTCCTTCTATTAAAACTATAAATAATAGATAAGAAACTAAAAAGACTAATACCCAAACAATTGCTCTTCTAAACCATGTTTTTTCACCCTCTAAGTGCATAAATGCCCAAGCAATATAGTATGCTTTTACTAGCGTTAAGATGATAAAAAACCAGTTTAACCAGCTCGTTCCCCATCCATGTAAATGCATTGCATCTGGTTTAACAATACCAAAAGCTACTTCTACAGTCGTTATAATTGTTAAGATTGCTAAAACAATCCAAATTCTTTTTTTATTTGATTCGTGTGCGTGACCCATTTTTAATATCGCTTTTAAATTATACTAAGTAGAAGAAGGTAAATACAAATACCCAAACTAAATCTACAAAGTGCCAATATAAACCTACTTTTTCTACCATTTCATAATGTCCTCTACGCTCGTATGTACCTAGTACAACGTTAAAGAAGATAATGATATTAATGATGATTCCTGATAATACGTGAAAACCATGAAAACCTGTAATAAAGAAAAAGAAATCTGCAAAGATTGGATTACCATATTCATTCACCTCTAAGTTTGCTCCTTCAACAACTTGATTTGCTAAAGCTAATTTCGCTAAACTTTCTGCTCTTGATAAAATTACTTTTTGCTTCGTTTTAGGGTTTAATTGCTCTGTTCTAATTAACAAAGATGGATCTGCTTTAAAAGCCTCTTGAACTTGTGCTACTGAATACTGAGAAATTGTTTCTTCTTTTTCAAACCACAATCCGTTTTCACGAGTATGCTCTACTCTATCATCTTTTCTCTCAACATGTACAAAGTCAGCTAAAGCGATTTGATGGTACTTAGGTTTACCTTCATCATCAACACCATCTTGCTTTGCAAACTGTAAAATATGATTGTTAGAAGTTTTAACCGCTCCGTAAGAACCGTTAATAAAATTTTTCCATTCCCATGCCTGAGATCCAACGAAAATAATTCCGAAAATAATGGTAGCAAACATGTACCAAGCTACTTTCTTCTTTTTCATTTGATGACCAGCATCAACAGCTAATACCATTGTTACCGATGATATAATTAAAATAAATGTCATTAGCGCAACATAATACATCGGTGCATGTACACCATGTAGTCCCGGAAAGTGAGTAAACACCTCATCGGCAATTGGCCATGAATCAATAAATTTAAAACGTGTTAAACCATACGCTGCTAAAAAACCTGAAAAAGTTAATGCATCAGAAACGATGAAAAACCACATCATCATTTTACCATAACTAGCGCCAAATGGTTTTTCACCACCTCCGCTCCAAGTTTCTTTGTTATCAGAATTTACAGCATTATTTGCTTCCATAAATCTCTTTTTGTTAATTTTTGTTAAAACAGTGCGCCAAAATTACGCATTTTTCATCATCTTATGAAATAGAAAAAGAAAAATAGATAAATCCATAAAACATCTACGAAATGCCAAAAGATTCCACCTAGCTCAAACCCAAGCATATCCGATGCTGAATATTTCTTTTTAAAATGATTATAAATAACCACCAAGAGCACAATTATACCCGCTAACAGGTGTAAAACGTGCATAAATGTTATCCCTAATATAAAAGATGTAGACACAGTACTCTCTGGTCCGGTAAAATATAACCCTACAGATTTTAATTCATTAAAACCTACATATTGATACCATACAAACCCTAAACCCAATATTAAAGCGACCAATAAAAGCCCTAATGAAGCTTTTAAATTATCTTTTTTTAAAAATTTTTGAGAGAAAATTAAGGTAATACTGCTTAACACTATTAAAACAGTACTAATATAAAAAGCTTGAGGTAAATCGAAACTAACCCAATCATCACGCTTCATACTTATAACATAAGCACTTGTTAATCCTGCAAAAAACATTACCATACTAATCATCGAAACCCATAACATTGGTTTTGCTGATTTTCTCTTACCTGCTTTTAATTCTTCTTGTAACGTTTGTTTACTCATTAGTGTAAAAATTTATCTACCACATAAATTATGGGTACGATTGTAATATAAAAAACACTGGCTAGCATTAATTTTCTAGCATCTGTATTTTCTTCTGATTTGTATAATTGAAAAGCGTAATACAACATTAACACACCTAGCAATAATACTATTACTGCTGTTAATGGATAAATGTAAAAACTACCTGTTACTTTTAAAACCGGAGCAACCGACATTAAAATCATAATACAGGTATAAAAAATTATTTGCACAATAGCTCCTTTGTCTTTTTTATCCATAGGAAGCATATGAAGACCTGCTTTATTATACTCTTCAAACTGTAACCAACCTATTGCCCAAAAATGTGGGAATTGCCAAAAAAACTGAATCATAAATAAAAAACCAGCTTCAACACCAAACTCGCCTGTTGCAGCAACCCATCCTAGCATAAAAGGAATTGCACCAGGAATGGCACCTACAAAAACAGCTAAAGGTGTTACAGCCTTTAAAGGCGTATAAGCACTTGTGTATAAAAAAATAGAAATTGCACCAAACAAAGCACATTTAGGATCTATTACATATAATATACCAATACCTGCAATCGTAAAAACAATTGCAATTGTTAACGCTACCGTTACGCTCATTCTACCTGCTGGCAAAGGGCGATTTTTAGTACGCTGCATTAACGAATCAATATCTTTCTCTATAACTTGGTTAAATGCATTAGATGCACCTACCATTAAGTACCCTCCCAATGACAATAATAAAACTATAGTATAATCAATTATTTCTGCCCCCAACAAATAACCTGTAACTGATGTAAAAACAACACTTATAGACAAACCAACCTTGGTTAATTGTTTAAAATCGTTAAACATTGATTTGAAAGAGGGTTTAATATGTACTGGTGAGATAGAATCCACTTCTAGTTTTATTTTTCGCAAAGATATTTCTTTCTTCTTTAATGACCATAAAAAAAAATAGTAATCGAAATATAAAAAAATTAAAAAATTATTTTGCCGTTTAAAAAAAGGTGTTATATTTGCACCCGCATTGAAAGCAATGCAACGTTCTTTAAAATAATTTTTGACTACGCGAAAGTAGCTCAGGGGTAGAGCATCACCTTGCCAAGGTGGGGGTCGCGGGTTCAAATCCCGTCTTTCGCTCTGAGACTTTCTTAAAAAATATACCAAGTTTGATTGTAATGCAATCAAATCACGCTGAAGTGGTGGAATTGGTAGACACGTTGGACTTAAAATCCAATGACCCTTGGGTCGTGCGGGTTCAAGTCCCGCCTTCAGTACTAAACCTCGCTTTTATTAGCGAGGTTTATTTTAAGAAAGCAGTCAAAAACATATAGATATACCAGCTGAAGTGGTGGAATTGGTAGACACGTTGGACTTAAAATCCAATGACCCTTGGGTCGTGCGGGTTCAAGTCCCGCCTTCAGTACTAAACCTTAACATTTATTTGTTAAGGTTTTTTTATTTTATAAACTTCCCTCCTATCTCTTTATATAAGATTCCTATAATTTTTGTTTCGTTTTAAAGCTTAACTCGAGTATTATCCCTAAATTAAAACCCTTAAAAAGCTAACCGATTACATGCATGCAAATTGTTTTTATTTAAAACGGCATATAATTTGTAATTAATTAGGCACCTCAACGTCTATCTTATTAGATTAAAACAAAAAATTATGCGTAAAATATTTTTATTACTAAGCTTAACTTTTTTTATAAACTCATTTGGTCAAACAAGTGTTTTTAATACTTTACTAAAAGAACATGTTAATAGCACTGGATTTGTAGATTATAAGAAACTACAAAAAAATGAAGTTAAACTTGATTCTTATTTAAGCTATTTAAATAAAACAACACCTCAAAGAAATTGGTCTGCAGCAAAAACCAAAGCCTTTTGGGTAAACGCTTATAATGCTTACACGATAAAAATAATCTTAGATAACTACCCTTTAAAAAGTATTTTAAATATTAAAAAAGAAGGAAAGGATGCGTGGAATATTCCGTTTGCTAAAGTTGGAGGTAAAACTTACACTTTAAATCATATTGAGCATCAAATTTTACGTAAAAATTTTAATGATCCAAAAATTCATGTTGGTGTAAATTGTGCTTCAGGTTCTTGTCCGCAATTAGGTAATTTTGCTTTTACGGAAGCAAATTACGAAAGCAAAACCAATAACTTAATGAAAAAATTCATTAATGATTCTTCAAGAAATAAGATATCAGAAAACGACGTACAGCTTTCAAAAATTTTCGAATGGTTTAAAGGAGACTTCACCAAAAAAAGCTCTTTAATCGATTTTATCAACAAATACTCTAATACCAAAGTAGATGCAAAAGCAAATGTTAGTTTTTTAAAATATGACTGGAGTTTAAACGGAAAATAAATAAGATCATATCTTTTTAACAAGGAAACCTTTAAACAATTTGTATTTTTACTTTTCAATCTAAAAAAAACACATGTCAAAAACATATTACGATCCGGCGGACTTGCGTAAGTTCGGAAAAATATCAGAATGGAATGAAGAGCTTGGTACTAAGTTTTTTGATTACTACGGAAAAGTATTTGAAGAAGGTGCTTTAACAGCTCGTGAAAAAAGTTTAATTGCCTTAGCTGTTGCACATACAGAACAATGCCCATACTGTATAGATGCTTATACAAAAGATGGTTTAGAGCGCGGAATTACCAAAGAAGAAATGATGGAAGCATTACATGTTGGTGCTGCAATTAAAAGCGGTGCAACACTGGTTCATGGAGTTCAAATGATGAATAAAGTGAATAAGTTAGAAATGTAAAAACTATCTTCAAAAGTGTCTCTTCGAGAATTACTAAAATAAAGTTAGCTTTATTGAAAGTAGTGAACGTAGTTTATCAAGAGGTAATATTTAGCTCTCGACTGCTCTCGACTTGACAGAAACTAAAATATAAAGATGAAAAAGTCCCTTCAAGCAAGAAATAACGACTTGGCAAATACACAACGTCAATTAGAAATTTTATCAAACGGAATTTTCGCTAATGGAGAATTGCCAACGTTTGCTAAAAAAATAAAGGAAACAAATCAGTTTCCGCTTCGCCCTAAAAAGCTAGAAATTCTTCAAATTAACTTAGGTTATATGTGTAACCAGGTTTGTGCGCACTGCCATGTAGATGCTGGCCCTGATCGTAAAGAGATCATGACAACCGAAACCATGCAGCAATGCTTAGATGTTATTAAAAAAACAGAAGCACATACGTTAGATTTAACAGGTGGCGCACCAGAAATGAACCCTAATTTTAGATGGTTTGTTGAAGAAGCATCAAAAGCAGGAATTAAAGATTTTATTGTGCGCTCTAACTTAACTATTATAAGGGCAAATAAAAAATACTACGATTTACCTGAGTTCTTTAAAAAACACAATGTACACGTAGTTTCTTCAATGCCGCACTGGACACGTGGAAAAACTGACAAGCAACGCGGTGATGGTGTTTTTGATAAATCTATTAAAGCGCTTCAAATGCTGAATGATGTTGGATACGGAACTGAAGGGTCTGATTTAAAATTAGATTTAGTTTACAATCCATCAGGAGCTTTTTTACCTGGGGATCAAGCCGCTTTAGAGAACGACTTTAAAAAAGCTTTGAAAGATGATTTTAATATTGATTTTCACAATTTATTTGCCATCACAAACTTACCTATAAGTAGATTTTTAGACTATTTAATTGCTTCAGAAAATTATGAAGAATATATGCATTCTTTGGTAGAGGCTTATAATCCGATGGCTGTTGAAAACGTAATGTGTACAAATACATTATCGATAAGCTGGGACGGAAATTTGTATGACTGTGATTTTAATCAAATGTTAAACTTAAAAGTTAACTCGAAAGTAAAACACATTTCAGAATACAACGAAGAGTTATTACAAGATAGAGATATAATTATCAATCAACATTGTTATGGTTGTACTGCCGGCGCTGGTAGTAGTTGCCAAGGTGTTGTTGCTTAACTTTAATGTAACAATTTTTGTAAATAAGCCTAGCCCTGATTGAAGCATTTGTTTGAGCTCCTCGCAGAGAGCGAGTGCAGAAAGCAGGAAACAGCTTCTAATTATGTATAGTAAAATGAACAAACTTATTTTCTTTTTCTTGTTGATTTCTCTAAGCTCTTTTTCTCAGAAGGATTTAAATCAATTATTAAAAAAACACAACACTAAAAACGTTCCATATATATCTGTAGAAACTTTAGCTTTACCCAACACAAAAACCATTTTGTTAGACGCTAGAGAAGCCGAAGAGTTTAAGGTTAGTCATTTAAAAAATGCCATTTTAGTGGGTTATAATAATTTTAAGCTCTCAGAAATTACACAAAAATTACCCGACGATAAAGACGCTAAAATTGTAGTTTATTGCTCTTTAGGAATTCGTTCTGAAGCAATTGCTCTTAAATTAATAAAAGAAGGGTATACAAATGTTTATAATCTTTACGGAGGAATTTTTGAATGGAAAAACGCAAACTTTAAAGTACAAGATACTTTAGGTAATAATACAGAAAAAATACATACTTTTAACAAACGATGGAGCAAGTGGCTCTTAAAAGGAGAAAAAGTTTATGACTAAAAACTTATTATTAATCTTCACAAGAAACCCTGAATTAGGAAAAGCAAAAACACGCTTAGCCAAAACAGTTGGTGATGAAACTGCTTTAGATATTTACAAATTCCTGCTCGATAAAACCAAAGAAGTTACAACCAATTTACCTTGCGATAAAGCGGTTTACTACTCGGTTAAAGTTCGTGAAAATGATATTTGGAATAACGATGTATTTAAAAAACACCAGCAAGAAGGCGAAGATTTAGGCATTAGAATGTTAAATGCTTTTAAAGACGGATTTGAAGCAGGTTATGAAAAAATAATGATTGTTGGTAGCGATTTATACGATTTAACTCCAAATCACATCAACGATGCCTTTTCTAAACTAGATACTAATGATGTAGTAATTGGCCCTGCTGAAGATGGTGGTTATTATCTTTTAGGAATGAAAAATCTGCAATCCGCTATTTTTAAAAATAAAAAATGGGGCACAGCAACAGTAAGAAAAGACACACTTAAGGACTTACATAAAGTAAGCGTGCATTTATTAGAAGAACTTAATGATGTTGATGTTTTTGATGACATTAAAAACCACAAAGCATTTCAACACTTTTTATAAATAATGTTTTCTCGAGCGCAGTCGAGAGATTTTAATTAAGGTCTCGACTGCGCTCGACCTAACAAAAGAACTTAAATAAGTTCAGTACAAATGAAAAAACAACAACTACAAGAAACAACAGATTTTTTAAAATCTAACGGAATTATAAATCCTGAAATCGGAATTGTTTTAGGAACAGGTTTAGGAAAATTAGTTAACGAGATAAATATCGAAAAAGAAATCGCGTATGCTGATATTCCTAATTTTCCACAAGCAACAGTCGAATTTCATTCAGGTAAATTAATTTACGGAACTTTATCAGGAAAAAAAGTACTCGTGATGTCTGGGCGTTTTCATGTATACGAAGGCTACAATCTTTGGGAAGTTACCTATGGAATTAGAACAATGCATAGTTTAGGAATCAATACTCTATTAATTTCTAATGCTGCAGGTGCCATTAATCTTACTTATAAAAAAGGAGATTTAATGTTATTAGAAGATCATTTAAACCTTCAAGGAGGTTCGCCATTAGCATTTAAAGGAGCCAATGATTTCGGAAACATTTTTGCGGATATGCTTGAGCCTTATTCGAAAAAAATTAATGGTCTGCTGAAAGAAATTGCAATAGCAAACGACATTCAGTTACATGAAGGAATGTATGCAAGTGTTGTAGGTCCGCAATTAGAAACCAGAGCCGAATACCGAATGCTGCAAATTTTAGAAGCTGATGCTGTTGGTATGAGTACGGTACCAGAAGTTATTGTTGCAAAACAGTTAAATTTACCATGTGCTGCTATTTCGGTTTTAACAGACGAATGTGACCCTAAGGATTTACAACCTGTAGATATTGCCGAAATCATTGCTGTTGCTGGTAAAGCAGAACCAAAAATGATTACTTTATTTAAAGAACTAATTAATAAATTATAAAGTCATTCCGAACGAAGTTAAGGAATCTATTCCCTTATTATACTTCTTCGCATTAACATAAACACAAAACAAATGAGTTACTTAGAAACCACACACAATGTATATAAAGAAGCAGCTTTAACGCCAGATGTTGGCTTGTGCTGTACCACAAATCCTATTTGGGAATTACCTGGTTTAAAAATTCCTAAAATCATGCAAGAAATGAACTACGGTTGTGGTTCTACAGTACATGCACGCGATTTAACCAACAATCCAAAAATGTTATATGTTGGTGTTGGTGGCGGAATGGAATTATTACAATTTGCCTATTTCAACAGAAATAAAGGTGGGGTTATTGGTTTAGATGTAGTTGATGAAATGTTAGAAGCATCTCGCAAAAACTTTATCGTTGCCGAAGAACAAAACGATTGGTTTAAAAGCGATTTTGTTGATTTACGCAAAGGTGATGCTATGAACTTACCTGTTGATGATAATTCAATTGATGTTGCTGCCCAAAACTGTTTATTCAACATTTTTAAATCGGATGATTTAAAGAAGGCAATTGCAGAAATGTACCGAGTAATAAAGCCTCACGGAAAATTAGTGATGAGCGACCCTACTTGTGAGCAAGAGATGAATGAAGAATTACGTAACGACGAACGTTTACGTGCCTTATGTTTAAGCGGTAGTTTAACAATTGCCGATTATGTAAAAGCATTAACAGATGCTGGTTTCGGAACCATAGAAATTAGAGCTCGTAAGCCATACCGTATTTTAGACCCAAAGAATTATCCAACAGATGAATTAATTTATATAGAATCTATTGAAGTTGCCGCAATTAAAGATCCAATGCCAGCGGATGGTCCTTGTATTTTTACAGGAAAAGCAGCTATATATTACGGTGATGAAGATTATTTTGATGACGGATTAGGACATACTTTATTAAAAAATCAGCCACTAGCTATTTGCGATAAAACTGCCGCAGCTTTAAAAGCTTTAGGCAGAGATGATATTTTCTTCTCAGAATCTACCTATCATTATGATGGTGGTGGATGTTGTTAAAAACAGTAAAACCTATAAAGAACCTCATGTAATTATGAGGTTCTTTTTGTTTAATAAAAAAAGTTTTAACCTTCACCCCTTTTCTAATAGCTTTGCATAAAATTAGCTACTAGACAATAATATTAAAAAACAACAAAAATGAGAATACTCATAGCAATTTGCATCACTGCAATACTTACTTTATCTTCTTGTAAACAAAACATCAAAAAAGATATAACAGAAATAAAACCAGCTATAGCAACAAACAATATTCAATTTAAAAACAAAGCACATCAATTAGTATATCAAACGGTAGAAAAAACAGGTAATTACAGTAAACTTTCATCAAAGAAAGATGTGATTTATACGTATACTTATAAAACTCCGGATGGCAAAACAGATACATCAACCGAAAAATATATATTTAATAACGAGTTGTCTTATGGTTTGTATACTAAACACGAAAGAACGCTTACGCATTTATCAGGTAATATCGAGCAAGGTTATGATGGTAAAGAATTTTGGCTAAAAAATAACGGAAAAATTATTTTAGATTCTGTTGCTTTAAAAAGAGTTGCTTTTAACAGACCTACCAACTTTTATTGGTTTACCATGATTCAGAAATTATTAGATCCAGGTGTAAATTATGAATACTTAAAAGAAGAAAACATTGGTAATAACGAATATGATATTGTTAAAATTACGTTTAATTCTAAAGACAATAAACCAAAGGATGTATATCAATTATACATTAATAAAAACACTAAATTAATAGATCAGTTTCTTTTTACTGTTGTTGATTTTGGTAAAACTGATCCTTTTTTAATGAAATTGCAGTACGAAAATATTGAAGGCTTACTTATACCTACAAAAAGAAAATACAAAAACTCTAATTGGAATGCAGAAGTAACCAATAAACCTTGGATATTTGTAAACTGGACAAACATAAAGTTTAACAACGGTATAAAAATTGCTGAGTTTAAAAAATAAATTAAGAGTTCTTTAAAACTCTAAGTAATAAAAATCTTGAAAAACAGAATTTGACTAATAGCCTGATGAAAACATTTAAAGAAATATACCATAAGCTTATAGAAAAGAAAACTTTAATCCGTTTATTAAAATACGTAACGGCTTTGGCTATTTTTATATTGCTATTAATAATGCTACTATTCTCTTTGGTGTATTTTGAAGTGTTTGGCGCTTTACCTAACAACGAAAAATTATCATCTGTAATAAATGAAGAAGCCTCTTTAATATATTCTTCGGATGATGTAATTATCGGTAAAATCTTTACAGAAAACCGAACTAACATCAACATATCACAAATACCAAATCATTTAAAAGAAGCTTTAGTTGCTACTGAAGATAAACGTTTTTATACTCATAATGGTTACGATGGTCAGAGCTATGCAAGAGTATTATTTAAAAGTATTTTAATGCAAGATGCTTCTGGTGGTGGCGGAAGTACAATTACGCAACAATTAATTAAAAACTTATACGGACGAAAATATCACGGTTTTTTAAGCCTGCCCATAAATAAGATTAAAGAACTTATTATTGCTAGTAGAATGGAAGGCTTATATTCTAAAAACGAGATACTTCAATTGTATTTTAATTCGGTTCCTTTTGGTGAAAATATTTTTGGGATAGAATCTGCCGCTAATCGATTTTTTAACAAAAAGACAAATGAGTTAAATGCTGAAGAATCTGCGGTGTTGGTTGGTATGTTAAAAGCAAACACCTATTACAACCCAAGGTTGAACCCTGAAAATGCTTTAAGCAGAAGAAATATTGTGCTGCAGCTTATGAAAAACGAACAGTATTTAACTACCAAAACTACAGACAGTTTACAAAAATTACCACTCACACTAAGCTATAAAAACCTCGATTTAAAAACAACTGCTGGTTATTTTTCTTATCAAGTAAAGAAAAAAGCTATTAAAATAATAGATAGCATTAATAAAACAAGAAACATAAAACACAATATAGAGGCCGACGGTTTAAAAATATACACTACGTTAAATTACAAAGTTCAAAAAATCGCCGAAAAATCCGCTAAAGAGCAACTTATAGTTAAACAAAAAGAGCTAGATAAAGAATTACTATCAAATATTTTAAAAAACAGTTGGTTAAAAAAGAATCGTTTTTCTTCTGAAAAAGACAAACAAAACAAAACCTTTAAGTTGTTCGACTGGGACAGCACTAAAACAATAACAGGTACTAAAATTGATAGTTTATGGCATTATGCAAAAATGCTTAACGCGTCTGTATTGGTTACAAATCCTAAAAACGGAGCAGTAATTAGTTGGGTTGGTGGTAATAATTTTAAAATGCTTCCTTTTGATATGGTTTTATCGCATCGTCAAATAGCTTCTGCTTTTAAACCAGTTTTATATGCTACCGCATTAGAAAATGGTATTTCGCCTTGCGACTATTTTGACAACGAAGAAAAAACATATCCCGAATTTAATAATTGGAAACCTCAAAATGCCGATTATAAAACTACTCCAGATAATAAAGTTGCACTATGGAATGCCTTAATTCATTCTATGAATTTACCAACTATCGATCTTTATTTTAAGCTCGAAAGAGAATTATTAATCAATTACTGTGAAAAACTACAGTTTCCTAAAATTACCAATAACGCTCCGTCTATTGCTTTAGGAACCTTAGACTTATCATTGTCTGAAATAACAAAAGCGTACGGGAGCTTTGCTAATAATGGTAATATGAACGACTTGTACATGATTACTAAAATTACTGATAAAGAAGGTGCTATTATTTATGAAAGTAAAGAACAGAAGGCCGAAGAAGTCTTTAAAAAAGAAACTACTGAGACACTAACAGCTATTTTACAAAAAGCTGTTGATCAAGGTACGGGAGCTAAGATTAGAAACACTTATAAAATTAAAAGTCAGCTCGCTGCAAAAACAGGTACCGCGCAAGATTATACAGATGCATGGTTTCTTGCCTATACGCCCAATATTGTTTTTGGTACTTGGGTAGGAACTTCAAAAAACACCATACATTTTAAAAGCGGAAAAGGTTCTGGCTCGTCATTGGCCTTACCTATTGTTGCCAATATTATTAAAGAAATAGAGAAAGATGCCGAGCTAAGTAAAAAATACTTGACCGATTTTGATATTCCGCAAGATGTTTACGAATCAATAAAATGCCCTCCTTACAGACAAAAAGGAATTAAGGGTTTTTTTAATAGACTTTTTGGTAAGAAGAAAAAGAAGGAAGAGTAGTCTTTACATTTTTGAAGTGCTTAGTTTTATTTTTAACTTGTTTTACTATAACTTAGCTAACAACTGAGTTAGCGAATTTAAACTTGGGACATAATAAAATTAGCTATAATTTAAGATGAACGATACTTGGCACTTTTTAAGAGAGTTTGAAAGTAAGGATTTAGTAAAAAGATATATTAAAAAAAAATATGATTTTGAACTGAACTCAACTAAAGCATACGAAATAGTTTCTGCATTCAAACAAGGAAGAGGCTATTTTGACTCTGTTAAAGTTGCTAATATTTCAGTAAAACCTTTACTTCTATATTATGGAATTGTTTCTCTAAGTAGAGGTCTCATTTTAATTTTAAATAAAAAAGCAAGAGAAAACAATATTAAACCTTCTCATGGCTTAAAAATAACCAATTGGTCAAAAATTGCAGAGTCTGGAAAATTGGAAGATATTATTGTAAAAAGCTCTAATGGAACTTTCAAAGAATTAATTACTGCAACTAAAAACAAATCTTATTTTCGTGCTGGAAGTAATGGAATTAATTGGCACGCAGAATATCTTATCTATGAAGGTGACTATGAATTTAATTTAAAAGAATTATCTTATTCTTTTCCTGATTTAAAAAAATCTACTGAATCTTGGTTGGGGCTTAAAATTCCTTCAAGAAAATTAAATAATCTAAAACGTAAAGAAATTTCGAAAACAGAGATTGAGGTTCAGGGTAAAGAATTATTGAATATAATATTTCCTGATAACGTCTTCAGAAATTCTGTAATCACCGAGGGGAATTTAATTTCAAAAATAATTTATGACGGAAAATTTCACCCTCATTTATGTCAAAAATGGGCAAGTTCTTTTGATGTAATAGGTGCCCCCTATGTAATTCCACCCTTTAATGAGTATATATTTATGAATGATATATCTAAAATGTTCGCAATTTCATTTATTTTTGGAACGATATCAAGGTATTACCCAACCACTTGGAACAATATTAATAGCGGAATTAAAAACGACAGTATTCTTCCTTTCACAACTAATTTAATGGACTTCTTACAAGAAAAATATCCACAAATAATTATAGATTTTATCGAATCTCCCTTTGAGTTTGAAAAGTAAAAATTATTGCAAGAGATGATATTAAGTCGTTAACAAAATCTAAGCAAACAACGTAGCAAAAGCCTCTTCTATTTTACCAACCAAAACTAGTTTTATACCGTGGTTTTTAGAAGATATTTTATTGTATTTCGAGGCTACTAAAGTTTTATACCCTAGTTTTTCAGCTTCTAAAATACGTTGATCTATTTTAGAAACTGGTCGTATTTCTCCTGCCAAACCAACTTCAGCAGCAAAACAAACATTCGGATTAATCGCTAAATCTTGATTCGATGATAAAATCGCTGCAACAACCGCTAAATCAATAGCAGGATCATCTACATGAATTCCGCCTGTAACATTTAAAAAAACATCTTTTGCTCCTAATTTAAAACCTGCTCTTTTTTCTAGAACAGCTAAAATCATGTGCAATCTTTTTAAATTATAACCTGTTGTAGAGCGTTGTGGCGTACCGTAAACTGCGGTAGAAACCAAGGCCTGAATTTCGATCATTAAAGGACGAATACCTTCTAAAGTTGATGCAATTGCGGTTCCGCTTAAATCAGCATCTTTTTTTGAAATTAATATTTCAGACGGATTAGATACTTCTCGTAATCCGGTTGATAGCATTTCGTAAATTCCGAGTTCGGCAGTAGAACCAAATCGGTTTTTCTGTGAGCGTAAAATACGATACGTATGATTTCTGTCGCCTTCAAACTGTAAAACAACATCTACCATGTGTTCTAAAATTTTAGGACCAGCAATGTGTCCTTCTTTATTAATATGACCAATTAATAATACCGGAGTTGAAGTTTCTTTGGCGAATTTTATAAGTTCTGCTGAAGTTTCACGGATTTGAGAAATACTTCCCGGTGAAGCTTCAATAGAATTTGTATGTAGGGTTTGAATAGAATCAATCACCAAAACATCTGGTTTAACTTCTTCTATATTTTTAAATATTTGCTGTGTATTGGTTTCAGTAAGAATTAAGCAATTAGAATTTGTAGCTTCTAAACGTTCCGCACGCATTTTAATTTGCGACTGACTTTCTTCACCCGAAACGTACAATACTTTTTGGGGAATTTTTAAAGCGATTTGCAATAACAACGTCGATTTACCAATTCCGGGTTCACCACCTAATAAAACAACGGCACCTTTTACAATTCCGCCACCTAAAACAGTGTCTAATTCGTTATTTTTTGTTTCAACACGTTCTTCAGGGTTTAACTGAATATCTTGTACTCTTAAAGGTGTAGAAACTCTTTTTTTATTGTTTTCAGGACTTTTCCAAACTCGTTTTTCTTCTTTCTGAATTACCTCTTCAACAATGGTATTCCATTCTTTACAAGTATTACATTGTCCTGCCCATTGCGCATGTTGCGCTCCGCAGTTTTGACAGAAAAAAGTAGTTTTGGTTTTGGCCATTTAAAATAGATTGGAAGTTTTAAAATACTCAATAGTAATGTTCAAAGTTACAAACTAATATCTAATACTATTGATTATTTTTAGCGACTGTATAAATTTTATTCTAAAAAATATTGATCCCTAAAACTGAATTTATTTTAGTTTCTAATTTACCAAAGTTATGCGATGCTGAAATAAATTTAGTATGACGGTACTATGATTTTTATAATCACGAAAACAGCTTCTTAAACACGGCCGAACAAAAATAGTTTATAACTAAAATTTATAAAGAAACTGCGTTAGCGATTGAGCGGCATGTTTGAGCTCTTTTTTGTTTTTTAAAAAAAAGCGAGTAGCGAAAGCGCGACCTGGAAGGTAACGCCCTATTACTTTTTATTTTTATTGTAGATAGGTAATAACAAGAATGCTAAGCCTCCAAAAACAATAATCATTGCCGTTTGGGCTGTCCACATAATCCAACCAAAAGCGGTTGCTGGTTCTTCTGCAATACCAAATAAAGCCAATGCACCTGCAACAGCTACCGGATATAAACCGATACCTCCGTTGGTTGCTGCTATACTAAATCCGCCTGCAATAAAACCAATTAAAACACCTCCTAAAGGAACACTTAAGCCATCTATTGCGGGTATTGTTGCCCAAAACATAAGTATATACATTAACCAAATAAATACGGTATGAAAAATAAATGCCCATTTATTCTTCATTTTAAATATGCTCATAACTCCTTCAACTAATCCTGAAATAAAGTTTTTTATTTTTAGACCAATTCCTGATGTTGCTTTTTTTACATATCTCAAAAAGATAAATCCAACTAAGATAAGAACTGCTAATATCGCCCCTATTTTAAGTGGATTAAAATTCTTTGTTAATAATTCATATATAAAATCGAACTGTACAAATAATGTAATTGCGATGATACTTAACATCATAATTAAATCCGCCATTCTTTCGGCTACAATAGTTCCGAAGCCTTTTTCGAAAGGAATGTTTTCATAATTTGTCATAACCGCAGCACGAGAAACCTCTCCTGCTCTTGGCACTGCATAATTAACTAAGTATGCTACTAAAACCGACATGGTGCTATTACCAAAGTCTGGCTTATATCCCATTGGTTCTAGTAAAAATTTCCAACGATATGCTCTAGACAAGTGACTTAAAATTCCGAAAAATAACCCTAAAGCTATCCACCAATAATTTGCCTCTTTAAAGTAATCTAACAAAGTTGCTATAGACACTTTTGATAAAGAGTACCAAACCAAAAAACCTCCCAAAACGAGAGGTAGTATAATTTTTAATGCTTTTTTAATATTCAAAATTACGTAAGGGTATTATCTTCTTCGTTAGGAAAAACCAAAGAAGGTTTAAAATTTTTAGCCTCTTCAAGTTCCATAAAAGCGTATACGATTAGTATTAACACATCGCCTTTTGCTACTTTTCTGGCAGCTGCACCGTTTAAGGTAATTTCTCCACTATTTCTTGGTCCTGGAATTGCATATGTTTCTAAACGTTCGCCATTATTGTTATTCACAATCTGAACACGTTCGCCTTCAATAATTCCCGCTGCATCCATTAAATCTTCATCAATGGTAATGCTTCCTATATAATTTAAATCGGCACCCGTAACTTTTACGCGGTGGATTTTAGATTTTACTACTTGTACTAACATAATGCAAAAATAGTTTTTTAATGATTAATGAGTTGTTTTTGAATGATTTTATTTTAAACGGATATTATCTATCAATCTAATTTCTCCTGCAAAAACAGCAATAAAAGCTCTATATTTATGTTCAGGCTCTTTTTTTACAATGGTCTCTAACGTTTTTTCATTAGCTATTGTAAAATACTCTAATTCTAATAAAGAATGTTTATGAAACTGTTTTTGTACCCATTCAGTAACTTCTACTGCACTATTTATGCCAAATTTCTTCTTTGCTTTTTTAAGTGTTTTATATATAAAAGGAGCTAATTTTCGATGTTCTTTTGTTAATCTTGTATTACGTGAGCTCATTGCTAAACCATCTTCTTCTCTATAAATATTACAGCCTTTTATCTTTACCGGAAGCGCATTTTTTTCAACCATCTTTTTGATGATTTGTAACTGCTGAAAATCTTTTTTCCCGAAATAAGCAACGTCAGGTTCCACAATTTCAAATAATGTTTTTACAATAGTTCCGACTCCGTTAAAATGACCATCACGAAATTTCCCTTCCATTTGATGCTCTAAACCATCGAAACTAAAAGACTCTGATTCAATATTTTCACTATACATTTCTTCTACAGACGGAAAAAACAAAACATCGCAATCAACACTTTCCAAAAGCATAAAATCGTTATCAAATGTTTTTGGGTACTTAACTAAATCCTCCTTATTATCGAATTGAGTAGGGTTCACAAAAATACTCACAACCGTTATGTCGTTCTTTTGTTTTGCCTTTTCAACAAGTGATAAATGCCCTTCGTGCAAAGCACCCATAGTAGGAACGAATCCGATAGATTTATTCTTGATTTTTACTTTTGATAAAAATTCTTTTAATTCTGATTTAGTTTTATAAACTTTCATTCTATTATAGTTGAAATGCGTGCAAAATTAGCAATTTAACATCATTTTAGCATAAATTTTCGTATTTTTGCATCTTCAATAAAATAGACGAATTTAATGAAGGATAAGAGAATATTATATGTTTCATCAGAGGTAATACCTTATTTACCTGAAACAGAATTATCATCTACTGCATTTAATGTTGCTAAAAACGCACATTCTAAAGGAGTTCAAACCCGTATTTTTATGCCTCGTTATGGGGTAATAAATGAGCGAAGACATCAATTACATGAAGTAATTCGTTTATCTGGTATGAATTTAATAATTAATGATATGGATATGCCATTGATTATTAAAGTTGCTTCTATTCCGAAAGAAAGAATGCAAGTGTATTTCATTGATAACGACGAATACTTTAAGCGTAAAGCTGTATATTCTGATGAAGATGACAAAATGTTTAGTGATAACGACGAACGTATGATTTTCTTTGCTAAAGGAGTCGTAGAAACCGTTAAAAAACTAAATTGGGCGCCAGATATTATTCATGTTCATGGGTGGATGGCCTCTTTACTTCCATTATATTTAAAGGAATTTTACAAAGAAGAACCACTTTTTACAGAAAGTAAAATTGTAACTTCTATTTACAACAATAATTTTGAAGGTGAATTAGAAGGCGATCTAGCCAAAAAGGTTCGTTTTGATAAAGTTAATGAATCTAAAATAACAACTTTAGCTACTCCAAACGAAATTAGCATCTTAAAAAGTGCTATTGAAAACTCTGACGCTATTATAAAAGGTAGTGAAGTGTTGCCAGATGAAATTAATGCTTTTATCGATGAAAAAGATACAAAAGTTTTAGAATATCAATCTGAAGAAGTTTTATCAGAAGCTTACTTACAATTTTATAAAGAAAACGTTTTAGAAATAAGCGAATAACAATACAAATGATTAGAAAAATTGGTGTTTTAGGTATTAGCTTGCTATGTTTAGCAACTTTAGTATCGTGTGAAAAAGATTTTAGTGACGTAGGAAGTAGTGTTGTTAACAATACTAAATTTGAAACAGGAGAAATATTATTAGATGTAGAAATTGAAACAATTGATATTTCTGAATCGAATCCTTTACCTATATACAAATCAGTTAGAGCCGATAATATAAGTATCGGTGCTTTAGGCGACTATTGGCTTGGTGTATATAATAATGACAATTACAAGACAATAGAAGCTTCTTTTGTTAGTCAGTTATCACTAGCAACTAGTCCAAGAATAAAAGATTTACAGCCTGCTACTGCAAACGGAGAAATAGATTCTGTTTTTGTACTAGATAAAGTTGTTCTTAAACTACCTTACAAAGCTACAAATACAGGTACAGGTACTACTGAAAGACCAATTTTTAGGCTAGATTCTGTTTTAGGTAATAAAGACATTGCAACCTCTTTAAAGGTATATAGAAATGGTACTTTTCTAAATAGATTAGACCCAGATAATCCTACGAAATCTAATAGCTTTCAGTCTAATCATGACTACGACCAACTCGAGTTATTAAATGAGGATATTGGATTTACTTTTAAACCGAATCCTTCTGATACTGCACTAGTATTAACAAGAGGCATTAGCAGCGGTAATACATATGAAAATACTATAAGACTAGCGAACAAAGCTCCTTTCCTAACCATTCCCTTAGATATGGAAAAAATGAAAAGTCTTTTCTGGGATAAACTTGATGGTGATGAGTTTAAAACTACTGATGCTTTTAATTCTTACTTTAAAGGATTAATTGTTAAAGCTGAAGGAAACAACGGAGCGATGGTGCCTCTAAATATAAATGGAAGCATTACTTCTGCTACGCTAGATTTTCACTACACAATCACTAGGTCTGAAAAACAAGAAGGTATTACTGATTTAGTATTTAAGGACAATTTACCGAAAACTATTTCATATTCTTTATCTGGTGTAAGAAACAGTATTTATAAATCGAGTCCTGCTACAATTACTCCTTCTGCAAATAACTTTACTGTGCAGGGAACAACAGGAACAATGGCTAGAATTAAAATTCTTGATGATGTAAAACTTCAGGAATTAAGAGCTAATAACTGGCTAATTAATGATGCATTATTATCTTTTTATATAAATAAAACAATTAACACTGATAAGAACATTATTCCACAACGCTTATTCATCTATCAGGAAAAAGATAACGGAAGTGGTAGTATATCTCCTACACAACTTTCTGACGCATATAAAGAAGCTCCTACTTTTGACGGTAATTTAAGTTTAACTGATGATGGAACTCCTGAAAAATATTCTTTTAGATTAACAGATTACTTATCTGATTTATTAGACGGCACAACAAACGACAACTCTCCATTAGTCTTAAAAACATATAATAACCCTACAGATAACCCTGTAATAAATGGTGTTTTAGATACAAATGTTAGCACCTACAACTGGAATCCTAGAGGAGTTACCTTATTAGACGGAAGCGAAACTGCTAACGGTACAAAAAGAGCTGTTTTAAAAATATCATACACAAAAGAAAAGTAAAAACATTATGTGCGGAATCACAGGATACATAGGACATAGAGATGCTTACCCAATTGTTATAAACGGGTTAAAACGCCTTGAGTACAGAGGCTATGATAGTGCAGGAATAATGATGTACGATGGTGAAAAAATTCACTTATCAAAAACTAAAGGAAAAGTTTCTGATCTAGAAATCATCACCAATAATGATGAAAAAAGAAAAAAAGGAACTATAGGAATCGGGCACACTCGTTGGGCAACTCATGGAGTTCCTAATGATACGAATTCTCATCCTCATTTTTCAAAATCAGAAGACTTAGTTATTGTTCATAATGGAATTATAGAAAATTATGACACTATAAAAAAAGAATTAATTTCAAGAGGTTACACCTTTAAAAGTGATACTGATACTGAGGTTTTAATAAACCTTATTGAAGAAGTTAAAAAAAATGAAGGTTGTAAATTAGGAAAAGCAGTACAATTAGCACTTACAAATGTTATTGGAGCGTATGCTATTGCTGTTTTTGATAAAAACAAACCTAACGAGCTAATTGTAGCCAGGCTAGGAAGTCCTATTGCAATTGGCGTAGGAAAGAACAACGAAGAGTTTTTTGTTGCTTCTGATGCTTCTCCTTTTATTGAATATACTAAAGATGCCATTTATTTAGAAGATGGTGAATTAGCTATCATCAAAAAAAATAAAGGTATAAAAATTCGTAAAATCGAAACAGATAAAGAAATCGATGCAAATATCCAAAAACTTCAATTAAGCTTAGAGCAAATTGAAAAAGGAGGTTATGATCACTTTATGCTAAAAGAAATTTACGAACAACCTAAAGCAATCATTGATACCTACAGAGGAAGAATGTTACCTAATGAAGGGATAATTCGTATGGCTGGTATTGATGATAACATTTCTAAGTTTACCAATGCAAGCCGAATTATAATTGTTGCTTGTGGTACTTCTTGGCATGCCGGATTAGTAGGAGAGTATCTTTTTGAAGATATGGCTCGTATTCCTGTTGAAGTGGAGTATGCATCTGAATTTAGATATCGCAATCCGATTATTAACGAAAATGATGTGGTTATTGCTATTTCTCAATCAGGAGAAACAGCTGATACTTTAGCGGCAATTAAATTAGCAAAATCTAAAGGTGCATTTGTTTTCGGAATCTGTAATGTTGTTGGTTCTTCTATCGCTAGAGAAACACATGCTGGTGCTTATACGCATGCTGGTCCTGAAATTGGAGTTGCATCAACAAAAGCATTTACAACACAAATAACAGTACTTTCTTTAATTGCTTTAAAATTAGCTAAGGCAAAAGGTACTTTATCAACTTCTGCTGTAAATAGTTACTTACAAGCCTTACAACAAATTCCAGCGCAAGTAGAAAAACTACTAAAAACCGATGTACAAATTAAAGAAATAGCAAAGGTTTATAAAGATGCTAAAAACTGTTTATATTTAGGTAGAGGATTTAACTTTCCTGTGGCTTTAGAAGGCGCATTAAAACTAAAAGAAATTTCATACATACATGCAGAAGGTTATCCTGCTGCAGAAATGAAACATGGTCCTATTGCTTTAATTGATGAAAATATGCCAATTTTTGTAATAGCAACAAGTAGAGGACATTATGAAAAAGTGGTTAGTAATATTCAGGAAATAAAGTCTAGAAGTGGTAAAATAATAGCCATCGTAACTGAAGGTGACATGACTGTAAAAGAAATTGCAGATCATGTTATAGAAATTCCTGATACTGAAGAAGCTTTTACTCCTTTATTAACTACAATTCCTTTTCAATTACTATCATATCATATAGCTGTGATGTTAGAAAAAAATGTAGATCAGCCTAGAAATTTAGCTAAATCTGTAACTGTTGAATAAATAGTTATCATTATATACATAAAAAAATCCCGAGATAGTATCTCGGGATTTTTTTATACTTCTTTTTCGAAAGTAAGGTACACAGGAAAATGATCTGAATAACCTCCTTGATACCATGGTCCAACATATGTTCTAAACTGGCTATTTTTAAACTTCCCTTTATAAAACCGCAACCATTCTTTATTTAAAATATCGGCCTTTACAAAAGTAAATCTGCTTTTACTCGAATCAAAAAAATCTCTTGAAAATATAATTTGATCGAACAAATGCCATTCTTTATAAAAAGTAGAAGTTCCTTTTCCTTTTTTAAATAGAGGTTTCATAGGATTGTATAAATCATCAGTAACCAAAAAATTATTAACACTTTCACTTATTGGATTATCATTAAAGTCGCCCATAATAATAAACTTAGCGTTTTTTTCTTTTAATTTAATATTCTTTATTACTTCCTGGGCTTGTTTAGCTGCTTTAATACGTTTTAAACTTGTTTCTTCATCTCCATCTCTTCTCGATGGCCAATGATTGACCAAAACATGTACTAATTCGCCATTTAACTTTCCTTTTACAACTAATAAATCCCGCGTATAATCAACCTCACCTTCAGAATCTTTTAGATAGAGAGAATGTGTATTTGTAGAAATAACTTTAAAAAAATCTTTATTATAAATAAAAGCTACATCGATACCTCTTTCATCAGGCGAATCGTAATGAACATAACTATAATTATATTTTGATAAATTTTTATGCCGAATTAAATCCTTAACCACTTTTGCATTTTCAACCTCTGCTAAACCAACTATAATAGGCGGATAAGCCGATTGATTACTCCCTATTTGACTTACAACTGAGGTTAGTTTTTTAATTTTATGAAGATACTTTTGATGATTCCAATTTCGTTTACTCTTAGGCGTAAAATCGTCATCCGCTGTTAAAGGATTATTAACGGTATCAAATAAATTTTCTACATTATAAAAAGCAATGGTAAATGTATTTTTTCTTTTAGATCTACTCATTATAAAAATTTTCATCGAAAGTACTAAATAAAAAAGCACGCTATAAATAGCGTGCTTTAAAATATAATAAAAAGTAATAATTATACTACTCCTTGATCTAACATTGCATCGGCAACTTTCACGAAACCTGCAATATTTGCTCCTTTTACGTAATCAACAAAACCGTTTTCATCAGTACCATATTCAACACAAGAAGCGTGAATATCATTCATTATTTGATTTAATTTAGCATCAACTTCTTCTCTTGTCCAGTTATAACGTAATGAGTTCTGACTCATTTCTAAACCAGAAGTTGCAACTCCACCTGCATTTGATGCTTTTCCTGGAGCGAATAAAATTTTCGCTTCTTGAAATGCTTCAACAGCTTCTGGTGTAGAAGGCATGTTTGCTCCTTCTGCAACACAAATACATCCATTTGCTAATAATGTTTTAGCTTCCTCACCATTTAACTCATTTTGAGTTGCACATGGTAAAGCTACATCACATTTAATTGCCCAAGGTCTTTCACCTGCAAAGAATTTAGCATTTGGATATTTATCAACATATTCGCTAATTCTACCTCTGCGAACATTTTTAATTTCCATCACATAAGCTAATTTATCAGCATCTATTCCATCAGCATCATAAATATAACCTGAAGAATCTGACATAGTAACCACTTTAGCTCCTAATTCAGTAGCCTTTTCAGTTGCATATTGAGCTACATTTCCAGAACCTGAAACAACAACTGTTTTACCGTTAAAAGAATCGTTTTTAGTTTTCAACATATTTTGTGCAAAATACACATCACCATAACCTGTAGCTTCTGGTCTTATTAAAGATCCACCCCAAGAACGGCCTTTACCTGTTAAAACACCAACGAATTCGTTACGTAATTTTTTATATTGACCGAACATAAATCCGATTTCTCTACCTCCAACTCCAATATCTCCTGCAGGAACATCAGTATTAGCTCCAATATGACGGAATAACTCAGACATAAAAGCTTGACAAAATGCCATTACTTCACGATCAGATTTTCCTTTTGGATTAAAGTCAGAACCTCCTTTTCCTCCACCCATTGGCAAAGTAGTTAATGAATTTTTGAATACTTGCTCGAATCCTAAGAATTTTAAAATTGATAAGTTTACAGATGGGTGAAAACGTAAACCTCCTTTATAAGGTCCAATTGCCGAGTTAAACTCAACTCTGTAACCTCTGTTAACTTGTGTTTCTCCTTTATCATCAACCCAAGCAACTCTAAACAATAAAGTTCTCTCTGGCTCTACCATTCTTTCTAACAATTTCTTATCCTGGTACTTAGGATTGTTTTCTATAAATGGAATTACAGTTTCTGCAACTTCATGTACAGCTTGTAAAAATTCTGGCTCATTAGAATTACGTTCTTTAACGTATTCTATAAATGCATTTATTTTAGATTCCATAATTTTAATTATGTTGTATTATGATTTAAACAATTTTGTTAGGCAAATATAATTAATTTACAATTTGTTAAATTTAAAAAAAACAATTATTTACCTATTTTCTTAAAAATACCAATAGTTTTTATTCTATTGAGCTCAATAGTCGAGAACTCTTCTAAAAACCAACACTTTTTTTCATTAAAAAAGCATAAATTTGCAACCTAAATATTCCGAAAAAATTAAGATGTTAGATAAGGTAAAAGAATTGATTGGTGATGTAAAGGCTTTTCAAGCAACTTCTAAAGATGAAGTTGAAGCTTTCAGAATAAAATATTTGGGTAGCAAAGGTTTGTTAAAAGATTTATTTGCTGAATTCAAAAATGTAGATGCTGCCATGCGTAAAGACTTTGGTCAGGCATTAAACAATTTAAAAAAATCTGCTGAAGAAAAAGTAACCGAATTAAACGATACTTTAGAAAGTGCTGTTGAAGAAAATGGTATTTATGGCGATTTAACGCGTCCGTCTGAAGCAATAAACTTAGGTTCTCGTCACCCAATATCTTTAGTTAAAAACAAGATTATTGAAGTTTTTAATCGAATTGGATTTACAGTTTCTGAAGGTCCAGAAATTGAAGATGATTGGCATAATTTTACCGCATTAAATTTACCAGAATATCACCCTGCACGTGATATGCAGGATACTTTTTTTATTGATAAAAATCCAGATACTTTATTAAGAACGCATACCTCATCGGTACAAGTTCGTTATATGGAAAACAATACGCCGCCTATTAGAACAATTTCTCCAGGTCGTGTTTTTCGTAATGAAGATATTTCATCAAGATCGCACTGTATTTTTCATCAAGTAGAAGGTTTATATATTGATACTGATGTTTCATTTGCCGATTTAAAGCAAACCTTATTATATTTTACCAAAGAGATGTTCGGTAAGTCTAAAATTCGTTTAAGACCTTCTTACTTTCCATTTACAGAGCCAAGTGCTGAAGTAGATATTTACTGGGGACTAGAAACTGAAACAGATTACAGAATTACAAAAGGAACAGGTTGGTTAGAAATTATGGGGTGCGGTATGGTAGATCCTAATGTATTAAAGAATGCGAATATAGATCCTACAGTATATTCTGGATATGCTTTTGGAATGGGGATTGAACGTATAGCAATGCTATTATATCAAATACCAGATATTCGTATGTTTTATGAAAATGATAAACGTTTCTTAGAACAATTTAAATCTGTAATTTAATTACTACAAAAAATAAAGCAAAAGTTGAAAAGCATAGATTCAGTTCTACTTTTCAACTTTTTGCATTTAACAACTATATAAAATGAAGAAAGACATTAAAATCCCTAAAGTAGAAAATGTTGAAATAGCCATTACTTTAGAAAAAAATGAGCAAGACAGCGCTAATGAATGGTGCGTATATATCATCAATAAAAAAGAAGTTCCTTTAGAAATGATTGTTATTGTTTCGCAAGGCTTTTCAGAAACAAAAAAAACATCATTGTTCCGTAGAAAAATAGATGTATTACCTGCTAATTCGTTTTCTAAATTCGAAATAATGCAACCTGAATTATTTGCATTAGACAACCAATTTCAGGTTACATTTTTTGAAAATAATGTACTACACGATAAAACATTTATTTTTCAAGCAGGCACAATTCAAGAAGGATTTTTTAGAGATATTGATCTCTTAAATAAAAAAGGAGTTAGTATTAAATAAAAAGAACTTCTTTCAATAATAAAATTTATAAGAGAGGTTACATTTTCAATCTCTCTTTATTATTTACCTATAAAACAACGTATTTATGCTTACAGATATTCAAGATATAGTCGCCAATTTTTCATCATGGATTTGGGGAATGCCACTATTAATATTATTAATAGGTGGTGGACTGTACTTGTTTGTATACTCTGGCCTAGTTCCTTTTAAATACATGGGCCATGCTATTGCAATTTTAAGAGGTAAATATGATAAAAAAGATTCTCCTGGAGATTTATCGCACTACGAAGCACTATCATCTGCAATTGCTGCAACGGTAGGAATGGGAAACATCAGTGGTGTAGCAATTGCTATTGCCATGGGGGGGCCTGGCGCCATTTTTTGGATGTGGGTAAGTGCCTTTGTAGGTATGGCTACTAAGTTTTTCACCTGTACTTTAGCTATTATGTATAGAGGAGAAGATGAAGAAGGAAATGCAAAAGGAGGCCCAATGTATGTAATTACAGAAGGTTTAGGTAAAAAATGGAAACCTTTAGCTATGTTTTTCGCTACTGCTGGTTTGGTAGGAACTTTACCCGCTTTTCAAGCAAATCAATTAACACAAACAATGATTGATGTTTTTAATGTGAACGAAGCAAATGAGTTTTCGGCTAAATTACTAATAGGAATAACCATTGCTGCCATTGTTTCTACCGTAATTTTTGGCGGAATTCAACGGATAGGAAAAGTTGCAGGTAAATTAGTTCCTTTAATGGTGGTTATCTATTTATTAACCGTTATAACTATTTTATTTATAAAAATAGATGAGATTCCTTCAATAATTTCTTTAATTTTTACAGATGCCTTTTCTGGTAATGCTGTTTTAGGTGGTGCCTTAGGTGCTTTAATAATTACAGGTGTAAAACGTGCTGCTTTTTCTAACGAAGCAGGTTTAGGAACCGCACCAATGATGCATGGAACTGCAAAGACAGACGAACCAATTAGAGAAGGTTTAGTTGCTATGTTAGGCCCAGCAATAGACACCTTGTTAGTGTGTACATTAACGGCATTGGCAATTTTATCATCAGGTGTTTGGCAAAGTTTTGACGGAAACGGTATCTCAATGACTTTAGCTGCCTTCGATTCGGTATTACCTTTTCACTCAGGAAGCATTATTTTAACTATCTGTGTGTTAATTTTCGCCTTTTCTACCCTATTCACCTATTCATTTTACGGATTTAGTTGTTTAAGTTATTTAACAAGTGTTAAAACTGGTAAATACTACAATCATTTTTATGTTTTAGTAATTATAGTAGCCTCAATTATTAAACTAGATTTTGTAATTAATTTAATGGACAGTGCTTATGCTTTAATGGCAATTCCAACCGTACTTTCTACGCTTATTTTAGCTCCAAAAGTTAAAAAAGCGGCTAGTGTATATTTTCAGAAATTAAAATCAGGCGCTTTTAACTAAGTATTCTTTTATCGACTTTATAACAAAACAGCTATTGTAATTATCACATCTAAAATAAGGTTAATAATAAATTATCAAGAAAAGGAATCTTGTTAACTCAATTATTTACTAAAAAACTATCTATAAAAAGCTAAAATTAAAAAGAGTTATTACAACCCAAGTACAGACTCCTAAATCGGTCTAGGAGATATATTGATAGTAGGTTAAGAAGAAGTTTGAGTTAGTGATATTGCTAATATTTGAGGTAAGCAAACCCCAAGTTGTTAAACCCTCAACTAATTCCTATTCTAAAGAAATATTATAAGGAAAGATGTCCCTAATAACGTAGAAGAAGCGTTCTTTAAGTGTTTTATAATTACTTAAAGGTAAATGAAAAAACTGGATTGATTATTCAGGTTGAGCTTTAAATATCATGTTTTAATCGTTTTTAAAAAAATAAAATATAACATGTACTACCAGGCAAATCCTAACAAAATGCACTCTTTTTTAAAACACAATAAATAAAAGAGCTATTGGTTTTTAAGAAGACTGAATTGATTAAAATACAATTGCCTCTATCATAAAAAATACGAACACCTAATAACTACAAGTATTCTTAAAATAAATTAAAAATTAAAACCTATAAAATATTAAAGGGAGTAATATAAAATCACTCCCTTTAACACTATATTATGTAACATTATTTTAAAATGCTAAAATTTAAAGAATATGTTTTCTAGTTTAACATAGAAGCTCTTGAACCTCCTACTGCAAAAATAGCTCTCATTCTAGATTTTTGACCTTCAGAGAACATACTCATACAAGTATCATCAGTATAATCCATATAGTTCATTGTCATGTCGTTAGATTTACAATTAACTGTTGGATAAGAAGGACAACCATAGTTAGGTGCATCAGAAGATGGAGTATCAGCTACAAAATCATCTTGACGACACCTACCATCACCCCAAATATGACGTAAGTTTAAGTAATGACCAACTTCGTGAGTCATAGTACGACCACCATTAAACGGAGCAGATACATAACCTGTAGTTCCGAAATATTGAGGAGAACAAACAACACCATCAGTAGCAGAACTACCTCTTGGGAATTGAGCATATCCTAAAATACCACCACCAATATTAGCAACCCAAATATTTAAGTGAGTAGCTGGTGTTACTGGAGGATAAGCAGATTTCACTGCATTATTAGTTCCCCAAGACGAAGTAGAGTTAGAATGTCTGAAAGTACCTGCTAAAGAAAAAGAAATTTCTGAATCAGCAGCCAATCCTGAAAACTCAGATGATGTGTTACCTGCGTCAGAATTTTGCTTTCTAAAGTCAGCATTTAAAACTGTAATTTGCGAAGCTATCTGTGCATTACTTATGTTTTGTTGAGAATTACTGTAAACAACGTGTACATATACAGCTATATTAACAACTCCTAAATTATCTGGTTCTGGAGTCGTACCTCCACCACCATTACCACCGCCACCTTTTACTGGCTTTCCTTTAGCAGCAATAAGTTTACGTGTAGCATACTCGATATCGTACATTTTTTTGTACAACCCTGGGTTTTCTTTTAATTGACGATTTAAAACTTTCATAGAATGACATTTGTCATTAGCCCCACCTCTTGCTTGATTATCATCTGTTGTTAAATAAAAGTCGCCCATATCAACAACTGTTTCTTGCTCAGGTAAAACAGCATCGTTAGCATTGTCTTGACATCCTACTAAAATGGAAGCAGCTACCGCTAATGTTAAAAAAATTCTTTTTATGTTGTAAAAAATTTAAATTAGTTTAATTAATAATCATTCCCTTTGGACAATACTTTGCTAAAAACCTAATTAAATAAATAATCACAAACAAAAAAGTTAATTTATTAATAATTAATTAATAATTTGAAGGGTTTATTAACGATGAGTAATCTACACTTTTTCATTAAAAAGTTAATAAAACAACAATTTCCTTTAAAAATCACTTGTAGCGCTTGCTATCAAACAAAATGAATTGTTTAATTTTTATATCAAAAAAAGAATAAACGTCAATTTTAAACACAAATAGATAAAAACAATTCATTTTTAACATTAAAAAATTACATTTATATCAAAATCAAACTACAGAAATAAATTCTACATAAACAACTATCTTTATCTTCTAAAAAAACATTTATGGAAAACTCATTTAACAATAAAGTTCTTGTGGCTCAAGTATCAGAAACAGATAGAGTTGCTTTTTACAAAAAAACCTATGCGCACGTTGGTTTAGGTGTGCTTTTATTTATCGTATTTGAATATTTATTATTGCAAAATGCCACAATAGTGGAGTTTGCTTTATCGATGACCCAAGGTTATAAATGGCTATTATTATTAGGAGGCTTTATGTTAATTACCAATTATGCAGAAAGCACGGCTTTAAAAACATCGGACAAGAACTTACAATATTTAGCATATTCGGGATACGTGTTTGCAGAAGCATTTATTTTTATCCCGCTTATATATATGGCCATTTCTTATACCAATAATTTTGAAATTATTAAACAAGCCGGAATCGTAACCTTAGGCTTGTTTGTAGGAATATCATCAATTGTATTTATCACCAAAAAAGATTTTTCTTTTATAAAAGCAGGCTTAAGTATTGGTTTTTTTATTGCAATCGCACTTATTATTGCGGGTACTTTATTCGGTTTTAACTTAGGTTTGTGGTTTTCTGTAGGAATGTGTGTTTTAGCCGCAGGTGCTATCTTATACCAAACTTCTAACTTGGTTAACAAATTTTCTACCGACGATTATATACCGGCTGCATTAGGCTTATTTGCTTCTTTAATGTTGTTGTTTTGGTATGTTTTACAGATTTTTATGTCGAGAGATTAAGAACCTGTAAAATTAATTTGAAGCTATTTCCCGCTTTCTGCACTCGCTTTTTTTAAGAAAAATAAAAAAGAGCTCAAACAAATGCTTCAATCGGGGCTAGGCATTTTTACACGATTGTATATTTAAATAAGACTAAATTATCGTCATGGTAAATTTGGTTCAGCATCGCATAAAAAGTAGAACTGTGGCAAATCAGGATGTGAACCTGAAATAAGTTCAGATTGACGGATTCTATTTATTATATTTTATGTTATATTTTTTTTAGCGAAAATTTAAACAGACTCTAAATTAAAAAGACCTCACAGATTTTTAAATTCTGTGAGGTTTTTTTGTTTGATACAAAATGTTATTCGCTAAAAGAATGTTTTAACTCAACATCATTTGTGCTCTTTTTAAAGCAGCTACCAAAACATCTATTTCTTCTTTGGTATTGTAAAAAGCAAATGACGCTCTTACCGTACCCGGAATACAATAAAAATTCATAATAGGCTGTGCACAATGATGCCCTGTACGAACAGCAACACCCAATTTATCTAAAATACTACCAATATCATAAGGGTGAATTCCTTCGATATTAAATGATATTACAGATGCTTTATTAGTGGTTCCGTATATTTTTAAATTTTCTATTTTCTCTAATTCTTCCGTCCCGTATGCTAACAGTTCACTTTCTTGTTTTGCAATGTTTTCAAAGCCAATTTCATTCATATAATCTATGGCTGCTCCAAAAGCAATTCCTCCACAAATATTAGGTGTTCCTGCTTCAAATTTATGAGGCAAACCTGCGTAGGTAGTTTTTTCGAAAGTTACGGTTTCAATCATCTCACCCCCTCCTTGGTATGGCGGCAGTAAGTTTAACAACTCTTCTTTACCGTATAATAAACCAACACCTGTTGGGCCACACATTTTATGAGCAGAAGCTACATAAAAATCAGCATCTAACTCCTGAACATCTGGTTTTATATGCGGTACCGCTTGTGCACCATCAATTAAAACATAAGCTCCGAATTTATGAGCTGCATGAATAATTTCCTTTATCGGATTTATGGTTCCTAATGCATTTGATACATGATTACAAAAAACCAATTTCGTTTTTGCATTTAATAACTCGTGATACACATCCATTCGTAATGAACCGTCTTCATCCATCGGAATCACTTTTAAAATCGCTCCTGTTTTTTCACAAAGCATTTGCCAAGGAACAATATTCGAGTGGTGTTCTAAAGCAGAAACGATAACTTCATCTCCCTCTTTTAACAAAGCTGCAAATCCTGAAGCTACAATATTAATACTATGCGTTGTACCTGCTGTTAAAATAATCTCGTACGACTGTTTTGCGTTAAAGTGCTTCTGAACTTTAAGACGTGCTTCTTCATACTTATCAGTTGCTTCCTGACTTAAAGTATGTACGCCTCTATGAATATTCGCATTGTAATTAGAGTAATAATCAACAATAGCATCAATAACCACTTGTGGCGTTTGTGAAGTTGCGCCATTATCAAAATACACTAATTTTTTTCCGTGTACCTCTCTATTAAGAATAGGAAAATCAGCTCTAATTTCGTCTACATTAAACATATAAAAATCATTATTTTAAACAAAGGTACTGCTTGCTTTTTCAAATACAAACATCAAACAATTAAATTCTTACATTTGCTAAAATTGTTTTATATGAAGAATTTAAAAAGAATACTCTTACTAGTTGTTGTAATATTAGTTGTGGCTGTTTATTTTAATTATCCGAAGTTAAATATTTTGGCGGGTTACTCTGCAAAAAACACTGCTTCCTCAGTTTTTTTAGCGGATAGAAGTTTAGCATTTACTGATGAAAACGACAATAATTTTTCTCCTATTAACTTAACTTCTGATGCTATAAATAAAGAAGAAAAATCGGCTACTGGTAGTGCTTTTGGTCTTTTAAAAAGAAAGGCTGTTTACAGAGAAGGTTTAGGTGCTGTTTTAATAAATGATAATTACGATGCTTCTAAAAAAACACTAGTTCCTAAACGTAGTAAACCTAATAATTCTACGCCGTTTCCGTATGGAAATGCTGATCAAAAAGATACGCTATTTTCAAATATTGATTATAAAAAGCTTAACGAAACTATTGATACTATTTTTAACGATGTAAATCAAACTCGTTCGGTTTTAGTTATCTATAAAGATCAAATTATTGCTGAAAAATATAGCGACGGATTTGATAAAAACTCTAAACAATTAGGTTGGTCGATGACCAAAAGTATTGCGAGTACTATTGTTGGAATTTTGCAATGCGAACGAAAATTATATGTGAATTCTGATAATTTATTTGAGGAGTGGAAAGGTGATGAACGAAAAAACATTACGCTTCATAATTTACTACAAATGAATTCTGGTTTAGAATGGTTGGAAGATTATAACACAATCTCTGATGTTAGTAAAATGCTTTTTCTTGAGGAAGATATGACTAAAAGTCAAGTAAAGAAACCTCTTGCAGGAAAACCTAACGAAACATGGAACTATTCTTCGGGAACCACCAATTTAATTTCAGGGTTAATTCGTAACCAATTTAACACGCATCAAGAATATTTAGATTTTTGGTACAGCGCGTTAATCGATAAAATTGGTATGAATTCTATGGTGATAGAAACCGATATGAGTGGTAATTATGTAGGCTCTTCTTATGGTTGGGCTACGGCAAGAGATTGGTCTAAACTTGGACTTTTATACTTGCATAATGGAGAATGGAATGGCGAGCATCTTTTTGATAAAGATTGGGTAGATTATGCGACTACTCCAACTCCTGGTTCTGACGGATGGTATGGTGCACAAATTTGGTTAAATGCAGGTAACAGGTATCCTGATGTACCAAAAAACATGTATTCATTTAATGGTTATAAAGGACAAAATGTATTTATCTTGCCAAACGAAAATTTGGTAGTCGTTCGTACCGGTCTTACCAAAAATGCCGATATGAATATTTTACTAAAAGGAATTATTTCTTCAATTAAAAAATAAACAATGAATCCATATTATTACGTACTTTCTGTAAACGGAATCCTCTTAGTATTCAGTATTCTTTTTTATATGTTTCCACCTAAAAAGATAAATGCTATTTATGGTTACCGAACCAATAGAGCCATGAAAAATGAGGTTGTTTGGCAGTTTGCTAATTCATACTTTAATAAACAATTCTTAATTTATTCTGCACTTTCACTTATTGCTTCATTAATATTGGCATATATAGCTAAAGAATTAACGTGGCAACCAATGGCTATTATGTTATTATCTTTAGCGGTATCTGTAATTAAAACAGAACAAGAAGTTAATAAGAATTTCGATGAAGAAGGAGAAAAAATAAAATAAAAAACACAGATCAATTAAACAAAAAACGTCCTTATAACTATATGTAAGAAGGACGTTTTTATATTTTGATAACTAAACTAATTACTTTACATATTCTTGCTTTAATAAGGTAATATCGTCAATGATTTTTTGCATATTCTCTTTTTTGGTTCCATCATACGAACCTCTAATTTGTCCTTTTTTATCAATTAAAACAAAGTTTTCGGTGTGCACCCAATCGTTTTCTCCGCCATCACCTTCATCTAAAACAGCAAAATAATGTTTACGAGCTAAATTATAAATGTGTTTTTTATCGCCTGTAGTAACATTCCATTTTCCGTCAATTACACCTTTCGCATCCGCATATTTTCTTAATTGAGGCACACTATCCATAACCGGAGTTACCGAATGTGATAAAAACATAATATCATCATCATTTTTATAATGTGTTTGTAATTCGCTCATATTATAAGCCATTACAATACAAATTGTTTGACAACGCGTAAAAAAGAAATCAGCTATATAAATTTTATCTTTATAATCGGCATTAGTAATTGTTTCTCCGTTTTGATTGATCAATTTAAAATCACCTATTTTATGATTTTTTGACTTTTTTCTAACAGAAACATCTACCAATCTTGGATTAATATCTGCTGGATTATAAACAGGTAACTTTTCTTCTACTTTTACCAAATGATAAAAAACAGGAATACCCACCGCACAAAAAGCAATTAAAAAAATGATGGTACTTTTTGATTTTTTAAAGAATATTAAATCCATTTTAGTGTATTTTTTGCAAAAATACGACTAAAAACAAGGCTTATATATCTTATATCATAAAAGATTTGTTAAAACCAAACCTCATCTATACTACAAACTTTTACAGCTCTTATGAAAAACGTACATTTGTCCGATTTTAAATTTAGATATACACCTTTATGGAAATTTTAATAAAAGCATCACAATTTATTTTAAGCTTATCGCTTTTAATCGTTTTACACGAATTAGGGCATTTTATTCCTGCTAAAATATTTAAAACTAAAGTAGAAAAGTTCTATTTATTTTTCGATTATAAGTTTTCATTATTCAAAAAGAAAATAGGTGATACTGTTTATGGTATTGGTTGGATTCCGTTAGGAGGATATGTAAAAATATCTGGAATGATTGATGAAAGTATGGATACTGAGCAAATGGCATTACCACCACAACCTTGGGAATTTCGTTCTAAACCAGCTTGGCAACGTTTAATAATTATGTTAGGTGGTGTGATTGTAAACTTTATTTTAGGTATCGTTATATACATTTGCTTAATGTATGCTTATGGTGAAAAATTTTTACCAAACGAAAGTTTAAAAGATGGTATTTGGGTACAAGATCAGTTAGGTAAAGATTTAGGTTTACAAACAGGTGATAAAATACTTTCTGTTGATGGTGAACAAATTCAGAAATTTAGAGAACTTCCTTTAGAGTTTATTAATGGAAATAATTATACTGTTGAAAGAAATGGTGTAAAAGTAGAAAAAGTAATTCCTGTTGATTTTATTTCTAAATTAATAGATCGCGGTAAAAATGCTGGTAGCTTTATCGCGCCAAGATATCCTTTCATAATTGCTGGTTTACAAAAAGACTCATTAAATGCTGATGCAAATATTCTTAAAAAAGATATTATCACTGCAATTAACGGACAAACAATAAAATATTACGATCAAGCAAAACCTATTTTAAAAAGCTTAAAAGGGCAAGACATTACTGTTACTTTAAAAAGAAATAAAGAGGTTTTAAACGTGCCTGTTAAAGTTTCTGAACACGGAAACTTAGGGGTTGTTTGGGGAGCTGCATCGTTACCTGATTTAGAAAAATTAGGATATTACGAATTAGCTGAGAAATCATATTCTTTTGGTGAAGCGATTCCTGCCGGAACAACAAAAGCATGGACTACCTTAACAAACTATATTAAGCAAATGAAAAAGGTTTTTAACCCGAGTACAGGTGCTTATAAAGGTTTAGGTGGATTTATTTCTATCGGTAGCGTATTTCCTGCTGAATTTAGCTGGCAATCTTTTTGGAACATCACCGCTTTCTTATCTATCATGTTAGGTTTTATGAATTTATTACCGATACCTGCTTTAGATGGTGGACACGTAGTATTTACCTTATGGGAAATGATTACCGGTAAAAAACCTGGCGACAAGTTTTTAGAGTATGCACAGTTAACAGGTTTTGTTTTACTTATTATTCTATTACTATTTGCTAACGGAAATGATATTTTTAGGTTATTCAAATAAGGAAACCTAAATTTTATAAAACAGAAAAGCATCGTAATTTTTACGATGCTTTTCTGTTTATATATCAGTAGTAAAATTACTTAGTATAAAACTATTTTCTTTTTTATAAAAAGACTAATATGATTATTAAAAATTAAATACTCTTATTTTATTGCTTAAAAAAACAAGTCTTCAAGGTAAAAAAAACATATATAAAATTCTTTTTATTACGTTTTAAGCAACAAAAAAGCATCCTACCAAGTAGAATGCTTTTTTGTTTATCTAAGTAGTTAATCTACTATTTATTCATGTTTTCAGTGGCGCGTCTTTCTAGCTCGGCCTGAAACTCTTCCATTACTGGTTTCACAGTACTTTCTGGTATTTCTGCTACCTTAATATACATTAACCCATCTATTGCGTTATTAAACTTAGGATCTACGTTAAAAGCAACCAAACGTGCATTTTGCTTCACATATTTCTTAATTAAAACAGGCATACGTAATGTTCCTGGTTCAATTTCATCAATAATCTTATCAAACTTCTGCATATCAGCTTCTGTAGAATCAAATACAAAATCTTTATCAGCATCCTTTAACTTTACTTTATATTCCTTTTTAGGATGAATGTACTGTGCAACATACGGGTCGTAGTAATGAGATTTCATAAACTCAATCATTAACGATTTAGAAAAGTCAGAAAACTGATTACTAATACTTACTCCGCCCATTAAATATTTATACTCTGGGTATCTTAATGTTGTATGCACAATTCCTTTCCATAATAAAAACAAAGGCATTGGTTTTTGTTGATAGCTTTTAGCTATAAAAGCCCTACCTAATTCAATTGTATTTTGCATCATCGGATACAACTCTGGCTCTATTCTAAATAAAGTATGAATATAAAAACCGTTAATTCCATGTTTTTTATAAATATCTTTACCTAGACCCATTCTATAAGAACCTACCAATTCATTTTGCACATTATCCCACAAGAAAAGGTGGTGATAATACCTGTCGAATTTATCTAAATCAATTGCTTTATTGGTTCCTTCACCTACTTCTCTGAAAGTAATTTCTCGTAATCGACCAATTTCATGTAAAAGATTCGGTATTTCTTTTGCGCTCGCAAAAAACACTTCGTAATTCTTACTTTGTAACAGTCTACTTCCTTTTTCTCTTAGGTCGTTTACTTCTTTAATAAATAAATCAGGAACTCTTTGAGAGGTTATTTTACTTATTTTTTTAGGTATTTTTAAATTCTTGCTTGATAAAATTTTCTGTGAAGCTTTCTCAAACGGATTTGCCAACATATATGTTTTTCTTCTTATAAACTCATAAAAAGAAGGTATATCTTTATATTGTTCTTGGTCTTTTACCGAAATAGGTTTTCCTATCCTTACTTTTATTACTCTCTTTTTACTTGAAATTACTTCTGATGGAAGTTTAGCCGTTCTTAACGTACCGCTAATTTTAGATAACACGTAAAATAACGGACTGTTCTTAGCATGAAAATAAATAGGTATTACAGGCACTTTTGCTTTTTTAATTAAGCGCACAGCTCCTTCTTCCCAAGGTTTATCTACCATTAATTTTCCATCTCGGTAGGTAGAAACTTCTCCTGCTGGAAAAATACCTAATGGTTTTCCTTCACGTAAATGCAATAATGCTCCTTTAATACCTGCCACACTAGATTTTGCATCTTTTCGGCTCTCGAAAGGATTTACAGGCATTATATAAGGCTTTAAAGGCTCTGCTCTATGTAATAAAAAGTTGGCAATGATTTTATAGTCTGCTCTTTTTTCAACTAGTAATTTCAACAATAAAATACCATCAATCCCTCCTAAGGGATGGTTAGATATTGTTATAAAAGGACCTGTTTTTGGAATTCTTTTAAAATCTTCTTCGGGTACTTCGAACTCAATTTTACAATCATCTAAAAGACCGTTTAAAAAATCTAAATCCGATTTATCCTTATTATTATCATACAATCTGTTAACCGCAGAAATACGTAAAATTTTCATCAACGTCCAACCCAAAAAAGTTCCGGCAGCACCGAACTTATCAACTCCAATAACTTTAGCAATTTCTTTTGATGTAACTAATCCCATTAATTCAAATTTGGCATAAATGCAAATATAACTGAATTTTGCGATATTTTCATTTTTTATTGTATTACCAACTGCGCTGTCTCAGTATTAATCTGACTAATAATCGATTTTCCTTTTTTTCTTATTTCTTTTATTGCTTCTTCATTAAAATGACGAATAGTATAAAGAGTTACCTCTTTATAAGATTTTATATTAAATTTTGTCTTTAAATCGCTATAAAAAGCATCAAAGTTGTTGTACTTATCATCAACACAAACCGAAAAACTGATTGCTGAGTTTTGAATTAGATTTACTTTCAACTTATAATTATCTAGTTTTTTAAAAATATCACTAATATTACTCTCTACCATAAAAGAGAAATCTTTTGCTGATATCGAAACCAAAATCTGATTTTTTTTCACAATAAAACAAGGAACTTCGGGTGTTATTTTATTTCCTCTACCAACACAAGTTCCTTTATTAGAAAGATCATCAAAAGAACGAACAAATAACGGAATGTCTTTTTGTTCTAATGGCTGAATTGTTTTTGGATGAATTACCGATGCTCCATAAAAAGCCATTTCTATAGCTTCGGTATACGAAATTTCATGTAATAATTCTGTTTTAGTAAATACACGAGGGTCTGCATTTAAAACTCCATCAACATCTTTCCAAATCGTAACACTTTCGGCATCTAAACAATAAGCAAAAATTCCTGCGGTATAATCAGAACCTTCTCTTCCTAAGGTTGTTGTTTCTACACCAACACTACCAATAAAACCCTGAGTTATATTTAATTGTGAAGTAGCTACATTTTCTTTAATTATCTTCTCTGTTAATTCCCAATTAACTTTTGCATCTCTATAATTAACATCTGTTTTTATATAATCTCTTACATCTAAAAACTTATTGTTTATTCCAATTTCTAATAAATATGCACTTACGATATTTGTAGATAATAACTCACCATACCCAATCATTTGATCGTATACATAATTGTATTCTTGTGATTTATTACGAGCCATAAAACCGCTTAAATCACCTAATAAAGAATCTACTTTAGTATAAATTTGATGATTTTTTGGAAATAAGTCTTCAATAATTTTTTTATGAAAATCTTCAACAAAATCTATAGTGCTTTTTAGATTTTCTTTTTTATAAAAATACGCATCTATAATTTTCTCAAAAGCGTTTGTCATTTTCCCCATAGCAGAAATAACAATCAATACACCATTTATACCTTCTTGTTGTAAAACACGACTTACATTTTTTACTCCATCAGCGTCTTTTACCGATGCACCACCAAACTTAAATATTCTCATTGCAAAATTGTGTTAAGCTTTGTTCATTCATATGGCAAACTCTCCACTGGTCATATACTGTTGCGCCTGTGTTTTTATAAAACTCTATCGCATTTACATTCCAGTCTAACACCTCCCAAGCAACTCTTTTAAAGCTGTTTTCTTGTGCATATTTCATAATTGAAGTATATAATTTTTTTCCTGCTCCTATTCCTCTTTTAGCTTCAGTAACCATTAAATCTTCTAAATGAAGTGTTTTTCCTTTCCATGTAGAATAACGCTCATAAAAAAGTGCCATTCCTACAATTGTACCATCTAACTCTTCTGCTACGAACGTTTTAAATTTAGGTTTATTTGAAAATCCATCACGAATTATATCATCAACAGTAATTTCTACCGCATTAGGTTCTTTTTCAAAAACAGCTAATTCAACAATTAAATTAAGTATTGATGCCGCATCTTTTTTTCTCCTGATCTAACTTTAAAACTCATTATAAAAATTTTTGTGTAAAGATAATTTTTATAATATTCCTTTAAAACAAATAGGAAATTAAAACACATCGTATGTTTTTGTTAAAAATTTTAAAATACTAAATCGTTGTAGAAACGTAAAAAAGTTGGCATCTTTGTACACAACACAAAAATTCGACATGAATAACAAGCACATGACTCTTGGAGAGTTTATTATTGGAAATCAAAGAGATTTTAAATATTCTTCGGGAGAGTTATCTCGTTTAATAAACTCTATACGACTGGCTGCCAAAGTGGTAAACCACGAAATTAGAAAAGCAGGGTTAGTTGATATTACTGGTGCAGCCGGTGATGTTAATATTCAAGGTGAAGCACAGCAAAAACTAGATGTTTTGGCTAATGATCTTTTTAAACAAACACTAATTAACCGTGAAATTGTTTGTGGTATTGCAAGCGAAGAAGAAGATGATTTTGTAATTGTTGAAGGTCAAAGTAAAACAAACGAAAACAAATATGTGTTATTGATGGATCCTTTAGATGGTTCATCTAATATTGATGTAAACGTATCTGTTGGAACCATTTTTTCTATTTACAGAAGAGTTTCTCCAGACGGCACACCTGTTACTAAAGAAGATTTTTTACAAAAAGGAAGCGAACAAGTGGCTGCAGGTTATGTTGCCTACGGTACCTCTACAATGTTAGTTTTTACAACTGGTAATGGCGTAAACGGGTTTACATTAAATCCAGCTATCGGTACTTTTTACTTATCTCATCCAAATATGCAATTTCCTGAAATTGGTAAAATATACTCAGTAAGCGAAGGGTATTTTACGTATTTTCAAGAAGGAATGAAGCGTTTTTTAATTCACTGTAAAGAATTAAACGAAGCTGATAACAGGCCTTATACCGCTCGTTACGTGGGTTCATTAGTTACCGATTTTCATAGAAACATGATTAAAGGTGGAATTTACGTATATCCATCAACAAAAATAACACCTAACGGTAAATTACGTTTATTATACGAATGTAACCCTATGGCATTTATATGTGAGCAAGCTGGTGGTAAAGCAACTGATGGTTTTACAAGAATAATGGATATCAACCCAACCGAATTACACCAACGTGTTCCTTTTTATTGTGGTAGTAAACAAATGGTAGAAAAAGCCGAAGGATTTATGAATGAGTTTTCTGCCGATGAAAAACCAACTTACTAAAGAATAACTATTATTTATACCTAAATAAATTATCGATAAGGCAAACAGTTGTTTGCCTTATTTTTTTGGGTTAAATTTACAATTATATTAATGAATTATTAACTTATTAAAAAACATACAATTATGGCTTTTGACTTACCGAAATTAGGATATGCATATGATGCATTAGAACCAAATATAGATGCTAAAACTATGGAAATTCACCATAGCAAACACCATAACGGATATACTACAAAATTAAATGCTGCTGTTGCTGGTACTGATTTAGAAGGAAAATCTATTGAAGATATTCTTGCTAATTTAGATATGAGTAATGGTGCAGTTCGTAATAATGGAGGTGGATTTTACAATCACTCTTTATTCTGGACAGTAATGAATCCAGAAGATAGAGGTTATTTATCAGGAGATTTAAAAGATGCTATTGAAGCTGAATTTGGATCTAAAGATGCTTTTATCGAAGCTTTTTCTAAGGCTGCTGCAACTCAGTTTGGTTCAGGATGGGCTTGGTTATGTGTGCATCCAGGTGGAAAAGTAGAAGTTTGTTCTACTCCAAACCAAGACAACCCATTAATGCCAGGTGTAACTTGTGGCGGAACTCCAATTTTAGGATTAGATGTTTGGGAACATGCTTATTACTTAAACTACCAAAACCGTCGTCCTGATTATATTGATGCTTTCTTTAAAGTAATTAACTGGAACGAGGTTGAAAAAAGATATGCTGACGCTAAATAAGTAACCTTGTTACTTTTTACAGTTCACGCTTATAAAAAAATCCGAAGTTTAAAAACTTCGGATTTTTTATTGCTTATATATTTAACGCTCAAACTATTTTAAAAGAGCTTGCTCTAAATCAGCAATTAAATCTGTTATATCCTCTACCCCAACACTCAAACGGATAAGAGAATCTGTAATTCCTATTTTTAAACGCGCTTCTTCTGGTATAGATCCGTGCGACATTGTTACAGGGTGATTTACCAAACTTTCTACACCGCCTAAAGATTCTGCCAATGTAAATAATTTAGTATTCTCTAGAAACGTAAAAGCTGCCTGTTTACTTTCATCCTTTAAACGGAAAGAAACCATTCCACCAAAATCATCCATTTGTTTTTTTGCGATATCATGGTTTGGATGATTCGCTAAACCTGGATAATAAACATCACTTACTTTTGGGTGTTTCACTAAATATGCTGCTATAGCTTTACCGTTTTCACAATGACGCTGCATGCGTAAATGCAATGTTTTAATACCTCTTAAAGCTAAAAATGAATCCATCGGGCCTGCGATAGCACCAGCAGCAAATTGTATAAAATGTAACTCTTCTGCCAACTTAGCGTCTTTAACCATTAGGGCTCCCATTATTAAATCGGAATGCCCGCCTAAATATTTTGTTGCAGAATGCATTGTTATATCTGCACCTAAATCTAAAGGACGTTGTAAATATGGCGTTGCAAATGTATTATCAACACCTACTAAAACAGTAGATTTTATAGCCTTTACAGCTTTAGTTATCAATGCTATGTCTGCTATTTTCATTAACGGATTAGTTGGTGTTTCTAACCAAACTAACTTAGTGTTTTCTGATATTGCATTTGTTATATTTTCAACAATATCTGTATCAACAAACTTAAAGTTTAAGCCATATTTCTCAAACATTCTAGTAAATAATCGATACGTTCCGCCATATAAATCATCACCTGCAATAACCTCATCACCGGAGTTTAAGGTTCTTAAAACACAATCGATTGCTGCTAAACCTGATGAAAAAGCAAAACCATGTGTTCCGTTTTCTAACGAAGCAAAAGCTTTTTCGAGCGCAGTTCGTGACGGATTTCCTCCTCTAGAGTATCCATAACCTTTATGAATACCTGGGCTAGATTGCGCATATGTAGAGGTTTGAAATATAGGTGGCATTACAGCACCTGTAGCCTCTTCATGCTCCTGACCGCCGTGTATTGTTTTTGTGTTGAATTTCATCTTTATCTAAATTTAAAAACAAATTCTTAATTAAATCAATAAGTATTTACACTAACTTTAATAAAGCCATTATAGTTCCTAAATGAATTCCTTCATGTAAGTTATTAAAAGAAATTGCTGATTCAATAGAGTCTAACGTAAAACCAAGGCTTGTTTCATACTCATTAAATTCAGTAAAAATTCCAGCTTCATAATCTTCCTGCAACGTATCTGGTAATCCTACTAACAATTCTTTTACCTCTTCAAACTCTTCTTCTGAAAATGTCTCTGTAGGTAACGTTCCTTTTTTATAAGCTTCTATTAACTCATCAGAAGCCAAACAGTTTAAGCCCGATAATTTATAATTCAATAATTGCTGTGTTACTACCAAATGAGCAACATTCCATGCAATATTATTTTTAAATCCTTCAGGAATTTTATGTAATTGCTCTATTGATAAATGATCGATTTTTTTTAAAACTAATTCTCTCGATTTTTTTAAAATTTCAAATTGCGTATTCATTATTCTACTTATTTTAGCGTACATCAAAGATAATTATTAAACCATGAAGAAAGTATATTTTTTACAAACTTGTGATACTTGCCGACGTATATTAAAAGAAGTAAATATTGACGGATTTGAAAAGCATGAAATAAAAACAAATGCTGTAACTATTAATCAGCTAGAAGAAATGAGAAAGCTAACAGATAGCTATGAAAGTTTGTTTAATAAAAGAGCTAGGTTATACAAAGAACGAGATTTAAAGAACAAAACAATTACCGAAGACGAGTACAAACAGTTTATTTTAGAAGAATATACTTTTTTAAAGCGTCCTGTTTTTATAGTTGATGATAAAATTTTTATTGGAAATAGTAAAAAAGTCATCGAAGCGCTAAAAGAAGTAGTCAATTAAAAAAATACTTAGTAAACTAAAAAAAGCTTCAAAATCTTACGATTAAGAAGCTTTTTTGTTGGCCTACAAGGACTCGAACCTTGAATGTCGGTACCAAAAACCGGTGTGTTACCAATTACACCATAGGCCAATAAGTTATTTACAAATATAAAAACAATGTTTTAAAATTAAAACAGAATAATCAGTTTTTATAAGAAATCCTCACGAACTTCGTAAGGATTAAGTTGGCCTACAAGGACTCGAACCTTGAATGTCGGTACCAAAAACCGGTGTGTTACCAATTACACCATAGGCCAATAACTTATTGCGGGTGCAAATATAATACAAAGTTTTATTTCGGCAAATTTTTTATGCTTTTTTTCATTTAACACAATTTTATATCAACTTTTGATTCATTAACTACCTCAAAATTATATTTTTGTTTTCAGTAAAAAACCAACAGTTATTAATACTTTCGTATTTTATTACACAGAAAACTATGAACGAATTTAACTACAAAAAATGGAATGTCCTTTTAGGATGGTTTTCATTTGCCGTGGCACTAATCACATATACACTAACCTTAGAGCCTACAGTTAGTTCTTGGGATTGTGGAGAATACATTTCTACCGCAGTAAAACTAGAGGTTGGGCATCCACCAGGTGCGCCGTTATTTCAAATGTTAGGTGCATTCTTTGCTATGTTTAGCAACGACCCAAGTCAGTGGGCTAAAATGGTAAACTTCATGTCTGGTTTAGCCAGTGCGTTTACAATTTTATTTATGTTTTGGACAATTACCAACTTAGCTAAAAAAATGGCTATTAAAAATGGTAAGTTCAGTAAAAGTGAAGCTATTGCCGTTTTAGGAAGCGGATTAGTAGGTGCTTTAGCTTATACATTTTCTGATAGTTTTTGGTTTAGTGCCGTAGAAGGTGAAGTGTATGCAATGTCATCTTTTTTAATGGCTTTATTATTTTGGCTAGGATTAAGATGGGAAAGTGAAATAAATACGCCTAGAGGAAACAAATGGTTGGTAGTAATTAGTTTTGTAGTAGGACTTTCATTCGGAGTTCATATTTTATCACTTTTAGTAATTCCTTCTATTGTTTTATTATATTTCTTTAAAACCTACAATAACATCAATATAAAAACAACTGCAATCGCAACACTTATTTCAATACTTGTTTTAGCTTTTGTTTTTAAATTTTTATTTCCGTTTACACTCAAATTTTTTAGTGTTTCAGAATTGTTTTTCATCAATCAAATAGGATTACCATATAATACAGGAACCATTATTGCTGGTATTGTTTTAATCGCCTTATTTTTCTTCGGATTAAAATATACACGTACAAAAAACTTAGTAATGGCAAACACTCTTGTGCTGTCTGTACTATTTATTATGATTGGTTTTTCGTCTTGGTTAATGTTACCAATTCGTGCAAATGCAGATACGGTTATTAACGAAAACAATCCGTCAAGCGCACGTGAATTATTAGCCTATTATAACCGTGAACAATATGGTGATGCGAATGTTTTTTATGACAAGTATTATTCTGTTTCTTACGACAGAACGCAAGATGCAGATCAACCGTATAAAGACGATAAACCTAAATACGAAAAGAAAGACGGAAAATATGTTATTGTAAATAAATACAAGAACGTATTGCCAAACTATTCTAGCAAACACAAAGGTTTTATACCTCGTATGGTAAATCCTGCGTCGGAAAAAGAATATAAAAGAATTGCCGGAATTCCTGCCCGAAGTAAAAGACGACCTACATTTGTTGAGAACATGAAATTCATGATTGATTATCAATTCGGATACATGTATGGGCGTTATTTTATGTGGAACTTTGTAGGACGACAAAACGATGCACAAGGACATTTAGATATTGAAAATGGTAATTGGTTAAGCGGAATCGATTTTATTGATGAAATGCGCTTAGGATCGCAACAAAACCTACCAGACGACATTGAAAACAACAAAGGACGTAACAAATACTTCTTCTTACCTTTAATTTTAGGATTAATTGGTTTGTTTTATCAATCTAAAAAAGACAAAAAGAATTTATACACCCTTGCCCTATTCTTTGCTTTTACTGGTTTTGCTATTATATTTTATACCAACCCAAAGCCTTTTGAGCCTCGTGAACGTGATTACGCCGTAGTAGGATCGTTTTATGTATTTGCTATTTGGATAGGTTTTGGAGTATTCGCATTATATGATTACCTAAAAAGTTACGCAAACAAAAGAACCGTTGCAATTGCCGTTTCAGCCGTTTCACTATTAGCGGTTCCTGTTTTAATGGGCGTTCAGAATTGGGATGATCATGATAGAGGTGATCGTTATGTATCTCAACTAAACGCACAAACGTATTTAGAAAGTTGCGACCCAAATGCTATAATTTTTACTATTGGAGATAATGATACTTTTCCGCTTTGGTACATGCAGCAGGTAGAAGGCGTGCGACAAGATATTAAGATTGTAAATACTAGTCTTTTTCAAACGGCTTGGTATATCGACCAGATGAAAAAGAAAACCTATGAAGCAGATCCTATTCCGTCGCAATTAACACACGATCAGTATAAATACGGAACTTTAGACGTTGCCTATTATTACCCACTGCCTCAGTTAAAAGACTCAATTCTTCCTATTAAAGATTTTATGCGATGGATTGCAAGCGATAATGATGCTACATATTTAGAAGTTACTGAAGACTCTAAAGAAAAGTTTTACCCAACCAACAGAATTAGAATTCCTGTAAACAAAGAAAATGTTTTAAAAACAGGATTGGTAGCACAGAAAGATGCTGATAAAATTTTAGACTACATAGATATTACTGTTGATGAGCAAGGTTTAACAAAAAATAGAATCTTAATGCTCGATATTTTAAATAATTTCGATTGGAAACGCCCAATTTATTTTACCGGTGGCGCCAATGCTGATGAAGAGTATATTTGGTTGAAAGATTATTTACAATTAGATGGAATGTCTTACAAATTAGTGCCGATCAAAACATCTAACAGAGGAAAATCTATATTCGACATGGGACGCATCGATCCTAAAAAAATGTATGACAACGTTAAAAAATGGAATTGGAAAACCATTAATAATGGTAAAATTTATTTAGATGAACAAAGCAAGCGTAACGCGATATCTATTCGTAACAACTTAATGCGTTTATCTGAAGAGTTCTTAAAAGAAGGTGATTCTGTTAACGCGAAAGATGTATTAGATTTATCATTATACAAAATGCCAATTAACGATTTTGGGCATTATAGTATTTCTTTAGGATATCCTGAATTATACTATCGCATAGGTGATAAAGACAAAGCACGTGAAACTGCAGAAACATTAATAAATATCTTTCAACAAAAATTAAAGTATTACAGCACTTTTAAAGATAGTGATGTTGATTTAATTCTTGATAATTTAGAAACTAACTTATATATGTATCAAAACATCATACAACAAGTCACAAAATATGATAAAGATATGGACTATGGTAAAAAAGCTTTTGAAGGATACTTAAATCATGCGCGTTTGTTTAAACACTTGATGTCCGACGAAGAGGAACAAGAACAGTTTCCGCAAGAATTAGACACTATTAAACCTTAATTTTTGAGGTATATTTTATAAAAAAGCAGCGCAACTAAAATTAGTTGCGCTGCTTTTTTATATAAATATGTTATATGCATTTGAGATAAGATTACAGCAATAAAATACAGTACCGTTCTCACGATAGTTAAGAAAAATAATTCTTTTAAAGAATATCCTAAGTTTAAAACAACAACTTAAACGTACTGTTGTACTAAACCAATTAAAGTATTAGCATCTTGCTCTCCTGTTTGACGCCATTTCATCTCTCCTTGTTTATAAATCATAAACGTAGGGTTTCCTTTAACGCGCAAAGCTTCTGCTAAAATTTCGTTCTGTCTGATATCAATCTTTATCACTTTTGCCTTATCACCTAAAGCAGCAGCAACATCACGAAGGGTATCTAAACTAGGCTCTAACTCACTCCAATCGGTGTAAAAATCAATTAAAACTGGCTTATTTATACTTATAATTTCACCAAACTTTGTCATTCTATATAATATTTATATGTAATATCATTCAAAATTACTGTTTTTTTTCTAATTAGATATTAACATTTGTTAAAAACACTGAAAATCAACCTTTTTTCAGTTCAATTACTGTAATTTCTGGCCAAATACCAACTCTACCAGGAAAAGCATGATAACCAAAACCTCTATTTACATTAATATATCGCCCAAATTCATTGTATAAACCAGCCCATTGTTTGTATACGTATTGAGACGGACTCCATTTAATCCATCCTGGTATTTCAATCCCGAATTGCAAACCATGCGTATGTCCACTTAAAGTTAACTGATAGTTAAAATCGTCTTTTTTCACCTTATATTCCCAATGACTCGGGTCGTGGCTCATTAAGATTTTAAAATCTTCTTTCTTTATTCCTTCGGATGCTTTTTTAAGATCTCCTTTTTGATTGAAACCTTTTCCCCAATTTTCTACACCAACCAAGGCTATTCTTTGTCCGTCTTTTTCTATATATTTATTTTCATTCAGTAATAAATCGAACCCAATTTTCGGATGCAGTTCTTTTATCGCATTAAAATTTTCAGCCTTATCTTCCTCAGTTTTCCATTTAGAATAATCTCCGTAATCATGATTTCCTAAAACAGCATATTTACCAACAGGAGCAGCTATTTTCTTAAAAACATCAATCCATTCATCCATTTCGTAAGCAAAATTATTTACAAGATCTCCTGTAAATAAAATCATATCTGATTTTTGTTCGTTAATTAAATCAACACCATAAGATATTTCTTCTTTATTCGTAAAACTACCCGAATGTATATCTGTTATGTGTGTAATTGTAAATCCGTCAAAAGCTTCTGGCAAATCTTTAAACGACAATTGATATTTTATCACTTTATAATTGTACTTACCTCTAAAAATACCATACAATATACTAGCAAACGGAATCGCAGCAATACCCAAAGCTAGTTTAGCCACAAAAGCCCTTCTGCCCGCTAAAGGTTTTGTTTCGTTTGATGATAAAAAAGAAATTCCCTTTCCTATCAACCGAACTACATCTTCACCAATCATAAATATCAAAATAAACAACTTAGGTAATAATACTACCAAAAGCGCTCCTACCGCCATTTGAAATTGCGGGGTTTGCCCCGAGCTTCTATCCGAAGAAAACACCACGTAAAAAAAGTTAACATACGCTAACAAACCTAAAAGTAGCCATCCATAACGAATAAATTTATTCTTTGTTATGGTCTTAATTGCCTGAAAAGCATAGGCTTCAAAAGCAACAATAAGTAATGAAATAATTATAATTGATAGCAACCAACGAGACATGTTTATTTTTTTTAAAAGTCGAACAAAGATAGGTTGATTATTGAAAATCAATTTTTAACATCTTGTTAAAGTTTCGTAGTTTTACAATCTTCAACTATAGAAACAAATGGCAGATCAAAAACGACTTTTTTTACTAGATGCTTTCGCATTAATATTTAGAGGATATTACGCTTTTATAAAAAATCCCCGAATTAACTCGAAAGGAATGGATGTTTCTGCAATTTTGGGTTTTACAAATTCGTTGTTAGATGTTATAAAACGTGAGCGTCCTGATCATTTAGCAGTATGTTTTGATCGCGGCGGATCGGTTGCCAGAGTTGATGCTTTCCCTGGATATAAAGCGAACAGACAAGAAACACCCGAGGCGATAAAAATTGCAGTGCCGTATATCGAAGAAATTTTAAAAGCAATGAATATTCCTGCTATTATAAAAACAGGATATGAAGCTGATGATATTATTGGAACTTTAGCTAAAAAAGCCGAAAAAGAAGGTTATAAAACCTATATGGTAACGCCCGATAAGGATTTTGCACAATTAGTTTCTGAAAATATTTTTATGTATCGACCACGTTTTGGTGGTGGGTATGAAACTTGGGGAATACCCGAAGTACAAGAGAAATTTGGCGTAGAAAGACCAGAACAAGTGATTGATTTCTTAGGAATGATGGGAGATTCTGTTGATAATATTCCCGGTTTACCTGGTGTTGGTGAAAAAACAGCCAAGAAATTTTTAGCAAAATATGGCTCAATGGAAAATCTGCTTGCAAACACAGCAGATTTAAAAGGTAAAATGAAAGAAAAAGTAGAGGCGAATGCCGAACTTGGAATTTTATCAAAAGAATTAGCAACGATTATGTTGGATGTTCCTGTTGAATTTCATCAGGAAGATTTTGAAATGTGCCAACCAAATATCGAAGCAACTAAAGAAATTTTCACCAATTTAGAGTTCCGTCGTTTAACTGATAATTTCTTAAAAGCTTTTGGGGTTACCGAAAATACATCCGAAGTAAAAAAAGATGAAAAAACAGCTGCCAAACCAAAAAAAGTAGCTGATAAAAGTACTGCTGGACAATTCGATTTATTTGCTGCTCCGGGTGCCGGAACTATTACCGAGGTTGAAATTGCTTCTGGTTACAGAAACATTAACAACACCAAGCATCTTTATCAGCATGTAAACTCTCCTTTATCAAGAAAGCTATTATTAAACAAGTTAATGCAACAAGAATCTGTTTGTTTTGATACAGAAACTACAGGTTTAAAAGCGCTAGAAGTTGAATTAATCGGGATTTCTTTTTCTTGGGAAATTGGCAAAGGATATTATGTTTCTTTTCCAGAAGATCAAGAAGAAACAGCTGCAATTTTAGAAGAATTTCGTGCTTTTTTTGAAACATCAACGATTGAAAAAATTGGTCATAATTTAAAATATGACATCAAAGTTTTATCAAACTACAATATTCCTGTAAAAGGAAAATTATTTGATACCATGATTGCGCATTATCTAATAAACCCTGATATGCGACACGGAATGGATATTTTAGCAGAAACTTATTTAAATTATCAGCCTGTTCCTATTACAGAATTGATTGGTAAAAAAGGGAAAAATCAACTTTCTATGCGAACTGTTGCTATTGCTAAACAAACCGAATATGCCGTTGAAGATGCCGATATTACTTTGCAGTTAAAAGAACATTTTACCAATGAATTAGAAAGCGGAAACGTTACTAAATTATTTAACACGATTGAGACTCCGTTAGTTTCGGTTTTAACAGCTATGGAAATAGAGGGAATCAACTTAAATATTCCTTTCTTAAAAGAGCTTTCGGTTGATTTAGCAAACGATATTGAACGTTTAGAAAAAAGTATTTACGAGCAAGCAGGCGAAGAGTTTAACATTGCTTCACCAAAACAATTAGGTATTGTTTTGTTTGAAAATATGCAATTGGTAGAGAAGCCTAAAAAGACAAAAACAGGGCAATATTCTACTGCCGAAGATGTGTTATCTTTCTTAGCAAAAGAGCATCAAATTATTAGAGATATTCAAGAATATCGTCAGTATAAAAAATTACAAAGCACTTATGTAGATGCTTTACCAAATGAGATAAACACTAAAACCGGTCGTATTCATACTTCATACGCGCAAGCAGTTGCGGCAACAGGAAGATTGAGTTCTAATAACCCGAACTTACAAAACATTCCTGTTCGTACAAAACGCGGACAAGAGGTTCGTAAAGCTTTTATTCCTAGAGATGAAAACCATGTATTAGTTGCTGCGGATTATTCTCAAATTGAATTGCGAATTATTGCTGCTTTAAGTGAAGAAGAAACCATGATTGAAGCCTTTAAAAATGGCGAAGATATTCACGCTTCTACCGCTGCAAAAGTTTTTAATGTTCCGTTAAGTGAAGTTACTCGCGAGCAACGTAGCAATGCAAAAACGGTAAATTTCGGAATTGTATATGGTGTTTCTGCCTTCGGATTAAGCAATCAAACCGATTTATCTCGTAAAGAAGCAAAAGCTTTGATAGATACGTATTACGAAACGTATCCTAAATTACGTAATTACATGGCAGCACAAGTAGATTTTGCTCGTGAAAACGGCTATGTAGAAACCGTTTTAAACCGTCGTAGGTATTTAAAAAACATCAATTCTCAAAATGCTATTGTTCGTGGTGCTGCAGAACGTAACGCAGTAAATGCGCCTATACAAGGAAGTGCTGCCGATATTATTAAATTAGCCATGATTAACATTTACAATCGATTTAAAAAAGAAGGTTTTAAATCGAAAATGCTATTACAAGTGCATGATGAATTGGTTTTTGATGCGCATAAAGACGAGTTAGAAATTATTAAACCAATAATTAAGGAAGAAATGGAAAATGCCTTTAAAATGGCTGTTCCTTTAGATGTTGAAATTGGTGAAGGAGAAAATTGGCTACAAGCACATTAATTAAGAAAGAAGATGGAGTTAGATTATATAGAAAATGTAAATGGTTTTGATGAACATGTTGTTCGTTTATACAATTTCGACAAAACCGAGGCGATTAAATTTAGGGATTTAATTAAAGAAACTATTATTGAAAAAAGACAAAAATTAGATTTAGCTGAAGTTGACTTCATAGAACCTCGTAATTGTAATTTAATTTTCGGTTTGTTTAAATCTGACGAAGGAATACTTACGAAAGACAGTGAAACGTTTTTCTGCGTATTAACTTTAAACGGATTTAATACGATGCTAAAACTGATAGAACCTTATTGTAATAAAGACTCAAGGAGTTATCAATATTTATATGATATCGACAATCCAACCGAATTATTATTCTGCCCTAGTGCAACGTCTTATGATGAGTAATAAAGCATGGGGAAATTAATGAAGAGTTTACTTAATAACAAACTCTTCATTCTGAATCCAATTTGCTCTAAGTTTAAAAACTGTTTCAAAGTAAATTACTTGTTCTGGTTGCTTTCTTGATAAGAAATTACCGGTATCCCAAACATGGTTATTGTTTTTATCAATAATTGCTCTAACGGTATATTCTTTAGGTTCTAGTAAGTTGAATTCGATTTTTTGAGAAGTTGAAATATACCTTGTTTTTACAATCTTTTTATTACTTAAAAGTTGAATTATAACTGGGTGTTCTGTTTCTTTTTTTACCTCTAAAATTATGCTTCCATAATCTTCAATAGTAAGTGTTTTAAATTGATAGTTTAATGTATCGTTTGTTGTTTCATATAAATCGATAATTCCTTTCGGTAAAACATTAAATTTATAATTCATTTTAGGCGTTTTCTTAAACAAAACAGCCAACTTATTTATCGTTTGCTTTTTTACATCAAAATCTACATTCACTGTATCCTTATCTACTAATGAAAATTTAGATTTATCTAATGAAACAATTGGATTATTAGTATTTAAAAATATGGTATCATTTAAATGTAAATTTATACCTACAGTTGATGATACACTTAAAGAATCTATTTTATTTTTACGCAAACTAACAGTAACAGTATCTATAAATTTCTTATTGCGAACTATAAAGTTTAAAGAATCTTGTGCTACAGGTGTAAACCAATAATTAAGCGTGTCTTTGTCTTTTTCGAACTCTGAAAACGATTTAAATGTTTCTGGAACTGCAGACAGTAAATCAATTTTCATCTCTTCTCTTTCGCCTTCATAACCGAATTGTATTTTACCTTTTACAACTTCTTTTCCTCTTTTAAATTTATACGGTTGTAACTCTTTAAAAAGACGGATTGGTTTCATTATCAACGTATCTTTTGGCAAAGAAATAGTATCCGTATAAAAACCTATTTCATCTGTTTTGCCATTAAAAAGATAATCGTTTGATGCTTCTTTTAATGCTAACAACAAATACTTTCCGTCACGCAAATTGGTAAACTCAAAATTGGTAGAATCTAACGTGCTAGTCACATAATTTGGTTTTTCCTTGTAGATAATCGAATCGTTGTAAGTACTATCTAATCGATATAATAAAACCGATATATTTTTTAATTTCTCTTTTTTAAACGAACCCGTAACTGCTCCTTTAATCTTTAAAGAATCGATATAATTGCCTGTTGAAAACACATATTTAAAGCTTTCTAACTTGTTATTTTCGTTGTTGTCTTGAACTGCGTTTCCGAAATTAAAAGTATAGGTTGTGTTTGTTCTTAAAGTGTCTAAAATTTTAATATTAACAGACTTGCTTGGTGTTCCTTGCGGTGTAATTACCGGTGGGTATTTTAAAGGTGGAGAAACCACCAACTGTTTCGTTAAATCTTTTAAAACAATATATTCGTTAAATTGAATTTTGATGTTTTTTTTATCAAAATTAATCGTTTCATAAGGTGGATTCGCAGTCATCATAATTGGTGCATCTTCATCTTTCGGGCCACCTTCGGGTCTTCCCTTTCGAGCGCAACTTAATATGATTATAGATACAAAAACGACTAAAAATAATAACTTATTTTTCACAAATTGATTGTTTAATTCCAACATCAAAAGTACTAAAATAACAGCAACAAAATCAACCTTTTTTAGTATACGCTATGGTTGCTATACTGATGGTAATATTTTTTACTTTTAACAATTCATTACAACAAGCAACTAAAGTTGCACCTGTAGTTATTACGTCATCTATTAAAAGAATATGTTTGTTTTCAAAAACTTTAAAATCTGTTAACTTAAATTTTGTTTTAGAATCTGAAAAGCGCTCAAAACGATGTTTAAATGTTTGTGTTTTTGCTATGGATGACTTAATTAAAACCTGTTCTTCATATTCAATATTTAAAATACTACTTAACGTTTTTCCAAATTTCGTAAGTTGATTATAACCTCTCTTCTTTAGCTTTTTTTATGTAGTGGCACCGGAACAATATAATCAACATCCTTAAAAATAGCCGATTCCTTTAACTGACTACCAAACCAATTAGCAATGAACTCTCCTATTTCTGGTTGATTCTTATATTTTAACTCGTGAATGATTTTTTTTGCAATTCCATGTTTCTGATAATACATAAAACAACGCACATTATTAATTAGCACTTTACCATAAAAAGGAGCTAAAAGCGTACTATTTACATACTCATTATTTTCAATAATAGGTATTTCATTACTACAAAATGTACATAAATACTTTTCGCTTTCTAATAAATTTACAGCACAATTAACACATAAATTAGGATAAAATAAGTAGAATATATCTTTTAAATATTGCATCTTTACCAGCACTTTTAGTAGAAATATACAAAAAACATCATAAAACATTATTTTGGGTAAAAAATTTAATTTTTTTAAAGAAGCAGTTAAAAACTACAAAACATCTGGTACAGTTGCTCCTAGCTCTAAATATTTAGCCAAGAAAATGCTTAGAGAAATTGATTTTTCTACAGCTAAAGTTATTATAGAATTAGGTCCTGGTAACGGTGCAATAACAAACACTATTTTAAACGAAATAGAACCTAACACAGTTTTAATTTGTTTTGAAATTAATGATGCTTTTTATAAAGAATTAAAAAAGATTAAACATCCTCAATTAATTGTTATCAAAGCCTCTGCTGAAAACATGCGTGGAGAGATTAAAAAACTAGGATATAATGAGGTAAATTACATTGTTTCTAGCTTACCTCTAACTATTATACCTAAAGAAGTTTCACACAATATTTTACAAGAAAGCTATCTGCTTTTAAACACTAAAGGTATATTCATACAATACCAATATAGTCTTACATATTACAAAAAATTAAAAGGTGTTTTTGGAGATAATATTCAGTTAAGTTTTGAACCGCTCAATTTTCCGCCAGCATTTATTTACAACTGTGTAAAAAATAGTATATTAGCCCGCGAACGCACCTAATTGTTCTTCATACCCCAAATGATTATCAATTCCCAAATAAAGAATAACGGCTTTATTGCTTTTTTACTTCTATTAGTAATTGCAATTGGCTTATTATCATACCAAAATGCTAGTGAATATTCTGAACTAAAAAAGGTTTTTAAATTAGAAAAAATAGAGCTAGAGTCTGAATTAAATAGCGTTATAAAAAATTATGAGAATGCTATATATCAAAAAGAAGATATCTCTTTAAATTTACGAGATAAGCTTCATAAAATAATTAAACTTAGAGACACTATAAATAATTTAAAAACCACGGACTATGGTTTGTTTCGTCTTTATAGAAAACGCATTTCTGGTTTAGCAAAACAGAATAAAATTCTTTTCGCTCATATAGATTCTCTTAATGCAGTAAATAATCAATTATTAACAAAAAACGATAGTGTTAAAGACATTCTAATTCAAAAAGAAGGTTTATATACAAGGTTAAAAAATAAAAACCAATCACTAGATTTAGAAAAGAAAGTACTAAAAGAAAAAATTGCAATTGCTGAAATTATTGAAACATCATCAATAAAAGTAGTCGCTATGAAAAAAAGACGTAGTGGAAAACACACCTCCACCTCGTACTCTAGTAAAACGGATGCTTTTAAAATAGAGTTTAACTTACTTGAAAATAATATCATTAGTTCAGGTGAAAAATCTATTTATATACAAATTGTAAATAACGATAAAGTTATTGCACCTGCACAAGAAGTAAAACTAAAAAATAAAGAAAAAATACTTTGCAACGATAAGTTTAAAGCAAAATATAACAATAAACAATTAGCTGTAATTTCATTCATCGATGTAGATCGTGATATGATAAATAAAGGTTCTTACAAAATAAATGTTTTTATAGATGGTGTTTTTACTAATAGCACACTTATAGAACTTAAATAAAATTAATACCCCCTTACTTTAATCCCCTTTATTATGACCCCAAAAAAAAGAAGAAGTATATTAATTGTAGCGCTCTTAGCACTTACTTTATTTCTAACAATCTATTCTTTACAAAAATCTAACCAATACAACAACCTTCAAGAAGTCTTTGAACAGGAAAAAGCTGATCTAGAAAAAGAATTAGATGAAATGATTAAAGATTATACGGATGTTATTGTTCGTAAAAAACGCCTTTCTACAAGATTGAGAGTTGAAATTGTTAAGATGAACAATTTACGTGATTCAATTAAAAACCTACAGATAGATAAGTATAGCTTGATCAGAAAATACAGAAAAAAAATTAGCAGCTTAGAACGTGAAAACCGAAACCTATTTGTAAAAGTAGACTCTCTTAGTACTGCCAACCAAGTATTATCTCAAGAAAATATAATTACTAATGAAATTTTGCTTCAAAAAGAATCAATAAATACTTCTTTAACAGAAAAAAATATAGAATTAGAAGAAAAGCAAAAAACTCTTGAAACTAAAATTGCTATTGGTGGAGTCATAAAAACAAGTACCCTTAAAGTTGAAACTTTAAAAGAACGTAGCAGTGGAAAATTAACATCTACATCTAGATCAAACAGAACTGATGCTTTTAAAGTAAACTTCGATTTATTAAAAAATGTAGTAGCATACGCTGGTGAGAAGTCTGTTTATATTCAAATTATAGATAAAAACAAAAATGTGATTGCTCCAAAAGGAATTACCAATTTAAAAGATGGTGGTAAAATTCAATATTCCGATTCAATTGAAATTAACTACAACAATGACCGATTAAGCCTTGTTTCACTTATTTTGGTGAACAGAGACGATATTAACAAAGGAGAATACACTGTAAGTGCTTTTGTAGACGGTGTTTATTCTGGCGCTACCACCGTAAACTTAAAATAAAACACCTAAAAATATTATTAAAAGTGAAGAATTCATTTAATTCTTCACTTTTTTCATTTAGAATAGTATTAGTTAAAATCCTTATTTTATTTTTGCATTATGGCAAAACAAGAAGATCAATTTAGAAAAGTATTATCGCACGCAAAAGAATACGGTTATGTATTTCAATCATCTGAAATTTATGACGGGCTAAGTGCGGTATATGACTATGCTCAAAACGGAGTTGAGTTAAAGAAAAATATTAGAGATTATTGGTGGAAAGCAATGGTGCAAATGCACGAAAATATTGTTGGTATTGATGCGTCTATCTTAATGCATCCAACCACTTGGAAAGCTTCAGGCCATGTAGATGCCTTTAACGATCCTTTAATTGATAATAAAGATTCTAAAAAAAGATATAGAGCAGATGTTTTAGTAGAAGACTACTGTCTTAAAATTGAAGGTAAAATTGAAAAAGAAGTTAAGAAAGCAGCTAAACGTTTTGGTGATGCCTTTAACAAAGAAGAATTTATTGCTACCAATGGCCGTGTTTTAGGATATCAAGAAAAAATAAATACTATTTTATCTCGTTTAGGTAAATCTTTAGAAAAAGAAGATTTAGCTGACGTAAAATTATTAATTGAAGAGTTAGAAATTGCAGATCCATTAACGGGTTCTAAAAACTGGACAGAAGTTAAACAATTTAACTTAATGTTTGGAACAAAACTAGGAGCCTCTGCAGAAAGCGCAATGGATTTATATTTACGTCCTGAAACTGCACAGGGAATTTTTGTAAACTTCTTAAACGTACAAAAAACTGGTAGAATGAAAATTCCTTTCGGAATTGCACAAACCGGTAAAGCTTTTCGTAACGAAATTGTTGCGCGTCAGTTTATATTTAGAATGCGTGAATTTGAGCAAATGGAAATGCAATTTTTTGTAAAACCAGGAACTCAAACAGAATGGTATAACAAATGGAAAGAAACGCGTTTAAATTGGCACTTATCATTAGGTATGGGCGCTGAAAACTACCGTTTTCATGATCATGAAAAATTAGCCCATTATGCAGACAATGCTGCTGATATTGAATTTAAATTCCCTTTCGGATTTAAAGAACTAGAAGGGATTCACTCACGTACCGATTTCGATTTAAAAGCACACGAAGAACATTCAGGTAAGAAATTACAATATTTCGATCACGAAGAGAATAAAAGTTACACACCTTATGTTGTGGAAACATCTATCGGATTAGATAGAATGTTTTTAGCCGTATTCTCTAATTCTTTACAAGAAGAAGAATTAGAAAACGGTACCACAAGAACTGTATTAAAATTACCTGCTATTTTAGCACCTGTAAAAGCTGCTATTTTACCATTGGTTAAAAAAGATGGTTTACCAGAAGTTGCTCGTAAAATAATGGAAGATTTAAAGTGGGATTTTAATGTATCTTATGATGAAAAAGATGCTGTAGGGCGTCGTTACCGTCGTCAAGATGCTAATGGTACACCTTTCTGTATTACTGTTGATCATGACACATTAAATGACGATAGTGTTACGATTCGTCATAGAGATACGATGGAGCAAAAACGTGTTAAAATTTCTGAATTATCAGCAATTATAAAACAAGAAGTAGATGTAAGGAACTGGTTACAAAAAATGTAATTTTTATTTCTTTTAAAATTTCAATAAGAAAATCCTAAACAATACGTTTAGGATTTTTATTTTTACAGCAATTAAATTCATCAATAATGAAAATTTTAATACGAATTTTATTTATTATCTTTTTATGTTGGATGGCTGTTGGAGCTTATCTATTAAACTCAGAACATCCAAAAGCACAAATTATAATGGGTTTAGGCGTTATGTATATGGCTTTTATATTAATGCCTGTGTTTATTTATTACAGGTATAGAGATAACAAATACAAAAAATATATTATCAATGATCAAAAGATAAAAGAATGGATTGATAATAGTAACGAATAAAAAAAGGCTTCATTTTATAAATGAAGCCTTTTTAGTTTATGGATCTGTAACACTATAATTAGGTTACATAAAATTATTCTTAGTTATTGATTGTCCAAGAAACAAAGTATTGAGAACCTGTTGCCCCAACACCTGGCGCACTAAAGTATTCTTTACCACCAATATTAGCAGCTCCTACTTTAAATGCTGATTTAATAGAAGGAACTCTATAGCTAATTTGAGCATCTACAACAGTTCTAGCATCTACCATACCATCGTAGAAAGCAGATTCCCATAAAAATTCATCTTGCCATCTTACGTTTACATTAAAACCTAAGTTTTCAATTAAATCTGTTTTACCAAACTGAAACTTAACTTTGTGTTCTGGAGTATTAAAACCTGCCTCAAAATCAGAAGATTCGCTTATATCAATTTTAGAATAGGTATAATTTAAACCTAAGTTGAATCCGTTTAATACTTTCGTATTTAAACCAATTGTAGCTCCATAAGAACTTACATCTTCTTTAGAGTTACTATCTAAAGAAACACCTTTAAAATCTCCATTTTGTAATGCAACTAAACTAATTGGTGTACCTGCAGCGCCTCCTAATGGAGTTAAGTCTACTTGATCAGATAAATTTACATTTCCATACAATGGCGCTACTACGTTTTCAGCAGCAATAAAATCTTTATACTTATTATAGTAAACGTTTAAATCGATTGCAATTCCTTTTACAACACCTCTATAACCAACTTCAAAAGCAGTTACATGTTCTGGCTTTACAAACTCTACATCAGACTTCGCTAAATCAGCTGGGTTCCCAGTTGCTAAAAATGCTCCAATTGAAGCCTCCGTCCAAGAATTTTCATAAGCCATCCTACCTGTTAAAGTACCTGTAGAACCAATCATAGAACCAGTAGCTCCATTTATATATCCTGCTAAACCTGGATTAATACCTAAATCAAATGGGTTTGAAATATATCTATCAATGTTATCTGGAGCTGTACCTAATAAAATACCATTACCAGCATCTAAACCAATATATTGATCTTGTGTTGTAGGGTTTCTGAAACCTGTTTGTACAGATGCTCTAAAGTTATGATTTTTATCTTCTCCAACAGCATATGATAATGATAAACGAGGTGATACATTTCCATCAAAGTTTTGAGCTTTGTCATAACGAGCAGAAGCTGTAACTTTTAAACGATCATCTTCTAAAAACTTCTTTTGAACTTGTGTATATAATCCAAATTCATCATAATCGATAGTACCATCGTAATCTGTAAAGATTGTACCTCCTGAGTTTAATATATATTGTCTGTAAGAACCTCCTAGTTGCACCTCAGCCCAACTAATATAATCTTGTAAATTTAAGTTTGCATCTACATGATATAGTTTTGTTTGATCTTGAAATTTAGATCCTGTTGCTAAAGAAGGATCTTGCTTAACCTTTTCAAAAGTTGAATTAAAAGCACTTGAACCTGGTTCGTATCTTCCCATATCAGCTTGAGACCTTGCTACAGAGTGAGCTACATTAGTGCTTCCTGCTGGTACACCAGGGATTAAACCTGCCATTGCTTGAGCATAGGCACCTACATATTCACCAAACCATTGAGAATCTCCTTTCCAAGCTCTGTTAATATTAATACCTGCAAAACGAGTATCATAAGAATCTCCTGCATCTTCTTTAGTCATATAACCACGAACCATAAAGCTTTTTCCTTTAAACTCTAATTTATGTTGTTCCATAAAAAAGTTTTGGATGTTATACCTATTTTGCCCTTGATAAATTGTGTTACCTGTACCGTACTTAGAGTTCCATATAATCTCTAAACGATCGTTACCCCAAGGTCTATAATGTAAAGATCCTCCAAACTTTACACTCTTCGCTTCGTTTGTCATTAAATCAACATCGTTATACCCTGTTCTACTTACAGATTGATTTGCAGGAAGAAAAGGTAATAAAGCTGCTGGTAAAACACCTGCATCAACTAATTTATTTCCTACAGATTGCATATTTTGAGAAACCTCATCACCATATACATTTAACCCATTATAATTAGGGTTTGTAGTATGGTCTAAAGAAGTTAAATCTGTTTCATCTCTATAATCAGTTGCATGCCATTCTTCACCTTTCAAGTAAGATAATGTTGCTTTTGCAGCAAATTTATCACTAAAAACGTGTGCCATACGAATACTTGTATCGTAAAAAGTATTATCACCTGCAGCTTTTTGGCTTGTCATACCCGACTTTATAACATAACTAATCCCTTGATCATTAAAAGGGCTTTTACTTGTCATAAACATAATACCATTAAAAGCATTTGCACCATATAATGCTGAAGATGCTCCTGGTAATAACTCTACTGTTTTTACATCTAATTCAGACATCCCTAAAAGGTTACCTAAAGCAAAGTTTAATGCAGGAGATGAGTTATCCATCCCATCAACTAATTGCATGAAACGTTCGTTTGCAAAAGTTGCAAATCCACGTGTATTTACAGATTTAAAAGTTAAACTGTTAGAGTTAATATCTACTCCTTTTAAGTTCTCTAATCCGTCATAAAAAGAAGGAGAAGAGGTATTTCTAATCGCTCTAGCATCCATTCTTTCAACCGTAACTGGAGATTCCATAATACGCTCTGGCGTTCTAGAAGCAGAAACTACAACTTCGTCTAAAGAAGTAGCATTTTCTGTTAAGCTAACTTCAACAACTTGGTTGTTTTTAGTTATTTCAACATTTTTTGACTGATACCCTAATGAAGAAACCTCTATTGTAAAAGGCGGAGTATCTGTAACTGTCATTGTAAATTTTCCATCGAAATCAGTAGATGTTCCCACAGATTTTCTTAAAACTTTAATGTTTGCTCCTGGTAGTCCTTCTCCAAGAGATGCGTCATTGACCTTACCAGTTATGGTAGTCTGAGCAACAATTGTCATTGTACCAAATAGTACAAATGCAACAAGTAATAGTTTTTTCATCATAATGTATAATAATTTGTTAACTGTAGCGAAAATACAATTTTTTTTTATTTATGAAATATTTAACCTTCTTTTTATCAAATTACACTAATTAATGTCTAATTTTTAAACATTTCTTAATTTTACTAATTTTTCTGTAATCATGATTTAACATATTTTTACAAATTGTATTTTTGCATAAACACGTACTTAACTTGGAAATAATACACTCTATTTTTGATTTTACTACTACTCAAAAAACAATAGTAACCATTGGTACTTTTGATGGCGTTCATATTGGACATCAAAAAATTATCAAGGAATTAATTGACGAGGCTAAATCAACTAATAAAAAATCGGTTTTATTAACTTTTTTCCGCATCCGCGGATGGTCTTACAAAAAGATGTGTCTATCAAATTAATTAATACGATTGATGAACGTGCTGCGCATCTTGAGCAGTTAGGATTAGATTACTTAATAATTCATCCTTTTAGTAAAGAATTTTCAAGACTTACTGCTTTAGATTTTGTTCGTGATCTTTTAGTAAATCAATTAAATACTTCTAAACTAATTATTGGTTACGATCATCATTTTGGCAAAAACAGAGAAGGAAATATAGAACAACTAACAGAGTATTCTCATTTATATGATTTCACGGTACAAGAAATTCCTGCACAAGATATTGACGAGGTTTCGGTAAGTTCTACCAAAATTAGAAAAGCACTAACTAACGGACATTTAAAAACCGCTAACAATTATTTAGGATATAATTTTTCATTAACAGGAAAAGTAGTTAACGGAAAAAAATTAGGCGGCACAATAGGATTTCCTACCGCTAATATTGATATTTTAGAGGATTATAAACTAATACCTAAAACAGGGGTTTATGTTGTAAAAGCTGTTATTAAAAATATAACTGTTTTCGGAATGATGAACATCGGTAACCGACCTACGGTTAATGGAGATCATCAAACAATTGAAATTCATTTTTTCGATTTTAATGCCGATTTATATAATGAGAATCTTACCGTAGAGTTACTTTACTTTTTAAGAGATGAACAAAAATTCGATTCGATAAACGATTTAGTTATTCAACTAAAAAAAGACAAAGAAACCTCACTAACCTACCTTAAAAACAATTAGTCGTTAGCATTGCCAAAGTCTGTCGCTTCTTATATCTTTGCGGTTCTTAAAAATTTAAAAAGATGTTACAGGTTCAGTTTATTAGAGAAAACAAACAAGCTGTTTTAGACGGATTAGCAAAACGTAATTTTGCCAATGCCGAAGCAATTATTAATGAAGTATTAACTTCTGATGAAACTCGTAGAGCTACACAAGTTTCTTTAGATAATATATTAGCTGAATCTAACAAAATCTCCAAAGAAATTGGTGGTCTTTTTAAATCTGGCGAAGTTCAGAAAGCTAACTTGTTAAAAGAAAAAACAGGTGAATTAAAAGAACAATCTAAGCAATTAACGGAAGCATTAAATACTGCTACCGATAGATTACAAGAATTATTATATACAATTCCGAATATTCCTCATGCATCTGTAAAAGCAGGGAAAAGTGAAGAAGATAATGAGAAAATTTTTAGTGAAGGAATAATTCCCGAATTAGGCGAAAATGCATTACCTCACTGGGAATTAGCTAAGAAATATGATATTATCGATTTTGAATTAGGAACCAAAATTGCTGGCGCTGGTTTTCCTGTTTATAAAGGAAAAGGAGCTCGTTTACAACGTGCATTAATCAACTATTTTTTAGATAAAAATACAGCTGCTGGCTATAACGAAGTACAAGTTCCTCATTTAGTTAACGAAGCTTCAGGAATTGCAACAGGTCAATTACCAGATAAAGAAGGTCAAATGTATCATTCGACAGTAGATGATTTATATTTAATTCCTACCGGTGAAGTGCCAATTACCAACATTCACAGAAATGATTTGGTTAAAGAAGCTGATTTACCAATTAAATATACTGGTTATACCCCTTGTTTTCGTCGTGAAGCAGGTAGTTATGGTGCGCATGTTCGTGGCTTAAATCGTTTACATCAATTCGATAAAGTAGAAATTGTTCGTGTAGAGCATCCTAATAATTCTTACCATGCTTTAAGCGGAATGGTAGAACATATTAAAGATATTTTACGTGATTTAAAATTACCATACCGTATTTTGCGTTTGTGTGGTGGTGATACTGGTTTTACATCAGCTTTAACTTTTGATTTCGAATTATATTCAACTGCGCAAGAGCGTTGGTTAGAAATTAGTTCGGCTTCAAATTTTGAAACTTACCAAGCAAATCGTTTAAAATTACGTTTTAAGAACAAAGATGGTAAAAGTCAGTTTGTTCATACATTAAACGGAAGTTCTTTAGCGTTACCTAGAGTTTTAGCGGGAATTTTAGAAAACTATCAAACTGCTGACGGAATTAAAATTCCTGAGGTATTAGTTCCTTATTGTGGTTTTGATATGATTGATTAAATAAAAATCGACTCGTATAAAAATAAAAAATGCCAAGTTTCAATCAAGAAACTTGGCATTTTTAGTAATCCACCCTTCAAAATGAATTAATTTTATATCTTTAGTTGGCAACCACAGCGACCATTAACCTTTTGTATTTATTCATTTCTAATAACGCTTCAAAATACTTTGTTATTTGTCCGTTATTCATAAACTCATTTGCATTGTTCTTTGCTACCTGATATTGTGTGTTAAAGTTTTTCATAGTATAAATTGTTTGGTGTTATTATCAGTAAGACAAAGTTCGTGCCAAAATGTTACAAGACTTTCAAAAAAAGGAAGCCTTTTAGTATAAATTTAACAATATTGTTCTGTATTTTTGATTGATGAGAAAAGCTGTTATTCTATTTAATTTACTGATTTTTAGTTTATTTTGTTACGCACAACAAAACGAATTTATTCTTGCTGAAAATTATTTTAGAAATAATGAATATGAAAAAGCAATTCAGCTCTACAAGAAACTACACGATAAAAGTCCGTATAACACCACTTATCTAAAAAGACTCGTAACCTGTTACCAAGAAACAGATCAGTTTATGAACGCTGAAGTTTTATTATCAAAAGAACTAAATGAAAGACCAAGTTTAAGCTACCTAAATGTTATTAGAGGTTATAATTTCGAACGACAACAGAATGATATCGAAGCCGATAAACAATATAAAATTGCTCTTAAATCTTTAGATAACAGAAGTACTTATGGTAATATTATTGCAAGCCTTTTTAAAAATTATAATCAGTTAGATTATGCTATTGAAGCCTATACAAAAGTAATGGCAAATAATCCAGATGCGAATTACGGATTTCAATTAGCGCAAATTTATGGTGAAAAAGGAAACTTCTCTAAAATGTTTGAATCGTATGTTGATTTGGTTGATAAAAACGAAAGTTACCTTAACAACGTAAAGCGTTTTACAAGCCGATATATTAATGATGATGCCGAAAATGAAAAGAATATTTTATTTAAAAAAGCATTGCTGAGAAAATCAATTAGTAATCCAAAAAATATTTGGAACGTTTTATTATCCTGGCTATTTGTTAAGCAAAAACAATACAATAAAGCACTTATTCAGCACAAAGCATTACTAGCCAGAGATGCTGATAATTTAGGCAAAATTGCTGAATTAGGTAAAATAGCACTAGACAATGAAGATTACGAAACAGCAAAAGAATGTTTCGATTTAATGATTGAAAAAACCAATTATCCGAGTGATAAGTTTAATGCCATCAATAATAATTTAAAAATAGCTATTGAAACAAAACAAACGGATGTTGACATTCGCTTTAAAGAAGTATTTGATGAATACGGAATTAACAAACTCACGTTTCGTACACAAATAGCCTATGCTAATTACGTAACATTTACCAAAAACAATCCTGAAGAAGCTTCTAAAATTTTAGAAAAAGCAATGACTTTTGCGAGTTCTAGGTATACAAAAGCAATGGTAAAACTTAAACTAGGCGAGGTTTTAGTATATACTAATAAGTTTAACAAGGCATTAATTTATTTTTCTCAAGTTCAAACAAAATTTAAAAATCATTTTTTAGGGCAAGAAGCACGATTTAAAGTTGCACAAACCTCTTATTTTAAACATGATTTTAAATGGGCAAAAGCACAGTTAAAAGTTTTAAAAGGTTCAGCCACGCAATTAATTGCTAACGATGCCGCAAATTTATTTTTAACAATTTCTGATAACGAACCAAAAGATAGTATTCCCTCAGGCTTAAAAGAATATGCTAAAGCCGACTTGTTGGCTTTTCAGAATAAAGATAACGAAGCGATTACTATTTTAAACGAGATTATTACAAAATACAAAGGCCAACCTATTGAAGATGAAGCATTGTTTAAACAAGCTAAACTTTTTGTAAAACAACAAAAATACGATGAAGCCATTTTAAGCTTTAATAAAATAATCACTTTAGATAAAAAAGGAATTTATGTTGATGATACGTATTATCAATTAGCAGAATTATACAATATAAAATTAAATAACCTCGAAAAGGCTAAAGAATACTATCAAAAGATTATTTTTGACCACGCTTCTAGCATCTATTTAGTTGATGCTCGTAAAAAGTTTAGAAAACTAAGAGGTGACCAAATTAATTAACCTATGTATCAATAAGTTAATGCAACATTTATTGTTGCAAAATATAATTGCTACATCTTTACATTAAATAACAAAATGTATATATATAACGTAACTATAAGTATTGACGAGAGTGTGCATGACAAATGGATTGTTTGGATAAAAAACCACATCCCTAAAGTTTTGGCTACTGGTCGTTTTTTAAGTGCAAAATTAACACAAGTTTTAGTTGAGGAAGAAATGGGCGGAATAACATACTCTGTACAATATACGGCAAAAACACGTGAAGATTTAGACGATTATTACAAACACGATGCTAATGAACTACGTTCTGATAGTATTAAAATGTTTGCTGATAAAATGCTAGCTTTTCGTACCGAGTTACGAGTAATAAATGAATTTTTTCCTGTTGAAGCGAGTAATTAAACATGAAACAGAAAATTTATAAAAACAGAAAAAAGATATTATTTACAGGTATCTTTCTAACTGTTTTAGGTGTTATTATAGTTTACTGCACATACGGAACCGAACCTTGGGAAACCATTGGTGGTTTTTTAAGTGGTTTTGGCGTAGCAACATCAATCATAACATTCGGTATTCAAAAATCCGAGAAATAATTAATTAAAAAATAGCAATACAAGGATTTTTATTTACTCTTGTTACTAGTATTTTTAAATCAGCATCTGTTTTAATTATAACATAATATCAGCACGTTATTCTGAATTTATTTCAGAATCACATTTTTATAATAAACAGTATGTTTTGTTAAGTACCTGAAGCAACTTCAGGTTGACGTAAATATTGGTTATTACCGACAATCAAAATCTTTTATCATAAAAACTATGACAGTAAGAGCAAAAAAACATTTAGGACAGCATTTTTTAACCGATGAAGATATTGCTAAAAAAATAGCGGATGCATTAACCGAAAATGGATATGATGATGTATTAGAAATTGGTCCTGGAATGGGTGTTTTAACGAAATACTTATTAGAAAAAAAACCAAAAATTACGGTAATGGAGCTCGATTATGATTCGGTTGCCTATTTAAAAGATACTTTTCCGTTAGAACATATCAAGTTGGATACCACTGCTAAAAAGTTCGAAATTCTTGAAGGTGATTTTCTAAAAAAGAATATTGTAGATATTTTTAAAGAAAAGCAAGTAGCTATTATTGGTAACTTTCCCTATAATATTTCTACTCAAATTGTATTTAAAGCTATAGAAAATAGAGAATTTGTTCCTGAATTTGCAGGAATGTTTCAAAAAGAAGTAGCCAAAAGAATTGCAGAAAAAGAAGGAAGTAAAGTTTACGGAATCATGTCTGTCTTAACACAAGCTTTTTATGATGTAGAATATTTATTTACGGTTCCGCCAACCGTTTTTAATCCGCCGCCAAAAGTAGATTCAGGTGTTATAAGACTTATCAGAAAAGAAAATTATACGTTACCTGTTGATGAAAAGTTATTTTTCAGAGTCGTAAAAACATCTTTTAATCAAAGAAGAAAAATGTTGCGTTCTAGCCTAAAATCCTTTAATATTTCTGACTCTTTAAAAGAAGACCCTATCTTTACAATGCGTCCCGAACAATTATCGGTAAACCGATTTATAGAGTTGACTCAAAAAATTGCTAACGACAGTAACTAAAGAGTATTTAAAATAAAACTTACTATTCAGAATTTAACCATTCCGAATATTTAAATTATCGACTAAAATTGCAAAATATGGCATTTGAAATCACCCAAGAACTTCTAGAAAATGTAACCGAACACATCGAAACTAAAAACGATGCTGGTCTTAAAGAGCTCTTTAAGGAAATTCACCATGCCGATATTGCTGAGATATTAGACGAATTGCCTTTTGAAGAATCGGTTTACATTATTCGTTTATTAAAAAGTGAAACAACATCTGAAGTATTAATGGATGTTGATGATGATGTTCGTGAAAAAATACTAGAACAATTAACTGCAAAAGAAATTGCAGAAGAAATAGATGAACTTGATACCGATGATGCTGCCGACGTAATTTCTGAACTTCCTGACAACAGGAAAAAAGCAGTAATGCGTGAAATTGATGATGAGGAGCACGCCAAAGAAATTGTAGAGTTATTACGTTACGACGAAAATTCTGCCGGTGGATTAATGGCAAAGGAATTAGTAAAGGTTAACGAAAACTGGACGATTCCGCGTTGCGTAAAAGAAATGCGCCTTCAAGCAGAAGAAGTTACAAGAGTGCACTCTATTTATGTAATTGATGATAATAACAAGCTTAAGGGTCGTTTATCTTTAAAAGACTTATTAATGGCGTCTACAAAGGCAACAATTGCAGAGGTATACATACCAAAAGTAGATTTTGTAAACGTAACTGATGAAGCCGAAGATGTTGCTAATATTATGCGCAAGTATGATTTAGAAGCAATACCCGTTGTAGATGAACTAGGTGCTTTAGTGGGTAGAATTACGATTGATGATATTGTAGATGTTATAAAAGATGAAGCTGATAAAGATTACCAATTAGCAGCCGGTATTACACAAGGTGTAGAGGCTGATGATACTATTTGGGAATTAACACGTGCTCGTTTACCTTGGTTATTTTTAGGTTTATTGGGTGGTGTTGGAGCAGCAAGTATTATGGGAGTTTTTGAAGGTGCTATGGTAGATAATGCAATCTTATTTATGTTTACACCGTTAATTGCGGCAATGGCTGGTAATGTTGGTGTGCAATCATCTGCAATTATTGTACAAGGAATTGCTAATGATGATATAAGAGGTAGTATTACTAGCAGATTATTAAAAGAAGTTTCTTTAGCAATGGTAAATGGATTAGCGTTAGCTATTTTATTATTCTTATTTATTTTTATAACCGAACAAGATATAAAAGTCGCAGCTGCTATTTCTACGTCACTTTTTGTGGTGATAATTGTAGCAGGTTTAATAGGAACTTTTATTCCGTTATTTTTAGATAAACGAGGTATAGATCCTGCAATTGCAACAGGACCATTTATTACAACAAGTAATGATATTTTCGGAATTCTTATTTATTTCGGAATTGCAAAAATGATTATTGGTTTCTAAAAAAATTGTGCAACTTTTACACCTTCAAATAAAGTATCAATTTGATCTTTAGGTATAAAACCTTTTAGCATTAATGCGGCTCCGAATACGATTAATAAAACACCCATTCCACGTTTTATTCTGTATATAACTAAAGGCGTTAATTTGTTTTTCAGTTGTTTTGCAAGTAGTATTTTACCTAAATCGGTAACTGCATAACCTAAAATTACGGTACCAAAATACCAAAATAAATACTTCGGATTCATATCGTAAGTAGGGCCAACAACTACAATTAAACCTAACCAAAAGGCAAGTACACCTATATTTATAAAGTTTAAAAAGAATCCTTTTAATAATAATTTTATATAATTATTACTGGCAGGTAAAACTACATCTGGCGCTTCCGATTCTTTTTTGTTGTTTTTATCTAAATACGTTATCAATCCGTAAATAATAAGCACAAGACCACCAACAAGAAATAACCTCGGGTCGTCTTTAATTTTTTCTAATAAACTTCTACTACCAAAATAGGCAATTAACATAAAAGAGATATCGCCTAAAATCACACCAATATCAAAAGCAATAGCTGCCCTTGCTCCTTTTAAAACACTTGTTTTTAAAAGCATAAAAAATACTGGCCCAATCATAAAAGCCATGAAAACACCTACTAAAAAGGCGTTTTTAAAATCGTAAAAATCCATTTTATAAAAATATAATTTTTAATGGCTATACATCATCAAAATCAACTACTACTTTTGGTGTTGTTGGATGCGCCATACAGGTTAAAATAAAACCTTCTACTAATTCATCATCTGTTAAAATAGAGTTTTTAGACATTACTGCTCTTCCTTCTGTAACTTTTGCAATACAACTGCTACAAACTCCTCCTTGACAAGAATACGGAGCATCTAGCTTATTACGTAAAGAAGCTGATAAAATAGTATCTGTTTTCTCCATCGAAAAAGTAGTTTCTTCATCATCTAACAATACTGTGATTTCAGATTTCCCATCAGGATACATAATAGGAATTTCATCTTCTGTTGTACTTGCTGTAAATAATTCGAAATGAATACTTTCTTTCTTAAAATCGTTTTCTTGTAATGTTTCTGAAACCAAATTAATCATAGCTTCTGGTCCACATAAATAAGCGGTATCAAAAGAAATATCTTTATGAATATTTTTCATAAAATAATTTATATGATTAATATCTATTCTTCCGAACTTACTATTATTACGAACTTCTTGACTAAAAATATAATGCAAGTTAAATTGTGTAGGATATTGTGTTTCCAACGCATTTAACTCATCAAAAAAGATAGTTGTTTCTGCTTTTTTATTACCAAAAACTAAGGTAAATGTTGCTGTTGGCTCGTTTTCTAACACTGCTTTTATCATCGATAAAACTGGTGTTATTCCACTACCCGCTGCAAAAGCGATGTAATTTTTATCCGCCGCAGGCTCTAATATAAACTTACCTTCTGGTTCAGAAATTTCTATTGAGGTGTTTTCTTTCAGCTTTGTAGTTGCATAGGTAGAAAATGTTCCTTTCTCTACCGCTTTAACCGCTACTTTAACCTGATTGCTATTTGGTGATGCACAGATAGAATACGCTCTTCGTATTTCTTTATCGTTTATTTTAGTTTTTATGGTTATATACTGACCCGCTACAAAAGAATATGCTTCTTTTAGTTCGTCAGGAATTGTAAATAAGATAGAAACAGCATCGGCAGTTTCTTTAATTATTTTTTCTATTGTTAGATTATGAAATGTAGACATGTATTGTATTTAGAAATACAAAAATAAGCAATACTAAACGAACCTTTTGTTAGGAATAACATAAAAAACAATACCTAAGATTATTATACATAAGAAAATTATGTATATTTGTTGCGACTAATTTAGAATGTCATTGCGAATAAAATGAAGCAATCTTATCATTTAGTAAAGATTACTTACTCGTAATAACTAAAACAATAAAAATGGGAAATCAGAAATTATATAAAGGTTCGTTACAAACCATCATTTTAAAGCTATTGGCACAAAATGACAAAATGTATGGTTATGAAATTACACAAAAAGTAAAAGAACTAACCAAAGGGGAGTTAAAGATTACCGAAGGTGCTTTGTACCCTGCCTTACATAAATTAGAAGCCGAAGGTTTGTTAGATGTAGAAGTTGCTAAAGTGGGAAATCGTTTACGCAAATACTACAAACTTACCGAAAGCGGCACCAAAGAAACTGCCAATAAATTGGAGGAAATGCAAGAGTTTTTAAAAACAATGCAGCAATTGGTGAATCCTAAATTTAGCTTGGAGTAAGATGGAAAACAAATACGAAATCACGGAAAAGCAATTGACTTTTTTGGAAGGTTACATCAAAAGAAAAAAGAAATTCACTGAACCTGAAGATGTTTATGAATTGATGGATCATTTAATTAATGATTTTGAAGCAACCACTGAAGATGGAAATTTATCGCAGTATTTGTCAACCAAATCTCATTTTATTTTCAAATACACTGGTAGCCTAAAAAATAAAGAAGAAGCAATTCATTGGGAATATCAAAAAGAGTTATACAAACAGTTTTTTAGTTTTTTTTATAATTTAAAACACTTACCATTTACAGCTTTATTATTTGCGTTTTTATATTTATTTTTTATTCACTTTAGTTTTTCTAATAAAGATTTAGCGGGAGTTTTTGTAAGCTTAATCGCGTTACCTATGATAACAGGTTTTGTAATTATGTATCACAAAAACAAAAAAATTAAAAAATTAGTTTCTTTTAAATACTTAGCAAATATTATGCTTTTACCTATGCTATTTTTGCAGTGCTTTAGCTTTATTTCTGATTATTTAAAAGAGAACCGATTTTGGTTTTTAACATACACTTTTATAGGTGTTATCTTATATTTTTCTGCAATTATAGTTTTGTTAGAAAAAAGAAAAGAAATACTTAAAAAATATAAACACTTGTTAGACTAACACTATGGAATTAACAAACCTACAAATACAAGAAATTGATAATTACATTACTGTTTGCGGAATAAAATACTACGATGTAAAAACAGAAATTATAGATCATTTTGCTTCAATAATTAGAACTTCGTTTGGATGAAAATCCTGATTTAGATTTTAAAGAAACAATTATTGAAGAGCATAAAAAATTTAGCGATCGCGGATTTAAAAGGTTATTAGAAACAAAGACAAAAACAACGCACAATCGTTTTATAAAACAAACTATCGTAAATTTCACATCGTTTTTTAAACTTCCTAAAATCATTATTACAATTTGCTGTTACTTATTATTGTATAAAATGATGACTTATTTTAATGATGTAAAAACTTTTTTTAGGGTATTAACAGGCTTAGGTTTTGTAATGATTCTTCAATTAGGTATTCGAATATTTATCAATCATAAACGAAAAAAAGAGGAGTTTTTAACTTTAAACAGAATGACATTATTTTATCAAATAGTAAGCAATATGTTTATTTTATTTAACTGTATTCTTTCTTTTAGGACTGATAAAAGCTTTTTAAATAATGGCTATAACAATATTCATTTGGGTGTTTTTGTGTTGATGCTATTATTGTATTGGAGCATGGAATATGTATACCAAGAAAACAGACAACAAATACAAAAACAATACCCAAATGCATTTATTTAAAACATGAAACTCACCGAACAAAATATAGATAATTTATACAAATTCACGCGTCAGCATTATGTTGAGCATTACGATGTGCAAACCGAATTGGTAGATCATTTAGCTAATGACATTGAACAAATCTGGGATGAAAAGCCAACCTTATCTTTTGAGCAAGCACGCGATATTTCTTTTAAAAAATTCGGAATTTTTGGGTTTATGGATGTTGTTGAGAAAAAACAAAGGCAGTTAGGAAAAAAATACAAAACCATTTTGTGGCGTTATGTAAAAGAATGGTTTCAATTTCCTAAAATAGTTGTAACCACAAGTGTTTTCGCTTTCTATTTTTGCTGTTTACAATTTAAAGCTGGCCTTTATTTATGTATTACTTCTGTAATTTGCCTTGCTATTATTGATTTATACATTGTACATAAACTACAAAAAGAAGTTAAAAATCGTTTTGCAAAAAATAATAAGAAATGGATGTTAGAAGACACTCTTTTTAATGTAGCTAGTTTTGGCGGTGTTATGGTTGGCTCGAACATACCGCATTTTATAAACCAAGCAATAAATGATACACCTTCTAGTACAGCTGCATTTTTTATTGCGCTGTTTTTAACATCAGCTATTATATATTCGTATGTAACGTTGATTGTTATTCCGCAAAAAGCAGAACAATTATTAGAAGAACATTATCCTGAATATAAAATCGCTCGATAAATGAAACTAACCGAACAAAACATAGATAATTTATACAAATTCACGCGTCAGCATTATGTTGAGCATTACGACGTGCAAACCGAATTGGTAGATCATTTAGCTAATGACATTGAAAAAATATTAGCAGAACAACCTACATTATCTTTTGAGCAAGCGCGCGATGTTTCTTTTAAAAAATTCGGAATTTTCGGGTTTATGGATGTTGTTGATCAAAAAATAGTGCAATTAAATAAAAAATACTTTAGGCTTATTTTAAGTTTTGTAAAACAATGGTTTCGATTGCCTAAAATTATACTTACTTTTTGTTTTATAGCACTGTTTTATGTACTGCAACAAGCACCCAGTGCCTATTATATTTATACTGGAGTTTTTTTTAGTGTTATCTTTTTAGAAACAATTAAAATGTTTCATTCAAAAAGAAAAATCAAAAAAAAAGGGGCATTAACGGGTAAAAAATGGCTATTAGAAGATATTTATTTAAGACAGAGTTTAGGAAACTTAGCTATAATTATGTTTTACACCTATGATTGGTTTTTACCACACGATACTGGTTTTATTGAAATGAATGAGTTTAGTCGTTGGTTTTCCGCAGCTTTAATCGTTTTAATAATTTTGATTGGTTATATCACCCTAATCGTGATTCCAAACAAATCAGAAGAATTACTAGCTAATCATTATCCAGAATATAAACTGACTTAATAAGTTCTCGATACAATTTTTCGTGCCTCAAAATCACTCGAACTGACATTTTTATTCATTCTTGTCAATTCGAGTGAATTTCAGGATTGAAATGAATAAAATTTGTATCGAGAATGAAGATTATTTACTTTTTACCATCCACAACAATAACAATCTCGCCTTTTGCAGGCTTCGCTGTATAATATGATAAAACTTCTACTACTGTTCCTCGCTTGGTTTCTTCAAACATTTTTGTCAATTCTCTAGAAACTGACACTTGTCTATCTTCTCCAAAATATTCTGAAAAATGAGCTAATGTTTTTAATAATTTATGCGGACTCTCATAAAAAATCATGGTACGCGTTTCTTCCGCTAACAAGTTTAAACGTGTTTGTCGTCCTTTTTTTACAGGTAAAAATCCTTCGAAAACAAATTTATCATTCGGTAAGCCCGAATTTACCAATGCAGGTACAAAAGCGGTAGCACCAGGCAAACATTCCACTTCAATATTTTGTTGCACACAAGCTCTGGTTAATAAAAAACCAGGATCAGAAATTGCAGGCGTTCCAGCATCAGAAATTAAAGCACATGTTTCACCATTTTTTAATCGATTTAAAACACCATCTACCGATTTATGTTCGTTATGCATATGATGGCTGTACATTTGTGTAGCAATCTCAAAATGCTTTAATAACTTACCACTTGTACGCGTGTCTTCCGCTAAAATAAAATCAACTTCTTTTAAGATTCTAAGTGCTCTTAAGGTAATATCTTCTAAATTTCCAATAGGTGTTGGCACCAAATACAATTTGCTCATACGGCAAAGCTACAACAAAGTTTTAGTACATTTGTGCTATGCCAAAAAAGCTGTTAAAAAATATTTATTTTCCTTCGGATGTAAGGCGTTTGTCTGCTGATGATTTGCCGTTATTGGCAAAAGAATTGCGTGACTTTATTATTGATGTAATTGCAACTAAAGAAGGTCATTTAGGCGCAAGTTTAGGTGTAATAGAACTTACTATTGCCTTGCATTATTTGTTTGACACTCCAAACGATCAATTAGTTTGGGATGTTGGGCACCAGGCATACGGACATAAAATTTTAACAGGCCGAAAAGATATTTTTCATACCAACAGGCAGTTAGGTGGAATTTCAGGATTCCCAAAACGAAGCGAAAGTGAATACGACACTTTTGGTGTTGGGCATTCGTCTACATCAATTTCTGCAGCTTTGGGTATGGCAATTGCTTCTAAATTACAAGGAAGTAACAAACATCATATTGCTATTATCGGTGACGCTTCTATTGCTAGCGGAATGGCTTTTGAAGCCTTAAACCATGCTGGCGATACGAATGCCAATTTACTAGTCATTTTAAATGACAATGCTATTGGTATCGATCCTTCGGTAGGCGCTTTAAAAGATTATTTAACTCGGATAAAATCACCAAGGGCTGATATTGAGCAGCACAATATTTTTGAAGGATTAAATTTTAATTACTCCGGACCTATTGATGGCCATAATTTTGAAGAGCTCTTATCAGAATTAAATAGATTGAAGCAAATTGATGGTCCAAAATTATTACATGTAATTACCACCAAAGGAAAAGGACTGCGACAAGCAGAACTAGATCAAGTAAAATACCATGCGCCAGGTAAATTTGATAAAATATCGGGAGATGTTTTACCTAAAGAAGCAAGTAAATTTACAAAATTTCAGGATGTTTTCGGAAAAACAATTGTCGAGTTAGCACATAAAAATAAAAAAATAGTAGGTATTACACCTGCCATGTTAAGCGGAAGTTCTTTAAAACGAATGTTAGATGAATTTCCCGACCGTACTTTTGATGTTGGTATTGCCGAACAACATGCTGTTACTTTGGCGGCTGGTATGACAACGCAAGGTATTATTCCGTTTTGTAATATTTATTCTACTTTTTTACAGCGCTCTTACGATCAAATAATTCACGATGTTGCCTTGCAAAAACTACCAGTAATATTTTGTTTAGACAGAGCTGGTTTGGTTGGTGAAGACGGTGCAACACATCACGGAGTATTCGATTTGGCCTATTTACGTTGTATCCCGAATTTAATCATATTTGCGCCTCGTAACGAAATTGAACTGCGAAACATTTTATTTACAGCTCAATTGGGCTTAGAAAATCCGATTGCAATTCGGTATCCGAGAGGCTATGGAAAACTAGAAAAATGGCAACTTCCTTTTGAAAAAATTCAAACAGGAAAAAGCACCTGTTTAAAAGAAGGAAATGAAATAGCAATACTTTCTATAGGAACCATAGCTAACAACGTTTCAAACGCTATACATCAGTTAGAAAACAGCAAAGAAGTGGCGCATTACGATATGCGATTTGTAAAACCTTTAGATAAAACGCTTTTAAATAGTGTTTTTAATCAATTTGATAAAATAATTACTGTAGAAGACGGAACTATAACTGGCGGATTTGGTACTGCTATTTTAGAATATGCTTCAGAACAAAACTACAAAGGCTTTATAAAACTTTTAGGTATTCCTGATAAATTTATAGATCATGGAACTGTTAATGAGCTGCAAAAAGCTTGTGGTATAGATTCAATTTCTATTCAAACCATGATAAAACAGTTATTAAACTAAGCTTTATCAGGGATTTTCCTTTTTTATTCTATTAGTTAGTAAGTAAATTTGAGCACACCTCATTATCCACTAACCTTTCCCCGTATATAAAATCATGAAAAAACTAATACAATTAGTTATATGCACATTCGTAATTGTGTCGTGTAACAACGAGGAAAATTATTTACCTGTTTCGAAAATTGATACTCAACTAAGTGAACTCCTCTTTAAAAGAGCTGGTAATTCTGAAAAATCCTATTTTATATTGCCATCAAGCAATGACTACTCCAAAATTCCGCAAGACCCTAAGAATCCAATTACAGAAGCGAAAGTTATTTTAGGTAAGTTATTGTTTCACGAAACTGCGTTGGCACAAAGCCCTAAACATACTGATGGTATTGGTACGTATTCATGCGCAAGCTGTCATCATGCTAAGGCAGGTTTTCAATCGTGTAAAAAACAAGCTATTGGTGATGGAGGTTTCGGATTTGGAGCTTCAGGTGAAATAAGAACAATGGCCGAAAATTATACCAATGAAATGGTAGATGTACAACCTATAAAATCGCCAACAATATTAAACAGTGCCTATCAAAAAGTAACTCTTTGGAATGGTCAGTTTGGTGCTACAGGGATGAATATAAACACTCAGGCACAATGGACAACAGGAACACCCAAAGAAACCAATAATTTAGGCTTTGAAGGCTTAGAAACACAAGCCATTGCAGGTTTAACTGTTCATAGACTTGAAATAAATTCTTCTTTAATTGAAAATTTAGGTTATAAAACATTATTTGACGATGCTTTTGCTAATGTAAATGAAGAAAAGCGCTATACTTTTAAAAATGCCGGATTAGCAATTGCTGCTTATGAAAGAACAGTGATAGCAAATGAAGCTCCTTTTCAAGAGTGGTTAAAAGGTGATCTAAATGCAATGACAAATACTGAAAAAAAAGGGGCTATTTTATTTTTTGACAAAGGAAAATGTTATCAATGTCATAGTGGACCGTCCTTAAACTCGATGGATTTTATCGCTTTAGGAATGAAAGATTTAGAAGGCGGAGACATTCTAGGAAGCCCTGTAGATGAAGCTACTAAAAAAGGACGTGGTGGCTTTACACAAAATACAAATGATAACTACAAGTTTAAAGTACCACAATTATATAGTGTAAAATACAATGGTTTTTATGGTCATGGATCATCATTTACATCAATAAAAGAAATTATAGCTTATAAAAACAACGGTATAAAAGAAAATCAAGATGTACCCGATACTAGTTTAGATACACGATTTAAACCTCTTAATTTATCTGAAGAAGAAGTAAATTTAATTACACTTTTTGTAGAAAAAAGCTTGGATGACAAAAACTTAAAAAGATATACACCAGAAAGGGTATTGTCGGACAATTGTATTCCTAATAACGATGTACAATCACAAGAAGATATTTGTAATTAAAAGAATATAATAAAAAAACCGAAACATAAATGTTTCGGTTTTTTTTAATAGAATACTATTTTCTTAATTATTTAAAGCTTCTGCACCACCAACAATCTCAAGGATTTCGTTAGTAATTGCTGCCTGACGCGCTTTGTTATATGTTAATAATAACTCATCACGTAATTCAGTTGCATTATCGGTTGCTTTATGCATTGCTGTCATACGAGCACCGTGCTCTGAAGCGAAAGAATCGCGAATTGCTTTATACAATTGTGTTTTTAATGATTTAGGAATCAACTCTAAAACAATTTCTTCTTTAGAAGGCTCAAAAAGATAATCTAAAGTTACGTTTTCATCACTTTCTACTGGTTCAATTGGTAAGAATTGCTCAACCTGTGGAATTTGTGTTGCTGCGTTTTTAAATTGATTATAAACAAGTTCTATTTTATCATAAGAACCAACTACATATAAATTCATCAACTTTTCAGCAATTTCAGCAACGTTATCAAAAGTTAAATCATCATAGATATCACTTCTGTTTTCAATAACATTGTGCTCTTTCGATAAAATATCATTCCCTTTTTTACCAATCGTTAATAAATCAACAGTTACACCATTGTATTTATTATCGATAGTTTTAATTGTTTCTTTAACAATAGAAGAATTAAAACCACCACACAAACCTCTGTTTGAAGTAACTGCAACTAGTAATACATTCTGTACTTCTCTTTGTGTTGAATACTCTCCACTAGCATCACTATCTAAAGTAGCGCTTAAGCTTTGTAATAATTCAGTAAGCTTAGATGAATACGGGCGCATTGCTGTAATTGCATCTTGAGCTTTCTTTAACTTTGCAGCCGATACCATTTTCATGGCAGAGGTAATCTGCATTGTTGATTTAATCGAAGTAATTCTGTTACGTATTTCTTTTAAATTCGCCATACGAATAGTGTTGAGTATTAAATTTTAAGTATTGAGAAACAATTTCTCAATACTTAAAATTAAAGTCTTTTATTAAGCTGAAAATTTTGCTGAAACTTCTTTTGCAGCTGCTGTTAAAGTATCAATTACTTCATCAGTTAATTTACCTGCTTTTAAAGTATCTAAAGTATCTCTATGCTTTGCATTTAAATACTCGATATAATCTCTTTCAAATTCTTTTACCTTTTCTACTGGTACATCTCTTAACAAGTTCTTAGAACCTGCATAAATGATTGAAATTTGGTCTTCAACAGTATAAGGATCGTTTTGTGCTTGCTTTAAGATTTCAACATTACGTTGACCTTTAGAAATCACATTCATAGTAGCTGCATCTAAATCAGAACCAAACTTAGCGAATGCTTCTAATTCACGATATTGGGCTTGATCTAATTTTAACGTACCAGATACTTTTTTCATTGCTTTAATCTGAGCGTTACCACCAACACGAGATACAGAAATACCTACGTTAATTGCTGGACGAACACCAGAGTTAAATAAATCTCCATCTAAGAAAATTTGTCCATCAGTAATCGAAATTACGTTTGTTGGAATATATGCTGAAACGTCTCCTGCTTGTGTTTCAATAATTGGTAATGCAGTTAAAGAACCTCCACCTTTTACAATTCCTTTTAAAGAATCTGGTAAATCGTTCATTTCACTAGCAATCTTATCATCATTGATTAATTTTGCAGCACGCTCTAATAATCTTGAGTGTAAGTAAAATACATCTCCAGGATATGCCTCACGTCCCGGTGGTCTTCTTAATAATAAAGAAATCTCACGGTATGCTACTGCTTGTTTTGATAAATCATCAAATACAATTAAAGCTGGTCTACCTGTATCTCTAAAAAACTCTCCAATTGCAGCTCCAGCAAATGGTGCATATACTTGCATTGCTGCAGGATCTGATGCATTTGCTGCTACGATTGTAGTATAAGCCATTGCGCCTCTTTCTTCCAACATATTAGCAATAGCTGCTACTGTTGAAGCTTTCTGACCGATAGCTACGTATATACAATATACTGGTTGCCCAGCATCGTAAAATTCTTTTTGATTTAAAATGGTATCAATTGCAACTGTTGATTTACCAGTTTGACGGTCACCAATAATCAACTCTCGTTGACCACGACCTACAGGAATCATTGCATCAATAGATTTAATACCAGTTTGCATTGGTTCAGTTACTGGCTCACGATAAATAACTCCAGGAGCTCTACGCTCTAAAGGCATTTCGTAAGTAGTACCTTCAATTGGTCCTTTACCATCAATAGGCTGACCTAATGTGTTAACAACACGACCAACAATACCTTCACCTGCTCTTAAAGAAGCAATACGTTTTGTACGCTTTACTGTAGAACCTTCTCTTACTGTTGTTGAAGTTCCTAATAATACAACACCTGCATTATCATCTTCTAAGTTTAATACGATACCTTCTAATCCGCCATCGAATTCTACTAATTCACCGTATTCTACATTAGATAAACCGTAAACACGAGCAATACCATCACCTACTTGTAATACTGTACCTACTTCGTTTAACGTTGCTTTCGCTTCGAAATTTGTTAATTGTTCCTTTAAAATTGCTGAAACTTCAGCTGGTTTAATTGCCGCCATCTTTTATAATTTGATGTAATTAAATTTGTGGAATATAATGACTATTGTCAAATTCTCTTCTTAACTCGTTGAATTGATTAGAAATACTTGCATCATACTGCACATCTCCAACACGTAAAATAAATCCTCCTATAATATTCGGATTTACTATATTTTCTATACCTGCGCTATTTCCTGTAATTTCTACAATCTTTGCTTGTATTTTATCTTCTAATTCTTTTGTTAAAACTACTGCTGTAGTAACTTTAGCTACTTGTATTTTATTATCCTGATCATAAATAAGAGCATATTGCTTTGCAATAGATTCTAACATGATCATACGTTTATTTTCTTCTAACAAGTTAAATAAACCCTTAACAATAGTATTTACTTTATCACCAAAAAGCGCTAGTAAAACCTTATGTTTCTCTGTAGCTTTAACCACAGGGCTTTTAAGCATTCTTTTTAAATCATTACTATCTGCAATAGTACCTGCGATAAACTTCATATTATCGTTTACTAAAGAATCACTATTAGTTTCTTTAGCAAGATTTAATATTGCTTTTGCGTAACGTAATGCTGGTCTTGCTCCTTTCATCGATTGCTTAGTTTAAAGTAACCTCTTTTAACATTCCTTCAACAAGCTTTAATTGCTCGTCATTAGAAGCTAATTCTTTTCTTACTAATTGCTGAGCGATATCTATAGACAAATTTGCTACATTTTTCTTTAATTCAGCGATTGCAGCTTGTTGTTCTTGTTTTATTGTTGCTTTAGCATTTTCTATCATGATAGAAGTTTGGCCTTCTGCTTCTTCTTTTGCTTCAGCAAGAATACTTTCTTTAATATCACGAGCATCTTTCATCATTGCATCTCTTTCTGCACGTGCTTCTTTGATCATTCTCTCATTATCTGCTTGCAAGTTTTGTATTTCCTTACGAGCATTGTCTGCTTGATCTAATGCAGTTTGAATACCTTCTTCTCTATCATTTAATGCAGATAGAATAGGTTTCCAAGCAAATTTCATCATCAAAAAAATCAAGATTAATAAGATAAAAGCTTGCATTGCAAACAACCCTATTGAAAAATCATTAAAAATTTCCATACTACTTAATTTTGTATTTTTTTATTGTTTAATAAAACACTTCTGCAACCAACCGTTGCAGAAAGTGTTTGTTTTTAATTTTTCGGATTATTTTCCTAAAAGTAAAGCACCAAATGCTAAACCTTCTAATAATGCTCCGATAATAATCATTGCAGTTTGAATTTTATTAGCTGCTTCAGGTTGACGAGCAATAGCTTCCATTGCGCTACCACCAATTTTTCCTAAACCTAAACCACCTCCAATTACGATTAAACCTGCTCCTATTAAATTGTACATACTAATTGATTTATATTAAATTAAACAAAATTTTTATTCTACTTCTTAATGGTGCTCATGCTCTTCTACAGCCATACCAATAAACAATGACGATAGCATTGTAAAAATATACGCTTGTAAGAACGCTACCAAAACTTCAATTAACGTTAAGAACAGTGTTAAGAATACAGAAACTCCTGTAGCTCCTGCTGTTCCAAACTGTGCTTTTAATGTAATCATTAAAGCTGCAATACCCATAACTACTGCATGCCCTGCGGTAATGTTCGCAAATAAACGAACAAATAACGAAAAAGGTTTTGTTAACATACCTAATACTTCAATAGGTGCTAAAACAATTTTCATTAATACTGGTACACCTGGCATCCAAAAAATATGTTTCCAATAATCTTTATTTCCTGAAAACTGCACTATTATAAAGGTAAATAATGCTAAACATACTGTAACAGCTAATTGACCTGTAATATTAAAACCTAACGGAGTTAATCCTAATATGTTAGATACCCAGATAAAAAAGAAAACAGTAAGTAAAAAACTCATAAACTTACGATAATGCTTCTCACCTATATTTGGTCTTGCTATTTCATCTCTAACATATAAAACCAAAGGTTCTAAGACTCTAGAAAAACCAGTTGGTATTGCTCCTTTTTTATATCCTTTTGCTAATGACCTAAACCCGAAGATCATCAATAAACCTACTAGTAGCATTCCAAAAACACTTTTTGTTATAGAAAAATCTAATAACTTATGCGCTTTTACTGGATGATGCTCTTCATCAAAAGAAACTACGGTAGCTCCTTCTTCTAATTCGTAAATCTTACTATGTACTTTAGCTAATTTAACACCTCCTGCATCTACAACAATTTTTCCATCATCATTATGATGAAATGCTGAAGACATAAAAGTCTTTAACCCTTTACTTGTCCATACAATTACTGGCAAAGGAAAACCGATGTGTACTCTCTCATTTGCATCATTTGTATATGAAAACAATGAAAAATCATGCGAATCTGCTAAGTGATGCTTCTTATAAGCTTCTATCTCTTCCTTTGTATTTACACGACCACCATCTTGCGAAGGGTCATCTTTTTCATTACCAAAAATTGAAAAAGAAGTAAAAACTAAAACAAGTATTGTTAAAAAATTGATAGATTTTTTTGCTATCATCATATCTTTAATTTGAATATACGATTAAGGTCTGTAAATTTCCGTGCAAAGGTACATATTGTAATTAAAACTACAAACCGTTTTTTTATTTAGTTTTTCTATTGTTATTTCGTCTTGTTATTTTCATCAAAAAACGACGAAACTATTTACTACTCAGTAGTTTCGAAACGGCAATAGCTTCTGAAATTAAAAATATAAACAACGGAATTACCAATGAAAACCTTTCTGGCTGTGTAAGTTCTTCGTTTGCAAAAACCGAAACCTTGAAAATCAAGACAAAAAATCCGATTTTTAAAAATACAGAGGCTAAATATGCATATCCTGCTTGATTAATTAATTTAGAGGCTACTAGCTCTACAATCGCATACACAATCACCGTAGCGATAAGATGAAACAGGTATATTGAAAACAATGAATATGAGAGAGAAATTTCTTTAGACTGTAAAATATAATCGTGAGGAAAATAACTTACTGCGAATACTATAAAAATAGCAGTAAGGAAAAACAAAATTCTTTTAATCATTATCTTTTGAAATTTTTGTTACTTGACGTATTACCGAGAACATTGCTAAAAAGACTGCCGCAAGTGTGCATATTTTAGAATATAATTCTCCATTGTTAGGATATTGTACATCTAACCACTTACCTAGTAAATTACCTAAGTAAATCGTCAAACCCATTTGAAGAGCAATACTGGTAAACCGAATGTATTTATTAAGCGGTTTTACCTTTGGTTTTTTGCTCATCTTTATTTAGTTCTTTTACAGCTCCTTTCATAGCACATGTTGCATTAAATGAGGCACCTGGCTCTACAGAAAGCTTACCAATAACTACATCTCCATTAATATTTGCTGATGTTTTTACTGTTAATGTGTTCGAAACAACTAATTCTCCAGAAAACTTACCTTCTACATCAGCGTTTGCACATTCAATCTTTCCTTTTACAAAACCAGATTCACCAATAATAACTCTACCGTTGGTTTTAATTGTTCCTTCTAAAGTTCCATCAATTCTAAAATCTCCTTCAGAAATAATATCTCCTGTTATTTGCGTGTTTTTACCAACAATGTTTCTTTCTGAAACTTTATTGTCACTTGTTTTTTTATTTTCTTTACTAAACATGATTCGGGGAATTAGTGTATTATTTGTTTAATTGATCTAAAATTTCCTTTGCTTTTACACCTTCTTCTTTTGTTGCATAACTAATAGCTACAAATTCTAGTGCTTTTTTATAAACCTCTTTATTCTCGTACTTACCTATAGATAAAGCTTTTAAGAGTGCGAATTTAGGAATTAATTCTGAATTACTTATTGTTGGTAAAAAAGCGGTTACCTCTTTTACAACCTCTTCAAATTTATTCTCTTTAAAAATATAATAAATTTCTTTATACTTATCTAAAACAGCATCTTCTTTTTTACCTCCTTTTAATTTTTCCTCCGGATTTAATATTATTTGAGCGAATGTTGTTTCGGGATACTTATTTAAAATAACGTCTTTATATCGGTTTGATTTTTCTTGATCACCAATACTTTTATAAACTTGATATAAATGATAACTAATCGGCAACTCCAATTCTTTATTTGTTTGCTCTTTTTGTACGCGTTCTAAATTTTTAATAGCAAGATCTGTGTTTTTAAATTGCTCTTTATAAATTAATCCTAATTTATACAAAGCATCATTACGATCTTCCGTTAAAGTGGTTATTACTTTTTTATCAGTAGGAATTTCGTTTAAATAAGTTGCTAATACATATCGCTTATTTACAATTGGTTCTGATGATGTTTCTTCAACATCATTCGTTGCAATGGTAGATTTATCAGACAAACGCCAGTTATCTTCTAAAGGACGCGTACCCCACACTCTCTGAAATTCTGATTCACCAAAGCCTAATGCCTGAGTATTATAAAAATACCATTTTCCTTTATTACTCGAATTGTTTACTGACGATCCTCCACCAAAAGAACTTCCGAAGTTTTGTGCATTTAACAGCTGTTGCTTGTTCTCTTCGTCTTCTTTTTTAATTTTTGCTATATAATTTTCAAAAAATACGGTTCTTTCATCTGTCGTCATTGCAACTAACTTAAGAATGCTATCGTTATTTTTTACAACCTCTTCATATTTTCTTAAAGTTGTTAGTCCTTTGTTTTTTCTTCTGATTCTTCTAATTCTCTTTTCTTGATCAAATTCTTTTGACGTTACCTGTAAAACACTATCGTAATACGAACCTGCTAATACATAGTTTTCTTTATCAAATGCAATATTTCCTAAACCTTCGTAGGCATATGTTTTTTGATAATTATTATTAGTCTTTGCGGCTATTGATTCTTTAAAATAGTCAATAGCATTTGCTGTTTTATTTCTTCCTACTTCTAAAACACCTGCCTGATAATAAAGTGCATTTAAAAATTTACGGTTATCTGAATTTCTAATTAATTTTTTTAATCTAGCTAAAACAACTATCGATGCTGAATCGTTTTCAGTGTTTTTAGCCATTTCAATATTTGCGCGTATACGGTATTTGTAAGGTGCCTTTTTTGCTTCAGCTAATTTATTAAACACCACTCGCGCTGAGTCTCTGTGATTTAATTCGCTGTAAATTTGCCCTAAAACAAACATATTACGAGCAGATTGCTCTTTGTTTTTAAATATTTTAGTAGCTGCTGTTAAATGTTCTATAACTTTTTGAATCGTATCTGTTTTTTGATACGCCATTGCCATTGCAGTATGTGCTTGTTCTCTTATAGCATCAGGAAGTTCTTCTTCGTTTTCTTCAACTTCTAATAAGAACTTTAAAGATTCTATGGCTAGTTTTTCATTATCTAAACGAATATTTGTTTTTGCTCTCCAAATTTTCGTCTCGTTAATTAAATTAGCATTCGGATAATTTACTATAATGTAATTAAAAGATTCTATCGCAGGAATAAAACGCTGTGTGTAATATCTAGATTTTCCTAAAAGTAGATAAGCATCATCAATTTGACGGTTTTTTTCATAACCGTTTATATTCATCGTGTGCTTTTGAATAGCCTTTACAGCTTTTTCTTCTGCTTTATCAAAAGACGTTAAGTTTTCAACCTCTTCTTCTTCGTTTTCATTAAAACCAGTACCAGGCTGCAAAACAGGAACTACTATTTTATTCTCATCAAAACTAATTGGTTCTATTTGTAAACGTTTCCAAAAATTATCTTCGTGCTTGCTTTCAATCTCTTCGAGCCCTTTTAAATAAGCTTGCTCTCCGTTAAAAAGAATATTATACTTAGTGGTAAGTGCGTGAAAATTTCTATTTATAAAAGCATCTTTTTTTACACTACACGAATATATTAGTGCTAAAAAAAGGGTAAAAACTAAAAGTTTGGATAGTTTATTCATATAGTTATACTTTTACTGTACAACAACTATATTCGTTAGTTTATTGTATGTAAAAACGTAAAAATAACAATAATAAAATAATTTTAGTGCTCGTAATGCTATTTAAAATAAATCTTAGAGGTTAATTAAAATAGTATACATTTTAGTTAACCTCTTTTTATTGATATATTTTATTAATTATACAGAAAAATAGCTTTCTAATTCTTGCAACGTTTCTGGTGATGTATTTATGTCTTTTACCACATTTCCTTTATCTAAAACAACTATTCGCTCACATACTTCAGTAACGTGACTTAAGTCGTGACTAGATACTAACACGGTAACTTCTTCATTTTCTGTTAAACTCTTTAGTATTTTTTTAAGTCTGATTTGAGTAGTTGGATCTAAATTCGCAAAAGGCTCATCTAAAATTACTACTTGTGGATTTCCCATTAAAGCAGCTATAATTCCTGCTTTTTTCTGATTTCCTTTACTTAAATCGCGTAAATATTTTTTCTTGCCCAGAATTTCGTCATTAAAAAACTCTTTAAAAGGCGCTAAAAATGCTATAACATCCGCTTTATTCATTCCTCGTAAATCTCCAATAAAGTCGAAATATTCTTCGGGAGTTAAATATCCTATTAAAAAAGATTCATCAATAAAAGATCCTGTAAAAGTTTTCCAATCTTCACTTTTATTTACAACTACATCGTTGTTTGTAATTTCTCCTGTTGTTGGTCTTATCAAATCTAGTAAAATATTAAATAACGTAGTTTTTCCGGCGCCATTATTACCAACCAAACCAAAGCTTTGTCCGCTAGGAATTTCTATTTTATCTACATTTAAAACCTCTGCTTGTCCGTATTTTTTTGAAACTGTATCTATTGTAATCATACTATTTTCTTTAAATTTTGTTTTGTTTATGCTTCTTTTCCGAAAGCGTTAATCATCGCGTATTTGTCTTTGATATATTTTTTTTCTATCAAATTCATAAAGTAATTCTTAAAAACTAAACCAAGTACTCCCAATAAAGCAACTAAAATATACCCTGAGTTATAACCAACAAAACTGTTAAATACCCAAAATATAGCCATTGGTAATAACATTAATGGTATAATAATAAGAAACTGCGTTGCGCTTGTTCCTTGTGTGTTTCCGAAACCTCCCTTTGTTAAATCGATTCGTTTTCTATTAAAAGATCCTGCATATAACAAAAACAGTGAATTAAAACCGATATTAAAAATAGCCCCCACGGTAATCATTAAAAATATTTTTGTTCCGAAATATAAATAAGGAAAACTTAAACAGTATAAAACTGTAGTCATCGCAACCATTAAAAACCACTTAGAATCTAAGAATTTACGATATCTAAAACTCTGACTCATTAGCATTTTATAATGTGCACTATCCCAAGCCGGAATAAACTGACCGTAATTTAATGTAAAACCTCCTGTTACAAACAAGCCCGCAAACATTAACATTGCTGGCATTTTCTGATAAGTTTCTTGTGTAAAGAAAATCAACCCATAAAAAAGGAATAAGAACGACATTAAAAAAACTGTTTTTGTTCTTTTGTTTCGCCAAATTAATCGGATATCATTTTTTATAAATGGTGCGATATCTCCTAATTTTTCTGTCCACGATAAATCTGCTGTGTTCGCTTCTTCAGTTTTAACTGCAACTAAATCATCTAAATAAACTCTTGCTCTTAATAGTTTAAAATTTACATAATATAACACTACTGCAATAACAAAGGGAACTAATGCTAAAATTGGATTTACTACAATTGCATCAAATATTTGTTGACTATATAGTGAAACATTAAAGCTAGTAAACTTTTGCAATGCCAATAAAGCAACTAGTAATGTAGCAATAAATGCAAATACACTATTATTCTTATTGATTAAAAAGTTTAAAAAATTAGTTACTTGAATTATAAAAAACATAGCGGTTAACCAACCTAAAACTCCACCCACATTATAATCTTGACTAATTAAAACTACACTAAAAGGAATATAAAAAAACAAGGACATGAAGTTGAATCCTGAAAATGCCGATTTACCTAAAACATAGTGTACTAATTTTTCTTTCTTTATAGGAAGTATTAATAGAGGTTTAATATTCATTACTGGTAATTTTTGCATTAAATAGCGGAAAATTAAATCTCCCAGTATAGCAAAAACTAACATTGAGTTTACAATTTGTAACGGATCTTGTTCTGGATACATTTTCTTTAAAAGAAAAAAACCTCCAATACCAATTCCTAAAAAAACAGCTAAAATATATAGGATAAAAAAGCCCATTATAATTTTTAACGCAATTCCTTTTTGCCAATATGAAGAGCGAAAATATTGTTTCCATTCTAATTTTAAAAAATGTGCAATCATTTGGTTTGATTTTTAATTGATTGATAATAAGAGTCTATTATGTACTATTTGTTACATAAAAAAAGCATCAATTTTAAAAATTGATGCTTCTTGGTGTTTTTTACCTTTATAAAAATTAAACCCATTTACATAATACACCTCCCATAATAGCTAAACTTACTACCCAATAACCTACGTTAATTGCAATATATTTAAAACTTTTTCTTTCAAATAATCCGTTAATTGTAATTATAGATCCTGCTAATAATAAGCCAATCATGGTTCCGTGTAAAGCACCGTGACCAAAAGTTCTAAATCGATCACCAAAATTTGACATGAATTCTTGAAAATAGGTAGATGCTCCTCCTGATCCTTCTGTAAAACCTGGTTCTCCCATTAAAGTAGAAAAAGCTCCCCATTGGTGAATAACCAACGTTTGTAATACAAATGCTATTAAAAAACTGCACACATACGATAATCCGAAAATTTTAAGCATATTACCACCTTTTAAACTTTCTTCTGTGAAACCCATTTCTTTCATCCATGCTTTTCCAAAAAGTGGTCCATACCAAACAAATCCTATTATCATTGGTACCAATGCTGCTAGTGCGCATATTAAAAAATTAAATTTCATAAATATAAAGTTTTGGTTTATAGTCAAATATAACAAAAAAGCATCAAATATAAATTTGATGCTTTTTTGTTATTTATCGTTAAAATAAATTTTATTTTATTTTCATTGATTTAGCAATTGCTTCCAATTCAAACAAAAAATCACGTTTATTTACCGATGGTGCATACGTAAAACCTTCAAAAACCACTAAGCGATTATTTTTCTTATCAATTATCGTGTAGTTTATAAATGGTCCTGCCATAAAATCGTTTTTAACTTCCCATTTACCACGAGTTTCATATGCTTTTTTACCATCTATAACAGCATCAAAAGTAAACGGAGTGTATGCTTGTTCGGTAATCATATACATACCCTCTTTACTACCTGGTATGTATTTTTTACCAATTGTATCTCGTACTGCTGTAATATTATCGGCAACAGTTGTTTCATCTTCTAAAGGAACCGTGTATATTAATACATTATTAGTCCCGTCTCCTCGTGCTATACCACTAGATAAATGCTGACGAAACCAAATAAAATTACCCGCATCTTCAACCAATTTATATCTCTTAGGAATATCTATTGTTAAACCTATATTTTTAATCGTTTTAAACTTCGTTTCATCAATACGTTCTTTTTTAAAAATACGTTGTGAAAACTTAATATCTTCATCTTTAAACAACTTGATAATCTCTTTTCCTCGAGTATCTAAAAGGTTTATAATCCCAGCTTTATTCTTTGCAGTTGCATGTACAATAATTTGAGGTGCTGCATACTTGTTTTTTTCAACAGTAATACTTTCTTCTTTACCTTCTTTAATCATTAAAACCGCTTTTCCATGTCGCATGAAACTACCAAAACCCACAGGATCTATTTGGCTAACCGATAACAAGGTTTCTGGTTGAGGCAAACCTACTTGATGCTCACCAAAAACTTTACGTATTTGATCTCCAACTTTTCCTTCCCAATCTATTCCTTTAACAACCACCATTATTTTATTGGTGTTACCATTAGATGTTGGCAAAACATAACTGTCTTTTCCATTACCTGTATTGCATGATATCGCTAAGAATATCGAAAAAAGTAAGATTATTGTTTTTTTCATAGTTTGTAGTTTTTAGTAGTGTATTTTTTAACCTTTAAAAATTTTAAGCTTCATTCCTGGCTTTAGACTTTTAGCACTCCAAATATTGTTCCACTTTTTTATTTGCTCAATAGAAACTGATGGATATTTTTTAGAGATTGTCCATAATGAATCTCCATTTTGCACTACATAAATATCGTGCTTGCCGGTCGGAACCTTATACTTCTTTTTAGACACCTTCTTAGTAACACCTATTTTCTTCGGATAAATACTTAAACGTTGCCCTATTTTTAAACGATGATTACGCATACCGTTCCATCGTTTTATATCGCTAACTCTTACGCCAAACTTATTTGCTATTTTCCCTAAATAATCTCCGCTACGTACTTTATAACGAATGCGTTTATCCATTTCAAAATACTTAGGCAAAGGTTTTTCTCTTTTACCTTCATCTTCTTTTGCCAAAACATAAATCTCTTTCTCCTTATCAAGAAAATCTATCATGTTTTTTCGAGGCAAACGAACTGCGTAATTTTTGTTTTTTATATATGGAATAATATCTAATTTATACGCCGGATTTAAGAAAGACAGCAACTCAGTATCGATCTTCGTTTTCTCTGAAATTTGATCGAAAGTGATTGTTCTTTTTACGCGAACTGTATCGGTTTCGAAATGGAAGATATTTGGTGGCTCAGGGTAAATCCCGTGTTCTTCGGCATATTCAAAAATATACATCGTTGCATAAAATGCAGGAACATAACCCGCAGTTTCACGTGGTAAAAACGGACGAATATTCCAGTAATTACGATATCCTCCAGAGCGTTTTATTGCTTTCGAAACATTTCCTGGTCCTGAGTTATAAGCGGCCAATGCCAAATCCCAATCTCCAAAAATTTTATATAACTGACTTAAATATTTACAAGCTGCAATAGTTGCTTTTACCGGGTCTTGACGTTCATCTACATACGAACTTACCTTTAGGTTAAACTGCACTCCTGTACCGTACATAAACTGCCACAAACCTGTTGCACCAACTCTAGAACGAGCTGCAGGGCGCAAAGCAGATTCTACAATAGCCAAATATTTCATTTCTAACGGAACATCGAACTGATCTAAATACTGCTCGAACATCGGAAAATAATATTGTGCCTTTGCCATTAACGCCGGATAATATTTTTTTCGGTATTTTAAATAACTATTAATCACCTTTTCTAATGCAGGGTTGTATGCTAAATGAAATGGTGTTTGTAAATCTAAATCTGTTAACCGTTTTTTTAATAAATCCGAAGAAAGTATGGTTGTTGTATTACCAATAATATCTTTATCATTAATTACATACTGAATACTATCAAATAATGATGAATTAAACTTTTCTTCAATCAATAAACTATCAATAATTTTTAAATCAGCATCAGAATATAAATCTTCTAACTGTTTTATTTTGATAGTGTCTATTGCTATTAAAGTAGAATCACTTATTATTTGTACACTTTTTTCGGGCACCAAAAGGCTATCAACAGGTTGTTGCGCAAAGATTGATGTTGTAAAAAAAAGTAGTATTAGTAGGTTTCGCATATTTTTATTTTAAATATCTAATTCAACCACAATCGGGCAGTGATCTGAATGTTTTGCTTCAGGTAAAATATAGGCTCTTGAAATTTTTTCTTTTAACGGCTCAGAAACCATCGCATAATCTAAACGCCAACCTTTGTTATTGGCTCTAGAATTTGCGCGATAACTCCACCAAGAATATTCTTGCCTTTCTGGATTTAAATAACGAAAACTATCTGTAAAACCGCTATCAATAAATTTAGTTAACCACTCACGTTCTTCTGGTAAAAATCCAGAAACTCCTTTCATTTTTGGGTTATGAATATCAATGGCTTCGTGACAAATGTTATAATCACCGCAAATCACTAAATTCGGAATCGTTTTTCTCAAATCAGCGGCATATGCTAAGATTTCATCCATATAATTGAATTTATAATCTAGTCTTGCAGCATTGGTTCCCGAAGGTAAATACATACTCATTACCGAGACCTCTTCAAAGTCTACACGAAGGTTTCTACCTTCAAAATCCATAGATTCAATTCCCGTTCCGTATTCAATATGTTTAGGTTCTTCTTTACAAAAAACAGCTACTGATGAGTAGCCTTTTTTTTGTGCTGAAAACCAATAATGATATGGATAGCCAGCGTTCTCGAATTCTGTTACATCTAACTGTTCTTTATGCGCTTTGGTTTCTTGAATACAAATCACATCTGGATTTGCAGCTTGTAACCAATCGATGAATCCTTTTTTTAATGCGGCACGAATTCCGTTTACGTTGTATGAGATTATTTTCATTAATCTAAAAAAATTGGTTTTTTAAGAAAAATCCAGGTTAACTGTTTCTTTTCTCCTGTTTGCGTTTGTATTATTTTTTTTCTTGGTGATAAAAAATACCCTAAAGCAATTGCTACCGCAATTCGTAGCCAATCTGGCTCTACATGAAATGCTTTATCTAAAATCAGTAAAAAAAAGATTGCTAAAAGAGGATAAATAATTCTGTGGATTTTCTTTATTAATTGTATCATTTAATCTAAAATAATAGGCTTTTTTAGAAAAAACCAAGTAATTTGAGTTTTCTCTCCTGTCTGAGTTTGAATTTTCTTTTTTCTAGGAGAAACCAGTACTGCAAAAAAAGCAGAAACAGCTATTCTAATTCCTAAACTTTCAATATTAAATACTTTATCTAGAATTGCACTTACAAGAAGTACGACCAGAAAAACTACAATAAAGCTGTTTTTAGCTAAAAACTTCATCCTAAATATTCATTTCAGGAACTTCTCCGTTTACAATTAAAGTTCCTGCTGTAGCATTCTGAATTTCTTCAACAGATACTCCTGGAGCTCTTTCTAATAAATGAAATGCACCTTCTTTAACTTCTAACACCGCTAAATTGGTAACCACTTTAGTTACGCAACCAACACCTGTTAAAGGCAATGAACATTCTTTTAATATTTTAGATTCGCCACGCTTATTGGTATGCATCATCGCAACAATAATATTTTCTGCTGATGCAACTAAATCCATCGCGCCACCCATTCCTTTTACCATTTTTCCTGGAATTTTCCAGTTAGCGATATCTCCGTTCTGAGCAACTTCCATCGCTCCTAAAACAGTTAACTGAACGTGTTTACCACGAATCATAGAAAAACTTGTTGCTGAATCGAAAATAGAACCACCATCTAAAACAGTAACCGTTTGTTTACCTGCGTTTATTAAATCTGCATCTTCTGTTCCTTCAACAGGAAAAGGTCCCATACCTAATAATCCGTTTTCAGATTGAAACTCAACCTCAATGCCTTCAGGAATATAATTAGCTACTAAAGTCGGAATTCCGATACCTAAATTAACGTACCATTTATCTTGTAATTCTTTCGCTATTCTCTGTGCTATTTGTTGTTTTGATAAAGCCATTTTCTTACAATTTTGGGGTTACAGTACGTTGCTCAATTCTCTTTTCATATTTTTCTCCTTGAAAAATACGTTGTACGAAAATTCCTGGAATATGAATTTGATTAGGATCTAATGTTCCTGCTGGCACTAATTCTTCTACCTCAGCAACTGTTATGGTTGCAGCACCACACATATTCGGGTTAAAATTACGTGCTGTTCCTTTAAAAATTAAATTCCCTGCAGTATCTCCTTTCCATGCTTTAACAAAAGCAAAATCTGCTTTAAAAGCTGGTTCTAAAACATACATTTTTCCGTCGAACTCACGTGTTTCTTTTCCTTCTGCAACTTCTGTTCCGTAACCTGCCGGCGTATAAAATGCAGGAAAACCTGCTTGTGCAGCTCTACACTTTTCTGCTAAAGTTCCTTGTGGAGTTAATTCTACATCCAACTCACCAGATAACATCTGGCGTTCAAACTCATCATTCTCTCCTACATAAGAAGAAATCATTTTTTTAATCTGTTTATTTTGAAGTAATAAACCTAATCCGAAATCATCTACACCTGCATTATTAGAAATACAGGTAACATCTCTTACATTTAATTTTACTAACTCTGCAATAGCGTTTTCTGGTATTCCGCACAAACCGAAACCTCCTAACATAAAAGTCATAGAGTCTTTTACACCAGCTACGGCTTCTTGTACGTTATTTACTTTTTTATTTATCATTGTAGTTGTTTGTTTTATATTAAAAAAGCTTCTTTGATTCTCATCATCAAAACAAATTCGTTAAAAATCAGTATCGCCTTCTTCTACCTTTATTTCCTCACCTTCTTTAACATCTTCCTCTTTTACCTCATCACAATTAACATTGATAGAAAGCGCTTCTGAAGGTTTTTCAAAATCTTCCTGACTTATATTTAAACTTTCATCAGCATAACATTTTTTCATAAATAATGCCCATGTTGGCAAAGACATTGCTGCTCCTTGTCCTTTTGCTATTCCTGCAAAATGCGTTGCTCTATCTTCACCTCCTGTCCAAACGCCTGTAACTAAATTAGGCACAATTCCCATAAACCAACCATCAGACTGGTTTTGAGTTGTTCCTGTTTTTCCTGCAATAGGATTTGTAAAGTTATATGGATGTCCTGTAATATAATCTGGATATTTATATGGCAAGCGTAAACGGATACCTGAACCGCCTGTTGTTACACCTTTCATTAAATCAAGAATAACATATGATGATTCTTCACTTAAAACCTCTTTTGTTTCTGGCACAAACTCTTCTAAAACTGTTCCGTTTTTATCTTCTATACGAGTAATCATCATGGGACTTACACGTAATCCTTTATTTGCAAAAGTAGAATAGGCACTTACCATTTCGATTAACGATAAATCAACTGCTCCTAAAGCAATTGATGGATTGGCATCAACTTTTGATGTTATTCCTGCTGATTCTGCTAAACGCGCTACATTTACAGGAGAGACTTTATCTATTAATTGTGCTGAGATAACATTTACTGATCCTGCCAAACCTTTTTTTAATGTTAATTCACCACCATATTCATTACTAGCATTTTTAGGTGTCCAGTCTTCTGGCATTCCATATTTTTCCTTCGGAATTGTATACAATACATTAGGCAATTTATCGCAAGGAGACATTTTTAACTGATTAATAGCAGTTGCATATACAAAAGGTTTAAATGTAGAACCTACTTGTCTTTTTTGTTGCTCTACAGCATCGTATTTAAAATATTTATTACTAATACCGCCTACCCAAGCTTTAATATGACCTGTTTGAGGCTCGATAGAAACTAATCCTGAACGCAAGAAGTGTTTATAATAACGGATAGAATCATATGGTGTCATTACCGTATCACGATCTCCTTTCCAAGAAAACACACGCATGTCAACATCAGTTTTAAAAGATTTTTCAATTTCTTTTTCTGATTTTCCATTAATTTTCATGCGTTTATAACGAACAGATCTTCGCTTAGCACGTTTCATATTATTTAAAATCTCTTTTTTATCTAAATCATAAAAAGGTGCTGTTTTATTTCTTTTTTGCTCCTCAAAGAAATAAGATTGCAAATTAGACATATGCTCTCTACTTGCCTCTTCGGCATATTTCTGCATACGAGAATCTATAGTAACATATACTTTTAATCCGTCTTTATAAATATTATAAGCCTGGCCATTGTCTTTCGGGTTTTCTTTAGCCCATTTTTTTAAGCGTTGTTTTAGGTTTTCTCTAAAATAAGTAGCTAACCCGTCGCTATGACTTTCTGGAGTGAAATTTATTCTTAAAGGTGTTTTTTGTAGCGAATCTTTTTCTTCTTCGGTTATAACTCCATTTTTTTCCATTTGAGAAAACACCGTATTTCTTCGTCCTAATGATTTTTCTTTAGAGCGTTCTCTATGCGGATTGTATTGCCTCGGATTTTTTAACATTGCAACTAAAATAGCGGCCTCTTGCACATCTAAATCTCTAGGTTCTTTGCCAAAATAAATACGTGCCGCAGAACGAATACCTGTTGCATTAAAAAGAAAACCCTGTGTGTTTAAATACATGGTTGCTATTTCTTCTTTAGTGTATTGACGCTCTAATTTTACCGCAACTACCCATTCTTTTAATTTTTGAGTAAGTCTTACTAACTTATTACTTGTACCTCCTTGATTAAATAGGTTTTTAGCCAACTGTTGGGTAATTGTACTTGCACCTCCTTCGGTTCCTAATTTAGATACTGCTCTTGCCAATCCTCTAAAATCAATACCTGAATGTTCATAAAAACGTTCATCTTCGGTAGCTATTAAAGCTTTCAATAAAATTGGAGGTAAATCTTTATATTTTATAGGTGTTCTGTTTGCTTTAACATAATACTTTCCTAATGTTTTTCCGTCAGCTGAAATAACTTCTGTTGCTAAATCACTTTTAGGGTTTTCTAATTCTGCAAAAGATGGTAAATCTCCAAAAACACCCCAAGAAGCTAATAAAAACAATAGACATATAAAAAGGAACCCTCCTAATATAATGCCCCAAAACCATTTGATATATGTACTAAAATTAATTGTTTTTTTCTTTGTCATTACTGTGTTTTTTCAATTCTAAATCCTACTTGAGATATTCCTTCAAGTTCTTCAATCCCTTCAATATTGCCATTTTTTCTCATGGCTTGTTTAACTTTAAATATATAATCTCCTGTATTAGGAAATATTATATTTTCTTTATAAAAAAGTTTATTTTCTTTAATTGTAGAAAATCCTTCCCCCAAAAACTTACCGGAAACATCTGCCATATCATACTCTAACGTATCTATAATTATTTGACCGTCTGGAAAGTTAATTTGAGCGATTAAAAACAAATTACTGTAATTATATTCATTATTATTTCTAAGGTTTATAAAAAGATTTTTCTTGTTTATAGAATCTTTTACCGAGAAATTAAAAGTAACAGCATTGCTCTTATTCCACGAACTTTCAGGCAACGTTATATACTCATCATATATTCTATCTGAATCACATGATACAATTGTAAAAACTGTTAAAAAAAGTATTAGTAAACTATTCTTTTTCATTTTTATTGTCCGTGTTTTCGTTAGGCTTCTTTCTTCTTTGATTATTGCTTCGTCTTTTCGGAGCGTTTGGCTTCTTATTTTCTGGCTTAATATTTTTATCGCCTTGTACTTTTTCTGTTTTTGACTTATTGCTTCTAGGATTATTTCTTGGTTTTGGTTTCCTATTATCAATCCCCTCTTTATCTGCGCTCTTATTCGCTTCTTTATTTATCGGTCTCCTTTTTTGAGGTTTTCTATTTGGGCTAACTTCAGACGGTTTAGCTCCTTCAACTTTGTTTACTGGCTTCCTTTGGGGTTTTCTTCTAGGCCTAGGTGTAGCTGCAGAATTATCATCAGTTTTACTTACTGGTTTTCTCTGAGGTCTCCTTTTTGGTCCTGCATCAGCAGGTTTAACTGGCTCTTTTTTATTTAAAGGCTTTCTTGTTTTTCGTCTATTATTACGCGATTTCTTTGGCGCATCAAAACGAGTTAAACTATCTTGTCCTACAACATTTTCAAAATCAACAACAGTCTCTGTAACTATTTCTAATTCATATTCATCTAACGGTAAAGCCAGTTCATTATTTTTATTTAATTCAATAATTTCTTGAACTTGCTCTAATGATAATTGAAACCACTTAAAACTTTCATGCTTATAAGTATACCAAAGTATTTTTTTAAAGATATCCATCTTAACAAAAACGGCATCTCCTTTTTCAGTTTTTAGTATTTTATCTTGTTTCGGAAAACTTTGTAAAGCATCCAAATACGTATCTAGCTCAAAATTTAAACAACACTTTAATTTACCACATTGCCCTGCTAACTTTAAAGGGTTTAGTGATAATTGCTGATAACGTGCTGCCGCGGTATTTACTTTTCTAAAATCAGTTAACCAAGTAGAGCAACAAAGCTCTCTACCACATGAACCAACACCTCCTAAACGTGCTGCTTCTTGGCGCATACCAACTTGTTTCATTTCTACACGAATAGAAAAAGTTCCTGCTAAATCTCTAATTAACTGACGAAAATCTACACGTTCATCGGCTGTATAATAAAAAGTTGCTTTGGTTCCGTCTCCTTGATACTCTACATCTGAAAGTTTCATTTTTAAGCCTAAACGGCTAATAATCTCTCTTCCTTTTCGCTGAGTTTCTTGTTCTCTATCTCTGGCTGTATGCCAAATATCAATATCCTTTTGAGTAGCTTTTCTGTAAATCTTTTTAACATCTTCACTATTCTCAGAAACTTTTCGCTTCTTCATTTGAACTTTAACTAGCTCTCCTGCCAACGCAACAATACCAATATCGTGACCAGATGATCCTTCAACTGCCACAACATCACCCATCGAAACTGTTAATTTTTCGGTGTTTTTATAAAAATGCTTTCGTCCGTTTTTAAATCGAACTTCAAAAATATTAAATGGAGCTTCACCTGTAGGTAAAGTCATATTCGACAGCCAATCAAAAACGGCCAATTTATTTCCACTTCCACAGGTACCAGAGGCACAATTCCCATTGCTTTTACATCCGTTTGGTACACCGTCTTTACTGGTTGAACAACTGTTACAACTCATAATATAGTATATTTTTACAAGCGTTTTTTAAATCTGAATTATCCCAGTATCAAAAAACACTTTTTATTATTGATTTTCAGCTAGATAAACTTTTTTATTCTAACCTCCCTTAATCAGTAAAGATACATATTCTATCGAAAATTAAAAATGGATTTGACTTATAAAAAAACACCTCGAAGTTTTATGAAACTTTGAGGTGTTTTAATTAAAAATATTATTTCTATTTAGTTCTTTTTTGCCCAGTTATCTCGTAAACCAACTGTTTTATTAAATACTAAATTTTCGGTAGTAGAATCATCATCTACATTAAAATATCCTAAACGTTGAAACTGAAATTGTTGCCCTATTTTTGCTGTTTGTAAACTTGGTTCTACAAAAGCAGTAATTTTTTCTAATGAATTAGGATTCACAAATTCCATAAAATCTTTGTCTTTATGGTTATCTGGAGCTTCATCTAAAAACAAACGATCGTATGCTCTTACCTCAGCTTTTACAGCGTGTTTTACAGATACCCAATGTAAGGTTCCTTTTACTTTTCGCTTGCTTTCTTCTGTATCACTTCCCGATTTTGTTTTCGGGTCATATGTACAGTGAATTACCGTAATTTCTCCGTTTTCATCTTTTTCACAACTTGTTGCAGTAATAAAATAAGCATTTTTTAAACGAACTTCTTTTCCTAATTTTAATCTAAAAAACTTCTTATTTGCTTCCTCTCTAAAATCTTCTCTTTCGATATAAATTTCTCTTGCGAAAGGAATAATTCTTGTGCCAGAATTTTCATCCTCAGGATTGTTTTCTGCAATTAAAATCTCTTCTTTATCTTCAGGATAATTATCTATAATTACTTTTACAGGATCTAAAACTCCCATAACCCTGTTTGCTGTTTTGTTTAAATCTTCTCGAATCTTAAACTCTAACAGCGAAACATCAATAATATTTTCTCTTTTTGATACTCCAACAGTTTCTATAAAATTACGGATTGATGCTGGTGTGTAACCACGTCTTCTTAATCCAGAAATTGTTGGCATTCTTGGATCATCCCATCCATTTACAATTCCTTTTTCTACCAATGTTAACAACTTACGCTTACTCATAATAGTATAGCTTAAGTTTAAACGAGAAAACTCGCGTTGCTTTGGCGGATTTGGTAATTCGGTTTTACTGTATTCGTAAACATTGTCGCGAAACCAGTTGTATAATTCTCTATGAGGTTTAAATTCTAAAGAACATAAAGAATGTGAAATCTGCTCTAAATAATCACTCTCACCATGCGTCCAATCATACATTGGGTAAATAACCCAATCGTTTCCTGTTCTGTGGTGTGTTTTCTTTAAAATACGATACATTAACGGATCACGTAATAACATATTAGGCGATTCCATATCTATTTTAGCTCTTAAAACATGCGTTCCTTCTTCAAATTCACCAGCTTTCATTCGGCTAAATAAATCTAAATTTTCTTCAACAGATCTGCTTCTAAAAGGACTATTTGTTCCAACCTTTGTTGGTGTTCCTTTTTGAGCGCGCATTTCTTCAGAAGATTGACTATCGACATACGCTTTACCATCTTTTATTAATAAAACAGCCCAATCGTATAATTGCTGAAAGTAATCAGATGAGTACAATTCATTTGCCCATTTATACCCTAACCAAGTAACATCTTCTTTAATAGCATCTACATACTCTTGCTCTTCTTTAGCAGGGTTTGTATCATCAAAACGTAAGTTTACTGGCGCATTGTATTTTTCACCTAAACCAAAGCTAATTCCGATAGCTTTTGTGTGACCGATATGTAAATATCCGTTAGGTTCTGGCGGAAAACGAAAACGTAAATTCTCTTTTGGTAATCCGTTTGCAATATCCTCTTCAATAATTTGTTCTAAAAAATTCAATGATTTTTTTTCTTCTGACATCTTCTGTTGAAATTGAAGTGCAAAATTACGGAAAATTTTATCCAAAAAAAGAAAAGCGAAAACCCTTTATAGAGTTTTCGCTTTCAATCTAAATATCTTTCGTTAAATAACGATCAATCCGTATGATGTGATTCTGAAATAAATTTAGAATAACGTTAAAAATTACAATTCCTTAACCAGAATTTGTTATAGATTCTTATAGCAAAACTGGTTCTCGATACAATTTTATTCCGTTAGCACTTCTTAAAATCACTCGAACTGACAGTTCGTAAATTTTAATACCTAAAAATAGGCAACAGGTTAAATTTACCTTTTGTACTACTTATTATTTTCCGAACGAGTTATTTTCTTGATTGATATCTGCCATTAATTTTGACGGATCAATTTGTACAGATTTTACTTCTTTTGAAGTTGTAAATGTATATGTTGGGTGTGCAAACGTCCAATCTGCAATTTTAGTTGCGTTGGTTGGTTTTTCGCCACGCATCATACGTAAAGGAATGTTAAACGCTTCTTTGCTTCCATCAACATAAGTAACCTCAACATCTATAGGCATTGGCATTTGACCAATTCTCTCTAAAGTAACAGCTTTACCAGAAACAGCTTTTACACCATAATCAATCGTATGTATGGTTTGTGTCCATTCGTTTAAATACCAATCTAAATGAATTCCTGAAACTTTTTCAGCAGTTCGTTTAATATCGTTTGGCGTTGGATGCTTAAAAGAGAAATCGTTAAAATATTTTTTTAATGTTTTAGCTACATTCTCTTCTCCGATAACATATTCTAATTGTGATAAGAAAATATTTCCTTTAGAATAACTCGCTACTCCGTATGCAGTATTTGTATGATATCTATCTGCATGTGTAGTTAATGGCTCTTCTATGTTGTTTTTTACCACATAATTATAACCTCTATAAGAACCTGCATGTGGATTTTCTACATTTTTACCAGAAATTTCATTTTCTGCTTTGTTAGAAATGTAAGATGTGAATCCTTCATCCATCCAAGGATGTTTACTTTCGTTTGTTGCTAATAAAAACTGAAACCAAGTATGTGCCATTTCATGAGAGGTAACACCAAATAAACTTCCCCAACTACGTTTTCCTGTAATTAAAGTACTCATAGCGTATTCCATTCCGCCATCACCTCCTTGAATAACTGAATACTGCTTGTATGGATATTGTCCAATATTTTCACTAAAATAAGTCATTAATTCAGCCGTTTTAGGCTGTAGCTTTTTCCAGCTTTCTAAATATTTAGCGTCTAATGTTTTCTTGTATAAGAAATGTAAATCGATACCGTTATCCATCGTTAACATATCGTGCTTATATTCTGGATCTGCTGCCCAAGTAAAATCGTGTACGTTTGGCGCTTTAAAATTCCAAGTTAACTTTTCTCCTGACGGAATATTTAAAGCTTCCTTTTTGTTTTCATAACCATGCCCAACTTCTTGTGCATTTTGTAAATATCCTGTACCACCAACTACGTAGTTTTTATCAATGTGTAAAGTAACTTCAAAATTACCCCAAACACCATGATATTCACGACCTAAGTAAGGTGGCGTATGCCATCCTTCAAAATCATATTCGGCCATTTTAGGATACCATTGCGCCATAGACAAAGCAACTCCTTCTGCATTATTACGTCCTGAACGACGAATTTGATTAGGAACCTGTGCATCAAAAATCATATCGAAAGTTACACTTTCTCCTGGTTGAATAGCTTTGCTTAAAGTAACTTCTAATATAGTACCAACAGTTTCATGCTTAACAACAGTTCCGTTTTGTTTTAATGAATTTACCTTGATGTATCCTATTTCAGACGGAGATAATTTTACAATTTTATCTGCAATTTTACTACTCGGATCTTTAATATTTCTCGAACGAACATCCATTTGAGAATTTGGCTGAAAGGCATTAAAATACAAGTGATAAAACACTTTATCTAAAACATCAGGTGAATTGTTTGTGTACACCAATTTCTGTGTTCCTTTATATTGAAATGTCTTTACATCCATATCAATATCCATTGTATAATCAACATGTTGTTGCCAATAATTTTGATTTGTTGATTTATTTACTGACGACTTTACTGTACTGTTGTTTGTTGTGCTAGTAGAAGCACAAGAAACTATCGATAATAATGAAAGTCCTAAAATTATTTTTTTCATATTAAATTGATTTAATTCCTATTGTGGTTAGGGTGTTTTTTAAGTTATTTAATTCGTTTTCATTTTTAAGTATCGTAAAGCTGCGTTTTTTTCCGTTGTGTAATTTTAAAAACACACGTTCTCTTCCTAAAACTTTCTTAACCTCTAACCCTTCAATTTCTGAAAGATTGTAATTGGTTTTCCAAGATCTTTTAAAGAGATAAAAAAACACTGCAACTACTGATACTATTGCCAATAAAAGCATCAAAATAAAAAGAAATTCGTTTTTATAATAACGCATCGAAAACAACTGAACACCCATATTAAGCGCATTAACTAACATTAATACGATTACCAATTTCGAATGAGATGGCACCTCATCTTTAATTTTTAACCGCTCTTTTTGTTTATCAAACTCTAACTGCATAGGTGTTATTATAACAAAAAAAGAGCATCAAAATAATGCTCTTTTTTTAAATAGTATTCTGTTTTTATTTTCTTCCGTTTACCATTCTGTCAGCCATTAAAACTGCATTGTATGCATTTACAATACGACCAGAAACTGATAAATCTGCAAAAGGAACTAAATCTCCTGCTGGATTTGCTCTAGACGTAGATCCTGGTTTTGTAACCATTAAATCGATCTTTGTACCAGAGTTCATAATAATATGCTTTACCTGGCTTGCAGATAACTGTGGATAGTAAGAACGTATTAATGCCGCTACACCTGCTGTTGCTGGAGAAGCCATTGATGTTCCACTAATTTTTTGATATTTGTTATCAGGAAAAGTTGAGTGTATTTGAACTCCAGGAGCAAAAATATCTACATTTACTTTACCATAGTTTGAAAAACCTGCAGGTAATTTTTCATTATAATTAGCACTCATTGCACCAATCGTTAAGAAATTATCAGAAACCTCTGTTAATTGATCTGGAGCATCGTTTGGAAATGTTTTATCTACATCGATGTTTTCTCCTGAATTTCCTGCTGCGTTTACAATTAACACATCTTTAGAAGCTGCATATTTAATTGCATCGTAAACCCATTCTTTATTTGGTGAAAAAGCTTTACCAAAACTAGTGTTAATTACTTTTGCACCATTATCAACCGCATAACGAATACCTAAAGCAACATCTTTATCATATTCATCTCCGTCTGATACCGAACGTACAGCCATCATTTTTACATTAGTAGCAACACCGTTCATACCTTTATCATTGTTACGAGTTGCACCAATAATACCTGTTACGTGCGTACCGTGGATTTCTCCTTCTTCAGAGTGTCCAGTATTTGCATCTCCATAACCAGGTTTATCGTTAATATCGTATGCGTTATCGCCTACAACTGTACGGTAATCTGTTTTTAAATTAGCTCCACTAACTACATCTGAAGCCGTTTTAACTAATTTACTTAATTGCTCTTTTGCTTCACTTAAAGAACCAATTCCGAAACCATACATTTGCTTAGCTCCTGTTACTGCTTGGTTTAAACCTGCATCTGTTGTTTTAATTGCTAAAACTTCTTCTTTTGTATAATCTGATTTTCCGAAGTGTTTTGCTAAAGCATCATCTGCCATTGTTACTCCAGCTAACATTTGTCCGTAACGCGCTTCATTCTTTTTTGCTGCCTCCACTTTTGTTTCTTGTAAAGCTTTTACCGCTTTTAAAGTTTCTGCATCTGCAATTGATGGGTTCATTAAAATACGTTCATATTCTAAATGCTCTTTATACGATTTTCCTAAAAAGTTCCATCCGTTAATATCATCAACGTATCCGTTTTTGTCATCATCAATTCCGTTTCCTGCAATTTCTTTAGTGTTTATCCAAGCAACGTCTACTAAATCTTCATGTTTTAAATCACTACCAGAATCTACAACTCCAACAACAACTTCAACACCTTTTTTACCTTTTAAGAATTCGTATGCTTTATCAACACTCATTCCTGGAATAGAATCGGTTGCTAAATCTAAATGATGCCAGTTATCTTTTTCATACGCTGTTAATTCAGCTTTCTTCTCTGACATAGTAACTACTGTGTTACTTCCGGTTGGCACTACCTTTTTACTTACTGATGAACAACCTACTAAAGAGGTAATTGCAATTGCTGAGTAAAATACGGGTTTTAAAATTCTCATAATGTTTCTCTTAATTAAATATATCTGTAAAATTATAACTCTCATTTAAACGCACTCCTTTTTCGGTGTGCTTTACTGTTATTAACTCGTTGTAAGCATCGTGCTCTAAAAACAAGTAAAATTCTTTGTCTGCAGCCTCTTTTAAAAAGATTTCTTTTTCCTGTAAAGTTAATAACGGTCGTGTATCATAACCCATTACGTAAGGTAAAGGAATATGACCTGCGGTTGGTAATAAATCGGCCATAAAAACAACTGTTTTCCCTTGATATTGAATTTTAGGTAACATTTGTTTTTCGGTATGACCATCCATAAACAATAAATCAAAACCTACTTGATTCTGGCTATTTTTATTGATGAAATTTAGCTGTCCGTTTTCTTTTATAGGCTGTATGTTTTCTTTTAAAAAAGATGCTTTTTCACGTGCGTTAGGCTCAATTGCCCATTGCCAATGATTTTCATTACTCCAAACTTTCGCATTTTTAAAGGCAGGCATAAAACCCGTTTTATCGTTATTCCATTGAATAACACCTCCGCAATGATCAAAATGTAAGTGTGTTAAAAACACATCTGTAATATCATCTCTATGAAAACCATATTTAGCAAGTGATACATCTAGTGAAAAATCACCAAACATGTAATAATATCCAAAAAATTTATCTGATTGTTTGTTTCCTATTCCGGTATCTACCAACGTAAGTCTATCTCCATCTTCAATAAGCATACAGCGCATACCCATTGAAATCATGTTTTTATCGTCTGCCGGATTTGTTTTTTGCCAAATCGCTTTTGGTACCACGCCAAACATAGCGCCACCGTCTAATTTAAAGTTTCCTGTTTCTATTGGATAAATTCGCATAGCTACAAAGATGCAGATTTTTAACGAATTTTTTTGTTAAGAAAAACAAAAAAGCGCATCTTAAAAAGATACGCTTTTGTTGAGGTGTCTAGCGGATTCGAACCGCTGTACATGGTTTTGCAAACCATTGCCTAGCCACTCGGCCAAGACACCTTTTATTAATTAGGACTGCAAATTTACAGTTTTTATTTTTTAACGCAAGCTTTTTTTAACTTTTACGCACATCTTTTAATACAATTACTACTTCTGCAGCATTACCACCAATTGGCGGATTGATTTTAGCTACGCTAACTTCCGCCTCTTCAACCAGTTGTATCTCATTAAAAATTCTATCAATAATTCTCTGAGCAACATGTTCTAATAATTTAGATCGGATTGCCATTTCTTCTTTTACAATATGATTTAAATGTACATAATCAACAGTATCAACCAATTCATCTGTTTTTGCCGATTTTTGCAAATCTGCTTTCACCTCTATATCTACTCTATATTCCGAGCCTATCTTAGCTTCTTCTTCTAAACATCCGTGGTTTGTAAATAATCGGATGTTGTTTACACGTATAATTCCCATAGCCACAAAAGTACCAATGTTTCTTAATTAATCAACTATCTTATGTCAGTTGCTTTAACTTGTAAAAAAGTCAAAAACATTACTTAACGCACTCGTACTAGCTTTATAAAACTCAGTATAACTACATCGTTGGCATGTTACGCTTGTAAATTTTTTATTCTGAATATCAAAAATTTTAGACAACGTACCTCCTGTTGCTCTCATTTCGCTTACTTCATAGGTGTGGTTACTGCATTTCGGGCAAGTATAATTTAATGGCTTACTCATCTGTTTTATTTTATGTTTATACTTATTAGAGTATTAAAACAAACAAATGTTACAATTTACTTTATTTCAAAAGCTTGTTCTTTATCGTTTATTACCGCCTTATATTTTCCTTTAGGTAAATAATAAACACCGTTTTTAGCTTTTTTAATGACATTATCTTCATGTTTTTTAAGATATGTTTTTCTTCCTTTTTTAGAGAAGGAAGCATCATAAACCACTTCATTAAATCCTTTTTCTGCTTGTATTTTAATGGTATTTACTAAAATAGTTTCTGAAAATAATTTTACTGAAACTTCTTTACTTTCTGATGAGTAAAACGGAATCGTAATTTCTGGAGTATTCGGTTTTAACCACTTACTCCATGAGCTTCCCCAAGAACTTCTTTTTCTAATATTTTTGATTGAAAACACCGTTGCTTCATTTTTAAAATCTTGCAACGAAGTAATATCAGCTTTATATAAACTTCGACCATGCGTAGCTACAATTAAATGTTTTGCTGTTGGCTGAATTACTAAATCGTGTACAGCTACGTTTGGTAATCCGTTTTTAAAAGGTTGCCATTGTGCACCATTATCAAAAGAAACATACAAACCATTATCGGTTCCTAAGTATAAAATATTTTCTTTCTTCGTATCTTCTTTTATCACATTTACTGGTGATGTTGGCAAAGATTCTCCAATATTTTTCCAGGTTTTACCAAAATCATCAGACATATACACATAGCTTGTAAAATCATCAAATCGATATCCGTTTAAGGTTACATACACTCTTTCTTTTTTATGTTTTGAGGCAATTACACGACTTACCCATAAATTTTGTGGTAATGTATTTGATGTTTTTTCCCAACTTCCGCCTCCGTTTTTGCTAACATGCACCAATCCGTCATCAGAACCAACATATAACAATCCGAATTGAAACGGACTTTCAGATATTGATGTTAATGTTCCGTATGCAACATTCCCTTTTTTTCCGCCCTGTGTTAAATCACCCGAAATTGCTTCCCAAGTATCTCCTTTATCTAATGATCTGTGTAATTTATTTCCTCCTAAATATAAAATATCTTGATTATGTTTTGATAACTGAATTGGGGTTTGCCAGTTAAAACGATACGGAGTTTCACCCAACGTATGTTTTGGTTGAATATATTTCTGACTTCCTGATGCTCTATCAATACGGTAATAATTTCCGAACTGATAACCCGTATAAACAATATTCGGATTGCGATCATCAACCGCAACTTGCATTCCGTCTCCACCCATTATACTTTCGTACGGATTTTTACCTGATTGCTTCCAACCTTTATCAATTTTTGCATTGTGGTTTGCTACCCAAACCCCATTATCTTGCAAACCACCATATACTTTATAGTTTTTTTGATTATCAGCATACACCGTATAAAACTGTCCTACTGCTGGCTGATTTGCTTTTATCCAACTTTCACCATCATCATAAGAAATATTTAAACCACCGTCATTTCCTTCTACTAAATGTCCTTGTTTATTAGGATTTACCCACAACGCCTGATGATCGGCATGTACATTTTCTTTACTAATTGATGTAAATGTTTTTCCACCATCTTTCGATTTTAAAATTGGTACTCCTAATACGTAAATTCCGTTTTCGTCCTGCGGATCTACTCTAATTTCACCAAAATAATATCCGTAAGAATAATATAAATCATCTAAATAACCATCGTGTGTTTTTTTCCATGATTTTCCGCCATTGGTCGTTTTAAAAACCTCAGCTCCAATAACAGGTGTGTCAAATAATAAGGTGTTTGCATCTTCTAAATACTTGGCTAAATCGATTGGTTTTACAGAGCCTGCACGCACCATTTGTTTTACATTTTCGGCACGGTATTTTTCTTGAAAACCATTCATTTTTAAATAACTGTTCAGCTTTTTATCCTTCAACATTAAAAACGCATCCACAGTCATGGTTTTAAAATCTTCTTTAGTTAAAGCATTTGAAGTTTGTTCTTTCTTGGCTGTTTTTTCTCTTCGAAATTGACTGTCATGAAACGCATACACCGTATTTTCATTAAAAACCGCTAAACCAATTCTTCCGACACCTTCTCCTTTCGGAAAACCATTATTATCAGAAATCTTGACCCAAGAATTTCCTAAATCGATAGATTTGTAGATTGCAGAGTTTTTTCCGTCTCCATCAAAATTCCACGCTTTACGTTCGCGTTCCCAAGCAGCGGCATATAAAATATTAAAGTTATTCGGTGCCGGTTGCACATCTATAATTCCTGTGTTTTCATTGATGAATAAGGTTTTATTCCATGTTTTTCCTCCATCGGTGGTTTTAAAAATTCCACGTTCGTTATTTGAAGAATATAAATGCCCGATTACTCCAATTACAACCTCATCCGGATTTTTAGGGTTGATTAATATTCTACCGATATGATGTGAATCTGTCAACCCAACATTTACCCAGGTTTTACCTTTATCCGTAGATTTTAAAATTCCGATTCCTGCATAACTAGAACGAGAAGAATTATTTTCTCCTGTTCCTACCCAAAGTGTTCCGTTTTTCCAATCAACAGCAATATCACCTATGTTTTGTGTTGGCGAACTATCTAAAACAGGTGTAAATGTTGTTCCGTTATTGTTCGTATACCACAATCCTCCAGAGGCGTAACCCACATAAAATTCAGTAGTATTTTCTGGATTTACATCAATATCAACCACACGACCACTCATTACCGTTGGTCCGATATTTTTAAAAGCAATATTTTTAACAATAGATGTTTTTGTTAAAGCTTCTTTTTTGATTAATGCTTGTTGTGTTTGTTGCGCCTTGGTAGGCTGTTGTGCTACTGTAGCCAATGTAAAAAGGGCTACAAAAACGGTAAAAACGGTTTTCATTTATTGTTTGTTTAGATGTGATGAAATTACTGCAAGTAAATGCGAAATCAAAAAAATTAACAAAATATTGATTTTTAGCCTTTTTAAAATTCCCTTTTTTCACTCAAAAAAAAGAGTAGCTTTGTAATGTTAAGAACATCAATGCTATGACTATTTTTATTCTTTCTGTTAGCGATCAAATATATTCTACGCAAAGAATATATAAAGAAGCTAGTCGCCGTGGACATAATGTTAGGGTTATAAATCATTTAAAATGTGCTATAAAACTAACAAACGGGAAACCTGAAATAATTTATAACGGAGAAAACATTATTGACATTCCTGATGTAATAATTCCAAGAATTGGAGCTTCTTCTACACGTCATGGTGCAGCAGTTGTTAAGGAATTTGAACTAAACGGCGTATATAGTACAGCTACATCTTTAGGTATTTTACAATCTCAAAATAAGGTTCGCACATTACAGATCATGAACCGAAAAAACATTCCGATTCCTGACACGTTGTTTTCTGTAAACCCAGAAAATATAGGTGAACAAATAGATTTGTTAGGAGGTGCGCCAATAATCATAAAACTACAAGAAGGTACGCATGGCGCTGGTGTTATTTTAGCTGAAAGTAAAAAATCAGCAAAATCGATTATTGACACGATGTATAGTACTAATGCAAACATTTTGCTACAAGAATTTATACAAGAAAGTAATAGCGAAGATATTCGCGCATTTGTGGTTGGCAATAAAGTAGTTTCATCTATGAAGCGAAAAGGCTTAGAAGATGATTTTCGCTCGAATATTCACCAAGGCGGAAGCGGTTTTAAAGTAACTTTATCTGAAGAAGAAAAAGAAATAGCTGTAAAAGCTGCACAATATTTAAGCTTACCAGTTACGGGAGTTGATTTAATTCGTTCAAAAAGAGGTTCTTTACTAATTGAAGTAAATTCAACGCCAGGTTTGCAAGGAATTGAAGCATATACCAAAGATAATATCGCTAAAGCCATTATTAAATTTCTAGAAGAAAATTGTTCGGACAAGAGGTCAAAAAATGAGTTTAGGAAAATCTAAACTCATTTAAATACCAGTTGATAGACTACCTACGGGAACTCAGATTGAAATTCCTATTTATATATTAAATGGTAATGAAGCTGGACCTACTATTTTATCACAAGGAAGTTTACATAGTAATGAAGTTAATAGTGCTGAATTGGTTAGTAGAATGCTAATTGATAAGTCTTATAAAACACATCGAGCTTCTGTTATTGTAACTCCTTTACTAAACGTTTTTTTATTTATCACGTGATATGCATGGTAAAGGTGTAAACAGAAGCTTTCCTCGATCAAAAAAAGGTTCGCTGACAAGCAGAATGGCGTATTACTTAATGAAAGAATTTCTTAATAATGTAGATTTAGCAATCGACTTTCATACTGGTGGCTCACAACGAAATAATTTCCCGAAAATTAGATATAAACCTGAAGATGCAAGAGGTTTTGAATTAGCAAAAATATTTAATACTCCTTTAATTTTTAACTCAAAATTGATACCGAAATCTTTTAAAAATCAATGTTATAAAAATAACATTCTTGTTATTGTTTACGAAGGTGGAGAATCTTTACGTTTAGAAGAAAATGTTACTCAACTAGGAATAAATGGTAAGCCTCGTATTTTAAAATGATCAATAAGGATATTAATACTCCTGAGAGCTCTAAATCAATTCATTTATATAAAAGAAAATGGATACGAGCTACAGTAGCTGGTCTTTTTAATTGTACAGTAAAAAATGGTTCTAATATTAAAAAAGGTCAAATTTTAGGGCATATTATGGGCACTTACGGAGAAATTAATTTTACTGTAAAAACACCTACAAATGGATATATAATTGTAAAAAATAATTTTCCAATTATAAATATGGGAGATGCTTTACTTCATACAGGAAGAACTTAAGTAGCTGATTTAATTTTTGTTAAGAAATATTTGCATATATATATATTTACTGTATATTTATAAAAATTAATCAATTATATATATCACTAGCTAGTGAAAGAGAAGGAAATTTTGTAAAAATTGCTTACACTTTTTCTTAATTTTAATGACCATAACACTTATTGTTTAATAAGTGATGTTACTTTTTACTTAAAAAGTATATTTAAACCACAAAATTACTTTTGAGGTTGGTTATCAACACAAAAATTTAAATAAATTAAAAATTATGAAAACAAAAATTAGTTTAATACTTGCTTTATTCTTATTGAGTTTTTCAAACTGTACTTCTGAAAATGAAAAAGTTAGTAATGAAGAAATTAATTATGCGAAAAAATCTAAAATTAATGCCAATAAAATTCTATCCAGCTACCAATTTAACTCCTTTATAAATGGAAAAGATTTTTTATCAAAAAATGAAAATTCTGAATATATTATTACTCAAGACAAGTTAAAAGAGCTTCTTGATTTAACAAATTTTTCTGAAGAAGAAAAAGCTAAAGTGACAGTAGAATTTACTAATAACATTATAAAAACTATTGTAGAAGCAAAGAAAAACGGAGGGTTAACTAAAGATTTTATATCTTCTTTTCCTATCTCCGAGCCTTCAGAAAAAGCAATCATTCAAATGTTAGATGAAAATAAAATACAAAAAGTAGAAAGTCTTATTCCTTTTAATACAATTTCAGTAAAAGAACAGGGTATGTTAAGTGTTGTAAATGATTTTAGAAACGATTATTTAACTGAAAACAAGAATAGATTAGAGCATAGAGATTGTTTTATGTCTGGACCTACAGGTAGTGGATATATGAGTTGTGGTACTGCTGGTGGTATAATTGGCGGACTTATAGGGGGTAGTTGTTGTGGTGTAGTAGGTCTTGGAGTAGGTGCTGGAGTAGGCTATTTAGTTGGTAAATTAATAGGTGATGTAAGCTAAATATATCTTCCCATAAAAAAAATTAACAATGAAAAAATTATTTATTTTATCAATAGTATTATTTAATTCTTTTTTAATTTTTTCTCAAAAAACTAAAAAAGACATCAACCATATTTCTATTACATTTCAAAGCGGTATAGGGTATAGTAAAATACAACAAAATAATTCAATTCTTTATGGTTTTTCTAAACGTGATGCCGTTCATATAAATTATAATTTAAAGAATGGTTTAAAACTTATTACAGGTATTGGTTTTAACAACTATAATTCTAACACTTCTGTAAAACAAATTTCTTATGTTGATATTCCTTTAAAAGTTGGTTTTAATTTAGGGTTTAATGGAGATTTAACATCAAAAGTTTACTTATTAGCTGCTTTGGGTTTTAATTATAATATTTTCTCTGATATAATCCTTGAGAATCAAACAATAAATTTTAACAAAAACAATTTTGGGTTAGTTGGAGATTTAGGTGTGAATTTTCCGCTTTCTAAAAAAATGTTTTTGAATTTATTTTTTAGTTTTTCAAATAATTTAACTAAAGCTAAACTAACCAATAACGATGATTTTAAAATAAAAGATGATAAGAAAGTTAATATTTCTATTGGTTATTCTTTTTAGTGGTTATTTTATTGTTATTCATTTTCATACAATATCCCTCAAACTATATTTAAATAAGGTTGAAGAGTATGAAAATGGTGTTTATCTCTTTATAACAGGAGTAAACAACAAAATTTCTAATAGGATTAAACAAAATTTTAATTATGCTAAAAAATCAAAATATAATCATATAGGTTTACTATTTGTCAAAAAAGAAGAACTGTTTTTAGTAGATGTACAACCCTCGAAAATTATAAAAAATTCGTTTCTAAAAAAGCAAAACATATATGACTATATAAGTTTTTTAAAAAAAGATTTAAACCATATAGCTATTTGGAAAGTAAAAAATGTTTCAGTAAAATCTGTTTTAAGCAAAATAAACTTTAGAGAAAAAATATACTATGATTATAATTTTGACAATTCTACTGATTCAGAATTATATTGCTCAGAGTTTGTTGTTAAAACTTTAAATAAAAGTATGAAAAATCAACACTTTATTTCTTTAGAAAAAGAACTTACTTTTGGTGAAAAGCTGTTTATAAATAAAGATATTATTAAATATTATCCAGTAGATTTTTTTATAGAAAACAAAAACTTTTCTCAAATAAGTGAATGGAGTAAGTAACTGATTTTATTTACTTTATTAATTAATTTTCACTTCCTTTAGAATCAATTAACTAATTAAAACTAAAAATTTATGGAATTACTTATTTAGTGGTGGTGTTTTAATGGTTATTATCGGGCTTGTTAAAAGTGCTATGAAAAAATAAACGCATAAATTATTTAAAAAAACGTCTTTTAAAGGGCGTTTTTTTATTTACAAAACTTCCTAATAAATTAGCAGTACCTTTGCGGGTTCAAAGAGATGCTTATTTTAGAGTGTTTCTAAAATAACATATATGACATTTAAATCTTTAGGATTATCTGATGCTTTATTAAAGGCCATCAGCGAAAAAGGATACGATACTCCATCACCAATTCAAGCAAAAGCAATACCACCTATTTTAGAAGGAAAAGACGTATTGGCTTCTGCACAAACAGGAACAGGAAAAACAGCAGGTTTTACACTACCTGTTTTACAACGTTTAGCAGATTCAAAACACCCAAAATACCGTCCTGTAAGAGCGTTAGTATTAACACCAACAAGAGAACTTGCTGCTCAGGTACATGATAATGTAAGAGAATATAGTAAGTATTTAGATATTAGATCGGCCGTAGTTTTTGGAGGTGTAAAAGCTGCCAGTCAAATAAAAACGCTAAGACAAGGAGTTGATATATTAGTAGCCACTCCTGGTAGATTATTAGATTTACACGATCAAAAAGCAGTATCTTTTAACAGAATAGATGTACTTATTTTAGATGAAGCAGACCGTATGTTAGACATGGGTTTTGTTAGAGATATTAACAAAATTATTAGTTACATGCCTACAAAGCGTCAAAATTTACTATTTTCTGCTACATTTTCATCAGAAATTAAAAGATTAGCTTCAGGTATTTTAAGAAATCCTATTTCTGTAGAAGCTGCTCCGCAAAACTCAACGGCTGATAAGGTTTCTCAAAAAGTATATACTGTTGATAAAGGTAAAAAGACGGAGGTTGTTATTAACTTAATTAAAGATGGTAACTGGAGTCAGGTTTTAATTTTTACAAGAACCAAGCACGGAGCCAATAAATTAACTGAAAAACTAGTAAAAGCAGGAGTTTCTGCTGCTGCAATTCACGGTAATAAAAGTCAGGGTGCACGTACAAAAGCATTGGCTAACTTTAAGAGTAATTCTATTCGTGTTTTAGTGGCAACTGATATTGCTGCTCGTGGTATTGATATTCCGTTATTACCACACGTTATCAACTTCGAATTACCAAATGTACCAGAAGATTATGTACACAGAATTGGTAGAACCGGTAGAGCAGGTGCAAAAGGAGAAGCTATTTCTTTAGTTTGTAGTGAAGAAACTGAATACCAAAAAGAAATAGAAAAAATACTAAAGCAAAAATTAAAGACAGAAGTTATTGAAGGTTACGAACCTAAAGACACTGCTGGTCCTAAAAGAGCTGCAACACAAAAGAAAAAATCTGGAAACGGAAAGAAAAAAGGTGTAGGCGCAACGCACAGAGGTGCTGCAGAAGGAACTAGAAAACCAAAAAGAGAACGTCCTAGCGATCCTTCAAGAAGAAGCGATGGAGCTCCAAGGAAAAATAGAAGAAGGTAATATTTAAATGAATTTTTCTTCTTACATAAAGAATATATTAAAATCTCAGGAACTTGATAGTCAAGTTTCTGAGATTTTGAGTTTTTTTACACCACTAACATTAACTAAAAACAGTTTTTTGGTTGAAAAAGATACTATTTGCAAATACTTTTGTTTTATTGAAAGCGGAATTCTACAGCACGCTATTAATATATTAGAAGAAGAAAAAACAACGTATTTAGCGTTAAAAAACTCCTGTACATCTGCCTTAAAAAGCTTCTTACAAGAAACTCCTTCGCGTAAAAACATTAAGGCATTAAGTGATTGTAATTTACAAGTGATTTTAGTAAAAGATTTTAAATACCTGTTAGAAAACAACACTGCTTTTCATCGATTTTATTATACTTTAATTGAAAAACAAATTTTTTTAATTGATGATTATCGCATCGATTTACTTACGCTTAGTGCAGAAGAACGTTACACTAAACTACTTACAAACGAAGCTGAACTGCTACAAGAAGTTCCGCTACACTACCTGGCTTCTTTTTTAGGAATTTCTAATAGGCATATGAGTAGAATTCGAAAAAACATAAAATAGTGCCAAATGGCTAGGCAATTAAATGTTTCTTTTATTTATTTTTGAGAACATTTTAATTGTTAGCATTATGAAATACAATCCAATAAACCGTGACCTTTTTATAAAAAACCGCAAAAACTTTATGGCGCAAATGAAGCCAAATAGTCTAGCTGTTTTTAACTCTAATGATGTATATCCGGTAAGTGCAGATAGTACACTTCCGTTCGAGCAACATCGCGATATATTTTTCTTAAGTGGTGTTGATCAAGAAGAAAGTATTTTAATACTATTTCCTAATTGCCCGAAAGAAAATTTACGTGAAGTATTATTTTTACGTGAAACAAATGAACATATTGCTGTTTGGGAAGGTGAAAAATTAACCAAAGAAAAAGCATTAACAACAACAGGTATTAAATCTGTTTTTTGGTTACAAGATTTAGAAAAAGTAGTTGCAGAAATGATGGCGCTTGCCGAAACTGTGTATATAAACACCAATGAACATTATCGTGCTTCTGTAGAAACCGAAACTCGCGAAGCTCGCTTTACGAAATGGTTACTAGCAAAATACCCGGCACATTCTGTTGCTAAAAGTAATCCTATATTACAACGCTTACGTTCACTAAAAGACCCGATAGAACTAGATTTAATGCAGCAAGCCTGCGATATTACCGAAAAAGGTTTTAGACGTGTGTTAGACTTCGTAAAACCTGGTGTTTGGGAATATGAGATTGAAGCTGAGTTTATTCATGAATTCTTAAGAAATCGTTCTAAAAAATTCGCCTACACGCCTATTATCGCTTCAGGAAACAATGCAAACGTATTACATTATATCGAAAACAATCAACAGTGTAAGGCAGGTGATTTAATTTTAATGGATGTTGGTGCAGAATATGCAAATTACTCTGCAGATATGTCGAGAACAGTTCCTGTTTCCGGTCGTTTTTCTGATCGTCAAAAAGAAGTATATAATGCTGTAAATCGTGTAAAAAATGATGCAACAAAATTATTAGTTCCTGGTACTATTTGGGCAGATTACCATGTTGAAGTTGGTAAATTAATGACTTCTGAATTATTAGGTTTAGGTTTATTAGATAAAGCCGATGTGCAAAATGAAGATAAAAACTGGCCAGCATATAAAAAATACTTTATGCACGGTACTTCTCACCATATAGGACTAGACACCCATGATTACGGATTATTACACCAACCTATGGAAGCTAATATGGTATTTACCGTAGAGCCTGGTATATACATACCTAACGAAGGTTTTGGTATTCGTTTAGAAGATGATTTAGTGATTCAAGAAAAAGGAGAGCCTTTTAACTTAATGGGCAACATACCTATTGAAGCTGACGAAATTGAAGATATTATGAATTCTTAATTCGTTTCAAATAAACATAAAAAAAGCCTCTGAAGTTTTCAGAGGCTTTTCTTTTACTAACAATTAAATAAAAATTATTCAACCGTTAAAGTATATTGTGGTGTAGGGTTTAAAGGGCAAAAATATACATATTCTCCTTTTTTTAAGACCACTTCTTTAGTTGTAGATTTTGTATTGTTTTTTACTAAAGAGGTTACATAAGCTTCTTTAATATGATGTTCTGCCTCTATCTTTCCTTTTTCAGTTAAAACAAAACCAACATCATGACCTACATTTTTATTTGCTATTTCAAAAATATAAGTTCCTTCTTTTAAGCTTATTTTCTTTTGAGTAAATTCACCTTTAGTTTGTTCTAAAGACACTGTTTTAACTTCTTGTGCATTTGCATTTAATGCGAAACTTAATAAAATTGCTACTACTGCTATTACTTTTTTCATGATTTGCTTTTTAAAATTTGTCAATAATCTTTTTATGTTTATGAATTTGTTGTGAATTCTCCTGCTTTTACACTCGGAAAATCAACCTCTGTTTGTGCAATATGATTTACATAATTTGTTAATGTATTAGAAACAACATTTAAAACAATTTCTAAAATATCACCGTCGTTGTATCCTGCTACTTTTGCTGCAGCTATCTCATCCGAACTTACTTTTCCTTTGTTTTTAGTAACACTTTGTGCAAAATTTAAACCTGCCTGTATTTTTTCATCAGCTGCTAAACCTTGTCTATTTTGTTCTGTTTCAGCATCTGTTAAGCCATTCAGTTTACCGATTGCTGTATGTGCAGATAAACAATAGTCACACTCGTTTTCTTCGGCAATTGCCAATGCTAACTGTTCTCTAAATTTATTAGAGAAATTTCCACTTGCAGTTAATTCACCTAAACTTAAATAGGTTTGTAAGGTTGCTGGTGAATTACCAAATACCTTAATTAGATTGGGAATAAAGCCCAACTTTTTTTGTACTGCATCAAATAATTCTTTTGATTTTCCTTTAGTAGTTTCCGGGTTTAAAGTTTTAATTCTTGTACTCATTTTTATTATTTTTAAAATTACTTATTTTCATTATTACAATTACAGTTTTCTCTTTCTGAAAATTGTTCATTATACTCTTGATACCCCCAGCAGTTAGGGCATTGATATGCTTCGTTTGTTTTCATTACATTGATATTTGTAAACTAAAAAGTGTTAGTTTTAATTATACTACAAAGATGCGGAGGAAGTACTCTTTTAAAAATGGACAAAAGTTCCTTAAACTTGGACTTTAATTATTTTCTTAACCTATGTTAAGAAAATAATTAATAAATGTGTTATATATTTGCATTGTTATTATCTGTAAGATATCCCCAATATATTACAGCCCCCTAAGTAATAACAATCCCTTAAAAAAATACCCCCAACTCGTGGCCCTTGTGTGTTACGAGTTTTTTTATGCCCTTTTTTATAATAAAAATCAATATTGTTATTTTTGAAATTGTTTTAGAGATTGACCTGTTGCCTTGATAAAAAACAGTTTAATTCACTTATTAACATAGGTTAATTAACTATTAATAAATGTGTTATATATTTGTAGTGTTATTATGTATAGCGTATCCCCAACATGTTATAGTCCCCTAAGTAATAGCATCCCCTTAAAAAACAACCCCCCAACTCGTGGCCCTTGTGTGTTACGAGTTTTTTTGTGCCCTTTTTTATATAAAAAAATAACGATTGTTCTTTTTGAAATTATTTTAGAGATTGACCTGTTGCCTCTATAAAAAACAGTTTAATTCACTTATTAACATAGGTTAATTAACTATTAATAAATGTGTTATATATTTGTAGTGTTATTATGTATAGCGTATCCCCAATATGTTATAATCCCCTAAGTAATAGCATCCCCTTAAAAAACAACCCCCAACTCGTGGCCCTTGTGTGTTACGAGTTTTTTTATGCACTTTTTTATACAACAAAATCACTATTATTCTTTTTGAAATTGTTTTGGAGATTGACCTGTTGCTTTGGTAAAAAAACGAGAAAAATAAGCAGGATCGTTAAATCCTAAATCAAAAGCTATATGTTTTACAGCCTTTGTTGAGTATAGTAACTGACGCTTTGCTTCGATTATTATCCTATTCTTAATAAAATCACTTGGAGTTTTATTGTTTGTTTTTTTTAAATGCTTTGTTAGTGATTTAGAAGAAATACCCAAACGATTGGCATAATCACTTACACTGTGTAATTTCTTAAAATTTAATTCTACTAATAAACTAAAATCTTTAAACAACTTTGTTTCTGCATCTTCTTTAACTATAAAATCTTCTTTTTTAATACGAACTGAATGAATGATAAATTGTTTTAAATAGGCCTGTAACATATCATATTGTGCTGTCTGATTATTTTCAAATTCATCTATTAAGCTCTCAATAATAAAACTCAACTTTTTAACATCTTTCTCTTTAGGCTTAACAAAGGGTGTTTCATATATATTGTTAAATAAAACGCCGTTACAAGCAACTTCAGTGTCATGAGTTTGTATACAGTAAAAATCTTGAATGAAATTTAATTGATAAGCTACTTTTATTTCTTCTGAATCTACAGAAAAAACTTGTCCTGGTGATAAAAAAAACAAAACACCGTCGTTAAAAGAATAACTTTCAAAATCGATATGATAAGTACCGCTACCTTCTTTTATCCAAAAAATCTTATAGGTATTTATTTGTTCTGGTTTATTAACTACACAAGTTTTTTCGAATTTTACTTCTTCTAATTTAAAAACATCTTTATACTTATAGGTTTTTATTTCTTGAATAGCCATTGTTTTATTTCATTTTATTCTTGGTCGAAAAAATATGATTAGCTAACAAAACAAGGCTATCTTTGGTATAAAATTAAAGTTATATTGTGTAAGAATTATTTATATATCGTTTTACTGTTTTTCAGCTTTTCATTATTCTCACAATCTAACTGGAAAAAATTCAAGGAACTTTCTCCTCCAAAGAAAACCTGGGTTATATTACATCCTTTAAAAGCTAAAAAAGCTTTGCTAATCTCTGAAAAAGCTTACCAAATAGCCGATTCAATTAAAAAAACGCCCTTGCTAGATGGTGATGCCTCAGGAGGACAAGTAGATGCCTTTCGCCATGCTTTTTGGATGGCAATTTTACGCCAAGAAATAGGGAAAACTGCGGCGCGTTCTTTAGGTAAATCACACGAAAAAGAAAACTATAGAACTTATAAAAAAAGTAAACTAGAAGACGGCGTTGTTCCTGATAAAATAGCAACTACCATGGATTTATTCAACAATGAAGTAGGTCTTTCTCTTACCCGAAAAGGAGGTGAAATCCCTGAGAAAAGTTTAATATATCGTGTTATAAATGAAATTTATTTTGGCAGACTAAAAGTCATAAAAAAAGATAGTGTTGGTAATTTTTTAACATGTAATAACAAACCTATTTCACTAAAGTCTTTAAAAGGTAAATGGGAGAATAATAAATGTTTGGTAAATTCTAATTATAAAAAATAATGCAAAAAGTATATTTTATTTCTGGTACTATGTGTACAATTGATTTATGGCAATTTGTGTTTCCTAAATTAGAAAACATAGTACCTATTTATATAGATATTACTTCGGCAACTTGTTTTGATGAAATTAATAAAATAATAGTAGCTAAAATTGAAGCTCCTGCCTTAATTGTTGGGTTTTCTTTAGGTGGGTTTTCAGCTTTAAACTTTGCTGTTCATTATCCACAAAAAGTAAAAAAATTAGTAATAATTGCAGCAAATACAAACGGATTAAATGAAAAAGAAATAGCGCTAAGAAAAAGTACTATTTCTTTTTTAGAAGAACATAAATATAACGGAATTTCAAAAGCAAGGATTCAACAATTTTTACATTCTGATAATCATCAAAATAAAGAAATCACTGCTATAATTAAAAAAATGGATGCCGATTTAGGTAAAGATGTTTTAATTCGCCAGTTAAAAGCTACGTCTGTTAGATTAGATATCTCAAAACAAGTTTTAAAACTAAATATCCCGATAGTTTTTATTGCTGCTGAAAATGATAATTTAATTCCTGTTAAAAACATAAAGCTTCTTGTAAGTAAATTAAAAAAAGGCAGGTTTATTAGCATTAAAAACTGCGGACACATGATTACCTTAGAAAAACCAAAAGAATTATCTGGGGTAATAAATAGTGTTGTTTTTTAACTTATTTTCTAATAACTTCGCTATCACTTTACTCATAATCTTTAATCAGGTAATTATAAAAACTTTAAAAGATTGAAAAATCACTTAAGTTAAGTGCATAAGAATATGACAAGATTTATTAAAAAACATAAAAAAGAAATTGGTCTTGCTCCTGATGATTTAATCTTTAGAGGAGAAAAAAAAACAGATTCAATTTCACTTAGAATTATTGATTTCGATTCTAAAAATTTAACTGAAAATACTGCCAAAACGGTAAAAGAAATCAGTGAATTTCAGCATAAAGAAACTGTTACTTGGATAAATGTAGATGGGCTTCATAACACTTCTATTATGCAAGAAATAACAACTGCTTTTAAGCTAGATACTTTAGTTTTACCCGAAGTTTTAAATACAGAAGCGAGACCCAGAGTTATTGAGTATGACAATTGTACATTAATATCAATTAAGATGTTAATGTTAGATGAAAAACAAGGCAAAACAGTTGTTGAAAACTTAAGTTTAATTCTTACTAAAACGGTGTTAATGTCTTTTCAGGAGCAAAAAGGAGATGTGTTTGAACCTGTAAGAGAAAGAATACGAAAACAGAAAAAAAGAATACGAACCGGAGGAACCGATTATTTAACCTTTGCCTTATTAGATATTGTAGTTGATAACTACCTATATGTAATTAGTGTTTTAGGTGAAAAAATAGAAACTTTAGAAGAAAACCTACTATTAAACCCTAGCAAGGATACTATTAGAGAAATAAATAATTATAAACGTGAACTAAACTTCTTAAGAAAAAACATAAAACCAGCGAAAGAAATGATTTTTTCTTTGGCAAAAACTGATTCTGATTTTATTACCGAAAGCACTTATGTTCACTTTAAAGAGCTTGAAGATAATATTAGCCAAGCAAATGATGCTACAGACAGTTACCGTGAAATTTTATCTGACCAATTAAATGTATATCACACCACAATTAGTAGTAAGCTAAACGATATCATGAAATTTTTAACGGTGTTTTCTGTAATTTTTATTCCGTTAACTTTTATCGCAGGTATTTATGGTACAAATTTCGAATATGTACCAGAACTTACTTACAAATACAGTTATTTTATCATGTGGTTTGTCATGATAATAATTGCTGTTGCTATGCTTATATTTTTCAAGAAAAAGAAATGGTTTTAATCCATTTATAGTTTTTTTACGATGAAAAACAACAAAGAAATAGATAAAATAGCCTTTATTGAAATTAAAGACGGGAAGATTTTAAGCACACTATCTAAAGGTAAAACTAAATATTACATACCTGGCGGCAAACGTGAAAGTGCTGAAAGTGATAAACAAACTCTTGTTAGAGAAGTATTTGAAGAATTAAGTGTTAAAATATTACCAGATACTGCAGAATACATAGGTACTTTTTCGGCACAATCAGACGGAGAAAAAGAAGGAATAAGTGTAATAATGACGTGTTATAGAGCTAAATATTCTGGAGAATTAAAAGCGAGTAGTGAAATTGAGGAAATAAGGTGGTTAAATTTAAAAGATCTTCAAATTATTTCTGCCGTTGATAAAAAGATATTCACTTTTCTTAATCAAAAAGGAGAGTTGATGTAAAATGAAAACAACTTAATTAAACATCAAAAAAAGATACATTTTATTTAAACACATTCTAAATGTGCCACAAAAAAAATAAGATAGTTTGTTCGGCTAAGAGTTATAGCTTAAATTTGTGTTATATTTTTTAATCAATAAATAAAATAATGGGATTATTAAAATCTTCTATTGGAAGAAAATTTGCCATGGCACTTTCGGCGTTCTTCTTGATGTTCTTTTTATTACAACATTTTGCAATAAACATCACTTCAATTTTTCCGGACGACGGAGCAACATTTAACAAGTTATCTCATTTTATGGGAACCAACCCGTTAATTCAATATGTAATGCAACCTGTCTTAATTTTTGGTGTAGTTTTTCACTTTGTAATGGGGTTCGTCTTAGAATTAAAGAACAACAGTGCTCGTAAAGTAAGTTATGCGAAAAATAACGGAGGTGCAAATTCTACTTGGATGAGTAGAAACATGATTTGGTCTGGTATTGCAATTTTAGCATTTGTAGTATTACACTTTATCGATTTCTGGTTTCCTGAATTGAATACAAAATTCATTAAAGGAGACATGTCTGGTCTTATCAACCCTGATGTTGCTGATAGCGGACTTAGATACTTTGAGGAATTACAGCACAAATTTGTAAACCCTATTAGAGTAGGAGCTTACGTATTAGCGTTTGTATTTTTAGCAATGCACTTATTACATGGTTTTACTTCGGCTTTCCAATCGGTTGGAGCAAACAACAAATACACTAAAGGATTGAAAACATTCTGTAAAATTTATGCAATTGGTTTACCTGTAGGATTTATCATTATTGCATTATTTCACCATTTCAATCATTAATACGAAACAAGTATGGCTTTAGATTCAAAAATACCAAAAGGTCCATTAAAAGATAAATGGACAGATTATAAAAATCATATCGATTTAGTAAATCCAGCTAACAAACGTAACATTGATGTTATTGTAGTTGGTACAGGATTAGCAGGTGGTTCTGCTTCAGCAACTTTAGCTGAATTAGGCTACAACGTAAAAGCATTTGCTTATCAAGATTCTCCTCGTAGAGCGCATTCAATTGCGGCACAAGGTGGAATTAATGCAGCAAAAAATTACCAAGGTGATGGAGATTCTTTTTACAGATTATTTTACGATACTGTTAAAGGAGGAGATTACCGTTCTCGTGAAGCAAACGTACACCGTTTGGCAGAGGTTTCGGCAAATATTATTGATCAATGTGTAGCACAAGGAGTTCCTTTTGCACGTGATTATGGTGGTTTGTTAGATAACCGTTCGTTTGGTGGAGTATTAGTTTCTCGTACTTTTTATGCGAAAGGACAAACCGGGCAACAATTATTATTAGGTGCTTATTCTGCAATGAACCGTCAAATTGCTCGTGGTAAGATTGAAATGTTCAATCGTCATGAAATGTTAGATGTTGTTTTAGTTGATGGGAAAGCTCGTGGAATTATCGCCCGTAACTTAGTTACTGGTGAAATAGAACGTCACTCGGCACATGCAGTTGTTATTGCTTCTGGTGGATACGGAAATGTATATTTCTTATCAACTAACGCAATGGGATCTAACGCAACTGCAGCTTGGAAAATACATAAAAAAGGAGCGTATTTCGCAAATCCTTGTTATACACAAATTCACCCAACATGTATTCCTCGTTCGGGAGATTACCAATCGAAACTGACCTTAATGTCAGAATCATTACGTAATGATGGTCGAATTTGGGTTCCTAAAAATATGGAAGATGTATTGGCTATTAGAGAAGGTCGTAAAAAACCAACTCAATTAACCGAAGACGAAAGAGATTATTATTTAGAAAGACGTTATCCTGCGTTTGGTAACTTAGTACCACGTGATGTTGCCTCTAGAGCAGCTAAAGAACGTTGTGATGCTGGTTACGGAGTAAATGCAACAGGTGAAGCAGTTTATTTAGATTTTGCTTCTGCTATACAGCGTTATGGTGCTGAACAAGCAAAAATTCAAAATATTGTAAACCCATCTGATGCAAAAGTATATGAATTAGGGAAAGCAATTGTTGAAGCTAAATATGGTAACTTATTTCAGATGTACAATAAAATTGTAGATCAAGACCCATATAAAACCCCAATGATGATTTACCCTGCAGTGCACTACACAATGGGTGGTGTTTGGGTTGATTATAACTTAATGACTACTGTTGACGGGTTATACTGTTTAGGAGAGGCCAACTTCTCTGATCATGGTGCAAATCGTTTAGGAGCTTCTGCTTTAATGCAAGGTTTATCAGATGGTTATTTTGTATTACCTTATACTATTGGAGATTATTTATCTGGAGATATTAGAACAGGTAAAATACCAACAGATACAAAAGAATTTGATGAGGCTGTAAACGAAGTTACAGACCGTATTAATACATTTATTAACAATAAAGGAGAACATTCAGTAGATTATTACCACAAAAAATTAGGTAAAATTATGTGGGAAAAATGCGGAATGTCTCGTAACGAAAAAGGGTTAAAAGAAGCTATGGCAGAAATTAAAGCTTTACGTGAAGATTTTTGGAAAAATGTAAATGTACCAGGTAATGCTAATGAAATGAATCCTGAATTAGAAAAAGCAGGTCGTGTAGCAGATTTCTTAGAGTTAGGTGAATTATTTGCTAAAGATGCATTAGATAGAAATGAATCATGTGGTGGTCACTTTAGAGAAGAGTCTGTTGAGTTAGATGGTTTACAAAAAGGAGAAGCTAAACGTAACGATAAAGATTACGCTTATGTTGCTGCTTGGGAGTACAGAGGAGAACCTGCAGATGCAGTTTTACATAAAGAAGAATTAGAGTTTAACGATATTGAATTAAAACAACGTTCATACAAATAAGAGGATATTATGAATTTAACACTTAAAATTTGGCGTCAAAAAAACGCAAGTGATAAAGGGAAAATGGTCGATTATAAAGTAACCGATATCTCTGAACACATGTCTTTCTTAGAAATGATGGATGTTTTAAACGAGCAGATTATTAATAAAGGTGAAGAACCTGTTGCTTTTGATCATGATTGTCGTGAAGGAATTTGCGGTATGTGTTCTATGTATATTAATGGTGAGGCACATGGTCCTGATCGTGGTGTTACTACTTGTCAGTTACATATGCGTATGTTTAAAGATGGAGATACTATAACTATAGAACCATTTAGAGCTGCTGCATTTCCAGTAATTAAAGATTTAACGGTAGACAGATCAGCATTTGATAGAATTCAACATGCGGGTGGATATATTTCAGTAAACACTTCTGGTAATACACAAGATGCAAACTCAATTCCTATCTCTAAAGAAGCTGCAGATAAAGCAATGGATGCAGCAACTTGTATTGGTTGTGGTGCGTGTGTTGCAACTTGTAAAAATTCTTCTGCAATGTTATTTGTTGGAGCTAAAGTATCGCAATATGCTTTATTACCACAAGGGCAAGTAGAAGCTACAGATCGTGTTTTAAACATGGTAGCCCAAATGGATGCTGAAGGTTTTGGTAACTGTACAAATACAGGAGCTTGTGAAGTTGAATGCCCGAAAGGAATTTCATTAGAAAACATTGCTCGTATGAATACTGAGTTTATGAAAGCTAGCTTAAAAGGATAAAACCTTTTTTATATATAAAATTAAAATCCCGAGTTTACACTCGGGATTTTTTTTATTTAGAAGCAATTACATTTTTTTCTGTAACAAACCCTTTAATTTTTATTCGTGTTCGTTTTATTTTTGCATTTGATATGATGGTAAACATTTTAGAAAAACCACCTATTCTATTCGTATCATAAGTAACCTCTATACTTCCATTTTTACCTGGCATAATTGGCTTTTCTGGTTTCTTTGGCACGGCACAACCACAAGTGGATGCAACTTGTTTTATGATTAAAGAAGCGTTACCAATATTAGTAAACTCAAAAACTCGTTTCTTTTCTGATCCTTGTGTTATTTTACCATAATCGATGGTAGTATTTACAAATTTAAACTCTTGGGCATTGGCAGCCATTGTTACTAAACAAACGGTCATTAATGTTAAAATTGATTTCATTTATTTTGGATTTTAGTATTATATTCTTATTTCTAAATTTTATACATGAAGTTAGATTACTTTTTTAATCTTTTTAATCATTGATAGCGCATTGGCATCATTTGGTTTTAATTGTAAAACCTTATTATAATTCTTTAATGACTCCTTATAATTTTTAATAGTAAAATAAGCTTCTCCCATACTATCATAAACAGGATATTTGTATGGATACATTTTAGTATTTAGTTGAAAAACAAACAATGCTTTTTCTGTGTTTTTAGATTTAAGTAATTTATAACCATATGTATTTAATTCTCTACTTCCTTTAGTAAATTCAGCAAACGAAATCACTAAGTTATTTTCTTCTTTTTGTAGTTCTTTTATGGTTTTTACTTTCATTAAAGCATGTAATCGCTCAACAACAATATAATTAGGTGTGTAATTTTTACCATTAATAATAGTAAGTATATCACGTTCGAAATCTTGTTTTGGTGATTCAACAATTCTGCCAATTTCTTTATCATTTTTATAAAAAATAAAAGTAGGAACTCGGTGAATATTCAACCCTTTTTCTTCTCCGTTTGGTGATGCTTTATAAGCTTCTGGTTTTTTATCAACAGCAATCATCGATAATTTCTTGGTATCAAAACCAACTTCATCTATTACTTTATAAAATTTAGGGATTTCTCTTTTACTATCACCACACCAGCTTCCATAAAAAGCTTTAATTGTATAATTTGTAAGAGGTTTTTTTAATCGACTAACTACTTTATCATTCGTTAAATATTGATTGTAATTATCTTGAAACCAAGAAAAATCATCAGTATTAAAAGCTTTTTTATCAGTTCTACCTAATAACATCAGTGTGCCTTTACTGTCTTTTGTTGTATTATTAATCTGTTGTCCGAAAGCAATACTGTTAATTAACAAGCATAGTAATATGGTGGATTTTTTCATTTATTTATGTTTTACTCGAAAGTCCATATTTCTTACATTAAAAAAAAATCAGAAGTATATACATCAAAAAAAAAGGTATCAACTGCAATAGCGCATTAAAAAGCGGCAGTATGTACTTTGTAAATAACCTTTGGTACCTATTATTTTGCCGAATGGCTTAATTTTAGTTACTTACAATCACTATGATTAAACTAAGTAGAAAGCACAGCGCAGAGCTCTTAATACACGTACTTTTTTGGGTGTTATTTGTATTTGTATCACTATTTGTTTTTACGCCTTATTATTGGGCTGAAAATCCGTTTTTACAGTATTTTTTTATCCTAGTTGTTATTGTTTATGTGAACAATCAAGTTTTACTACCTTTTTTCGTGAAAAAGAAATGGTATTTATTCTATTCCCTCATTTTTACATTCATATCGTTTTTAGCCACACAATTGTATTGTTATGTTTTTGCACGCTGCGGATGCACAATCATGAAATGCTTAAGTGATTATTTGTGGCAGACTTTAACTCCACTTTTATTTTTCTCTTTTATATGGATGTTATTTCGATACATCGATCAATCAGAAAAAGTATTGAAAATAGAACAGGAAAGAACTGAAATGGAATTAAAGTTCCTAAAATCACAAATTAATCCACATGTATTGTTTAACAATTTAAACACCATTTATTCGTATGCGATTGAGAAACCAGACAAAGCACCCGATTTGATTTTAAGATTATCAGACAATTTAAAACATGTGTTGTACGAGAGCAATACCGAAAAAGTAAATCTTGATAAGGAAATTCAGTTTATAGATAATTACATAGCATTTCATAAAATCAGAACTGAAGGAGTTAAACAAATTATTTACCAAACCTCAACAGACAATAATCTTTATGAGATTGCACCATTGTTATTAATAACAATTATAGAAAACGCCTTTAAACACAGTATTTTTAATAGTGTTATTGATATAAATATTAAGGCAGAACAAAATAAATTAACCTGTATTTGTGAAAACCATTACAATGAAAAATTAATAAAAAGTACAGACGCAATTGGCTTAGATAATCTTAAAAAACGTTTAGATTTATTATACAAAAACAAGTATGAATTAAATATTAATAATACTGGCACTTTTAGAGTATCGTTAGTGGTAAATATTAATTATATATGAATTGTATTATTATAGAAGACGAGCTTCCGGCACAAAATATTGTGAAGAATTATATACGTAAAATTCCCGATTTAGAATTAATAGCTGCTTTTCAAACAGCAACTAGTGCGAATGAGTTTTTAAAAAGCAATACAGTAGATATTATTTTTTTAGATATTAATTTACCTGATATACCTGGATTAGATTTTATAAAAACAATTAGAAATCCGCCGAAAATAATTATTACAACTGCCTATCCTGATTATGCAGTTTCTAGTTTCGAATTGGATACAATTGTAGATTATTTAGTAAAACCTTTTTCTTTTGATCGCTTTTTAAAAGCAGTAACAAAAGCAGAAAATCAAGTAAATAATATAAAAATTAAAAATAAGGAAGTAATTTACTTAAATATAGATAAAACCATCCATAAAGTATATTTAGAAGAAATATTGTATTTAGAATCTGATAGAAATTATGTCACTTTTTTTACTATTGATAGAAAACTAACAATTATAGATTCTTTAAAAAATTGGAAAGATACTTTAGACACCCGTTTATTTGTACAAATTCACAAGTCGTATGTTGTAAATGTAAAAAGAGTTGAGAAGTTTACAGGAACTAACTTATGTATTAAAAACAAAATTCTGCCAATTGGCAGAACATATAAAAAAGAACTATTGGCTAGCTTAAAAGCTAACCAATAGTTCATTTTTTCATTATAAGAATTAAAAACTTATTCCCAAGTATTAATTGCTGCATCTCCTCCCCAAGTTATAGTAACTAAGTAAGGATTATCTATAAAAGGGTTTCTGTTTCCTTGTACATCATAAATTACATTATTTCTTTGTCTTTCGAAATCAGAAACTGGGTCTTCTTTATTCCACTTTATAAATAACTCTATAGAACCAACCTTATCAAAAGTTTCACCATATCTCGCGTTTAAATAAAATACCATTCTTGCTATATCTCCTTTCCATTCATCACCAGGAAACCAAGTACTGCCTTCTCTTTTATATGTTCCAGTACCATCAATAAAAGGATAATTAAGCCTTTGAGTATTAACAGTAGCATCACATGAACGTAAGTGGTGTAAATCAGCCTCTGATACGTCATAATTCGAAGAGGAAAGTTTAGATTTAGGATACACATGCTCAGTATTAAAAGTTTGTGTAGCATAAGAATTAGAACCCGACGTATACTCTCTTTCATCTCTACTTTCGCTCGTATACATTAAAATAACGTTAGCTACATTAGCTAAATCTTCATCCGCATTATATAAATAATTATGTCTTTCGCCATAAGTTAATATATTAGTGTGAGAGCTCGTAACTAAATCTCTTAAAGTATTGTAGTTGGTGTTTTCATCATCTATAAAAGATACTCCGTTATAATAAGCAGCTAATTCGGCAGGTATATTAAAAGATATTACTTCAACAACATTAATAGTTATTGTTGCTGTTGCACAAGTTGCTGTTGCATCGTTGTCACATAAAGAATATGTGAATGTATCTTCACCAGAAAAATCTGTTTGTGGTGTATATGATATTGTTCCGTCGCTATTTAAAGTTACAGTACCATTTGTACTTGTATCATCTAAAGAATCAACTTTAGCACCATCTATAATGGTATCATTATCTAGGTGGCTACTAATATTAATTGTAGAATTAATACCTACATTATAACTATCGTTAACGGCTTCTGGACTGCCTTTATCTGCAACATTAATTGTAACAGTAGCTGTAGAACAAATTTCAGGTGACACTTTACTACAAATAGTATAGCTAAAAGTATCTTCGCCAGAAAAATTATTTGATGGGGTGTATGTGTATGTAATACGGTCTACTTCAATAGTACCTCCATTAGCTGTTGCATCATCAAAGGTAATAGTAATTCCTGTAGATGGGTATTCATCGTTAGTTAAAAAACTAGGTAGCTCTAAAAAAGTACCTTCATTAGCTTCAAAAACATCATCTTTTGCTATTATTACTATTTCTTCATCTATTGGATCAGGAGTAGGATCTGGTTTTACAACATCTGATTCATTTCCTCCACAATTGATAAGTAACAAGGTTAAAAAACCAAGAAATAATACTTTTTTCATCATTAAATTATTTTAATTATTGTTTTATTATTTTATCATGTACTTTGGTTGGAATATTATCATTCCACACTGTTAATATATCTGTAGCTACACTTGCTCCGCTACCTGCTGCTATAGCAAACTGACTGCGTATACCTGATAAAGTACCGCAAACATACAAACCTTTTTTAATTAAATAGTTAAAATTGCGCAATTGTACTCTGTCTTTCATCACATTAGCTCTCATATGAGGCTCAATATACTGCTCTAGTCCTGCTATTTCAAATGGTTTAGAGTAATTTAAGGCTATAACTACCTTTTTACTGTAATATTCATTTTTGTTGGTTATAACTTTATAACCTTCTTCACTATCTAAAACCGATAATACTTTTTCATTTTGAATTTGAGAAACATGTGGATATTGATTAGACAATTGCTCTTTACCTTGCTCTAAAATATCACTACCTAAAGTACCAACAGGTAATCCTAAAACATTATTAAACAAAGCATTTTGTAAATGAGATATTCGTTGATGCATTAAAATACCAACTTTTTTATTTTTTGCATATTCTTTTTTATAAGCAGAGCCTATAACTAGTGCGCATTGCATACCAGAAACTCCACCTCCTATAATTAAGCAATCAAAACTCATTTATGCTAATAATACTTTTATGTTCTCTGCAAATAATCTTACTGCAATAGCTAGTAAGATTACTCCAAAAATCTTTCTAATAATTTTAATTCCGTTATTACCTATAATTTTTTCTATTCTAGATGATGTTTTTAATACAATGTAAATAACTATTACGTTTAATAAAACGGCTATAATTATATTTGATATATGGAACTCTGCTCGCAAAGATAAAAGAGTTGTTAAACTACCCGGCCCTGCTATTAAAGGAAATGCTAAGGGAAAAACAGTTGCTGTTAATGTTTCATCCTCATCATCTTTATATAAAGTGATTCCTAAAATCATTTCTAAAGCGATAAAAAATAAAATAAATGCACCTGCAACGGCGAAAGAATGTACATCTACACCTATAACTCCTAATAATTCTTTACCTACAAATAAAAACAGAATCATTATAGCCCCAGCAATAACAGATGCTTTTTCAGACTGTATATGCCCAACCTTTTTACGTAAGTCGATAATAATAGGAATGTTACCTATAATATCAATTACTGCAAACAACACCATAAACGCAGTAAAAACTTCTTTTATGCTAAAATCCATAATATCTTTTTTTTCAGCTGCAAAATTATATAAGTAATGTCACAATCTAGTATTTTTGCACCTAAATTTTATGTGAAGTTATTGTTAACTTGCACTTTTAAATATATTTTATGTTTCAATTAGGAAAAACTATCGTTTCAGAAGATCTTATCGATAAAGATTTTGTTTGTAATTTATCTGCCTGTAAAGGAGCTTGTTGTATTGACGGAGATGCTGGCGCACCTTTAGAAAAAGAGGAAACAAAGATTTTAGAAGATATATATCCTAAAATTAAACCCTTCCTCCGTAAAGAAGGTATTGAGGCTATTGAGAAACAAGGTGTATGGATTACTAGTGACTTTGGTGAACTAGAAACTCCTTTAATAAATAATGCCGATTGTGCTTATGTTATTTTTGATGATAAAAACACTGCATTATGTGCTATAGAAGAGGCTTACAACCAAGGTATTGTAGATTGGAAAAAACCTGTTTCTTGTCACCTTTATCCTGTTAGAGTGAAGGATTACAGTGAGTTTTCTGCTGTTAATTATGATAAGTGGGAAATTTGTGATGATGCTTGTTCTTTAGGTAAAGAATTACAAGTACCAGTTTATAAATTTGTAAAACAAGCACTAGTTAGAAAGTTTGGGCAAAATTGGTATGATGAATTAGAACAAATTGCAGAAAAAAGAAATAGATAATCTAATATATTATTATAATAAAAAAACGACGCTAAATAGCGTCGTTTTTTATTATTTTCAAAGTATTATTATTCTAATTAACACTAAAACTCCAAACTTGCCCTATAGACTTTGCTCCTGAGTTATCAATCGTATTAACTTTCCAGTAATATGTTTTACCTGTTGCAACAGTTACATTATATAATTCTTCATCTTGAGAACTTGTTACATCTGTTAAGTCTGCATCTTGGCCAAAGAAAACCTCATATGATAATGTGTCATCTGTATTAGAATCTGCGCCCGTCCATTTTAAATCAACAGATACAGTTGATGCATCTAATGCTGATTCAGCGGCTGGACTAATTAATTCTGCTGTAAAAGGAGCATTATTTGCTTCTCCTGTTCCTTTCGTATAAAATGCAAATACTGAAGATGCTTCTCCCGATAAGCCTTTACTGTCGGTAGCGGTTACTCTCCAATAATATGCAACGCCCTTGTCTAAATTAATAGATTTAGTGGAAGAACTTGCTGTTTCTGTTTTAATTATAGTAGCCATGTCACGGCTATTAGAAAATTCAACTTTATAACTAATAGCATCGTTATTAGCATCTGTAGCATCGCTCCAATCAAAAGCAATTGTATTATCTATACATAATAAATCTTGTGTTGGGTATGCTAAACTAACTTTACTTGGAGCTTCGTTAACCACCTCTGGTTCTCCTCCGCCTTTACTACTTCCACCTCCACAGGCAACAAATAATGGAAGTGAAAATAATGCGATTTTTTTTATTGCTTTTCTCATTTTTTTAAGATTTTAAAAGTATTAGTCTTATCGTTTCCTAATTTCAGTATATAAATACCTGCTTTATAACTATTGAATGGAATTGATAATTCGTTTCCTTGTCTTTCTATTGTTTTATCTAAAACAACTTTACCTGTTACATCAAACACAATAACTTTAACATTATTTGATGTATCAACCGGTAATAATAATTCGATAGATTCTGTTACTGGATTGTTTCTTAAGAAAACATTATCAATAACTGTTTTAAATTTACCTTCACATGCTTTTGCTGTAGTTACCTCTAAAACACCTTTTCCTTCAACCTTAACGTTAAATGTTGATTGCTCGAATGTATTAATTAAATCGCCATTTAAAAACACTTTATAAGGTGCCGTTCCTGAACTTACATTTACGGTGTAATCTCTAGATTGGTTGTTTTTAGCCACTCTTAATGAAAAAGCTTCAGCTGCTTTTATATTTATTTCAAAACATTGCTTATAATCTTTACCGTCAATCTCTACACAAATTTCATAGCTACCAGGAGTTAAATTTTCGAAAGTAAACGATGTAGATGTCAATGCTGTGGTTTCTTCTTTACCCTCTCCTTTTAATGTTACCGTATAGTTTACAAAAATTTGCTGAACATTAATGGTAATTTTACCATCGCTTTCACCTGCACAAGTTTCTGAAATAGACTCAATTTTAATGTTATCTGTATCTAAATAACTAGTATCACAAGTATCTCCAACTCCGTTTCCGTTAGTATCTGTTTGATCTGAGTTTGCAGTATTTATACAGTTATCAACATCATCCATAATACCATCGTCATCGGTATCTTGACAAGCATCTCCAACTCCATTTCCATCTGTATCTTTTTGATCTGGGTTTGCTGCATTAACACAATTATCTACACTATCTAAAATACCATCTTCATCTGTATCTTGACAAACATCTCCTACACCATTTCCATCAGTATCTAATTGATCAGGGTTTGCAGTACCTGGACAGTTATCAACATCATCCATAATACCATCTTCATCGGTATCCTGACAAGCATCTCCGATTCCGTCGTTGTTAAAATCTTTTTGATCTGCATTTTTAGTATCTATACAATTATCAACATCGTCCATAATACCATCTTCATCGGTATCCTGACAAGCATCTCCTACACCATCTCCGTCAGTATCTAATTGATCAGGATTTGCAGTATTTATACAATTATCTACGTCATCCATAACACCATCTTCATCGCTATCTTCACAAGCGTCTCCGATTCCATTTTCATTTGCATCCAATTGATCAGCATTAGCTGTGCTTGGGCAATTATCTACCCCATTTAATACCCCATCACCATCATCATCTCCTGTTGGGTCTGATATAAATTTACCTGAAAAAACCCCTCTTCCATAAGTTGCTGCAAAAACAGTATTATCATCACGCAAATCTAAATCTAAAACAGGAACATTGCTCATTCCGTTATATGACTGTGTCCAACTAGGTGAAACTGCATTAAAGTTTTTTGTTTTCCATACACCTAAATCAGTTCCTATAATTACTTCATTTGTACTAATTGGATTTTGTAATATTGATTTTACTGGTAAGTCTGGCAAATCCCCTTCTTTATTAGCCCAGTTAATTCCTCCATCTGCAGAGTACCAAATATTTACAACACCATAATTATGCATTGTTACAAAAATTTCATCTTCATTTTCTCCTAATTCAATATCTGATACCGTTCCTACAAAATCAGCCCCGGTAATTTCAGACCAAATACTACTGTCTGTATCTGCATTTTCTATTTTTAATACCTTTCCGTTTTTTAAACCTGCAAAAAGTAGACTTGATGTTGTTGTATAAGTAGATATTTTCAGAGTAGATGGCGCTGAATCCATTAACGAATTTGAAAGTGTACTTTTCTGAGGAACTATTGTTAATATATCTGAGTATCTTCTAATAGAAATACCTGTAGAACCTGAATAGTTTGAATATAGAATATTAAGATTTGAATCTAATTCCTCTTGATTAATAAAATCTCCATTAGATGAATCTTCATCATTAATCGTATAAGATTGTTCCGTTTTATAATCATACAAAACAATACTTTGATTATAAACATAATTAGATATAAAGTATTGATCATTTCCGTCAGTATCAAAGAAACTAGCAGCTCCATCACCTCCTGCAGCTCTTATAGAACTATTAATTCCTGCTCTAGCTGTTTCTACTAGTTGAGTTCCGTTGTCTTGAGCTCCTGCAATGAAATACTCTTCACCTGCAAATGCTGTTGATGGTGCTACACCTACGGTATAAAATTGTAATGTATTATAGTTATTATTTCTTGCCGAAATAATACTTCCTGCATTATTTGAAAAATATACTCCACCGTCGTTACCAAAAACCATTCTTGACGAAGAGGCAAAGGCTAAACCATGCTGATCTGCATGCACATTTTGAGAACCAAAACCTCCATACCAATGTGAGCGTTGATCCCAGGTTTGACCTGCATCTGTAGATTTAAATAAATCTATACCTCCAACATAAAGAATATTTTCATTATTTGGATCTACTTTTAGTAATAAATCATAAAAAGCTTGACCTCTCGTAAAATCATTTGCAGGAATACCTGTGTCTTTATCATCTGGTAATGGTAATTCATTTACTGTCGCAAAATCATCAGTTGTTTTAAACATTTTAACTGGTGTTACAGAACTATTTATTTGAGACAAAACATAAACTGTACCTGCATTAGATGGTGAAACAGCTATTTCTGTTCTTGACCCTGTTTCTACGGAATATATTAAATTAAAAGTATCACCATTAACTGATTTTAAAATAGCTCCACCTCCATCTCCATAAGTATAACTAGAAGTTGTACTTAAATAGATAGAATTATCAGCACCTAATTCAAAATTATTCGGCTCATATTCATTTCCTGCACTTGTTTTTGGCATGTTTAATTTAGAGAAGTTTACACCGTCTGTAGATTTATAAACACCATAACTGTCTCCCCCTAATGAAACACCCCCTAAGTAGCCAGATTCACCTGCTGCTATATAAACTTCTGAAACTCCTGAATTATTTCTTATAACAATATCATTAATATGTTGTATTCCAGGAACAACTAATACATTTGTTGCATTACTTCTACCTTTGGTTAAAGTAATATTAACCGCTTCAGTTGATAGAGCGTTTATTATTGCATTACCGGCTGTTCTGGTTGTCATAACTGCTGGTATTGTGACTGAAGCATCATCCCCTCCCATTGGTATTGGATTTCCATCAACATTATTTACCATAACAACTGCTATAGCACCCGCAGTTTCCGCTTGCTTAACTTTTAAATCAAAATCACAACTACCTCTCCTTATTACTGCTATTTTACCATCTAACTCACTTGCGTTAGTCAATTCCTCACAACCATTATCAAATGGTGCTGTTATATCATTAACTAAAACTACGTCTCCAGTAACTGAAGCTCTTAAATCTCCACCAAAGGCAGTAGCCAAGGTTGATATATATTCTCCTGAAATACTTGCTGGACTATTAACCGTAACCTTTGAGTTTGCATCTAAGAAAGAAGCTCCATCAATACCTCCAAAAATATTAGACCATGTAACTCCACCATCGGTAGATTTCCATAAACCATCTCCGTTTACATCTCCGCTTACATAAGATTCTCCAGTACCTACATAAAATATATTTGGATTATTTGGATCAGCTGCAATACAAGATACTGCTAGATTTTCAGGGATTCCTACACGAATCCATTTAGAGTTTACATCTGATATTTTAGTGTTTTTCCATAAACCGCCACTAACTCCTCCGGCAAAAACAGTTTCATCTGTAGTATCATTTGGATCAAATAAAAGTGCTCGTGTTCTTCCTCCTACATTATCAGGACCTCTTTCTTCCCAAGCATTAGTAGCTTCACCAGGAACTTTTTGACCTGCTCTTAGCTTACTCAACTCCTTTTGAAGTCTTAAAACATCTTTCTTATAAGTTCTTCCTGTATTAGGGTTTATTTCACTTAAATATTTTTGTTCGAAATAAGCATTTGGAGGTAATCCTTGTGCTTTTCTTTCTTTTTTAGGAAGTTTTCCTATTTTCTGAAAAGGGTGATTTTTCAAAAATTCTGCGTGTTGACTTCTCAATTTGTCGGCAGCTGTCTCTTTAGTGCCTATTGAATTAAAGACAACACCACCTACAGCTAAAACAAGTAAGCCAACAAATAGTATTTTTTTATTCATGGTAAAGTTATTTATGATATATAACAGTTAGTGTTAAAATTACCCTAACTTTTTTAACAAAAAGCTAAAATATAGATTATATTTACTAATAAAGCTTAATTTAATAATTAATTACGCAATATTTCCTTTTGTTTTTTTAAATAATCGTATTGCAAAACTATCCGACAAACCAGATACATAACTACAAATTTGCATAACCCTATCATAAAGTGCGGCTTTTTCTTGCTGATATTCATCAGGAAGTAAATTCAACACCAGTGTATCGTAGTTAGATTGTGTTCCGTTATACTTATTGTTTAACGCTGTTACAAAAACATCTAATAGGTCTGCAATAATCTTATACCCAGCAACTTCTTTTTCGATGACATCTTTACTACGGTATATTTTTTCTATACTTATTTTAATGATATCGTTAATTTGTGCTTCGTATATACATTTATCTAGTAATGATTTTTCGAAACTACCGTTTAAAATAGCTGTTTCATTTTCTAAAAAGATATCAACTGCTTCGTTAATTAACACACCTATTGCTAAAGCTCGTAAATAACTAATACGGTCTTTTGTGTATTTTAACGAATGATATTTTTTACTATCAATCGTGTTTTTAACCAACTTAATCATATACTCTAAAGCATAATCTTCATCGATTAGCCCTAAATTAATTCCGTCTTCAAAATCGATAATTGTATAACAAATATCATCTGCAGCTTCTACTAAATATGCTAATGGATGACGATAATAGGATATACCGTCACTTTCTTTTTTCTGTAAACCTAAATCGTTCGCAACATCTAAAAAACCTGCTGTTTCCGACTGAAAAAAGCCATATTTTTTATCGACTATATGTTTTGTTGGTTTCTTCGGAAGTGATTCTTTAGGGTATTTCATAAATGCTCCTAAAGTTGCATAACTTAAACGCAAACCTCCTTCGCTACCTGGCTTATTTTCGGTTAAAATCTTGAATCCGTTTGCATTTCCTTCAAAATCTATTAAATCTTGATATTCTTTTTCGGTAAGTTGCTCTTTATATTTTAATCCGTTACCGGTTTTAAAATACTCTCCGATGGCTTTTTCACCTGAATGCCCAAAAGGCGGATTCCCAATATCATGTGTTACGGATGCCGCAGCAACAATCGCTCCGAAATCATTAAAAGTGTAGCCTAAATCTACTAAATTCGGGTGGCGTTCTAACAATACTTTACCAACACGTCTTCCTAAGGTTCTACCAACTACCGACACTTCTAAACTGTGTGTTAATCGGGTGTGTACAAAGTCGGTTTTTGATAACGGAATTACCTGTGTTTTATCTTGTAAACTACGAAAGGCTGATGAAAATATAATTCTATCAAAATCTACTTCAAAGCCTAAACGGGTTTCGTCTTGTAATATGCGTTCACGTTTTTGTGTATCACCAAAACGTTTTAAAGAAAGGAGTTGTTCCCAGTTCATTGGTTTCATTTTTATAATAAATCTAAATCTATTAACATATTAAATGCTTTTGCATTTCCTTTTTTATGGGCTTTTTTAAGGTAAGTTATTCCTTGTTCCCTTTTATTAATTGAAATATAATAGGCTCCTAAATGTGCATATGCATCATAATTTCCTAAAAAAAATGCTTTTTTTGCGTAGTTAACTAGCTTAGTGTTAATTTTAGTATTTTTCTTTAATAGTTTTTCTAGGTTACTAATACCTTCTTCTCTTTTTAAAAGCAACATGCAAGACTCTACCACATTGCGCTTGCATAAATTATTGTATTTACTTACTGTATTTTTAGTGTATACTAAAAGACTTGTTTTAGAATGAGTTTTTTGCAAATCGTAAAATGAACTTAGTAATTGGGCTCGGGTACTTGCTTTTTTATTATTTTTTCTGTTGTTTTTAACAGTTTTACCACTGCTATTAACCCATAAAACATCTTTTGTCCATTTACCAACTCCTTTAAGAGTTTTGTTATTTACAATTTTAAATATTAAAATTCCTTTATCTGGAAAAACAAACAAGCTATCGTTTCTATGAAAATAATTTGCCTTAATTTTAGTAAATGGCGCTATGGCTACTTTTCCGTTAGCATCAAATGTAAATGATGTATACATTGATTTACCTACTACCTTAAAATTTCCATATAAATTATTATTACAATTTTGAGCCTTTGCAGCTAGTGTAAAAAGTAATAATGTTATTATAATACTGTTTTTCATGCTTCAAATTTACAAAAAAAGAGAAGCCTTTCGACTTCTCTTTGGTAAACTCTACAACTTCTTTAAAAAAGGTCTTGAAGATTTAAGAATTCATATAATTTAAAGAATCCTAAAATATTAATTAGATAATATATTCCCTTCAATAATTTATCTAAATTAAAAGAAATTCTATTATCTATTTTTGAAATATTTTGAATTACTGTTATATTATTAACTATTATAATTGTACTTTTAAAATTCTCTTTATTTCCTATTTTAGTAATTAATTTATCTTTGCTATATATCATTTAACTATTGTTTTAGGCTATCAACAATTTATTTTTTTTGTTAATAACAATTTAACGTAGCTCCCTAGTTGTTTTTAAAAGGGGTATGCTACTTACAATTTATTTTATAAATATTTAACTTGATAGAAAGAGCATTGTTTTGTACTTTTGTAAAACAAATGGAGACGAGGTAATCTCTTCTTCTCTAATTTTGTAATATTATTGGGCGGCAATCCAAAAAATATTTAAAAAAAATCAAGAGGGATATTTAATTATGTTCCTTTTTTTTATGCTTTTTATTTACTACCTCAGCAAATGACTTTAATGATTCATAAAAAAAAGAGAAGTCAAAAGACTTCTCTTTTTTCACTTTTAATCTAATTTATGTCATTACAAACAAGAAAATCTAATTAACAGATTGCTTCACTTTGCTCGCAATGACCTATTATCTTCTAAGACCCACACATTAAACAATCGTCGTCTGGAGCTCCGTTTTTAGATGCATCAACCATGGCTTTAAATTCTGTAGCGCTCATTGGTTTTTCTTCTTCAACTATAGCTTCTTTCTTTTCGATATTTAACGTAAACTGTTTTGCGTTTACTGCCGATTTTGTACGTAAATAGTACATTCCTGTTTTTAAACCACTTTTCCAAGCATAAAAATGCATAGAAGTTAACTTAGCATAATCTGGGTCTTTCATAAATAAGTTTAACGACTGAGATTGATCGATAAAGTATCCTCTATGGCGCGCCATATCGATAATATCTTTCATACTCATTTCCCAAACTGTTTTGTATAAATCTTTTAAGTCTTGCGGAATAGCATCAATATGTTGGATAGATCCGTTTGCACGCATAATATCTTCCTTCATATTATTATCCCATAAATTTAACTCTACTAAATCTTCTAATAAGTGCTTGTTTACTACAATAAACTCACCAGATAATACTCTACGAGTATAAATATTAGAAGTATATGGTTCGAAAGCTTCGTTATTTCCTAAAATTTGTGAAGTAGATGCTGTTGGCATTGGCGCCACTAATAACGAGTTACGAACACCGTGTTCCATCACTTTTTTACGCAAAGCATTCCAGTCCCAACGACCACTTAAATCGTCTTCTTTAATTCCCCACATATTGTGCTGAAATTCTCCTTGAGACATTGGCGAACCTTTAAATGTTGAATATGGTTCTTTTGCTTTTGCAATTTCCATTGATGAAGTTACAGATGCAAAATACAAGGTTTCGAATATTTCTTGGTTTAACTTCTTAGCTTCATCAGATGTAAACGGTAAACGCAACATGATAAACGCATCTGCTAATCCTTGAATCCCTAATCCTACCGGACGGTGACGAACGTTAGAGTTTTCTGCTTCAATAACCGGATAATAGTTACGATCAATAACGGTATCTAAGTTTCTAATTACTTTTTTAGTTACTTTAAATAGCTTTTTATGATCAAAAAATTTGTTTCCGTTTTCATCTTCACCAACAAACATTGGTACTGCAATGGATGCTAAATTACATACTGCTACCTCATCTTTGGCAGTATATTCCATAATCTCAGTACATAAATTTGAAGAACGAATAGTTCCTAAATTCTTCTGATTTGATTTACGGTTAGCAGCATCTTTATACAACATGTACGGTGTACCTGTTTCTATTTGCGACTCTAAGATTTTCTCCCATAAATCACGTGCTTTTATTGTTTTTCTACCTTTACCAGCAGCTTCATAGCTTGTATATAAACGCTCGAACTCTTCTCCATAAGTATCAAATAAATGCGGACATTCATGAGGACACATCAACGTCCAGTCTGCATCTTTTTGTACACGCTCCATAAATAAATCAGAAATCCACATTGCATAAAATAAATCACGTGCTCTCATTTCTTCTTTACCATGATTTTTCTTTAAATCAAGAAAATCATAAATATCAGCATGCCAAGGCTCTAAATACATTGCGAAAGAACCTTTACGTTTTCCTCCTCCTTGATCTACATAACGTGCTGTATCGTTAAATACCTTTAGCATTGGTACAATTCCGTTTGATGTACCGTTAGTACCAGCAATATAACTTCCTGTTGCACGAATGTTATGTAAAGACAAACCAATACCTCCTGCAGATTGCGAAATCTTAGCAGTTTGTTTTAGTGTATCGTAAATACCTTCTATACTGTCATCTTGCATTTGTAATAAAAAACAAGACGACATTTGTGGTTTTGGTGTACCTGCGTTAAATAATGTTGGCGTAGCATGGGTAAAATATTTTTTACTCATTAACTCGTATGTAGCGATTGCTTCGTCAATATCTTCTTTATGAATACCTATAGATACACGCATTAACATGTGCTGTGGACGCTCAACAATGTTACCGTTTAACTTTAATAAATAAGAACGCTCTAAGGTTTTAAATCCAAAATAATCGTAGTTAAAATCACGACTATAAATAATAGTAGAGTCTAATTTATCAGCATTTTTCATGATAATGTCATACACATCATCTGCTAATAAAGGAGATTTTTTTTCTGTACGAGGGTTTACGTATTCGTACAAATCAACCATCGTTTCTGAAAACGACTTTTTAGTGTTTTTATGTAAATTAGATACGGCAATTCTTGCAGCTAATTTTGCATAATCAGGGTGTGCAGTTGTTAATGTTGCAGCAACCTCAGCAGCTAAATTATCTAATTCAGATGTTGTTACACCGTCATATAAACCTTCAATAACACGCATTGCAACTTTTACGGGGTCAACAATCTTGTTTAATCCGTAACACATTTTTCTAACCCTCGCTGTGATCTTATCAAACATCACAAGCTCTCTTTTACCGTCTCTTTTTGCTACATACATATTATTACTCTTGTTTTTAATTTGGTTATAAGAATCACACAGGTTTTACTCTAAGAGCGACTCTTACATGTTAAAATATTTTTGTTTCTTTTTTGAAACTATATTTAGCTTAAACGCCTTCGTGTTTTTAGCTAAACTTTACCGCATGTAGGGGTTAGCAGTAGTGTTATTCTTTTTTTAAAAATCAGCATCGAAACTAATGTCTCCTGTACCACCTGATGATACTCCTGCTTTTTGATATTCTGAAACTCTTTTTTCGAAGAAGTTCGTTTTTCCTTCTAATGAAATCATTTCCATAAAGTCAAAAGGGTTTGTAGCTTCATACTCTTTATCACATCCAAACTCTAGTAATAATCTATCGGTTACATACTCTAAGTATTGTGTCATTAACTTAGCATTCATACCAATTAAACTTACCGGTAAAGATTCTGTAATAAATTCTCTTTCGATAGTAAGTGCATCTAAAATAATTTCGCGAATACGATCTTTAGGCACTTTATTTACCATGTGATGGTTGTGTAAATGAACTGCAAAGTCACAGTGCATTCCTTCATCACGAGAAATTAATTCGTTAGAAAATGCCAATCCTGGCAACAAACCTCTTTTCTTTAACCAAAAAATAGAACAAAAAGATCCTGAAAAGAAAATACCTTCAACAGCTGCAAAAGCAATTAATCTTTCTGCAAACGAATCAGACTCTATCCATTTTAATGCCCAATCGGCTTTCTTTTTAATCGCTGGAAAAATTTCTATTGCCTTAAACAATTTATCTTTTTCTGCATCATTCTTTACATAAGTATCTATTAATAATGAATACGTTTCAGAATGCACGTTTTCCATCATTATTTGAAAACCATAAAAGAATTTTGCTTCAGAATATTGTACTTCGTTTACGAAGTTTTCTGCTAAATTTTCATTTACAATTCCGTCAGAAGCTGCAAAAAAAGCTAAAACATGCTTAATGAAATAACGTTCATCGTCAGTTAACTTTGTTTCCCAATCGATAACATCTACTGATAAATCAATTTCTTCGGCGGTCCAAAAACAAGCTTGTTGTTTTTTATACCATTCCCATAAATCGTCATGTTGAATTGGAAAAATTACAAATCTATCTTTGTTTTCTTGTAAAATTGGTTCGATGAAAGCCATTATATATTTGTGCTAAATTTTAATGTTATTTTTATTTTCTAGAGGGGTTAACAAAGATTCAAAAAATTACTAAAAACTGAAAGCCTTACTTATTCACAAATCCCTTGAAGTTTTCAACAAATTGAAAAAAAAACACAAAAGAGCGTCATTTCAACAAAAGCACAACTTATTTAAAAACAAGTATTTAAAATTAAAAAACAAGCTTGAGTAGTGATAATCACTGAGTTTCCTATTTTGGTTTTTTTGCATAAAAAAAGTGATGTTTTTACATCACTTTTTCACTTTATTTTTAGACCTATTTCTCTACCTTTAAAACATCTTTTATAATTTCTTCTATTTGTTTTTTTGGTAATGCTCCGTTTGCCATTTGAGGCTGTTCACCTGCTTTACAAAATAACATTGAAGGAATGCTACGAATTCCAAAAGCGGCAGACAATTCTTGTTCTGCTTCTGTATCAATTTTATAAATATCAATTTTACCTTCGTATTCTTTACTCAATTCTTCTAAAATCGGAGCCAAAGTTTTACATGGTCCACACCAATCTGCATAAAAATCAATTAATGCTGGTTTGTCTCCTTCAAACTTCCACTCTTTGTTCTCTTCAAAATTAAATACTTTTTCTAAAAAAGTTGCCTTTGTTAAATTTTCTGTCATGCTGTTTTTATTAATTATTTACTTGAAAATTTTCAAGCTTAAAGGTAGTCGTTTTTATTTCTTAAAGATTACAAGAACACTATTTAGTGTTAAAAACGTCATAAAAAATAGGATTCTCATACTTTTTTCTGCTAACTTTGAAAGAATTAACTAATTTTTAAACCATGAAAAAAATCCTTTTTTCGATTCTTTGTGCGAGTACTATTTTAGTGTCTTGCAAACAAGAAAATCAACCTAAAAATACAATTACTGTGAAGTATCCAGAAACTGCTAAAAAAGCTGTTATAGACACCTTATTCGGAACTGCTGTCACCGATAACTATCGTTGGTTAGAAGATGATAGAAGCAAAGAAACTGAAAATTGGGTTAAAGCTGAGAATGAAGTAACCTTTGATTATTTAAGTAAAATACCATATCGCGAGCAGCTAAAAAATCGTTTATCTGAATTATGGAACTATGAAAAAATAGGGACTCCTTTTAAAGAAGGCGAATACACCTACTTTTATAAAAACAACGGATTACAAAATCAGTATGTTTTATATAGGAAAGACAAAGAAGGTAAAGAAGAAGTTTTCTTAGATCCAAATACGTTCTCTGAAGACGCAACAACATCATTAGGTTCTGTTAGTTTTTCTAAAAACAGCGAAACAGTTGCCTATTCAATTTCTGAAGGAGGTAGCGATTGGCGTAAAATAATCGTTATGAATGCCAAGAGCAAACAAATTATTGGTGATACTTTAATTGATGTAAAGTTCTCTGGAATTTCTTGGTACAAAAATGAAGGTTTCTATTATTCTAGTTACGATAAGCCAAAAGGAAGTGAATTATCTGCAAAAACAGATCAACATAAATTATACTACCATAAATTAGGAACGGCACAAAAAGAAGATACTGTTGTTTTTGGAGCAACTCCTCAAGAAAAACATCGTTACGTTGGTGGTAGTGTTACTGAAGATAATAATTACCTTGTAATTACAGCAAGCGTATCAACATCAGGAAATAAATTATTTTTTAAAGATCTTTCTAAGCCTGATAGTTCTTTAATAACAATTTTAGATCATACAGATAGTGATACCTACCCGATAGATAATATTGGCTCTAAAATATACTTGGTAACCAACCTTAATGCGCCTAATAAAAAAGTAGTTACTGTAGATATTTCTAATCCAACTACTGAAAATTGGAAAGATTTTATTCCTGAAACAAAGAATGTTTTAAATGCATCAACAGGTGCCGGTTATTTCTTTGCAGAATATATGGTTGATGCGGTTTCTAAAGTAATACAATATGATTATGACGGAAAATTAATTCGTGAAGTAAAATTACCTGGCGTAGGATCTGCCGGTGGTTTTGGCGGAAAAGCAACTGCTAAAGAATTGTATTTTTCATTTACAAACTACAACACACCTAGTTCATCTTATAAATTCGATCCGAAAGAAGGAACGTATGCTGTTTATTGGAAACCTGCAATTTCTTTTAATGGGGATGCTTATGAAAGCAAACAAATATTTTATTCTTCGAAAGACGGAACAAAAGTTCCGATGATTATCACCTATAAAAAGGGATTAGAATTAAATGGTAAAAACCCAACTATTTTATACGGTTATGGCGGATTCAATGTTAGTTTAACTCCAAGTTTTAGTATTGCAAATGCCGTTTGGATGGAACAAGGTGGTGTTTACGCCGTACCAAACTTGCGTGGTGGAGGTGAATACGGTAAAAAATGGCACGATGCCGGAACACAATTAAAAAAGCAAAATGTATTTGACGATTTTATTGCTGCAGCCGAATATTTAATCAACCAAAAATATACCTCATCAGATTTTCTTGCCATTCGTGGTGGATCTAATGGTGGTTTATTAGTGGGAGCAACCATGACGCAACGACCAGATTTAATGAAAGTAGCATTGCCAGCAGTTGGAGTTTTAGATATGTTACGTTATCATACATTTACTGCAGGAGCAGGTTGGGCGTACGATTACGGAACCGCAGAGCAAAGCAAAGAGATGTTCGATTATTTAAAAGGCTATTCTCCTGTGCACAATGTTAAAAAAGTTGCGTATCCAGCAACCATGGTAACTACTGGTGATCATGATGATCGTGTGGTACCAGCGCATAGTTTTAAATTTGCTGCCGAGTTACAAGACAAACAACAAGGAGAGAATCCGGTATTAATTCGTATCGAAACAAATGCTGGTCATGGTGCCGGAACACCGGTTGCAAAAACAATAGAACAGTATGCTGATATTTTCGGATTCACCTTATTTAATATGGGGTTTGATCAGTTACCAAATCCACCAAAATCTAAAATTAAGAGTTAAAATTTGTAACAGCTTAAAAATTACAGATACTAATACATAAATCAATCTAAATTAAACACAATGAAAACCATTCACAAAATGCTGTTTACTACTGCAGTCGCTTCCATAGCAATTGCTTCGTGTAAAACAGAAAGTAAGCCTGAAGAAAAAAATCTCAGGGAATTATTATTGAAAACATGGATACTTCTGTTAAACCAACAGATGATTTCTTTAGATACGTAAACGGAACTTGGATGGATAAAACCGAGATTCCTGCTGACAGAACTTCTTGGGGTGGTTTTGGTGAATTACGTAAAAAAACGGATGCTGATGTATTGGTTATTTTAAATGATGCTATTCAAGAAAGAGATTTTCCGAAGGTAAAAGACGCTGAAGGAAATGAAATAGATTCTGATCAAGAAAAAGCAGTAAACTATTACGAAACTATAATGGATACTGTTGCTAGAAACAAGCAAGGTACCGAGCCAATTAAGCCTTTTTTAGCTAAAATTGAAGAAATTAAAACTAAAAAAGATGTAGAAAACTATATTACAAACATGGCACCTTATGGTGGTGGTGGTTTTTATGGTTTTGGCGTTTATAACGATTTAAAAAACAGTAGCCAATACGCAGGTTATATGGGCGCTGGTGGTTTAGGTTTATCTCGTGATTATTATATGGATGCTAAAGTTGCCGATAAATTAGCTAAATATCAAGAGTTTGTTGCTAAAACATTAATGACTTTTGGTGATGATGAAGCTACTGCTAAAAAGAATGCAGCTACTATTGTTGCTTTCGAAAAAAGTTTAGCAGCACCAATGATGACCAAAGAAGAGCGTAGAGATACACGTAAAATGTATAACCCTATGACGGTTGCCGAATTAACTGAATTAGCTCCTGCAATTGATTGGGCAGCACATTTAGAAGGTATTGGTGTTACTGATCTTGATAAAATAATTGTTACCGATCTTGGATACTTTAAAGCATTAAGCGGAATTTTAGATGCTCGTTCTGTAGAGGATATTAAATTGTTATTCCGTTGGAATACAATTAACAATTCACTTGGTTTATTATCTACCGATTTAGAAACTGCTAATTGGGAGTTTTACAGCAAAGAAATGCGCGGTGCAAAGCAACAACGTCCAAGAAACGAACGTGCTTTAGGTAATTTAAATGGTGCTGTTGGTGAAGCTTTAGGTAAGTTGTATGTTGATAAAATGTTTCCACCAGAAGCAAAAGCAAAAGCGAAAGAAATGATCGACAATGTAATGTTAGGTTTCGAAAAACGTATTGCTGGTTTAGAGTGGATGAGTGAAGAAACTAAAACTAAAGCATTAGAAAAGTTACATAAGTTAACTGTTAAAATCGCCTATCCTGATGTTTGGAAAGACTATTCTGAATTACAAGTAAAAGGATTAACAGAAGGTGGTTCTTACTTCGAAAACGCTAAAAACGTTACTAAGTGGAATTATAACAAGAACATGGAAAAATTAGGAAAAGCTGTAGACAGAACAGAATGGGGAATGTCTCCTCAAACTGTAAATGCTTACTTTAATCCTGTAAACAACGAAATCGTTTTTCCTGCTGCAATTTTACAACCTCCTTTTTATGATTACAAAGCTGATGAAGCTGTAAATTATGGTGGTATCGGAGCCGTAATTGGTCACGAAATTTCTCATAGTTTCGATGATTCTGGTGCTCGTTTTGATGGCGATGGAAACCTTAAAAACTGGTGGACTGAACAAGATTCTGAAAAATTTGCTGTAATTGGTAAGCAATTGGTAAAACAATATAGCGACATTATTGCTATCGATAGTATGCACTTAAACGGTGAATTTACTTTAGGTGAAAATATTGGTGATTTAGGTGGTGTACAAGCTGCTTACGAAGGTTTACAAATTTTCTTAGAAAAGAACGGAAAACCTGCTGATATTGATGGTTATACTGCAAACCAACGTTTTTTCCTTTCTTGGGGAACAATCTGGAGAACAAAAATGCGTGATGAAGCTTTAAAGAACTTAATTATGACAAACACACACGCTCCAGGTCAATATAGAGCGTATATGCCACTTAAAAACGTTGATGCTTTCTATGAAGCTTTTGATGTTAAAGAAGGTGATAAAATGTATTTAAAACCAGAAGAAAGAGTTAGAATTTGGTAAGATCACAGACCTTTTTGATATGATTCTCTTTATGAAAGTCATAAAATAAAATGATAAAACCGATACAGAAATGTATCGGTTTATTTATTTTTATAAAATGAATTATCTTAAAATAATCACAGCAGTAATATTACTTTTAGCAACATTATTTTTGCTAGTAAGTTGTAACCAAGAGAAGTTAAACAATAAAATGAATTCAAGGAAAATAGTAATTGCACATCGTGGCGCATCCGCATATTTACCAGAACATACTATGGAGGCAAAAGCAATGGCTTATGCTATGAATCCTGATTATATTGAGCAAGATTTAGTGTTAAGCAAAGACAATGTTCCTGTAGTAATTCATGATATTTACCTAGATGATGTTACCAATGTTACTGAGGTTTTTCCTGATAAAAAAAGAAAAGACAATCGTTATTATGTAATTGATTTTACATTTGATGAGTTGCAGCAGTTACAAGTTACAGAACGTTTTAACCCAAAAACAGGAAAACAGTTTTATCCAACGCGTTTTCCCAAAAATAAAGGAAATTTTAAATTACATTCTTTTGAGCAAGAGATAGAATTGATTCAGGGATTAAATTATAGTACAGGGAAAAATATCGGAATTTATCCAGAAATTAAAAATCCGGAATTTCATTATGAAAACGGAAAAGACATTGCTAAAATTACCCTAGATATTCTTTCAGATTACGGATATAAAACAAAAAACGACAACTGTATTTTTCAATGTTTTGACGCCAAAGAATTAGAAAGGGTTAGAACAGAATTAAAATCTGATTTATTTTTAGTGCAATTGATGGAGTTTCCTGAGGAAACAAAAAAACTACAACATTTTGCAACATATGCAGACGGAATTGGACCTTGGTACAAGCAAATTATTGATAAAAAAGAAAACGGAAAATGGTTGTTTACTTCTTTGGTTTCAGATGCTCATAAACTCGGATTAAAAGTACATCCATATACTTTTAGAGGCGATCAATTAGGCGAGTTTTCTTCTTTTAATGAGATGCTAGAAGTGTTATTTTTTGAAGCAAATATTGACGGTGGTTTTACCGATTTCCCCGATAAAATAGTTGAATTTTTAGCTAAGAAGTAACTTCAATCAGTTTTGATCGATAAGCAGATAGTAATTTAGATTTAGAGATAAAGCCAAGGTATTTTCCGTTTTTGATAACAGGTAAATTCCAAACACCACTTTCTTTAAATTTCTGCATTACTTTTTCAACAGAATCCGTGTGCTGAATAATCGATGGCGCACTTCTCATAAAAGTTTCTACTGTAACTTTATCGTACATTTCGGTATCAAACATAATAGGCCTAATATCATCTAACAAAACAATTCCTAAAAACTGTTTGTCCTTTTCAGTTACAGGGAAAATATTTCTGTTAGAATTAGAAACCGCTTTTTTAAGCATGTCACCTAAAAGCATTTCTGGATGAACAGCTTTAAAATTTGTTTCTATCAATTTGTTAATCTTCATCATCATTAGCACATTTTTATCTTTGTTATGTGTAATGAGTTCGCCTCGTTCAGCTAATTCTACCGTGTAAATAGAGTTGGATATAAAGTATTTTGTAACCGCAAAAGAAATTGCGGCAACCAACATTAAAGGAACAAATAGATTATAACCACCAGTAATTTCTGCAATTAAAAAAATAGCGGTTAAAGGGGCATGTAATACGCCTGCCATTAAACCAGTCATACCTATTAAAGTAAAGTTAGATTCTGATACATTACCGCCTAATTGATTAATGATTTTTGCAGATACATTTCCTAAAGCACTTCCCATAACTAATGTAGGAATAAAGATTCCGCCAACACCACCAGCAGCAAATGTCGTAGTCATGGCTATGGCTTTAAATAGCGTAATTAGTAATAAGAAACCGATAACAATCCAAACATTTTCGAAATCTACATTATACGGAATGTCTTTTAAGGCAGCCAAAGCGTTTCCTTCTAATAAATTATTAATTAATCCGTAACCTTCACCATATAAAGGCGGAATTAAATACAACATTACTCCAATTGCAATTCCGCCAATAATAAATTTATGGATTGGTTTTTTAATCCGTTTAAAGAAATTGGTAATACTAAAATAAATTTTCGAAAAATACACAGAAGCTAATCCGGTAACAAAACCCAACAACACATAATAAAAAATATCTTTTATTTGAAAGGCATCTATCAATTTGAAACCTAATAAAGCATCTTTTTCAAAAAAGAAATAAGAAGTTATAACAGCAGAAACTGACGCCAATAATAAAGGAACCAATGAGGCAAAAGCTAAATCTAAACTAAAAATTTCGATAGCAAATATTATCGCAGCAACAGGCGCTTTAAACATAGATGACATTGCACCGGCCGTTGCACAACCAATTAAAAGCATTCTTGTTTTTTGATTCATATGAAACAACTGAGAAACCGTTGATCCTAATGCGGCACCAGTACTTACAGCCGGACCTTGTAAACCAACAGAACCACCAAAACCAACAGTAATTGGTGCGGTAATTAGAGAGGCATAAATTTTATATCTCTCTATGATTCCGCTACGTTTAGAAATAGCATGAAGTGTTGTAGAGATACCATGACCAATCTCTTTTTTAATGAATCTTTTTTTAATGTAATACACTAAAGCGAGCCCTATAATTGGAAAAATAAAATAAAGAGAATGATGAATATCCTTAATAAACTTACCTTCTAAAATAGTTTGAAAAAAAGAAGTCATATTCTTTAGAATAAGCGTTCCAATTCCGGCTAAAAAACCCACAAAAACACTTAATACATATATAAATTGTCGTTCAGAAATATTTTTATACCTCCAAATTAATATTTTTTTGAATATGTTTCTAGGCTTTGGCATTCATCAATTATAATAAGAGCTTTATGTTAAATTACGACTTTTCTTGAGTGCTGATATCTTTTATCAAACCAAAGGCAAAATAAACAACTAAGAATCCACCAAAAACAATACAAAGCCACATAAAAATTTTAGTTTCCCAAAAAGGAGTGGTTTTTATTTTTATTGCTTCTTGTTTAACTTTCGAGAAGTTTAAAACGCTTGCTTCTTTTAAGGCAATTGTTTTGTTAGATATAAAATTACCTAGGTCGTACGAAGGTTTAATAAGTGTAGTATCAATTACTATGGTGTATTTTTCTTGCTGCTTTAAATTAGCGATTACGTATACTGGTTTTTGTAATAATTGTACGTTTTCTATCGCCAAAGGCGGATTGTCTTTGTTTTCGATTTCGATACTAAATTCTTTTTCATTTAAATTGTTAAGAACAAACGTATTTTTGTTTTTAGAGTTCAATTGAAATCTAGCAATTACCTGATCATAAGTTTCAAAACGTTTTTTAATTTTACGAGTTCTCTTTACGATAACCTTTGCGTTGCGCAGAAAAAAATCAGTAGTAATATTAAACGAAATAGTATTTATTTTATGCGCATTTTCTGACGAAAATTTAAGTTGAGTTACCTTTTTATCTTTTAAAGTAACCGTTTTTTGTTTGTAGTTAAAAACCTCTAAAGGTGCTTGTGTAAAAAACTTACTTTCATAAACACCAGCTTCTAAAATATTGATAGGTAATGAGTTTTTATCGTTAAAGTTAATACGTAAAAAAGCATAGGTGTTTAGCGGGAAATCTATCGTTTTTTCTAAAAACACTTTTCCGGATGTCGTTTTACTAGGAATATTTATATACGATAGTTTTTTGTCTGAAACCAAACCAAACCAATCTTTGCCGTTATCACTACCATACACATTATAGCTTTTTCTGATTTTAGTATTTGCTATTTTAAATATAATATAATCTTGCTTTTTACCACTTTCATTTTTTATAATAATAGAAGTAACAGAGTCTTTAATTACTTTTTTAGAAGCTATTTTAATCGTTTTAAAAGTAGAGAAATTCCTGTCGTTATTATAAATTAAAACATACGGAACTTCATTTTTTTCAGCATCTTTAATTCGTAAAAAATTAAAATTATCATTACTTGAAGCACGTATCTTTTGAGATAGCATTATCTTATGTAAACCATCTTCTTTAATTGTATCTAAAGATCCTTTATAGCTTTGGCTAAAACCAGTAATTGTAATAAATAAGGCTGCTAATAAACTATATTGCTTCATTATTGTCTTCTTTTTCTGAGGTTTCATCAACTACTAATTTTTTAATTTTTTGATACACAAAAGAAATCACTAATATTAAAATTCCTAATAAAATAAAAGCAATTATTTTTCCGGTTTCTGATACGTTTTTAATATCGTACATAAACAATTTAACAATCGTTAAACCCAATAATGAAAGTGCAATTACTCGCAATGTTTTCCATTGTCTTCGTATTCCTATAATTAAAAATATAAAAGAGAAAACACCCCAAAGTATCGGATATCCTATTTTTATAATTTGTGTTTTAGTTTCTTGTACTTGGGTGTTTACAAAATTGCTTTTTAAATATTGATTATCTTCAGTATTGGGAAATTTTTCGGCTAACTCAACTGTATCAATCGTATTAGAAATATATAAACCGTGGGTCATTATTTCATTGCTTAACACATAAACAATCGCAAAAGTAAATAACCATGGCAACCATTTGCTTTTCGTTGCATTAATATTAAAAAGAGGTGGTGTTTTTTTAAATAGTTGATATCCGAAATAAACCAAACACGCTAAAACAATATAATGAAAGTAAAAAGCATATTTAGTATTGGTGTTACCTATAAAATTTTGAGCCATTTCGTTTGCCGAAAACTTATAAAATGAAAGAATATAAAATAAGATAGAAAAACTACTTATTAATAATACGAACTTCGAAAATACTTTGTTTTTGAACATTGCCGTTAAGTATAATAAGACAGCCACAAAAACAAAATGATAAACTAGTGGGAAAGATAACACTGAAAAAGTGTTTTCTAAAAATTGATCTGCTTGATAAAAGATTTCTAAAATCCCCGTGAAATAACTTACAAGAATGGCAAGTATTAAAACCAATTTTTTGTAAAAATTAATATTCAGTACAAAAACTTTAGCAACAACTTCCTTTTCTTTTTGTAATAACCAATACGTTAAAAACAACGAAACACTTACCGTAAAACCAGCAATAAATAACGGATTAAAGACCACTGATAATTCTTCGGATGAACCATAACGATCCCAATCTATTAATAAACTAAAAAACGTTAGCGTTTGTACAATTACAGCGCCTATTTTAAAAGAATTAATTTTCGATTTTTGAGACAACCAAAATAACAACACCGCTTCTGCAGCCCAAAATAAGGTAATATGATTTCCTTCAAATTGAATTGGTATTGTAAGTGTAACAAAAGTAAGCGCTAAGCCAATTAAGAGATATATTGCGTTTTTATCTAATCCGAATTTTTTATATAAAACTGTGGCATAGCCTAAATTATAAACCGCTAATAACAATGTAAATAATCCAGTAAGATTAGAGTCTAAATCATTTAGTATTAACATTCCCGTTCCGAAAAATACAAACGTATTCGCAACCAAAATAAGATATTCTATAGCAGAGAAAACACCTTTATTTTTAAGGTTGTTTAAAACAATGGTAATACTAAATATAAAATAAAAGATAGTTGCAAAAGTTAAAGCACCTGTATGTGAAAATGATGGTTCTCCTATTTTTAAGGCGCACCAGCTAGTAAATAATATGGTAGTAAAAATGTAGGCTAAAATGGTAGAAACTTTCCATTTTTTAAAATAAGAAATCCCTAATATACCAATGTTTAAAATGGCAATATAAGTGAACAATATAATGTAATTACCTTCACCAGTACTCACCATAAAAGGTGCCGCAAATCCACCAATTAATGATAAAACAGCTAGTTCTTGACGGTTGTAAGAAACAGAAACTAAACTACTAAAGGCAGTAATCACTGCCATTATACTAAAAGCAATGGTTTGACTAAATAGTTGGTATTCGTTAAACGCAATATAAATAGTAAAATAAAAGATACTAATTGCTCCGGCTACTAAAACCGAGCTAAAAGAGGCGTAATTTTTCTTTAGTTTATGAGCAATAGCCATAACAAGCGAACCGCATAAAATACCAATACCAACTCTTGCCGGTTCGTTTATCCAATCTTTATCAATCGCATATTTAACGAAGAAACTAATTCCCAATACTAAAATTAAGATTCCGAGTTTATTAATTAAGTTTTCACCTATAAACTTTTCTAAATCAGGATTTTTCTCCTTAAATGATTTTAACCAAGACTTTTTTGGAACTGTTTTAACTTTTTGCTGTACAACTTGTTTTTGAGTTTTCGTTAGCGTTGGTTTTTGTGGAATACCAACAACTGGTTGTATTGTTTTTTCGATGCTTTTTTCAGGGACAATAGTAGTAGCTTTTACTACTTTAATAGGTTCATTCTTTACAGGTTCTTTGGCTACAACAACTGTTTCTTTTGTTTCGGAAGCTGTTCTTTTTGAAAGAATTTCATTTTGAAGAAAACGAAGTCGGTTTTTTAAATCTTCAATAGTTAGGTTTTGTTCTTTAAACTTGTTGTTTATATTTCTGTTAAGAAAATAGAAACATAAAATGAGTGTTATAAATAAAAAACCTTCCATAGAATCTCTTTTTGAATTTCAATATCAAATGTAAACTTTTAAAATGATAACGATTGTTGTAATAATTAAAATGAAAAAGTAACTTTAATATATAGAGCTTCTATTGGAAACTAATCACTAAAAATATTCAGTTTATAGTTTATTTGTTAGGTAGTAATTTTTGCAACTCTTCATAATCGCCTAAATATAATTGACGTAAAGTTTCTACATAGGGTCTTTGATTATAGTAGCCGTCATTAAAATCTTTTATAGCAGCATCTAGCAGCTTAGTCGCTTTTTCAATTTCACCTTGTTCTTTAAATATAAAGGCTTTGTAGTATTTTGCATCAGCGCTAAAACCGTACGAGTTTTTAATAACACGATCAAAGCAAAGTTGTGCTTCTGCATAGTTTTCTAACTCGAGATATGCGATACCTTTGTATAAAAAGGCAGTAACATCTACAGAGCTTTCACTAAAATCTTCAATTTCTTTATCGATATATTTATCAAAATAAAAAATAGCTTTTTTATAATCGTTTAGGCCTAAATAAGCAATTCCTCGCCAACAATCTACACTTAAACCTTGCGGAGCATCAATAAAATTAGGTGTTAAAATATCGCTCTTATCAAAATCTGCAATTGCTTTTTTGTAGTCTCTATAAAACCATAAATACAAGTATCCACGCCAAGGAATTCGGTTTACAGAATCTAGTTTTAAAGCCTTGTCGTATTGCGGTTTCCATTTATTTGGCATTCCTCTTTTTAAATGCGCAACTGATAACTCATAGATACCTTGTTCGTATGTAGGATCTATTTTTAAGGCTTCTACAATTCCGTTTTGAAAAGGTGTTGAACCTTGTGTAAAAAACACGGCTTTTTTATATCTTTTTTCGGCTAAAGTTCTTTTACTTTCTTCATTTTTACAAGACAGAAAACTAATAATAAATATAAGGCTAAGGGATAATTTGAGTAACTTTTCCATTTTCTATTCTATAAGATATATACATGTAATAATTTTGCGGTGTGTTATCATAAGAAATAACATTCCAATTTGCTGGTTTTGAGGTAAAGGTCAATAACTCATCTACCATTTTAGGATTTAGAGATTTTTCTTTTAAATCTAAATCCATTTCAATAATTTCAAACCAACCAGCATTTCCTTCACAGTTTACTAAAAACCGATAATTCAAATAACCAGATTCTGTATAGTTATTTGTGTTAAACTGCGTGTTTACTGCATCTCTAAATTGCTTTTTAGAGCCTTTGTAAGCTTTTAAACTTGCACTACTATAGGTGTGATAAATACCACCATCATTACATAGTTGGTGTTTATCGTTTAAAAGTGCTTTACTTTGGTCGATATAGCCAACATAATGTTTAAAAGGTTTGTTTTCGGTATCGTATGCTTGGTTAATATAAAAGTAGCCGAAGAGAAGTAGCGAACCAATAAGAACTAAAATAGTAGTAATAACTATTAAAACAATTTTTAGAATTTTCTTTTTTTTCATGATTTAAAAGTAATAAAAAAATCCCGTTCTAAATTTAGAACGGGATTTTATATGTTTTCTGTTATTTCGAATGATAATGAAGCAATCTCTTAATTTATAAACAGATTACTCCGCCAGTTTTCCTCGTAATAACGTTTATTCTTTTAAATCTAATTTTATACTTAATTCTGATAATTGCGCATCGTTTAAAGCAGCCGGAGCATCAATCATTACATCACGACCAGAGTTGTTTTTAGGGAATGCAATAAAGTCACGAATTGTTTCTTGTCCGCCTAAAATAGCAACCAATCTATCTAATCCGAAAGCTAAACCACCGTGTGGTGGCGCACCATATTCAAAAGCATCCATTAAGAAACCAAATTGTTCTTTAGCTTCAGCTTCTGTAAAACCTAAATGCTTAAACATAATAGCTTGTGTTTCTTTATCATGAATTCTGATAGAACCTCCACCGATTTCATTTCCGTTCAACACTAAATCGTAAGCATTTGCTTTTACATCGCCAGGATTGGTATCTAATAATTCTAACTGACCTGGTTTTGGTGACGTAAACGGGTGGTGCATTGCGTGGTAATTGCCAGTTTCTTCGTCTAATTCTAATAAAGGGAAATCAATTACCCATAACGGAGCAAATACCTTCGGATCTCTTAAACCTAAACGTTCTGCCATTTCCATACGTAAAGCAGATAATTGTGCACGTACTTTTGTAGTGTTTCCTGATAAAATACAGATTAAATCACCAACTTTTGCGCCAGTTTTTTCTGCCCATTTTGCTAAATCTTCTTGGCCGTAAAATTTATCTACAGATGATTTAAAAGTACCATCTTCGTTACATTTAACATACACCATTCCTAAAGCACCAACTTGTGGACGACGTACCCAATCTATTAATTTATCTATTTCTTTTCTTGTATATTTTGCTCCCCCAGGAACTGCAATTCCTACAACTAGCTCAGCATCGTTAAATACTTTAAATTCTTTTTGTTGTGCAACATCGTTTAATTCTCCAAACTCCATTCCGAAACGGATATCTGGTTTGTCATTTCCATATAAACGCATGGCGTCATCAAACAACATTCTAGGGAACTTATCTACTTCAACATTGTTAATTTCCTTCAGTAAGTGACGTGTTAGGCCTTCAAAAATATTTAAAATATCTTCTTGATCTACAAAAGCCATTTCACAATCAATTTGTGTGAATTCTGGCTGACGATCGGCACGTAAATCTTCATCTCTAAAACACTTTACAATCTGAAAGTATTTATCCATTCCACCAACCATTAATAGTTGTTTGAATGTTTGAGGCGATTGTGGTAATGCGTAAAACTGACCTGCATTCATTCTTGAAGGCACTAAGAAATCACGTGCTCCTTCTGGAGTTGACTTGATTAAATAAGGCGTTTCTACTTCTATAAACTCTTGGTCAGATAAATATTTACGTACTTCCATTGATACTTTCGATCTAAAGATCAAACTATCTTTTACAGGATTACGACGAATATCTAAATAACGATATTTCATTCTGATATCTTCACCACCATCCGTTTTATCTTCAATAGTAAAAGGCGGAGTCTTAGCTTCGTTTAATATTTCTAAACTAGTTACTAATAATTCAACCTCACCAGTAGGAATATTTTTATTTTTCGATTCTCGTTCGATAACAGTACCGGTAACTTGAACAACAAATTCACGTCCTAAAGTTTTGGCTTTTTCCATTAAATCTTTAGAGGTACGCGCTTCGTCAAAAATTAACTGTGTAATTCCGTAACGATCACGTAAATCTACCCAAATCATAAAACCTTTATCACGAGATTTTTGTACCCAACCAGATAAGGTAACTTCAGTATTTATGTGTGAGGCTCTTAATTCGCCACAAGTTTGCGTTCTGTACATTTCTTGAATTTTAAAAGTGCAAAATTACGTAAATAAAAAGGAGGATTAAAAGTAGTTAGAATAAAAATAAACACTAAATGACTAGCTTTATAACTTTATAGTTAAATATGTTTCTCAACATAAAAAAATAGTACTTTTAAACTTCAAATAATCGCCATGTTTAAAAATATACTTTTAGTAACAGTACTTGTTGTAACTTTTGTTAGTTGTAAGAAGGAAAATGAGATTCAAGTTTTAAATTCTTCAAATTATTTTGATGTTCTTAATAAAGAATTTACAGGAGATTTAGCTTTCGAAACAACTTCGTTTGTTGAAAAATATTGGAGAGTTGTGGGTAATACAGGTTTTAATAAAAGCGTGTACAGAATTGCAGATGAGCTTGAGAAATCAGGGTTTGTAAAAGAAGATGTTGCTACGAGTACGGATTTTTTAACTTACAGAATTGAAAAAAGACCGCTTGAAAAACCAACATGGGAATCTGTTAATGCTGAGGTGAAAATAGTTGGTGAAGAAACTCCTTTGTTACAACATAGTACCAATAGAAACATGATTGCTTTAAATTCGTACAGTACGCCCAAGGAAGGTGTTACTACCGAAGTAGTTTATGTGAAAGATATACAGAAACTGAAAACTTTAAATATTAAAGGTAAAATTGTTTTTGCAGAAACAAGCCCTAGCAGAATATTTAAGCAAGCTATTGTAGAAGGCGGAGCGGCAGGATTGATTACTTATAGCAATCCGAAATATTTACAGCCTAAAAAAAATAAAACATCAATTCAGTTTAGAGCTATTCCTTTAAATGAAGATATAAAAGCATGGGCAATTGCAATGTCTTATGAAGCTAAAGAGAAATTGAAAGCGAAGTTATTAAAAGGGAAAGTTGTTTTAAATGTGAATATAGAAACGAACATTTATCCGTCAGAAGAATTAACAATTATTGCGGATGTAAAAGGAGCTAAATTACCTAAAGAGCGTTTGGTTTTTAGTGCTCACATACAAGAACCTGGTGCAAATGATAATGCAACAGGAGTAGGAGTGGCTTTAGAAATGGCAACTCTTACTGCGAAATTTATAAAAGAGAAGCGATTTTCACCAAACAGAACATTAACTTTTTTATGGGGAGATGAAATTATTTCTACAAACCGATATGTTAAAGAAGATAGCATTAGAGCTAAAGATATAAAGTGGGGAATTTCATTAGACATGGTTGGTGAAGACACCGAAAAAACGGGAGGTACTTTTTTAATTGAAAAAATGCCAGATCCAAGTGCTATTTGGACACGCGGAAAAGACAAGCATACAGAATGGGGAGGTAGAAAAATGAAATTAAGTGAAATGAAACCTCATTATTTAAATGATTTTTTAATTGATAAATTTAAAGAGCAAGGTAAACGCGCAAATTGGGTAGTTAGTACAAATCCTTTTGAAGGAGGAAGTGATCATGTTCCGTTTTTAAAGGCAGATATTCCGAGTGTTTTATTTTGGCATTTTACAGATCAGTTTTACCATACTGATAATGATAGAATAGATAAAGTATCTAAAACTACTTTAAAAAATGTAGGTGTTACTTCGTTAACATCCGCTTTTACATTATTAAATGCTGATAAAAAAACCGCTAAATCAATTTTAATGAATATAGAAAAAGCGGCACTCTCTAGACTTAAAGAAGAACAACATCAAAGTGAAATGTCTTTAGCAAAAGGAGATTCTTTAAAAACTCAAATAGCAATAATTTCTGCATGGAATAATTGGTATGCTAAAACGGCATTAACGACAATAGATATTGTAAAAGATAGTACAACTTTTAAAAAGGAAATTAAAAAATCTCAAAAATTAATTGATTCAATGTCTTTAAAGGTTATAAAAGAGCTAGGTAAAAAGGACTCACTTAAAACGTTAGAAAATTAGAACAATGACTATAAATAATTTTAAAAATAAATTAAGAAATACTCCAAAAGATATTAATTTTTCAGAAACTATTAGCGTTATTGAAGAGAACTATGTTTTTACCCCATCTGCATTTAAAAATGGAGATTTACAAAACAGTAGCGCAGAAAATTTAGGTTCGTGTAAAGTGTTTTCTTTTGCTTTAAAACAACAGTTAACCAAAGAAGAAACACTAGCTTCTTTTGCACAATATTACTTTATTGATGTTCTAGAGAATCCGAATGGTAGTGATCATCAAAATATTAGAAACTTTATGAATACTGGTTTTGAGGGATTGATTTTTGATAATGAAACCTTAGTGGAGAAAATTTAATTCATTAAATAAGCATAGCTCTAATTGTAATATTTGCTTGAGCTCTCTGGCTTTTTTATGAGAGAAGCGAGTGTTAAAACCTTGGCTATTCTGATTTCCTTACATAAAATTATAACAAGAAGTTGGGCGTTACCATAAATGGTCGCGCTTTTACTACTCGCTTTTTTTTCATTCTTCAAAAAAGAGCTCAAACAAACCGTTCAATCGCTAACGCAACAAATCATAAAAACATATTTTTGCAAGTATGCTACAAGTAAACAATATTTCGTTTTCTTATACTAAAGAAAAAACAACCCTTACAAACATTAATTTCTCTTTGCAAAAAGGAGAACATGTATGTATAATGGGAAAAAGTGGTTGCGGAAAATCAACTTTATTAAAAGTCATTTACGGCTTGTTAGATCTTGACAAAGGAGACATCTATTGGAATGATTTTCAAATCTTAGGACCTGCACATTATTTAGTTCCCGGTATCGATATTTTTAAATACGTTGCGCAAGATTTCGATTTAATGCCATATACTTCCGTAAGTGAAAACATTAAAAAATTTCTATCTCGTTTTTATCCCGAAGAAGCAAAGCAAAGAACAAATGAGTTATTAGAGGTAATAGAAATGACAGAGTTTGCCAATATAAAGATTAAAAACTTAAGCGGAGGGCAACAACAACGCGTGGCAATTGCTCGTGCCTTAGCTAAAGAACCTGAATTATTGTTACTAGATGAGCCTTTCGGACAAATAGATAATTTTAAAAAGAATTCGCTTAGTAGAAACTTATTTACCTACCTAAAGGACAAAAATATTGCTTGTATTATAGCCACTCACGATGGCAATGACGCGCTTTCGTTTGCTGATAAAATGATTGTTATTAAAGACCATCAAATAATTGCGAATGATATACCAGTGAACTTATATAAAAACCCTAAGTTAAAATATGTAGCCACTTTATTTGATGATGTAAATGAAGTTCTCGTCAATAATAAAAAAGTATTATTATATCCACATCAAATAAAAATTGTTGAAAAATCGGAATTTAAAGCTATAGTTCTGAAGACTTATTTTAAAGGTTATTGTTGGCTTATTGAAGCTGAATATAACCTGCAAACTATTTTTTTAAACCATTCAAAATCTATTGAAATAAAAAAAGCAGTTTCATTAGAATTTAATGAAACTGCTTAAACCAATAATAACTATCTCTTAATTAATTATTACTCAACTATTTTAATATGTTTTTAATTTGGCTAAAAAATACACTCTTATCTAAAAAAAGATAAAAGTGTATTGTAATACTTCTTTTTCTATGAAGGGATAGCAACCTTTCCTATATTAAAAACAAGTAAGTTTTATTTTACCCTACTTTATTTCTAAAAAATTTCTTTTATTTTTTGTTCAACCTTGTTAAATATAAAAATATCTCCTACTTTTTTACCTAGTAACATGGATCCTATTGGTGAAGAAACCGAAATAGCAAAATAAGTTTTACCCTTAATTATAAGTTGTCCAGCGCTAATACTTATAAAAAAAAATGCTTTATTTGTTTTAACTACACTACCTAAATGTGCAGTTTCAGAAATTTTTCCAATATTAATTTTAGAAAGAATTTCTCTCATTTTTATGATTCCGCTAAGCTGTTGGCCCGCTTTTTCCATCTCTAACTGCAACATTGCTCTACCTGTTTCATGTTTATCTCCTGCCGAACTTTTGGTTTCTGATTGTAATGCGTTTTGGTTCGACGAAATTATTTCTTCTACCGTTTGTAAGCGTTTGTTTACAAACGCTTCACATTGTATAAAAAGTTGGTGTTTAATATTCATTTTTTAAGGTAAATGCATATGCTTCGTAATTTCCATGATGAGAAATTGAACATGAATTAGTAAGTAATTTTTCTTTGTAAAAATACAAAGGAGCACCAACAACTGTTTTTCTTTTTTCTATCTCTTTAAATAAATATGATGTTTTCTTTTCAAGTGTTTTTCTGATCACTTTATTTACTGTGTTTGGTAAACAAATAGCTGATGTAATTTTACCTCCATTCTTTACTTCATCAGCAATTGTATGAATATAAAAAGTGTTTAAAAAAATAGTTATATAATATTTTATGCCTTCAAAAACAACAACACCTTCTTCTTTTGAAGTTAGTGTACATTGAAATTTTTTGGGAGCAAAAAAACGTTTTTTAACCTTTTGTGTATAACATTTATAGGCGGCTTCTTTCATGCTCCAAAACACCCAAACTTTTAAAAACGGATTTTCAGAGGCTAAAATTTCACCTTGCTCTTTTTGGGTAAATTGCTTCTCTAAAAAACCTTTTCGTTGCCAGTTACTTTGAATTTTAGCTAAGCCTAAATCAACAATATCATTGCCAATATTATGCATTCATTTTTGTTTGAATAATTACAACGGTTTCTTTTACAGAAAGCATTTTTTCCATAGAATCGTTATCTATTTCAATATTAAACTCATCTTCTACATCTAAAATAATATCTACCAAATTTGCCGAATTTATTTCTAAATCCTTAATAAAATCGGTGTTTTCATTAATATTCTTAAAGCCTTTTTCATTTTGAACATAAGGCTTTACAATCGTTGTTAACTTTACTATAATTTCTTCTTTTTTCATTTTATTTTGAATATTTTTTAAAGATAGCACAAGCGTTTACATCACCAAAACCAAAACTTGCTTTTGCGAGTATATTTATATCTTTATATATAATTTTTGTTGGTATTTTTTCTTTAGAAATAAGTGTTGAAATTTCTGGATGTACATCTTCGCAATTAATATTAGGAAACACAAATTGTTCCTTAATTTGCAAAACAGCTGCTACAATTTCTATTGCACCAGAAGCTGCCAAACAATGACCAACCATCGACTTTAAAGAATTTATGTAAGGAAACTCAGTTCCTTTTCTTTGTAAAGCTTTGCTCCAGTTTTCTATTTCTAAACTATCTTTTGATGTTGCTGTTAAATGGCCGTTTATAACATCAATTTTATCAGATGCTATATTCGATTCTAACAAAGCATCCGTAATACATTTCTGAACGGCTTCGGCATTTGGGGCTGTTAAAGTTCCTCCATTTCGTTGTCCGCCAGAATTTATATTTCCGCCTAAAACTTCTGCATAAATGGTTGCATTTCTCGCTAAAGCACTTTCTAAAGATTCTAAAACTAAGGCTCCTGCTCCACTTCCTGGCACAAAACCTGCTGCAGTTTCACTCATTGGTCTCGAACCTTTTTCTGGCGTTTCATTATGCTTGTAAGACATTACTCGCATTGCATCAAATCCGCCCCAAGTATACAAACTACTATCACTTGAACTACCAACCAACATTCGTTTTGCTTTTCCGTTTTTAATGCGCTCAAAACCCAATAACAAAGCCTCTGTGCCTGTTGTACACGCAGACGAATTTGTAGTAACCTGATTTCCTAAACCAAGAATTCCGCCTAAATATGCAGAAATTCCACTTGCCATTGTTTGTACCACAGAAGTACTTCCTAATCGTCTTACTTTCTGATCATCAATTTTATTGATTGCTTCTCTAAATTTTTCAATTCCCGATGTTCCTGTTCCGAAAATTAAACCCGAATCATAATCTAAATTTGAGTTTTCATCCACAGAAAAACCCGCATCTTTCCAAGCATCAATTCCTGCCATACATCCATATAAAATAGAAGTACTATTAAAGCCGCGTAATTGCAAAGCTGTTAAATATGTTGCTTTTTTTCTTCAGAAACTGTAGGAATTCCACCAATACAACAAGAAAAACCTTTGTCTTTTAAATGTTGATGAAATGTAATTCCAGATTTTCCCTTTTTTATTGCGCTCGAGAATTCTTGCAAACCAACTCCATTGGGTGCAACAACTCCTAAACCTGTAATTACAACTCTGTTTTTCATGTTATTCTGCGATTATCATTCCCGAAATAGTTCCTCTACAAACCAATTCATTTTTCTCATTTATCATTTTTACAGCACATTTTAGTTTGTTGAATCTAAAATATTGTTTCTCGGAAATTACGGTTACTTTTTCGTTTGGTAACACTGGTAAATAAAAATCGACTTGATTAGAAGTTAATGCTATTTGTGGGTTTTTATCTGTTGTTAAAATTTCATTTTTCAATAAATAAATACCCAAACAAACAACACCAATTTGAGCCATTGTTTCTGTTAAAATAACACCTGGTGTTATTGGGTTACCCTTAAAATGACCTTCGTAAAAAAACGCATCTTCTTTAAACCTATAATTTCCAGTAACTCCGTTTTCTGAAACCTCTGTAAGTAAATCAACAAACAAAAAGGGTTCTTGGTATGGTAGGTTTTTTATGATTTCTGTTTGATTCATTTTATACGTTTTACCATTCTAACAATATTCTTTGTGCAGAAAAACCCGGACCAAAACTTAGCATTAAGCCTCTTTCTCCTTTTGCTGGGTTTCTATCCATAAAACGCTCCAAAACATACAAAACTGTTGCGCTCGACATGTTACCATACAAACGTAAAACCTCTTTAGTATCGTCTATATTTTTACCTAAAACACCAAATAAATCTTCTACTGTTTGTACGATTTTTTTCCTCCAGGATGAAAAATCAAATGATTTACATCTTCAATTGTTAAATTATTTCTTTCTAAAAACGGATGAATTATTGCAGGAAAATGATCTGAAATTTTCTTTGGAACCTCCTTGTCTAAAATCATTTGTAAGCCTGTATTTACCAAATTAAAACCCATCATTTGGGTAGCGTCATAAAAATGATACATCGCTTCGTCTACAATTTTTGGACCTTTATCTTCATCATAAGAAGACAAAATAACTGCCGAAGCTCCATCACCAAAAATAGCCGCACTTACAATATTCGTCATCGAATAATCGTCTAACTGAAAAGTTGCTGTAGGTGCTTCAACAGCAATTACAACAGCTCTTTTATTAGGGTTTGCCTTTAAAAAATTCTTAGCATATATAATTCCAGATACTCCTGCTGCACAACCCATTTCTGTAACTGGCAAACGCACAATATCTTGTTTCATTTGCAAAGAATTAATCAAATATGCATCCATAGACGGAATCATAATTCCTGTACAACTTACCGTAATTATGTAATCGATATCTGTTGGTTTTAAATTTGCTTTTTGCAATGATTTTGTAAGTGATTGCTCGGCTAGTTTTACTACTTCTCTTGCGTAAATAGCATTTTTTTCTTCGAAAGAAGTTGCTATAAAAACCTCTTCGGGGTTCATGATTGAATACCGTTTATCTACTGCTGCTCCTTCGAAAAGTTTAATTACTTTTCGCTGAAAACGTGTATCCTGATCTTGCATCCACGTTTTTACAAACGGAATAATATCTTTTGTTTCTCTATAATATTGTGGCAATTGTTTTGCTACAGATGTTATTTTTACTGCCATTTATTTTTGTATTATCCATTGAAAACGGAATGCCCATTTCCAAGAAATTTGTGGTTTTACATTTATTTTTTCTGAGATTCTAATCAAATCTTTTCGTTTGAACCCCCTTAAAACAGAAATTAATCCATCGTTGATTATCATTTTATTTTTGATAAAAATTGATAATAATAAAAACAAATAATACGCCAATTTATGACGATGTAAATCGTTTACAATTATTGCTTTTTTAGTATGTTTTAAAGTGTCTGATAAGAAAGAAATCAATTGCGGTTCTTTAAAATGATGCAAAAACAACGTTGCCAAAACAATATCGAATTCTCTGTTTTTAAAATCATCAGAAAAAATATCTTCAGTTTTAAAAACCAACTCTGGATATTCTGTTGACAATTCATTCGCATATGCTATTGCGGTAGCATTTGCATCTACACCAATCAGTTTCATTTTATAGCCATTTTTTCTTCCGAATTTGGCTACATCACGTAAAATATCTCCATGTCCACAACCAATATCGGCGATAACGATTTCTATATTTTTAGGATGCTTTTTTAATACTTTTTTTAATGCATTAACCGTTACCAAGTTTCCGCCTAGCCAACGATTTATATTTTCTAATTTATCTAAAACATCACGCAATAAATCGCCACCAATAGAAAAATCATCCATCATCTCTTCTTGATCTGTTCTGTATTTTGTACTGATAAAAAAACTCATTCTATTTTTATTGGTTTACCATGTGTTTGCTTAATTATAATAGGTAATAAAAAAGGTAATTTCTTTAACGTTTTAAGTAAAATTTCTGCAATCTTATCTTTTCTAAATAACCATGCAATAAAATGACCCGTTTTTAAGCGCATTTTAAAGTTTTTATTCCATTCTCTAATGTATTGTTTTTCAAGATCATTTCTTGACGAAAGTTTACCATTTAAGTAATTTAGAGTGAGTTTAGATGCAATTTGTGCACTCTGAATTGCCATACTCATACCATTACCGCATAAAGGGTGAATCATTCCCGCAGAATCGCCACACATAATAAGGTGATTTTCTATTGGTTTTTTGGTTTCAAATGAAACCTGACTAATCGTTAATGGTTTTTCAAAAATTGATGTTGTTGCTTTAAAGATCTCTTTTAAATATTGATTTTTAAAAACAACTTGTTCTTGAAAATCTTCTATACTTTTATATTTTTTAAAAGATGAAAAACTAGTGATATAACACAAATTAATTATATCATTTTCTACTTTAGAAACGCCACAGTAACCACCTTTAAAATTATGAAGCGCTACTAAATTTTCTTCACAGTTTCCTTTTACGTGAATTTTAACGCCTAAATAAGGTGATTTTTTCTGAATAAAATCACGTTCCATTTTTACATCTAATAAAGAACGTTTTCCGAAAGCACCAATAGCAATTTTTGAGGTAAGCGTTTTATTTTCTTTTGTTGCTACATGAAAAATATCTTCAGAAAAATTGACATTTAATACTTGATCTTGTAAAATTATAACACCGTTTTCTTTGGTTTTTTCTGATAAAATAAAATCGAATTGATAACGTGAAATTCCGAATCCTCCTAAAGGTAATTTCGCCGAAATAACTTTATTATTTGTAGTTGATAGCTTAAAATCTGTAATATTAACAGCACCAAAATCAAACGGATTTATACCTAAAAACTCTAAATACGGCAAAACTTCGTTAGATATATATTCGCCACAAACTTTATGTTTTGGATACTTATTTTTTTCAATCAATAAAACTTTTTTACCAAATTTAGATAAATGTATTGCGTTGCATAAACCCGCTAAACCTCCGCCAATAATAATTACATCTGCAGTTATATTACTTTTTTTGTGATTAAAATGGTTGTTGGTTTTTTTCATTTATTCTATTAATTCTGCTAATTCTTTTCCTACCAAACTACCAATAGCAATTCCCATACCGCCTAAACGAACTCCGCAAAAAACATTATTTGATAGCTGTTTTACAATTGCTTTTTTCTGATTTCCAACGCCCATAATTCCGCTCCATCGATGTTCAATTTCGAAATTAGTATTAGGTAAGATGGTTGTTTTTAAAATTTCTTCTAATTTATTCTGAATAAGAGCTGTTTCTCCAAATTCAGCAGTTTCTTCCGTTTTAAAATCGAGATTTCTTCCACCACCAAACAAAATTCTATCATCAATATTTCTGAAATAGTAATACCCTTTATCTAAATGAAAAGTTCCTTTAATATGTAGGTTTTTTATAGGTTTTGTAATTAAAACTTGTGCTCTTGCAGGTTGTACATTTTCATTGAATAATTGATTTGCAAATCCGTTTGTGGCAATCAATAACTTATTGGTGGAAAAGCTAATTTGATTGGTTTGTATAGCTACTTTATTCCCATTTTCCTCAAAACTTTTAACGGTAATATTATTTAAAATTTTTATATCACTTTGCTGAATTACTTGAAGTAACTGCGCTACCATTTTACCGGTATCAATTTGCCCTTCAAACTGATTGGTTATATAATTTTCATGAACATTCTTAAACTCAAAAAAATTGTTATCAACCTTAAAAACATCCGAAGAAAAAAGTGGTTTTAATAATTGGTTAATTTTATTTTTTTCAGCCAAGCACTCTTCATAAAAATCGGAATCATTAAATAACTCATAACCTTTATTTTGCTGAAAATCGATCGCGGCATCACCCAAAGTTTTTCGTAATAATTGTAAACCTTTCCATCGTTTTTTTACCAAATTAAAAACCTCTTCTTCACTGTGTGTTTTTAAATCATCAATCAATTCCGATAAACTACCAAAACACGCAAAACCGGCATTTTTAGTACTTGCTCCTTGTGGCAACATGCCTTTTTCTAAAATTATTATTTTAGCATTCGGATGTGCTTTTTTTAATGTCAATGCACAATTTAAACCTACAATTCCGCTACCAACAATGGTAAAATCTACATTTGTAAACCATTCTTTTAACTCCCAATAACTGTAATTCAACATCTTAATATCTATATATATTTGTACCTTGGCACACTACTTGAATATTTAAATTTAAACAATAAAAAGTAATATTATGAAGTTATTCGGAATCTTAATTTTGGCACTAAGCTTTACACAGTGTGCAAGCATGAAACTAGAATCAAATCCTCCTTTTATGGTTAACACCGCATCTTACGCTCATATTACTGGTGGTTTACCAGGCAACAACACGCTTAATTTAATGATTGAGTTTACAGCAAGTAAAACTATCGATTTTCAAAAAGTATACTTTCAAGATAGAATTGTAAGTGCTGTAATTGAACAAAAACAAGATAAAAATTACATTGCTGCTCGTTATAAAACCTCAACAGGTGAAGATAAAAAAGACTTAGTTTTAAATGTTGATCCTGAAAAAGAATATGGAAACACTGCAAAAACAAAAGAGGAATTTCCTTTTAAACTAAAAGAAAATGAAGCCGTAGTTAGCTACAAAATCGGTGATAAAATTCATTATTATAAAATCGAAAATATTAAAAAAGAGAAAAGGGTTTTTATGCCCTCTGCAAAACCTCAAAACTAACAAAAAACACCTCAAATGAGGTGTTTTTTATTTTTGGCACGTAATTTGAAAACTACATAAGTATAACATTAAAACATACGCTTATGAAACGTCTAAAATTACTCTTCCTATTTATTGCCACAGGTGTAACGTTAACATCTTGTACAGTACAGGATACTGATTTTTCGTTAAACGAATATGTATCTAGTTACGATTTATGGTATATCGATTATCATAGAACAACTGGTACAGGCGATGTTCCTTTTTTATCAAAAGCCTTTACAGTTTCTTTTTTAAACGGAACTATGTATGCAAATAATAATATTGCTGACATTGGTAAAACCGGAAATGGGCTTGGAATTGCTGTTGGAAATTATGGCACTTACAGAACCATTTTAGAAACCGATCACGATCTTGATGGACGTTATAATTTTGATGTCGTTCAACTTTCAGAAGATGAAATTAGAATTGATGATTTATCGCAAAACGTAAGTTATTATTTAATTGGTTATCAAAGAAATAATTTTAATTACGATAAGTTGTTTTATGAAAACATAGAATACTTTTTGCAAGAATATGTAGCATGGGAAAGAACTGCTTCTTCTGGTGGTGTATCAAATACATTTGATGATGAACATTTCTTACAATTTACGCCAGAAAACGACGTAACTTTCTACGCATCTCACGATTCATTTGGCACGAATATTGATTATATAAAATGGGACTATGTAGGTGGTTATAAAGTAGCCAATATAGCAGGTTATAGCGACTTAAAACTTTTAACACTTAATTATGATGGTGGCGATACTGAAAGGTTTGAATTAAGCGTTATAAATGATGAAAGGATACAATTATTTCACCTAAGTTCTAAAACAACGTACACTTTTTCTGGTAGAGGATTTGTACAGTATTTAAAAAATGAAAAAACAATAAAACCAACTGTAAGGAATAGCGGTAGAAAACGTACTAAAGTACAACGTGAAACAGTTGATAGAAAATATTTAAAATAAAGTTTGGTTAGTTGATTTTTGGTTGGGGTAGTAGCCAACTAAAAGAAACCGCTCTAGAGGTAGAGCGGTTTTTCTTTGTTTAAAATATTCGTTTTACCTAAAATATTTTACCTTTATAAAAAACAAAAACATGCAACAAACCGCTTTAATTACAGGAGCAACTTCTGGTATTGGTAAAGCAACCGCTATACTATTTGCTAAAAACAACATAAACCTTATTATTTGTGGAAGACGCGCTGAGAAACTTAAAGAACTTCAACACCAATTATCAACCTTCACAAAAGTACATACGCTACAATTTGATGTTCGTTATAAAGACGAAGTACAAAAAGCCATTGGTAGTTTACCTGATGAATTTAAACATATTGATGTTTTAATTAACAATGCAGGTAATGCACACGGGTTAAGTAGTATTCAGGAAGGAAGTATTGATGATTGGGATGCCATGATTGATGGAAACGTAAAAGGTTTATTATATGTTTCGAAAGCTATAATTCCGCAAATGGTGGATAGAAATAATGGTTTTATTCTTAATATCGGTTCTATTGCTAGTAAAGAAGTATATCCGAACGGAAATGTGTATTGTGCCTCAAAGTTTGCCGTAGATGCTTTAAATAAAGGAATGCGTATTGATTTAAACAAGCACAATATTCGTGTTTCGGCAATTCATCCTGGTTTGGTAGAAACTGAATTTTCAGACGTGCGTTTTAAAGGAGATCTCGATAGAGCAAAAACGGTATATCAAGGCTATAAAGCTTTACAGCCCGAAGATATTGCCGATATTATTTACTTTGTTATTAGTAGACCTTACCATGTAAATATTGAAGATTTAGTGGTATATCCTACCGCACAAGCAACCGCATCAATTATAAATAAAAATGTATAAGCTGTGATTAACAAACGTCTTTTAATTAAAAACTTACTTTCTCATAACGACGAGAATAGTTTTTTTGATAAAAAGCAAAAATTATCGCTACATCATAAAGAAGGTAAAGCTAAGTTTATAAAACATATTTGTGCGCTTTCAAACTCTAACCCTAATAATAATTCTTATATAGTTATTGGGGTTGAAGATGAAGAAAATAAAATTTTGGGAGTCGATTTTTACGATGATAGTAAAATTCAGAATTTAATAAACGCTTACTTAAACAATCCTCCAAAAATAGAATATGAAAATGTTCCTTTTCCACGTTTGCCACGTCATAAAGTAATAGGTTTAGTAACTATTTATCCTAATAATAAAATTACATCACTTTTAAAAAATATCTGGAAATACCGTAGAAACACTATTTTTTTTCGCAGAGGAAGTAACTCAATGCCTTCTGAAGGTAATTTTACCTTAAATGATGCAAATGCTACTATTGTTGCAGCTATCGAAAAAAATGCAAGCAATAATATAAAACTAACGCTCGATGGAGTTTTCGATTTTATTAACAATCATAAACCTACATACAATCCGCAATACAAAGTATTTAACGAACAATTTGTGGTGTGTTGGGCTGGTAAAAAAAAGGTGATTAATAATGAAGAATTTTATACTCGGGTTGATATTGAATTAATAAACGAGCAGGTTCGTTTATTTTTTTCTGCCCTAGATGATGTTCAAATTAGCCATAACGAAAAATCGTTTATTATTACCGAATATATTGTTTTAGGTATTGATAAAAGGAAAAAACATTATCCGTTAGAAAAAACAATTATTCATTTTAAAGAGAACGGAAAGCATGATATTGCCACCCAATTTTTATTTGAAGCTCCTCAATACGATAAAACTATTTTACATGATATTTATAACAATAACAATGCTATTGTTACCAAAATTGAGAGTAATAAACAACTTTCGATAACTGAATCTGAAAACGTTTACAAACTACCTACCTCCTATTTAATATGCTATTTAAACGGATTTTTAGACGCACCTCAACAGCTAAAAAAAATAAAAAATTATATAAAAAACTTAGAAGATAAAACTACTTATATAAAATACAAAGAAGCAATGCGGGTATTACGAAAAGTACGCTATAATTAAAACCTTGTACGAATAGTTTTTAAACTAGTTTCAATGGTTTTTGTTGAAACTTCTGAAACTCCATACATCGTAGCATATCGTTTCCATTGATTGGTAATCTCTTTAATTTCATCTATAATTGTCTTTGCTTTTTTTATTGACAATGCACTTGCCAACTCTAATAATTCTTTCTTTCCTGGGTCTACATAATTTCTAGCACATGAGGTACTATGATATCCTTGTGATGAAGATGAAAAAGTTAAATCGTAAGCTGGCGCTAATGACCATTCTCCTTCAGGATTCATTAAAAAAGCAAAATTTTTAGAATGATCGTCTCGGTTATGTACTAAAATATTAAAAACAGCCCTACGGAACATTTGTTCAGCAACTTGTGCGTTATTTGTTAGCTTCTTTGCTTGGTAAATTAAATTTCCATAATCAAGGGTACTGTGCTCGTAATCATCATGAAAAAGTCCTGCAGCTGATAACATATGCAGCTTATCATTCCCTACACGGTCAAATCGTTTGGTTCCGAAATAACTATTTCCTGTATCACTATTAAACACTCTACATTCAGACATTTCAATTCCTGAAGCTAAAGCCATCTTATAATAAGCTAGCTCTATATTGGCAATATCTTTCGAATCTACATCCGCAGCAAATTTAATAATCCAATGCTCATATTCTTCCGGAAGATTGGCGACACCACTAATTAGTGAATCTGTCTTCGGATTATATCCTGCATAAATTTTTGGTCGTGCTCCACCAGGGCTACCTCCTCTTCCGAACATATCATCAATTACAGTGCTACTCTCTCCACTGAGGACTTCAGAAATATTATTATTTAGTTTATCTAGATTAATTTCTATAGCCTCGTGCTCTAATGCTACACTCGGTCTATATTGTAGTGCACCCATACTGTTCTTCCCTGCAAATGTTAAATGATCTAACATATTAAGAGATTCAATAGCAATTCGATCAGTGCTAAGGCGTTTCTTTATTAACAAATATCCCCAAGCGTCTGGTAAAGAATCAGCAAACACGCCAAAAAGACCATTAAATGGTTTTTCTTTGGTTGTTTGAGGAATATCATCAAACGTTAATTGATTTGGAGACAGGTTTGTTCCTGTTTCTAAATAAGTATCGCTATATTTAAATAATATATCTCTACCATCTAAAACAAGCTGACCTATAAGTTCTTCTTCTTTAGAAAACTGTATATATACATCGAGTTTAGTTGTTGCCATAATTAATAATTAAACAACTCTTTTTTCCGTTTCATATCACTTGACAGTAATATTGATTCAAAATCTGTTAAACGTTTAAGAGCTTCACAAATTTTTAAAAGTGATTCTAGAGAAATGACACCTGTTGATTCAAATTTTCGAACACTAGCGTAAGATACTCCTGATCTTTCTGATAATTCCTTCTGAGACATTTTTTCTTGTTTCCTTAAAACTCTGGTTCTTTTTGATAAAAGAATCATTATTTCCTTAGGCGATTTTTCATCTCCATATCCCCACATATCGTACTCTTAGTTTAGAATACGAATATAATAATTATATTTTAAAAATTGCTACTATAATACCTTTTTTTTATGGTAAATGGCTAAAATTGCTACCATAATAGCAAATTAATTTAATTTTTGATGTAAAAAAAAACACCTTTTGAGTGTTGTTTTTTTATAACCGTTTGTGCAAAATAATTTCGCTTTATTACTATTTACTCATTTCAAAAATTAGTTCTCCTCCGTTTATAATATCAGCATGAGAAAGTACATTGTCTGTTATTTTCTTACCGTTTATTGTTATACTTTTTACAAATATGTTTTCTTTACTTTGATTTTGAGCCGTAATTTTTAAGGTTTTTCCATTTTCTAAATAAATAGTAGCTGCTTTAATATTCGGACTTCCTAGTGCATAATTTGGCGATCCTGGCGTTACAGGATAAAACCCTAAACTACTAAATATATACCAAGCACTCATTTGACCTGCATCGTCATTACCACACAAACCATCAACAGTATCTCCGTACATGGTATCCATAATCATACGGACTCTTTGTTGTGTTTTTTTAGGGTGTCCGGTCCAATTATATAAATACGGAATGTGATGTCCAGGCTCGTTACCATGCACATAATTTCCTATAATTCCGTCGCGAGTAATATCTTCATGGTTTGCTATGTATTTATCAGCTATTTCTGTGGTAAATAATTCATCTAGTTGCTTACTAAATTTTTCTTTACCTCCCATCATTTCAATCATTTCATCAATGTTCTGAGGAACATATAATCCATAATTCCATGCATTTCCTTCAATAAAACCTTGCCCGTGCGTATCCATTGGGTCAAAGTTTTTTCTAAAAGTACCATCAGATAATTTAGGACGCATAAATCCAATTGTTGGATCATAAACGTTTTTATAATAGGTTGATCTTGTTAAATACTCTTTTTCTACATCAGCTTTTCCAACTTTTTTTGCAATTTGGGCAATACACCAATCGTTGTAAGCATATTCTAATGTTTTTGATACTGATGAATGGCTTTTATCTTCTGGAACATATTTATAATCAATATAATCTCCAATACCATCAAAATAACGAACAGTGGCTGTGTTTGTTGATGCTTTAAGTGCGTGATTCACATCAAAATCTCCCACATTTTTTGCTAACGCATCTGCAATAACTGAAGTAGCGTGATACCCAATCATACACCAATTTTCATTAGCATAATGACTCCAAATTGGTAACATATTATGTACACTTTGATCGTGATGTGCTAACATCGATTTTATCATGTCGTTGTTTCGCTTTGGTTGTGTTATGTTGTATAATGGGTGTAATGCACGATAAGTATCCCAAAGAGAAAATATGGTGTAATTGGTAAAACCATCAGAAGTATGTATATTTTGATCTAGTCCTCGGTATTTCCCATCAACATCTTCATACAAAATAGGTGATAAATTAGTGTGATATAAAGCGGTATAAAAAGTAGTTTTCTCTTTTTCAGAAATTGTTTCTACATCAATTTTTCCCAATTCTTTATTCCATTTATCTTTAGTTTCTTGTTTTGTTTTATCAAAATTCCAATGCGGAATTTCTTGTTTTAAATTATTTAAAGCTCCGTTAGTACTTACTGGTGATAAGGCAAATTTTACATTTATTTTTTCACCTTCTTCTGTATCAAAATTAAAATAAGCTCTTATATCTTTTCCTGCCATTTCAGGAAAATTTTCATTTTGTTTAAAACGTCTGTAAAATCCATCATACGTTTCTTTATTGTATTTTTTATGACCATAACTTTTAAATGTTTTAGAAAATTTCATCGCAAAAAACACTTTTTTTGTTCTTGCCCACCCTTTTGTTTGTCTATAACCTGTTATTAAACTATCATTTTCAACACGAATAAATGTCCATACATTTTTATTATCATGATGATAGATATTGTACACTAAATCTAAAATAATATGTGCATCGTTAGATTTTGGAAATGTGTATTGATGAAAACCTACACGCTCACTAGCTGTTAATTCGGCTTTTATATTGTAACTATCTAAGTTTACTTTGTAATAACCAGGAGACGCTTTTTCGGTATCATGTGAAAACGTTGAATAAAATCCTTTAGTACCTTCTTTTGTTTTTAACGGATCTAATGTTAGTTTTCCTGTAGTTGGCATTACTAAAAAATCCCCTAAATCAGCATGCCCTGTTCCGCTAAAATTAGTGTGAGCAAAACCTATAATTGTTGAATCTTTATGTTGATAACCCGCACAATATTCATATGTTGTACTGTTGTAGCTACCATTTTCATTAAACATAACCTCAAAATTAGTTTGAGGACTTAACTGTACCATTCCAAAAGGAGCAGTTGCTCCAGGAAAAACATGTCCCATTTTACTAGTTCCAATTAAAGGATTTACATTTTTTGTAAAATCTTTTTTATGCCTTTGATCTACGACACTTTCTTTTAACTCTTGTTTACAGTTTACCACAAATAAACACAAACTAAAGATCACTAAAAATGATAAATATTTTTTCATATTATTAACTAAAACAGGTTTAAAGTGCTAATAAAGCAAAATGAAAACAATTTAACTAAAAGTGTTTAAATTTAAACACGTTGTTTAAAAAGATCCTTTTATAAACGTTAAAACTGTTTTAATAAATCAGCTAAAAAGTACTGTCTTAAAAAGTATATTTGTACTTTATTTATATTTTTTATGGCTATAAGCACGCTTTTAATAACACCACCTTTTACACAATTAAATACTGCGTATCCTGCAACCGCATACATTAAAGGTTTTTTAGAATCTAAAGATGTAAAAGCAACGCAAATGGATTTAAGTATCGAGCTATTTACTGCGGTGTTTACCAAAGAGTTTATAGATGCTATTTTTAAGCAAGCAGAAATGCTTGGTAATAGTGATTTTCCTTTAGTTGATAAACAAAAAGAAGAATATATAAATAAAGTAGATTCTGTTATGGATTATTTGCGCGTACAAGAAGTTACAGCAGCGTATCAGATGGTACATAAAGATTTTTTGCCACACGGACATAGGCGTGTTAAACTAAATAAAGATTTAACTACCGAATTCGGAAAACTAGGAATTTTAGACAAAGCCAAACACATTGCAACACTCTTTGTAGAAGAATTAGGCGATTATATAAACGCCAATGTCGATGAGTTTTTCTCTTTTACACGCTATGCAGAACAACTAGGAAGATCTGCCTCTAGTTTCGATACTATTAACGAGTTTTTACAATATGAAACTACCTTAATAGAAGATGAAATGTTGTATTTATTAGAAGAAAAACTACAACAAGACAACTATGATTTAGTTTGTTTTACGGTGCCTTTTCCTGGTAATTTATTTTCTGCTTTACGTTGTGCACAATTTATAAAACAAAAATATCCTACCATTAAAATAGGTATGGGTGGCGGTTATTGTAACACTGAGTTAAGACGCTTATCTGACCCAAGAATTTTTGATTTTATAGATTTTATTACTTTGGATGATGGTGAAGGTCCGTTATTAAAAATTACAGAGTTTTTAGATGGTAAAATAAAAGAAGATGGTTTAGAAAGAACTTTTATCTGTAAAAATAACGAAGTTATTTACGCTGATAAAATACCAAACACCATATTTCATCATAAAAATTTACCTGCGCCTAGTTATCTAGGCCTTCCAACAAATAAGTATTTATCGTTTTTAGATGTTATGAATCCGATGCACAGAATGTGGTCTGATGGTAAGTGGAATAAACTAACCATTTCTCACGGATGTTATTGGAAACAGTGTTCTTTTTGTGATGTTACGTTAGATTATATAGGAAATTATCAAAATACAACCGCTGATGATTTAGTGAATAAAATTGAAAAAATAATCTCTGAAACAGGTATTACAGGTTTTCATTTTGTTGATGAAGCTGCGCCGCCAAAAATGCTAAGAGCATTGGCAAATAAACTGCTAGAAAAAAAAGTTTATATTACTTGGTGGACCAACATTCGATTCGAAAAAACATTTACGCCAGAATTGTGTGCTTTACTTTCTAAATCGGGATGTATTGCCGTTACCGGTGGTTTAGAAGTTGCTTCGGATAGGTTATTAGCTAAAATGAAAAAAGGGGTAGATATTGGACAAGTTGCTAGAGTAACCAAAGCTTTTTCTGATGAAAATATTATGGTGCATGCTTATTTAATGTTCGGTTTTCCTACAGAAACAGCACAAGAAACCATTGATTCTTTAGAAGTTGTGCGTCAGTTATTTCAAAACAATTGTATTCAATCTGCTTTTTGGCACATGTTTGCTTGTACAAGTCATAGCCCCGTTGGTAAAAATCCGGATGAATTTGAAATTAACATTACTGGGCCAGAATTTAAAGGTTTTGCTGAAAATGATTTGTATCACGAAGATCCAACAGGAGCAGAACATCACTTATATAGCCAAGGCTTAAATACTGCGCTAAATAATTACTTAAACTACAAGGGTTTTGATATTCCTTTACATAAATACTTCGATTTTAAAATACCTAAAACAACCCAAGAAACTAATTTAATAGCAGGTTTTTTAACTACCTAAATTTAATACTAACTACTTTACACATCCTTAAACAACTGATTATTAATTTAATAAAACTTTAAGAAGTAATCATAAATATTTGTTAAGTCTTTCTTTTTACTGAAACGTTTTTTTTTGATCGTCGTCTTTTTAGATATAAACCGAATCTTAAAAAACATAATATCATGAAAAAATTTGTATTTACAGTATTAGCAATCGCATTATCTTTTGGAACTGTTTCAGCTTCAGAAATAAACAAAACAACCGTAAAAACTACTACCGAATATTATAAAGTTAATACTTTTTGTAAGTTAATTACAGCTGGTAATTACGAGGCTGTTAAAGCAATGATTGAAAATGGAACAAATATTAACAGAAAATCTACTGGGTTAACTCCGTTAATGTTTGCTGCTAGATATAACAAAGTAGCAATCGTTAAATTATTAATTAAAAAAGGCGCTAAACTAAAATCAAAATCGGATAAAGGAAATTTTACAGCCTTAGATTATGCAAAAATGTCTAAAGCACATGCAGCTTATAAAGTAATTGCTACTGCCTTAGAAAAATAAAGTACCCCGAATTTTAAATAAAAAAGGCTTCACAATTTGTGAAGCCTTTTCAATATAATTAAATGTCGATTATCGACTTATAAATCAAACTTAATTCCTTGCGCTAAAGGCAATTCATCAGAATAATTTACAGTATTTGTTTGTCTTCTCATGTATACTTTCCAAGCATCAGATCCAGACTCACGTCCACCACCAGTTTCTTTTTCACCACCAAAAGCACCACCAATTTCAGCACCAGATGTTCCGATGTTTACATTTGCAATACCACAATCAGACCCTGCATATGATAAGAACTTTTCAGCTTCTTTCATTTCATTCGTCATAATTGCTGATGATAATCCTTGCGCAACACCGTTTTGTTTTGCAATCGCATTTTCTACTTCTCCTGAGTATTTCATTAAATATAAAATCGGAGCAAAAGTTTCGTGCTGAACAATTTCGAAATGATTTTCTGCTTCAATAATAGCTGGTTTTACGTAGCATCCGCTTTCGTAACCTTCACCTTCTAAAACTCCTCCTTCAACTAATACGTTACCACCTTCAGCTTTTGCCTTTTCAATTGCAGCTAAATATGTGTTTACAGAATCGTGGTCGATTAACGGCCCAATATGATTTTTTTCATCTAAAGGATTTCCAATAGTTAACTGCCCGTAAGCACCAACAATTGCATCTCTTACTTTATCGTAAACCGATTCGTGAATAATTAATCTTCTTGTTGAAGTACAACGTTGACCACAAGTTCCAACTGCACCAAATACTGCACCAGGAACTACCACTTTTAAATCGGCAGTAGGTGTAATAATAATTGCGTTGTTTCCTCCTAACTCTAATAAAGATTTTCCGAAACGCTGCGCAACAGTTGCACCAACGATTCTTCCCATTCTTGTAGATCCTGTAGCAGAAACTAAAGGAATACGAGTATCGGTAGTCATCATTTCACCAACTTTGTAATCTCCGTTAATGATAGAAGAAATACCTTCTGGTAAGTTATTTTGTTTTAAAACATCTGCAATAATGTTTTGACATGCGATAGAACATAAAGGTGCTTTTTCAGAACCTTTCCATACACATACATCACCACAAATCCATGCTAAAGCTGTATTCCAAGCCCAAACTGCAACAGGAAAGTTAAATGCAGAGATAATACCAACAACACCAATTGGGTGCCATTGTTCTCTCATTACGTGTCCTGGACGTTCAGACGGAATTGTTTGTCCGTTTAACTGACGTGATAAACCAACAGCAAAATCACAGATATCAATCATTTCCTGAACTTCACCGTAACCCTCTTGTAAAGATTTACCCATTTCGTAAGAAACTAACTTACCTAATGGCTCTTTTAATTCTCTTAATTTATTACCAAACTGACGAACAATTTCTCCCCTTTGTGGAGCAGGCATATTTCTAAAAGACAAAAATGCCTCTGTAGCCGTTTCCATTACTTTATCATAATCTTCTCTTGTCGTAGATTTTACTTTACCGATTAGTTTCCCATCAACTGGTGAGTAACTTTCAATAATTTCTCCGTTAGAAAAGTTATTAGAACCTGTAGAGGTTCCTTCATTAATATCTTTTACTCCTAATTGAGCTAAAGCTTCTTTGATACCAAAATCTGCCATTATATATTGTAATTTTAGTTATTGTTTTATAAAAAACAAAACTACAAATAATTTCACACTTTTATAAATTAAACAATTTTATGTGTTTTGTTTAAAATCAAACAAAACATGTTGTTTTAAAAATATATTATAGGTAAATTTAAAAAGTAATACCATTTATAATACTATTTTTGTAGCCCTTTATGAAAGAACAAGTTTTTAACATACAATCTGAAGAAGAGTTTATTAAAGTAGCTTTACAAGTTTTTAAACATCAGTTTACAAACAATAAAGTTTACCGTTCTTTTTGTGATTTATTATATGTTCATCCAAGTGATGTTACTTCTATAGAACAGATTCCTTTTTTACCAATTGAGTTTTTTAAAACTAAAAAAATACTTTCATCTACTGATAAAGTTCAAGAAACGTTTTCAAGTTCTGGTACCACAGGTAGTATAACAAGTAAGCATTTAGTTACAGATTTATCGTGGTATGAAGAAAGTTACTTAAATGGTTTTAAGCATTTTTACGGCAATATAGAAGAGTACGTAGTTTTAGCTTTATTACCTAATTATTTAGAACGTAAAGGATCTTCATTAGTATATATGGCTAATGATTTGATAAAAAAATCAAAACAAGCAGAAAGTGGATTTTATCTTGATAATTTAGATGAATTAACCAAAAAACTGATAGATTTAGATAGAAAAGGTCAAAAAATATTACTTATTGGCGTTTCTTTTGCATTGTTAGATTTAATTGAAAAGCATACTTTTAATCTTAAAAACACCATTATTATGGAAACTGGTGGCATGAAAGGACGAAGAAAAGAACTCGTTCGTCACGAGCTACATGCTATACTCTCTAAGGGATTTGGTGTAAAAAAAATACATTCTGAATATGGTATGACTGAGTTGTTAAGTCAAGGATATTCTAAAGGAAATGGTATTTTTAATTGTCCGCCTTGGATGCGTTTTTTAACTCGAGATACTGAAGATTCATTAACAATTTTACCAAAAGAAAAATCGGGCGGAATTAACGTTATCGATTTAGCAAATTATAATTCTTGTTCCTTTATTGCTACACAAGATTTAGGTAAAATACATACCGATAATAGTTTTGAAATTATTGGTAGGTTTGATAATTCTGATATTCGTGGATGTAACCTAATGGTTCTATAAATTATTAAAAATAACTAAGCACTATTTATATTTTTATTAAAAATTGTAAGTTAAATAAATACTTGTCGACTGTAACTTTAAATTAAATTTTTTGAAACATTTTATAGCTCTTATTTTTCTGATGACAACTACTATTTTAGTAGGTCAAAAAACAGATTATAATACATCTAAAGGATATGTTGCTGAAGGTTATGATGTTGTTTCTTACTTAACAAATAAATACCCCTTAGAAGGTAAAAATAAACTTACTACGACCTTTAATGGTGTTAAATTTAAATTTTCATCAGAAAAAAATTTCAACTTATTTAAAGAAAACCCTAAAAAATACATTCCTCAATATGGTGGTTATTGTGCCTATGCAATGGGAAAAAAGGGTGAAAAAGTAGCTATTGATCCTGAAAATTTTGAAATACGAGGCGGTAAACTCTACTTATTTTACAATTCGTGGATAAACAACACCTTAAAATCTTGGCAACAAGAAGGCGCAGAAAAATTAAAAAAACAAGCAGATATAAATTGGTTAAGAGTAAATCAGTAATTGATTTATTCGTTGCGGGGGCAACTATAAAGGGCTGAATTTATTCAGCCTTTTTTTTTGTATTTTTTACTTTATTTTATTCTTACTTTTGTTAAATAAAAAGCTAGCTATGAACCACTTTTCTTTTTTCAATCGAAAAAACATTCAACAAGAATTACAAGAAACCGAATTTGATATTTTAATTATTGGTGGAGGAATTACCGGCGCAGGGATAGCTTTAGATGCTGCATCTAGAGGAATGAAAGTTGCTTTAATTGAAAAAAATGATTTTGCTTCTGGTACTTCAAGTAAATCAACAAAACTAATTCACGGTGGTTTGCGTTACTTAAAACAATTCGATTTTTGGCTAGTAAAAGAAGTGGGGACCGAACGAGCAATTGTTCATAAAATAGCACCTCATTTAGTAATTCCCGAAAAAATGATTCTTCCTTTAATAGACGGAGGAACTTATGGATCTTGGTTAACCTCTATCGGATTAAAAGTGTACGATGTTTTGGCCTCTGTAGAAGGTGATGATAAACGTAAAATGCTCGATAAAAAGGAAGCTCTTGATAAAGAACCTCTTTTACCTAAAAATATATTAAGAGGTGCTGGTTATTATGCAGAGTATCGTACAGATGATGCACGTTTAACAATAGAAGTACTAAAAACAGCTAGCCAATACAACGCACAAATACTTAATTATACCAAAGCCAATGAGTTTATTTATGAAAATAAACGTGTAGTTGGCGCAAAGGTTTCTGATATTTTTTCTAACCAAGAATACGAAATTAAAGCAAAATATGTAGTTAATGCTGCAGGACCATGGGTAGATGAATTACGACAAATTAACAACTCTAAAATTGGCAAAAGACTTCATTTAACAAAAGGAGTTCATTTAGTTGTTGCTCATGAAAAATTACCCGTAAAACAATCGGTATATTTTGATGTTCCAGATGGTAGAATGATGTTTGCAATACCGCGTGGTAAAGTAACTTATTTCGGTACCACAGATACTAATTTTCAAGAAGATAAAAACACCGTAGAAACCAATATTATTGATGCTACCTATTTAATTGAAGCCGTGAATAATATGTTTACTGGTATCGAATTAACTTTAGATGATATTCAATCTTCATGGGCAGGTTTACGACCATTAATTCATGAGGAAGGTAAATCTGCATCAGAATTATCTCGTAAAGATGAAATTTTTGTTTCTGATACTAAGCTAATTTCTATTGCCGGGGGTAAATTAACCGGTTATCGTAAAATGGCTGAGCGTATTGTTGATTTAGTTGCTAAGAAAATGGTTAGACGTTTTAATGCTGAATTTGATGCCATACAAACTGAAGATATTGTTTTAGCGGGTGGTCCTTTTCAAAACTACAAATCGGTAGACTTATACATAAATCAAGTATATAAAAATTTAAAAATTAAAGGTTTTATAAAAACTGACGCTGCTTATTTGGTACACAATTACGGAAAACAAACAGACATAATTATAGATAAATTTGATGAAATCAAAGAAGAAAATATAGAACTTCGTTTATTAAAAGCTGAAATTTGGTTTACCATTCAACATGAAATGACTTGTACTCCCACCGATTTTTTTATGCGTAGAACTGGCCGCTTATTTTTTGATAAACCTAGTGTAGATAGTTATAAAAATGATGTTTTAAATGAATTTACTACATATTTTAATTGGTCTGAATTAGAAAAAAGTAAACATCAAGAAGAATTAGAAAGTAAAATAAAATTAGCCGTAAATTTTAACTAGTCATTTTACACACTGTAATTGCTCACAACAAAAAGTGTTATATCTTTGGCGTGCTTAAAATTTTTATATTCCCCTAAAAAATGAAAAAAAAATTATTTGTATTTATATTTCTAATCAGTAGTTTTATTGCTAAAAGTCAAACAACTAATATTGTAAAATCTTCAGAATTTGAAGGTATTAAAATAAACAATACCACATTAAACGACCTTAAAAAAACTAAAGGAAAACAAGCTGCTGTAGAAAACTTATTAGGTGCAGTAACTTCTTATAATGTTGATGAAAATGAAAACTATTATTATTTTGTTTTTAAAGGACTTAAAGTAGATTTCTCTACTTTAGGAAGAAGTAAACCTTATATAGAATCTTTTGAAATTAATAGCAGTGAATCGTCTTTAAATATAAAAAATATTACGGTTACTGTTGGAGATAATATTAGTAAACTAGGTACTGTTGTTTTTAGTGTCGGACGAAATGGTTCTAAGAGTATTTTATATTCAGTTTGTGAAGATTGTGATAGTTTTGTATATATAGAATTCGATCAAGCAACTAATATTATTACTAAGATTAGTTATATGGATATGGGGTAACTACACCGTTTCCCTTAATAAATTCTGATATTTTTTTCTTAGTATTAATGGTTTCACGCCAAATTTATATAACATAAAAACATATCCATTTATTAAATTTACCTTTAACCACGAATTATTATCGTACTTTCTAGCGCTTACCGTTGCTTTAGATTGAATAACGGTATATTTAATATTCTTATCTCTTATTCTATCTATCATTTCAAAATCTTCCATAATACAGTAATCTTCATTAAATCCATTTAGCTCGTTAAAAGTTGTTTTTAAAAAGAACTGACATTGATCGCCACCGCCAGCAAGTAGACTATCTTTTTTTGTGAAATAACTATTTATATTTAACAAAAAAGACGATCTATCAAAATTATAAGAAAAAAATCCGGCCTTATAATTATTATTAATTGCTTGTGTTATTTCTTCATAAAAATTAGTTGGTAACTGAACATCAGCATGTAAAAAAACAACAATTTCACCCGTTGCTTTAGCTGCACCATAATTCATTTGTGCAGCCCTACCCTTTTTAGGACTGTTATAAAATAATACATTCTCGAATTTTTTGCATATATTAATCGTACAATCTGTAGTTTCGGGCGAATTTGAAATAATGATTTCAATAGGTTTCTGGTAAGCTATTTCACTTAAAAACGACAATCTTTTTAACAAATTTATTTCTTCATTATAAACAGGAATAATAATGCTTATTAGCATAAATACATTAATTTAAAATTATGAAAAACTATTTCTTTAGTATTTTTTTGTTTCTTACTTATGCACTTACAGCTCAGAATAACGTAGACTATATAAAAACATCACAAGACTTGTTAACTCGCATCGTAAATGGTGAATCGTATGAGGAAGAAATTTCTATACTCGAAAAAAGTACGTTAACCAATTTGCTAACTCAACTGCCTAAAGATAAGCATAAAAAAGCTTTTTGGATTAACATATATAACGCTTTTATTCAAATACATTTAAATAAAAACCCTAGTTTATTTGATGATAAAGGATCTTTTTTTAAAACTAAAAGAATTAAAATTGCTGGTGAAATATTATCTTTTGATGATGTAGAGCACGGTATTCTTAGAAAATCGAGATGTAAAATTAGTTTAGGTTATTTAAGAAAACCTTTTAGAGCTAAATGGGAAAGAAAATTAAGGGTTGATGATATTGATTGGAGGATTCACTTTGTATTAAACTGTGGTGCCAAAAGTTGTCCGCCAGTTGCTATTTTTTCTTTAGATAACTTAAATAATGAACTAGATTATATGGTTACCAATTATTTAAAACAACATACTACTTTTAATAAAGAAAATGAAACCGCTAGTTCTTCGGCATTAATTTCTTGGTTTAGAGGTGATTTTGGTGGTAAATCTGGCGCTCGTGAAATTTTAAAAAACTACGGAATAACGCCAACCAAACCAAAAAAACTTAAGTTTAATGATTATGATTGGACGTTGTATTTAAATAATTTTAAAGAACTACCTAAAAATCTTAATTAATTAGATTTTTCGTGCGCTTCTAAATCTTTCGTTAAATCTAACTTTCGCAATGTTGGGTTTATAATACCTGTGGTTACAACCGTAATTAATGTCATTGTTCCACCAAAAACAACAGCAGTTACAGTTCCCATTAATTTTGCCGTTACGCCGCTTTCAAAAGCTCCTAATTCATTTGATGAACCTACGAACATAGAATTTACAGATGCTACTCTACCTCGCATATGATCGGGAGTTTTTAATTGTAAAATTGTTTGACGAATAACCATTGAAACTCCGTCGGTAACACCACTAAAAAATAACGCTACCATTGATATCCAAAAAACGGAAGATAATCCGAATACTATAATACAAACTCCAAAGCCAAAAATAGCCGCTAACAACTTCATTCCGGCATTTTTACTAATAGGTATGTAAGCTGTTATTAACATTGTTAAAAAAGCACCTATTGCCGGTGCAGCACGTAAAGCACCAAACCCTTCTGGCCCTACTTTTAAAATATCTTGTGCATAAATAGGTAATAAAGCAATAGCACCACCAAAAAGTACTGAAATCATATCTAAAGTAATGGCTCCTAAAATAGCCTTGGTTTTAAATACAAAATTGATTCCTTCTTTTAAACTCTTTAATACTGGCTCCCCAATTTTCGGATTCATAATTGGTTTTTTCTTTACAAAAAACACCATCAAAAATGAAAATAGTACCAAGCCAAAAACAATACAAAGTGACCAATGAACTCCTAACCAAGAAATAGTAAACCCTGCAAAGGCAGGACCTAATACTGAAGCCATTTGCCAAGTAGAGCTACTCCAAGTTGCTGCATTGGGATATAATTTTTTAGGCACTATTAAAGCTATCAAAGAAAATATTGTGGGTCCGAAGAACGAACGTAAAAGTCCGCCAAAAAATACCAATCCATAAATTGCATATAATACCGTGTTTGTTTCCCAACCTTTAATAAAACTTGGTAAGGTTAAAAAAAACAAGCCTAAACTTATTAATGAAAAAGCACCTATACAAAGTGCTAATAAATTTCTTTTTTCTTTTTGATCAACAATATGTCCTGCAAATAAAGCCATAGATACTGCCGGAATTACTTCCATCAAACCAATAATACCGAGTGATAACGGATTTTTTGTAATACTGTATACTTGCCATTCTATAATAATAAATTGCATAGACCAAGCAAATACTAAGGCAAAACGCACTAAAAGAAATAAATTAAATTCTTTAATTCTTAAAGAAGCATACGGATCTTTCTTTTCCATTTTATTAATTCAATTTTAAATCCATTAAAAGAGCAAAAGTTTCATTTACATCTTCTTCTTTTACAACAATTGTCATTTCATTTGTTGTAGATATTACTTCTTGTACAGCAATATTTGCCCAAGCAAATTGCTTTAAAATAAAATAATATATTCCCGATTGCTCTAAATTACCCTTTGGAAGTTTAATTGTTATTGAAGCCAAATCGTTTACATTATTTATTAATGTTTCGAGTTTAAAAATTTCTTCAACATAAGGTCTCAAATTTTTACTCGTAACAATATTAGTTTCAAAAATTCCTTGAGAAACTGTTAAAAAGTAATCATTACTATCGGCAGATTTACTTAAAACTTTAGCAATTTCTTTTAATAAAGAAGTAGTGTTTTTAAAGGTAAAGTCACATAAATCAGATCGTACAATTACATCTCCTAAGTTAAGTGCTAATTTTTTAATGTTTTTACGTACTCTAATTTCATTTGCTGGTGAAAGTCTATTAATAGCCATCATAACTGCACCTACTTTTACTTCTTTTTTAAGTAACTTACTTACTTCTGGTAAGATAACTCTAGCTAAAGATGATACATTAATTAACTTTTCATTTAAAGCCTCTTCAATAAAAGGTGTTTTTCTTATTGTAATTTCTACAGCTTCCTGAATTGTTTTCATTTTGTTTAATTTTAAACAAAAATACTTAAAACTAAACTATATGTAAGATAATTTATACTATTAATTAGTACTTTTTTTATGAAAAAGTTTGTGAATCAGATTTTTAAATTAAATTTGTTTCGATTTCATTTTTATTGAATGTAATCTTAGAAGCGATTGGTGGGTTGACTTCTTTTTATTAAGAAGGATTATTTGTGCAAATGCAAACAACTAATCTAATCTATTTGTTAACTTTAAAAACTCATCTTTCGCTTCTTTTTTATCGTATAACACATTATAAACAGCATCGATAATAGGCGTTTTTGCACCATTTTTTTGATTAATTTCATAAGCACTTTTTGCAGCATAATATCCTTCAGCAACCATACTCATTTCCATTTGTGCAGATTTTACAGTATAACCTTTACCAATCATGTTACCAAACATTCTATTTCTACTAAAAACAGAGTATCCTGTAACTAATAAATCACCTAAATAAGCCGAATTATTAATATTACGTTTCATTTTATGCACCTTTTTAATGAAGCGTTTCATTTCACGAATACCGTTACTCATTAACACTGCCTGAAAATTATCTCCATATCCTAATCCGTGAGAAATTCCAGCTGCAATCGCATAAATATTTTTTAACATCGCTGCATATTCTGTACCAATAATATCATCAGATATTTTTGTTTTTATATAACGACCAGCAATATATTTACTTAAATCTTTGGCTTTTTCAGCATCCTGACAAGCTAATGTTAAATATGATAAACGTTCCATCGCTACTTCTTCAGCATGACATGGACCAGTAAGTACACCAATATTTTCCATCGGAATATTAAATTTCTGATGAAAGTGTTCCCCAATAATTAAACCTGTTTCTGGTACAATTCCTTTAATTGCCGAAAAAATGATTTTACCTTCTAATGAAGTTGTTAACTTTTCTAATTCCGTATTTATAAAAGCTGAAGGAATAGCAAAAATAAGCACATCATAATTATCAACAATATAATTCATATCGTCAGACAAATCTAACTGCTTTGGGTGTAACTCTGCAGAACTTAAATAACTAGGATTATGTTTGTTACGTTTTATATGTTCGATAGCATATACACTTCGCATATACCAACCAATGTTTTCAAGATTTTCAGATAACATTTTTACAATGGCAGTAGCCCAACTTCCTCCACCTAAAACCGCTATTTTAGTTTGCTTACTCATATCGTTGTTTGTTTAGTATGCTAAATTAATAAATCTATAGGCTTCTTCTAAAAGTTAAGGGTATTATATTTGAATTTTGAAAAACCAAACATCATGAACGTACAAATAATAAACAAATCGAAACACCAAACTCCTGCATATGAAACCGAAGGTTCTGCCGGAATGGATTTACGTGCTAATTTAAATGAACCTGTAGTTTTAAAACCTTTAGAAAGAGCAATTATAAAAACTGGATTATTTATTGCTTTACCTAATGGTTTTGAAGCACAAGTTCGTCCGCGAAGCGGATTGGCAGCTAAAAAAGGAATTACTGTATTAAATTCTCCTGGAACTGTTGATGCTGATTATCGTGGTGAAATTGGGGTTATTTTAGTAAACCTGTCTAACGAAGATTTTATTGTAAATGATGGTGAGCGTATTGCACAATTAGTAATTGCAAAACACGAACGTGTAAACTGGCAAGAAGTTACTATTTTAAATGAAACGGAACGTGGTGCTGGTGGTTTTGGTAGTACTGGAGTTTAAGTTATTTTTTTATAAAGTTGACTCATTTTACGAACCTCGTCGTACAATAATTCAAAGTCTAAAAAACAATGTGAATGATATTTGTATTCGAGTTTTTTATAAAATTCGAAAGCTTGTGGTTGCGCATCCATAGCATCTAACCAAATAAGATCATATTGTTTTTTAATGACTTGAGTTTCTAACCAATTCAATAATTTTTTACCTATTCCGTTTCCCTGTGTTTTTGGATGTAAATAAATGCGGTGTAATTTTACACTTTTTTGATCAACAAAACCTGCTAATTGTTCATTCCAAACAATTCTGAAATTACCTATTATTTCATTTTTAAATAATACCAAGTAATTCTGAGAATTTATGTTTAAAAGTTCAGTACTTAATTTTTCTTTAGAATATTGCGTATTCACATACCAATCTCCACCATCTTTCCAAAAATGACTATAAGCCGGCGGATAAATTTCTTTCATTAATGTAAAAAGAGCTTCTAAATCAGTATTTAAAATTTCTTTTAGCTGTATGTTTTCAGAGATGTTTATCATTTTTATTATAAAAATACTTACGAGTATACCTTCTTTTTAATTAGTGAAATATTTAGATTTAAACGTATTATAATCTCAAAAAAAAGCTGTTGATTTCTCAACAGCTTTTAATTATATAAACCTTTTAATTTAAAACTTATTCTTGATTTTCAATAGCATCTTTTATTTTACCTTCAAGTTCGTCCATTAATTCAGGATTATCTTTAATTAGGCCTTTAACAGCATCTCTACCCTGGCCTAATTTTGTATCTCCATAGCTAAACCATGAACCACTTTTCTTTATAATTCCGTATTCTACACCAATATCTAAAACCTCACCAACTTTAGAGATTCCTTTACCATACATAATATCAAATTCTGCAATTTGAAATGGTGGTGCTACTTTATTCTTTACTACTTTTACTTTGGTACTGTTACCAATAACTCTATCGCCATCTTTAATTTGTGTTCTACGACGAATATCTAAACGAACAGATGCATAAAATTTTAATGCATTACCACCCGTTGTAGTTTCTGGGTTACCGAACATTACACCAATTTTTTCACGTAACTGGTTAATAAATATAACAGTACATTTTGTTTTACTAATAGTACCTGTTAATTTACGCAATGCTTGCGACATTAAACGGGCATGTAATCCCATTTTAGAATCTCCCATTTCACCTTCAATCTCAGATTTTGGTGTTAATGCTGCAACTGAATCAATTACTACAATATCAATAGCTCCTGAGCGAATTAAATTATCGGCAATTTCTAATGCTTGCTCACCATGATCTGGTTGAGAAATAATTAAATTATCTGTATCTATTCCTAAGCTTTCTGCATAAAAACGATCAAAAGCGTGTTCTGCATCAATAAAAGCTGCAATACCACCTGCTTTTTGCGCTTCTGCAATTGCATGTAATGTTAAGGTTGTTTTACCTGACGATTCTGGTCCGTAAATTTCTATAACTCTTCCACGAGGATATCCACCTACACCTAAAGCTAAATCTAATCCTAAAGATCCTGATGAAATTGCCTCAATATCTTCAACTTGGCTATCTCCTAATTTCATTACAGACCCTTTTCCGTATGTTTTATCTAACTTATCAAGGGTAAGTTGCAATGCTTTTAATTTCGCTTCTTTTTCTTTATCTGCTGCCATAAATCGTTCTAATTATATTAAAAATAAGAGTGGCTAAGTTATGAAAAACTCCCTTTATTTTACCATCTTTTTTAGGCTACATTTTGTAATATTGTTTTTTATTAATTTTTACCCAAATGAGTACAACTATTCTTTTAAAAAATGCAAATTGTAACGTTACTATAAGTAAAGGTGAAGTTATTAGTTTTATTGTTGATAAAGAAGAAATTATGCATTGTAAAGATGCACCTGGTTGGAATGCTACGGACATTGAAATGTTTCCTGTAATTGGACCTACAAAAATTAATAATTATAGTATTGAAACACCAAAAGGTATTGCTAAGCAAGATCAACATGGGTTATTAAGAGAACTTGATTATCATCTTATTTCTTCGGATGCTACTACAGCTATTTTTGAAAAAAATATGTAAAAAATACACTGATAAATAATTCAAAATATCCAAATAAATCTACGCAAGAAAAGTTGTTTTGGCCTTATGATTTTACTTTTAGAAAAATAATTTCAGTATCAAAAAACGCTTTAAAAATAAATTTTGAAATTACTTCAGAAAAAGGAATGCCTTATATGTTAGGGTATCATCCTAGTTTTAAACTAACTGGTTTTGATACTGAAATTATAAAAACGGCAGACAAAGAAATTACTTTAAAAGATATTTTAAATGTAGGATCAGCTGCTTATAAGGTTTTAAATACTGATGAAATCATTTTGATAAAAAATGAATTACCTAACGTAAAAATAACTACCAAAAACTTTAATAATTTTATGTTGTGGACAGAAGTTAACAACATGGTTTGTATAGAACCTATAACTCAATATCCGTTGCTTGAAACTCAAGAATATTCAGAAAAAAATATGAGAATTAGTAATGGTAAAGAGTATTTTTATGTAACTATTAGTACTTTATAAATATGGAACACCGACATTTTATAATTCATAAACCGTATGGTTTTCTTTCGCAGTTTATTAACAATCAAACAAGAAGAAAGAAAAAATTATTAGGAGCGTTAAATTTTAGTTTTCCTGAAGAAACAATGGCAATTGGTCGTTTAGATGTTGCCTCTGAAGGCTTGTTATTTTTAACTACCAATGGTAAAGTAAGTGCACAAGTACGCAGTAAAAAAGTAGAAAAAGAATATTATGTTCAAGTAGATGGTCTTATTACGCAAGAAGCTATAGATAAATTAAAAGAAGGTGTAGAAATTGGTTTTGATGGTAAAAAATATATGACTTTACCCGGAAAAGCTTTTTTAATAGATACTCCTAATTTTGATAATAGATCACAAAAAATTCGTGATGAACGTCATGGACCAACAAGTTGGGTATCAATTATAATAACAGAAGGTAAATTTAGGCAAGTTCGTAAAATGACAGCTGCCGTTGGTTTTCCTACATTACGTTTAGTTAGAGTGCGTATTGGTGATATTTTATTAAATAATATGAAACCTGGTGCTGTAATTGAAGTTACTGAATTGCTATAACTACGCTATTAAGCTCTCACCATTTTAATATGCGGAATTCCGTCTTCTAAATACCCTTCACCTATTTGTTTAAAACCGTGAGATTCGTAAAATTTCTGTAAATAAGTTTGTGCCGAAATCGTAATTATTCTTTCTTCGTAGTTATTAACAATAGCTTGTATTGATGCTTTTATTAAATCGTGTCCATAGCCAAATTTACGTTCGGTATCTTTTACAATTACTCTACCAATACTAGGAGTATCAAAATATTGCTTACTATCAAACAAACGAGTGTACGCTATTATTTTATCATCTTTTAAACCTAAAACATGCAATGCTTTTTGATCTTTAAAATCAATATCTTGATATACACAATCTTGTTCTACCACAAAAACTTCAGAACGTAATTGAAGTATTTCATACAGTTCTGAAGTTGTTAATTCTTTAAAATTTTTTACTTTAAAATCCATTAACAATTATTAGCTATTTTATTAACTCTATCTGCATGACGTCCTCCTTCAAATTCTGTACTTAAAAATAACTTTACAAAACCCAATGCTTGTTGTAATGATATAAAACGAGCCGGAATTGTTAAAATATTAGCATTGTTGTGTTGACGTGTTAATATTACCAATTCATTATTCCAACATAAAGCAGCACGAACACCTTGGTGTTTATTAGCTGTCATTTGAGCACCATTACCACTACCACATAAAATAATACCCATTTCAGCTTGTTCAGTTTCTACAGCTTCTGCTGTTGGATGAATAGCATCAGGATAATCCATACTATTAGTATCATTAGTCCCAAAATTAATAACCTTATGTCCTAATTCTTCTAAAAGAGTAATAATTTCGAATTTATACTCGGTACCTGCATGGTCATTTCCGATGGCAATTGTCATAATTTGTTGATTTTAATTTAGTTGTGTGTTACAAAAATACAGATATTCAGGGTTATCAACAGTAATTAACAATGCTTTTTTAAATATTCTTAATAAGTGATTAGTTTTTAAGTACTTGAGTAATGTTAGTTAATTGTTAAGAAGTAGTGGTAGATTTTAAAAAGTTTATTTGATTTATTACATTTTTTTTACAATACAAGAACTACTATTACATACACAACTTTTTTTATGAGTTTCTAATAAACATTTATCAACATAAAATTAACCTGTTGTTTACAATGTAAATAAAATTAAGTATTCATAATTAACAGTTAATAGTTGTTTATAAGTTTTGTTAATAACTATGTTTTCTAATTGATTTTAAACATTTTATTAAGCTAATAACATGTTTATTTTATTTAATAACTGATACTCACAAAAATTTAATCATTTATTTATGCCACATATTAACACACTATAATAACAATCATTTCTTTTTTTAAATTTTAAAAATTCTTTATATATAATATTATATATGTTAATAACCTTAAATTTAAAAAAATGGAAGTTTTGAAATTCTTTAAAATTAAGGATGTGTTTATTTAAAAGAATAAATTTCTTTTAAAATAATATATAAAACTAGTGATGTTGATAAATAAGAATAAAATAGAAAAAGTACTTATTATACTGTTCTACTCCCTTTTTTAATAAGGTAGATAGTGTCTTTAGCTTTAACTAAATTTGTAGTAGGTTTTTCATTTAAAGTAGTATTAATACTTATTACGGTAACTATAATACCTGTAACAAATATGAATATAAATAAACCTATTATTTTACGTAAGTTTTTCATTATTAGTAACTTCTTATTATAAAGACGTAATAATTTGTGAAATGTTACAATTTTATTAAGATTTTTTTAACTTTTTAAGAAATTATAAATTGTATAGCTTTTGGTAATATAGTTGCAGTTACTTTTCCGGTACCTATTAATTCCCCATCAGCCTGAATAAACATAGGGTTTTTAAGAGAAGACGGAGTTATTAACAATGTATTAGATAAGTGTGTTTCTACCTTCTTATGATTTACAATTAAGCCGTTATATAATTTTTTAATATTTACAATTAAATCTAAAAGAGATAAATTTTTAGCAATGGTTATATCAAATAGCCCATCTGTAATATCCTTATATTTAGTTAATTGCATTCCTCCTGCTGAATATTTACAAATTCCGAATAAAGTCATTAAGCATTTTGTTTCAATTACTTTATTATTAACTTCAATAGTAAAAGAAGTTTTTTTGTAGAATAATAAACCAGCAATACCACTTAAAAGATAGGCTAAAGGACCGAATCTTTTAAGTGTATTCAACTTATTAACAACATAACCATCATAACCAATTCCTGCAACATTATTAAAGAAAGCAGTAGTATTTGTTAGTTCTAAATAGCCAATATCTTGTAAAATTGTTTTTTGTTGGTAAATTAAATCTATGGCTAATTTTATGTTATTTGGTATGCTATAAGTCTTAATCCAATCGTTTCCTGTACCTAAAGGAATCACTGCCACTGTAATATCGGAAGTTTTTACATATCTTTGCGTCATAATTCCGTTTACTACATGATGTAGTGTACCATCTCCACCAACGGAAATTATATTTCTATAACCTTGTTGAATAGCAGTGTGTACCAATTCAATTTCGTGTTTAGAATACGCTGTAAAAGCATAAGAAAAATCGATATTTCTTTCGTTTAACAATTGCTCAATCTCTTTCCAATTTTTAGAAAGTTTTTTATTTCCTGAAAAAGGATTTGCAATAACAAACCAAGAATTTATCATAAATAATAAAATATAATTAAGCCAAAATACAAAATAGATTGGTAACACTTTTTTAATAAACAAAACCTAAATTTATTTGTACTTTGGTAACAATAAAACAAGCAGAAGATTAATGACTAGAAAGAAAAAAATATACAAGAAAAAAGGTAGAGTAATAAAAGACTTGACCAGAAATATATTTAAAATTTTAAACGAAGACAATTCAAAAACATATAACCATAAGCAGATATCTGCTAAAATGGGAATTTCTGATACCGATGGTAAATCGCAAGTACTTAAAAAATTAGCAGAACTTACCGGAAATAAGAAAATTAAAGAAATAGATAGAGGTAAATATAAAATTAATGAAGATCGTAAATACCATATTGGTACGTTAGATTTAACATCTAATGGAAATGGATATTTTATGTCGGATGATTTTGAGAATGATATATTTATTCCATCAATAAATTTAGGAAAAGGATTACATCAAGATACGGTTAAAGCCTATGTTTATCAAAAACGTAGATCTAATAAATACGAAGCTGAAGTAGTAGAAATTATCGAACGTAAAAAAACTGAGTTTGTTGGTGTTTTACAGATGAATAAAAATTTTGGATTTGTAATACCAGATAGCCAAAAAATGTCTGCGGATTTATTTATTGCTCAAAACAAAATAAATGGCGCAAAAGATGGCGATAAAGTGGTTGTGCAAATGATCGATTGGCCAGAAAATTCTAAAAATCCGTTTGGTAAAATAACGCAAGTTTTAGGAAAACCTGGTGAGCATGAAACCGAAATACATTCTATTTTACTAGAATATGGTTTACCATACGAATTTGATGAAGCAGTAGAAAAAGAAGCAGAGAATTTACCAATAGAAATCACGGAGCAAGAAATTGCCAAACGTCGTGATATGCGTAAAGATTTAACCTTTACAATAGATCCGAAGGATGCAAAAGATTTTGATGATGCATTGTCATTTACAAAATTAGAAAATGGGAATTACGAAATAGGAATTCACATTGCCGATGTTTCTCATTATTTACAACCAAAAACTATTTTAGATGATGAAGCATATGATCGCGCAACATCTGTTTATTTAGTAGACAGAGTAGTACCAATGTTACCTGAAATGTTAAGTAACGGAGTTTGTTCTTTACGACCAAATGAAGAGAAATTAACTTTTTCTGCTGTTTTTGAAATCAACGAAAAAACGCAAATTGTAAATCAATGGTTTGGTAGAACTGTTACCTATTCAGATCAACGTTTTGCCTATGAAGAAGCACAATCAATCATAGAAAATTGTACACTTTCTGATACTGTTGAGCCGTATACAATGCCACTTGATATTTCTATTATAGATAAAGAATATGAAGTAACACCAGAAATTGTAGAAGCTACTTTAAAACTAGATCAATTGGCTAAAAAATTGCGTAAAAAGCGTATGAAAGCTGGTGCAATATCTTTTGATAGAGTTGAAGTGAAGTTTGATTTAGATGAAAAGGCAAATCCTGTAGGAGTTTTCTTTAAAGAATCTAAAGATGCTAATAAACTTATTGAAGAGTTTATGTTACTAGCAAACCGAAAAGTAGCTGAATTTATTGGTTTTTCTAAAGGAAAAGAAACAAAAAATACATTTATTTACCGTACACACGATGAACCAAATATTGATAAATTAGCTTCTTTACAGAACATTATTAATAAATTTGGTTATAAAATTGATACAGAAACTAAAGAAAAAACATCGCAATCTTTAAATAAGTTATTAGCTGATGTTCAAGGAAAAGGAGAAGCCAATATGGTAGAAACTTTAGCAATCCGTTCTATGAGTAAAGCAGCTTATACCACTCAAAATATTGGGCATTATGGTTTAGCTTTCGATTATTATTCTCACTTTACTTCACCAATTCGTCGTTATCCAGATGTAATGACACACCGTTTATTACAGCATTATTTAGATGGCGGAAAGTCTCCAAAAGCAGAAGAATATGAAGTAAAATGTAAACATTCTTCACAAATGGAAGAAATGGCTGCAAAAGCAGAGCGATCTAGCATAAAATATATGCAGATTAAATATATGAAAGACCATCAAGACGAAGAATTTGAAGGTGTAATTTCTGGTGTAACCGAATGGGGAATTTACGTAGAAATTTCTGCCAACAAATGTGAAGGAATGGTTAGAATTAGAGATATAAAAGATGATTACTATATTTTTGATGAAAAGCAATATGCTATTGTTGGTCAATCTTCAAAAAATATAATTCAATTAGGAGATAAAGTTGTTGTTAAAGTTAAAAACACCGATTTAGAACGTAAACATTTAGATTTTCATTTAATTTCGCATTAAAAAAAAATATGAAAACTTGGATTATTAGCGAAAACGAAACTGATAATTATTATTTAATAGCTAAAGAGAATTCTATTTGGTTAACAGAACAACCGAAAATAGCTGATTTAAGTGAACTAGTTGATCAAAAAAAACTATCGAATGTTTCAATACATAGATATTCTAATATTAAAGAATTTATATTCAACGATTCAGATTTTACATTAGAAGTTGAATTTATAGATGATGATACTGAAGATTTAGAACTAAAATTTAAAGCATCGCTAGTTTATGAAAATGTGAAATCTTTTTTAATTGAAAATTTAAAAGAAATTGTAGTTAAAAATTATTCACTTATCAAACAATTAAAACCAACATCTATAGCTATTTTAGTAATAAGTTCTTTAACCTTTTTTTTGTATAAAATTGCTATTAGTTTACAGAGCGGAGAGGAAATTAGAGCTACTGGAAGAAAAGGATTTATCAAAAAAATACTTGTTGCTATTGCCGATTTTTTAGGACCAATAGGTACTTTAACAACTGGAGGAATATTATTATCTCTTTTATTGTTTGGTTTTATCAATACTATACGCAAGCCAAAGCAAGGAAAAGTTATTAAAATAAATAAGAATACAGAATTAATATTTTAATTTGTCACAATAAATTTTGATATTCGTCTTTATAGTATTGGTATTATTTTTGATTATACCTTTTAATTAATAAAATTAAAAATGAAAAAATTAGTGTTTATATGTTTGTTTTTGATGCCTATTGTAGCATCTGCTCAAACAACCTTAACAAAACAATTAGGAGAATTCTCTACAGTTAAAGTATACAATGGTATCGATTTAGAATTGGTTAAATCAGACGAAAATAAAATTATTGTTACTGGCGAAAAAACAGATAAAGTAAGCATTAAAAATAAAAACAATACTTTAAAAATAGCTTTAAATTTCCCTGAAACTACAGCAGATGGTAAAGTGAAAATTACGCTTTATTATGCATCGTTATTAGAAACTATTGATGCTAATGAAGGTGCTACTATAACTGGTAAAAAAATTGAACAATCACAAATTGAAATTAAAGCCCAAGAAGGCGCCTTTATCAATATAGTTGTAGATGTTAAGCATCTTATGGTAAAAAGTGTATCAGGTGCTGTTATTAAGCTTTCAGGTACAACAAAGAATCAAACTGTAGAAGCCAATTTAGGAGGAATTTATCACGGGTACAATTTAATTGTAAGTGATTTAAATTATGTACGTGCAGGCTCAGGATCTAAAGTAGAAGTACAAGCTGGTGAAACATTAGATGCTAAAGTTTCTTTTGGTGGTTCTATTTTTTACAAAGGAACTCCAGAAGTTTTTAAAGATAAAAAAGTAATTGGTGGAGTAATTGAACAGAGAAGTTAATTTAGTATCTTTGTAGCATTAAAAATTAGAACAAATGAATTCATTAAATATTTTTTTAGCAATACCAGGTGGTGCTTCTATAGCATTGATTGTTGTAGTTGTATTATTATTATTTGGAGGTCGTAAAATACCTGAATTAATGAGAGGTTTAGGAACAGGTATTAAAGAGTTTAAATCTGCTACTAAAGAAGATGAAGAAGAAAATAAAGTAGAAGAAAAGAAATAATCTATTACTTTTTATAATATAAAAATAAAAGCTCGATTTGTATAAAACAAATCGAGCTTTTATTATCTAATTAAGTTTTTTGGGCTTCGGATTCTTCATTGCTTCACCTATTTGGTTACTTGCTGTAAAACTAGCTACCATATCGTTTAACATTTGACTTCCTGCTTGTGGCGAATTTGGTAATAAAATTAAATTACTGTTTGTTTCCTGTCCAATTGATTGTAATGTATCGTAATGCTGAGTTACGACGATTAAAGCAGATGCCTCTTGGCTATTTATACCTACTTTATTTAGTACTTCTACAGATTCTTCTAAACCACGGGCAATCTCTCTACGTTGATCTGCAATTCCTTGTCCTTGTAAACGTTTACTTTCAGCTTCTGCCTTTGCTCGTTCTACAATTAAAATACGTTGTGCATCCCCTTCATACTGTGCAGCAGTTTTTTCTCTATCGGCAGCATTAATTCTATTCATTGCTTCTTTTACTTGCGCATCCGGATCAATATCGGTAACTAAGGTTTTAATAATATCATAACCATACGTCATCATTGCTTCATTTAATTCAGATTTTACAGCAATAGCAATATCATCTTTCTTTAAAAACACATCATCTAATATCATCTTAGGCACTTCTGCACGAACAACATCAAATACATAAGAGGTAATCTGATCATGCGGGTAATCTAATTTATAAAAAGCATCTTCTACTTTTTCTTTTATAACTTTATATTGAACAGAAACTTTTAGTTTAACAAATACATTATCTAATGTTTTTGTTTCAATAATTACATCTAATTGCTGAATTTTTAAACTTAATTTTCCAGCAATTCTGTCTACTAAAGGAATCTTTAGATGTAAGCCAGACTGACGAATACTGTGAAATTTACCAAAACGCTCAATAATTGCAGCAGTTTGTTGCTTTACCGTAAAAAATGAAGCAAATAATAATATAAGACCAAAAAAGATAATTGGATAATAATAAATAGGCATAGTTTTTTAATTTTTATAGTTAGTTTGTTGTTAAAGATACAATAATATCTACTTTGTTTATTTGACTCTATTTTTATAAAATGTTACAATTTTTGTTTTTAAAGTTATATTTGCTAAAAATCAATTATATGGAACTTATTCAACAAAATGCAACAGAAATTTTAATTCTACTTTTCTTAATAGTTACTTTCTTACAATCGGGTATTGATAAAGTAACAGATTGGAATGGTAATGTAAATTTTATTAAAGATCATTTTAAAAACTCTCCTTTAAAAAATCTAGTACCACTTTTATTAGTTATTATTTTAGTGATGGAGTTAATTGCAGGTGCTTTTATGTTTATCGGAGTATTTAATTTAATAACTACTGGGGATACAGCATTATCTTTATTAGGAGTTCAAATTGCAGCATTATCATTAATCTTTTTACTAATAGGTCAACGCTTAGCGAAAGATTATGCAGGTGCTATGACATTAGCTGTTTACTTTCTGATTACCATTGCTGGTATGTACCTTTTAAACAGCTAGTAATTCTTACAAATTATATGAGCTAAGATTCAGATGGTATCAGTTAAATGTATTTTATCAATCAATATATATTTGTATTGAATTTAAAAATAAACTTATATGAAGATTAAAATAATGTTACTAGTATTAGTGATTACAGCTACTACACAGGCTCAAAATTTTGGAATTAAAGGTGGTTTAAACTTATCTAACCTAACAAATTTTGATAAATCATTTGAAGATGAAGTAGAATCAGAAAGTATTAGAACATCTTTTCATATTGGTATTTATAATGAAATTAAGGTTACAGATCGTTTTAGCATACAACCAGAGGTTGTGTATTCATCACAAGGTGTAAACAATGAAGCTAACGGAATTGATGGTAAAGTTCAGTTAGATTATATTAATATACCAGTGATGCTAAAATTTTATTTAGCAGATTCATTCTATCTAGAAGCTGGTCCACAAATTGGATTTTTAGTAAATGATGAAATAGAAGTTGGTGCTATAAATTTTTCTGATAATGAAGATGTTTTTAATAAAGTAGATTATTCTTTAGATCTAGGTTTAGGTTTTAAAATATCAGAAAATGTTTCTTTAAATGCTAGATATGGTTTTGGACTTAACGGTGTTTTTGATAGCTCAGATAACTACGAAGATAACAATCCTAAAAATAGTGTATTTGCTGCTTCAATAGCATTTGGACTTTAATAAATTTTAATTATTGTATTATATTTTAATATAATTTTTATTGATAAAAAACCTCTTAAAATATTCATTTTAAGAGGTTTTTTTTATTTTGTAATGTAATCGTGTGTTTTTTAGTTTTAAATCTATTAAAATGATGTTAAAAATCGTTTTAGTTCTTTTTTATGATATAAATCAAGGAAGAATATTCACCATTTCCTTTTGCTTTTAAATTTGATCTTAAACCAGTAAGAAAAGCATGAATTGGTCTTGAATTTTTTGATTTGTATTTTTCTGATAAAAGCGAAACATAAAAAGCATCAAACTTCATTGGAAGTATTTTTTCTACGTTCATTTCAATATCAGAAAATAATTTTTTTATAGACGTTTTAGAAAAATGCCACAAGTGTCTTGGTACATCATAAGCTGCCCAAAATTCTTTATAACGGTTTGCATCGTAACTTTTAAAATTTGGAACTGCAATTATTAAAACACCATTTGGTTTTAGTAATTTTTTTAATTGATGCGTATATTCTATTAAATTGGGTACATGTTCTAGAACATGCCAAAGTGTAATTACATCAAATTGTTTTCCTTCATAGTCAGAAATATCATTTTTAAGATTGATGTTTTTTTCTTCAGCAAATTTTCTTGCTTTATCAGAAGGTTCTATTCCATTAACTTGCCAATTATTATTTTTACATACTTTTAAAAAATCACCTGTCCCCGCTCCTACATCCAAAATGGTTTTATCTTTTATATTAAAAGAATTTATCAATTTCAGTTTTTGATTTAAGGTATGGTTTTTTACTAATTGATATACGCGGTCAAAAAGTGTTTTCTTACTATCGGTATGAGATATGTATGAATCGCTCGCATAATAACTTTCTAAATTAACCGGCACAGGTGAAGTAACAAGCATATCATATTCCTTATTATGCATTACTTCATAACTCTCATCAGAAACAGTATAATCTATACAGTTTAATAACGGAGTTAGATTTTTGTAAAGTGCTTTTTCTGTATTCAATTTCTTTTTCTTTTTATGATGTTCCATGTGGAACATGCTATAATGTTATTGCAAAATTACGTAAAAAAGAAAAACGTTCCACATGGAACGTTTTTCTTTTTATTATTAAGTTGATATTGTTATCTACCCATATAAACTAAAAGCACAGAAATATCACTAGGTGAAACTCCACTTATTCTACTTGCTTGAGATATTGAAGTAGGTTGAATACTTACTAATTTTTCTCTTGCTTCAATCGATAATGAATGTACTTTATCATAATCGAAATTTGCAGGTATTACAACTTTCTCTAATCTATTTAGTTTATCAGCATTGTTCTTTTCTTTATCTATATATCCCGAATATTTTAAATGAATTTCTGTCTGTTCTATTACATCAGCATTCATTTCGTTTTCTTTAATATAGTTATGTAATTTTTCAATGCTATTAAAATCATTTAAACTTAATTGAGGACGAGTAGCTATTTTTATTAATTTCATTGTTTGATTAACAACCGATAATCCTTTAGCTTCTAAAATCGGATTTATATCTTCTTTCTTTACACTTAAGTTTGTAATAAAGTGAATCAATTTATCTGTCTTCTCTTTCTTCTCTATTACTCTCTCTAATCTTTCATCAGAAGCTAATCCTAATTTATGACCGATTGGGGTTAATCTTAAATCGGCATTATCTTGTCTTAATAAAGTTCTGTATTCAGCACGAGAAGTAAACATTCTATATGGTTCTTCTGTTCCTTTGGTAATTAAGTCATCAATTAAAACACCAATATAAGCTTCACTCCTTTTTAATATAAAAGGTTCTTTATTCTGCGTTTTTAACGCTGCATTTACACCAGCCATTAAACCTTGTGCAGCTGCTTCTTCATAACCTGTTGTTCCGTTAATTTGACCAGCGAAGAATAAATTCTCGATTAACTTAGTTTCTAAACTATGTTTTAATTGTGTTGGCTGAAAGAAATCATATTCAATTGCATATCCAAAACGTAAGAATTTTACATTTTCAAATCCAGGAATATGACGAATTGCTTCGTCTTGTATATCTTCTGGCATAGAAGTAGAAAATCCGTTTACATAAATTTCAACGGTATTCCATCCTTCTGGTTCAACAAAAACTTGATGACGATCTTTGTCTGCAAAACGATCAATCTTATCTTCTACTGACGGACAATAACGTGGTCCGGTAGATTTAATTCTACCATTAAACATTGGTGAACGATCAAAACCGGCACGTAGAACATCGTGTACTTTTTGATTTGTATGAGTTAAATAACAAGAACGTTGTTCTACAAGTTTTTCGGTAATAGGTAAATAAGAAAACTTTTCTGGGTTTTCATCACCAGGTTGTTCAGTCATCTTTGAAAAATCTAAAGAACGAGCATCAACTCTTGGAGGAGTTCCTGTTTTCATTCTTCCAGATTCAAATCCTTTAGCAACTAAATCTTCTGTTATTCCTGTTGAAGCTCCTTCACCTGCTCTACCACCACCAAATGTTTTTTCACCTATGTGAATCAATCCATTTAAAAAAGTACCTGCTGTAATAATAACAGTCTTAGCTTTTATTTCTAATCCTAAAGCTGTTTTTACACCAACGATTTTATTGTCATCAAAAATTAATCCGTTAACAGAGTCCTGATAAAAATCTAAATTATCAGTTTTCTCTAACATATTTCTCCAGCACTCTGCAAACTGCATTCTGTCTGACTGTGCTCTCGGACTCCACATTGCAGGTCCTTTAGATTTATTAAGCATCTTAAACTGAATAGCAGTCTTGTCGGTTACAATAGCACTGTAACCACCTAATGCATCAATTTCACGAACTATTTGTCCCTTAGCAATACCACCCATTGCCGGATTACAACTCATTTGAGCTATATTCTGAAGGTTCATTGTTATTAATAATGTATGTGCACCCATGTTGGCACTTGCTGCTGCAGCTTCACTACCAGCGTGTCCACCACCTACTACAATTACATCGTATGTTGTATTAAATAAACTCATTTTTTATGCTGTTCCACGTGGAACGATTTTAGTTTTCGTTTAAAATTTTTAAAGAATCGTTTTCTTTAGTACGCATTATTTGTTTCTCTTCATCAGTTTTATCCTTGTATTTCATGTAATGTAAAACACCATGAATAATAACTCGATGCAGTTCGTTTTCAAATAAAACATTAAACTCTTTTGCATTTTCTTTTACTCGTTCGATAGAAATAAAGATGTCTCCTCCTACTAACTTACCTAACGTATAATCAAAACTAATGATGTCTGTTAAGGTGTCGTGTTGTAAAAATTCAACATTCATTTTATGTAAATAAGTGTCATCACAAAATACATAGTTGATTTCTCCTAATTCAAATTCTTCTTTCTCTATACAGTTCTGAATCCACTTAGAAGTTTTATCTTCATTTTCTAATTGAAATTCGGTTTCGTAATTAAATACAATCATTCTTTAATTTATGTTGTAATAAAAATAATTTAAATCTATTACTTGTTGTTTTTAGGAAGGTTAAAATACTCTTGAACCTTCTTTTTATAATCAGGGCGCAAAGGTAATGATTGTCTGTTTAATATCTCTGTTTGGTTATAGAACAACTTCTTAAACTTTAATTCCTTAGCCCTTTTTTTATTATACTCTTGTAAATTGGTATTTGATTTACGTTTTTTATCACGATTTTGTTCGAATGTAGCCTTCTCTAATTTTAGTAATTGATAGTTTAATTGTTGCATGCGGTTAATGCTTTGCTGAGTAAAACCTTTTTCTAGAATATCATTCTCTAACTGTTCCATTTCCTTAAGCGCTTTTTTGGCTTTACCATTACCACTTTTGCCTTGACCAATGGCATCTTCTAATTGCTGTCTTAATTCCGATTGTTGTTTATATATTTCATACAACTCACCATTTAAACCTTCTCCTTGCTCACCGCTCTCACCTTCTTTTTTTCCTTTCTCCCCACCTTTTTTACCGTCTTTTCCATCTTTAGGTTTACCGCCTTCTTTCTTCTGTATACCCTCTTGCATCTTCTTCATTAAATCACTTTGCTTTTTAATAATGTCTGGCAAGCTAAAAGATTTCCCTTTTCCTTTCCCTTTTCCGCTACCAGGTTTTGGGTTTTGCATAGCATCTAGCGTATTGCTTAACATATCTGCTAAAGTGTTTGCAGATGTCATTATATAACGCTGATTTGTTATTCCGTTTTGAAATTTATTATCGGCAAAATTCTCTAAAGATTCACTTAAATTGTAATGTGCTAACGAAAGTAGATCTTGTACTTTAGATGATATTTTAGGGTTTTTCATTGATAAAACAAATAAGCTATCGTCTATATGTTCAAAATAACTCTTAAGTAAATATTGCTTTTGTAGGTTTTTACCAAAGTTTGGATGTGAAGAATTGGTTGATGAAAACACATTCATTAATGCTTCTTGATCAAAAGAAAATGTAATTAAGTTTTCTAAAACCTGGCGCAAACCTTCCATGTTTTCTTCCTCCATATCAGCATTCATTTCTTGCATGGAGTCTTGCATCTTCTGACTCATCTCTTGCATTTTTTTCGCTGCTTTTTTTTGATTTTCTTTTGATTCAGATTGCTTTTTGTTTGCTATATTTTCTTCTGCTTTGTTAAGTTCTTTTTGAGTTTCATCAGATAACTTTTCCATAGAAGGCATTTCCATCGGAGATTTTAATTTTTTATTATCTTTTTTTAACTCATTAAGTTCTTCTTTTGCTTTCTTAAATTCTTTATTTATTGCCTTTTGTTCGTCGTTTGTTGCCTCTTTTTTTGATAATTCATCTTGTTTTTTTGACAACTCATTTAAATCATCCGCTACTTTTTGCATTTTCTGCTCAACATAAAAACGCTTAGTCATTTCTAATATACGTTCTAAACTTCTTTCTTGTTGTTTGTTTTGTTCAGCTAGTTCTTTTGTCTTTTTTATTAAATCTTCCCTGTTAAGCTTTTCAGCTAATTTTTTTAGTTCATCTAATATTTTCTGTTGCTTATCTAGCTTTTTAAGTTCTTCTATTCGTTGCTTTAATGCTTCTTTTTTCTCTTGCAAGCTTTCGTTTTTTTCTTTCTTCTCAGTAAAATTGTTTTGCAAATTTTCGGTTTGACGTTGCATCATTTGCTTATACTGATCTTGTCTTTTAATTAAATTCTTAATTTTTTTCTGATCATTCCAATTAACATTTTTCTTGTTTTGTAGCTCAAATTGAATTTTCTCCAATTCTTTTTTACTTCGTTCTTGTTTATGTAATGAGTTTTCTAAGTTATCAATATAGTTACGTTGTTCTTGTAAAAGCTCCTGCTCTATCTCATTGGTTGTTTTCTGTCGATAAGAAAATTTCTGACTCTTTGTTTTTTTATTTCCGTTTACCGCATCGTTATCAAATACCTGAAAATATAGTTCATAATCAACTCCTTTTTTAAGATCTAAATCCCCAGGAAACTCAAAGAAAAAAGTTTGAATATTATTCTTATTTATAGCAATCTTTTTTGAATCTAAAGCAGCACCAGTATTTTTATCGTAGTAAACTAACTCTAATTTATTAAAACCATAATCATCCGAAATCTGTCCAACAAACTGTGCATTTCCTCTTGCAATACTATCTATATTAGAATTTACATTTATTAAAGGATGTTCATCCGTAATAACGTCTATAGAAAATTGTAGCTGTTCGTAATCTTTTAAACTATTGTTAGAAGTGGTAATTTGATAATTAATAGTTTTTTTAACCTGCTTTTTAAATTGAAACTCATCAGTTTTAGTATTGATAAAATTGTAACGTTTTTCATTTAATACTAAGTTAACATTATCTGTTTCAGTTGTTTTAACTTGCCATTCTACAATTGTTCCTTGTGGAACATTTAGGTTTCCTGTATTATTTATAGTCTCGTTTTTCTTTTTAGTATAACTAGGATACTTTAAATTCAATGAAATATTTTGAATAGAAGGTGTTTTTATAACAGCTAAATTAAAGGCTATAGATTCTATACCGTTTGCACTAGCGTAAAAATTAATAGGTTCTTGTACTTCAATAAATGTATATGAAAACAAACCATTGCCTTCATTTTTTAAAAAATATTGTTGTTTATTAAAATGAATTTTTGCACTTTCGGGAATAATTTCTCCCGTTGTTTGCATATAAATTGTAATATCTTTTCCTTTAATAACGGTTAAATCGGTGGTTGTTAAATTAAAATAAAACGGTGCAGGAGCTTTATAAGCAACCGTATGATTTACTACACGATTAAAACTATCGGATAGCTTTTGTGTTGTTCCTGTTACAAATGATAATAACCAAATAAAAACCGGAATCACAGCGTATTTTAAGTATTTAATATTGCTGTTAAAATTAACTGCTTTGTTAAATGAGATTGGCTGAATCTCATTCGATTTTTGTTCTATACTAGCTAATAATAAATCAGATTGATTACTATTTTGCTTTAATTGTAATATGTTTAAAAGCTTATCCTTTACCTCTGGAAAATGATTTCCAATAATTTTAGAAGACTCTTCAAAAGAAATTCCTCGTTGTAAGCCTATAATTTTAAAAACAGGAAAGCATATAAAACGGAAAAATAAAAACAATTCAACAACCAAAAACAACCAAAATAATAAAGTTCGGGCAGTAGGTTTAAGCCATAAAAAATATTCTATAAATAAGGTAAAAAACAAGTATAAAACACCTAATGAAATAAATAAAATAACACCTTTTATCAATTCATTTGTGTAGTATTTTTTACTAAACAGTTGTAACTTTTTTTCTATTTTGCTAAAATTCTCCATATCAGTCTATAAAAATACTATATTTAAAAGTAAGTTTAAGTTAAAGGTTTCTGTAAGATTTATTTATTTTTAACTACTAAACAGTTAAAATTTCATTTTAAACTTTACTAATAACTATTTATCGGATGAAAAAACTAACTACTTTACTACTATTATTTATTTCTATTAACCTTTTTTCTCAAAGTCCGTGGACTAAAAAGAAGAACGAAACCTATGTACAATTATCATATACATCTATTTCTAATTATGATAAACTATTTGGAAGTCCAGAAATAAATTTAAGTCAAAAAATTTCAGATAACACACTACAATTATATACCGAATACGGTATATCAGACAAAACAACTTTAGTTTTAAATTTTCCGTTTAAACTAACATCATCAAATGCAACATCAGCACCAAGTAATAATTCATTAGGTAACGTTCAATTCGGAATAAAACATAACTTTAGTAATAAAAAATGGTTGTTAACAGGGCAATTAAATGTTGAGGCCAATACAGGTAATTATGATGCGGTAACAGGTTTACGAACAGGTTATGATGCTTGGAGTTTTACACCATTATTTATTGCTGGTAGAGGTTTTAATAATTGGTACGTACAAGCTTTTACAGGTTTTGATATTCGCACAAACGATTATAGTAGCAATTATAAATTAGGTGGTGAGATTGGTTACAAAACATTAAACTGGCTTTGGATTGCTGGTTTTTTAGATGGTGTAGCATCTTTAGATAATGGAGATATTGTATTACCATCAGAAAATTTAAACACAGGTTTGTATGTTAATAACCAAAGTTATGCAGCCTTCGGATTAAAATTAATAGGAGAAGTTAATGCTAATTTTGGAGCAAACGTTGCTTTTGGTGGAGCTTTTGCAGGTAGAAATGTTGCACAAGCACCAGCAATTAGTTTTGGTTTATATCACAGGTTTTAAACTATCATATACTATATTCAATTACAAAGAGAAGCTTTTATAAAAGCTTCTCTTTTTTCTTTTATCTAATTTCTATTCTCTTTTTATTAAAACTATCTTTGCGCTTTCAAATTAATAAAAAATGACTGACAACGTAAGAGTACGCTTTGCTCCTAGCCCAACAGGACCTTTACATATTGGTGGTGTAAGAACTGCTTTATTCAATTACTTATTTGCTAAAAAATATAACGGAACTTTTGTGTTACGTATAGAAGATACCGACCAAACTCGTTATGTAGCAAATGCTGAAAAATATATAATTGATGCTTTAAAATGGTGTAATATTCCTTTTGATGAAGGACCAGGAAATAATGAGAAGTTCGGACCATACCGTCAGTCAGAACGTAAAGAATTGTATAAAAAATATGCAATTGAATTAATTGAAAAAGGCTGGGCTTATTATGCTTTTGATACAGCAGATGCATTAGATGCACAAAGAAAGAATGATGAAGAAAACGGAAAAACGTTTATTTATAATTGGCACAATCGTGCTACGTTAGATAATTCATTGAATCTTTCTGATGACGAAATAAAAAATAAATTAGCATCAGGTACAAAATATGTTGTACGTTTTAAAACCCCGCAAGATGAAACCTTGTTATTACAAGACGAAATCCGTGGAACGATTAAAATTGATACTAATACGTTAGATGATAAAGTATTATTTAAGTCAGACGGAATGCCAACGTATCATTTAGCAAATATTGTTGATGATCATTTAATGGAAATAAGCCATGTTATTCGTGGTGAAGAATGGTTACCTTCTCTCCCACTTCACACTTTATTATATCGTGCATTTGATTGGGAAGCTCCAAAATTTGCGCACTTACCATTAATTTTAAAACCAGTAGGTAAAGGAAAATTAAGTAAACGTGATGGCGATAAATTAGGATTTCCTGTATTTCCTTTAGAATATACAAACGAGCAAACAGGTGATGTTTCTCGAGGTTATAAAGAAGATGGTTATTTTAACGATGCATTTATAAACATGTTAGCTTTATTAGGATGGAATCCTGGTACGGAACAAGAAATATTCTCTTTAGAAGGTTTGGTTGAAGCTTTCGATTTAAGTAGAGTTAGTAAATCTGGCGCTAAGTTTAGTCCAGATAAAACAAACTGGTTTAATCAACAATACTTACAACAGAAATCAAATAAAGAATTAACGGAATTATATACTGTTATTCTAAATGAAAAAGGAATCAATACAGATGCAGTTTTTACTGAAAAAGTAGTTTCATTAATAAAAGAGAGAGCTACGTTTGTTGCTGATTTTTGGGATTTATCAAGTTTTTTCTTTGTGAATCCTTCAGAATATGACGAAAAAGCATCAAAAAAGCAATGGAAAGATACTACTGGCGAGTTAATGCAAGAATTAACCACAGTTATCGATAAGATTGAAGATTTTACGATAGAAAATGCTCAAACTGATATTAAAGGTTGGATAACGGCTAAAGAAATTGGTTTTGGTAAAGTAATGCAACCATTACGTTTAAGTCTTGTAGGTAAATTAGCAGGACCTGATTTGTTTGATATTATGACAATGATTGGTAAAGAGAATACACTACAACGAATTAACAACGCGATTGCGAAATTATCATAAAAACAAAAATCCCGCTTTATTAAAGCGGGATTTTTGTTTTATATACTATTATTTTTAAAACTGATTATAATAACAAGAAGAAGAGTTTCCTCCACGATTAACACTTCCGGCATTATTCCAATTTAATTTAAAAACCAACCCTAAAGTTCCTTGAATATGTGAACGCATACTTTCGTAACTTTCAAGAGAATGTTTATAATATATTTGTGGGTTTATCCCTATTTTATCAGTTAACCAATAAATACCCCCAGCACCTATATTAGCAGTAGGCGTCATTTTGCGTTCAGAATCAACAATACTAGCACCTACAAATACATACGGACTAAATTTATTTAACACTGCATTAAAGTTATAACGCAACGAACCATCCATAGAAAAATAGTTAACAGAATTACTAATCACACCAATGTCATTAATTGTACTAAAAGACATTGCTCCGTCAATAGATAAACGTTCACCAATTGGCATTGTTATACTAATAACAGGTGTTTGAAAAAGATACTGATCTCCAATAAACGCAACATCACTCTCATTAAACTTAGTAACTCCCATTCCAATTCCTATTTGCCAAGAATCATTTAAATTTTGTGAAAATAAATTTATCGAGCAAAAAAGGATTGTAATTAGTAAAATTTTATTTTTCATAAGTGGGAGCGTTTATAATAATAACTTGATTAACTGCAATTTAGTATAAATGTTTTAAATAGCATTTACTTTTTTAATTGCAATTGTAAATGTATCCAAATCATTGTCGTTCATAACTAGGTGAACAGCTTCATCACAAACTTTCTCTACATTATCTGAAGAAAAATTTAAGGCAATGGCAGTTTTTTGCATTAATTTTATTTGTGCCATATCTATATGTTCATCAGCAAAAACCATTTTAGTTAAACGGTATAAACGCTCAATACGTTCGTCGTAACTTGCAGGTGGATTAACTGGAAACTTTTCTGGATTTTTTAAAATGATTGCATATTCCGTTTCATCAATATGTAATCTTTTTGCAGCCCTATCTAATAACTTTTGTTCACCTTCAGCAATAATACCATCTGACTTAGCAATTTTTACAACGCTGGCAAATTGCCCAATTTCTTGTTTGTGTTTTCCACTTGAATATAAATCTGATATTGACATTTTTTATGTTTTAATAATTAAAAATAACCTTTACTCTTTTATAGGGCAAAGATGAAAAAAAAGTTACGATAAACCTTTTACGAAAGTTAAGAAATAAAGATAAAACTTACTATTATTTTTTTTTATAATTTTAAGTGTTTATATAATTAATATCAATTAAAAACAGCGTCAGATAAACGATTTTAATACATTAAAAAAAACAACCTTACGGATTGCTTGGATGAGGTATGAAGAGCTATTAAAACATGATTTAAACATGTAATTTTAACATGAAGTTAATAAATATGGAAATTCATAAAACAATAAAATTATTTTTTAATTTATGTGTAGTTTTAGAAATGAAAAACTGAAAAAGTAATGGTTTACTATTCCTAGTCTTTATTTTTACAAATTATAAATGATAATTTTTTTACCTTCTTAATTTATAAGTTGCTTTTAAGTTTTAAAAACATATTAAATGAAAATACTTCATACTGCCGATTGGCATTTAGGTCATAGATTACATGAACAATCACAATTAGAAGAACAAACCTTATTTTTAAATTGGATTGAAAACTATATTATCGATCAAAAAATTGATGTATTATTAATTTCAGGAGATATATTTGATACCGGTTCACCATCTAACCAAAGTTTAGAGATGTATTACAGCTTTTTGGTAAAATTAAAAGTAACCAGTTGTAAATCTATTATTATTACTGGCGGTAATCACGATTCGCCAGGAACTTTAAATGCACCAAAACATATATTAGATGCATTGTCTATAAAAGTTGTTGGTAAAGCAACAGAAAATATTGAAGATGAAGTTTTTGAAATTCAAATAAACGACGAAAAAATTATTGTTGGTGCAGTTCCTTATTTGCGTGATGGAGATATTAGAAGAGCCGTAGCAGGAGAATCTTTTAATGAGCTTACAGATAAGTATAAAACAGCTTTAATTAACCATTATCAGTTAGTTGCAGCACAATGCGAATTAATAAATACAAGCAATGCACCCGTTATTGCAATGGGACATTTATTTGCAACAGGTGGTTCGGTTTCTGATAGTGAACAAAATATTTATGTTGGTACTTTAGGGCATATTGGTGCAGCAGATTTCCCTACATATTTTAATTACATCGCTTTGGGGCATTTACATAGACCACAAATAATTGGTGGAAATGACAAAGTAAGATACTCTGGTTCTCCAAATATTTTAAGTTTTAGTGAAATTAACTACGATAAAAAAGTACTGGTTTTAACTACCAAAAACAATGAAATAAATGCTATTGAAGATGTTGGGGTTCCACGTTTTAGAGAGTTTTATAAATTAACAGGAACCATGACCGAATGTATTGATGAGTTTTTGAATATTACTTCTAATTCATACAAATTAACACCTTGGGTAGAAATTGTTTTAAATGAAAATAACACCATAAATACAGAAGAGCTAAAAACAGCTGCTGAAAAACATTCCTTCGAAATATTAAAAACCTCTTTAAAAAAACAACGAAAAACACAAGGAATTGAAGAATTGCTAGAAAACACAAAATCGATTAAAGAATTATTACCAACCGAAGTTTTTAGGTTAAAATGCGAAGAAATGGATTTTGATTTAAAGGAAAATCCGGAAGTTTGGGATGCCTTTAATGAAGTATTACAAGTTGTTAAAAATCAATAATTATATATTGATATGAAAATATTAAAAATAGAATTACAAAATATAAATTCTTTAAAATCGGATACCCCTATTGTAATCGATTTTGAAAATGAGCAATTTAAAGATGTTGGTTTATTTGCCATTACGGGTTCTACTGGTGCAGGAAAAACGACTATTTTAGACGCTATAACGATTGCATTATATCATAATGTTCCACGTTTTAGTGGCACAAAAGGTTCGTTGATAGATGTGGTAAGTCACAGTGCAAATGATGCTTTTTCTAGAGTTACTTTCGAAAACAATAATTTTATTTATGAAGCTTTTTGGGGAATTAGAATTGCTGATAAATCAGGAAAAAAATATAAGAATGCCAAAGAAGAAGTAAGTTTAAAAAACTTAACGAACGATGTTATTATTGCCACTCAAAAACGAGCTTTAATTATAGAAGTTAATAAGGTAACTCAGTTAGATTATAATCAGTTTTTACGATCTGTAATGCTTGCTCAAGGTGATTTCGCTTCGTTTTTATCGGCCAAAGGGCCAGATAAAGGTAAGTTATTAGAGCAAATTACGGGTGAAGAAATTTATAAAAAAATTGGCCAAGGTGTTTTAGATAGAAAATCGAAAGAAGAAAAAAAATTAAAAGATATTCAAGCTAAAATTAATGCCGATGATGTTTTATCAACAGAAGAAAAAACAGCGCTAAAACAAAAAGATACGGCACTTACTTCGGATATTAATACGATCGAAAAAGAGTTAAAAGCTACGCAAGTTATAGCAGATTGGTATGTTCAGTTTGATAAATTAACTAAAGAGGCCAAAGAGTATGAAGAAGCTGTTAAAAGCATTGATCTTTATATAAAAAAGCATCAAACAGACTTAGATGCTTTGGCTTTAAATAAAAAAGCATCACCGTTTAAAGAACTTATTCAGGATTTAAATAGAACAGAAAAAGAACAACTTAAAAAAATAGCAACATTAAAAAATATTGATAACCAATTAGCACAACTAAAACCAACAATTGATGGTTTAGAAAAATTGGTTTTCACAGAAAAATTGCTGTTTGAAAAAGCAAATAAAGAATTTTCGGAATGGCTGCCAAAGTTCGAATTCATAACAAAACTAGACGGACAATTAAAAAATGAAGTAGCTCAAAAAGAAAAAAATACGCAACAACTTAAAGGATTAACCGAACAAGTAGAGCGTTTAAAAGAAGAAGAAAAAAGCATACTAAAAGAAATTACAGTAACGACGGTTAAAGTAGAAGAAATAGCTTTGTTTTTAAATGAAAACAAGTTTTTAAAAGAGGTTGCTGATAAAATTTCTAATTGGACACAAGAATTAACAACCTTAAAAGCTAGTAAACAATCTTTAAAGGAAGATGTAGACTTTGTAACGTTTAAAAAGAAAGAAGTTCTAAAAAACACGCATCTTTTAACTAGTCATGTTGAATTATTGGCTAAAAAATCAGCAGAAATTGCAACGGTAGAAAAAGAATATGTTCGCATTTCAGATGAATTAGCGAAAAAAGATTTTCAGCAACTTTTAAAGAATAAAGAAGAGTTACTGATACAAAAAGACAATTGGGAACAGTTTAAAAATATTTCTGAACAAACCCTTAAAACCAAAGCTGCACAAACGGAAATAGAAGCCGAGCAACACAAATTAGTAAACGCTTCGAAATTAATAGAAGAAGAGTTGAAGTTGGTGAAAATAGCTTTTGAAAATCAAGAAAAAGCAGTTAGTGATGCTTCAAAAATTTTAGATTTAGAAAAAAGCATTGCAAATTACGAAAGTGATCGCTTGCGATTAAAAGCAGGAGAACCTTGTGGTTTATGCGGATCTAAAGAACATCCGTTTGTAGATAATTCCAAAATAAATGAGGTTTCTAAAGCCGAATTAGAATTTAATTCAAGAACAACAAAACTACAGGAACTTTCAAGCTCTAAGAGTAGTTTAGAGGTGAAAAAAGCACAAACAATAACTGCAATTGACGGATTAAGTAAACAAAGAAAAGCGATTGTTTTATCGCTTGAAGATTTTAAATTATCAGCAAGTAAAATTAATATTCAGGGTGAATTAACCGATGTTGATAAAATAAAATCAACGTTAAAATCAACTTCAGAAGCGTTGATAGTTTTAAACAAAAACATAGAAATTGCTCAAAAATTACAAACAGCAAAAAATGAAGCTTCAGAGAAAATAAATATTTTAAAAGAAGGTTTAGGTACGTTAACAACATCGGTTGCTACCCAAAAAGAGCATATTAAAAACAGCACTACCGAGATTGAAACTAAAGAGCAAGCAATAGCGCGTTTAAATACAACTTGTAGTAATATAGAAAATGATTTAAGAATAAAACTGGCAAAATATAAGTATGTATTACCATCTGTTGAAACGATAGATGTTTTTATTCAAAATATAGAAGCATCTATTAGTAATTACAATAAAGAAGTTCAAGTTTTAAATACACTAACATCAGCACTTACTGTTTTAAATAATAATTTAAAAAACAATAAAAACCTGCAAGTAAAAGATGGTAAAACTTACCAAGAATACTATAAAAATAAAGAGGGAAATGATGTTAAAATAAAAGATTTTACTACAAAAAGAATCGCTATTTTACCATTAAATGTTACGGTTACTGATAAAAGAGAGCATTTGCAGTTGGTTGTTAATCAACTTACAGAAAAATTAGAAAATCATAAAAAAGATTTACAAAAGCATCTGGACATAAAAACTGAAACGGTAGCTTTAAAAACAAATACAGTTAAAGAACAAACGGAGCTAATTAAAGTTTTAACCAGCTTAACATCAAATTTAACGAGTGATTTAAAACTAAGTGATTTCACTACTAAAGAGGAAATTGAAAAAGCACTATTACCTAAAGAAGATATAGAAAAATACACGCAAAATAAAGAGCGTATTAAAGAAAATAAGATTACTCTTAAAACCAAAAAAGAAAGTAATTTGAAAGCTTTTGAAAACTTAAATAAACAACGAGATTTTGAAATTTCAGTAATAGAAAACAACGCTGTTTTAGAAGATTTATCAATAAAAAATAAAGGATTTTTAACCGAAAAAGGTAAAATAGTTGAAGCTTTTAGAAAAGATCAAGAAATAAGAAATCGAAATAAAGAAGTATCTAAAAAGATAGATGCACAAGCAAAAATTTGCGGTGTTTGGGCTGCATTATTTAAAGTTATAGGAAACTCTAAAGATGCGTTTAATGTGTACGTACAGCGTTTAACCTTAAAACATTTGTTAGATCTTGCCAATGTGCATTTGTATAAGTTGAATAAGCGCTATTCATTAAAAATGGAAGAAGCGTACAAACCTAAAGAAGAACTTAATTTTAATTTAATTGATCATTACCAAACAGATCAAGCAAGGTTGGTAGATACCTCTAGTGGTGGCGAAAAGTTTATTATCAGTTTAGCGCTGGCCTTAGGATTATCTGACTTGGCAAGTAAAAATGTAAAAATAGACTCCTTATTTATTGATGAAGGTTTTGGTACTTTAGATAGCAATACCTTAGAAACGGTAATTTCTACCTTAGAAACTTTACAAGCGCAAGGCAAAATGATCGGAATTATATCGCATGTAGAAAATTTAAAAGAACGTATTCCTACTCAAATTAAAATCACCAAAAAAAGCAACGGAATAAGTGTTGTTGATATCGTATAATAGCATTCAGATAAAGAATAAAACGCACTAAATACAAAGAAATAATACTCGTATATTTGCGTAAATTTTTTAAGGTTGAGCAAGCAAACTATTGTAAATCATTACCAACAATCAGGCAACGTAAAGCAGGTTGTAAATGCACTTCAACAAGAACAACACCATTTTCAAATAGCGAATTTGGTTGGTTCTTCGTTGTCTTTTGTTATTTCTGAAAGTTTTAAAAAAGCTGATAAACCCTATTTGTTAATTTTTAACGATAAGGAAGAAGCGGCCTATTATTTAAACGATTTAGAACAATTATTAGGCGATAAAAACGTGTTATTTTATCCGGGATCTTACCGAAGACCATATCAGATAGAAGAAACCGATAATGCCAATGTATTGTTGCGTTCTGAGGTTTTAAATCGAATTAATTCGCGCAAAAAACCTGCAATAATTGTAACCTACCCTGCCGCTTTATTCGAAAAAGTAGTTACTAAAAAAGACCTCGAAAAAAACACCTTAAAAATTACGGTTGGCGAAAATGTATCTCCCGATTTTGTAAACGAAGTATTGTTCGAATACAATTTTAATCGTGTAGATTTTGTTACCGAACCTGGTGAATTTTCCGTGCGTGGGGGAATAATCGATGTGTTTTCATTTTCTAATGATGAGCCTTATCGAATGGAGTTTTTTGGTGATGAGGTAGATAGTATTCGAACTTTTGATGTAGAAACTCAACTTTCTAAAGAAAAACTCAAGAAAGTTTCTATAATGCCGAATGTAGAAAACAAAACACTACAAGAAAGTAGAGAGAGCTTCTTAAAATACATCGCTTCTAAAACAGCGATTTTTGTAAAAAACAGCGATATTCTTACCGAAAATTTAGATAAGTTCTATAAAAAAGCAGAGTTATCGTTTAATGAACTATCTACAGATATAAAACACTCAAAACCATCAGAATTATTTTGTGATGGTGTATTAATTAGTAATCAGTTACAAGAATTTACAACCGTAAATTTTGGAAAGGTACGTCACGCTGAACTTGATTCAGCGTCGCATAAAGATGAGGTTCCGAAACAAGTTCGGAATGACGAAACGATTCGATTTAACACCCATCCTCAGCCATCTTTTAATAAAAAATTCGATTTGTTAATTCAGAATTTCAATGAATTTTCAGCAAAAGGATTTACCAATTACATATTCTGTTCTAACGATAAACAAGCACAACGATTCCACGATATTTTTGATGATAATGAAGCTGAGGTTTCTTATGAAACTATTGTGTTTCCGTTATATCAAGGATTTGTTGATTTAGAAAACAAAATTGTTTGTTATACCGATCATCAAATATTTGAGCGTTATTATAAATTCCGCTTAAAAAACGGTTACGAGAAAAAACAATCTATCACTTTACAAGAACTTACTAAGTTAGAAATTGGCGATTATGTAACGCATATCGATCATGGAATAGGAAAGTTTGCAGGATTACAAAAAATTGATGTTGAAGATAGAAAACAAGAAGCCATTAAACTTATTTATGGCGATCGTGACATTTTATATGTTAGCATTCATTCACTTCATAAAATATCGAAGTTTAATGGTAAAGACGGAAAACCACCTAAAATATATAAATTAGGTTCAGATGCTTGGAAAAAAGTTAAACAAAAAACCAAGGCAAGAGTAAAACACATTGCCTTTAATTTAATTCAGTTATACGCAAAGCGTAAATTACAAAAAAGGCTATGCTTTTGGTCCGGATACGCATATGCAACACGAGTTAGAAGCAAGTTTTATTTATGAAGATACGCCTGATCAGTTTACATCAACACAAGATGTAAAAGCAGATATGGAAAAAGCACAACCGATGGATCGTTTGGTGTGTGGTGATGTTGGTTTTGGTAAAACAGAAGTTGCTATTAGAGCTGCTTTTAAAGCAGTAGATAACGGAAAGCAAGTGGCTGTTTTAGTTCCAACTACTATCTTGGCTTTTCAGCACTTTAAAACCTTCACAGAGCGCTTAAAAGACTTTCCGGTTACCATAGATTATCTAAACCGTTTTAGAACCACAAAACAGCGTAATACAGTTTTAGAAGGTGTTACTAACGGAAGTGTAGATATTGTGATAGGAACACATCAATTAACTAACAAAAAAGTCAATTTTAAAGACTTAGGATTGTTAATTATTGATGAAGAGCAAAAATTTGGTGTTGCTGTAAAAGATAAGTTAAAAACGATTAAAGAAAATGTAGATACGTTAACCTTAACTGCTACCCCTATTCCACGTACGTTACAGTTTAGTTTAATGGCAGCACGTGATTTATCGGTAATAAAAACGCCACCTCCAAATCGTCATCCTATCGAAACTAGTGTAATCCGCTTTAGCGAAGAAACAATTCGTGATGCCATTTCTTATGAAATTTCTCGAGGTGGACAGGTATTTTTTATCCACAATAGAATCGAAAATATTAAAGAAGTTGCAGGTTTATTACAACGTTTGGTACCGAATGCTAAAATCGGCATTGGGCACGGACAAATGGAAGGTAAAAAACTAGAGGAATTAATGCTTGGTTTTATGAACAACGAGTTTGATGTATTGGTGTCTACTACTATTATCGAAAGCGGATTAGATGTACCAAATGCCAACACTATTTTTATAAATAATGCCAACAACTTCGGATTATCAGACCTGCATCAAATGCGAGGTCGTGTTGGGCGATCGAACAAAAAAGCATTCTGTAATTTTATTACGCCACCATTTCATATGATGACGGATGATGCACGTAAACGTATTGAAGCATTGGTGTTATTTTCTGATTTAGGAAGCGGATTAAATATTGCCATGAAGGATTTAGAAATTCGTGGTGCTGGTGATTTATTAGGTGGTGAACAAAGCGGATTTATAAATGATATTGGTTTTGATACGTATCAGAAAATATTACAAGAAGCTATTGTTGAGTTGAAAGAAAATGAATTTAAAGATTTATATCCGGTAGACGAAAATGTACCGAAAGAATATGTAAAAGAAGTTCAGATTGATACCGATTTTGAAATTCTTTTTCCTGATGATTATGTAAATTCTGTAACCGAAAGATTAAGTTTATACAACAAATTAGGAACCTTAACCGAAGAAAAAGAATTGGTAGAATTTGAAAGTCAAATTACCGATCGTTTTGGAGAATATCCAACACAAGTACAAGATTTATTAGACAGTGTTCGTATAAAATGGTTGGCCAAAGAACTTGGTTTAGAGAAAGTTATTTTAAAACAAAAACGTATGATTGGTTATTTTGTTTCTGATCAACAAAGCGGATTTTATCAAACACCAGCATTTACTAAAATGTTACAGTATGTTCAAAAGAACTCGAAAAGTTGTGTTATGAAAGAGAAGAAAACCAAAAACGGATTGCGATTATTAATCACTTTTATTAGAATTGATTCGGTAAATACAGCTTTAAAAATATTACAAAAAGTATAAAACGAACGTCATTGCGAGGCACGAAGCAATCTCTATAAGAAATACACAGATTACTTCACTTTGTTCGTAATGACGTGAACTAGAATATAAAAAGTGTCATTGTGAGGAACTAAGCAACCTATATCTAAATAAAAGATTATTTCATCATTTTACTATTCGTAATAAAGAAAAAATATAAAATGGCTTCAATATTTGGTCACGCATTAGCATCGTTTGCTATCGGAAAAGGATTTTCGAAATCGATTGTAAATTGGAAATTCCTTTTATTAGGCATTTGTTGTGCAATAGTACCAGATGCTGATGTAATAGGCTTTAGTTTCGGAGTTAAATACAGCAGTTTTTGGGGACACCGCGGCTTTTCGCATTCACTTTTATTTGCGTTCATTTTAGGGATTTTAATCACCTTAATATTTTACAGAAAAGAAATATTCACCAAAAAAGGTGCAGTTCTCATTTTATTTTTTACAATATGTACCGCTTCACATGCTATTTTAGATGCTTTAACAACTGGTGGTTTAGGAGTTGCATTTTTTTCTCCTTTCGATACGAGTCGGTATTTTTTTCCGTGGCGACCAATTAAAGTATCGCCTATTGGAATTGAACGTTTCTTTAGTGAAAGAGGTGTTAAAGTGCTTATGAGTGAGTTTATTTGGATTGGAATTTCGAGTATAATTTATATGTTAATTACAAGCTATTTTAAAAGAAGCAAAAAATAACCAATGCAAAATAATCATCTAAAAAATATATCAGGTTTACTTTTAGCAACACTTTTTATAAGTACATCGGGTGTTTTAGGTAAATATATAGCCATGCCATCAGAAGTAATTGTATGGTTTCGCTCTGCTTTTGCCATGGTATTTTTATATGGTTTTTGTCGATTTAAAAAAATAGATACTCAGCTAAAATCAACCAAACATGTGGTTCCGTTTATTATTAGCGGAATTTTCATGGCACTTCATTGGATTACCTATTTCTATGCCCTAAAACGATCGAATGTAGCTATCGGAATGTTGTCTTTATATACTTTTCCGGTAATGATTGCTTTTTTAGAACCCTTGTTTTTAAAAATAAAATTCAACCCTATATATCTTCTTTTAGGTTGCATGGTTTTATTAGGGATTTACACATTAGCGCCAGATTTTAATTTAGGAAGTAAGAATGTTCAAGGAATATTATTCGGACTCCTCTCTGCCCTATGCTACTCGATTAGAATCTTAATTTTAAAACAATATGTATTGCAATACAACGGTGTATTATTAATGTTTTATCAAACCTTAATAATTACAATATGTTTAGTACCTGTGTTGTTTTTTATGGATGTTTCTGGGTTTGAAAGCCAATATCCGTATGTATTATTGTTAGCATTGTTAACCACAGCAATTGGCCATAGTTTAATGGTACATTCACTACAGTTTTTTTCAGTATCCACTGCAAGTATTATCAGTAGTGTACAACCTATATTCGGAATCATTTTAGCTTTTATCTTTTTAAATGAAATTCCTACGTGGAACACTTTTATGGGCGGAAGCTTAATTTTAGCAACGGTTATTGTAGAAAGTATCCGAAGTAAAAAATAACATTGTTTATATTTACAAAAAAACAACTAACATGCGTACTCTTTTCTATTTCTTCTTTTTAACACTTTTAATTAGCTGCTCTTCAACACCCGAAGGAAAAGAATTATCAAACATTAAAATAGCGAGAGATGTATACGGAGTGCCACATATTATGGCAAAAACTGATGTTGAGGTTGCCTACGGATTAGCGTGGACACAATGTGAAGATGATTTTGTAACGCTACAAGAATTAATGGCAGCTTGTAAAGGAATGTTGGGGGAAATAAAAGGAAAAGATGGCTTGGTGGCAGATTTCGGAATTAAATTCATGGGATTAAAAGAAATTGCCGAAAAAAAATACGATACTGATGTTACTGGCGATTTTAAAAAATATTTAGAAAGTTTTGTTGATGGTGTAAACGCGTATGCAACGTTGCATCCAGAAAAAGTATTATTAGACGATTTATTTCCGCTTACAGGCGCTGATATTATTACTGGCTACCTATTGGGTAATTTAGAAGTTTCGCACGCAGGAGACGATCTAAAAAAGATTTTAGGTGGTACTATTATTAAAGATTTAAAAAGTGATGTTCCTAAAGGATCTAATGCTTTTGCCTTTTCTAAAAATAAAACTACGGACGGTAAAACGTATTTAGCCGTAAACTCTCATCAACCATTAGAGGGTTGGTATTCTTGGTACGAAGCGCACTTAATTTCTGAAGAGGGAATGAATATTTTAGGTGGAACATTTGCTGGCGGGATTTGTATTTTTCATGGAGCAAATGAGAATTTAGGTTGGGCACATACCGTAAATCATGCCGATTTTTCTGATGTTTATCAACTAGAAATGCATCCAGAAAAAGATGATTTTTATAAGTTTGATGAGGAGTGGATTGGGTTAAAAGAAAAAACATATTGGTCTTGGTTAAAATTTGGTCCTATAAAAGTGCCAATTTCAAAAACTATTTACGAAAGTAAATACGGCCCAACTTTTAAAACAGATGATGGTGTTTTTGCATGGAGATTTGTAGTTGGGAAATCGATAAAAATGGCAGAGCAATGGTTTAAAATGAACAAAGCTAGCAACTTTAAAGAGTTTAAAGAGGCTTTAGAAATGCGTGGAATTGCTGCCTTAAATATTGTGTATGCAGATAAAGAAGACAATATTTATTATGTAAGTAACGGTAGTTTTCCGGTAAGAGACCCTGCCTATGATTGGAGTAAAGTATTGCCAGGAAACACATCAAAAACATTGTGGGATAATACGTTGGTTCCGTTTGATAGTTTGCCGCAAGTTTTAAATCCTTCGAGTGGTTGGGTTTTTAATACCAATAACACGCCTTTTTCAGCAACCGATTCTATTAATAATTTTAAAGAAACCCCGTTGAATAAACAAATGGGCTATCAAATTACGGGAATGGAAAATAATAGAAGTTCTCGTTTTTTAGAGCTGATGCAAGAATACGATTCCATTTCATATGATGATTTTAAAACTATTAAGTATGATAATCAATATCCTAACAAAATGATGACCAGAACTGCGTTAAATTTAGAGGATTTAATGAATTTAAATCCGTCTGACTATCCAGATATAGCTGATGCAATTTTATTATTAAATACTTGGGATAGAAAAACGGATAAAACCAATAAAACAGCAGCTTTGTATATTTTAACTTGGATGCACTTAAATGAAAAAAGAAAACAAGAAGGGCGTGATGTTAGAAGAGGTTCTGTTACGTTAGAAGATTGTGTTTTCGGAATTACAAAAGCAAAAGAAGAGTTGTTAAAAAACTACGGTTCTTTACAAATAGAATTAGGCGAATTGCAAAGACATACAAGAGGAGATGTAAATTTACCAATAGGTGGAGCGCCAGATATTTTAGCAGCAATCTATTCTAAAAAAGTAAATGAAACCGACAAAACATATAGAGCTTTTGCAGGTGAATCTCATATAGAGTTAATTCGTTTTAGTGATAAAGGTACAGAAATAGAAACCATAAATTCATATGGGTCTAACGCAAATATTGGCGATAAACATGCAACTTCTCAAATGGAAGATTTTACCAATTATAAGCTAAAGAAAATGACATTAAATAAAGCTGAGGTTTTAAAAAATGCGGTAAAAATTTACTCTCCAATGCAAGTTTTTGAAGAGTAAATTTATATTAATATAATTTTTGCTGTTGCTGTATAATACTTTTCATAGTTACATCTTCGTAATTTCTACGAATAAAGGTTAAGGCATTGTCTAGTAATTCACCCATACCGTCACTATCTCTAAAATTTATATCGCCAGTAAGTTCAAAAATTTCAGATTTTAATTTTTCGATATTTTTAGGAATCGAAATGTTATCTGATTTCATTGCGGCAAGTAATCTATTTAAGCGAGAACGAGTAGCTAAAATTCTTTTTGCAACAATAGATCTTTCTTCTAATTGATATTGCTCTACCGATTCAGAATCTAATTTTTTAGTAACCAATTGCACCATCTTTAAGTTCTCTTTAAAAAACTGCGGATAATATACTTTAAACTTGCCTTCATAACATTGCTGATCAAAATCTATTGGACGTATTTTGTACACCACATTTTCAAAATCGTGCGTTGGCACTACTACATAATTATATGAACGCATATCGCCTAATAAACGAATCATACAACGTTCGTTAAACTTTACAAACTCTTTAGCTATTTGAGTTTTTTCTATTTCTAAACAATCATCAAGATAATCTTTTATAAAAACATCGCCAGGAATACCAGAAATATGCTCTTCAATTAAAGTGTCTTTATATACTAAGAAGTTTAAGTTGTATGGCGATAAAATATCTTCAATTTCTAAACCGTACACACGAGAAGCATCGGTTTTTTTAACGTAAAAATAGGTGTAGTTATCGTTTAAAATATTACGAACTTTTACTCTAAATGGCTGAGAGTTACCAAAGGTGCAAAAATCAACAGCATCAATATTTAAGTGTTTAATACCTGCATCTGAACCGTTAGAGTGTAAGATATTATATATTTTTTTTAAACTTAAATCTATTTCTTCTCGTTCAAATTCATTGTAATACACACGAACCCACAAAGTGTCATTATCATCTTTATCGTATACAGATATTGCTCCTTGAAAACGCAACAAATCATCATAAAAAATAGGAATTTGAATTGTTCTATTATGCCTTTTTAAATAAAGAGCAAGCTTTTTATTAATAGGATATGCAGGTTTTCTTTGGGATATTAATTTTTCTTCAGACATGCGTCAAAGGTACTAAATGGCAAACAATTTACCGGGCAAAGGTTTAATAATACCTTTAAGTTCCATTTCAAGTAACAAAGAAGATAATTTATAAACAGGAATATCACACTCTAAAGCAATTACATCTAACAGTTGTTTTCCTCTTAGTTGTAAAAAATCATATACTTTTTGCTCTTGCTCATTTAAATTAACAAATAATTGCTGTTGCACAGGATTGGTTGTTTTTGATTGCTGAATATCCCAGTTTAACATTTTTACAACATCATTTGCTGAGGTTAATAAATGCGCTTGGTTATTTTTAATAAGATTGTTACAGCCTTTGCTGTACAAATCGGTTGTTCTGCCAGGCAATGAAAAAACATCACGATTATAAGAATTTGCGATGTCTGAAGTTACTAAAGAACCTCCTTTTTCTGCAGATTCTAATATAATTGTAGCTTTAGAAATACCCGCAACAATACGATTTCGTTTTAGAAAATTTTCACGTAGTGGTTGTTCTTCATGCCAAAACTCAGTTATAAATCCGCCGTTTTTATGAACCTCGCTCATATATTTTTTATGTGTTTTCGGATAAATTTGTTCAAATCCGTGCGCTAGAACACCAATAGTTTGGAGGTTGTTTTTAATAGCTGCCTTATGGGCACAAATATCTACACCGTATGCAAATCCGCTAACAATTATCGGATTGTATGCTGATAAATCATCTATCAATTGCTTGCAGAAATCACGACCATAAGAAGTTATTTTTCGTGTACCTACAATCGAAATAATTTTTTTACTATTAAGATTTATATTCCCATCATGAAAAAATAAAATAGGTCCGTCGATACATTGTTTTAGGTTCTGAGGATAATCATCATCTAAAAAATAAGAATATTTAATGTTGTTTTTTTGAATATACTGCAGCTCCTCCTCTGCCCTTTTTAAGTTAGTAATATCAAATAATTGATTGGTAACATGAGATCCTATTCCGTTTATTTTTTGCAAAGAAGTTGCGGTTTCTTTAAACACCTGTTCTACATTACCAGTTGCAGAAATTAACTTTTTAGCTAAAATATCACCCACGTTTTTAGTGGCTTGTAATCTAAGAATAGCTAAGATTTTAGTTGATTTCATGAAGCAATAATTTGATTATCAATATACAAAAAAACTGTTGATAAAAATTATGTATAAATTACAAACTACTCAGCAAAAAAACTATATTTGTTATTATGACATTAGCCAACTACATAAACGATTTATTATACAGATACGATTGCGTAATTGTTCCTGAATTTGGAGGTTTTGTAACCAACAAAATAGGTGCTAAAATGAACGATGCTACGCACACATTTTATCCGCCTAAAAAGCAAATTACCTTTAATGCGTACTTGCAACATAATGATGGTTTATTGGCAAATCATATTGCTTCTAGTAAAAATATTTCTTTTGAAGAAGCGACAACTTTCATTGCAAATGCAGTTGTTGAGTGGAAAAAAGAAATAGCAACTAGTACAATTACAGTTGCTTCTGTAGGAACATTATCTTTAAACGAAGCAAAACAGGTTGTTTTTGAACCAAATGCTACACATAACTTTTTAGTAGCATCTTTTGGGTTATCAGAAGTTGAAGGTAATTCAGTAACAAGGTTTAAACAAGAAGTTAAACCATTGCCTATTGTTGAAGAAAAGGAAAATAAAATTCCAGTATTTTTAAAATATGCAGCAACAGCCGTAATTTTATTAGGAGTTAGTTATGCTGGTTGGAATGGTATTCAGTATCAATCTGAAAATGAATTATTAGCAGATCAGCAAAAATTAGCGACCAAGAAAATACAGTCGGCAACTTTTGTAATCGACAACCCATTACCGGCTATTAATTTAAATGTATCAAAATCTAAAGAAAATAATTTTCATATTATTGCTGGTGCTTTTCAGGAAGTTAAAAATGCCGAAAATAAATTAGCAGAATTACAACAACTTGGTTATGATGCTAAAATAATAGGGCTAAATAAATTTGGATTAACTCAGGTTACATTTACAAGTTTTAACTCTAAAGAGGAAGCTCGTAAAGAGTTAGCGTTGATTCAGCAAACTGTAAGCGCCGATGCTTGGTTATTGATTAAATAATCGGCTTTTAAATAACTTGTTTTTAGCTTTATTTATATCTTTGCATCAAAATTTAACTGATGACAGCTAAAACACCACAACAATCACTAACAGTACTTACCGACCTTGTTTTACCAGGAGAAACTAATTATTTAGACAATCTTTTTGGTGGAGAATTATTAGCTCGTATGGATAGAGCTTGTAGTATTGCTGCACGTCGTCATTCTAGAAGAATTGTGGTTACCGCTTCTGTAAATCATGTTGCTTTTACCAAATCGGTTCCTGTAGGAAGTGTTGTTACGGTTGAAGCAAAGGTTTCGAGAGCTTTTAAATCATCAATGGAGATATATGTTGATGTTTGGATTGAAGATCGTCAATCTGGTGAAAAAACCAAGGTAAATGAAGGGATTTACACGTTTGTTGCTGTAGATGAAACAGGTAAGCCTGTACCGGTTGCTCAAATTAATCCAGAAACTGAATTAGAGCAAAAACGTTACGATGGCGCTTTACGTAGAAAGCAATTAAGTTTGGTCTTAGCGGGTAAATTAGACCCTAAAGATGCTACTGAGCTTAAGGCGTTGTTTTTAGGATAAAAACAGCTTAAATCTCATCTATTTCGCCGTTTTCGGATAAGAAAATGGCGACTGCTTTTGTTTTTTCGAATTGAGAAAAGATAATAATCATAATTACGGTAATTGGTACACTTAAAATCATACCTGTAACGCCCCATATTTTTCCCCAAACAGCTAAAGATAATATTGTTACTAGCGGACTTAAGTTTAGTGATTTTCCAAATAATTTTGGTTCTATAATATTACCAACCACTACTTGTACAGAACCTACAGCAATTAATACAATTAAGAATGGTGTAAATTCACCAAACTGAATTAAACTAAAAGTTGCCGGAAAAATAGTAGCTACCAACGAGCCTATTGTTGGTATATAATTTAGTAAAAAGATTAAAAATGCCCAAAACGGCGCACTATCTACACCAACAATTAGCAAAACAGTATAACTTAAAAAACCAGTAAGTAAGCTTACATATGTTTTTAAGCGAAGGTAATTAGAAATAGAAAACTCAATTTTATCTAGCATAAATTTCATGTTAGTGTACTTATCGTCTTTATCTTTAAAAACTTTTACAAGCTTCTTTTTAAAACTACTTTCTTCTAAAAAGATAAATAAAGCGTAAATTATTATCATAAAAGTATCTCCTAATAAACTACTAATTCCGTTTGCAATATCCCCTAAAAAAGAGCCGTAATTAAAATCACCTATTACAGATTTTACCGATTTAATAATATCAATATGAAAATAGGCATCTAAACTATTAATAATAGCATCAATATTGGGCTCGTATTTAGAGTAAGATGTTGTTAAATCAGATATACTATTTGTAATAATTCCCGATACAAAACCAAAGCTTAAAACAATAAAAGTAAATACTAATATATTACTTAACCAAATAGGTATATACTTTTTAGCAAGTGGTATTTTGTATATAGTTTTACGTATTTCACGTGTTAAAAACCAAAAAAGTAAAGCAAAAACAAATGGAATTAAAATTCCTTTACCAATAACCAATGCGGCTATAATTACAACAATAACTATGATGAAATTTGCAGGGTTTTTCATTGATTTATATTAGTTAGTACGTATCCATTTTGCAGGATTTAAACGATTAATATTTTTTGATAAAATAAAAAGTAATGTAGTTTTACCAGAAATCTTATCAGTAAAAACTTTACCTACTTTATCTCCGGTTTTTATAATATCTCCTTTTTTTACATAAACACTTTCGAGGTTATTATAAGATGATATATAACTACCGTGTTGAATTAAGACTGATTTCTTCCCTCCAGAATGAGATTGAAGTGCTAATATCTTGCCATTAAATATGCTTTTAGCGTCTGTTTTTGCTTTCGTTACTATATGTAATCCTGGGCTATTTATTTTTATTCCTGAAAAAGTTGGATGCGGTTGTATACCATATTTTCTGGTAATAATTCCGCTTACAGGCCAAGGTAAACTTCCTTTGTTTTGTTCGAAATTTGCTAACAATTTCTTTTCAGCAGCATCTAAAACAAATCCTGAACCTCCTTTTTTAGATGTTTTTTTACCTTTATTTGCTTTTGCAATAGCAGCCTTAATTAATTTATCAATACGAGCTGTTATACGTTGTTCTTCTTTTAATTTTTGTTGTAAATCTCGTTTGTATTTTTTTCTTCCTTTTTAACTTTAGAAATTAATTTTTCTTGATTTTTTTTATCAGATTCTATTTCTTCTTTTTGAGATTTTTCATCAAAAATTAATTTTTCTTTAGCTTTTCTTTTCTCGATTAAAGAGTTATTAAATGCTTTAATTTCTGTTGTTTTTACAACGATATCTTCTCCTTGCTTTTTTCGATACTCATTGTATTGCTGCATGTATTTTAATCGCTTATAAGCTTGATAAAAGCTTTCAGAAGACAACAAAAACATTGTTTTACTTTGTTGAGATTTACTTTTGTGGGTTTTTACAACCATATCAGAATACTCTTCTTTTAATTTTTTTAACTGATCGTTATAGGTTGCTAGTTGTTTTTCATTTAAAGCTATTTCATCAGATAGCTTTTTAGATTCTAATTCAATCACTTCAATTAAACGCTCTCTTGCACCAATTTTTTGACTCAAATCTTTTAAGTCGTCTAAAGCATTTCCTCTGTCTTTTTTAGCTTTAAACAACAAACTATTAATCTGCTTAATTTCATTTTTAATTGCCTTGTGTTTTTTTTCCAGCGTTTTTCGCTCTTGACTAAACGAAGAAAAGCTTATTAAAAAAAGACATAAAAATGAGAGATAAAGAACAGTTTTTTTCATTATAATTTAATTTCTTTATAACCGTTAGGCATTCTAAAATCAATATTCAATTTTGTATCAAACTCTACCGAGCGTGTTGTAATATCAATAACAGTAAACTTATTGTTTTGTTTTGCATTAATATTAATTTTTTCAGGAAATAAAACTCCTTTTTTATTCAAATATGTAGGATATGATATATCTAAACGCTGATTTTTTGTTGAGTTTACAACCGATTGTTTGTTTAGTTTATAATGAAGCGGATTTATATTAAAAAACAAATCAAATAAAATAGCTTGCTTTTTAGGTGATAGTTGATATGATTTTTCAATAATTTCTACCTCGTGACGTTCAGATTTTACGTTAAATAAAGACTGACCCAACAACATATTTTGTAATTGCTGAAAGTTAATATCTGTTCCTAATAAATCCTTTAACATCGAAAAATCTCCATCGAAATAATTTTTATAAAAAGAAGAATAAAATTGCACCTTTGTAGGAGTAATCTTAGCTTTAAAAACAGTAATAATCTTGGTTCCTTTTAGCCAAATAACTTCATCTTTTTTGATTTTCATTCGTACAGAAAAACCTACATCATCTTTAGCGTTTTTATAATTAACCTTTAAACGGGCATCAATTGTTTTTTTATCAAAATTAGCCGAAATATGTTTTTTTGCCACTTTTCTGGCAGACATTTCTTTAATTTCAACCAAATTATTAGTAGCTATTCTAGTTGATTTACACGACGTAAATCCTAAAAATAAGACAATAAGTACTGTAAAGTATTTCATATAATTTATAAGTGGAAAGACAATTATTTTAGAATTTGCTTGGCTTTGCTTTTAAATAAATTCGCCTTTTTAGGGTTATTTAATTTTTGATAAGCTCTTGCCATTTCTGTATAAAATTTTGCCTCAATTTCGTTATTATCAATTACAAAATCAATGCCGTTTTGCAAACTTTGTAATGCTTTTTTATATTTTTTAGTATTGTTAAGCGCTTTACCGTTCATTAAATAAACAAATGGTTGGGCTGGAAACAACGTTAAACCTTGCTCACTGTATTTTAATAAATCAACATGATTGCTTGTTGTTAGCTCGTTTAATAAAAGCTGTAAGCTACGATATGTTTTTTCTTTTTCGAAAGTTGCACGTAAATCCGTACTTACGGTTTTCTTTTTTACTTCTTTAACTTCAGTATCGTTAAGTTTTTCTTCAATTCTTCGAAGTCTTGCGTTTAATAGCTTATCCTCTTTTAATTCTGATAAAACTATTTTTGCAGCAGGAACATCTCTATTCTGTAAATGTAAAAAAACTAATAATTGTTTTTTTTTCGGATGTTTTTCTGCAATTTTTTCTTGCGTAACTATCGCATCATCAAAATTAGCAACCCTTCTTAAAATAGTTACTTTATGCTCTAGCATCCATAAATTATTAGGCTCTTTAAGTAAGGCTAAATGTATATATTCTAAAGACTCATTACTTCTACCAAGTTTTAGGTAGTTTTTAGAAAGCTCAAATAATACGGCTTTATTATTTGGCACTAGTTCATTACAGTTTTCTAAATACTCAATGGCTTTTTTGTAGTTATAAACTGCTTTTTGAGAGAGTGCTTTAAAAAAGTTATCTTGAAACTGGATGTCATTTTTTTCAATAACACCTACGGCAGCAGGAATGCTGTCTTGAGAGTAGATAAAGAGAGAATAAAGAATCAAGAAAAAAGATAAAAACACCTTAATTCTTGATTCTTGATTGCTTCTTTTATTATGTAAGATCTGTATAATCACCTATACTTACTGATGTATAATTAGCATTATATTTGGCATGATTACCAATCATTGCATTGTCTAATTTTGCATTAGAAATATGAACATTTGTTTGAATTAATGAATTTACGATTGTTGAATTTTCAACAACACTATTTTCACCGATAGAAACAAAAGGTCCGATTTTAGTGTTTTTTAAAACCACATTCTTACCCACAAAACAAGGTTGAATAATTTCTGAATTTTCTAACACAACATCGTTAGCAACTAAATTGTTGCCATCAGCTTGTTCGAAACCTAGAACCTGTTTGTTAGTATCAACAGTTGGATCTTTTTTACCACAATCCATCCAAGCATCTACTTTACCAGGAATAAATTTAGCACCTTGTTGCTTTAAAGATTCTAACACTTCTGTTAGTTGAAACTCTCCGGAAGGACGAATATCATTATCAATTAAATGCTTTATTTCTTCACGAACTTTATCACCATCTTTAAAATAGTAAATTCCAATAATTGCTAAATCAGAAACAAATTCTTTTGGCTTTTCAACAAAATCAGTAATAATTCCGTCTTTTAATTTTACAACACCAAAAGCACTTGGGTCAGCTACTTGTTTTACCCAAATAGCACCATCAGCATTTGCATCTAATGTAAAATCAGCTTTAAATAAAGTATCAGCAAAAGCAACAACACAAGAACCAGTTAATGATTCTTTTGCACAATAAATTGCATGAGCAGTTCCTAACGCTTCTTCTTGAACATATACAGAACCTTTGGCACCTAAACTCTCTGCAATTGCAATTAACTTATCTTTAGTATCTGCGGGAAACCCCTTTGCGGCAGTACCAATTATAAATGCTATTTCTTCTATTGGTTGGTTTACAACCGAAGTAATATCCTCAACTAAACGTTGTACAATTGGCTTACCAGCTATAACTGTTAATGGCTTTGGAGTTGTTAATGTATGAGGTCTTAAACGAGACCCAATCCCTGCCATTGGAACTATAATTTTCATATTTTTCTTTTCGTTTTTAACGCTGCAATATACTATTAATAAAGCATCAAAAAAAGTTAGAGTCCTATAGGTACAGCTGCTATTAATGTTTTGGTATAATTGGTTTTCGGATTGTTGTAAATTTCATCAGCATCAGCAACTTCCTCTATCCTACCATTATTCATAACCACCAATTGATCGGCCATATATTTTACAACAGATAAATCGTGGGAAATAAAAATATAAGTAAAATTAAATTCAGCTTTTAATTGATTTAGTAAGTTTAAAACTTGCGCTTGTACCGATACATCTAAAGCCGAAACAGATTCATCGCAAATAATTAATTTTGGTTGTAAAGCAATAGTACGCGCAATACCAATTCGTTGGCGTTGTCCGCCAGAAAACTCATGTGGATACCTGTAAAAATGAGCCTTTTTTAGGCCAACTTTCTCCAATAAATTATACACATATTCTTTTCTTTCTTTTGATGAGCTTAAAATATTGTGAACTTTCATGGGTTCGAGAATCGCATTACCAACAGTAATTCTCGGGTTTAAAGATGAAAAAGGATCCTGAAATATAATTTGAATTTCTTTACGTAATTTTTTGAATGCTGATTTTGATAGCTTCGTAATATCTACTCCGTTATAAATAATTTCTCCTGAAGAAGCATTTTCTAATTGTAAAATAGTTCTACTTAATGTGGTTTTTCCACAACCGCTCTCTCCTACCAAACCTAAAGTTTCACCTTCATAAATTTTAAAAGACACATTATTTACCGCTTTTACAACAGTAGGTTTGGAAAACCAAGAAGCATTAGAAATAAAATTTTTATGAAGATTTTTAATTTCTAATAATGGCGGTTGGTTATATATTTTTTGATGAAACTCATCACGTTCTTCATTACTATATAAAGAAGTATTTACAGTGTCGTTAATAAAATCAGTAACAGTTGGTAATATTTTAAAACGTTTTTTAGTATTCGGTTTAGAGTTTATAAGCGCTTTGGTATAATTTTCTTTTGGATGGATAAATAAATCAACAGCTTTACCTTGCTCGATAATTTTACCTTTATGCATAACAATAACATTATCTGCAATTTCAGAAACCAAGGCTAAGTCATGAGAAATAAAAATAATTCCCATTTTATATTCTTCTTGCAATTCTTTTAAAAGTAAAATTATTTCTTTCTGAACCGTAACATCTAAAGCAGTTGTTGGTTCGTCAGCAATTAAAATTTTTGGTTTACAAGCAATTGCCATTGCAATAACTACACGTTGTTTTTGACCACCACTAATTTGATGTGGATAGGAATTAAAAATACTTTCAGGCCTTGGTAGTTTTACTTTTTTAAATAAAGAAATTACCTCTTCTTTTATTTCATCTTTTGATAAACTTGTGTGTTGTTGTAAAGCTTCAGAAACTTGAAAACCACAAGATAAAGTCGGATTTAAAGAACTCATCGGTTCTTGAAAAATCATTCCTATTTTACTACCTCTAATTTTTTGAAATTCTTTATTGGTGTAAGTCAATAAATTTTGATCATTAAATAACACCTCACCTTTAATAGCAGCAAAATTAGGTAATAAACCTAAAATAGCTAACGAAGTTACCGATTTCCCACTTCCACTTTCTCCTACAATACTTAGTATTTCAGTTTGTTGTAAACTAAAAGTAATATTTTGAATAACAGGAGGTGCGTTTTTAAAACTTATTTCTAAATTTTTAACTTGAAGCATTTTTGTAAATTTTTAATAAAAATACAATTAATTTTTGCTAAATATAATAATTATGAGCTATTAAGTGTTTTTGAATATTAAATATATAAAACATTAAAAACCTACAGCATCACTGGGTTTATGTGATTTTTATATTTGTTTAATTTATATAATATATACAAAAACCACTATAAAAGTAGGATTATTTGTGTTTTTTTATATATTTGCCTTTCATTTATTTAAAAAAATGGATTTTTATTGTGAATGTATCATTTCTATTTAAATCTATTTTAACTAACTTAATAACCCTTCAATATGAAAAAAATTACTTTGGCACTTATGTGCGTATTTTTTGTAACAGCATCTTTTGCACAGGAAAAAAGAACCTGTCATGCGATGGAAGACTTAGAGGAAAGGATGGCTCAAGATCCAGGTCTTGAAAAAAGAATGGCACAGATAGAAGAATTTACTCAAAAAAGAGTAAAAGAAATGGAAAGCCGTCACAGCAAAGTGTCAGGTAACATTATAACCCTTCCTGTAGTTGTTCATATTTTATACACAAACTCATCTAACAATATTAGTACAGCTCAAATTCAATCTCAATTAGATGTATTAAATAAAGATTTCAGAAGAACTAATTCTGATAGAAATAACAAATGGTCTCAAGCTGCCGATTCACAAATTGAATTCAAATTAGCAACTGTTGATCCAAATGGAAATGCAACATCTGGTATTACCAGAACGCAGGTTGGAACTTCTACTTGGCTTACAGGAGAAAATAAAATGAAAAGAGCATCTCAAGGAGGTGTTAACCCATGGAATACTGCAGAGTATTTAAATATGTGGATTGTTGATAACATTACAAGACCAACAGGAGGTACTATTTTAGGATATGCACAATTTCCTGGAGGAGCTGCTTCTACAGACGGAGTTGTAATGGCAGATCAATATTTTGGTACAACAGGTACAGCTCAAGCTCCGTTTGATGGTGGTAGAACAACTACTCATGAGGTAGGTCACTATTTAAACTTACGTCACATTTGGGGTGACGGTGGTTGTGGAGTTGATGATTTCGTATCTGATACACCAGAATCGGACGCAGCAAACTACGGTTGTGCATCAACACATTCTTCTTGTGGTTCTTTGGATATGGTAGAGAACTATATGGATTACTCAGATGATTCATGTATGAATTTATTTACAACAGGACAAAAAAATAGAATGCGTGCAGTATTATTGGCAGGTGGTTCTAGAAGAGCTTTAGCTTTATCAGATAAATTTGGAGGAGGAACAACGCCACCAACAGGAACAAACTATTGTACATCGAAAGGAGCAAGTGTAAATGATGAATATATTCAGAAAGTTGCTTTAGGAACAATAAGTAATACTTCAACAGGAGGAAACGGATATTCAGACTTCACATCAATCTCAACTACTTTAGCAAAAGGATCGTCTAATACGATTACTATTACTCCAAGGTGGACAGGAACTACATACGATGAAGGATATGGAGTGTTTATAGATTATAACCAAGATGGCGATTTTTCTGATGCAGGAGAAACAGTGTATACAAAAGCCCCTTCAAAAACTACACCAGTAGTTGGATCTTTTACCGTACCAACATCAGCAACAACAGGAGAAACAAGAATGCGTGTAGTATTAAAGTACAATGCAACACCAACAGCATGTGAGGCTTCTTTTGAATATGGAGAAGTAGAAGATTACACGGTTGTAATTGGAGGGGCACAAGCAGATACTACTGCACCAAGTGCACCGGCGAGTTTGTCAGCATCAAGTATAGCTCAAACAAGTTTAACATTAAACTGGTCAGCATCTACAGATAACGTAGCGCTAACAGGTTATGATGTATACCAAGGAGCAGCTAAATTAGGTTCTTCTACAGGAACATCTACAAATATTACGGGCTTAACAGCAGCAACAGCATATACTTTTTCTGTAAGAGCAAAAGATGCTGCAGGAAATGTATCATCGTCTAGTAATGTTGTAAATGTAACAACTTTATCAAATCAAGTTTCTTATTGTGCATCAAAAGGAAACAGATCTACTTATGAGTGGATTGATAATGTAGAATTAGGAGGAATGACTAACGCAACTGCAGGAAATGGAGGTTACGGAGATTTTACCTCTAAAGTAGCAACATTAGGTCAAGGAAGTTCAAACTCAATGATTGTAAGTGCAGGTTTTTCAGGAACAGCATATACAGAGCACTGGGCAGTATGGATTGACTTTAACCAAGACGGAACATTTGCAGATAGCGAGAAAGTGGTTTCAGGATCATCATCAAGCGCAAATAACTTAACAGCAACAGTTGCTGTACCATCTAATGCAACCTTAGGTCAAACAAGAATGCGTGTTTCAATGAAGTATAATGCAGCACAAACGGCTTGTGAAACTTTTGCAGACGGTGAAGTAGAAGACTATACTGTAAATATTGTATCTAGTGCTAGAGAAGAAAACCCAGTAAGTGGTGAAAGATTAGGAAACGATGATAACATCAACCTAATGGTATACCCTAATCCTGCAGTAAATAGTGTACAAGTTAAGTTAGCATCTAAAGCTGATAACATTACTTATAAAATTGTAAATGTAATTGGTAGAGTTGTGCAAAAAGGTCGTTTAGATTCTTCTAACATAAACGTATCTAACTTAAACACAGGAATGTATATTTTAGAAGTAAATGATGGTCAGAAATCATTAACAACTAAATTAATGAAAAAATAATTTTAAAAATTTACATAATAAAAACCTGAGCAAATCCTGCTCAGGTTTTTTCTATTTTAATTCAAATAAAACCTTTCAGAATGAACAAAAAGCTAAAATTATTAGTTGGAAGTTTGTCTGTAGCCCTTGTTGCGACAATAGGTTACAAGCAATTTTCTACAGAAAACAATGCTTTATCTCTTGAAAAAGAGAGAAAAACGTATTCAGAATTTTTAAAGAATAGTCCTTATCAGGAAACTTTAAAATGGGATAAAAAAAAGAGAAAACATTTTGGTTTACCTCCAAATAGGTATTTCGAGCAAATGTGGGAATTAACGATAAATCCATCAACAGGTAAATTAGAACAAGATGGATTAAATAAATTAAGAAACGAATTAGTACAAAAAAGACAGGCTCAAAGATCTCCAGGAGATAGCGGAAACTCATGGGTAGAAAGAGGCCCAAATAATGTAGGAGGTAGAACTAGAGTTATTATGTTTGATCCTAATGATACTTCAAACAACAAAGTATATGCCGGTGGTGTAAGTGGAGGGTTATGGGTTAATAATAATATTAGTAGCGCAAATTCACAATGGCAAAGAGTAGAAAATGTGCCAGGTAATTTATCAGTAACTTCTATAACAGTAGACCCTAGAAACTCTAATATTTGGTATGTAGGTACAGGAGAACAATATACAGGAGGTGATGTTGTTGGTAATGGTGTATATAGAACTATTAACGGAGGTACTACATGGACAGCATTAAATATTCCTGCAGCAGGAGGAGGAGATATTAATTTTAATGCTTCAAATTTATTTGTATCAGGAATTCATTATGTAAATGATGTTTTAGCTTGGGATAATGGAAGTTCTACAGAATTATTTGTAGCAGTAGGTGCTTTTCGTTACGGAGCAGCTGCTAGTCCATCAAATTGGTTAGGACTGCAATCAGCAGGTTTATATCGTTCTACTGATAATGGAGGAACATGGAATAGAATTGAATCTGCCAACATGCGTTCAGAAAGAGACGGTGTTTCATATTATCATATACCAAATGATTTAGAAGTAGGAGCAGATAATAGATTATGGATGGGTACTATAAATTCTGCCTTAGGTGAAGGTGGTGGTAAAGTTTATGGTTCTACTAATGGTGCTACTTGGACAGAAACTGCAGCTTCTCCTTTAGCAAATGCAAACAGAGTTGAAATAGAGCCATCTGCAACAAACGGGAACAAAATTTATGTCTTAGCACAAGGTTCAACGGCAGCAGCACCAGTTCTTATATATAAAACAACAAACGGGTTTAATTCTGTTGTAGCAACATCTTTACCAAACGATGCCGATACTGGTATTGCTGCTAATGATTTTACAAGAGGACAAGCTTTTTATGATTTAGTAATTGAAGCAGACCCTAATAATGATAACATTGTTTATGTTGGTGGAATTGATTTGTTTAAGACAAGTAATGGAGGTAATTCTTGGTCTCAATTATCTCACTGGTATGGTGGCTTTGGTCAACCAAACAATGTACATGCGGATCAACATTCAATTGCTTTTGGAAACAATTCTTCATCTAGAATGTTATTTGGTAACGATGGAGGAGTTTATTATTCAGGAAATGCAGGAGGAACAATTGGTGCACGTAATAAAGGTTACAATGTAACTCAGTTTGTGAAAGCAGGAATTGGACCTGATGGACCTGGAAGTTCTAACTTAATATTAACAGCAGGAGCACAAGATAACGGTACACAAGCATTTAAAAATGCATCTCCAGGAGTAAATAGCTCTACAGAGTTAAGTGATGGTGATGGTTTTTACACATTTGTTGATAAAGATGGTCAGTATATGATCGCAACTTATGTTAATAATGTGATATATAAGTTTAATTTACCATGGAATGGTTTAGGAAGAAGACAAGGAGGTTCTTCAGGAACGTTAGCAAGTGATCAAGCAACAGGAGATTTTGTAAATCAAATGGGGTATGATAGTAATGCTAATAGATTATTATCAAATAAATCTACAGCTTCTGCAAATGCTATTATGAGTATTAATGTAGCGGCAAATAATAATGGTACTTTAACAAATGCTTTATTAGATGCAAAACCAACAGCATTTTTACCGTCATCTTTTACGAATAACAGATGGTTTGTAGGTTTAGCAAATGGTAAATTAGTAAAATTATCTAATGTTAATAATTCAAGTGCAACTTGGGCGGCTATAAATACACCTTTTGTCGGTGCTATTTCATCAGTTAGATTAGGAGCAACAGAAAACGATATTTTCGTTACAATTCATAATTACGGTGTAACAAGTGTTTGGGCAACCTCAAACGGAGGTAATGACTGGATAAGTAAAGAAGGGAATTTGCCAAATATACCAGTTAGAGACATTTTACAAAATCCATTAGACAGAAACGAAGCTATTTTAGCAACACAATTGGGGGTATGGTCTACATCTAATTTTAACGATGCGAATCCTGTTTGGTCTCAGGCATATAATGGTATGAGTGATGTAAGTGTTACTTCATTCGATTACTATAATGTTAGTGGAGATAATACAGAGAACAAAATTATAGCTTCAACTTATGGTAGAGGAGTTTTTACAGGTTCATTTACTGCAAATGCAGTTGCTGATACTGAAGCTCCAACAATACCATCGAACTTAGCAGCATCAAACGTAACTGATGCTAGTTTAACTTTAAACTGGACAGTTTCAACAGATAATGTTGGTGTTGTAGGATATGATGTTTATAGAGGGACTACCAAAATAGGAACAGCAACCAGTAATACATATAATGTTACAGGGTTAAATGCAACAACTGCATATTCTTTTACTGTTAAAGCTATAGATGCGGCAGGAAATGAATCAGCTGCAAGTCCAGTCTTAAACATTACAACTCCAGAAGTTACAATTTCTTATTGTACATCGAAAGGAGCAAGTGTAAATGATGAATATATTCAGAAAGTTGCTTTAGGAACAATAAGTAATACTTCAACAGGAGGAAACGGATATTCAGACTTCACATCAATCTCAACTACTTTAGCAAAAGGATCGTCTAATACGATTACTATTACTCCAAGGTGGACAGGAACTACATACAATGAAGGATATGGAGTGTTTATAGATTATAACCAAGATGGCGATTTTTCTGATGCAGGAGAAACAGTGTATACAAAAGCACCTTCAAAAACTACACCAGTAGTTGGATCTTTTACCGTACCAACATCAGCAACAACAGGAGAAACAAGAATGCGTGTGGTATTAAAGTATAACGCAATACCAACAGCATGTGAAGCTTCTTTTGAATATGGAGAAGTAGAAGATTACACGGTTGTAATTGGAGGGGCACAAGCAGATACTACTGCACCAAGTGCACCAGCTAGTTTAGCAGCATCAAGTGTAACACAAACTACTTTAACATTAAACTGGTCGGCATCTACAGATAATGTAGCGGTAACAGGTTATGATGTTTACCAAGGAGCAACTTTATTAACTTCTACAGCAGGAACATCTACAAATATTACAGGCTTAACAGCTGCAACAGCATATACTTTCTCTGTAAGAGCAAAAGATGCTGCAGATAATGTATCAGCATCAAGTAATGTTGTAAGCGTAACAACTTTATCAAACCAAGTTTCTTATTGTGCATCAAAAGGAAACAGATCTTCTTATGAGTGGATTGATAATGTAGAATTAGGAGGAATGACTAACGCAACTGCAGGAAATGGTGGTTACGGAGATTTTACCTCTAAAGTAGCAACATTAGGTCAAGGAAGTTCAAACTCAATGATTGTAAGTGCAGGTTTTTCAGGAACAGCATATACAGAGCACTGGGCAGTATGGATTGACTTTAACCAAGACGGAACATTTGCAGATAGCGAGAAAGTGGTTTCAGGATCATCATCAAGCGCAAATAACTTAACAGCAACAGTTGCTGTACCATCTAATGCAACATTAGGTCAAACAAGAATGCGTGTTTCAATGAAATACAATGCAGCACAAACGGCTTGTGAAACATTCGCAGACGGTGAAGTAGAAGACTATACTGTAAATATTGTGGGTTCAACTCCTAACTCAGGAGCAATTGATTCAGGTATAAGTGGTGAAGCATTAGGAAATGAAAAATCATTAAACTTAATGGCGTATCCTAATCCAGCAATAAACAATATTCAAGTTAAGTTAGCATCTAAGAGTGATAACATTACTTACAAGATTGTAAATGTAATTGGTAGAGTTGTACAAAGAGGTCGTTTAGATTCTTCTAATATAAACGTATCTACTTTAAATACAGGAATGTATATTTTAGAAGTAAATGATGGTCAGAAATCATTAACAACTAAATTAATGAAAAAATAGAAGTATAAAACACTAATTATTTTTTTAAAACCATTAAAGCCAGTAATATACTGGGTTTAATGGTTTTTTCATTCCCTTTGTTTGTTAATATCTTTATTTTTTTATCATTTAATTACGAATATTTCATTTTTTTACTATATTTGAGGTGTTAATGATTAAATATTAAGAATTTTTTAATAATAAAGTCATTTACGAATAACTAACTTAAACCCTTCAAAAATGAATCACAAGTACCTTAAAGGCCTTGTATTGGCTGGTGTTGTCTTTGGATTAAATTTTCAGGCACAAGCTCAAGACAAAAGTGAAGTAGAACAAATTCGTAGTAAATACAATTTGACAAAACTTCAAACAATGAAAGGAAACTTTCAAAAGATTGCAAAAACAGAAAAAGAACAAGCAAAACAAATTGCAAAACAAAAAGGTTGGAAAACTAAATTTACTACTAAAGATGGTAGTTTAGTTGAATTACAAAGAGTTGTAAATGGTAAACCAATATATTACACCACTTCTAATGCAGCTGCAGCAAAATCTACAAGAGCAAACCATTTAAATGCTGGAGGATCCCTAGGACTTAACTTAATGGGGCAGGGAATGACTGCTTATGTATGGGATGGAGGTCTTGCAAGAGCATCTCACCAAGAGTATGATGGTGCAGGAGGGACAAATCGTTTTTCTATTTTTGATGGTAGTTCTACATTAAACTTTCACGCTGCTCACGTAACAGGAACTATTATGGCATCTGGTGTAAGAGCAGAAGCTAAAGGAATGGCACCACATTCAAAAGTAAGAGGAAGTGACTGGAACAATGATAAGTCAGAAGCAATTTCTGCAGCATCTAACGGAATGTTAATTTCTAATCACTCATACGGTTACGCAACTAGAAACCAACAAGGACAAGTTCAATTACCACAAAATTACTTTGGAGGATATATTGACGAATCTAGAGGATGGGATGAAATTATGTTTAACGCACCTAACTACTTAATGGTTGTAGCTGCGGGTAACGACGGTAACGACAATACAGCAAACACGAATCCAACAGGAGGTTCTGGTTTCGATAAATTAACCGGGCACTCAACATCTAAAAATAACTTAGTTGTAGCAAATGCACAAGATGCAAATATTGATTCAAACGGAAATTTAGTTTCTGTTTCTATCAATAGCTCTAGTAGTGAAGGACCAACTGATGATTTTAGAATTAAGCCAGATATTACTGGAAACGGAACAAATGTTTACTCAACTTATGAGAGTAGTAACACCGCTTATAATTCTATTACAGGTACGTCTATGGCTTCGCCTAACGTAACAGGTTCATTGTTATTATTACAACAGCACCACAAAAACTTAAATAATGGAACTTTTATGAGAGCAGCTACCTTAAAAGGTTTAGCGCTACATACTGCAGATGATGCAGGAGTTTCTGGACCAGATGCAGTTTTTGGATGGGGATTATTACATACTAAAAAAGCAGCAGAGGCAATTTCAAATAAAGGGAATACATCTAAGATTGAAGAATTAACATTAACATCAGGCCAAACATATACAATTACTGTAAATGCTGATGGAGTTAATCCATTATTAGCATCTATTTCTTGGACGGATAGACCAGGGGTTGCAACTTCAAGTGTAAATTCAACTACACCTGTATTAGTAAACGATTTAGATTTAAGAGTTACTAAAGGAGGAACATCATATTTACCATATGAATTAACAGGAGCAACAAGCAGTGCAAAAAGAGACAACAATGTTGATCCTTTTGAAAGAGTAGATGTTTCTGGAGCTTCAGGAACATATACAATTACTGTTACAAATAAAGGTTCTTTAACCGGAGGTAGCCAAGATTATACATTAATAGTAACAGGTATTACTGGTACACCAGTTGTATGTAATGCAACTGTACCAACAGGAGTTTCTATAAGCGGAGTTTCTTCAGCAGATGCAACAGTAAACTGGGCAGCTGTAACAGGTGCAACATATGATGTAAGATATAAAGCAACAACATCTTCTACTTGGTCAACAAGTGCAGTTTCTACAGCTACAAAAGCATTAAGTGGTTTAGCAGCTTCTACACAATACCAAGTACAAGTACGCAGTAAGTGTTCTTCAGGGAATTCAGCTTACAGTGCGTCTGTAAACTTTACAACTCCAGCAATTACAATTTCTTATTGTACATCGAAAGGAGCAAGTGTAAATGATGAATATATTCAGAAAGTTGCTTTAGGAACAATAAGTAATACTTCAACAGGAGGAAACGGATATTCAGACTTCACATCAATCTCAACTACTTTAGCAAAAGGATCGTCTAATACGATTACTATTACTCCAAGGTGGACAGGAACTACATACAATGAAGGATATGGAGTGTTTATAGATTATAACCAAGATGGCGATTTTTCTGATGCAGGAGAAACAGTGTATACAAAAGCACCTTCAAAAACTACACCAGTAGTTGGATCTTTTACCGTACCAACATCAGCAACAACAGGAGAAACAAGAATGCGTGTGGTATTAAAGTATAACGCAATACCAACAGCATGTGAAGCTTCTTTTGAATATGGAGAAGTAGAAGATTACACGGTTGTAATTGGAGGGGCACAAGCAGATACTACTGCACCAAGTGCACCAGCTAGTTTAGCAGCATCAAGTGTAACACAAACTACTTTAACATTAAACTGGTCGGCATCTACAGATAATGTAGCGGTAACAGGTTATGATGTTTACCAAGGAGCAACTTTATTAACTTCTACAGCAGGAACATCTACAAATATTACAGGCTTAACAGCTGCAACAGCATATACTTTCTCTGTAAGAGCAAAAGATGCTGCAGATAATGTATCAGCATCAAGTAATGTTGTAAGCGTAACAACTTTATCAAACCAAGTTTCTTATTGTGCATCAAAAGGAAACAGATCTTCTTATGAGTGGATTGATAATGTAGAATTAGGAGGAATGACTAACGCAACTGCAGGAAATGGTGGTTACGGAGATTTTACCTCTAAAGTAGCAACATTAGGTCAAGGAAGTTCAAACTCAATGATTGTAAGTGCAGGTTTTTCAGGAACAGCATATACAGAGCACTGGGCAGTATGGATTGACTTTAACCAAGACGGAACATTTGCAGATAGCGAGAAAGTGGTTTCAGGATCATCATCAAGCGCAAATAACTTAACAGCAACAGTTGCTGTACCATCTAATGCAACATTAGGTCAAACAAGAATGCGTGTTTCAATGAAATACAATGCAGCACAAACGGCTTGTGAAACATTCGCAGACGGTGAAGTAGAAGACTATACTGTAAATATTACGGCATCAGCATCTAACTTTAACACCACCTTTACAGATGTAAAAGGAGATGCTTTAGGAAACGAGGCAAGCTTAAGTTTAATGGCATATCCTAATCCAGCTACAAATTTTGTACAAGTTAAATTAGCTTCTAAAGCTGATAATATGACATACAAAATTGTAAATGTAATTGGTAGAGTTGTACAGAAAGGTCGTTTAGATTCTTCTAATATAAACGTATCTACTTTAAATACAGGAATGTATATTTTAGAAGTAAATGATGGTCAGAAATCATTAACAACTAAATTAATGAAGAAATAATAAACACTTTTATTTCGAGGAAATTTTTAAGGAATATAAACCTTAGCTATCGCCTTGCGATTAAATAAATAAAACCCGAGCATTTGCTCGGGTTTTTTGTTTCTTTGCATAAAATATAGAATATGAATTACCTATCGGTTGAAGGCATTGCAAAAGCTTACGGAGAAAAAGTATTATTTGAAGATATTTCTTTCGGAATCAATAAAGATCAAAAAATAGCTTTTGTTGCTAAAAACGGTAGTGGTAAAACCTCTATTTTAAATATTATAGCAGGAGTTGATGAATCTGATTCGGGGCAAGTGGTTAGTCGAAAAGACATTGATATAGCTTATTTATCGCAAGCGGATAACTTAAATCCAAACTTAACGATAGAAGAAACTATTTTTTCTACGGATAACAAAGTTTTATCAGTAATAAAGCAATACGAAAAAGCAGTAGAAAACCCTGATAATGCAGATGCATTTCAAGAAGCTTTCGAGTTAATGGAGCAATATAATGCGTGGGATTTTGAAACGCAATACACACAAATATTATCGAAGTTAAAGTTAGATAACTTACAGTTAAAAGTAGGGAAACTTTCTGGTGGGCAAAAAAAGCGTTTAGCCTTAGCTATCGTACTAATTAAAAAACCAGATCTATTAATTTTAGATGAACCTACTAACCATTTAGATTTAGAAATGATTGAATGGTTAGAAGTCTTTTTTGCCAAAGAAAAAATAACCTTATTTATGGTTACGCACGACCGTTATTTCTTAGAACGTGTGTGTAATGAGATTATCGAATTAGATGAAGGTAAATTATATAAATACAAAGGTAATTACTCATATTACCTTCAAAATAAAGAAGAACGTTTAGCACTGGAAGCTACCAATTTAGGAAAAGCTAAAAGTTTATTTAAAAAAGAATTAGATTGGATGCGTCGCCAACCAAAGGCACGTACAACAAAATCTAAATCTCGTATTGAAGATTTTAATCAAATTAAAGATAAAGCACACCAGCGACGTAACGAGCATGAAGTACAGTTAGAAATTAACATGGAGCGTTTAGGGAGCAAAATTTTGGAGCTTCATAAAATGAAAAAATCGTTTGATGATAAAGTAATTTTAGATGGCTTTGATTATGTTTTTAAACGTGGCGAACGTATTGGTATTATAGGTAAAAACGGTACAGGTAAATCTTCTTTTTTAAATATGTTAACTGGAGCTATCGAATTAGATGGCGGAAAAGTAACTGTAGGAGAAACTGTAAAGTTTGGATATTACACCCAAAACGGAATTGAAATAAAACCAGGGCAAAAAGTAATTGAAGTAGTTAAAGAATTCGGAGAATACATTCCGTTATCAAAAGGACGAAAAATATCTGCAAGTCAATTATTAGAGCGCTTTCTTTTTGATAAAAAAAAGCAATACGATTTTGTAGAAAAATTAAGTGGAGGAGAACAAAAACGTTTGTACTTATGTGCGGTTTTAATTCAGAATCCGAACTTTTTAATTTTAGATGAGCCTACCAACGATTTAGATGTTGTAACGCTAAATGTATTAGAGAATTTCTTATTAGATTATCCTGGTAACTTAATGGTGGTTTCTCACGACCGTTATTTTATGGATAAAATTGTAGATAACTTATTTGTATTTAGAGGAGAAGGAAAAATTGAAAATTTCCCTGGCAATTACTCTGATTTTAGAGCTTATGAAGACTCTAAGGTAACAGAAGCAAGAGAAGTAAAAAAAGAAGTTGTAAAGCCTGTTAAAACAGCTAAGAAAGTAGCTTTAAGTTTTGATGAGAAACGCGAATGGGGTTTACTCGAAAAAGATATCGAAAGGTTGCAAAAGAAGAAAGAAGTTATTGAAGGTAAATTTAATAACGCTGAATTTTTACCCGAGGAAATTAATGATAAATCAATAGAGCTTCAGCAAATATCAGATGATTTAGAAACTAAAGAAGAACGTTGGTTAGAGCTTTCTATGAAAATAGAAGGGGAATAGTATTGTTTTTTATAAGGTTGATTATAAAAACTAGATGTAATTTTAAACCTTAATAACAGCTGTTTCAGGGAGCATTGGTTTATTTTAATAGCACAATAAAAATTGTACATAACAATCTAGGTTTTTAGAATGTCAGTTCGAGTGATTTTTTGGCAAAAAATCGTATCGAGAATTCGTTATGTAGCTAAAGTCCTATTCTCGATACAAACTTTACTCATTTCAATCTTAAAATTCACTCGAATTGACAGCGTTTTATCAAAATAGATAATAAGAACTTAAACCTTAACAACAGCTTTTTCTGTGAGCATTGGTTTATTTAAAAATCGTAAAACTAATTGCGCTACAGCAACGGTATCACGTTCACAATACTGAATAATACGCGGTAAGTTTTTTTCTTTGTAATACACATTGGCTACTTCGCTACCATCAATATCTTGTTTTGGTGAAGGAATTCCTAAAATAGAGGTTAATAATTTTAAAGAAGTGTAGTGTTTGTAATCACCAAATTTCCATAATTCTAAAGTGTCTAAATGCGGAACCTCCCAAGGTTTTTTACCAAATAAATTTAGTTTTTTAGGCAAGTTAATTCGGTTGATAATCATTCGGCGTGCGATGTACGGAAAATCGAATTCCTTACCATTATGTGCGCATAATAAATGTTTATTTTGATTAAAATGTTTATCAAGCAATTCTTTAAAATCATTTAAAATAACGCCTTCATCATCCGAAGAAAAAGAAGTAATCCTAAATTGTTCTGTTCCATTATTTTCAACGAAATAACCGACAGAAATACAAATTATTTTTCCAAATTCAGCCCATATACCCGCACGATAATAAAAATCTTCAACATTAATTTCATCCTTCCGTTGATATTGTGTTTTTAAAGCATATAATTTTTGTTTTTCATCCGATAAATCAGAGAATAATTCTACTTCAGGAACCGTTTCAATATCTAAAAACAAGATATCCTGTAAGTTAATTTTATCTAGCATTTTTTATTTCTTTTTTTAAAGATACAAAACCTCCTTATAAAAGAAAAACTTGTAGTTGTTAGTTACATTAGTATTTAAGCAAAGGTTTATGAATGATTAAATGAATGTTAAGTTAAGTAGTAGTGTACAAGATTTATAATATTATAGTTACTTTTGGGTAACACAATATAAAATGACCTATGAATACGAATGATGTTAAAATTTTACTTGTTGATGATGAGCCTGATATTTTAGAAATAGTAGGATATAACTTAAAATCAGAAGGGTATCAAGTTTTTACAGCCAACAACGGTGCAGAAGGAGTTAAATTGGCAAAAAAAGTAAGTCCGCATTTAATTTTATTAGATATAATGATGCCTCAGATGGATGGTATTGAAGCGTGTCAAAAAATAAGAAGTATTAAATCTTTAGAGAATGTAATTATTTCTTTTTTAACAGCTCGTGGAGAAGATTACTCACAAATGGCAGGTTTTGATGCTGGCGCTGACGATTATATTACAAAACCTGTAAAACCAAAAATATTAGTAAGTAAAGTAAAATCTCTTTTAAGACGTTTAAAAACAGCAGATGAAAAAGATGCTACAACGAAAGTTGGCAACATTGTTATAAACAGAGATGAATATGTAGTTTTTCAAGGTGATAAAAAGATAGCTTTACCACGAAAAGAATTCGAATTATTATCATTATTAACATCAAAGCCAGGCAAAGTATTTAAAAGAGAAGTAATTTTAGATAGTGTTTGGGGAAATGAAGTTGTGGTAGGAGGAAGAACTATAGATGTTCACATTCGTAAACTTCGAGAAAAAATAGGAGATGATTTCTTTAAAACTGTTAAAGGAGTTGGGTATAAGTTTGTTTTAGAGGAAGAAAAATAATTAATAAACCAAAAAATTATATAGATTGCTTATCAAGCAATCTATTTTTTTATAATGAAGAAAATTAAAAAAACATACCGATATGCGCTCTGGTCAGCACTATATTCTACTTCAATTTCAGTAGTAATAGCATTATTATCTTACTTTCTTCTAATTAATTTATTAGGTATTGGAGCCGTTATTGTATTCGGAATTGTAATGTTTGTTATTTCATTTTTTATAATTCAGTACAGAGCCGAATATTTTATATATCAAAGAGTAAAAAAATTATATGAAAATATATCTATTCTTGATGTTAACGATTTAGAAAGAAAAAATGTAACAACAGATGTTGAAGCACTAACTAACAGTGTACAAAAATACGTTGAGGAAAGAAGTGAAGAAATAGCTGTATTAACCCAAAGAGATAGTTTTAGAAGAGATTTTTTAGGAAATGTAGCTCACGAGTTAAAAACACCACTTTTTACAGTACAAGGTTATATTTTAACGTTGATTGAGGGCGCAGCTGAAGATGAAGAAATACGTACAAAATATTTAAATAGAGCTAATAAAGGAGTAGAGCGATTAACCTCAATTATTAAAGATTTAGATATGATTGCTAAGTTAGAAACAGAGGGGATGAAAATGAATATAGAAGCCTTTAATATTTTAGAGCTTATTCAGAATGTTTTTGATCTTTTTGAAATGAAGGCAAAGAAGAGAAATATTACTTTAATGTTTGATAAACTATATGATTTTCCTCATTTTGTTAAAGGAGATGTAGAGCGTATAGAGCAGGTTTTAATTAATTTAGTAGTAAACTCTATAAAATATGGTAAAGTAGGTGGTGTTACAAAAATAAGTATTGAAAGCTATAACCCTAATAAATTTATCATTAAAATAATTGATGATGGAGAGGGAATTAAACAAGAGCATATTTCTCGTTTATTCGAACGTTTTTATAGAGTAGATCAAAGTCGTTCTCGTGAACAAGGTGGTTCAGGATTAGGTTTATCTATCGTAAAACATATTATCGAAGCACATCACGAAACTATTTTGCTAAAAAGTGATTACGGTAGAGGTTCTGAGTTTTCTTTTACTTTAGAAAAAGCAATATAAAAGAATTTTCACCTAATTATTAGTAGCTCTTTTAACCAAACAAATAGTAGTTTCTGTCAGGGACACAATATTTTAAGCAATCTGTACAAATGTTATGTATATAACTAGTTTTTCTGCTGATATTTGCAGTGTAACACACAAAGAAATTCATATTGATAATTGGGGGATTAATCAATAAATATAAAAAAAGCGTCACTTTTAAAGTGACGCTTTTTTAGATATATATGTTTTATTTTTACATTAAATCGAACCCGATATCTTTTCGGTAATTCATACCTTCAAAAGAAATTTTATCAATACTCTTATAAGACTTTTCTAACGCTTCTTTAATAGAATCTCCAAAAGAAGTAATTGCCATAACTCTTCCTCCGTTAGAAACTACTTTTCCAACTTTTTGGGTAGTTCCGGCATGAAAAACGATAGAATCATTTACCGATTCGAAACCAGTAATTTCTTTCCCTTTTTCATAAGCCTCAGGATAACCGCCAGCAACTAACATTACCGTTGTAGCTGTTTGAGAAGTAACTTCGTATGATTTTTCATGCAAAGTTTGATTTGCAACACCTTCAAATAAATCTAGCAAGTCAGATTTAATTCTAGGTAAAACAACCTCTGTTTCAGGATCTCCCATACGCACATTGTATTCTACTACAGATGGATTTCCGTTGTCGTTCATCAATCCTATAAAAATAAATCCGCGATAATCAATTCCGTCTTTTTGTAAGCCGTTTATAGTTGGTTTTACAACGAGTTCTTCTACTTTTTGTAAGAAATCATCTGTAGCAAATGGAACGGGAGAAATAGCGCCCATTCCGCCTGTATTTAAGCCAGTATCACCTTCACCAATACGTTTGTAGTCTTTTGCAGAGGGTAAAATTTTATAATTTTTTCCGTCAGTTAAAACAAAAACAGAGAGTTCTATTCCGTTTAAAAACTCCTCGATAACTACTGTAGACGAAGCTTCTCCAAATTTTTGATTCGAAAGCATTTCTTCTAATTCAGATTTTGCTTCTGCTAAATCAGTTAAAATTAAAACTCCCTTCCCTGCTGCCAATCCATCAGCTTTTAAAACGTATGGAGGTGCTAAAGTTTCTAAGAATTTTTTTCCTTGAGCTAAAGTTTCGGCTGTAAACGATTCGTACTTTGCAGTAGGAATGTTGTGTTTTATCATAAACTGCTTCGAAAAATCTTTACTTCCTTCTAATAAAGCCCCGTCTTTTTTAGGGCCAATTACAGGAATGTTTTTCAAGTCGTTATCTGCTAAGAAAAAATCGTGAATACCCGCAACTAAAGGAGCTTCAGGGCCTACAACTACCATCGTAATATTGTGTTTTAAAACAACTTCTTTTACTTTGTTAAAATCAGTAGGATTAATAGTAATATTTGTAGCTACTTTACTTGTACCTGCATTACCAGGTGCTACAAAAAGTTTTTTTGTTTTGTTACTTTCTGAAAGGCTTTTAGCAAATGCATGCTCTCTACCTCCAGATCCTAAAATTAAGATATTCATTGTTGTTGTGTTGTTGTGTTGTAATTGCAAATATAAAGTAAGAAAAAAGGCTATAGGCAAAACAACTCTCAAAAATCAGCTAAAAAACAAAAAAAGCCTTCTTTTTACTTAAAAGAAGGCTTTTTTTGTTTTTTAGCTGATTGTACTGTTACTAAAATATTTGCTCTAATATTTTTTGAGTAATCGCATAGGTTGGTGTTACTCCGCTCATTCCTAACCCTCCAGAAGCAAGTGTTGCACCTGTTTCTAAGGGGTTATCTGAAGCATAATATGCGTATCTTACTTTAATATCTTCTCGTACGTTTCCTCTAATTTTAGAAGCAGATTGAATTGCTTTTTGATAATGTGCGCCTTCCATTTCTAAACCAATAACATTCCAGGTAGAATCGTGGAAGAATTTAAGTAGGTCTTTATTTTGTAAAGAAGTTCCTAGTACACTCACCATTGCTCCGTCAAAAACCTGTACACCAAAGTCTTCTAAATCTTCTTTTGCTAATTCGTTTTTAAACGGATAATTATCAGCAGTACCTTCAAAAATATGTGAAGAAGGAATCATAATATCTCCTTTACCACCTTCTAAAATACCAGCTTTACCCATAATAGAAACCGAAAGAACATCTAAGTGAGTAGATGTGTTTCCTGATTTATATGGCTTCAATAATTCATCCATTGTTTCAAATGCTTGTTCTCCGAAAGCATAATCCATTACAATAATTACTGGTTTTTCGCCGACAGAATTTACTTTGTCGTATGAAGTTGTATCGAAATCGATTTTATCAGTATCAATAATCTGAACGTTGATATTGGTTCCTGAAGTATCTTTTAAATAGATTAATCCGTTTTCTGATGCGTAATTTTTAACAGCCTTTTGTAAAGGTTGGCTATTCGCATTACTTAATACTTCAAAAAGCTCAAAGCCTTTATGCTTTTTCGTTTCTTTTGGTAAGGCGTTTTGTGCGTAAATACTATTCATAACACTGTGCATATTGGCACTAATAATATGAATAGGACGTTCTAGTAAATTATTATCTAAAAGATTCTTTTTAATGTTGTTTGCCCAGATTTCACCATAAAAATGATGTCCGATTTCTTCAATTAAAACAGAACTAAATTTTACAGAGCGTTTTTGTTCTAAAAGCGCTTCGTTAATAGCTAGTTTACCTAACCAATAAATAAGGTGGAAAAAACGATTCGGATTTTCTTCAGTAGCAAACGTATTATAAGCATCGTAAACCTCGTCGTACGTTCTTCCTAAGATATTACCAAGGTGCACAACAATTACATCTTTTTCTTCGTCAGTAAGTGTTTTATTATACAAAACAACCTCTTCTAAATGCACCCATTCTCTAATAAAACCTTCGCCATTATCAATAACAACGCGATCTTTAATTTTATGAGATTCTATAAATAAGAAAGTAAGGTGTGTAAGAATATCGTAAATTTCAGAACGACCACGTGTAATTTCAATATTCATTTGATCTTTATCGATACGGTAACAATTTCTTCTTCTTTTAGGAGGAACAATTGTTTTAAATTTAGAGTTTCTATAACCTTCATCAGCTGTAAGGTAAATGAACTGGCACTCTTCAATTCCTTCTGGTAATCGCTCTATAATATACACTAAACCGTTTAATTCGGTTTTGTCTTCAGCAATCGATCCGTAAATTTCAGGTCTTAATTGTAATAATGATTTACGTAATGTTTCTCCAGAAATACCCATTGGTTTATAAAAACCACGACTAAATAAATGACGCATAGAAATATATAATTTTTCTATGGCATTGGTAGATTCTTGGGCTCTGGTACGTTCTTTATGATTGGGTTTTGACATATTTGTTTTTAAAGCACAAATATACAAAATATGTTGTGGATACTATTTGGTTAAAATAGTATTATATTTTTTTTGATTTTTAAGTAAATCTAATGCTTTACTTATCGTTTCATCATTTTTAAGTTGATGTTTAAAAACGCCTTCTTTGTAAGTATATCGCTCTATAATTTCGTTTTGTATCTCTTTTGATAAAACATCTTCGTTTAACGCTATTTTACTAACTTTTTCTTCTTTTAATTTTTGAGAAATAGCATTATATTCTGGTAAAATAGTAACGTTATTTTTTACTGAAAGATATGCTGTTTTAAATAATTGCTCTTCTTTAGTAACGAAAACGGTGTCTTTGTTTAATAAATACTCTTTAAAGTTATTGAAATCGGTAGTTTTAAAAAGATAATTTTCAGTATTTAAATTGGGATTTTCATTTGTAAAATCGGTAGCAAAATTAAAAATAGCTCTCGATTTTAATAATTTTTTTGTTGCTGTATTTTTTTTAGAAAAGTCCATTTTAATATCGGGAGTAACACCGCCACCTTCATAAACAGTTCTCCCATTTCTTGTGGTAAATAAATTTACTGCTCCGTCAGAAAACTTCGGTACTTTACCTGTTTTAGCATCGCGATTAGCATAATCTAATTCCTGAATGCAACGACCACTTGGTGTATAATATTTAGAAATAGTAGCCTTCATTTGCGTTCCGTAATTTAGCTTAAAATAACGTTGTACTAAGCCTTTACCAAAAGAACGTTCACCCATAATTACAGCGCGATCGTAATCTTGTAAAGCGCCAGAAACAATTTCTGAAGCAGATGCAGAACGCCCATTTATTAAAACAACGATAGGAATTTCAGTATCTAAAGGTTCTTGATTTGTTTTATAAGTTCTACTATTTTTTTTAATTTTTCCTCGAGTATCAACTACTTTTAATCCTTTTGGGATAAATAAATTAGTAATATTTACAGCATCGAATAAAGAGCCACCTGGGTTACTACGTAAATCGAAAACTAATTTTTTCATTCCCTTTTCTTTTAATTCGCTAAAAGCTTTAGAAACCTGTTGTGTTGCTTTCTGGCTTGTAAATCGTGTTAAAATAATGTATCCGGTTTCGGCATCAATCATATCGTAAAAAGGCACCGGATTTACAATAACTTTATCTAGCTTTAAGCTGATTTTTTTAACAATATTGTTTCTAAGAATAATTAAAGAAAGTTCTTTATTAGGGGTTCCTTTTATCATTTGAGAATATTGACTTTTCTCTAACTCAACCAATTTTTGATCATTTACAGTGGTAATAATATCACCGGCTTTTAAACCTGCTTTATCCGCAGAAAAACCTTTGTAAACCTCGGCAATAACAATTCCTTTTTTTGTATAAAAAGTAGTAATTCCGATGCCACCATATTCCCCTTCACGGCGAATTCGTGCATCTTCCACTTCTTGTTCGTCGTAAAAATTAGTGTAAGGATCTAAACTTTTTAAAGTATTTTTTATGGCTTTATTAGTCAACTCACCAGGGTTAATTTCATCAATATAATTAATGTTTAACTCCTTAAATAAGTTGTTGTAAATCTCTATTTGCTTCGCTATTTCAAAAAAACGAGATTGAAATGAGAATAACAATGAAATGATAATAAGAGCGCTAAAAAAAAGTACTTTTCTATTTTTCATCCTTGGTAGTTTCTGCAACAAAAAGTGTTAATAATTTCTGCATTTTACGTTCTATATCAGCATACGTCCATTCATCTCTTGCAATATAAGAAATCATAAATACATGAGGTTGATTTACAGCGTCATAAATAGTATGTTTTTCTTTTCGGTAGGTTTCTCGCAATAATCGTTTTATGCGGTTTCGATCCACAGCACTTTTAAAATTTCTTTTAGGAACAGAAACCCCTACCTGAACAGGAAATTTAGAAGTATGTTCAGTTTGTATATATACCATTCGTAGTGGAAAAACCTTTATAGACTTCCCTTCTTCATATAGCTTTTCTATTAGCTTTTTGCTCTTTAATCGTTCTTGTTGTCCTAGCGTAAATCTCATCTATTACAAACATACATAAATCGATACTAAAAACCATTTTTTTGAGTATTTTTGAATCAATACTTTTAAATAAAACTACTGTAATTAATTTTCGATCCATCGATATTTACTCGCATTAGTAATTAACTTTAACACAAACCTATGAAAGCCGATTTATTTCAAGCACCAGATTATTATCAAACTGATGATTTGTTAACCGATGAACACAAACTTGTTAGAGATACTGCTCGTGAATGGGTAAAGAAAAATTTATCTCCAATAATAGAGGATGCAGCGCAAGAAGCAAAGTTTCCAATACAATTATTAGAAGGTTTAGCTGAAGTTGGTGCTTTTGGGTCTTACATTCCAACGGAATATGGTGGCGCAGGATTAGATCAAATTTCTTACGGATTAATAATGCAAGAGTTAGAGCGCGGCGATAGTGGTATTCGTTCAACAGCGTCGGTACAATCGTCGTTAGTAATGGGTCCAATTTATAATTACGGAAACGAAGCACAGCGAAAAAAATATCTACCAAAATTAGCTTCTGGTGAATGGATGGGTAGTTTTGGTTTAACAGAGCCAAACCATGGAAGTAATCCGGCAGCAATGGAAACTAAGTTTAAAGACATGGGAGATCATTATTTACTTAATGGTGCAAAAATGTGGATTTCTAACGCGCCAATTTGTGATGTTGCCGTGGTTTGGGCAAAGAATGAAGAAGGACGCATTCATGGTTTACTTGTTGAAAGAGGTATGGAAGGTTTTTCTACACCCGAAACACACAATAAATGGTCATTAAGAGCTTCAATTACAGGAGAACTTATTTTTGATAATGTAAAAATTCCTAAAGAAAACCTACTACCTAATAAATCTGGATTAGGAGCACCTTTGTTGTGTTTAGATGCTGCTCGTTATGGAATTGCTTGGGGAGCAATAGGTGCCGCAATGGATTGTTATGATACTGCTTTGCGTTATGCAAAAGAACGCACACAATTTGGTAAGCCTATTGGGCAATTTCAGTTGCAACAGAAGAAATTAGCAGAAATGATTACCGAAATTACAAAGGCACAACTTTTAACTTGGCGATTAGGTGTTTTAAAAAATGAAGGACGCGCAACGTCGGCTCAAATATCTATGGCAAAACGTAATAATGTTGATATGGCTATAAAGATAGCAAGAGAAGCAAGACAAATTTTAGGAGCTATGGGAATATCAGGAGAGTATTCTATTATGAGGCATTCTATGAATTTAGAAAGCGTAATTACCTATGAAGGAACACATGATGTTCATTTATTAATTACTGGCTTAGATATTACAGGTTTAAATGCGTTTAAATAAAAAAAGAAATGTTCTAATTACTAATTCTCCCCAGAATATAACCAGAACACCTCTCTTTAAATTAACTATTATAAAATAAGAAGAAGTACCCTAAAAGTTTAACCACCAACATATAAATAGAGCACTCCTTCTAATAATTAACTATTATAATTATTGCTACAAAAAATTATTCTTTTTTCTTACCACTGCTTATAAGTATTAAAAGAGTTATAACTAAACCTAGGCAAACAAGACCAAAAATGGCAATCATAAAGGTGCCGTTTGTCCAAGAAACTAAAGGGGTATTAACTAATTGTATCATAGTTATTTATATTTATTTCAAAAATAAAGATAAGATTAACTGTAAAATATGATTTTTATCAGGTTTTAGAAATAGTTGATTAGAAAATAGTTTTATTTCTAATGATGATTTATGAAGTTTTAAAGAAAAAAATGTAATTATATTGTTTCTAATTTAATCAGTCAAAAATATTATTTAGATCGGTTGTTGCTATTTTCTTTTTTACCATTATAAATTAGCTCAGCAGTTTCTTTATCTTCTTCTTTTGTAGTTGTTTCAATTATATTGTTAATGACAGAAGAACTGATGTTAAAAACACAACAAATAGGAAAGTGATCAGAACCTATATACCCTAAAAGGCGTAATTCTTTTATAATAATAGAAGTGCTGTGAAAAACTAAATCTAAAGGAGCTCTAAAAAACCAATATTTAGCATGATAAGAAGCAAGAATACCTCTACCATTTCTACCATCAATTAAGCCACTATTTTTACGAAACAAATCGGCAATTCTAGACCAAGAAACAGTATTAAAATCACCAACAACAAGCGTTGGTTTTTTAATTTCTTTAACTCGTTTTGCAATACACATTAAATCGCCATCACGTTCTTTAGAAGTTTCTTCTTCGGTTGGACTCGGCGGCGGTGGATGCACACAAAAAACAACAAAACCTTCTCCATTTTTTGTTTTAAAATGAGCCTCAATACTCGGAATGTCATTTGCAATAAAATAGTGTGTCTTTATTTCTTGAAAAGGAATTTTTGCATAAAAATGCATTCCGTAGGTGTTTTCTAGCGTTATTTTTTCGGTATAAGGATAATCGCTTTCTAGGCTACGCATTTCAAGTTCCCAATCTTTATTACTTTCGATGGTAACAAAAAAATCAGGTTTTTCAATTCGGATAAATTCTTTAAACTTTTTAAACTGAGTATTAAACTGATAAATATTAGCAGAAATTACTTTAAAGCTTTGTGAATCAGTCATGATTTTCTTTTCGCGTTTATAAAACTTAGTAAAACGAGCTAAAAGATAGATGTTGTAAATAATTAAAATAATTTGAAATATTAAAATTAACCAAAACCAATTGTTTCTATCAGAAAAAATAAAAAGACCAATACTTACAATTATTTGAAGAATTAATAGTTGTATTTTAATAAATTCAGTAACACGAAAAACCCAATGCTGATTTTTTACAAACGGCAATAGGTTTAAAAAAATAAGAACTAGTGATAAGATTAGAAAAAACACATCCATTTCTAAAAATTTATGCAAAGTTACCATAAACATGGGCCAATACAATAGTTAAATCATAATTAGGATTATTCTTTAAATTTAGTATCTAATCCGTCAATACTAGTTTGGTTTTTATCTTCCCAGTATTGCTCAATACCACTTTCTCCTATGTCATCTGCCCAATCTAACAGTTCGTTGCGTTCTTCTTTGTATTCGTAAAAAGGGATTGACATGCCGCATGAATTTTGTGCACTTTCAATAGTTACATCAAATATTTGTCGAGTTCCTGATAGTTTAGGAAATTGACTAATTAATTCATTCCAGTCACTATCATTTGGCAATACTTCTTTTGCTTTTCCATACAAACGTAAAATGTTTGGAGCGCCTTCAAAAGCACAAAACATAATAGTAATTCTTCCGTTCTCTAATAAATGAGCTGAGGTTTCATTTCCGCTTCCCGTAACACTTAGCCAAGCAACGCGATTTTCGTTTAATACCCGAAAAGAATCCATTCCTTTAGGAGAGAGGTTTATGCGTCCGTCTTTAGCAGCAGTTGCTACAAAAAAAACTTTTTGTGCTTCAATAAATTTTTGAATTCTAGAAGTAATTTTATTGTAAAATTTAGCCATAATTTTTTATTATTCTTCCCAGTCTTTAGTACGTTCAACAGCTTTTTGCCATTTTGCATATAATTTTTCTCTTTTTTCTGAAGGAAAAGTAGGAGCGAAGGTGTTGTTAATTTTTCGCCTATTTAAAATATCCTCTTGTTTCCATAAACCAACAGAAATACCAGCTAAATAAGCGGCTCCCATAATGGTGGTTTCAATAATTGCTGGTCGTTCAACTTTTGTGTTTAAAATATCTGCTTGAAACTGCATTAAGTAATCATTAGCGCAAGCACCGCCATCAACTTTTAAAGAAGTTAATTCAACTTCACTATCTTTTTGCATTACCTCTAAAATATCTTTAGTTTGGTAGGCAAGAGATTCTAAAGTAGCTTTTACTAAATGGTTTTTACCTGTGTCTCTGGTTAATCCGAAGATAGCACCACGTGCATACATATCCCAATATGGGGCACCTAAACCAGCAAAAGCAGGAACGACATATACAGGGTTTTCTCCTTTAATCTCTTTGGCTAAAGCTTCACTTTCTTCGGCATTGCTAATAATTTGTAATCCGTCACGTAACCACTGAATTGCTGAGCCTGCAACAAACACACTTCCTTCAAGAGCATAGTATATTTTATTATCAATTCCCCAAGCAATGGTTGTTAACAATCCGTTTTTAGAATATTCAAGGTTTTCACCAGTATTCATCAACATAAAACAGCCGGTACCGTAAGTGTTTTTAGCTTCACCTTTACTAAAACATGCTTGTCCGAAAAGTGCAGCTTGTTGGTCACCAGCAATTCCTGCAATCGGAATTTGATATCCATCTAATTCATAGTTTCCAAAATGATGTGAAGAGGGTTTTACTTCAGGTAACATTTTGATAGGAATATTGAGTTTTTTTAATAATTTTTCATCCCAACATAAATTTTTAATATCATACAGCATGGTGCGAGAAGCATTACTGTAATCTGTAGCATGAACTTTACCGTTGGTTAAATTCCAAAGTAACCAAGTATCAATAGTTCCGAATAATAAATTTCCTTTATCGCCTTCTAATTTAGCATCTTTAACGTTATTTAAAATCCAATTTATTTTAGTGGCAGAAAAATAACTATCTATTACTAAGCCCGTAGTTTTACGTACATAGTTTTCTAAGTCTTTTTTCTTTAATTGCTCGCAAATATTAGCAGTTCGTTTGTCTTGCCAAACAATAGCATTGTATATAGGTTTACCTGTTTTTTTGTTCCAAACAACAGTCGTTTCTCTTTGGTTGGTTATACCAATACCTACAATTTCAGAAGGAAGAATTTTAGCTTGTTTAATCGCTTTTTTAAATGTTGATAATTGAGTTTCTAAAATCTCTTCAGCATTGTGTTCTACCCAGCCAGAATGTGGGAAAATTTGTTTAAATTCTTGCTGATTCATTGCAATTATTTCTCCAGACTCGTTAATAATTACCGAACGAGAGCTCGTTGTACCTTGATCTAACGCAACAATGTATTTTGCCATTTAAATTGTAATGAGTAGTTAAAGGAAGCAATTTACAATTTAAAATTTGGCAAATAAAAAACCTTCTTGATAATTTTATCAAGAAGGTTTTTATCCCATTTTTAATTGCTACTAATGTTTTAAAGCATACCCAGCACCTTTACCTAGTTCAGATAAAGTTGATAAAAAGTCGTTTAAAATCACTGTAGTTTTTTTAAGTAAAAAAATCCCCATTTTTTTAAGTTATTAATTAATACCCCTTAAGTTTTGTTCAAAAGAACATTACAAATGTATAGTGGCTATTTTATTTTAGAAAGGGATTACCGTAAGAAAAAATGTGGTTTTCCGAATAAGTAGTTGTTTTTTAGTTGTTTATGAAAAAAACCTTCTAGAGTTTTCTAGAAGGTTTAGTTTATCCCTTAAATACCATCTTTCGTTATATCCCCATATTCACGAAATCTGATATGACAAATATATAGTGCTTTTTTTATTCTATAAAAGGGATTACCGCAATAAAAAATGTGTATTACCGCAATGCTATTTTTGTTACTTATTAAAAATAAAAACACCTATCAATAGCAGTGATAGGTGTTTTTTACAAATTGTTTCTTTTTCAGAATCTTCCCATAGAATATTAAATTCTACAGCAAATATATATTGCTTATTTTGCTTTGTGTAGGGGATTACCGCAGTAAAAAGTGTAAATTACCGCAAAAATTAATCTACAATACCTAATTCCTTAGCTTTTAGTACTAAGTCGGTATTGTTATGTGCTTGTAAATCGGTTCGAAGTTTTGCTAGTTTACTTTCTATAGAGCGAACTTTAACTAAAGAACCGTCAATTTTTTTTACAACACCCTCTAAATTTGCAATTTTAGCATGGTTTGGCAGTTCTTTTAAAATTTGAATAGCAACATCATCCATTTGAATTTCAACTAATGCTCTTTTTAAAAGTTTTTGATGTATTTCATGTGTATAATATATTTCATCCTTTAACATTTTTTGAATAGCAAAGGTTAATTCATCTGTACTGCAATTTCCTTTTAAAATATAAGCAGACGGATTTAAATTATGAATAACATTAAAAACACGATTGGTTTCTGAATGACCAGTAATTACTCCAGTTTTTATATTGATTCCTTCGTTTTTAATAGCTTTTATTAAAGCCTCACCTCCATCTAAAATAACATTTCCGTTATTGTTATCGAAACTTAAATCAGTAAAAACAATATGAAATGGATTGCTATGAAGTGTTGTTTTTATTCTAGAAAAGGCTTCATCACAAGAATTTGCGGTTTCTATTTCTAAATTATCGATATCTTTTAGATAAGAAATAATTCCTTCGATAATTAATTGATGGTCATCAACTAAAAGTATTTTTGTTTGTCCAGACATTTATGGGGATTTGTATGCTAGTTTTGGTTCCGTTACCTTTTTCGCTTTCAATGTTTAGAGTTCCATTTAACTCTTCAACACGTTCTTGTAAATTTTGTAAACCAATTCCTTTTTTACTAATAGCGGTATCAAAACCAATACCATTATCAGTAATAGTCAAATGTACATATTTTTTATGTACTGTAAAATCGATACTTATTTTACTTGCTTGTGCGTATTTTTTACTGTTTTGAATACTTTCTCGAGTGCTTAAATATAGTAAGCGTTTAATAGCATCGTTTATGGTATGCCATTGGTTTTCCTGTAAACCTGCAACAGTTATTCTAAAATCTAGTTCGAAATAATCGCTTACTAAGTTAATTATTTGGTCTTTAAAAGAAACTTTACCAAAACTAATACTACTTAATTGGTGCGATAAATTACGTACGTTTTCTTTAACAGTATCAAGTTTTTTTGCTTCTTCTAATAAATTAGATTTTTCTAATTTTTGATGTAATAAACGCAAATCTCCAGCCACCTCATCGTGCAATGATTTTGCAATTTGCTGTCGCTCGTGTTCCCTAGCTCGTACTCTTTCTAACTGCGCCAAGTATAATAGTTTTCTTTTTCTAAAGAAGAAAAATAAGATGCTCACACCAAATAATAACAAGCCACTTGCAGCCGCCAACCAGCCAATAGTTTTTTGTTGTTTGTGGTACACAATTTCTACTTCCTTCTTCTCATTATCAGATTTTAAAACAGTGTTTTCTTTTTCTTTTTTATCAGTTTCGTACCTAATTTTAGCAAACTGATTTTTTAGTTGACGCTCTTTAGTAAACAAGCTATCATTAAGTTTAATGTATTGTTGTAAGTAGTTTATTGATTGCTTACCTGTTGTTAAGTTTGAAAGATTCTTTAAAGCTTCTAGCCATTTTTCATTGTTATGGGTAAGTTCGGCATATTTTAATGCTTTATTTGAATGAAAGAGTGCCTTTTTATTTTGATTAATATCTTTGTAATAGTTAGATATATTTATAAGTGTAATACTAGCATTACTAAGATTATTATTGTTTTCTCTAATATTTAATACTTCTTTGTATTGATTTAAAGTATTTTTTTTATTTCCTAATTGATAACTACTATAGGCTAAATTCTCTAATAGTAAAGCGTATTGTATTGGGTGTTTTTCTTTAATACTATCAAAGGCTAATCCTTTTTTAAAATAGGGTATAGCTTTTTGGTGGTTGTTTTGATTTTGATAAAGAAGACCTAAGTTATTTATAATATATAAAAACCCAATATTGTTATTGTTTATTTTATTATAAATTAATGCTTTATTATAATAAAATAAAGCTTCTTTTTTTTGATTTAGTTTTTCAGAAACAATACCTAAGTAATTGTAAATTCTTTCTAAATATTTATTCGATTTTATAGGTTCTATATATTGTAAGGCTTCTATAGCACTTATTTCACCACCTAAATAATCTCTTGCTTGGCTTTGCAAATAAGAAAGGCTTAGTAAACGACTTCCTACAGCTAAAGAGTCTTTTAAATTTTTTGAGATATTTTTAGATTGCTGATAATAAAAAAAAGCACTATCAATGTTTAATAAAATTTTTTGTTCTAAAGCTTTAAAATGTAGGTGTTTTGCTAGTAAAGTAGAATCTTTGGTTTTTAAAAAAAGTTTATTAATGTTTTTATTAGCAAAAAGAAGATCTTCAGTTGATTTACTAAAATAAGAATTAATACCTAATAGAAAATTAGTTTTTTTTATTAAAGAATCAATACCAGATCCACTAGCAAAAAAAATTGCTTTTTTAAGCAAAGGAATGTTTTTTGGGCCATAAACATTATTTACCTTTTTTAAATAGAAATTAACAGAATCTACCTCTCTATTTTGTGAAAAAGAAAATTGAATAAAGAAAACAAAAGAAAACAAAAGAAAATATTTAGTCATAAAATAAAATAAAATAACACCTTGTTTTAAACAAGGTGTTATAATATAAGTTTATTTACCATCACCACCTTGACCACCAGTACCACCACCACCGGTGCCTCCTGTTCCTCCACTGCCAATGCCACCAGTATCGTTTCCTCCACCTGTTTTTGGGTTATCTGTATCTGGGCTTAAAGTCATTGCCACTTCTTCTAAATTTTTGTTTTCCATAGTAATAGTTTTTAATTTAAAATTTTAGTGGGGGACTAATTAAGGCAACTAAATTAAGATGTTTAAAATAAAAACACAAAGAATTAACTGCTTTTTATGATGTTGTCTTCTGTGTGTCATTGCGTTTTTAACCTTTCGTCATTGCGAGGCACGAAGCAATCTATAACTTTTGAGTTCTGAATGAAGAGATTACTTCATTCGTTCCTCTCTCGTAATGACGTGCTGTTTTGTGTTTTCGTCATTGCGATTTAAACCTTTTGTCATTGCGAGGCACGAAGCAATCTATAACTTTTGAGTTCTGAATGAAGAGATTACTTCATTCGTTCCTCTCTCGTAATGACGTGCTGTTTTGTGTTTTCGTCATTGCGATTTAAACCTTTTGTCATTGCGAGGCACGAAGCAATCTGTAACTTTTGCGTTCTGAATGAAGAGATTACTTCGTCATTCTTCCTGGTAGTGACGTGCTGTGTTTTGTGTTTTTGTCATTGTTTTTTAACCTTTTACGTCATTGCGAAGCACGAAGCAATTTGTAGCTTTTGCGTTCTGAATGTTGAGATTACTTCGTTCGTACCTCTCTCGTAATGACGTGCTTTTTTGTATTTTCGTCATTGCGATTTAAACCTTTTACGTCATTGCGAGGCACGAAGCAATCTGTAGCTTTTGCGTTCTGAATGAAGAGATTACTTCGTTCCTCCTCGTAATGACGTGCTGTGTTTTGTGTTTTCGTCATTGTTTTTTAACCTTTCGTCATTCTTCCTCGTAATGACGTGTTATTTTGTATTTCCGTCATTTCGAATTTAATTTTCCTCGTCATTGCGAGGCACGAAGCAATCTGTAACTTTTGCGTTCTGAATGTTGAGATTACTTCGTCATTCTTCCTCGTAATGACGTGTTATTTTGTATTTCCGTCATTTCGAATTTAATTTTCCTCGTCATTGCGAGGCACGAAGCAATCTGTAACTTTTGCGTTCTGAATGTTGAGATTACTTCGTCATTCTTCCTCGTAATGACGTGTTATTTTGTATTTCCGTCATTTCGAATTTAATTTTCCTCGTCATTGCGACACACGAAGCAATTTGTTAGTTATGTTTTCTGAATGAAGAGATTACTTCGTTCCTCCTCGTAATGACGTGCTGTGTTTTGTGTTTTCGTCATTGCTTTTTAACCTTTCGTCATTGCGAGGCACGGAGCAATCTTTAACTTTTGAGTTCTAAACGGAGAGATTACTTCGTCGTTCCTCTTCGTAATGACGTTAGAAATTAAACAGCCAATCCTCGGATAAATCTAACCAATTAGGGTTTTCCTCATTAATTAGATCTTCTTTGCTTTTCCTGTTCCCTGATTTTAATTGTTTTTCTCTAGTAATAGCATCGTTTATAGAAGTAAATTCTTCGAAATAGACTAATTTGTTACAGTTATATTTGAATGAAAACCCTTTATGCTTTCCTGTTTTATGCTCTTGAATTCTTTTTATTAAGTTTGATGTTACTCCGATATAAATAACGGTATTGTTTTTATTGGTTAGAAAATAAACATACGGGTTTTTCATGCTTTACAATTTACATTATTGTAAAGTATAAAGCAATTTTTAGTTTGTGTATTCTAAATTGTGAGATTACTTCGTCATTCCTCCTCGTAATAACGTGCTATGATTTTGTATTACCGTCATTGTGAGGCACGAAGTAATCTTAGGCTTTTGAGTTCTGAATGTTGAGATTACTTCGTTCATACCTCTTTCGTAATGACGTGCTGTATTTTTGTCATTGCGATTTAAACCTTTTACGTCATTGCGAGGCACGAAGTAATCTTTAACTTTTGAGTTCTAGTTACAGAGTTTACTTCGTTCCTCTTCGTAATGACATACTATGAAGTCATCTTATTAAATAAATCCCAAAGTACAACGCCGCAACTAACAGAGATGTTTAAAGAATGTTTAGTACCTAATTGCGGAATTTCAATACAAAAATCAGCAGCAGAAACAACTTCTTGTTGTACTCCTTTTACTTCATTACCCATTACTACAGCGTATTTCTGGTTAGCATCGGGAGTGAATCTATTTAGCTTCGTACTATTCTCAGCTTGCTCGATGGCTAATACTTTAACGTTATCTTGTTTAAGTTTTTTAACCAACTCAATCGTGTTTTCAACATATTCCCAAGCAACAGATTCAGTAGCTCCTAACGCTGTTTTATGAATTTCTTTATTCGGCGGAGTTGCGGTAATTCCACAGAGATATATTTTTTCAATCAAAAAAGCATCCGAAGTTCTAAAAACCGATCCTACATTATTTAAACTACGGATGTTATCTAACACGACAATGATGGGTGTTTTTTCGGTTTGTTTAAACTCATCAACCGTAATTCTACCTAACTCACTATTTTTTAGTTTTCTCATAAATAATGTTAACTTTAAAATCGAATATTTATCTTCGCAAAACTAATTGAAAAAATCTAAAAAGTTGGCAAAAACAAAGGCAAAAAAGGTGACTCCACTAATGCAACAATACAACGGAATTAAAGTTAAATATCCGGATGCAATGTTACTGTTTAGAGTGGGAGATTTCTACGAAACCTTTGGTGAAGACGCTGTAAAAGCATCTAATATTTTAGGAATTATTTTAACAAAAAGAGGTGCTGGTAGTGAAAGCGAAACTGCTTTGGCTGGTTTTCCGCATCATTCGTTAAATACCTATTTGCCTAAATTAGTAAAATCGGGTTTACGTGTTGCTATTTGCGATCAGCTAGAAGATCCTAAAATGACAAAAACGATTGTAAAACGTGGTGTTACCGAATTGGTTACTCCTGGTGTTGCTTTAAATGATGAGGTATTACAATCGAAGTCAAATAATTTTTTAGCTGCAATACATTTTGGTAAAAAGAAATTAGGTGTTTCATTTTTAGATGTTTCTACAGGAGAGTTTTTAATTGCGCAAGGAAGCGAAGAGTATATCGATAAACTGCTGCAAAACTTTACGCCAAGTGAAGTTTTGGTTGAGAAAAAAATAAACAGCGATTTTTAGAATTGTTCACCAATCGTTTTCATACTTTTTATTTAGAAGATTGGGTTTTTCAAAAGGAATACGGAAACGAATTATTAAGCAATCATTTTAAGGTTAAAAACTTAAAAGGATTTGGAGTTGAAGAATTAGAACAAGGTATTGTTGCGGGTGGGGCGGCGATGCATTATTTATCAGAAACACAACACAATAAAATAGAGCATATTCAATCGATAAGCAGAATTGCTGAAGATAATTATGTGTGGATGGACCGTTTTACCGTTAAAAACTTAGAGTTGTACGGCGGAAACGATGTAAATGCTGTTTCGTTATTAAACGTAATTGATAAAACAATTTCTCCTATGGGAGGGCGTTTGTTAAAACGTTGGTTAGCATTACCGTTAAAAGATTTAGAGCAGATTAAAAAACGCCATGAGTTGGTAAAGTTTTTAATAGATAATGATGCTTTTTTCGAAACCGTTGCGTATCAATTAAATCAGGTTTCAGATATCGAAAGGTTGATTTCGAAAGTAGCCACGGGTAAGGTTTCTCCGAGAGAGGTTATCTTATTAAAAAACTCGTTAAAAGCTATTCTACCGATAAAAACATCCGCAGAAAAAACGAATAACAAAACAGTACAAGAAATAGGAAAGCAATTACACGATTGTAAACTATTAATTGATAAAATAACAACTTCAGTTTTAGAGGAAGCGCCTGTAAATATTAGTAAAGGAAACGCTATTGCAAACGGTGTTTCTGCCGAGTTAGATGAACTACGAAGTATTTCTAATTCAGGTAAAGAATATTTAGATGAAATGTTGGCTCGTGAAATAGAACGAACGGGTATTACGAGTTTAAAAATAGCTTTTAACAACGTTTTTGGTTATTATATTGAGGTTCGAAATAGGTATAAAGATCAAGTTCCTGAAGAGTGGATTCGTAAGCAAACTTTGGTAAATGCTGAGCGTTATATTACCGAAGAGTTAAAGGAATACGAAACAAAAATATTAGGAGCCGAAGAAAAAATTCAGCAATTAGAAGCAGATATTTTTACGAAACTAGTGCAGTTTATTATTGGTTTTGTAAAGCCAGTACAGCAAAATGCTCAAAATATTGCAAAGATAGACGTGTTATTGTCGTTTGCTAAATTGGCGATAGATAACAACTATGTGCGTCCGATGATGGATGACAGCACAGATATCGAAATTAAAAATGGACGACACCCAGTAATAGAAAAACAATTGCCAATTGGCGAAGAATATATTGCAAACGATGTGGTGTTAAATCGTAATCACCAACAAATAATCATGATTACGGGTCCCAATATGTCGGGTAAATCGGCAATATTACGCCAAACAGCTTTGATTGTTTTATTAGCACAAATGGGAAGTTATATTCCGGCTCAGAATGCCCGAATTGGTATTGTTGATAAAATTTTTACCAGAGTAGGAGCGAGTGATAATATTTCGATGGGAGAATCTACCTTTATGGTTGAAATGAACGAAACAGCATCAATCTTAAATAATATCTCTGAACGTAGTTTAGTATTGTTAGATGAAATTGGTAGAGGAACTTCTACTTACGACGGAATTTCAATTGCTTGGGCTATTGCCGAATATTTACACGAGCATCCATCAAAAGGGAAAACGTTATTTGCTACGCATTATCACGAGTTAAATGAAATGACAAGTACATTTAAGCGAATTAAAAACTTTAATGTATCAGTAAAAGAATTAAAAGATAGTATTATTTTCTTACGTAAATTGGTTGCGGGTGGTAGTAATCATAGTTTTGGTATTCATGTTGCGAAGCTTGCAGGAATGCCTAATTTGGTAATTAGTAGAGCGCAAAAAATTCTTAAAAAATTAGAAGAAAATAACGCTCATAAAGAAGTGAAAGAGGTTTTAAAAGATAGCCAACACGAAGATATGCAAATGAGTTTCTTTCAGTTAGATGATCCTTTGTTAGAAGATATTCGTGACGAAATCTTAGCGACAAATATTGATACTCTTACGCCAATAGAAGCTTTAATGAAGCTGAATGAAATTAAGCGAATGTTGGTGAAAAAATAAAACTGTTTAGAAAGATAAATTTCCGTCAACCTGAATTTATTTCAGGTTCTCACACAAATTGGTTATCGGTATGATTTAATTCTGAAACAAGTTCAGAATGACGTTTTAGAAACTCTCTAAACAGTTTGTTAATATTATAACTTCCCCCTTAAAACTAAAACAGGAACATTACAGTTAAACTCCTTTTTTTGAATCGAGTTTTTTTCCCATAATTTTTGAAAAAACCCTCGTTTTCTTCTAAAAACACATAATAAATCAGGATTATGAGATTGAAAATGCTCTAAAACTCCTAGAAAAGTAGTTGCGTTTTCTGTAACTGTTAAATTATTTTGGCCTCTTTTTAATTCGCTATCTAAAACTAAATCTTCTTCGGTATAATCAGGTGTTTTTACCAACAATAAATTAGATGAAGCAACAAAAGTTTCTAAAATTTTATGCAACGGATCTAATACATTTTTTTTATTCATAACCCCCGATTTAAAAGCTGTTAAAACAGATTTTATAGGAGAGAATTTATATCCTTCAGGAATAACTAACATAGGAATGTCAGTTTGTTTTAAAATACTACCAGAGGTACTTCCTAAAAACATTTCTTCTTTAATAGAATTACTTTTAGGTCCCATAATAATTAAATCGATATTTAATTCTCTGTTTATAGAAGTAATACTTTCTAACACATTTCCTTTAGCAGAAATCATTTTTATAGTTACATTTTTTCTATCAACAGCATTAATCATTGTGCGTAAATATAAATTGGTTTCTCGCTGCATGGTGTCATCCGCATTTACAAACGTACCCGCTTTAGATAATACTTTATAAGCGCGCATTACAAATACTTTTGCATTCACAGCTTCAGCAAAATCTATGGCATATTGCAAGGTGTTTATTGAGTTGTCTGTTGAGCCAATAGGAACTAATAGATGTTTCATAAAATGTTTTTAGTAGTTTTAAAGTGTTGATATGGTTAGTAATATACAAAGATATTTAAAATACGTTAATTTAAGTAATTTGCTTCTTTATGTACTATAATAGCTGTTCTTTTGCTGATAATAAAAAAGTATGAGTTACGATATAGGTTTTAAAAGAATAAATAAACTAGCTTTTCCGGCTTTAATAGCAGGAGTTGCTGAGCCTTTATTATCTACGACAGATTTGGCAATTGTAGGAAATATTGATTTCAATGCTACAGAAAGTATTGCTGCAATCGGAATTGTAGGTGCTTTTTTATCGATGCTTATTTGGGTTTTCGGGCAAGCTCGTAGCGGAATTTCGTCTATCATTTCACAATATGTTGGGGCAAATAAATTAGAGGAGGTTAAAAATTTACCAGCACAAGCTATTGTTATAATATTAATTACTAGTTTAATTATTTTAGGAATCAGTTATCCGTTTACGAAAGAAATATTCCAGTTTTACAATGCTTCAGGTACTATTTTAGAATATGCGATTGAATATTACAAAATACGTGTTTTTGGTTTTCCGTTTACGCTATTTGTAATTGCTGTTTTTGGTACTTTTAGAGGTTTACAAAACACCTATTACCCGATGTTAATTGCCATTATTGGTACTGGTGTAAATATAATATTTGATGTTGTTTTGGTATACGGTATTGATGGTTATATCCCCGCAATGAATATTACAGGAGCTGCCTATGCAAGTGTAATTGCACAAGTTGTTATGGCACTTATTTCTGGATATTTATTATTAACAAAAACCGAAATTTCACTAAAACTAAAATTGCCTTTTAACAAAGAAATTCCGAGGTTTATAAACATGATTTTAAACCTATTTGTGCGTACGATCGCTTTAAATACAGCATTGTATTTTGCGACTTCTTATGCTGCTTCTTACGGAAAAGAATATATCGCCGCTTATACAATCGGACTTAATTTATGGTTAATGGGCGCCTTTATGATTGATGGTTATTCATCCGCAGGAAATATATTATCAGGAAAATTATTAGGCGCAAAGGATTTTACGAATTTGGTTAAACTAGGTAATAAGCTTATTATTTATGGTTTTGCATTTGGTAGTTTTTTGGCACTTGTAGGATTCGGTTTTTATAATTTTATAGGAAATATTTTTACGCAAGAACAAGAGGTGTTAACAGAGTTTTATAATACGTTTTGGATTATTTTAGTAATGCAGCCAATTTGTTCGATAGCCTTTATTTACGACGGAATGTTTAAGGGAATGGGAGAAATGAAATATTTAAGAAATGTATTATTACTTTCAACAGGATTAGTTTTTATTCCGGTTTTATTATTTTTTGATTCGGTAGACTATAAATTGCATGCTATTTGGATAGCTTTTTTTGCTTGGATAATTGCTCGTGGAGTACCCTTAATTTTTAAATTTAGAAATACGTTTTTATCACGATCACAAAAATTGTAATTTTGAAATTAAAATAATTAAGTATGACCACAACAAGAGAAAACGGAAGTTTGTATACTCATATAGAAAATAAAATAGCGACTATTGAATTCGGGCATCCGGCAAGTAATTCGTTTCCGAGTGAGTTATTAGCACGTTTAGCAAACGAGTTCGATAAATTATCAGTTAATGAAGCCGTGGCGATTGTGGTGTTAAAATCTGAAGGAGATCGTGCTTTTTGTGCGGGTGCTTCTTTTGATGAGCTAGTTGCAATTGACAATTTGGAAGATGGAAAACAGTTCTTTTCAGGTTTTGCAAACGTGCTAAATGCAATGCGCCGTTGTTCTAAATTAATTGTAGGGCGTGTGCAAGGAAAAACTGTTGGCGGCGGAGTTGGTTTAGCAGCAGCTTGTGATTACGTATTGGCAACAGAGCATGCTTCTATTAAACTATCTGAGTTTACAATAGGTATTGGTCCGTTTGTAATTGCGCCTGCCGTAGAGCGTAAAATTAGCGTGAGTGGTTTGGCGGAATTAACATTAGATGCTTCTAATTGGAAAAATGCTTATTGGGCAAAAGAGAAAGGCTTATATGCTCGTGTTTTTGATTCAATTAACGATTTAGATAATGAGTTAGTAATTTTCACTGAAAAATTGGCTTCTTATAATCCAGATGCATTATCAGAAATGAAAAGTGCATTGTGGAAAGGAACTGAACACTGGCAAGAATTATTAATAGAAAGAGCCGAAACGTCGGGTAAGTTAGTATTATCTGACTTCACTAAAAAAGCATTGGCAAAGTTCAAAAAATAAAAATCTTTTTTAAGTAAACAGATGGAAGAAACAGAAAGTTATAAAATAGGATATGAATTAGGTGGATGGATTTATCATAATCCGATATTATCAATAGCCGTAGGAGTAGTTATTTCTATAGGTTTCGTATGGTTATTAACAAAAATTGCAAAACAAATTCGTACTTTTGGCGAATAAAAAACGTAAATTATGGGTGGAGATTATTTATTTGCCATTTTAGCAGCAGGAGTAGCAATTGTATATTTTTACAATAAATACAGAGGTAATAAAAAACACAAAAGATAGTGAGTAATATTAGAATCACAAAGCAATTTAGTTTCGAAACAGGCCATGCTTTATATGGTTATGATGGTAAATGTAAAAATGTTCACGGTCATAGTTATAAGCTTTCTGTAACTGTAATGGGGCAACCTATTACTGATAACTCGAATGTGAAATACGGAATGGTAATTGATTTTACAGATTTAAAGAAAATTGTAAAAGAAGAGATTGTTGATGTTTTTGATCATGCTACCGTATTTAATAAAAACACACCTCATATTGAGTTGGCTAAAGAATTAAAGGATAGAGATCATCATGTTATTTTGGTAGATTATCAACCAACAAGTGAAATGATGGTGATTGATTTTGCTGCAAAAATTAAAAACAGACTTCCAGAAAACATTAAGCTCCATGCTATAAAACTACAAGAAACTGATACAAGTTTTGCAGAGTGGTTTGCAAGTGATAATTAGTATTTGAAAAGAATAAAATAAAAAAACTCAGCGTTAAATTAATGCTGAGCCTTTTATGTTTTTATAAAGAATTACTTTCCGTTAAACTCATTCATTGTATTTGCCATTCCGGCTGTAATAAAAGAAGTAATAGCGTTAACAGAAGTTGGTATGCGTTCAATCATTTCGCTTTCTTCATCTTTGTTCCATTCGCCTAATACATAATCTACTTGACGACCTCTGCCATAATCAGCACCAACACCAAAACGAAAACGAGGATACGCACCGGTGTTAAATTTATCTTGAATATCTTTTAATCCGTTATGTCCGCCAGAACTACCTTTTGGTTTTATACGTAGTTTTCCGAAATCAATATTTAAATCATCGGTAATTACCAATAAGTTTTCAACCTGAATATTTTCTTGTTGCATCCAATACATTACCGCTTTACCACTTAAATTCATATAAGTATTAGGTTTTAAAACGATTACTGTTTTTCCTTTGATCTTTAACTTGGCAATATCACCTAGTTTTTCAGTTTCAAAACTAGCATCATGCTCTTTTACAAAGGCATCCACTATTTTAAAACCTATATTATGACGTGTATTATCATATTTATCACCAATATTACCTAAACCTACAATTAAAAATTTTTTCATTGAATGTTGCGCTGTGTCTGTTGAGTGTATTTTAATTATTTTTAAAAAAAAAGGTATTAAAACCTAATATTACAAAAATAAAAAAAAGCGTTACACAAAGGTAACGCTTTTATAAAAATGCAGTATAATTTCTTATGCTTCTGCAGTAGCTTCAGCATCGTCTCCTTCTGCTGCTGCTTTCGCTGCGTTACGAGACATACGTACTTGAGCAACTACTGTGTTGTCTGGGTGTAATAAAGCGTAGTTATCATTTCTTAACTCAGTAACATATAATTTATTACCAATTTCTAATCTAGTAATATTAGCTTCAATAAAGTCAGGTAAGTTAGCTGGTAAAGCTTTTACTCTTAACTTACGTAAGTTGTGACGTAAAGCCCCACCTAACATAATACCTTTTGCAGTACCTACTAAATGTACAGGGATTTCCATAGTAACCTCTTTGTCTTCAAAGATTTGGTAGAAATCTACATGTAAAATTCTGTCTGTTACCGGGTGAAATTGGATGTCTTGTAAAACAGCACTGTATTTTGTTCCGTTTAATTCAATCGTAGCAGTAAATACATCTGGAGTAAATACTAAAGGCTTGAATGATTTTTCTTCTGCTGAGAAGTGTACTGCCTCTTTTCCTCCGTATAATACGCAAGGAACCTTTCCAGCATTACGTAAGGCTTTAGTTGCTTTTTTACCTACGCTTTCTCTTTGTGATCCGTTGATTGTAATTGATTTCATTACTTCTTTATTTATTAAATTTATTTACATTAAAAATTGTCCGCTAATAGATGTATTGTCATGAACTTTATGCATCACATCAGCGAATAAAGTGGCGCAAGTTACCACTTTTATTTTAGATACACTCTTTTTTAAAGGAATTGTATCTGAAACGATTAACTCTGTTAATTGAGAATTCTGAATTCTCTCATAGGCATCTCCAGAAAGGATGGGGTGTGTACAAATTGCACGAACGCTTAACGCGCCTCTTTCTATCATTAAGTTAGCAGCTTTAGTAAGTGTTCCTCCTGTATCAATCATGTCATCAACAAGAATTACGTTTTTACCTTCTACATCACCAATTAACTCCATATGAGAAATTAGATTGGCCTTTTCACGTTGCTTATAACAAATTACTACATCGCTTTCTAAATATTTAGAGTATGCGTATGCTCTTTTAGAGCCTCCCATGTCAGGAGAAGCAATTGTTATGTTTTCTAGGTTTAAGCTTTTTATGTATGGCAGAAAAATAGTAGAAGCAAATAAATGATCTACAGGTTTTTCAAAGAAACCTTGTATTTGATCAGCATGTAAATCCATGGTCATAATTCTTGTGGCACCTGCGGTTTCTAATAACTTAGCTACTAATTTAGCACCAATAGCCACACGAGGTTTGTCTTTTCTGTCTTGCCGAGCCCATCCAAAATAAGGCATAACAGCTGTAATATGTCTTGCTGAAGCACGCTTAGCAGCGTCGCACATTAATAACATTTCCATTAAATTATCTGCTGAAGGAAATGTTGATCCGATAAGAAAAACTCTTCGACCTCTTACTGATTCTTCAAAAGCTGGCTGAAACTCACCATCACTAAAATGTGTTGTTTCTATATTACCAAGTGCTACTCCGTATTCTTTGGCAATTTTTTCAGCAAGGTCAGTACTTTGAGAACAAGCAAAAATTTTTGGTATTAATTGATTTTCAGGCATTTAAAAAAATGTATTTATAGTTAGTGTTGTTGTTACAGCAAAAGTAAAACTATTTTAAGAGTTTAAAACTTATTTTTAAACGAATTAATTAAAATATTTTATAGATTTGCACACTACTTAATGCTCGAGTGGCGGAATTGGTAGACGCGCTGGATTCAAAATCCAGTTCTTTCGAGAGTGCGGGTTCGATTCCCGCCTCGAGTACACAAAGGAAAACCTCAACTTTATAGTTGAGGTTTTTTAATAACTTAAAAACTGGATTTATAAATTTGAATAAAAAAAGCGAGAATTTTTTCTTGCTTTTTTAGCCATCTACAGTTTTTTTATTTCCAAATCTTATAACATCTAAAACGTTGTCATATTTTGGAGAAAAAAAGAAATCTTCAAGTATTGCTTTAATATCTCTTTTCTCTGAAGTATTATTTTGCACTTCTAGGGGGGCAGGTGCATTTTGTAGAACTTTGGTTTTATAAGTTTCTTGATAAGAGTTTATAAAATCAATAAATGTGTTCTCAAAATTATAATTAGTTAAACTAATTTCATTATAGTTCATTATTTAAATCTTGTTTATACTTATTTAAAAGTGTTCTAGTAAGCGCTAAATTCGCTTTTTTAGAATCAACAGCTAAATAAACAAAATAGTCACCGCTAGGAGAGATATTAATGATATGTATTTGAGTTTCTAAATTGAAGTGAATGTCAGTTAATTCTTCGTTTAAACCAAGGGCTTTCATTGCCTTACGTTTTGCATTAATGATTTCTACATTATATGCACATGCTAAAGCAGGATCAAAACCGCTTAAAGCAGAATCTGATATAAGTGATTCACCAGATGCCATTTCAGCAACGCTGATTCCTATATATCCTGAGATATTTTCTTTTACATTAGTTACCAATTTGTCTAAAATTTCTTGCATTTTTTGTTTGTTTTATAGTTAGTAGTTAAATTCTTTTTTCAAAATAAGTTCAAGCAATCCTATGTTTATGTTTTTATCAGATAAGAAACATAATATATATTCATTATGTTTAATAATTAGAATGTTTTCATTGTCAGATTTAAGTATAATCTCTTTCAGGTTCGTTTTAAAATAATTACTAAAAAAGTGATTACTCATATTAAATATAGTGGCTTTAAACACTGTTATTTTGTCTTGTAAATCACCCAAATTATTTTCTTTAGGGTAAAAATCAATAGTTTCTCCGTTATCTTTTAAAAGGAAAATTGCTTTTGACTTTGTTTCTTCTAATAGTTTTTCTAGCTCCAATTTTTTTCTCTATTTATTGAGAGAAATCAAAGTTATGGCATAGTTAATAATGATATATTGAACAATAATATTAAATCATAGCACAATATTGTTTTATACCTATTTTTCTTTAAGGAAAATGCAATTGCATAATTGTTATTGAAGATGAGTATTTTAGCTTTTTTTAGGGTTTTAGCCGTTTAAAGCCATTTTTTGTAAAAAATATTAACATATGATTATATATGCTTTTTTTTTAAATTTTAATTAAGATGCAATAAAAATAAAAAAACGCTACAAGTTTTTTTTTACTCATTAATATTGTTGATTAGTGGAGGAAAAAGCAGGAAGTTTTTTTAATGATTAAGTCATTTATAGCTCTGGCAAAATTAATAAAGGAATTTTACTGTGAAAAGCAGATTTTTTAATCACATTTTCTTCTAATAGGCGATTAAAAAAATTATGTTTATGATTTATTAAAACTAATAATTCGCTATCAGTTTCTTTTATATAATTTTCTAAAGTTGTAGTTTCAGAATCATCCCAATCTATTTTTTTATATTCTACGCCTAAGTCTTTAAAAATTTCTCTTAACTGTACTTTGTGTGCTTTTTGTTTACTATTTAAGGTGTATTCTTCAGAAAGGTTTATAACTTCAATCGGGCAATCTTTTAAAATACTTAATTGAAGTAACGATTTTAATTCTTTATTATTAAAAGGTCTTTTATAATTTGTTGAAAATACTATTTGATGTAATAATTTGTATTTGTAGTCGGTTGGGACCATTAATATTGGGCAGTTATTAATAGTGTTAATAATTTTCATAGTATTTGTGCCAATAAAAGTTTCTTTTAAACTTTTGGCTCCTTTTGTACCAGAGATTATCAAATCTATTTTTTTTTCAGAAACAACCTCTTTAATTGCTTTTATTAACGAAGTTGAGTTAATTATAAATTGATATTCGAAATTTTCCGTTTCTTTATTAAGAATGTCAATTAAGTACTTTGATTCTTCTTCAATCTCATTGTCCATTTCATTAAACCATTCTTCACTTTTTTCAGAACTTAATAAATGCGGCTTTTCAGCGATATAAACATCTAATAAGTAAATACAAATATCTAAGCCTTTAAAAAGTTTTTTAGTATAGTTTAAAGCATTAATAGCTTCTTCAGAAAAATTATATGGAATTAATATATTCTTCATAACAAGTTGATTAGAGTTGGTTTATCAAATGTAATTTTTTTAAAATAAAATCAATTATAAAAAAAAATAAAAACATAATTTTGCAATTAAAACAATAATGAGTAATTTTTTATTGAACAAATACATTCTGCTATTAATATTACTAATAATGCTTTCTGTGTTAGTTATTTTTACTAAAAAAATAACTAAAAGTTATGTAATTAAAAATGCTATAGAGCCGCATAGAAGAAAAATAATACTTAACCTTTTTTACTTAATTTATTATGTGTTTGCATTTTTTTTAGTTCTTATAATTTTAGGAATAGAATTTAAGCAAATAGGTGTTTTTGCATCTTCTATTTTAGCAGTGTTAGGTGTTGGTTTTTTTGCACAATGGTCTATCTTATCTAACTTAACAGCTAGTGTAATTTTGTTTTTTTACCATCCAATGCGTATCGGTGATACTATAAAAATTATAGACAAAGAATATGATTTAACAGGTGAAGTAAAAAACATTACTGGTTTTTATGTGATGTTATATATCCCTGAGGGAAATAGAAAAATAACAATACCAAATACAGTAATACTTTATAAAAGTATTGAGTTAATACAAAATCAAAAATAATTTGTATTTTTCGAAATAAGTCTACTTCTTAGTAAATAGCTAAAATAGTATATTTATAAAACAGAAAGAGTATCCAAAAAAAAGCTTAAAATTATGGCATCTATATTCCACTTATCGCTTCCTTGTTTAAACATTAAGGAAACTAAAAAATTTTATACCGAAGATTTAGGTTTAAACTGTGGTAGGGAAACCAGTGATTGGTTAGATATAAATTTATTTAACAACCAATTGACATATGTTTTAGTAGAAAAATTTAATTTCGAATCACCTAATTATACTTTTGATAAAGATGTTTTACCATCTTTTCACTTCGGGGTTGTTTTAGATGCTGAGGAATGGGAAAAAATGCATGACAGAATTAACCATTGGTCGTCAGAAACTATTATCACAAAAACATTCTTAAAAGATAAAAACGGTGAACATGTTTCTTTTTTTGTGAAAGACCCTAACGGTTATACAATAGAGTTTAAAAGTTTTATTGAAGAGAATGAAATGTTTATGCTATAAATCGGTTAGCTTGCAGAAGAATAAATTTAACCTTTACATTAAATAAAAATATAATATTGAATAATTTAAAAATAATAGGAAGTGAAGAATGGTGTTCGTTTAAATCTTTCAGTATACCAGCCATAAAAGCTAGAGTAGATTCTGGTGCAAAAACATCATCAATACAAGCTAATAATATCACTAGGTTTTTAAAAGATACTGAAGAGTGGGTGCGTTTTGATGTTAATCCATTGCAAGAAAATAGAAGTATTAGTATAACATGCGAATCTAAAATTCATTCAAAACGTTCAATAAAAAGTTCAACAGGTATTTCAGAACCACGTATTGTAATAAAAACACCTATAACTATAGGTGCAGAAACTTTTGAGATTGAATTAACGCTTGCTAACAGAGATTCTATGGAGTTTAGAATGTTGTTGGGGCGTGAAGCACTGTCAAACGGTTACTTAGTAAATGCTTCAGAAACGTATTTATCAGGAACTTTTAGTGAAGAAGATTTAGATGAAAAATATGCGACTTTTAAGAAAGAAAAAACAGGTTTAAAAATAGCTTTATTAGCAAGTAATCCAAATCTTTTTAGCAATAAGCGTATCATGGAAGCTGGTCGTTTAAGAGGTCATGAAATGGTATTTCTTAATGTGCAACAAGCATACATGAAATTTGATGCTAAAGAGCCTCAAATACGTTACCGTGGTGGAAATATTATAGATGAGTTTGATGCTATTATACCTCGTATTAAGCCTTCTGTTACTTTTTATGCCTGTGCTTTAATAAGGCAGTTTGATGCTATGGGAACTTATTGTTTAAATTCTGCAGATGCAATTAATCAATCAAGAGATAAACTGTTGGCTACACAGCTGTTTGCTAAAAACGATATACAAGTTCCTATTACAGGTTTTGCGAACTCTCCTTTAGATACAAAAGATCTTATTAAAATGGTAAACGGAGCGCCATTAATAATTAAGTTATTAGAAAGTACCCAAGGTAAAGGTGTAGTTTTAGCAGAAACAACTAAGGCAGCAGAAAGTGTAATTAATGCTTTTAAAAGTGTTAAAACAAACATTCTTGTTCAAGAATTTATTAAGGAAGCTAACGGACAAGATATACGTTGTTTTGTGGTAAATGGTAAAGTAGTGGCGTCAATGCAAAGGCAAGCTGAAAAAGGTGAGTTTAGGGCAAACATACACCAAGGAGGTTCTGCATCTAAAATAAAAATAACTTCTGATGAACGAAAGTTAGCAATTAAAGCGGCTAAAATTTTAGACCTGCCAGTTGCTGGTGTAGATATTATTCGCTCTAATAAAGGCCCGTTATTATTAGAGGTAAATTCTTCTCCTGGCTTAGAAGGTATTGAAGGAGCAACAGGTTTAGATATTGCAAATATTATGATTGAAGCCATCGAAAAGAAGCTTAAAGCTAAAAAATAATTACTTCATGTAAATCGCTCATTTTACATAAAATGAGCGATTTATAATATTATGCATTCCTAGTATAATAGTCGATACTTAACTTATCTGCTACATATTTTGCAGTTTCAATGGCATTATTCTCTTCGTTATGAAATGAAATTTTAAAACGGTCATTACTTTCATCCCAAATAATTACCTCGTAAACATCATTATTATTTAAATAAATTGATGTGTAAGTGAGTTTACTTATAGTTTGCCATTTTCCATAACCAAAAGGACCAACAGAGTAATATTTACGATATATACTTTCTTTAAGATTAAAGTGATGATTATTAACAACAGAAGCTAATAGTGCAAGTGTTATAATATAAATTTCCATTTCTAGAATATGTAAAAAGGAAATGGTATAATTTTCGACAGTTGATACTGAGGTGTTGATAAAAAACTTCACTATGATAAAAACAGCAAAAGCATAAAGAATAGCAGCCATAAACCTAAAGATAAAATGTTTTTGGCCACCTTTTATTATTATGAGTTTATTCATACTTACTAATCTCCTTTTTAGCAGTTTCAAACTCTTCTGGTGTATTGATGTTTCTAATCAAATGGTCATCTATTTCAATAATTTCAACATCAGAATTAATTAGCACTTTACGAGGACATGAATATCCTTGTGCTAAATATTGTAGTAATTTAGTATACGCCTTTGGTTCGTAAATGGTAATTAAAGGCTCAGGAAATTCTTTGCTTTTCCCTTTAATTGCTGTTGCTATTTTACTCGGATTTCGTTTTTGTAATAATAACTGAATTAACTCATCATTTACAAAAGGAAGATCTGTAGCGACTACCAGCCAAGCTGAATTAGGATCTTTTTGAAAGGCAGAACAAATTCCGCCAAAAGGACCAAGATTTAAAAAAGTGTCGTGAATTTCAGCTGGTTTTTTAGAAGGTAATTGTACAGAATAAAATGTTTCTAAAGCATTGTTTTCTAGGAGTTCTTTTGTGTATTCTTTTTGAGGTTTTCCATAATAATCTAATTCAGATTTATCTGTTCCCATTCGGGTACTTTTTCCACCAGTTAATACCAACCCTTTAACAGGAGCAATATTTTCTTTGATTAAATTATGAATGTGATTTGTAATTTTATCAACATCATGAATCGTGTAACAAGTTGTATTTTCTATCAGTGGAAATTTTTCGATTAAACAATCAAAAATCTTAGTATCCGAATTTAGTTTTACAATAAATTGGATGTTTGTAATTTGATCTAATCTCTTTTCTATAGAAGCTTCTTTTTCATCATCTAGAATCAGAATTTGTTTAGCACCTTCGTAATGATTCCCGTTTATAAGCACAAAATCATGATTAATAAACTGTAAACGTTGCTCAAACTTATTAACGCTTGAGGTTGTGTTTACTTGTAAATTACCTTCATGGTGAAAGGTATATTCGGTTACGATGTTTTTATCAAGGTCTTTTGCGTGAGAAGCATCGAAATACCCTAAGTTATAGTTTGATAATTTAGTTGAAACCTTTGTAACTAAATCAGCAATAACTCCACATTTAGTTCCCAAAATAGCAACTTCATTGGTAGCAAAATTATCGTTGAATTTTTTAGTGATATTTGCGTGTTTTTGATGTTTTTTACCCATTTTTAATATCTGATTTACCGCCAGTTTTTTCTACTAATTTTACTTCTTTAATCACCATTTTTTGATTGATGGCTTTGCACATATCATAAATAGTTAAACAAGTTGCAGAAGCGCCCGTTAAAGCTTCCATTTCAACACCTGTTTTTCCTTCGATAGTTACTTTACAAAAAACCTCTAATTGTTCATCGTCAACAATATTTATATCAATATCTACACCGTTAATTAATAACGGATGACACATAGGAATAATATCAGATGTTTTTTTTACAGCTTGAATGCCAGCAATAATTGCGGTTTGAAAAACGGGTCCTTTTTTAGTAATTAAGTCCTCATTTTTAAAATGAGAAATAATTTCAGCTCCTAAAAACATCGTAGCTTTTGCAACCGCAGTTCGCTTGGTAATTTTCTTATCAGAAACATTCACCATTTTAGGTTGATTCTGCTCGTTTATGTGCGTGAATTTGTTCATTTTTTATATTTAATTACAGGAAAAGTACTTCCTGATTTAAATTCAATTTGTGTTGTTTTCGGAACTTCAATAAAACCAATCGAACTGACATGTTGAATTGTTATTTCATTTTAATATGATAGTGTCACTTCGAGTAATTTTCGATTTTATGAGAAAATTGTATCGAGAAGTTATTTAAACTTCTTCTTTGCTAAATTAGGAAGATTTTCAAAAGCACCATTTATTAAAGCCTCTTTTTTAATTTTTGACCAATTTTTTAGTTGTTTTTCTTTTGCAATCGCTAATGCTACATTTGTAAACTCACAATAAAAAACTAATTTTAAAGGTCTTCTTTTAAACGTATAACTACCTATGTGTTTTCCTTCTTTATGTTCCATTAATCTTTCTTCAAGGTTAGAAGTAAAACCAGTATAATATGATTTGTCAGAACATTTTAAGATGTAAACATAATAGATTTTCATATTGATTGTATAATAGTTCTCGATACACTTTTATTTCCATTGTCATTTCAATAAAACTACTCGAACAGACAATTTATATTGTCACATCGAGTGAATTTGATGTCCGATAGGAAAAACAAATTTGTATCGAAATGTTGATTATATAATAGTTCTCGATACACTTTTATTTCCATTATCATTTCAATAAAACTACTCGAACTGACAATTTATATTGTCACATCGAGTGAATTTGATGTCCGATAGGAAAAACAAATTTGTATCGAGATGTTGATTGTATAATAGTTCTCGATACACTTTTATTTCCATTATCACTTCAATAAAACCACTCGAACTGACAATTTCCATTATTATTTATGTTGATTGTATAATAGTTCTCGATACACTTTTATTTCCATTGTCACTTTAATAAAACCACTCGAAAAGACAGGTTGAATTTAATAAAATAAACGAATAGTATTGTCATATCGAGTGAGTTTGATGTCCGATAGTAAAAACAAATTAGTATCGAGATTTTATTTTTTATATCTAATTACAGGAAAAGTACTTCCTGATTTAAATTCAATTTGTGTTGTTTTCGGAATTTCAATAAAACCATCAGCAGCAACTAAACTTGCTAAATCTCCAGAACCATTTCCTTTTATAGGAGTTGCAATTAAATGCCCAAAACGATAACTTAATTTTACTTGTAAAAAATAAGTTAAATTAGGTTTAAATTCAATATCATGAGCTAAGATAGCTGTTTTTTCATTTGCTTTTATACCTGCTGATTTATAATACCAAGGATAAAAATAAACTAAACAGTTTACAAAAGTAGAAACCGGATTTCCAGGAAAAGCAAAGACAACTGTTTTGTTTTTTTCATTCACGGAAACATGTTGCTCATTAATACCTAAAGCATCTGTGAGGCCGAACCAGAAAGGTTTCCCTGGGCGTTGAGTTACTTTATGAAACAACTTGTTTACTCCTAATTCAGTTAACACCTCGGGTAAAAAATCGAATTTACCTTTACTCACCGCTCCGCTAAATAAAAGCACGTCATATTCTTGCAGGTAGCCAGCAATCTTTTCTTTTAAGATAGTTTTATTATCAGTAATATGTGCTGTTTTAGAAGGAATGTTCAGTTCATTTAATAACGAAACCAACGTATATACATTAGATTTTCTTATTTGATAATTTAAAGGAGTTTCATGCACATCAACTAATTCATCACCAGTAGAAATAATCATTACTTTCGGTTGTTTGGCTACTTTAATAGTCGATTTACCTACAGTAGCAATCACACCGATTTCAGCAGGAGAAATAATAGTGTTTTTGTTAATTAAAACAATTCCTTGTGCTTTGTCTTTTCCCTTTGGATGGATGTTTTGATGTTTGTTTATAACATCAACAGTAATTCTTGCAATTCCGTTTTCTATTTCAATATCTTCATAACGAATTACGGTATCACAGTTATTAGGTAATACGGCGCCAGTCATTACTTCTATACAATTCTCTGAATTTTGCATAGATAATTGCTTGCTGCCGGCTGGCTGAATTGCTTCTGCTTTAAAACTTCGTTGCCCGTTTTTAAAATAAGAATGATTTATTGCAATTCCGTCCATAGCAACGCGATTAAAAGGCGGGAAATCTCTATCGGCAATAATATCTTCTTTTAAAATTCTACCTACAGATTCTATAAACGGAATTTCTTCTGTACCGAAATCTTGAGTGCTTTGTGAAATTAGATGTTTAGCTTCTTTTACAGAAATCATATTTTAAGTTATCAGAGGTCTAATAATGATGTCTCTTTTGTTAAAAATCAAAGTTATGAATTTATTTAGTCAGAAAATATGAGGTTTACATTTTTGTATATTTTATATGTGTTTAGTCGTTGTTTTATTAAATATAATGATGTTTAATTATCAGTAGGTTTTAATAATACTTTTTTAAATGAGTTAATTTTATTCTTATTTGAGCAATACTTATGCTTTTTATCTGTTTAGTTTTGTACCAGCATAAGGATTAAAGCCGAACATCCTTAAAATAGTAGGCATCAACTTTAAAAACAAAAAAATGAAATTAATTAAATTAACAGCTATAACATTAGTTTTATCATTAGTATTAGTGTCTTGTGATAACAATAAAACCAAAAAAGAGCAAATAACTGAAGATACTAAAGAATTAGTAGAAGATGTTAAAGAAAGCATGGAAAATGTTGCAGATGAGATTGAAGAGGGTTTTGATAATTTAGGTGATTATACATACGCTAAGAAATCTGATTTAGAAACAGAGGTTAATAAAAGTATGAAAAAACTAGATGCTGAAATTGAAAGTTTAGAGAATAACTTTAACGAAGCTAAAGCTGAAACTAAAGAGAAAAATAATGAGATGTTGGCTGAATTAAAAGCTAAAAGAGCTGCATTAGGAGAAAGTTTTGATAAGTTAGGTAACAGTACAGAGGATAACTGGCAAGATGTAAAAGATGGCTTTGAAAAAGCATATAAAGATGTAGAGAATAGCTTTGAGAAGTTAGCTGATGATTTAGAGAAATAATATTCTTTATTTTATGAATAAAAATTAAGAGTAGTTTTTTAACTTGCTTTTAATAAAAAAGAGATTGGTAGTTTTAAACTATCAATCTCTTTTTATTTTTGTGAATATATCAGCTTTTTAATATATTATTACCCACCAATTGTGCTCATACTTTCAGTAACAATTCCTTTTTTACGATTTGCTTCTGCTATAAATCCGTTTTCGGGCTTTTCTTTTATCAGAGATAAAAAAAGTTCTTTTAAATCGTCGTTACTTGCACCGTTACGAATAAAATCACGCAAGTTAAAAACACCATCATCAAATAAACAGTTTTTAAAAGTACCGGTTGAGGTAATTCTTATTCGATTACAATCGTTACAAATAGTACGTGTAAATGCAGGAATAATCCCTACTGTTCCTTGATGATTTTCGATAGAGAAATTACGTGATGTAGATGATTTTTCTGAAACAATAGGCGCAACAGTATACTCAGATTTTATTTCTTCTATAATTTTATTATAATTCCAGCTTTCTTTCATTTCTCGTTGCCCTTTTCCGTTAAACGGCATTTCTTCAATAAAACGAACTGCAATATTTTTATCTTTTGTTAAGGCTACAAAATCGTTTATTTCATCAGTGTTAAAACCAGATTGCACCACTACATTCAACTTTAAGTTTAACGAGCTATTTTCTAATAATTCGAAAGTTTTATACACTTCAGGAAACACATCGCGACGTGTAATTTTCGCAAATTTATGAGTGTCTAAACTATCAATACTTAAATTGATGTTTTTTATTTTCTCTAACTTTTCTAAAGTTTGTATGTGGTTAGCAACTAATGCTCCGTTTGTAGTAATATTAATTTCATCTAACAAATCGTTATAAGATAACATATCTAAAAACGACATAAAATCTTTACGAGCAAAAGGCTCACCACCTGTTAAACGAACTTTGTTAACACCTAATTCGGTAAGTACACGAATAAGGCGATACATTTCTTTATAAGTTAATAGCTCTTTTCGAGGCACAATATCAATACCATGAGCAGGCATACAATATTGGCAACGAAGGTTGCAACGATCGGTTACTGCCAATCGAACATAGCTAATTTGTCTGCCGAAATTATCAATAAGTTTGCTCATATTGTAAAGGTATTAAACAATTTCCATCTTCTTTAATAAAAAGGAAGCGTTCATGTTTTTACACACGCCGTTTTTCATTTTATAATCAAAATGCAACTCGTTATTTATAATCTCAGCATCAAAATAATAGTTTTTAATGGTCGTATATTCTGATGATAATTCACATAAACTAACATCGTGTGTGGCGATTATTCCGGTAGAGTTTGATTTGTTTAGTTTTTCAATGAATTTTTTAGAACCAATTGCTTTATCCATGCTATTTGTTCCTTTTAAAATTTCATCTAAAATGATAAAATAATTTTCTGTTTTAATTTCGTTTACGATAAATTTTAAACGTTTTAGTTCGGCATAAAAGTAAGATTCATCATCGCTTAAAGAATCTGAAGTACGCATACTTGTAATTAATTTAACCGGATTGTATTTTACCTTTTCAGCACATATTGGTAAACCAGTATTAGACATTACAATTGCTAAAGAAACAGCTCTTAAAAAAGTACTTTTTCCTGCCATATTTGCGCCAGTAACAATAAAAAATGCTTCATTATCTATTACAAAATCATTGTCTATCCTTTTTGTCGTATTCAATAAAGGATGTCCTAAATTTACTGCGTTTAAAACTGATTTTTCGTTATTTATAGTAGGAAATATATACTGGGGTTTATTAAAAACAAAATTTGCTAACGAATTTTGTGCATCAAAAAAAGAAACAACATTAAACCATTCTTCAACAGTGCTTTTGTAGGTAGTAATCCATTTTTCTATTTTAATAGTGTTGCGAATATCCCAAAGAAAAAGTCCGTTACCAACAACAGCAATAATAATATTATTACGTTGATCGAAAGCATCCAATTTTCTAGAAAACTCTTTAAATATGGTAGATGCCTTTTTGTTTTCTTGTTGAATTTTAGCTTGTTGTTTTTTTAATGTTGAATTGGTGAATTTCTCATTTTCTATTTGTGCTAATAACTGATGGTATTGATTAAACGTTTCTTTTGCTTTGGTGGTTTCAGTCGCTAATTCTTGAATATTTTTAAAAAAGAAAGCAGTCGTTACTAAACCAATAACAAACCATATTAAAAGTATAGAAAACGGAATAATAGCAAAACTTAATAAGCCAATTAAAACAATTGAAATAGCAGAAAAAACATACGAAAAAAGTGCTAAGAAAGATGGTAGCTTCTGCTCATAAGAATGCACCCATTTTACAATAACAGGTATTGCCGTTTTTGTGCTTATTAAACTAGCAACAGCCGTAAAGTGTTGACGCCATTTTACTTTTGACGCAAGTTCTTGTGTTATTTTTTGTTTTTCTTCAATACTGTTAATATCGTTGCTTGTTAAAATAGTAGCTAATAGTTTTTTTCCTTCATTGGTTGCTGTTCTGTTTATGTATTGAAAGAAAGAACCAACACCAAATAAATCGATATCATTGCTAAAATAATGCTCGGGATTTGTAAATTCTTTTCCACTCTCTAAATCAGAAAATGTACCATTTAAAACAGCTATTTCTGTTTTATTAATAGTCAGTTTTGCTTCCAAAAGATTTTTTGTTTGTTTTAAACGTAAGTGTTTTGTTACTAAATAAACAAAAGCAATTAAAGCGATAACACTTGCAATAAAAAATAAGTTGTTTTTTGTAATAGCTATATAGGCTGAAAAAGAAATGGTTAAGAAAGCCAAAAGACGTAAAACACGAGTTATTAGTAATCGTTTTTTTAACGCAATTAAAAGGGTATTTAAACTATTGATTTCTTCTTTATAAAAAGGAATTGGTTGTTGCATTGTGTAGTAAATAAATATTAGTGTAAATGTACATATAGCAACTTACATATCTTTATAAAATTGTATTTTCGTTGTATGCCAACTTCATTAGAACTTCAGCTAAAAACACTACCTTCTTCACCAGGAGTTTATCAATATTTTGATAAAGATGAGGTGATTATATATGTAGGAAAGGCTAAAAACTTAAAAAAACGTGTTTCTTCTTATTTTACGAAGACTCATGAGAATGGTAAAACGCGAATTTTAGTCAAAAAAATTGTTCGGATAGAGCATGTTGTTGTCGACACAGAAACGGATGCATTATTGCTAGAAAATAACTTAATTAAAAAGTATAAACCGCGTTACAATGTTTTATTAAAAGATGATAAATCTTATCCGTGGCTTTGTATAAAAAAAGAACGTTTTCCGAGAGTTTTTTCTACTCGAAGAGTTGTTAAAGATGGTTCTGAATATTTTGGACCTTACACCAACATGAAAATGGTGCAATCACTCTTAAGTTTAATTAAAGAGTTGTATCCGCTGCGAACTTGTACATACGATTTAAGTCAAGAAAAAATAGATTCTTACAGGTATAAAGTTTGTTTAGAATACCATTTAGGTAATTGTAAAGGGCCTTGTGAAGGGCATCAGCATGAAGATAATTATTTAGAAGAAATTAAGGCAATTAGAAATATTCTTAAAGGAAATTTTAAAGAAATTTTAGAGCGATTACAACAAATAATGCTCGATTTTGCTTCGGATATGAAATTTGAAGAAGCTCAAAAAATTAAAGATAAATTAGATTCTTTAAAAAATTATCAAGCGAAATCTACTATTGTAAATCCGTCTATTAATAATGTAGATGTTTTTTCTATTATTTCTGATGAAACTCACGGTTACGCAAATTTTTTTAAAGTGATGAATGGCGCAATCGTGCAATCATACACCACAGAAATAAAAAAGAAACTAGAAGAAACTGATAAGCAATTATTAGAGTTGTTTATCATAGAAACTCGCAACCGATTTAACTCGTTGTCAAGAGAAGTTTATGTGCCTTTTAAAGTCAATTTAGGAGAGCAAATAAAAGTGACCGTACCTAAATTAGGAGACAAAAAACGGATTGTAGATTTATCAGAAAGAAATGCGAAGTATTATCGCATGGAGCAGTTTAAGCAAATAAAAATTGTAGATCCAGATCGTCATGTAAAACGAATCATGAGTCAAATGCAAAAAGATTTACGTTTGCATGTAGAGCCACGCCATATAGAGTGTTTTGATAATTCGAATATTCAAGGAACACACCCTGTTGCTGCTTGTGTGGTTTTTAAAGACGGTAAACCAAGTAAAAAAGAATATCGTCATTATAACATTAAAACAGTTGAAGGGCCTGATGATTTTGCATCGATGGAAGAAGTAGTTTTTCGTCGTTATAGGCGCTTATTAGAAGAAAAGCAACCGTTACCTCAGTTAATTGTTATTGATGGAGGAAAAGGACAATTATCATCAGCCTTAAAAAGTTTAGACGCTTTAGGTTTAAGAGGAAAAATAGCTATTATCGGAATTGCAAAACGATTAGAAGAAATTTATTATCCAGGAGATTCTGTGCCTTTATATTTAGATAAAAAATCAGAAAGTTTAAAAATAATTCAGTTTTTAAGAAACGAAGCCCATCGATTCGGAATTACGTTGCACAGAAATAAGCGAAGTAAAAGTGCTATCCAATCAGAATTAGAACAAATTCCTGATATTGGTAAACAAACCATTACTAATTTATTACGTAAATTTAAATCAGCAAAAAGAGTAAAAGAAGCTACGTTAGAAGAATTAAAAGAAATTGTTGGGTTCTCAAGAGCTCAAAAAGTATATCAATTTTATCAAAAAGAAAAAGAATGAAAAAACTATTAATTATATTGTTTTTACCTGCAATTATGCTGGCACAAAACCAACCTAAAGTAGGATTAGTTTTAAGTGGAGGTGGGGCTAAAGGTTTTGCTCATATTGGCGTTTTAAAAGAATTAGAAAAGGCAGGAGTGCAAATAGGTTATATTGGCGGTACAAGTATGGGAGCCATTGTTGGTGGTTTATATGCTGCTGGATATTCTGCAGATAAAATTGAAGAGATTATTTTAAACACCGATTTCGAAACAATTATAAGAGATAAAATTTCTCGTAGAGAAAAACCTCTTTTTAATAAAGAATATGGCGAAAAATACGCAATTAGTTTGCCAATAAAAGAAGGAAAAATAGGACTTCCTTTGGGTTTATCGAGAGGACAAAACATCTTAAACTTCTTAACAGAATTATTAGCTCCTGTAGATGATATTCGTGATTTTTCTCAACTACCAATACCATTTTATTGCATTGCAACAAATGTTGAAACAGGCGCAGAGGTTATTTTAGATGAAGGTTCCTTGCCTTTAGCATTAAGAGCAAGTGGTTCTTTTCCGTCTTTATTAAATCCTGTTGAAATTGATGGAAAATTATTAATTGATGGTGGCGTTGTAAATAACTTTCCGGTTGATATTATGAAGAAAAAAAATATGGACATAATAATCGGAGTTAGTGTTCAGGGCGAGTTATTAAAAAGAGATGAATTATCATCTGTGGCTTCTTTGTTAATGCAAATTGTAAATTTTAAAATGTATGAAAAATCAGATAATCAAGTTCAGTTGTTAAACTTTTATATTAAACCAAATGTTGAAGAGTATAATGTGATTTCTTTTGATAAAAAAGAAGAAATTATTGAGGAAGGAAAAAAAACAGCAAAAACTTTTAAAATTGTTTTTGATAGTATAGCTAAACTTCAATATAATAAAAAGCTGCCCAAAAAATTAAAAGTTAAAAAAGAAAAGTTTTTAGTAGATAGAATCATTATCAAGGGAAATAAAAATTACACGAATAATTATATTTTAGGTAAACTGCAGTTAAATCAAGGAGATAGTATTTCGTACAGCGATATTTCACACAAAATAAATACGCTAACAGCTTCCAAAAATTTTAAAAGAATTGATTATCATTTTAAAAAATCCTTTAAAGGAAAAAAACTAGAATTAGTAGTGCAAGAAGATGATGTTAACTCTTACTTAAGGTTTGGTTTGCATTATGATTTGTTATATAAATCAGCTGTGTTATTAAATTATAACCATAAAAAATTACTAACTCAAAATGATGAATTATCTTTAGATGTAGGAATTGGAGATAAAATTAGATACGATTTTCAGTACTTTGTAGATAATGGCTTATTACCAAGCTATGGTGTAAAATCTAGATACAATACATTTAACAACGATTTTTTGTATGATGCTGATTTAATAAATGTGAGGTATGCCGATTTTACAAACTCGTTTTTTTTGCAAACAACAATGGATAAAAAGTTTGCAATAGGCGTAGGTGTTGAACAAAAGAAGATAGAAATAAAATCTAGTAATGTATTAAGTAACGGTCAGGAAACATTTTTTGATGATAGTAATTATATAAATACATATGCCTTTTTAAAGTTAGATACTTATAATAAAGAGATGTTTCCTACAAAAGGTTTTTATGCAGACGTTGGTTTAAAGTGGTTTGTTTGGTCAGATAGAAATGATAAATTATCAAGATTAGTACCAGATAGCGAACCTTTTCAGCAATTTTCTCAAGCTGGTGGAACATTAGGTTTCGCAACCACTTTTTACAATAAACTTACATTTCAATATACATCACAAGCAGGTTATACTTTGGGAGATAAAACATCTTTAATGTTTAATTATCGTTTGGGAGGTTATAACCAAAACTATATTAATAATTTTAAACCCTTTTATGGATACGAAACGGGTGTTTTAAGTGATCAGTCTTTTTTAAAATCAGAGTTTAATTTCAGGTATCAGCTTATAGAGAAGCATTATGCTTCTTTTATTGCCAATTACGCTAGAGTAGATGAAGATGTTTTTTCTGACCCAAATCTGTTTAAAAACACCAAATCGGGCTATGCTTTAGGGTATAGTGTTGAAACTTTTTTAGGTCCAGTAGAATTAAAATACACATGGTCGCCAGATCATAAAGAAAAATACTGGTTATTTAATTTAGGTTTTTGGTTTTAGCGCATAAAAAAACCCGTTTCGAAAGAAACGGGTTTTTATTTCATAATAAGATTGCCTTACTTACTTCCTTTTTTTTCAAAAAGAATTTATATTGTAAGTATTGGTATGCATCTCTAGGTAATATTTTAATCCACTTTTTGTGTTGAACATACCATTTAAAACGAATAGAGTTTACGCCTTTTGTTAAATAAGCAGCTATAAAAGGGTGCGTATTTAAGGTAATTTCCTTGTAGTCTTTACCGCTATTTAATATGCGTTCTAATTCAACTTCTATTTTGTCTATTAAAACAATAGGAGCTTCAACTTCTCCGTTTTTATTCGGGTTTGGTTCACGTGTTTTTATTTCTAATTCAGGTCGTACACGTTGTCTTGTAATCTGTACTAAACCAAATTTACTCGGAGGTAAAATTTTGTGTTTTGTACGATCTAATGACATTGCATCTTTTAAATGCTGATATAATTTCTGTCTGTTTTCAGTACTCTTCATATCAATAAAGTCAACCACTATAATTCCACCCATATCACGCAGTTGTAACTGTCGTGCTATTTCTGTAGCAGAAATTAAGTTAACTTCTAAAGCAGTTTCTTCTTGGCTTAAAGCTTTGTTTGAGCGATTACCACTATTTACATCAATAACATGTAAAGCTTCGGTGTGTTCAATAACTAAATACGCACCTTTGCTCATAGAAACTGTTTTACCAAACGATGTTTTTATCTGACGTTCAATACCGAATTTTTCGAAAATTGGAGTGTCAGATTTATGAAGTTTTACAATACTTTCCTTTTCAGGAGATATTTCTTGTAAATACTCTTTAATCTCAACCATTAAATCTTTATCGTTGGTTACAATACTTGTAAAAGAATCATTCATTACATCTCTTAAAATAGAAGATGCTCTGTTTAACTCACTTAATATTTTTGTTGGCGTGTTTTTGTTAGCGATGCTATTACACATTTTCTCCCAACGTTCAAGTGAATTTTGTAAATCTTTATCTAGTTCTGCTACCTTTTTATTCTGGGCAACAGTACGTAAAATAAGCCCAAACCCTTTTGGTTTGATGCTTTTTGCTAATTTTTTTAAACGTTCTTTTTCTTTTGGATCTGCTATTTTCTGAGATACAGATACTCTGTTAGAAAAAGGAACTAAAACTAAAAACCTACCAGCTATTGATAGTTCCGAGCTAATACGCGGACCTTTGGTAGATATTGGTTCTTTTACAATTTGTACTAATAAATTTTGACCTGATTTTAGTACATCATTAATACTCCCGTCTTTATTGATATCATTCTCAGAGCGAAAGTTTTTTAAAGTGAATTCTTTATAATTACCTGTGCTTACCTTCTTAATGAATTTGTTTAAAGATTGTACTTGTGGCCCTAAATCATGATAGTGTAAAAAACCATCTTTAGGGTAACCAACATTTACAAAAGCGGCGTTTAAACCAGTCATCACTTTTCCTATTTTTGCTAGAAAAACATCTCCGACTGAAAATTTATTATCGCTTGTTTCTTTGTTTAATTCAATAAGTCTACCATCTCTTAGTAAGGCGAAATCAATATCAGAAGAATTTGAACGAATTATTAATTCTGTTTTCATTCTGAATATAGTTTTGTGCCAACGTAATAATTTTTACGAAGACGGATTAAAATTTGTAAACAGGTATAATTTTTATACCATTTTAAGGTGTTTAAACCTTAATGTCAATGAACTTAATAAGCTTATAAAAGCAACGAAAAAGTAAGCGTTAGCTTACTTTTTCTTGTGACGATTTGCTCTTGCTCTTTTCTTTCTTTTGTGTGTAGAGATCTTAGCTCTTTTTCTTTTTTTACCGCTTGGCATAATTTTAAATGTTTTATAAAGTCTTTAGAAGTTAAAGACCTCTGATTAATAATTTTATTCTTTTACAGAAACTTTAGTTTTCACACCTTCTGTAAACACTTTTGATGGTTTAAAAGCAGGTATGTTGTGTGCAGGAATCTTAATAGTCGTATTTTTTGAAATATTTCTACCAGTTTTTTCTGCCCTAGTTTTGATGATAAAACTACCAAAACCTCTTAAATATACATTATCTCCGCTCTCTAATGCATCCTTTACTTCGTCCATAAATGCCTCAACAGTTGCTAAAACATCTGCTTTTTCAATTCCACTCTTATCTGAAATTTTAGATACGATATCTGCTTTTGTCATTCTATATATATTTTGAATTTATTTTTAAAAATGAGGGTGCAAATATATGATAATTAATCTATTCCGAAAATAATAAGAATAAAAAAATGTAAATAAAATAGAGTACTTTCGCTGGCTCAATTTACATAAATGATATTTGCTAACCAACTTATTTACTGGTATTTAAAAAACAAAAGAGATTTGCCTTGGCGTAAAACTAAAGACCCTTACTTGGTTTGGTTAAGTGAAATTATGTTACAACAAACACGAGTAGCACAAGGATTGCCATATTTTATGACCTTTACAACAGAGTTTGAAACAGTGTTTGACTTGGCAAAGGCTGATGAAAGCAAGGTGCTTAAATTGTGGCAAGGTTTAGGGTATTATTCAAGGGCAAGAAACCTACATTTTACCGCAAAATACATAGCTAATGAACTTAATGGAGTTTTTCCAAAAAACTATAAAGAGCTTTTAAGATTAAAGGGAATTGGAGATTATACAGCCTCTGCAATAGCCTCTGTTTGTTATGATGAACCTGTGGCAGTTGTTGATGGAAATGTGTACCGAGTTTTGGCGCGTTATTACGGAATCAGCACGCCAATAAACTCATCAAAAGGAATAAAGGAGTTTAAAGAATTAGCACAAACATTAATTGATGTTTCTCAGCCAGGAACTTATAATCAGGCTATAATGGATTTCGGAGCAACGCAGTGCAAACCACAAAATCCGCTATGTGATTCTTGTCCGTTATCTGAAAGCTGTATTGCGTTGGCTAAAAAGCAAATTAAAGAACTTCCAGTAAAAGAGAAGAAAATCAAAATAAAAAAGCGTTATTTTAATTTCTTGGTAGTTGTTACAGATGATAAAAAAACAATTATCGAGCAAAGAATAGGTAAAGGTATTTGGCAAGGAATGTATCAATTTCCGTTAATTGAAACAAAAGAACCAATATCTGAAAAGGCATTAGTTGCTAGTGAGCAATTTTTAACTCTTTTCCCTCAAGAAACGTTGTTGTCTTTATTTAATAAAGAAGATATTGTTCATAAATTATCACATCAGCATTTATTTACAAAATTTTGGATTGTTAAAATTTCAAATTCCGAAGAGAAAACTATTTTATGGCAAGACATTAAGCAATATCCGGTGCCTGTTTTGATTGATAAGTTTTTAAACGAATTTTCAGAGAACAAATAGTAAATTTTGTATATTTGATTTTATACAGTAAATTATGGCAGGTACAATTAATAAAGTTATTTTAATAGGTCATTTAGGTGATGCCGTAAAAATGCATTATTTTGAAGGCGGTAATGCTATTGGTCGTTTTCCTTTGGCAACAAACGAAACGTATACAAATCGCCAAACAGGCGAGAAAGTCACCAATGTAGAATGGCATAATATTGTTGTACGTAATAAACTAGCAGAAATTTGTGAAAAATATTTAACAAAAGGAGATAAAGTGTATTGCGAAGGACGAATTAAAACGCGTCAGTATGAAGCAGACGGGCAAAAACGTTATGCTACAGAAATTCAGGTACAAGAAATGACCTTTCTGTCAACAAAAAAAGACCTAACTAACGGAGGTTCTAATACAGAAATAGTAAAAAAAATAATGCTGCACCTAATGTAGCACCAACAGATAATGATGATTTACCATTCTAGTTTACTTAAATTATAAAAATTGGATACAGAACCCAACTCCTTGTTTTTACTTTTATCAACCATTAATTGGTTAACCACAATAAACTGTTTTGCATTACTTTTTTTATTAGTTTGCTCAGCTTTGGTTTCAGGAACCGAAGTGGCTTTTTTTTCAATATCACAAACTCAAATAGACGAACTTTCATCCTCATCAAAAGGACAAAGTACCGTTGTGTCGCTTCTAGAGGATCCGAAGAAATTATTAGGAACAATCTTAATAACAAACAATTTTATAAATATTCTTATTGTACTAATATTTGCCTCCTTAGGTGAGGTTTTTTTTAGCGGACTTTCTGGTGGAATAAAGTTTTTAATAGAAGTTGTTTTAGTAACCTTTTTAATTCTATTGTTTGGGGAAGTTTTGCCAAAAGTATATGCGACCAGAAAATCGATGCAATTTGCTAGTTTTATGGCGAAGCCTATTCAGGTTTTAAATATTCTTTTAACGCCTTTAAGTACGCCTCTTATAAAGCTAACCAGTATTGTAGAAAATAAGCTTGGAAACAAGAATAATAACCTTTCTGTAGAGCGTTTATCACAAGCTTTAGAATTAACATCAAGCGGAGCTACAACAAAGGAAGAACAAAAAATATTAGAAGGAATTGTAAGTTTTGGTAATACAGAAACAGTACAAATTATGAAACCAAGAACCGATGTTTGTGCAATTGCAGACGATACTTCGTATGAAGAGGTTTTAAAGATGATTTTAAAAAATGGGTATTCAAGAATTCCTGTTTATCACGAAAATATAGACAATATTAAAGGTGTTTTATATGCAAAAGATCTATTAGCATATTTAAATAAGAAGAGTTTTCAGTGGCAAAAACTATTACGCGAAGCTTTTTTTATACCAGAAAACAAAAAATTAGATGATTTGTTAAGCGAGTTTCAAGAAATGAAAAAACACTTAGCAATTGTTGTAGATGAATATGGTGGAACAAGCGGAATTGTAACCTTAGAAGATGTTATAGAAGAAATTGTAGGAGATATAAATGACGAATTTGATGATGAAGATTTGTCATATTCGAAAATAGATGAAAATAATTATATTTTTGAAGGTAAAACAACCATCAAAGATTTTTGTCGCGTATTAGAAGATGATGATGAAGAGAAGTTTGAAGAACTAAAAGGAGAAAGTGAAACCATAGCAGGTTTTATTTTAGAAGTGTCTGGTAAGTTTCCTAAAAAGGGTGAGAAAATAATCTTTAACATTTATACGTTTACTATAGAGGCGTTAGATAAGAAACGTATAAAACAAGTAAAAGCAACACGAAATGCATAAATTTTTATTGTTGATATCAGCAATGTTATTATTAAGTTGTGGTGAAGAAAGTTTACCAAAACCTAAAGGTTATTTAAGTCTTGAATATCCAGAAAAAGGATATAACAAGTTGAATAAAACAAGACCTTACCGTTTTGATATTGCTAAAAATGCGACTGTTAAAACTTTGCCGCAAAATTGGTTAAAAATTCAATATCCTAAATTAAAGGCTTCGGTAGATATTACGTACCGACCTGTAAATGATAATTTAAAAGAATTGTTGGTTGAAGCTGAAAAATTAGTGCTAGAACATACCGTAAAAGCCGATCATATTTCATGGAGAGATTATGCAGATACCGATAAAAAAATATATGGTAAAATGTGTGAAATCTCAGGAAATGCGGCCTCACAAATTCAATTTCATGTTACTGACAGTACAAGTCATTTTTTAAAAGGATCGCTGTTTTTTTATACAAAACCTAATTACGATTCTATTTTACCAGCAGTTGAATATATCAAAAAAGATATGATTCATATGTTGGAAACCTTAGAGTGGGAGGATTAATTTTTGTTAAAGCTATTTCCCGCTTTCCGCACTCGCTCTCTGCGAGGAGCTCAAACAAATGCTACAATCGGGGCTAGAAATTTTATGAAGTTTTGTTACCATAAACTTATTCTTTTACACTTCTATTTTGTAGTAATAAGTAAAATTGTAATCCGAATAAAATAGCTCCAGAAAGTAAATGTATTGCTTGCGTTCCGATAGGGAAATCAGCATAATACATTAAAATACCTGTCATGGTTTCTAGAAAAATCAAAAACACAATCCAGTTTACCAATTTGTACCCTAAGTTTTTAATTTGATTTAAGTAAAATATCCCCATGTTTACTAATACAATCGCAATTGTAAATGAACGGTGAAAGTAAAATTTAAAACTAGGGTTTAGCAAACTATATTGCTTGTTGTCGAATCCGAATAATTTGACTTGCTCATCAATAAACTGACGAACTTGAGTTCCTAGTGCAATTTGAACTAAAGAAAATACTACTGAAATGATTAACAATTTATTAAAAAGCGAATTGTATGCAGTAGGTTTACTATTTTGAGTAGCATCTAACGGCTTTTTAGAAACTATAAATAGTAACCATAATAGCAAGCCAACAATAACTAAACCACCAACCATGTGAATGGTAATAATAGTAGGTTTTAAGTTAGAATCTACCACAGTTTTACCTAGCCAGGCTTCAAAAAGCATTAAAAAGAAAGCTCCGAATGATAAAAGGGTAATAATTTTCTTTTCTCTCCAGAATTTGGTGGAAACGAAAATTAAAAACAAAAACGGAATTCCAGCCAAAGCAGAAGCTAATCGGTTAATGTACTCTGTCCAAGTATGAAATTTATTGAATTTTGCGTAGCTGTGTTTGGTATATTTTACCCAGTTATTATTGTTAAACTCTGTTGTTGTTTTTAAATCATTCTCAGCAACGAATAAAACCTCGTTTTTAACGATTATCATTCCCTCTTCATATGTAGTATTGGGTTGCCAAGTAATTTGCTCTTCAGAAGTTGGCGGAATGTAATATCCGAAACATTTTGGCCAATCTGGGCAGCCCATTCCGGATCCTGTCATACGAACTACAGATCCTGCTAAAAAAATAAGGTATACAGCAATTAACGAAATTTTTACTATGAGCGGAAAATGTTTTTTCATCAGAAGAAATGTTTTTACAAAGATAATATAAACGCATAAAAAAAGCCCCTCAAAAGAGAAGCTTGATTTTTATTTTTAAGATAAAATTTATGCTTTTTTCTCAGCATCACCTTTTGTACAGCATTCTTTTTTACAGTCAGCATCACAGGTTTTCTTTTCTGTGTCTTTTTTAGCGCAACAAGTCATAGTGCAACCTTCTTTGCATTCTTTTTTACTTGTTTCTGAAGCCTTGTACATATCACCACTACCAATCCCTTCAACAAAAGCAATTAAATCGGCTTTATTAGTAATGTTTGCATTATATTTTACATTGGCAATACTATCGTTAAATACTACGTTAGCTTCTAATACACCTTCTTTTTTAGATAAATCAGATGCTATTTTTTTAGCACATCCTATTTCGCAAGTCATTCCTGAAATACTTAAAGAAAGCTCTTTTGTATTTGCAGTAACTTCAGTTTTTTCTTCTTTAGTAGCGTCATCTTTCTTTGCTTCGTTTTTGCATCCAACGGCTAAAAAACTAACAAGAGTTAAAGCGAATATTATTTTTTGAATTTTCATCATTTTAATTTATTGAGTTATTTAGCAAAGTTATTAATAAAATCAAATTTATAGATATTAATAAACGAATTTTGTGCTTAAATGAATTGGTAATGAATAATCAACAACGAAAATGGTTCTATTTAGTAGTTCTTTCACTAGTCTGGGGAAGTTCTTTTATTTTAATGAAAAAAGCATTAATAAGTATATCGCCTATACATGTGGCTGCTTTACGAACTTTTTTTGCTGCTATTTTTGTGATTATAGTTGGTTTTAAAAGTTTACGAAAAATAAAAAAGAGACATTGGAAATATGTCTTCATAAGTACTTTAGTCGGTACCTTTTTTCCGGCATTTTTGTTTGCCTACGCAATTAAAGGAATCGATAGTTCAATAGCATCAATATTAAATTCACTAACACCATTTAATACTTTTATTATTGGTGCTTTAGTGTTTGGTTTTGCCTTTAAGAAAAGGCAGTTTATAGGAATTTTTATAGGCTTGGTTGGAACGATAATTTTAATTTTAAAAGGAGCAGACTTAAATCCAAATCAGAATTATTGGTATGCTTTGTTGCCAATTATTTCTTCAGTAGGTTATGCGTTTAATGTAAATATTATAAAGAAATACTTACATGATTTAGACGGGCTTACTATTACTACAGGGCACTTTTTAATAGTGATAATTCCTGTGTTAATAATATTAGGTTGTACAGGTTTTTTTACTGAATTTGAATTAAACTCTGAAACTAAGCCAGCGTTATTATATATAATTGTTTTATCAATTTTAGGAACAGCAATTGCAAAGGTGATATTTAATGATTTAGTGCATATTTCTTCGCCAATTTTTGCTTCGTCTGTAACTTATTTAATTCCGATTATAGCAGTAATGTGGGGAATTATAGATGGTGAGCAATTAAGTGTAATTCAATTGCTTGCTGGTGGAGTTATCTTATTTGGAGTTTGGATTACAAATAGATCAAAATAAAAAAGAGCCAAAACTTTCGCTTTGGCTCTCTTACTTGTTTTAACGTTTTTCTATTTACTGAAAATCAGCATCAGAAACACCTTCGTTAATTTTTATTTCTTTTACTACGAAGTTTAAATTCATTGGTCCTGATTTTAATCCAATTGAATGTGGAAATTTAATTCCGTTTACTTCTTTATAGTCAGAAAACACAGTTGGTACTTTAGTTTCTTTACCATCTGGAGTTTTTACTGTTTTAACTTCTTTTACTTTTAATCCAGAAGTCATATCATAATAAACCTCAGTGTCATTATATTTTAAAACAATAGCATTTTTACCTTCTATTGGTTCTACTCTTAATAATTTACCTGCAGTGTATTTTAAATCACTAAAAAGAGCATTACTATTTTTTGCTTTTTCAACTTGCTCTGGCGTCATAGCTGTTTTCTGACCTCTAGCTTCAGAATATCCTTTAGTTCCGTCAAAAACAGATTTCTGCATTACATTACCCATCACAGAAATTGACTGAGACGTTTTGTTTGGTGCAGCAGCTTTAACAGTCATCGCTAACGGAGTTCCTTGAATTGTTGCGTTAGAAACTATAGTTACTGTTTTAACAGCCTTAACTTTGTCTTTCCCTCCAATTGCAGTAAAATATTTATTTACAACATTTGCAGAAGTCATTCCTGCAGGAATAGGTAGAGTCATTGCTGGCTTAGTAGTAGGGTTTCCTTCAGTATCGAAATAGTTGATTTTATAATCAGAATTTTTTTCTAAATTCTTTAAAACTTCAATTCCTTTACCAGTAATTATAATACGCGCTTTATCACCTCTAAAATATTTAATTGCTGCATTTTGAACATCGTCTAAAGTTACAGCGTTAATATTTTTTAAGTAGTTTTCATAAAAATCTGCAGGCAAGTTATAAAGTGCAATGTTTAAAGCATAACGAGCAGCAGTTGCAGGCTTTTGAACCTCCATTACAAAATTACCAACATATTTAGCTTTTGCATTTTTTAATTCTTCAGCAGATACTTTTTGATAACGAATTTTGTTGATTTCTTTTTGTATTTCTACAACAGAGCTATCTGTTACGGCATTACGAACACTTGCTGTTGCTCTAAATGTTGCAGCATCTCTACTTTGTCTAACACTAGAATAAGAACCATAAGTATACCCTTTATCTTCACGTAAATTCATGAATAAACGAGCAGTTCCGCCACCACCTAAAATACTGTTTGCTAATAAAGCAGCATAATAATCTTTATCACCTAATTTTAAATCGATGTTATTTGCAACTACAATTTCTGATTGTACTGCATTAGACATGTTGATAAAGTTAATTTCGGTAGTATTTACGTTTTCTGGCTTAGAAAAAGCAACCGCAGGTACATTTCCTTTTTTCCAGTCACCAAATAGTTTTGTTACCATTTTTTTAGTTTCTGAAGGATCTATATCTCCAACAATTACTAAATAAGCATTATTTGGTTTATAATAGGTGTCAAAATTATTCTGAACATCTGTAAGTGTAATATTACTGATAGATTCTTTGGTTGTAAATTCACCAAAAGGGTGGTTTTTACCATAGATTAAAGCACCTTCAGCTCTTCTTGCGATTGCTGTTACACTTTTTTCATTTGATTTTAATCCGTCTAAAGTAACTTTAACCTCTTTGTCGAATTCTTCTTGGGTAAACTGAGAGTTCTTAACACCGTCTGCCATTAACCCTAATACTTCAGGAAAGTATTTTTTTAATGATGCAGCAGCAGCTCCAGAACTAAAAAAGTTAACACGAGCACCAAGATAATCTACCTTTTCGTTAAATTCATCTTTTGTAATATTTGTAGTTCCGCGGCCTAATAAGCTTCCCATCATACCAGATAAACCTGCTTTGTTTCCTTCAACAACAGCTTTGTTATCAATAGTTAAACTTGCAGAAGCTCTTGGTAATTTATGGTTTTCAACCATTATAACCTGTAGCCCGTTTGGCAATGTAAATTTATCAACTTTACCTAACTGTACTTTTGGTGCTGGTCCTGGCTTGGGTTGTACGCTTCTATCTATCTGTGCAGTTGTAGCAAAAGACATTGCTAAAATTGCGATAAGTGATACTATTTTTGTCTTCATAATATATTATTGTCTTTTGATTTATTTCTTTTTTGGTAAATATTCTAAAACTAATCGTTGATTAGGATTTAAATATTTTTTAGCAACTTCTTTAATTTCTTCACGGGTAATTGAACGGTAAATGTCAATTTCTGTGTTAATTAAATTAGTATCACCATATAAAACATTGTAGCGAGCTAATGAATTCGCAATTCCTTCAACACTAGCGTTCGCATTCACAAAATTGTTTTCGAATTTGTTTTGTAATTTTTGATATGCCTTTTCAGAAATTAAATTCGTTTGAATCTTTGCAATCTCTTCATCAATTTCTTTAGTTAAATCAGTTAAAGATGTTTTTCCTAAAGGAAGACCATAAACAATATAGGTTCCGTAATCTTCTTGGTTAGAACTGAAAGCTCCAACTTGTAATGCCATTTTTTTAGTATCTACTAATTTTTTATATAAAACAGAGCTTTTACCATCGCTTAAATAAGTAGAAATCATATCTAAAACTCTAGCATCTCTTGTTTTCATAGATGGAGTTCTGTAGGCATTAACTATAGCAGGTATTTGAATGTTAGCATCGTATGCCTTTGCGTTTATTTGCTTAGTAATAGGATCTTCTTTTAAGAAGGTTCTGGTTATTTCTGCACCTTTAGGAATTGGGCCAAAATAATCTTGTACCATTCTCTTGGTTGTTTTAATATCAATATCACCAGCAACAACTAAAGTTGCATTATTAGGAACGTAGAATTTTTTATTGAACGCTAAGAATTCAGCTAAAGTAGCGTCATCTAAATGTTTCATTTTTCCAATAGTAGTTCCTTTATAAGGGTGTTTTTTAAAGATGTTCTTTTTAACGTTCTCTAAAAAGCTACCGTAAGGCTGATTATCTACACGTAATCTTTTTTCTTCTTTTACAACTTCATTCTGAGTATCAACACCACCTTGGTTAATAACCGGGTGTAATAAACGTTCAGATTCCATCCATAAACCTAACTCTAAATTATTAGAAGGAAAGACTTCGTAGTAATATGTTCTATCATCGGTTGTATTTGCATTGTTTTTACCTCCGTTAGAAGAAACAATTTTAAACCAATCTCCTTTTTTAATGTTTTTAGTTCCTTCAAATAATAAGTGTTCGAAAAAATGAGCCATACCTGTTCTATCTGGCTGTTCATCTTTTGCTCCAACATGATACATTACAGCTGTTGTTACTACAGGTGCAGATTTATCTTGATGTAAAATCACATGCATTCCATTACTTAAATCGTACTCTTCAAAGGCTACTTTTTGTGCATTAGCAGCAAAGCCAATAAACAAAGCAGCACTAAGAGTTATAATACTTTTTTTCATTGATAAAATTTTAGTTTTAACTGATTTTATTATATGTGACGTGAAATTAGGATATTCGTTACATTAAAAAAGGTAGAATAAATTATTTTTTTACAAACTGAATATTAATTTACTGAATTAAAGCTTGTTTGTTGTAAAAAATGTATATTTGCATCCGCATTTTCACTAAGAAAGTGTAAAATAAGTATAACGCAAAACAAAAAGTATGTACGCAATCGTAGAGATAGCAGGGCAGCAATTTAAAGTAGCAAAAGACCAAAAGGTATTCGTACACCGTTTACAAGACGCAGAAGGATCAGAAGTAATTTTTGATAATGTAATGCTAATTGAAGACAAAGGGAACGTAACTATTGGCGCCCCAGCTATAACAGGTGCAGGAGTAACTGCAAAGGTATTACGTCACTTAAAAGGTGATAAAGTAATCGTTTTCAAGAAGAAAAGAAGAAAAGGTTACAAGAAGAAAAACGGACACAGACAGTATTTAACTGAGATTCAAATCGAAGGAATTGCTGCATCTGGTGCTAAAAAAACAGTAACTAAAAAAGAAACTCCTAAGGTTGAGGCAAAAGCTGAATCTAAGGACTTAAGTTCAATGACTGTTGCTGAATTAAAAGCTTTAGCTAAAGAAAAAGGTATCTCAGGATATACTTCTTTAAAGAAAGCAGAATTAATTGAAGCGTTAAGCAAATAATTAACTTTAAAAACTTAGAGAGATGGCTCATAAAAAAGGTGTCGGTAGTTCGAAGAACGGTAGAGAATCAGAATCGAAACGACTAGGAGTAAAGATTTTTGGAGGACAAGCTGCAATTGCAGGAAACATTATTGTTCGTCAAAGAGGAACAACTCACAACCCAGGTGAAAATGTTTATATGGGAAAAGATCATACTTTACATGCTAGAGTTGATGGTGTAGTTGAATTCAGAAAGAAAAGAGACAACAGGTCATACGTTTCTATAGTTCCTTTCGAGGCTTAAGAAATTTTTGATTTAATAAATTAAAGCTCAAACACTTGTTGTTTGAGCTTTTTTATGTTTTAAAACGAAATTAAATTTAATGCAAAAAAAAACACTACTATAAAGTAATGCTTGTTTTTTTAATTTCTTATTGATGAATCCCCCAATTTATCAATACGATTCCCTTGTGTATTATATAACAAATATATGGCGTAAATATATTTTAAAAAGTTGCTAATGTGTAAATGGTCTTAATTTGTGTGTAGATGGTTTTTGTATTGTTTTTTTAGGTAATTTTTTATGTTCTTTAGATCGTTTCTTCATTTTTAACGTTTTATTATTACATTAATATCAGTTACATTTGATAGAAATACTACTATATGTTAAAAGCTGTAATTGTTGATGACGAGCCTAAAGCTATACAGGGACTTACTTGGGAATTGTCTAATTTTGACACTGATTTAGAGGTTATAGAAACCTTTACGGAGGCAGAAGAGGCTATTAAATATATTAATAGTAATGCCATCGATTGTCTTTTTTTAGATATTGAAATGCCAACAATGGATGGTTTTCAATTACTTGATAGATTAGATAAAAAAGATTTTGCAATTGTAATTACAACAGCTTATAATGAGTATGCAATAAAGGCTTTAAAAAATGAAGCGATCGATTATTTGCTTAAACCTGTAGATTCTGATGATTTAGAGGAAACATTAAACAGAGTTAAAAGTCATCATGTTAAAAATAATAACCACGAAAAATTCGAGCAAATACTAACAAACTTTAATAAAAAATTCAAAAAAAGAAAAATAACAATAAATACCGATGGTAAATTAATTTTTTTAGAAGAATCGGAAATTTTATTTGTTGAATCTGACGGTAATTATTGTTCTATTCATACAGTCAACAATAAAAAAATTGTAATAACAAAAAAGTTAAAAGAGATTAATTTATTACTCCCAGAAGAACATTTTTTTAGAATACATAATTCATTTATTATCAACTTAAACAAGATTAAAGAATTTTTAAGGTCGGATGGTTATGTGGTTTTAGAGGACAATCATAAAATACCAGTTTCACGTCAGAGAAAATCTGATTTTCTAGAAAAATTTTAAAAATGAAATTCTTCCTTGTAACAATCTTACTCTTTTTAACTACTATCACCTGTCTATCACAAAATAACGTTGACAGTTTAATCACTGGCGCTTTATTGAAAAAAGAAACTAGTTACTTTAAACTCCAACAGCATTTTAAAAGAGCTAGGTTTACTGATAATCAGATAAAAAATCTTTTAGAGGAAAGCAAAAAGAGTAATTATGTAATAGGAGAAATATTTGCAAAAAAAGTAGAAGGGCGTTTATTTAGAAATATTACAGAGTATGATAAGGCAGTAGAAAGCTATAACGAGGCGCTAAGACTCGCTAAAGAAATAGAAAGTAAAGAGGCTGAAATCGTAATATTAAATCAGTTAGGGGTTGTTTACAGGCGTCAAGATAAAATTAGATCTGCATTAAACAACCATCAAGCAGCTTTAGAGATTGTTACTCAAATAGAAAGTCCAAATGAAGATATTAAAAAGAGTAATAGTATTACTATAAATAGTATTGGGAATATTTATTTGGCTTTAAAACAATATGGAAGAGCTTTAGAAAAGTTTAACCAATCTATTCTTATTCAGGATAGCTTAGATGATAAAAGAGGTTTAGCAATTAATCATCAAAATATTGGATACGCTTATAAAAATATTGGCGATTTAGATTTAGCTTTAGAAAATTACCAAAAGTCTTTAAGATATAACACCTTAAATAATGATAAATTAGGAAAAGTAATTTGCCATAATAGTATCGCTGATGTTTTAATTCAAAAAGGAAAATATAATGAAGCATACCAATACATTGCAGAGGTTGTTGCTTCTGCAGAAGAAATAAGTAATAGATATTACTTGTCTGAAGTTTACAATACATATGGTTGGGTTTCAATAAAATTAAATAAAGATGAGGATGCTGAAGACTATTTAGAAAGGGCACTTAAAATAGGCTTAGAAAATAATATTCTTTCTAGCTTAACTTTATCATATGCACACTTATCTGAGTTAAATCAAAAAAAAGAGAATTATAAAAAAGCCTTAGAATACTATCATAAATCTATAGATGTAGAAAGAAGAACTTACAACAATAAAAATGTTAGGTATGTAAATAGTCTTATAGATAGGTATGATAGCGAAGTAAATACTAATAAAATAAAAGACTTAGCAAAAGAAAATGAAATTACTAAATTAAAACTGCTAAGAAATCGTAATATTTTAATTATCGCGCTGGTATCGATTGCTTTATTTGGAGTTTTATTGTACTCGATATACAGACAACGTTTGTTAAAAAATGATAAACAAATATTACTTTTAGAGCAAGATGCTTTAAGAATACAAATGAATCCTCATTTTGTGTTTAATGCGTTGAATTCTATTAAACTATATATTATAAATAACGAACAAAAAAATGCAGTTCGATATTTAAATAAATTCTCAAAGTTAATTAGAAGTATTCTGGAATCTAGTACGGTAAAAGAAGTTAACCTTGCAGAAGAACTTAAAACAATGACTTTATATATGAGTATTGAAAATATTCGTTTTTCAAATGCAATAGTATATGAAGAAAAAATAAGCTCAATTGTTAACTTAGAAGTTATTAAAATACCGCCATTAATTTTACAGCCATTTTTAGAAAACGCTATTTGGCATGGACTTTCTTCAAAAAAGGGAGATAAAAAAGTTGTATTATCTGTTGAGAAAATATCTGATGAATTTGTTCAAATAGATATAGTTGATAATGGAATTGGTCGTAAAGAAGCTTTTAGAATTAAAAGTAACAAAACGTTAAATAGAAAATCAATAGGCATTGATTTAACGAAAGAAAGATTAATGAATTTCTCTTCTCAGTTTCAAAACGATTATTCATTAGTTTATGTCGATTTACTTGATGAAAGTGGTAATATTAAAGGAACAAAAGTATCTTTAAAACTACCTTTAATTTAAAAATTAAACTTTAATTGTACCCATATTGCTTCTTTTATTTCGGTATTTAGGTTGCTAAAAGAAATACCAAGTAACCGAACAGAGTTTTTTAAAGATTCTTGATATAATAGTTTTTTTATAATAGGATAAAAATCTTGTTTATCCTGAATATAATTATCAGTAGTTTTACTTCTAGTTTGTTGTGTAAAATCACTGTACTTTATCTTTAAAGTAATCGTTTTTCCTTTTGTATTCGATTTTTTCATTCTTCGTTCTAACTCATCTGCTATTTTTTCGAGAGGTTGTAGCATAAAAATTTCCGAAGATAAATTTTCATTAAAAGTAGTTTCTGCTGCAACTGATTTTCGAATCCTATTTGGCTTTACCTCACTATTATGAATTCCTCTTACAATATTATAATAATGTAGTCCAGATTTGCCAAATAAAAGAGTAAGTTCTTCTAGTGTTTTTTTCTTTAAATCTAGCCCTTTAAAAATACCTAAATTATGCATTTTAGCAGCGGTAACTTTACCTACGCCGTAAAATTTATTGACAGACAGCTGTTCTAAAAAGGGAATAACATCATCAGGATTAATAGTTTTCTGACCATTAGGTTTGTTAATGTCAGAAGCAATTTTAGCTACAAATTTATTAATTGATATTCCTGCGGATGCTCTTAACTCGAGTTCGTTCCAAATACGTTCACGAATTTCTTCGGCAATTAAACTAGCCGATAAATTACTTTTTTTATTTTCGGTAACATCTAAATAAGCTTCATCTAAAGAAAGAGGTTCAACCAAATCGGTATAATCATAAAAAATTGCTCTAATCTTAGAAGATATTTCCTTGTAACGATCAAACCTAGGGGGAACAAATATTAAATGAGGGCATTTTTTTTTAGCGAGAAAACCACTCATAGCAGATCTAACGCCAAATTTTCGAGCTTCGTAGCTAGCAGCTGAAACCACACCGCGTATTTCATTACCACCAACAGCAAGAGGTTTATTTCTTAAGTCAGGATTATCTAATTGCTCAACCGAAGCATAAAAGGCATCCATGTCTACATGAATAATTTTACGATATGGTGGTTGAAGAGACATTTTTAGGATGCTAAATTAGAATATAAAATTACTCATTTAAAAAGAAAAAGCACTCGAAAGAGTGCTTTTAAATTGATTTACTTTTTAAATCTAAGAACTTCAGATCGCCCTTTTTTAAATATTTTATTACTGGCATGTGTGCCTTTTCGTAATTCTTTTTGTTCTTCGTATGATAGTTGAATAATTTCTTGACAATCAGAAGAACATGTGTTTTCTGTTCTTTCTGCACATTCATCACACTGAATAAATAATAAATGACAACCTTCGTTTGCGCAGTTAGTATGTTCATCGCAAGCTTTACCACATTGATGACAATTAGAAACTACATCGTCTGTAATTCGCTCCGCTCTTCGGTGATCGAAAACGAAGTTTTTACCAATAAATTTATTCTCAATACCTTCATCTTTTACCTGACGCGTATATTCTATAATTCCACCTTCTAACTGAAAAACGTTTTTAAAACCTTTGTGTTTGTAATAAGCAGAAGCTTTTTCACAACGAATTCCGCCAGTACAATACATCAATAAATTTTTATCTTCTTTATTGTTTTTTAAATCTTCTTCAATAATATCTAAAGAATCTCGAAAAGTATCTACATCAGGTGTAATTGCGCCATTAAAATGCCCAATTTCACTTTCGTAATGATTACGCATATCAACACAAACAGTGTTTGGGTTGGCTAACATTTCATTAAACTCTTTCGCATTTAAATGCACACCTTTATCGGTAACATCAAAAGTATCATCATTTAAACCATCGGCTACAATCTTGTTACGAACCTTTACTTTTAATTTTAAAAATGATTTGTTATCGTGTTCAACTGCAACATTTAATCTAATATCTTTTAAAAAAGAAATAGCATCTAATTGTTCTTTAAGTTGTAAGAAATTATCAGCGGGAACAGACATTTGGGCGTTAATTCCTTCGTAAGAAACGTATGTTCTACCAAGAACCTCTAAATCATTCCATTCTAGGAATAATTTATCTCTAAATAATTGTGGATTTTCTATCTTAAAATATTGATAGAAAGAAATTGTTAAACGATCCTTACCGGCTTCGTCAATTAATGCAGCGCGTTCTTTTGCGCTTAACTTATTGTACAGTTGCATGCTATACTTTTTTTAGTTAGTCAAAATATTTGTTGATTTTTATAAAATCTTTGCAAATGTACTTCTTTTTTGATTTTTTTTGTTTAAAACCACACTTTTTACTTTAATTTGATGTTTTTTGAACTTTAACTAAAAATATCAATAAAAACAGATACAACTAATTCAATTTTTTTAAACCTTTGTATCATTATAGATTAACAGAACTAAATAATAAAAAATGAGAGTAGCAGTTGTTGGTGCCACCGGAATGGTAGGTAATGTAATGTTACAAATATTAGCAGAACGTAACTTTGGCGTAACAGAATTAATTCCTGTTGCTTCTGAACGTTCAGTTGGTAATAAAATTGATTTTAAAGGAACTGAATATACTGTTGTTGGTTTAGAAACAGCCGTTAAAATGAAGCCAGATTTGGCATTGTTTTCTGCAGGAGGCGAAACTTCTTTAATTTGGGCACCAAAGTTTGCAGAAATTGGTACCACGGTAATTGATAACTCTTCTACTTGGAGAATGGATTCAACCAAAAAATTAGTGGTTCCAGAAATTAACGGAGATGTGCTAACGTCCGAAGATAAAATTATTGCAAACCCTAACTGTTCCACGATTCAGCTAGTAATGGCATTAGCGCCTTTGCATAAAAAATACAAGATGAAGCGTGTGGTAATTTCTACCTATCAATCTGTTTCAGGAACAGGTATAAAAGCTGTTCAGCAATTAAATAATGAAGAGGCTGGTATTGACGGTGAAATGGCGTATCCTCATAAAATAGGAAGAAATGCTTTACCGCATTGCGACGTTTTTTTAGAAAACGGATACACCAAAGAAGAAATGAAATTGGTAAAAGAGCCAAAGAAAATTTTACGAGATGATTCTTTTTCTGTTACAGCAACTGCGGTTAGAATTCCTACTGCAGGAGGGCATTCTGAAGCTGTAAACGTACAGTTTAAAAATGATTTCGATTTAAAAGAAGTTCGTGAAATTTTAAATAATACGGCAGGAATTATAGTGCAAGATGATGTGGCGAATAATTTATATCCAATGCCAATTACAGCACACAATAAAGATGAAGTTTTTGTAGGTAGAATTCGTAGAGATGAATCTCAAGACAACACCTTAAATCTTTGGGTTGTTTCTGATAATCTTCGTAAAGGAGCCGCAACTAATACGGTACAAATAGCTGAATATTTAGTTGCTAATAATTTGATTAAAAAATCGATTACAGTTTAAAATATAATTTTATACTTATACAATCCTGTGCTAATTAGTACAGGATTTTTATTTTTGAAGAATGAATAAAGAACTAATAACTACAAATACCATAGTATTTGTAAAAGAAACGTTAAAGGGAGCAGAAGGAGGACATGATTGGTTTCATATAGAGCGGGTGTATAAAAATGCTTTATTAATAGCCGCTGATGAAGATGTTGATGAGTTTATAGTATCGTTAGGTGCTTTATTGCATGATATTGCCGATGCTAAGTTTTATGACGGAGATGAAACTGTTGGGCCAAAGTTGGCACGAGATTTTTTAGAAAGCGAGCAAGTTACTGAAGAGATTATTATACATATAGAAAATATTATTAATTATATCTCTTTTAAAACAAGTTTGACGAACGGAGAAAAATTTAGCTCACCAGAACTAAGTGTTATTCAGGATGCAGATAGGTTAGATGCGATTGGAGCGATTGGAATTGCACGTTGTTTTAATTATGGAGGATTTAAAAATAGAGCTTTATATGATCCAGAAATAGCTCCGAATTTAAATATGACAAAAGAAGAGTATAAAAAATCTACAGCACCAACAATTAATCATTTTTATGAAAAGTTATTACTTTTAAAAGATAAGATGAATACGGAAACTGGTAAAAAAATTGCCAACGAAAGACATTTTTATATGAAAGGTTTTTTACAACAGTTTTACGATGAGTTTAATGGTGTTAAATAGTAGTTTATTTAAGAATAGTTTATTTATTTTTTATTTTAAATAAAAAAACCGCAATATAAGTTGTGAATGTTTAAAAATAATATATATTTGTTTTAAGAGTTAGTAATTCCCCTTTATTAACTATAACAATCCCCTAAATTGTTAAAAAAGCATCTAGATTTCTAGATGCTTTTTTATTGTTTAGGTTTTAAGGTTTTTAATATTAAATGAATATGAAAAAATTATATCTAAGCTTTGTAAATAATGAGATATTTTATTAAAATATTACAGCTAAGAAAGTAACAATTATAATTATACTCTTTATGACTATTTTTGTTATTATTGATATCATAATATTTTTATTGAATTATACCATCCTTAATAACTTCAGTTTCAGTTTTTTGTCCGTTTACGAATTCTAGTTCTAATAAATCAATATTCTCATAACCTTTAATCTTTGATTTTAATAGGTTTTGAATTTTTTCCGTTTCTTTTTTTATTGATTCAAACTTACAGTCAATTAGTTGATATTCTCCTTTTTCAGTACTTAATCCGTTTTTACCAACCTGAATTCCTTTTGCATATATAATTTGGTTTACTTCCTTACAATCGCAATTGTCTTTTAATACCTCTATAATATCACTTGATTTATCTATGCTTTTTATTGTAGTTGTAACTGTATAACCAAATAACCCGCCAAGACATAAAAATAAAGTTGCTCTTACTATTGTTTTCGTTAATTTTTCCATGCTTCTGATTTATTTATTAGGATTAATTTCCTGAAACAAATATTATACATAATATACCTTTATAAAAGAAAAGTAAACCTAGTTTTAGAAAATTAGGGTGTTAAAAAAAATATTTTAACTCTTTGTTAACAAGGCTTTTGGTTGTTTTTTGCCTTTAATGAATTGTTATATATATGAAGCCCTAAATTTATAAATTTAGGGCTTCATATATATATTAGTAAAATTATTTAGTTAATAGAGTTCAATTTTTTAATATAAACAGAAGGTAGCAGCCCTGTTCTTTTTCTAAAATATTTGGTAAATGAGTCTGTGCTTTTATAACCTATTTCTTCAGAGATAGATTGAACAGCATAGGCTCTAAATTTAGAATCTTTCTTTAGTTTTAATAGCACATAGTTTATCCTGAGATCATTTATATAAGTATTAAAATTCTTCTGATAATGTGTGTTTATAACTTTAGATAAATAAGAGGTATTTGTTTTTATTTTTCGTGCAATGTTATATGAATTACATTCTTGTTTTAAATAATAGTGTTGTTCTTCTATTTTATGTAATCCGGCTAAAATTTCATTAAATGTTTCCTTATTAATATCTATAGATAATTTTTCCTCTATAATTTTATCTTTTGTATCTATTATTTTTTGTTGTTGCTCTAGTGAGTTTATCTTGTTTATTAATTTAATAAAACGATCAGAATCTTTTTTCTTTCTGCTAGATAAACGAAGTAAGTATAAAACAAGTAACAAAATAATACTACTACTTGTAATCATTAAATATTTAGTTGTTTTTTTTTGATTTTCTTTTTCAGATTCTAAACTAGATAACTCTTTATTATGAAAAGAATTTATAATGTTTTTTTTATTTTTTTCTAATGCTGTTTGGTTCAAAACATATTTCTCGAAATATTCATTTGATTTTTTAGTATTGCCAGATTTCTTGTAAGTCTTTGCAAGAGTTTTATAATCATCAACTAAATAAAATTCTTTAGTTTTTGTTAATCCAATTTCAATCCCTTTTTCCATAACAGCAATAGCTGAGTCGTATTTTTTTAATCCAGTATAAGCTGCTGTTAATTCTTTGTAATAATAATAGTTTCCAGAATTAGGGTCATGTTTGTGGCTTAAAATACTTAGTTGCTTAATTTTATTTAAAGCCTCAGAATATTTTTTTTCTTCAATTAAAATTTTAGCATTTTGACTATAAAAACCTATCCGAATAAAATTATTAAGTGTATCTAATCCTTGTTTGATAGCTTTTTTTAATACTAATTTTGCAGAATCTATATTTTTAAGTTTTATGTAGGTATCGCTAATACTTGTTATGGTTATTGCACTATTAAAATTTCTGTTTCGTTCATCAATTTCCGTTGTAGTTTGTAATCTATTTAATCCTTTTTTATAGTTTAATAAAGCTTTCTTGTAATCTCCTGCAGAATAATTCATAGCCCCAATAAGCACAGGAATAACAGCTTTGTAAAACTGTAAATTTTCTTGACTAGCAATAAGTTCACTTTTAGAATAAAAAGCTAAAGCCGTTTTCGTTTCACCAACAGCAGCATAACTATTACCTAGCTGAACTATTATTTCGATAGGTGTAATTTTTAAAGAATCTATAATCTCTTTTTCTTGTTTACTTAAATTATAAGCGTTAAATAATACTAATTCTTTTTCAAAAGATTTTATTGAAACATGATATTCGTTAAGGAATTGAGACTTCCGTCCCATTTGATGTAGTAATCTAATTGTCTGAAAAGTATCTTTATTCTTTTTAGACAGGTTTAGCATTTTTTGAATTATAACAACCTGATTTCTTGCTTCACTTTCAGTTTCTAAGATATTCGAAAGACTAAGTATTTTTTCTTTATAAGTATCTTTATTAATCTCTTGTGCAGAAAGATTAATAGTTAATAAAAAAAGAAAAAAAAGAAGAGTTTTTTTAGGTGCCATAAATTATTATCCAGGAAAATTTGGTTTTCTTTTTTCTAAAAAAGCGGTTGTTCCTTCTTTAAAATCTTCTGTTCCAAAAGAATCACCAAACTCAGCTATTTCGGTTTCATAACCATTTACACCGTCTTTAAAGTTGTCATTTACGGCTCTAATTGCTGCGCTAATTGCTACAGAAGAATTGCGCATTATTTTACCAGCTAGTTTTTCTGCTAAAGGTATTAATTCTTCTAAAGAAACAACATGATTTACTAATCCCCATTGTTTAGCATCTTCGGCAGATATCATTCCTGCTGTCATAATTAATTCCATTGCTTTTCCTTTACCAACTAATTGAGGTAAACGTTGTGTACCACCATAACCAGGAATTACACCTAAAGATACTTCAGGTAGGCCCATTTTAGCACTGTCTGATGCTACTCTAAAATGACAAGCCATTGCTAATTCTAATCCGCCACCAAGAGCAAAACCATTTACAGCTGCAATTACAGGAGTTGATAAGTTTTCTACGAGATTAAATAACGACTCTTGTCCTAATCTAGCTAATCTACCACCTTCTTCTACAGAGAAGTTTGCAAATTCAGAAATATCTGCCCCAGCTACAAATGCCTTTTCACCACTTCCAGTAATAATAATTGTTTTTACATTTGCATCATCTTCTAAGTCTTCAAAAGCTGTACTTAACTCTTCAATTGTAGCGCTATTTAAAGCATTTAACTTTTTTGGTCTGTTAATAGTAATTGTTGCTAATTGGTTAGTGATAGACACTAAGATGTTTTCGAAATTCATTTGATTGAGTTTTTTAAGGCCTGGCGAAAATTCTCTAGGCGTAAATTTTTAATTTTTAGGTAAAATAACTGTAAAAACGGTTCCTATGTTTTCTGTTGAGGTGAAACTGATAGAGCCGTCATATGCTTCAATTATATTTTTTATCATGGCTAAACCTAAGCCCATTCCGCTTGTTTTGGTGGTAAACTTAGGCTCGAAAATTAATTCTTTATTTTGTTCTATGATTCCTTTTCCGTTATCGGAAACAGTAATTTTAACATTATTCCCTTCAGAAGTTACCTTTACTTCAATTCTAGGAGTAGCTGTATTTTCTGTAATTGCCTGCGTTGCATTTTTTATTAAATTAGTTAAAATTCTAATTAATTGAGTCTTATCTAAATTAGCAAATAGTTCGATTTCTTGCGGAATGTAATGTATGTAATCTTCAGAGAAAATATCTAAAGAATGTTTAACAATATCAACTACATCTAATCTTTCGCGACGTTGTGTAGGCATTTTTGCAAAGTCTGAAAAAGCAGAAGCAATAGAGCTCATTACATCAATTTGTTGAATTAATGTTTCACTGTATTCAGATAATTTTTCTTTTATGGTCGGATCTTCTGGGTTAAACTTTCTTTCGAAGCTTTGAACTGAAAGACGCATTGGTGTAAGCGGATTTTTTATTTCATGTGCTACTTGTTTGGCCATTTCTCTCCAAGCTTGTTCACGTTCACTTTTAGCAAGTTTTACAGCACTTTCTTCTAACTGATCAATCATATTATTGTAAGAATCAATTAAAGAGTTTATTTCTGAACTGGCAGAATTCAATGTAATTTTTTCATTCCGCTGATTTAAACGGGTTTCTTTAATTTTTTCAGAAATTGCTTGGATAGAACGCGTAATATAACTCGATAAAAAATATGCTAATGAAATAGCGGTAATAAACATTAAGAGGTAAACTAGTGAGAGACGTGATATAAATTCACGTAACTCTTTTTCTTGCTCTTCATTGTCTTGTGCTATTTGTAGTTTTAAAATACCAATTCGTTTAAACCTAGTATCAGTTATATAAGTGTACGATGATTGATAGGTAATTCCTTTTTCATCTCGATCTTTTATAACTTTATGGTCAGAATTGTTAGCAAGTTCTTTTATAATATCTATAGATAAATTGGTGCCTTCTTTTTTATCAAAATTATAAGGAATAGATGATTTTAAAAGACCTCCATCCATATCATACATAGATACGGTAAGTTTATGAACATATGCAATATCATAAATACGATCTTGAAATATTTTAGCTAAATTACTAGTTGTTATAGGGTATGTTGTTTTGCGCTTTAACTCGATTTCTATATCGTGTTTTGTGGCATTTTCTTTTCTACTGAAGCGTAAAATATTATAATCATCTGTTTGTTCACCGTATTGAACTATGGTAACTATTAAAATTAAAATAGAGGCCAACAATACTAAAAGTATCATTGATAAAAAGATTCTAATTCGTAGTGATATATTTTTAATATTTAGCAAATTTATTATTTTATTCTTTTAGTATTCATAATTAAGGTGTCGTCGGCTTGACCATCATTATCCCAATCGTATATTGATGTTCCTTTAAAACCATTTTCTATTTGTTGTATTTTATACCAAGCCTGTACTTGTTTACCCATATAAAAATAATCAATAAATAAACTATCTTTTTTCATCTTCCATTTACCATTAGTCTGGTCTAATTTTTCTCCGTTTGGTTGTTTAAACCATGCAGAAAATGTTCCGTCTTTTTTGTAAGATGATTGCGTCTTACCTGAATTGGGTTTGTTAAAATCATCTTCAAAAACAGAAGTACTATCAGTTTTGTTTACGGTAATCATTTTAATTTTTAAATAAGTGGTTTCCCAATTACCAACTAGGTAATTACTTAAAGTAGTTTTTTTATGTTGATTACAACTTACAAAAAGTATTCCAAAGCTTATAATAGCTGCTAGTTTTATTTTCATAATCAAGATTTAATTTTTTCTTCTTTAGTATGTAAAAGGCGTGTTAATTTAATAGATAAATCTAATAAGATTATTTTAGCATTCCCGTTTCTTTCAATGTGATATTGAGCATCACTTACCTCCTTTTCAATAACTAAAATATTTGCACTGTGTATAAAAGGTGCAAATTTTTCTAATTGAAAATTAGCAGATTTTGTTTCTAGGAAAACTAAGTCTGGTGTTCCGTAATTTAATAGCAAGGCTTGCCTAAAAAACTGCAAACAATATTGTAAAAATTGTTTTTGTGTTTCTCTACCCGATTTAGCAATAGCTTCAGACCATTTTATTAAATCCTGAATTACAGCAGCATTTCCTTTGGCTTTAAAGGCAGCACGAATCCATGTAATAAACCATTCTTCAAAAATTAAATCATTAGAGTTGTTGTTTAATATACGTAATGCTTTGTTGTAATTCCCTTCAGATTGATGCGCTATTTTTATAGCTTCATTCTCTAAAACATTTTCGTTTTTAACTAAAGTATTTGCGATATCTGCATCACTTAAAGAAGGGAAATTTAATGCTTGACAGCGAGATTTTATGGTGTTTATAATTTGCTCTTCATCTTCAGTAATTAATAAGAAAATGGTTTTGTTTGGCGGTTCTTCAATCAATTTTAATAATTTATTAGAAGCTGCAATGTTCATTTTTTCAGCCATCCAAATAATCATCACTTTAAAACCACCTTCGTAAGATTTTAATTGTAGCTTTTTAACAATATCTAAGGCTTCATCAACACCTATTTGACCTTGTTTATTTTCTACACCAATATGTTTAGACCAGTCGAAAATGCTTCCGTAAGGTTGCGTTTCTATAAAACTTCTCCAATCATTTAAAAACAAATTGCTAACAGGGTGTTTTTTTACAGCATCGTTTGTGGTTACAGGAAAGGCAAAATGTAAATCAGGGTGTTGTAATTTATTACATTTTATATTACAAGCTTCTTCGTTGTTTGATGATTTACATAATAAAAATTGAGCATAAGCAATTGCCATTGGCAAAGTACCAGAACCTTCTTTACCAACAAAAAGTTGCGCATGCGGAATTCGGTTATTCTCAGCAGATTGCTGTAAATGCTTTTTAATATGTTCCTGTCCTATAATTTTATCGAAAGTCATGCAACAAATATAAGATTTCAAATATAGAGAACAACCAATAAAAAGAAAGAACAGATTGTTTGAGGCTAATTGTTTAGAACGGTTCTATTTTAGTATATTTGTGACCCAATTTATACGTCTCATTTGAATTCAATCGCAAATTTACAGCTAGGAGAAAGAGGTATTATATCTGAACAATGTTTAGATGTTATTCCTTTAAAATTATTAGAAATGGGTTGCTTACCAGGAACAGAAGTAGAGTTGTTGCAGATAGCTCCTTTTAAAGATCCGTTATACATTTGTGTAAACGGCAGTCACTTGGCAATACGAAAAGAAACGGCAAGCAAAATTGTAATTACCAAAATATAATTGATGGATAAGCGTATTAAAGTAGCTTTGGTTGGAAATCCAAACACGGGAAAAACATCATTATTTAACCAATTAACAGGTTTAAACCAAAAAGTTGGTAATTATCCTGGTGTAACGGTCGATAAAAAACAAGGAACTTGTAAGTTATCAGGTAAAAATACCGCAATTATTACCGATTTACCAGGAACATACAGCATTAATCCAACCTCTATTGATGAAAGTATTGTTTTAAAAACCCTTTTAAGTTCTCAGGAAGATGAAAAGCCAGATGTAATTGTAGTGGTTGCAGATGTAGAGAATTTAAAGCGAAATTTATTACTCTTTTCTCAAATTCAAGATTTAGAAATACCCACGATTTTAGCCTTAAATATGGCAGATCAAATGCTGCGTAAAGGTATTTTAATAGATATTGAGAGTTTAGAAAAAGAACTACACACAAAAGTAGTTTTAATATCTGCTAGAAAAAACGAAGGAATAAACGACGTAAAAAAAGAAATTGAGAATTATAGCGTATTAAAACCACACTCTAATTTTAATGAGATTTCTACTAAAATAGATGCAGCTTATTTTAGTGAGCTAGAAAAAATAAGTCCAAATTTTTCATCATATGAATTATGGATGATGCTTACAAAGCAGCATATTTCTTTGCTTTCTGATAAAGAAAAAGAGCAGTTACTATTTTTTAACGACGCAGGTGTTAAGCAAAAAAAATATCAGCATAAAGAAACAATTTATCGTTATCAGAAAATAAATTCGATTTTAAATAAAACATATAAAGTTGATGCCTCTAAGGCAACAGATTTACGTGCAAAGTTAGATCGTGTTTTTACACACAAAATATTTGGTTATATTATTTTCTTTGGGTTATTATTGTTGATTTTTCAATCAGTTTTCGATTGGGCATCAACACCAATGGATTTAATAGACGGCTTATTTGCAAATATTGCTGATTTAACTAAAACAAACTTACCAGCCGGTATGTTTACCGATTTATTAACGGAGGGAATTATTCCGGGAATAGGTGGTGTTGTTATTTTTATTCCGCAAATAGCCATTCTGTTTTTATTTATTGCCATTCTAGAAGAAACAGGTTACATGAGCAGAGTTGTTTTTTTGATGGATAAAATTATGCGTCGTTTTGGAATGAGCGGTAAAAGTGTAATTCCGTTAATTTCTGGTACTGCATGTGCAATACCCGCAATAATGGCAACACGAACTATTTCTAGTTGGAAAGAGCGCTTAATAACCATTTTAGTAACGCCTTTTACAACCTGTTCGGCACGTTTACCTGTATATGCTATTTTAATAGCCCTGATTATTCCAGACACCAAAATATTCGGAATATTAAGTTTACAAGGATTAACATTATTAGGGTTATATTTTATAGGGTTTGCAGCAGCAATAATAGGTGCTTACATTTTACATAAAACATTAAAAATAAACAACACTTCGTTTTTCGTAGTAGAAATGCCTAATTACAAGCTGCCTTCAGCAAAAAATGTATTTTTTGATGTGTTAGAAAAAACGAAAGCCTTTGTTTTCGGAGCCGGAAAAATAATTTTAGCCATCTCAATTGTATTATGGTTTTTAGCTTCGAACGGGCCATCAGCCTTTGAGAACGCAGAGAAAAATGTAATAGAGAATGTTGCAAATCAACAATTATCAGCAGCTGAATTATCGCAAAAAATAGCATCCGCTAAATTAGAAAATTCTTATATAGGTATTGCTGGTAAAGCAATAGAACCTGCCGTGAAACCATTAGGTTACGATTGGAAAATAGGAATTGGTTTAATAGCTTCATTTGCTGCAAGAGAAGTCTTTATAGGTACGTTAGCAACAATTTATAGTGTTGAAAACGATGATGAAAATATTTCGACAATTAAACAAAAGATGGCGGCTGAAATAAACCGTGAAACAGGTGAAAAACGATACAATTTTGCTACCGGAATATCTTTGTTGTTGTTTTATGCATTTGCAATGCAATGTATGGCAACTTTAGCCATCGTAAAGAGAGAAACGAAAAGTTGGAAATGGCCAATAATACAACTTATAGGTATGGGAGCATTGGCATATTTAACGGCATTTATAGCATATCAAACTTTAAGTTAATGCAAGAAATTATTACGTATATCGCAGTAGGTTTAGCAGTGTTTTTTTTAGTGAAAAAGTTTTTTATTAAAAAAAATAACAAAGGTTGTAATACGGATTGCAATTGTTCTTAATCAATAAATAATATATTTTTTATTTGTAACACTTTAGGCAATTAATGTATGTTTGTGGTATTGTAATTGATGATGTAACCTACATCTATAATTGATTTAAAATATAAATATGAAAAAAGCATTTTTAATAGCTGTTATCTTTATCAGCTCATTTGCACAAGCACAACAAGAGGTAAAAGTAGATATATTAGATGCTCTGGCATTAAAAACAGTAGAGGTTTCTTACGAATATTATACTAGTGAGCAATCATCTATAGGTATTTCTGCCTTGTTTAATTTTGAGAAAAAATCATCGGATTTTAGATACAATGAAGAGCTAATGATTACACCTTATTTTCGTCATTATTTTACAAATAATACTAATTGGAATTATTTTGGTGAAGTTTTTATGGGGATTAATACAGGCGAAAAAGAAATTGAAGTAGAAGGTAGCACAATAAAACAGTATAAAGAATATACAGACGGAGCTTTAGGTATTGCTTTTGGTTCTAAATATGTGTCATCAGGAGGTTTTGTTATTGATGTTCATGCAGGTTTAGGAAGAAATATGTTTTCTTCAGAATCGCGCTCTGTAGTGCCAAGAGTTGGTATTAATTTAGGATATAGATTTTAGTGTAAAACTGAAATAAAATGATTAAAAAGCTTGCGTTATGCAAGCTTTTTTGTTTGTATAACATTAGCTAAAATAAAACTTATACAGGCTGGTATAACCCAACCTAAACTATAATTAGCTAAAGGAATATAGTTTTTAATAGTTGTTAAGTATGCGCCCGGAATAATGAATCCTAAAAAATCAGGGATACTGAATAGAAATGTAACGACCACAACGACTTTAAAAACGATACTTGATGTGTATCTACTTGAAATTACATTTAAAATAATTAAAATAATTGTTATTGGGTAGATAAACATCAATGCAGGTAGCGCAATGTTTATAATATAAGTTACATCAAACTGACCAACTAAAACGCCAAGAATACATCCAATTACCGCGGTAATTGTAAACACTTTTTGAGAGTTGTTACTAATTCCTTTAAAATAATCAGCAGTACCAGTAATAATTCCTACAGCAGTAGTAAAGCAAGCTAAGGCAACTAAAACACTTAAGAAAATACTACCTATATTACCTAAAGTTTGGTTGCTTAATGATTTTAAAATTTCTGTTCTATTAGCTTCTTCAGGAAAAGTTGAGCTAAACAAAACTCCATTATAAATAAGGCCTGCATAAATAATTAAGAGTCCTAAACCAGCAATAAAACCAGCTTTAGTTATCAGTTCTTTTTTGTAGTTAAAAGTTGCTTCTTTGTTAAAATTCATAGAGATAACCAAAACACCACCTACTACTATCGAAGCAATGGCATCGAAAGTTTGATAGCCTTCTAACAATCCATCAACAAAAGGTGTTTTAAGAGTACTTGTGTTTATGGCATCTGGAGCAGTAAAAATTCCAATAAAAATAATAGAAAGTAGCATGCATATTATAAGCGGAGTTAAGAACTTACCTATAAGGTTTAGTATTTTAGATCGGTTCATGGCAAACAAAAAAACAAATCCGAAGTAAATACTACTGGTAATTAAAGAACTAACATTATTAAAATAAGGAGCAATAGCCATTTCATGAGTAACCGAAGCAGTTCTTGGCGCTGGTAACGCAATGCAAATTGTATAGATAACAAAACAATATATAAGGCTAAAGGTAGGGGAAACTTTTTTACCAAAGTCATACATAGTACCTTGTAATTTGGCGTGTGCTAAAATTCCTAATATAGGAATGAATACTGCGGTAATAAAAAAACCAATTGTAACCCAGCTCCATAAATCGCCTGAATTTTTACCTAAAAAAGGAGGTAAAATTAAGTTTCCTGCTCCAAAAAACATAGAAAACAAGGCGAAACCGGTGATGTATATATCTTTAGTTTTATTCATTCTTATTTGTATTTGTAATTATATAGATGATAAAATTTATAAATAAGTATAAAAGAGCAACAATAATTAGTGTAAATTTTATAGTAGCAAAGTAGTAAGCCATTAAAGCTAAATTTTTATCAGTACTACCTAATAATATATGTATTAATCCTATATTTTCAATAGCATCAAAAAAGGCGGTAAAAAATTGAGAAAACAATAAGACAAGTCCAACTAAATAAAATGGTTTTCCGTGCCAAAGTATTTTATTGAGTTTGTGAATTAACAACGCTATTAAGGCTGGATAAATAGTTAAGAATAAAAAATCGAGACCTAAACTTATACCTGCATTAATTTTTGCATTTGCATCCCAAGAATTTAGAATAGCTTGAGATATGCGAATATCTTTGGCTAACTCAAAAGATATAATTCCGTTTTCACAAATATCATTAATTAAAAAATAATCAATGCTTAGCATAGCATATCCAATGAAAATAGTCATAATAGCCAAAAAAAAGGTGACTCTTTTTTCGGTTTTACTATCTAATAAATAAAATGGGGAGGTTAACATAATTTTATAAAAATACAAGCGAAAGATACATATTTTTGCAGGATGCAGAACTTTATCAGTTACAAAAATAGTAAAATAGCATATTTAGATGTTGGAAAAGGAACTACGATAGTTTTGCTTCATGGTTTTTTAGAAAATGCTACCATGTGGAATGGCGTGGTAAAAGAACTGTCTAAAACAAATAGGGTAATATGTATTGATCTTTTAGGTCATGGAAAATCAGACTGTATTGGTTATGTTCATACGATGAACGATATGGCAGAAGCAGTAAAAGAAATTTTAAATTTTTTACGCCTCAGAAAATTTTATATAATTGGTCATTCAATGGGAGGGTATGTTTCCCTAGCATTTGCAGAAAAATATTTAAAAAACATAAAGGGATTGTGTTTGTTAAATTCATCTGCACAAGCAGATTCTGAAGAGCGAAAAGAGTTGCGTACTAGAGTAGGTGAAATGGCCAAAAAGAATTATAGTAATTTGGTAAGAATGTCTATCTCAAATTTATTTTTAACTGAAACTAAAGCGATTTTTACTTCAGAAATAGCACAGATAAAAAAAGAAGCATTACAAACTTCTGTACAAGGGTATATTGCCGCAACAAAAGGAATGCAACTAAGAGAAAATAAAGAAGCTGTTTTACAAACTATTCCTAAAAGGCTTATAATTGCTGGTGAAAATGACCCTGTAACACATTTTAATTCGATTCTTAAAGAGGCTAAGCGAACAAAAACATCTTTAATAAAATTATCTGGAGGTCATATGAGTCACATAGAAGATAAGGATGAATTAATAGCTTCTTTAAAGAAATTTATTAAAGGCTAAATATTTTCTGTTACTTTGCAATGTAAAAAAGATACTTATGAAAATTCATCACCTAGCCACAGAGAAATCTATTTTAAATAAATTTTTAGCAGAAATAAGAAATGTAGATGTTCAGAAAGATTCTCTGCGTTTTCGTAGAAATATTGAGCGAATTGGCGAGATTTTGGGATATGAATTAAGTAAAGAATTATCTTTTGAAAACAAAGAGATTAAAACACCTTTAGGTGCAATGTCTATAGAAACTCCAGTTAACGATGTAGTTTTGTGCTCAATTCTTCGAGCGGGATTGACTTTACATAATGGATTGCTAAACTATTTTGATGATGCAGAAAATGCTTTTATTTCAGCTTACCGCCATCACCCGAATAATGATGAAGAGTTTGAGATTATTGTAGAATATTTCGCCTCTCCATCAATAGATGGTAAAACATTATTGTTAGTAGACCCTATGTTAGCTACAGGTAGATCGATTGTAGCGGTTTATGAAGCAATTAAAAAACACGGAACACCAAAAAAAATTGAGATAGTATCGGTAATTGGTTCAGCAGAAGGTGTAGCGTATATTGAGGAATTTTTTCCTGAAGACACCAATTTATGGATTGCAGATATCGATGCTGAATTAAATGACAAAGGATATATTGTTCCTGGTTTAGGAGATGCAGGTGATTTGGCTTTTGGCGCTAAAATGTAACCTTATATAAAGTTTGTGATAATCGATATAGCTAAAAACAACAACAATAATACATTGGCAATCCATTTATGTTGATATAATTCTAGTCCGTTTGCTAATATTACCGCTACAGGAAAAAACACGAATAATAATTCACTACTCGCTTTGTTGCTCATTAAAAGGATAATTAGTAGAGAAATTATTAGGTGAATAATAGTTAAAATCCAGTTTTTCCTAAAAGTATTAAGTATTGCTAATGCCTTAGGGCTTTTTAAAACAATCGCAGTAATAACCAAAGAAGTAATAAATGTATTCTGAAATAAATACTTGGTACTTAAGTATAAGTTAAAGTCGTAGTGAATACTCCAATCGAAAAGAAGGTAGAAGTCATTCAACTTATCATACCAAAAACAATAGGTGAAAAATAAAAACACCACGCTTCCAAAACCTATTAAAGGCGTTAAAAGTGTTTGGTAAGTATATTGTTGATGCAGATATATAGATATGTATAGAAGTACGGCAAATAAAGCCGTGTAAGGCTCTATTAAAAAAGAAACACCTAGCCATAAACCCCCATCAAATAATTTATGCAGAATGTTTTTTTGTGATTTTAAACTATACACCTTACGTAAAAACAGCAAAACAGTTAAGCATGCGTAAAACGTACTATTAATAATTATTACATCAGGAAAAAATCCGATAAGTGTTACGAAAAATAAAAAAGCAAAAGAATTATCGAATGTTAATTGATTTTTAGCAAGAATAAAGTTGAAAATAGAAAAAACAACAATAAACCCAAGCAATTCTTTAAAGAGATTAAGAGATAATTCTTTAGAAAATAAACTGAAAGAAAAGTAAATTAAAAACAGCGCAAACAGCACTATGAAATTTACAGGTTTTGATTTACCGAAAAAATTGGCTAACATGGTTTCTTTTTATACTTTTGCAAACGTAAAGATAATCAAGTTATGTTAGGATTAAATATTTTTAGATTAATTGGAGATTTATTTCAATACATTTTAATTCCATTCAAATGGTTGCGACTAGAAGTTGCTAAAGGAGATTATGGATGGTGGACATCAAATGCTGTAAACTGGCTATTTGTATTGGTGTTAATCGTTTTATTTGGATACTGGATGTGGCAATCGGCAACTTTCTTAAAAGAAGGAACTGAAGATAAAGCTTAATTTAGATACACATTGGGAAGCAAAAATAAATTAAAACGTTTCAAAGAAAATGAAACGTTTGCTAACGTACTTCAGCCTACAAGAGAAGAGGTAGTTGGTGATTTTTCTTTAAAAGGAAAATGGCATACTTTTTTTAAAAACACCAATCCAATTGTTTTAGAGTTGGGATGTGGTAAAGGGGAGTATACTATTGCTTTGGCAGAGAAAAACCCAGATAAAAATTTTATTGGTATTGATATTAAAGGAGCTCGTTTTTGGCGTGGTGCAAAAACCGCAATAGAAAACGACATGCAAAATGTTGCCTTTATTAGAACACAAATAGAGTTGGTAGATTACATTTTTGCTAAAAATGAAGTTGATGAAATTTGGATAACATTCCCAGATCCACAAATAAAATATCAACGTACAAAGCATAGAATGACTAATACAGCATTCTTAAAAAGATATCACCATATTTTAAAAGAAGACGGAATCATGAACCTAAAAACCGATAGCGAATTTATGCACGGTTATACTTTAGGTTTGTTGCATGGTGAAGGTCATGAGATTATACACGCAAATCATAATGTGTATAAAAACGAAGGCGCACCAGAAGAGGTAACTTCTACCCAAACTTTCTACGAAAAACAATATTTAGAAGTAGGGAAGCCAATTACTTATATCCGATTTAAATTAAATTACTAATTTTACTCGGTGAGTAAAAATCAAAATTTTTTCGAAAGAGTTTACAAGGTAGCAAAGTTAATTCCACACGGAAGAGTAACTAGTTACGGTGCAATCGCAACCTATTTAGGTGCTGCAAGATCTGCAAGAATGGTTGGTTGGGCAATGAATAATTCTCATTCTAAAAACATACCAGCTCATAGAGTAGTAAACCGAATAGGCCTACTTACAGGGAAGCAACATTTCGATGGTACAAACTTAATGCAACAGCTTTTAGAAAATGAAGGTATTGTTGTGTTTGAAAATCAGATACAAGATTTTAAAACTGTTTTTTGGAATCCGATAAACGAACTGCTACCTGAAGAAGACCTTTAGCTTCTAAATAAAGGCGTTTATCTTCGTTTTTTTGGATTAAAAATATGCCATAAAATAGAATTATCACTTCATAAATAATCACAATCTAACTCCCTTTATTTTCTGACGTCTAAAACGTATCTTTGCAGTTAGGTATTAATTAATTTAATTAAACACTCTAATGAGTTTTAAAAAACAAGATATATACAAAGCGTTAGAAACTATAACCGCACCAGGAGAAGGTAAGAGTTTAGTTGAAAACGAAAACATAAAAAACATCGTTACTTTTGGTAACGAAGTTATTGTTGATGTAACAATTTCAAACCCATCTTTACAGGCTAAAAAGAAGGCAGAAGTAGAAATTACGAAAGCAATTCACGAGCACGTTGATAAAGCAATCGATGTAAAGGTGAATGTAAAAGTTGAGGTAAAGGAGAAAGAAAATCCGAATGAAATAAAAGGAAAATCAATTCCTAATATTCAAAATATTATTGCAATAGCGTCTGGTAAAGGAGGTGTAGGTAAATCTACAATTACCTCTAACATGGCAGTGTCTTTAGCTAAAATGGGCTTTAAAGTTGGTGTTTTAGATGCTGATGTTTACGGGCCATCTCAACATTTAATGTTTGATGTAGAGAAAGAAAAACCATTAGCAGTAAAAGTTGACGGACGTTCTAAAATGAAACCTGTTGAAAATTACGGCGTAAAATTATTATCTCTAGGTTTCTTTACAGACCCTAACCAAGCAGTAATTTGGCGTGGGCCAATGGCTTCAAAAGCGTTAAATCAATTAATTTTTGATGCAGATTGGGGAGAATTAGATTTCTTATTGATCGACTTACCTCCAGGAACAGGAGATGTGCATTTATCAATCGTACAAGCAGTACCAATTAACGGAGCTGTAGTGGTAAGTACACCGCAAAACATTGCTTTAGCTGATGCTAAAAAAGGCGTTGCAATGTTTAAGCAAGAAAGTATTAATGTACCAGTATTAGGTATCGTAGAAAACATGGCGTATTTTACACCAGAAGAATTACCAGAAAATAAATATTACATTTTTGGTAAAGGTGGTGCTAAGAATTTAGCGGAAGATATCGAAACTAGCTTCTTAGGTGAAATACCATTAGTGCAAAGTATTCGTGAAGCAGGTGATGTAGGTCATCCAGTGGCATTACAAGAAAACAGCCCTTTACAAAAAGCATTTACAGATGTAACCAAAGAAATGGTTTCTCAATTATTAAAAAGAAATGCTAATTTGCCAGCTACCGAAGTAGTTCGTATTACTACAATGAGCGGTTGTAGTACTAAATAGTTAAAAGATTATGACAGCAACAGAAATAAAAGATAACGTAGAAAAAGCTTTAGAAGAAATTCGTCCTTTTTTAATAAGTGACGGTGGAAACATTAAGTTATTATCTATCGAAAATAATAAAGTAAAAGTTCAGTTAGAAGGAGCTTGTAGTGGCTGTACAGTAAATCAAATGACGTTAAAAAACGGCGTTGAGGCAACTATAAAAAAATATGTTCCATCAATAGAAGAAGTAATTAATGTAGCTTAAAACTTGATTTTTATCAGGTTTTAATAACTACAAACTTATTATTTTTGGGCGTTCGAGCGCGCTTTCGCTACTCGCTTTTTTAAAAATAGAAAAATATTTTTAAAAAGAGCTCAAACAAGCCGCTCAATCACTAACGCATATATTCCTGTCTTCAAAAAAAGACAGGAATATCAGTATAAAAAAGAAAATTCTTGTCATTAAAATGATACAAACAGATATACTAATTATAGGAGCAGGTCCAACAGGATTGTTCACCGTATTTGAAGCAGGATTATTAAAATTACGTTGTCACTTAATTGATGCATTGCCACAACAAGGAGGGCAATGTTCAGAAATTTACCCTAAAAAACCTATTTACGATATACCAGCGTATCCAGAGATTTTGGCAGGCGATTTAACCGATAAATTAATGGAACAAATTAAACAATTTGAACCAGGATTTACCTTAGGAGAACGCGCTGAGACAATAGAAAAACAAGAAGATGGTAATTTTATAGTAACCACTAATAAAGGTACAAAACACCAAGCACCTGTAGTAGCAATTGCAGGTGGTTTAGGAAGTTTTGAGCCACGTAAGCCTCCAATTCCTGGTATTGCAGATTATGAAGATAAGGGAGTTGAGTACATGATTAAAGAGCCAGAGCTTTACCGAGATAAAGATGTGGTTATTGCAGGAGGTGGAGATTCTGCTTTAGATTGGTCTATTTTCTTAACAGATATAGCTAAATCGGTAACTTTAGTGCACCGTAGAAATGAATTCCGCGGAGCGTTAGATTCTGTTGATAAAGTACAGGAATTAAAAGATGCTGGTAAAATTAATTTAGTTACACCAGCTGAGGTTAAAGGAATCGTTGGTGAAAATAGTGTTGAAGGTGTTTTAATCGAACAAAAAGATAAAGAGCAATACACGTTAAAATGTGATCATTTTATTCCGCTTTTTGGATTATCACCAAAACTAGGACCTATTGCAAATTGGGGGTTAGAAATTGAAAAAAATGCCATTAAAGTAAATAATGCATTAGATTATCAAACGAATATTCCTGGTATTTATGCGATTGGCGATGTAAACACATATCCAGGTAAATTAAAGTTGATTCTTTGTGGTTTTCACGAAGCAACGTTAATGTGTCAAAGTGCTTTTCAGCGTATTTTTCCGGATAAAAAATACGTAATGAAATATACTACAGTTGGTGGGATAGATGGTTTTGATGGTACACGTAAAGAAGCTCCGAAAGCAGTAGTTAAAAAAATAGAGTAGTATTTTAACTAACTTTAGCCGGCTTATAAATAGATAAAATTTGACGTTAATAGATTACATAGAACAATTATCACAAGATAAACTCTTGTATTTTGCATTGCCAATATTTTTAATTTCGATGTTGGTAGAGTATAAAATATCAAAAGAAAAATACAATGCAAAAGACACAGGGATATCAATCTTAATGATGGTTTTCTCTGCAATTGTAGAGTTTTTTCCTAAGATAATAGCTTTTGTTGTTTTCTTCTATTTACATGAGTTAAGTCCGTTAAAAGACATTGTACAACGACAATGGTGGGTGTGGATATTGCTGTTTTTTGCAGATGATTTTGCCTATTACTGGTTTCATCGCTTAAACCATGAAGTCCGTTTGTTTTGGGCAGGTCACGTGCCGCATCATTCATCAATACACATGAATTTAGGTACAGCTCTGCGTCAAGGAGTTGGTGAGCGTATTCATAAATTTTTCTTTTGGATATGGATTCCTTTATTAGGTATCGATCCATTAATGATTTTTGTAATGATGTCTGTAAGTTTAATTTATCAATTTTTTGTTCATACCGAATTGGTAGATAAACTACCAAAACCGATTGAATTTATTTTTAACACACCTTCGCATCATAGAGTACATCATGCATCTAACATTCGTTATTTAGATTGTAATCATGCTGGAGTTTTAATTATTTGGGATCGTATTTTTGGTACTTTTTCTGAAGAATTAAAAGATATAGAACATCCCGTTTACGGTTTAACAGTAAATATTGAAACGTATAATCCAATAAAAGTTGCAACACACGAATATTCGGCAATTTTAAAAGATGTAAAAAGAGCTCGTAAATTTTCTGACAAGTTAAATTATATTTTCAACTCACCAGGTTGGACGCATGATGGAGAGGATAAACGAGCAAAAACATTACGTAAAAAAATGAATTTGTAATATGGAACAAGATATCACCCTAAAAATAACTGATAGAGAAGGTGTTTTACACGAAATTCAAGCGCCAACAGATATGGCAATGAATTTAATGGAGGTTGTACGTTCGTACGAATTAGCGCCAGAAGGAACAATTGGAATTTGTGGTGGAATGGCAATGTGTGCTTCTTGTCAATGTTATATAAAATCAGCACATGAATTGCCAGAAATGGGCGATGATGAAGATGCAATGTTAGCAGAAGCTTTTTATGTAGAAGATAATAGCCGTTTAGGCTGTCAACTAGCAATAACTCCAGCACTTGATGGTTTAGAGGTTGAACTAGCACCTGAAAGTTAAATAATAACTGAAACTTTCTGTATATTTGTGGAGTAAGCAACTTAAAAAGGCTAAAAAATGTATTTAGACTTACTATCACATTTAAAATTTTTGATAAAACGCAATCCCGAATAATTAATGGAATAATCTATCAATGTTAAAATGTAGCAATACTTAATTGTTACATTGTTATATTAATTTATTAAACTATTAAGCAATATGCCTTTTTATCATAAGTTAGGAAATATTCCACCAAAAAGACACACACAGTTTCGTAAAGCAGACGGAAGTTTGTATTACGAACAATTGTTTGGTACGATTGGTTTCGACGGAATGTCTACCAATTCATATCACGAACACAGACCTACAATGGTCAAAGAAATTCGCAAGCAATACTCTGTTGCACCCAAAATAGCGAAAGCAAATAATATTCAATCGTATCGTTTTCGTGGATTTCAAGTAAAGCCAGAAAACGATTATTTAGAAAGCAGAAAGGTTGTTTTAACGAATTCAGATTGTAATATAATTTTATCGGCGCCAAAAAAATCTACAACCGATTATTTTTATAAAAACACCGATGCTGATGAGGTAATTTTCATCCATAAAGGAACCGGTAAACTAAGAACACACCTTGGAAATATCGATTTTAAATACGGAGATTATTTAGTAATTCCACGTGGGATTATCTATAAATTAGATTTTGATGATGAAAATAACCGACTTTTCATAGTAGAATCTTACAGTCCGGTTTACACTCCAAAACGTTACAGAAACTACTTTGGGCAACTTTTAGAACATTCACCATTTTGTGAACGCGATTTAAGAAGACCAGAAGAATTAGAAACTTATAACGAGTTAGGCGATTTCTTAATCAAAGTAAAAAAGCAAGGAGAAATTATAGAAATGGTCTATGCTTCACATCCTTTTGATGTGGTTGGTTACGACGGCTATAATTTTCCGTATGCTTTTTCAATTCACGATTTCGAGCCAATAACAGGTCGTATTCATCAACCGCCACCAGTGCACCAAACATTCGAAACAAACGCATTTGTAATTTGTAGTTTTGTACCTCGCTTGTACGATTACCATCCAGATTCAATTCCTGCTCCATACAACCACAGTAATATCGATTCAGATGAAGTTTTGTATTATGTAGATGGTGATTTTATGAGCAGAAATGATATCGATCAAGGTCATATTTCACTGCACCCGGCAGGTATACCTCATGGTCCGCACCCAGGAGCAACCGAGCGTAGTATCGGGCATACAAAAACCGAAGAATTAGCTGTAATGGTAGATACATTTAAGCCGTTACAAGTAACCGAAGAAGCAATGAAAATTGCCGATGAAGACTATTATAAATCTTGGTTGGAATAAAAAAGATAAAATAAATTAGAAAAAAGAATAGAGAAATTGAGCGATAGAAAAAGACATAACTACAAGAATTTAAAGATTTGGAAAATCGGAATTGATATTGTAGATGATGTTTTTAAAATCACTAATTCTTTTCCAGAGGAAGAAAAATTTGGATTAGTATCATAAATTAATAGATGTTCTATTTCTATTCCAAGTAATATTCCAGAAGGTTCATCAAGAACAGATAAATCTTTTTCACATTTTATTGATATTTCTCCTGGTTCTTCTTTCGAATTTGAAACACAATTAATAATAGCGTGCAATAGAAATTATATAAATAAAGAACAATTAACAAAGATTGAAGTAAAAATTCAAGAATTTCAAAAGATGACAATGGGCTTTCAAAATAAGCTGTAAAAGTCTTTTTTCTTGCATCTCTTCTCTCTTTTCTATAAAACACAAACATGAGCAAAAAAGATATAAAATCAGTAGAATACGGTTTAGAAAAAATATTTGAAGGAGCACAAGATTTCCTTCCATTACTAGGCACCGATTACGTTGAGTTTTACGTGGGTAATGCGAAACAAGCAGCACATTTTTATAAAACAGCATTCGGATTCCAATCACACGCATATCGCGGATTAGAAACAGGGTCAACAGATTCTGTGAGTTATGTGTTAACACAAGACAAAATTAAGTTGATGCTAACAACTCCGTTAAATAGTAAATCGCCAATAAACGACCATATTGTAAAACATGGTGATGGTGTAAAAATTGTAGCTCTTTGGGTAGAAGATGCAAGAAAAGCATACGAGGAAACAACATCAAGAGGCGCAAAATCCTATATGGAACCTACTGTAGAAACAGATGAACATGGTGAAGTTGTAAGGGCAGGAATTTATACGTACGGTGAAACGGTGCACATGTTTGTAGAGCGTAAAAACTACAACGGTGCATTCTTACCAGGTTTTCAAAAATGGGAATCAGACTACAATCCGCCAAGTGCAGGTTTAAAATTTATCGATCATATGGTTGGTAATGTTGGTTGGAACCAAATGGATGTTTGGGTAAAATGGTATGAAGATGTTATGGGGTTTGAAAACTTTTTATCTTTTGATGATAAGCAAATTCACACAGAATATTCGGCATTAATGAGTAAAGTAATGTCTAACGGAAATGGCCGTATTAAATTTCCAATAAATGAACCAGCAAAGGCAGCTAAGCGTTCTCAGATAGAAGAATATTTAGATTTTTATGAAGGTGCAGGTGTGCAGCATATTGCAGTTGCAACAGATGATATTATTAAAACAGTATCTCAATTAAAAGCAAACGGAGTAGAGTTTTTATCAACGCCACCAGAAGAATATTACAGGTCAGTTCCTGGAAGATTAGAAGAATTTAGCCATGAATTAAGAGAAGATATCGAAAAATTAAAAGGTTTGGGTATCATGATTGATGCTGATGAAGAAGGGTATTTATTACAAATTTTTACAAAACCAATTGAAGACAGACCAACGTTATTTTTTGAAATCATTCAAAGAATGGGAGCTCGTGGATTTGGAGCAGGTAACTTTAAAGCATTGTTCGAATCTATTGAGAGAGAACAAGAAAAAAGAGGAACGTTGTAGAAATATAGAAACAAGAGGTTAGAGTCAAGAGTTAAGAGAGGTTTGTCTTTTTTCTTGACTCTTTTTTCTCTCTTCTAAAAAAGAAAAATGAATAAAGACGAATTGCTAAAAGCAATAGAAAATAAGTACGAAAAGTTAGGTGTTCCGTTAGAAACAATGTTAGAAGGTTTGTTGCATAGCACACCAATAACTTATTGGGATTATATTCAAACCGATGCACTATTAGGGTTGCAAATACCAAGAACAACAGAGCCTGATGAAATGGTTTTTATTATGTATCATCAAGTAAATGAGCTGTTGTTTAAAATGGTGTTATGGGAAATTGATCAAATTTCACTTTCTGAAGAAGCAATTACTGCAGATAAATTCTCAAAACACTTAATGCGTATCAGTAGGTATTTTGATATGTTGTGTAATTCGTTTACCGTTATGCAAGACGGAATGGATGTAGAGCAGTATTTAAAGTTTAGAAATACGTTGGCACCTGCAAGCGGATTTCAAAGTGCGCAATATCGAAAAATTGAATTTGCATCAACAGAACTAATTAATTTAATTGATGCTCGTTATAGAGATACGATTGATAGGAACTCGTCTTTTAAAAATGCTTTCGACCATTTGTATTGGCAAGCAGCTGGTAAAAATCATCAAACAGGTAATAAATCAATCTTAATTAAACTTTTCGAGAAAAAGTATATGGGGGATTTTATCGATTTTATGGAAGATTATAATGACTGTAACTTATCTACAAAATTTAAACAGCTTCCAGAAGATGTTCAAAAAAACGAAGAATTAGTTAAAGCGATGCGTCATTACGATTACACGGTAAATGTAAAATGGGTAATGGCACATTATAACGCTGCGGGGAAATATTTAGGTGGCGGAGATAAAGATTTAGAAGCTACAGGTGGAAGTAATTGGCGTAAATATATGCACCCAAAATACCAACGCAGAATATTTTTTCCGTATTTGTGGAGTGAAGAAGAACTAAAAAATTGGGGAACATTTTAATCCTGATTAACAATAGTAAAAAAGCTGCTTGATTTTAAAATCAAGCAGCTTTTTTTAGTTTGGAACAGTAATTGTCTTACTTTTTTCATAAGTTTGAATACTATGAAGAAACAACTATTTTTTATTTCCGTACTATTTTTTACCATAATTACTTTTGGTCAACAAAAACCAGTAGCTTTTAAAGATGGCGAATGGCTTAAGTTTAAAATGAGTTACAGCGGTTTTTTAAAAGCCGGTGAAGCTACATTATCAGTAACAGAAGAAGTTTTAAATGGTAAAAAAATATTACATGCAACAGGAAAAGGAAAAACCACAGGAATGATTAAGTGGTTTTTTAAGGTAAATGATAATTACCAATCATACTTTGATATTCAAACCGGTAAACCATATTTGTTTAAAAGAAAAATTAACGAAGGCGGTTACAAGAAAAATAAACAAATAACATTTAATCAAGAAGATAATACTGCATATGTAGAAGATTTTAGAAAAAAAACAGATACACTTATTTCAGTAAACGAACCTCAGGATATGATTTCGACTTTCTACTTTTTAAGAAGTTATGATACTAAAGGAATGAAAAAGGGAGAGGAAATAAGTATAGATATGTTTTTTGATAATAAAAGTTATCCTTTTAAATTACGCTTTTTAGGTAATGAAACTCTAAAAACAAAGTTCGGTAAAGTTAAAACGCAAAAGTTTAGACCAATCGTTCAGTCAGGTAGAGTATTTAAAGCAGAGGAAAGTGTAACAGTATGGATTACTGCAGATGATAATAAAATACCAATAAAAATAAATGCTTCATTATCTGTAGGTTCTCTTCGAGCGGAGTTAGATGCGTATAAAGGATTAGCAAATCCTTTTGAAATAGTTTTTGATTAAAAAATAATATAGATAGTTTACTTATCGTTAAAGTGTCATAAACAATATTTTTTATTTGTATTTTTGCAGATAAACACAAATTTAAACCACTTTTTTTGAAAAAATTTATTTTCCCACTTCTTCTTTTTTGTTTTTTTTTATCTTGTAAAGAAGAAAAGAAAGATCCTATAAAAATTCCGATTAAAATAGAAAAGCCAAAACCTGTTTTTGCCTTTGGTTTTAATTTAGATAACTACAATTTGATAAACGATACCATAAAAAGTGGAGAAAGTTTTGGGGTTATTTTAGACAGGCATCATGTTATGTATCCTAAAATAAACGAAATAGCAACAGTAATTAAAGATACTTTTGATGTTAGACGAGTTCGTTCAGGTAAAGCATATACGATACTTACCTCTAAAGATTCTCTTGAAAAAGCACAAGTTTTTATATATAAACACAACAAAGTTGACGCTACAGTAATCAATTTTAAAGATTCTGTTATATCGGCATATAGAGTTAAGAAAAAAATTAAAATTCTAGAAAAAGAAATTGCAGGAGAAATTTTTTCTAGCTTATCAGTTACTATGGATAGTTTAGGTTTAAAACCAACCTTAACAAATACTGTTGCTGATATTTATGCGTGGACTTTAGATTTTTATGGTTTGCAAAAAGGAGATCGTTTTAAGTTAATTTATGAAGAAAAATTCATCAACGATTCTGTTTTTGTAGGATATGGTGAAGTAAAAGCAGCGGTTTTTAATCATAAAGGAGATGATTTACATGCCTATAAGTTTGTTGGAGACACAATAAATAAGATTCCTGAATTTTATGATGAAAAAGGAAATATGTTGCGAAGAGCATTTTTAAAATCACCAATTAAGTTTCAATATCGTATTTCATCACGTTATAATTTAAGGAGAAAAATAGCACTTTATGGTAGGGTGCGTGCACATAGAGGAACCGATTTTGCAGCAAGATACGGAACTCCAATTATGACAACAGCTAGCGGAACCGTAGTGAAATCAGCAAGACGTGGTGGTAACGGAAATTATGTAAAAGTAAAGCACAACAGCACTTATAGTACTCAGTATTTACATATGAAACGCAGAAATGTTAAAGTAGGAGATTATGTTAAGCAAGGAGATATTATAGGGTATGTAGGTATGACGGGAAATACAAGTGGGCCACATGTTTGTTATCGTTTTTGGAAATACGGAAGAGAAGTAGATCCGTTTAGAGAAAAATTGCCTTCAGCAGAGCCTTTAGATCCGAACATGAAACCAGCGTATTTTGAATTTATAAAGCCGCTTAAAGAGCAGTTAGATAAAATTGAATTGACTAAAAAGGATACAATTTCTAAGCCTTTAATTGAGAAAGAACTATTACTGACACATTAAACTATGCCTTTAGAAAATATAAATCCAATTCAAACCGAAGCGTGGAAAAAATTAGTCGACCACTTTAGTGAAGCACAAAAATATGAGTTGAAAGAATTGTTTCGCAAAGATAAAAACAGAAAAGAACAATTTTCTATTTCTTTAGGTGATTTTAAAGTTGATTATTCTAAAAACCACATAACTCAAGAAACAATTGATTTATTAGTTTCATTAGCAGAAGAAACTAAGTTAAAAGACGCTATTGATAAATATTTTACGGGCGATAAAATTAATGTTACAGAAAATAGAGCTGTTTTGCATACAGCTTTAAGGAGTAACTCAAATAGTCCTCTTTTAGTTGACGGAAAAGATATAAGGCCCAAAATACAAACGGCCCTTAGAAAGATGAAAAGCTTTAGTAATAAAGTTATTTCAGGAAAATGGAAAGGTTTTACAGGTAAACCAATTACGGATGTTGTAAATATTGGAGTAGGAGGTTCTGACTTAGGTCCGCGTATGGTTGTGGAGGCATTGCAGTTTTATAAAAACAAATTAACCACACATTTTGTTTCTAATATAGATGGAGATCATGTATTTGAAATTTTAAGTAAGCTTAATCCTGAAACCACGTTATTTGTAATTGTATCAAAATCATTTACTACAGATGAAACTATAACGAATGCAAATATCATTAGAAATTGGTTTTTAAAATCGGCCATTGTTTTTGATGTAGCTAAACATTTTGTTGCTGTGTCTTCTAATATTGAAGAAGCAGTTAATTTCGGGATAGACAAAAAGAATATTTTTCCAATGTGGAATTGGGTTGGAGGACGATTTTCATTATGGTCAGCCGTAGGGCTGTCTATTAGTTTGTCTATAGGTTATGATAATTTCAAAGAATTATTAAACGGAGCAGAAGAAGCTGATGAACATTATAAAGATGCTGACTTTAAAGAAAACATTCCTGTAATATTAGCTTTGTTAAGTGTTTGGATGAATAATTTCTTTAAATGCGAGACAGAAGCAGTTTTACCATATAGCTATCACTTGTCAAAGTTTCCTTCTTACTTGCAGCAATCTGTTATGGAAAGTAATGGGAAAAGTGTTGATAGAAATGGTAAACCAGTAAACTATCAAACAGGAAATATTATTTGGGGAGCAGCGGGTACAGATATGCAACATGCTTTTATGCAATTAGTACATCAAGGAACAAAACTAATTCCGGCGGATTTTGTTGGTTTTGAAGAGTCATTATATGGTTTGGTAGATTCACATAAAAAATTAATGGCTAATTATTATGCTCAAATGGATGCCTTAGCTTATGGTAAAACAAAAGAAGAAATACATTTAGAGTTAAAAATTGAAAATAAATTAGATCAAATAAATTTACTACTGCCTTATAAGACATTTAAAGGAAATCGACCAACTAATTCGCTGCTCTTAAAAAAACTTACACCAAAATCTTTAGGAATGTTAATCGCTACTTATGAGCATAAAATATTTACACAAGGTGTTATATGGAATATTTATTCTTTTGATCAGTTTGGAGTGGAGTTAGGTAAGGAACTGGCTAAAAAAATGTTAAATAATTAAGAAATCTTTTTTTTAATGTGGTTTTATTGAACTTACCTTGTTAAGGTAATGTTAAAAAGCTTAACATTAAATTAATATTAGCAACTTATAAAAGCAAGACCTTTGCGCCGCATTTAATAACAATTAGATTAAAAATGAAAAATTTTAAAAATGTTTTACTAGTAGCACTGTTCATTGTAACAGCTACTGTTTTAGGGCAAACTAAACTAACAGGTACAGTTGTTGACGAAATGGGAGAGCCATTACCAGGAGCTGGAGTTGTAGTTAAAGGAACATCAAACGGAACGGCAACAGATTTTGACGGTAAGTTTATGTTAAACGCTAAATCTACTTCAGGTACTGTTGTATTATCTTTTATAGGGTACAACAATAAAGAAGTAGCTTATTCAGCTTCAAAAATAAATTTAGGCTCTATTGAGTTAGAACCTTCAAATGTTTTAAGTGAAATAGTAGTAACAGCAACATCTTTTGCTGTTGATAGAAAAACTCCAGTAGCAGTATCTACAATTAAAGCATCAGAAATTGAAGCGAAATTAGGAACTCAGGAATTTCCTGAGATTTTAAAATCAACTCCAGGTGTATACGCAACTAAACAAGGTGGGGGATACGGAGATTCAAGAATTAACTTACGTGGGTTTAGATCTCAGAACGTTGCCGTAATGATTAATGGGGTTCCTGTTAATGATATGGAGAACGGAAACGTATATTGGTCTAACTGGGCTGGTTTATCAGATGTTACATCTGCAATGCAAGTTCAAAGAGGTTTAGGTGCTTCTAAAGTAGCTGTTCCTTCTGTTGGGGGTACAATTAACATTCTTTCAAAATCTACTGACGCTGAAAAAGGAGGTATGGTAAGAGCTTCAACAGCTAATGACGGTTATCAAAAATACGGAATGACATTATCAACAGGTTTAATGGAGAACGGATTGGCTATTACAGCATCTGCAGCTACTATTAAAGGTGATGGTTATGTAGATGGTTTATGGTTTGATGGGTTTAATTATTTCTTAAACGTAGCTAAAAAATTTAATGATAATCACAAGCTTTCTTTTACAGTTTTTGGAGCGCAACAAGAGCACGGACAAAGATTTAATAGAACTACTGTGGCTGTAAACAGAGCTACTGAAAGAGGTGGGAAAAGATTTAATCCAGATTGGGGTTACAGAAATGGACAAATTGAAAATAGTTCTTTTAATTATTATCATAAACCACAGATTTCTTTAAATTATGATTGGGTTATTTCTGATAAAACATTTTTAACTACAGTATTATATACATCATTTGGTAAAGGTGGTGGTAGAAGATCAAATCCAGGTTCATCTAAGTTTGCTTTTGGTGTTGGTCAAGATGAATACAGGCTAGGAGGTTTTGATAGCCCAATTGATTATGATAAAATTGTTGATGAAAATAAAACAAGAGGTACACAAGGTTCTTCAGATGTTTTCTTAAACTCAGTAAATAACCATAACTGGTACGGAGTATTGTCTACTTTTAAAACTGATTTAACAGACGAGTTAACTTTTTCAGGAGGTTTAGATGGTAGATATTATGAAGGTATTCATTATTATGAAGTTGCTGATTTATTAGGAGGAGATTTTTATATTAACGAATACAACAACACTAATAATTTTGGTGAAGCCTTAGAAGTAGGTGATCGTTTAAGATACGATTACGTAGGTAGAGTTTTAAGATATGGTTATTTTGCACAGTTAGAGTATTCTAAAAATGACTTGTCGTTATTCTTAGCGTCATCTATGTCTAACACAGAATATAACAAAACTAACAACTTAAATGATGCTTTAAATCCAAATGGTAGAGATTCTGATGATGTTAGCTTTTTAGGATATAGTATTAAAGGAGGGGCAAATTATAACATCGATGCAAATCATAATGTTTTTGCTAATGTAGGATATTTCTCTAGAGCACCTTTTTTAGCAGCAAGTGTTTTTTCAAGAAGAGAGTCAGGTAGTATAAATGAAGATGCTGTAAACGAAAAAGTATTTTCAGCAGAAGTTGGATACGGGTTTAGAAGTGAAAAGTTATCAGCAAATTTAAATGTGTATAGAACTTCTTGGTTAGATAGATCAAGAGTTGTTTCTGGACAACCAGATCCTATTTCAGGACAGATTCCTGTAGCTAACGTAACAGGATTAGATGCATTACACCAAGGTGTTGAATTAGATTTTATTTATAAAATGACTGATAATTTAAAACTTACAGGTATGGTTTCTTTAGGAGACTGGAACTGGACAAGTGATGCATCAGGTGATCTTTTTGATGGAGCGGGAAATTTCGTGAGCCAAACTAATATTTATGCAGACGGTTTAAAAGTGTCAGATGCTGCACAAACAACTTGGGCTTTAGGTTTAAACTATAAAGCAGCACAAAGAACTTCTTTCTTTGTAGATTATAACTATGCAGGTGATAACTATGCTACTATGGATGTAGTTAGAAGAACAAACCCTAGTGATAGAGAAGATACTTGGCAGTTACCTAACTTTCATTTATTTGACTTAGGATTCTCTCACGGTTTTACTATAGGAGATTTTGATTCTACCTTATCAGGAAAATTAAACAACATCTTCAATACAGAATATATTTCTGATGCAAGAGACGGTAGTTCTCACACTGTAGATGATTCTTTAGTGTACTATGGTGCAGGTAGAACATTTAGTTTAGGTTTAAAAGTTAAATTTTAATTATAAAACAATTTAGAGATGAAAAAAATTATATATTTTTTCGCAATATTTACACTTGTTTTATCTTCTTGTAACCCATTAGAAGATATTAATGAACAAATTGATGCTCAAGAAACTTCAATTGTTGATAACATAGTTTATACACTAACAGAGGATGATTATACAGAAGATGTTGAAGATGGTGGATTAGGTTTCCGCTTTCCTAACTTCAACTCTGTAGATGATGTAAAGGCTGAAGTACCAGCTTTTTTAACAAATAAATATTCAATATTAGGTAATGGTTCTACTGCATTAATTACCTATAAGCTATATGCTCCAAAGCGTACTGAAAGAAGTTTAATAGTTTATGAGGTAACAAGAGCTGATTATGATGCACAAGGTTTAAGGTTTCCTAATTTCTCTAATGATAGTGAAATATTTGATTTCTTAGAGGCTAAATATCCTACGCCTGATGATAGAGTGTTAGTTTCTTTAACTTACGACTTTTTTAATGGAAGTGTAAACGAACTTAATGATGGATTCTTCTTTACAGAGGGTGAATGGGTTAAGGTAACAGGTTTAACTGATGATCAATATGCAGCAGCCGGAGAAAGATTTCCTAATTTTTCAGATGAGGAAGAAGCATTGTCAGTATTACCAATATTCTTAAAAGAAAACTTTAAATTTAGTCCAAAAGTTAAAGGTGATATTGAGCCATTTATGTATAAATTATTTGTTACAGATGAAGATGATGTAGATGGTGATGGAAGAACTGACGATAGAACTACTTATAGCTATGTTACTTATTTTGTGTATGATGGTGCAGATTGGTTACCATATGATAACACAGTAGAGGAATCTATACAGTTTGGTCATGATGGTGTTACTTGGGTACCAGACAATACAATAGCTTATACATTAACTACAGAAGATTACGATTTAATAGCAAATAGCGAATTAAAAGATGTGACAGGTTATGAATCAGCTATATCTAACTTAGCTCGATTTGGTAATATCAATAGAACTGGTAGTGCAGAAGGTGATGAGCCATCAGGAGCTAGTAGTTGGAATGACCTTATGGTTTACAGAGCTTTGGCAATTGTTTTAAATAATTTAGATCCATCTGCAGATGAAGATCAAAAGTATTTAGTTTCAATTAGCGTATTTAACGGTTCTAGTGCTACAGAAAGTTTTGGACTTATTAAAAAGTCAGGTGAGTGGGTTAAGCAATAGTATTTGCTAAAAACACAAATAATATTTTTAAAGCCACCTCAATTGAGGTGGCTTTTTTATGCGTAAAAATTAGTACATTTACCATTATTAAAAACAATGATATTATGATGAAAACATTACACTCTTATTGGGCATATATTGTATTGGCTGTATTAATTTTTACAGTAATAAACGCAATTATAGGTTTAGTACAAAAAAAGAATTTACCCATAAAGAATTCCGTTTGGGGTTGTTTAGTTTAATAACAACACATATTCAGTTGTTGTTAGGGTTTTTGGTGTATTTCATAGGAGGTTTTCAAAAAGGACTGGGAGATATGAAAGATGCTCCTGTAAGACTTTTAGCTTTAGAGCATCCATTAATGATGATCTTAGCGATTGTTTTAATAACCATCGGATGGTCTAAACATAAGAAACAAGTGAAAAGTGAGGCTAAATTTAAAACCTTTGCAATTTTTTACGGAATAGCATTGCTACTAATATTATCAAGAATTCCTTGGAGTAATTGGTTTTAATTATAAAATATAGTCCCGCTCTCGCGGGATTTTTTATTTTTGTAAGCTATTAAATATTTTAAAATGAAATTCATAAGTTATATCGTTTCATCAATATTCGCATTGGTGTTTTTTTTACTATTAATCATATTTCAACCATTGCAATGGTTAGGGTTAAAATTGTTCGGTCAAAATGGTCATCAGAATGTAGTAAATATTATGAATTGGGTATTAATAAAATCACTTTTGATTTTAGGAGTTCGTGTTCAGGTAGAAAATGAACAAGATTTACCAGAAAACACCACTTTAATATTCGTTTCAAACCATCAAAGTACTTTTGATATTCCACCAATTATTTGGCATTTTAGAAAACACTTTCCGAAATTTGTATCTAAAAAAGAACTAGCAAAAGGAATACCAAGTATCTCTTTTAATTTAAGACACGGTGGCGCTGCTTTAATCGATCGTAAAGATGCAAGACAAGCATTAACTGAGTTGGCAAGTTTTTCAAAAAATATAAATAAAAACAAATGGTCTGCGGTTATTTTTCCTGAAGGAACAAGAAGTAGAACAGGTAAACCAAAGTCATTCTCAATAAATGGCTTAAAAATGATTACAAAGTACAACCCTGAAGCTTATATTGTGCCACTAACCATAAATAATTCATGGAAAGTATTCAAGTATGGTAAATTTCCTTTAGGTTTGGGAAGTCCAATAAAAATTAAGACACACGCGCCAATAAAGGTAAACAGTTTACCGTTTAATGAATTGGTGGCAACAGTAGAAAATACGATTAAAGAATCAATTTTATAATCACTTATAAATTATAAAAAATTATGTCAGTACAAAATATCCGAAAGGAAGTAATGAAAACGCTCGAGAAGAATATCGATAGTTTCGTAGAAAAATTTTTAATACCCGCGGAAAAAATTTGGCAACCAACAGATTTTTTACCAAACTCACAAAAAGATACTTTTATTTCTGAAGTTGAAGAAATTAGAGAATTATCTAAAGAATTAGATGATGACTTTTGGGTAGTATTGGTAGGAGATACAATTACAGAAGAAGCACTACCAACTTACGAGTCTTGGTTGTTGGATTTAGATGGAATAACACAACACCCAGATAACGGTTGGGCAAAATGGATTCGTGCTTGGACGGCGGAAGAAAATCGTCATGGAGATACTTTAAACAAGTATTTATATCTTTCAGGACGTGTAAATATGCGTGAGGTAGAAATTACCACGCAACATTTAATTACTGATGGTTTTGATATTGGTACTGCAAGCGATCCATATAAAAACTTTATATACACGAGTTTTCAGGAATTAGCAACGTATGTTTCTCACTTAAACGTAGCTAAAATTGCAAAGAAAAAAGGACACAAAGCGTTGGCAAAAATGTCTCGAATTATTGCAGGAGATGAAATGCGTCATCACCAAGCATATACAGAATTTGTGAAGCAGATATTTAAAATTGATCCTAGCGAAATGATGTTAGCATTTCAATACATGATGAAATACAAAATAGTAATGCCTGCAATGCACTTAAGAGAGTCTTTTGGAGCAAAAGGAACTTTATTTGATGATTTCTCTACAGTAGCGCAAAGAGTTGGGGTATACACAGGTTTTGACTATGTTGATATTATTAAAAAACTAAATACAACTTGGGAGATAGATAAGATTACAGGTTTAACTCCAGAGGCTGAGAAAGCACGTGATTACTTAATGAAATTACCAGATAGAATGTATCGTATTACAGAACGTATTGTGGTTCCTGATACCAAATTCAATTTTAAATGGATGATTCCATCTTAGAAAGATAATTAAAGAACGTCATTACGATAAAGAGAAGTAATCTTCTATTATTGCAATGACGTTTTTTTTATTGAAAAGTAAATACGTCTTTATCTTCTAAAAACCGAAACTTATCGCGAGTTTTACACTGTATTTCTTTGTCTAACTCAATAATTAAAGAGACTTCTTTTGTTGTATTTTTAGTTAAACACTTTCCTAACATATCATATGCAGCAGAGTCACCGCTGTATTCATAACCGTTAGCATCAGTACCAATTCTATTTACACCAATTGTATAACTCATGTTTTCTATAGCACGCGCTTTTAAGAGTGCATTCCAGGCTTCAATTCTTGGTGTAGGCCAATTAGCTACATACAATAGTAAATCGTAATTATGAGTGTTTCTGGCCCAAACAGGAAAGCGTAAATCATAACAAATTAGCGAACAAATCTTCCAATCTTTATAATGGATTAAAACAATGTCTTTTCCTGCAGAAAACACCTTGTGTTCTCTCGCCAATGTAAATAAATGTTTCTTGTCGTAAAAATCAATTTTACCTGAAGGATGTACAAAAAGTAATCGATTGTAATAATTGTAATCTTTATCAGCATCTAAACACGGTTCTTTAATAATAATACTTCCAACAATTGCTGCTTGCTTTTTGTTAGCTACATCTTGCATCCAAATAATAGTATCACCAGTCATCGTTTCTGCTAAATGCTGTGCGTTCATAGTAAAACCAGTGCTAAACATTTCGGGTAAAATTATTAAGTCGATACCTAAAGGAAGCTTGTTTATTTTTTCTTTAAAATGATTTCTATTTTCAGCTGGTTTTTCCCAAATTAAATCAGCCTGAATAAGTGCAGTTTTAAGTTTGTTTGTTGTAATCATTAGCAAAGAAATGAAGTTAATTATCCTCTCAAAAATAAGATAAATATTGTACTTTGGGTTGATTAAAAAACCGCTATGAACTCTTTTATTTCAGAAACTTTAGATACTATTTTACAAACCACCAAATCGTTTGAAAATGTTGTATTTGTCTTGCCGTCACAAAGGGCAGGAGTGTTTGTAAAGCAAACATTTAAAAATAAAATTTTAGCAGGTTTTTTACCTCAAATTTTAAATATTGGCGATTTTGTTGAAGAAATTTCTGAAATTAATAAAGCTGATTCAGTACAACTGCTATTTCATTTTTATACTATTTATAAAGATATTGAAGAAAATCCAGATACGTTTGATGTTTTCTCTACATGGGCTTTTACTGTTTTACAAGATTTTAACGAAATTGACCAACACCTAATAAAACCGAAGGATATTTTTGTGTATTTACGAGATATTCATCGTTTACAAAAATGGTCGGTAAAAGGAGAGTTTAAAGAAACGGAGCTAATGAAAGATCATTTCTCTTTTATGGAGAAATTAGAGGATTTTTATGCTGTTTTTTATCAATTTTTGATTTCAAATAAAATTGGATATCAAGGTGTTTTATATCGTGAAGCAACTAAGAATGTTGAAAATTTTATTAGTAAAAATCAACATAAAAAATATTGTTTCATCGGATTTAATGCTCTAAATACAGCGGAAGAATTTTTATTTCAAGAGTTTTTATCTGCAGGAAATAGTGAGGTTTATTGGGATATTGATAAAACTTTTTATGAAGGAAATCATCAAGCGGGTAGTTTTCTTAGAAAGTATAAAAAGCAGTGGAAATATTATGAAAAAAACCCAATTCAAACGATTAAAAATTATTTCTCTGAATCTAAGAATATTCAGGTTATAGGAGCATCAAAAAATATTACACAAATAAAACATGCGGGAGAAATTTTATCAAAATTACCAAATCATAATAATACAGCCTTGGTATTGGCCGATGAAACATTGTTGCCAATAACCTTAAATTCATTACCTAAAAGCGTAGAGGCAATAAACATTACCATGGGATATCCGTTAAAAGATATTCCTACAACGAGTTTAATTTTTGCTATTTTTCAGTTATTTAACAATCAAGAAAAACTGCAAAAACAAAAAGATAAACAATTTTATCATAAAGATGTTGTTCGGTTTGTAAAAGATGCATCAATTTATAAATTATTACAAATTGATGCTGAAACAAATGTTGCAGATATTATTTCGGCAACGATTGTTAAAGAGAATACTACTTTTATCAATCAAACAAAAATTACTGAGTTTCTTGCTCCTTTAGACGAGGAAATTAAAGAAGTTGTTTGTCTTATTTTTAATCCGTTTTCTACAATAGCAGAATTTTTATCAAGAATACTAAAGTTAATTAATGTTTTAAAAGACACAGCCAACGATTTAGAAAAAGAATATTTATTCCGTTTTTACACGGCATTTACACAATTACAAAATTTACATATTGAGTTTAACTACGTGCAAAATCTAAAAACATTGCACCAGTTTTTTAGGCAATTAATTCAGTCTGAAAGTTTGTCTTTTAAAGGAGAACCGTTGCAAGGTTTACAATTAATGGGTGTTTTAGAAACACGAATGTTAGATTTTGAAAACGTAATTATCACATCGGTAAATGAGGGTGTTTTACCCGCAAGTAGCCAACAAAATACTTTTATTCCTTTTGATGTAAAAATTGAATTCGGATTGCCCACATATAAAGAAAAAGATGCACTTTTTTCATATCATTTTTTTAGGTTATTGCAAAGAGCAAAAAATATTTTTATCTTATATAATACAGAGCATGATGTTTTTGGAAGTGGAGAAAAAAGCCGTTTTGTTACGCAATTAGAAATGATGCGAGACGACATTACTGAGAAGATAATTAGTCCGAAAGTAGTAACGTCGGCTACAAAATTAAAGGAGATTCAAAAAGATGAGAAAGTTTTAGAACGCTTACAAGAGTTGGCTAAAAAAGGAATATCACCATCAGCATTAACCAATTACTTATACAACCCGATTGCTTTTTACAAACAGAAAGTTTTAAAAATTAATGAGTTCGAAAATGTAGAAGAAACCGTTGCCGCAAATACTATGGGAACAGTGGTTCATGATACTTTAGAGGCGTTATATAAACCGTTTATAGGTAAGTTTTTATCTGTTGATGATATTATTAACATGCAACAGAAAACAAAAGAACTGGTTACTTTTTATTTCTCAGAACATTTTAAAAACGGAGATATTGCTACTGGGAAAAATAGGCTAGTTTTTGAAGTTGCGAATCGATTTGTAGAAAATTTTTTAGCAAATGAAAAACAGTTGTTAAAAGATGAAAATAATCAATTAAAAATAATTGGAACAGAACAAAATTTAGCCGCTGAAATTACAGTTGAAGGTATCGATTTCCCTATAAAAATTCACGGACAAGTTGATAGAATTGATGAGTTAAATGGTGTTGTTAGAATTATAGATTATAAAACCGGAATGGTAGATGCCAATAAACTAAAAGTGGTAGATTTTGAAAATATTAGAGATTTAAAACACCATAAAGCAATTCAGGTTATGCTGTATGCTTTTTTGTATACTCAAAACAATAAATTTGATTTTTCTAATAATTTAGAAGCGGGTATTATTTCGTTTAAAAATTTAAAAAGCGGGTTCTTAAAAATGAATTTTTCATCTAATTATCGTACTCCAGATAATGAAGTAACAGAAGAAAAACTGAATGATTTTATGGATGAAATAAAAGTGTTTTTAAAAGAGGTATATAATTCTAAAATTGATTTTATCGAACCAGCAGATTTACCTTATTAGCATATAGTGTGGTTTTTATAAAAAAGAAAGGATAAAAATTTAATTTTTATCCTTTTGCACCTTTATTTGTAAATCATCAATATGTTCCCCCCCCAGAAACATATTGACATTTCGAAGATATAAATTTATAGAAGCATAAAACTGTAAATAATCGTAATGATTTTTTATGGGTGCGCATTTACCCAAACCTCACCATCTTCAAAATATTCTTTTTTCCAGATAGGAACAGTTTCTTTTAAAGTATCTATTGCAAATTGGCAAGCATCAAAAGCCGCTTTTCGGTGCGGAGAAGAAACTGTAATAATTACAGGAACATCTTTTATTTGCAGTAAACCTTCAGCGTGATGAATCGCTATTTTTTTTATAGGAAATTTTTCTAAAGCCAATTCAGCAATTTTTTGCATTTCTTTAATGGCCATTGGTTTGTAAGTAGAAAAATCTAAATGAGTAACACTTTTATTTTGAGTAGCATCTCTTACGGTGCCAACAAAAACAGAGATTCCGCCACAAGAAGTATCTACTACAAAATCATAGCATTCTTGCAAGTTTAGTTTTTCTGAAGTTACCTTTATCGAAGTTATTTTCATTTTAAATAATAAACTTTAACAAAGATATAAGTTTGAAAATGTAAATAGTATAAACGAATCAGATTTAAATATTTATTTTTGTAAGCAACATAAAAGAAGATACTTTTTAACAAAAAATATGAAAACACTTAACGATTTTAATTTCGAAAATAAAAAAGCATTAATACGAGTAGATTTTAATGTGCCTTTAAACGACAGTTTAGAGGTGACTGATGTTACACGAATTAAGGCAGCAAAGTCAACAATAATCAAAGTATTAGAAGATGGCGGTAGTTGTGTGTTAATGTCGCATTTAGGTCGTCCGAAAGGAAAAGAAGATCAATTTTCATTGCGTCATATTATAGCTAAAGTTATAGAAGTTATAGGGGTTCAGGTTAAGTTTGTTGAAGATTGTATTGGAGATAAAGTTACCGAAGCGATTGCAAATTTAAAAAGCGGAGAGATTTTATTATTAGAAAACCTACGCTTTTATCCAGAAGAAAAAGCAGGAGATGTAGTTTTTGCTGAAAAATTGTCAAAATTAGGTGATGTTTATGTGAATGATGCTTTTGGTACTGCACACAGAGCGCATGCTTCTACAGCAGTTATTGCACAATTTTTTGCTGAAAATAAATGTTTCGGAAATTTATTGGCAACCGAAATTGAAAGTATCAACAAGGTTTTAAATGATTCTGAAAAACCAGTAACTGCAATTTTAGGAGGCGCAAAAGTATCGTCTAAAATTGGAGTGATAGAAAATATTATTGAAAAAGTAGATCATATTATTGTTGGTGGAGGAATGACCTTCACTTTTATTAAAGCTTTAGGCGGAAACATTGGTAATTCGTTAGTAGAAGATGATAAATTAGAATTGGCATTGTCAATTTTAAAATTAGCAAAAGAAAAAAACACTGAAATACATTTACCAGTAGATGCTATTATTGCTGATGCTTTTTCAAATGATGCAAATACGCAAATAGTTGATACAACTAAAATTCCTGATGGATGGATGGGACTTGATTGCGGGCCAAAAACATCTGAGAAATTTGCAGCAGTAATTGCAAAATCTAAAACTATTTTATGGAACGGACCTTTAGGAGTTTTTGAACTGGAAAAGTTTGCAACAGGAACCATAGAATTAGGAAATGCTATTACTAAAGCAACTGAAAGCGGAGCATTTTCTTTAGTAGGAGGCGGAGATTCTGTAGCAGCAGTAAAGCAATTTGGTTTTGGAGATAAAGTAAGTTATGTTTCTACAGGTGGTGGAGCAATGTTAGAAATGTTAGAAGGAAAAACATTACCAGGAATTGAAGCGGTTTTAAAATAAAATGTCATTTCGAGCGCAGTTGAGAAATAGTTGTTAATTAAATTGATAAAATGAAGTACACTAAACTACCAAATACCGATATAAAAGTTTCTAAAATTTGTTTAGGAACCATGACATGGGGAAATCAGAATACTGAAGTGGATGGACACGAGCAAATGGACTATGCGTTGGAGCAAGGCGTAAATTTTTGGGATACAGCCGAATTATATTCAGTACCAGCAACGCCAGAAACTTATGGTGCAACTGAGAAAATAATTGGTTCTTGGTTTAAAAAAACTGGAAATCGTGATAAAGTAGTATTGGCGAGTAAAATTGCTGGTGGTGGCGACTATACAAAACACATTCGAACTGGTGGCTTTACAAAACAAAATATTATTGATGCGGTTGAAGGTAGTTTAAAACGTCTACAAACCGATTATATCGATTTATATCAGTTTCATTGGCCTTCTCGTGGTGTAAATTGTTTTGGTGTTCGTGATTATCCGTATAAAACAGCAACCAAAGAAGCTGAAAATCATTTAGAGATTTTAGAAACAATGAATGCTTTAGTAAAACAAGGAAAGATAAAACATATTGGTTTATCAAATGAAACGCCTTGGGGAACCATGAAGTATTTGCAAACTGCCGAGCAACATAATTTGCCAAGAATGAGTACTATTCAAAACTCATATTCTTTAATTCACAGAGGTTATGAAGTAGGTATGAGTGAAGTTTCTATGAGAGAAAACATTGGTTTGTTAGCATATTCGCCTTTAGCACAAGGAGTTTTATCAGGTAAATATTTAGATGGTAAAACGCCTGAAGGAGCAAGAGGAACTTTGTTTCCGAGGTTTATAGCTCGTTATATGAGCGAAGATTCTTTAAAAGCAGTTAGAGAATATTTGAAAATAGCCGAAAAACACGGACTAACATTGGCTGAATTGTCATTAGCATACATAAATCAGTTGCCCTTTGTAACTAGTAATATTATTGGAGCTACAAAAATGAGTCAGTTAAAAGAAAATATCAACTCTATTAATATTGATTTATCAGAAGAAATTTTGGCAGAAATAGAATCGGTTCATAGTTTAATTCCGAATCCTGCACCATAAATTTTAAGGCTTGACATATCAAAATAAAAAAAATCCGAAGTACTATTTACTTCGGATTTTTTTGCAATTATTTATCTACGAAAACTACTCAACTATTTTAAGAGCGGTAGCTTTAAATCTATCATTTTCTAATTTACCAGTTACCTCTACTTTTCTAACAACGTTGCAAAAGCCAATTTTCTTGTCATGCGCATCACCAAAATCATCAATATGAGCGCCGTCTACAAAATACGCTTTATCATCAATTTTAATAGCTAAATCACATCCGTTTTGACTTTCTAAGCCAAATTTACATTGACCGCAAGAAGCATCGGCTATAAACGTTTTTTCTTTTGGTTGTGAACAAGCTATTATTCCGAATAAAAATATAAAAAGTAAATTTTTCATCTGATTTTTAAATTTTGAGATTAGTATCCTATTTTTTTACGAACTCTTTGTAAAACATCTGTAGCAACTGTACGCGCTTTCTCTGCACCAACAGCAAGAGCTTCGTCAATTTCAGTACGGTTTTCCATATAATGATTGTACTTTGTACGAACGTCAACAAATTTATCGATAATCAACTCGTATAAAGCTTGTTTAGCATGACCGTAACCATAGTTTCCACCTTCGTAATTTGCACGCATTTCAGTAATTTGAGCATCCGAAGCTAGTAATTTATACAAAGCAAAAACATTATCTGTATCCGGGTTTTTAGGATCTTCAAGTGCTTTACTATCGGTTTGAATTCCCATAATTTGCTTGCGTAGTTTTTTGTCAGGCAAGAAAATATTGATGAAATTATTTCTAGATTTACTCATTTTTTCACCATCAGTTCCAGGAACTAATTTCGTGTTTTCGCTAATCTTAGCTTGTGGTAAAATTAAAGTATCACCCACAACATTATTTAATCTACTAGCTACATCACGAGCCATTTCTAGGTGTTGTAACTGGTCTTTTCCAACCGGTACAATTTCTGCGTCGTATAATAAAATATCGGCAGCCATTAACATCGGGTATGTAAATAACCCACTGTTAACATCAGCCAAACGATCGGCTTTATCTTTAAAACCGTGCGCTAATGTTAAACGTTGGTACGGAAAATAACAACTTAAGTACCAAGACAATTCTGCAACTTGAGGAATATCACTTTGGCGATAAAAAACAGTTTTGTTAATGTCAATTCCACATGCAAGCCAAGTAGCAGCAACACTATAGGTGTTTTCTCTTAATTCGTTACCATCTTTAATTTGTGTTAAAGAATGCATATCTGCAATAAAGATAAAAGCTTCGTTTTTAGAGTCGTTAGCCATTTCAATGGCTGGTAAAATAGCTCCCAATAAGTTACCTAAATGCGGAGTTCCTGTACTCTGTACTCCTGTTAAAATTCTTGACATATTCTGTTTTGAAAAATTATATAAGCAGCGCTTACGACTGCTTGATGATAGCAAAAATAAGCTTAAAATTGTTCAAACAAAAGAAATTACTACATTCGCAGTTATGAAATACCTATTTTCCCCGCTTCGCTTAATTTGGCGCATTTGGTTTTACCTATTAATGATTACTTCGATACTAGTTATGTCTCCGTTTATATTGGTGCTGCTGTCTGATGAAAAATACTATGGCCCTTTTTGGAAACTAATGAGGGGGTGGTCGTATTTTTTAATTTACGGAATGGGTTTCATATTAAAAATCGATAGAGAACAAGAGCTTGATCGTGAAAAAAGTTATGTATTCATTGCAAACCACGCTTCTTTATTAGATCCATGGATTATGATTGCATCTAGTAAAAATCCGATTTTGTTTGTAGGGAAAAAGGAATTGGTAAAATTACCAGTTTTCGGGTTCTTTTATAAAAAAGCTGTTGTTATGGTAGATAGAAAAGACCCAGAGAGTAGAAAAAAAGTGTATGCCCGTATAAAAAAGCGATTAGATAAAGGATTAAGTATTGCAATCTTCCCTGAAGGATTAGTACCAACAGAAGACGTAGTTTTAGCACCTTTTAATAACGGGGCCTTTAGTTTAGCTATACAATATCAAATGCCAATTGTACCACAATTATATTTTGATGCAAAGCGTTTTTTTTCTTGGGATTTCTTTAAAGGACGTCCAGGTGTTTTTAGAGCAAAACAATTAAAATTTTTAGAGACAAAGGGTTTAACAATGGAAGATAAAGATGCTTTAAAAAAACAATCTTTTGATTTGTTATATAATGAATTAGCGAATGATAAATCATATATGAAAGACACAAACCGACCAAACAATGAGCGAGAATTTAAATCACCGTTATAGTAATACTGAGGAAAAATTAAATGTGTTAACACATGGTTTTGGGCTATTACTATCTATCATCGTTTTACCTTTTTTAGTTTTAAAATCACTAGAATACCAAGGGTTTTGGCAAACAATTAGTTTTGTTATTTACGGATTGAGTTTAATTATTTTATATGCAGCATCTACTTTTTACCACGCTGCTAAAAAACCTAAACTTCGTCGCAAACTTAATATTTTTGACCATGCTGCTATTTATGTTTTAATAGCCGGAAGTTATACGCCTTTTTGTTTAGTAGTTTTACCAGGACAAACAGGTTGGTATATGTTTATTTTTGTTTGGTTATTCGCACTTACGGGTGTTATATTGAAGTTGTTTTTTACTGGTAGGTTCGATAAACTATCAACGGCATTATATTTAATAATGGGATGGCAAGTTGTTTTTTTAATAAAACCGTTAATGAATAATTTGTCGTACGACGGATTATTTTATTTAATAGCTGGCGGTGTTTTTTACACAATTGGGGCAATCTTATATTCAATTAAAAAAGTGCCATACAACCACGCTATTTTTCATGTTTTTGTACTTTTGGGAAGTTTTAGTCATTTTTGGGCAATCTATAAATACATATAGTTTTTACCATTTAGAAAAAGGAATTTTACTTAAGTTTGAATTGTAATATTTAACAGTTCCGGTTACTTCTTTGCCTAACCAATTTGGCTTAGAAAATTGTTCGGTTTCATTTTCTAATTCTATCTCGGCAACAACCAAGCCTTTATTTTCACCTAAAAAATCATCAACTTCATAAGTATGGTTGTTTTCCTTTACTAAATAGCGGTATTTTTCAATAATTCCTTCCTCGCATAAATTAAATAAATCTTGAGCTTCCTTTAAATCTATTTCTTTTTCCCATTCAAATCGGGTAGTTCCGCTTTTATTAGAAGCACCTTTAATGGTTAAAAAACCGGTATCATCTTTTATACGAACTCTTACTACGCGTTCTTTTTTAGAGTTTAAGAAACCTTGCTTGATGTAACTTTTTTTATAAGCTACTTGTTTGTACTGATCAGAAATTACCAAGAATTTTCGTTCTATTTCAAAAGTCATAAGAAGTTGAATCAAATTTGTACGAATGTATCATTTTTGTAGTTATTATTAAATATCTTTGATACTATTAATTATTTAAAACTTTAATTTAATGGCGTTAATTACAACAAAAGCAATTGTTATTAGTGCTATTAAGTACAGCGATACAAGTTTAATTGTTAAGTGTTTTACCTTAGAAGATGGTATTCGATCTTACATGATAAGAGGTGTATTAAAATCGAGAAAAGGAAAGTTGAAAAAAGCCTATTTTCAACCATTAACACAATTAATAATTGAGGCTAACCATAATAATAGAAACTCTTTAAACTCAATAAGGGAAGCTCAGGTTATTCATCCTTATGAAAGTATTTATACTTCGGTGATAAAGCAGTCAATCGTATTATTTTTATCAGAAATACTTTCTACTATTATTAAAGAGGAAGAAAAAAATGAAGTACTATATGAATTTATCGAAACTAGCTTAATTTGGTTAGATACTCACGATGCTGTTGCTAATTTTCATTTACTGTTTTTGTTGAATTTATCGCGGTTTTTAGGATTTTATCCAGACGTTTCAGAATCAAACAAAATGACTTTTAATTTATTAGACGGAAGATTTACAGATGCGTCCTATGAAAAACTTGTTATTACAGGTAGTGAATTAATTCTTTTTAAAAGGCTGTTGGGCATAAATTTTGATAGTATAAATACAATTTCGTACAATAAAAACGAAAGGCAAATAATTCTCAGAATTATAGTTCGATATTTTGAATTACATTTGGAGGGTTTTAAAGAGCCAAGATCATTAAATATTTTAGAAACCGTGTTTAGTTAACAGATGAAGCAAGTTATTACCCTATTTTTTTTACTGACAATTACCGCTATTTTTTCGCAAAACCTTACTATAATTGACGCCGAAACTGGCAAGAGAATTGATGAAGTTGCGGTTTTTAATAAAAACAAAACAATATCATCAATTAGTACTATTGATGGTGTTGTAGATATTACGAAGTTTAATGATAACGAAATTCTTATTTTTTCACATGTATCTTATGCGAAATTTCAAGAAAAAAAAGCTGTTTTAAAACAAAATAATTACCAAGTTTTCTTATCAAAACAATCAGAGCAATTAGATGAGATAGTTGTTTCTGTATTTAAGAATAAAGAAAAAGCAAACCGTATTGCAGAGCAAATAGCAGTGGTTTCTTTAAAAGATATTCAAAAAGTATCGCCGCAAACATCAGCAGATTTATTAGCTACAATTCCCGGAATTAAAGTGCAGAAATCACAATTTGGTGGTGGAAGTCCTGTTTTAAGAGGAATGGAAAGTAACCGTGTTTTATTGGTTGTTGATGGAGTTAGAATGAACAATGCAATTTACAGAAAAGGACATTTACAAAGCTCTATAACTGTAAACCCTACTTTGTTAGATAGAACAGAAGTTGTTTTTGGGCCGTCGTCTGTTATTTATGGTTCTGATGCACTTGGTGGTGTAATTCATTATTACACAAAAACGCCAAAATTATCTGAAGAAAATAAAATTAAAGGAAGTAGTTTTTTACGTTACAGTTCGGTAAATAATGAAGTTACCAATTCGGTATCGGCAGAATTACAGTTTAAAAATTGGGCATCGCTTACCAGTGTAACACATAGTAATTTTGGTGATTTAAAAATGGGTAAAAATCGTTCTCATGGTTTTGATGATTGGGGAAAAACGTTTTTTTATTCTGATAATTTAAATGGTAATTATGCTGAGAACCCAATAGCAAACGAAGATGTTAATTTGCAAAAAAATACAGGTTTTAGTCAGACTGATTTTTTGCAGAAATTTTTTATTCCGTTATCAAAAAAAACCGACTTAAAAGTAAATATCCAATACTCAACATCATCAGATGTGCCAAGGTTTGATAAATTAAGTGAGCTTAAAGGTAGTGGTGATTTAAAGTTTGCAGAATGGCAATACGGTCCTCAAAACAGGTTGTTAGTTTCATCTCAATTAGAAATCAATCCAAATAAAAAATGGTTAAATAAAGGTACAATTACAACTGCTTATCAGAATATTGAAGAAAGTCGTATTCAAAGAAAATTCGGAAGTTTAGAAAGGTCTTACAGAGAAGAAAATGTAAATGTTTTTAGTGTAAATGGAGATTTTACAGTTCCGTTAGCTAAAAAACGTAATTTAGGGTATGGTTTTGAAGCAGCTTACAACGATGTTAAATCTAATTCTTACGGTAAAACGTTAAGAATTAATAATAACGAAATTGATGGTTTTGATGCAGATTTTGCAGTACAATCTCGTTATCCTGATGGAGGAAGTAGTTATTTTAGTTCGGCAATGTATTTAGATTATCGCCAAGATATTACGCCTAAATCAACCTTAAATACAGGTATTCGATTAACAAATACATTGCTAGATGCAAAGTGGATTGATGAAACATTTATACAATTACCAAGTAATGATATAAGCTTAAACAATACAGCGCTTACTGCTACTATTGGTTATGTGTTTAAACCTGTTAAAACATTGCAGTTGAATGCAGTATTATCATCAGGTTTTCGATCGCCAAATATTGATGACGTAGGTAAAGTAAGAGAAAAAAACGGAGATGTAACTGTGCCAAATATCACTTTAAAACCAGAACATGCTTACAATGCCGAAGTAGGTTTTCAAAAATATTTTAATAATCGAAAATTCAGAGTTGGTGCCAATGTATATTATACGTTGTTAAATAATTATATTTATCGTGAAAACTTTCAGTTAAACGGTAGTAATACTGTTTCTTACGATGGTGAAGACGGTAATATTGTAGCAAATGTAAATAAAGGTACTGCTTATATTACAGGTGCAACAGTTAGTTATCAAGGTAAAATATTTAATAATTGGAGTACTTCGGGGTTTTTAACCTATACAAAAGGTAAGGCCTATGATACCAATTTACCAATGTCTTCAATTCCGCCATTATTTGGTCGTTTTGAATTAAATTATTCAAATAATAAGTTTGAAGGAGGCGCTAATTTTGTTTTTAACGCCAAAAAAGATATCGCTGATTATAATTTAGACGAAGGAATAGATAATCAACAACAAACACCAATTGTTAACTCGGCTGCTACCCAAGATATTAATAAGTATTATGGTACACCAAGTTGGATGACCGTTGGCTTATTTGCAAAGTATACAGTAAACGCTAACATAACAATACAAACACAGCTTACGAATTTGTTTGACGAACATTATAAAGAATTTGCAAGTGGTGTTTCTGCGCCGGGGCGCAATGTTTCAGTATCGTTACTAACCAATTTTTAAAATATACAAATGATAAATCTATTTAAGATTGTAAGTTTATTAGAAGGAGTTTCTTATTTACTATTAATGTTTTTAGGCATGCCTTATAAGTATTTAGAGGCTTTAGGGAACGATCCTTATTTTGTAAAACTTTTCGGAATGCCGCACGGTATTCTATTTGTTGCCTATATAATCATAGCAATTATGCTAAAATTCGAATTGAACTGGAGCGGTAAAACATTCGGAATCGTTTGCTTATTATCTATTTTACCTTTCGGAACCTTCTTTGTAGGCAAGTATTTAAAGTAACCAATAATAATTACATAAAATAACACAAAGAAACCTGCAATTTTAATTGCAGGTTTCTTTGTGTTATTTTATGTCTAATAGTTTAAAAACAAACAAAAAAATAAAATATGTTTAATTTTTTATTTTATTTAAAAAGAGTATTTTTTTTTTTTTTGAGTTTTCCTTTAAAAATATAAATCATTAATAACGAGTAGTTAAGGTTGTTTTATTTAACATTTTTTTAACAAAAAATTAGGGTTAACCCTAATTCCAAATAGGGTTAACCCTTAAAACGTTAACATTTTTTAAATTACAAAGATTTAGTTTTGAGATGTAATAAAATAGTTGATCACTTTTTATTATTTGCTAGCTAGTAAAAAGAAGAACGATGTTTATAAATTGCGCGCATTTTTCTTTTTAATTTTTTAACGTTAAAACTGTTTTATTTGTAAAAAAATAAGATAACAGGTAAGCTTCTTTTATATTAAAGAAGCCGTAAAAATTAATTAACAAATTTAAAATTTTTAAAAAATGAAAAAAGTAATTTTAATGGTAGCAATGGTATTTGCTACAAGTGGTTTAGTGAATGCGAATACTAATAATTATTCGGAGTTACCACCATCTAAATTTGACGAATGTGATGGTTTCGCAACTTTTGCAGGTGATTATCTTGAATTGAGTTATGAAGAGGAGCATGAATGGTTTACTTGGTGTATGGAAAACTAATTTAATATAAAACAATAACAAGTTTATCTATTATAGATAAACTTGTTTTAAATATCATAACAATGAAAAAAATAATAACAATGATTTTATGTGTGATTATTTACCAATCTTCTTTTTCACAAGTACATAGAATTATTTATGCTGCTGAGTATAGTTTTCCGGATATGGAAAAAACATCAAAAGAAGTGTCTAGTAGATTTAAAGAGAAAATAAAATTGTTAAAAAAAAATAATGATAATTTATCTTGTTTTTTAGATTTTGACAAGAATATGTCAGTTTTTTATGTTGATAATAAAATGAATTCCGAAGGAAGAAAAAAAAGGAATATAACAGAGATAAAAGTTGGTAAAGGAACGTTTTTTACAGATAATATAAAATCAGAAATAATAAACCATAAGAATTCTTTTGGAAGTGATTTTGAAGTTGTTTATCCACAGAGTATATGGAGTATAGCTCAACAAACAAAAAAGATAGGAAAGTTTATTTGTTATAAAGCAACAACAGAGGTAGTGCAAAAAGGGAGATGGGGTGAAAAAACGATACCTGTAATTGCTTGGTTTACTACAGATTTACCATATAGGTTTGGGCCAAAACAATATTCAGGTTTACCTGGAGTAATTCTTGAGTTAACAGAAGGGAGTTTAACTTTCTATGCTCAAAAAATAAAACTGAATCAAATTTCTTTGAAATTAAAAGAAAGAGAAGGTGGGGGTCAAAGGGTAACTAAAAAAGAATTTGATGATATTAGCAAAAAAGTTTTTGAAAACAGGTAGCGTTATTTACTGAAATAGCAAACTATGAAAAAACACCTCTTATTATTTTTATGTATTGTATTCACAACCATACTTTCAGCACAAAGTGGGTTGCAAGGTAAAGTGTTTTATACCGTTTCATTAAAAGCATATAATGAACAATATGTCGATTCTATTTTTAAAAAAGAAAAAACAACAAAATTCGCAGAACAATATCTTATAAAAATGTTTAAGAATACTAAAGATGTTACCAGCGTTTTAAGATTTTCTAAAAATGAATCGTTGTATGACGTTGAAAGCAAATTAAAGAATGAAGCTAATAAAAATTTCAACATGACTGCTACAATCGCTGGAGGTAATACGATATACTATACAAACAGTGGTAAAAAAGATTATTATAAACAGTTTAATCGTGAAGAACCTTTACGTGTAGATATACTGCCAATTAAATGGGCAATAACTCAAGAAACAAAAAAGATTGGAGATTACCTATGTTTTAAGGCGGTTGCAGTTAAAAAAGTAAGAGATAATAAACCACTTATAAAAATAGCAGCATGGTTTACACCAACTATACCAGTAAGCTTTGGCCCTATTGATTATTTTGGTTTGCCAGGGTTAATTTTAGAGGTTTCTTACAATAGAATAAATATAAAAGCAACAAAAATTGTTTTAAATCCTAAAGAGAAAATTGTTATAAAAAAACCAACCAAAGGAAAACGAATGACAAATGCAGCGTATGTAGAAATGAGTAAAAATTTCTTTAAAATATAAGAAAATAAAAATGCTAAAAAGAATTATATTTTCGTTACTAGTTTTTATTGCTAGTAGTTTTTGTAGTGCGCAAACTGTAGTGTTTAAAGGTACTGTAAAAGATAGTTTGCAAAATCCGTTATCGTATACCAATATTATAGCCAAGCCTAAAGATGTGAGCAAAAACATGAGTTTTGCCATTACAGACGAGCAAGGTCGTTACCGATTAGAGCTTACTAAAAATAAAACATACACCATAAGTATAAGTTATTTGGGCTATGAAAAAGTTGAGCTTGAAATAGCACCAATAACAAACACTACAAAAGATTTTGTGCTAAAAGAAGCCAAAAATCAGTTAGATGAAGTGGTTATTGAACTCCCCGTAACGGTAAAGCAAGACACGATTATTTACAATACGGATAAGTTTGTAAATGGTAGTGAGCGCAAGCTTAAAAATGTACTTAAAAAACTACCAGGTGTTGAGGTTGATAAAAACGGGGGTGTAACGGTACAAGGTAAAAAAGTAACCAAGTTGTTGGTAGATGGTAAAAAGTTTTTTGGCGGTGGTACTAAGTTAGGTGTTGAAAATATTCCTGCAGATGCGGTTGATAAAGTTGAGGTAATAGACAATTACAATGAAGTTTCATTTTTAAAAGGTCTTTCAGATTCTGATGAAATGGCAATGAATATTAAATTAAAAGAAGACAAAAAACGTTTTCTTTTTGGTGATGTTGAAGCAGGTTCAAACGTTGGTTATGATTCTTTTTACAAAACCAATGCAAACTTGTTTTACTACTCACCCAAAACCAATGTAAATTTTATTAGTAACTTAAATAATATTGGCGAAAAAACCTTTACGTTTAAAGATTATATGAATTTTCAGGGTGGCGTTAATGCTGTTTTTAACGGTAATTTTAATTGGCGAGGCGGTGATTTTTCTCAGTTTTTAGAAAACAAGGATGTACTACAGAGTGTTCAGCGTTTTGGTGCTTTAAATATTACGAAAACCGTAGCTAGTAAGTTAGATGTTTCTGGTTATGCTATTTTTTCTCATAACAATACCCAAAGTTTTAACGAAGCAATCAACCAATACACTACTTTTTTAGAAGAAAAGGAAAGTAAAACTAACTCAAAAAACATATTAGCCATTGGTAAGTTTAATATTGAGTATGCACCTAATAACAAAGAGCAATGGTATGTTAGAACACAGGTTAAAAAATCGGCTGTAGAAAGAGATAACTTAACCACTACTGCTATAAATAATCAACTAGATAATATTAATACAAATAAAGAAAATGATATTTGGTATGTAAATCAGAATATAGAATGGCACAAAGATCAGTCTGAAAAACATACGTTTTCAGCTACGGCAAATTACACGTTCGATAAAAATAATCCAACTACTTTCTGGAATGCTTCACAATCGTTTTTAGACAGAATTAAACCAATTATTCAGCCTTTAAATACCAATCAAGGTTCTTTAAGAATTAATCAGTTGAATGAAAATGAAAAGCATCATTTGCACACCGTTTTTAAAGATTTTTGGGTGTTAAATAATGACAATCATATTTATACAACGATAGGAAATACACATCAACAAGAAAAATTTATCAGTAATGATTTTCAATTGTTAGATGATGATACCGAAAACGATTTTTCATCAAACGGATTTAACAATACTACGGTTTTAAAACACAATGATTTTTTTGCAGGTGTTCATTATAAATTCAGAACCGGAATATTTACTTTTAAACAAGGTGCGTATGCGCATAATTATAATTGGCGCGTAAATCAATCAACTTCAATTAAAAAAGATAAATGGGTAGTCTTACCAGATTTTCTACTAAAAATTGAATTTAATAAATCAAAGAAAATTCAACTGAATTATAATTTAAAAACTAATTTTTCTAACGCTTCTAAATTGGCAAGCCGCTTTTATTTGCAATCCTATAACTCAGTTTTTAAAGGAAATCCTAATTTAGAGAATGAGTTGTATCATTCAGCACGTATTCGTTATAGTCGTTTTAGTTTGTATCGCGGTTTAATGTTGTTTGCAAACGCAAATTACACGAAAAAAGTAAAAGGATTTAGAAGTGCCGTAAATTTTGACGGTGTAAACCGTTTTTTAACCATTGATATGTTAGATAACCCGAATGAAAGTTGGAGCGTTAGAAGTTCGTTACGTAAGAAAATTAAAAAAATAAGATATAACATAGAAGGTAATTATAAGGCTTCTAATTTTAAGCAAAGTATTAATAATAATTTTGTAACCAACAAAAGCAACGATTACGGTTTTGATGTTGGTATAGAAACCTTGTTTGATAAATTCCCAACTATAGAAACCGGTTTTAGAAGAAATATTGGTAAATACACTTCTAGCAATTCAACGTCTAAATTTACAACCCACGAGCCGTATGTAAATATCGATTACGACTTTTTAGACGGATTTGTTTTTAATTTTGATTACACACATTATAATTATCAAAATAAAGCACAAAATATAGACACGGAATACAACGTTGCCAATGCGGTGTTATCCTATCAAAAAGAAGATAGTCCTTGGATGTATAAATTAACTACTCAGAATTTATTTGATACTAGTTTTAAACAAAGTAATAGCTTTTCAGATTATTTAATTTCTGATACTAAAACCTATGTAATGCCAAGAGTACTATTGTTTAGTATTGGTTATAAGTTATAAGGGTTTACATTTGTCATTACGAGAAAAATTCCTGTTGTTAAAGTTACAGATTGCTTCACTCCACTGCGTTTCGTTCGCAATGACAATTATTACGTCATTACGAGGAAGAATGACGAAGTAATCTTTAAGTTAAGAACTACCATTTTACAGATTACTTCACTCCACTGCGTTTCGTTCGCAATGACAATTATTAAGTCATTACGAGGAGGCACGACGAAGTAATCTCTTTGTTAAGAATTGCTATTTTGTAGATTACTTCACTCCACTGCGTTTCGTTCGCAATGACAATTATTAAGTCATTACGAGGAGGCACGACGAAGTAATCTCTTTGTTAAGAATTGCTATTTTGTAGATTACTTCACTCCACTGCGTTTCGTTCGCAATGACAATTATTACGTCATTACGAGGAGGCACGACGAAGTAATCTCTTGCTATTTTATGGATTGCTTCACCCCACTGCGTTTCGTTCGCAATGACAATTATTACGTCATTACGAGAAGGCACGACGAAGTAATCTCTTTACCCACCACTAACAGGCGGTATAATAGCAATAATATCGTTTTCTTTAATAATTGTTTCATCAGTTGCATAACTTTCGTTAATGGCAATGGCATATGAGCTCATTTGTTTTAACTCTGGATATTGTTTTGTAAGTAACTCTTTAAAAGAAGTAACATTACAGCTAATAGGAAGTTCTATTGTTAAAGAAGAACTTCCTATTAAATCTGTAGCAATACCAAAAAGTAATACGTTTATCTTCATAAAGTAAAATTACAATTTAAATCCGAATAGCACTCTGTTTTCATTCTTTCCGTTAAAGTTAGATCGAGCAAAATCTACACGTAAAAAACGCCATTTTCCAACACCAACATTATCTAATCCAACTGAATATTCAGAGTAAGGTTTGTTGCCTGCTGTAAACAATGCTTTAGCACCGGTTACCAAGTGAAAATTTAATTTATTTATTAACGGAACTTTACTAAGCAAAGCGCCTTTAAAATTATATTCTCCATGCAACTCACCGTATTTATCATTCGTGCTTAACTGATAATAAGGCAACATGTAAAAGTTGTTTAAATAATTGTCATTAGGAGCAATTAACAAGCGATTTCCGTTAAAATGGGCATAGTCTATAAACTCAATATCTTTTTTCTCTAAAAAAATGCCTCCTTTGGCCTTGTATTTAAAATTCCCCCAATTACCTAAAGATATATTTTGAGTTATTTGTGAGTATACTACATCAGAATTCCATTCGGCATTATCAGCGCCAAATTTTTTATTATAACCGATAAATAAAGACGGATACTTATTACTACTTACATTGTATTTTCCATCAGGATAAGACACGTATTTTTGATCAAAATTAATAGTAGTTCCTAAAGCAAACGACCATATTTTATTAGGTGTAAAAGACGTGTTAAAATTAGCGGGTTCTTGCGGGTTATTTGACGTATAATCAACATCGCTTTTCGGAAACATTACATAATCTGTAGTGTTAAATAATGGTTTTCTATCTGCGTATTCTAAAGATGAAGACATGCGAATACCATTAATTACCTCTCTTGAAAAAGATACTTTAGCAAATGATTTCTCATATATTTTTAAGTAATTTCTTTCAAATAAAACAGAGCTAATGGTATTCCATAATTTTGAAATAGGTTGTTTTGCATTAAATTGAGCGGTTGTAACACCTCCTGAAAGTGTTAAAATTGGTTTGGTTGTATTATTCCATTTGTAAGAAAAGTAACCAGTTGGTCTCAGTTTTTTGTCTGAGAGTCCGTAGTTTAATTTACCACCAATATTAAACCTCTCTCCTTTTTCATTTATAGATTTATAATAATTTAATCCAACTGAAGAGTTCCAGCCTTGTACGGTATTAAAGTTTAAGTCGAAAATAGGAGATGACAAACTTAGCCCCCACTTATTATAAGTGTCGTTATAAGAATAGCCGGTTATAACATCTAAAAGGTTAAATTTATTTTGTTTGGTATCTATAGAATCTAAATATTTTTTAGACTTTCGTATCGTTTTAATACTGTCTTTTAATTTGTAGTCAGAAACTTCTTCAGTGGTTAAAGCAACAGGACGAATTTTGGTCCAATACAAACTGTCTTTTTCAGTTGCATTTTCAGCAAAAGACAAAATTTCGTTACCAAATGATTTTTTGGTGTAGTTAGGTGTAAAATTATAATTTGAATACGCTGCCGAAAAGCGACCATTAAAATTAAAACCAAACATACCAGCCTTAAAATCTATTGTTTGCGTAACTGGTACCCAGGCGTTGTTTTTAAGTGAGTAATTAAAGTTTTGTTTAATCTTTAAAGAATCTATCATTGGCATGCTTATTTGCGCACCTGTAGCTACAACATCGGTACCGTAAATAGCCCAATCATCTTCTACAATATAAATAAAACCGCTAAAAACACGATCGTTTTTTCTCTTTGGTAGTAGTTTTATTTTACTAATTAATTTATTATTTTTATCATAAAGCGTTCCTACTAATTTATAGTTGTAATAACCAAAAGCACCGTTAGAAACAGGTGAAATCATTTCTGCATCGGCTAATTTAAAAGAGTTTTCATAAAAATTGAAATTTACTTCTTTAGCTTGGTTAAAGCTAATTCCGTTATCGCTACCCGAAACTTTTGAAGCAACGATACGCTCTTTAAAATTGGCTGGTTTTTTTTGAAAAGAAATTTTAGAAATTGTTTCAGAAAGATATACAATTCCACTTCTTGTAGAATCTAAACCGCCGCCCATATCGCCAATTTCTTGCCCCAAAAATTTTTTAGGTAAATCCTTTACTTTAAATAATCCCCGAGAGTAAAAATCGGCTTTATATTCAGAAAATTTATCGGTGTTTTTATTTTTATTAGCAATTACATTTCTAATAATTTTATCAGCAGGGTTTTCATTCGAAGAAATTAAAATTTCATCTAACGCAACTTCTTCTTCAGAAAGAACAATGTTTAAAACAAAAGGAAAAGAAGAAACAGTAATTTTTTTCTTCACTGTTTTAAATCCTAAAATTTGATAAATAAGCGTGTGTTCTCCTTTTTTTGTTATGGCTAATTCATAATCTCCATTATCGTTTGTAGTAGTTCCTGTAATAGAGTTTTCTAAATATACGCTAACAAAAGATAAGGGTTTGTTGTTTGTGTCGGTTACGCTCCCTTTAACTTGAGAAAAAGAAATTGAGGTAATAAATAGAAGAAATAGTGTGTAGTTTTTTTTCATAGTTGGTTTTGTTGAAATAAAAAAACAAACATAGCCGAAGTAATTTTTCGACTATGTTTAAAAGCTGTTAAATAATTTACAATGAATTCTTAAAATATAAGACTTGTAAATTCACTAAAAGGTTGCCTGAGAATTAATTCCCTCCTTTTTTCTTCTTGCCAAATAAACCACCTAAAACATCTTTTACTTTCTTTTTGGTGTCTTCAGTTTTAGTTGAATCTTTCTTTTTATCACCCAATAATTTACCAAGTGTATTTTTTACTAGTTTGTCTTTTTGCTGTTCTATTAATTTTTGACTCAACTTTGTAACAGAAGAAGATAAATCCGTTTTTACAGATGGATTAGACATACTACCTGTAATATTTGCGGTAATGGGTACGGTAACATTTTGATCTTTTTCGTTTAATTTAGATAATAATCCTTCTACTTTACTACCCAAGTATTTTGCAGGCACATCTAAAGTTAAATTATAGTTCATGTTTTGATTGAAACTATGATTACCACCAATGTTAATACCAATGTCTTTATATTTTAGTTTAAATGGTTTTACTGATACTTGACCGTTATCGAAAGATAAGTTTGCTTTTATATTAGATAAATCTAATTTATCTAAATCAATAAATGATAGTTTTTCACTTAATAAGCTTAAAGCTTTGGTCTTTTTAGGATTTATTTTCGTGGTTAATAATTCCGCTAGTGCTTTACCAGTTAAAGAGGTTAAATTTGGTGTAAAATCGTTGTTTAAATTACCAGATAAATTAATGTCAGAATTTAATTTTCCGCTCATTGCAGCAGCAATCGGACTGATTGATTTTAGTAAGTCTAAGCCATTAAAAGATTCAGAAATATCAAACGATTTTATACCTAAATCCATATTAAAAGAAGGCGTTTTTTGTTGTGTATTTACTTCACCGTTTAAAGCAATAGTACCTTTAAATATGTTAACATTTACATTTTGTAAAGTAGCTTTTTCGTCCTTAATCAATAATGTACCTTTTACGTTTTTTAAAGCTAAATTATCGTAATAAACAGTTTTTGCATCCGCTATAATTTTACAATCTAAAAAAGCAGGAATCTTTAAAGATTCTGTAGGTTTTTCTGTTTTATTAGTCTCTTTTTTATCTGTAGTAGTGGTTTCTTGCATGAAATCACTCATGTATAAAGAGTTTGAATTTACATTAAAAGTTCCCTGTAATTTTTTACGCGAAAGCAAAAACCCTAATAAGTTTTTAATTTCTCCTGTTGCATTTAAATCACTTTTACCTGTAGTAGCATCAAACTCGCTTAAGGTAATTGTTGTTGGTTTAAAGTTTATTTTGGTGCTTTTTATTTTAAGCGGATTGGCAATGTCATCCGAAGAAAAAACAAAGTTGTTTACTGTTATTTCACCATTATTTTTAATACGACTTAAGGTACCGTTTTTAATTGCGTTTAAATCGAAATCAGTAGTTAAGTTGGCTTTTAAAATACCACTTAACTCACTTTTTAAATCAACCGGATAGGCTTTGTTTATGTTGGCTAAATTTAAGGTTCCTTTTAATTTTGCGCTTATGGTTGGGTTGTTAACAATATTAGTAACACTTCCGCTACCAGAAAAAGTATCTTCATCAATTTTAAAAGATAAGCCGTTAATAACTACAAAAGTTTTATCTAGGTAACCTGTGGTGTTTTTTAATTGAGTATCGATATTAATATTACGAACACTTTTTGGTAAATCAGGGTATTTAAAAGAAGCGTTTTTAGATTTTAGATTGATATCTAATAGCGGAATTGTGTTGTTAGTAACTAAACCTTTAACGGTTCCTGAAAGGCTAAATTCACCAGATGTTTGTACGTTTTCAATACTTTTGGTATAAGCTTCGGGTATTAAACCTAAAAAGTTTTTAAAGTCTGATGACGGAGTTTTAAAGCTAATGTCAACATCTTGGTTATTTTCGTTTATTTGAACATATCCATTAAAAATTAAAGGTAAATTATTAAGTTTTGCTTCGTTTTTTAGAAACGAAAACTTCATGTTTACTAAATCCATTCCTAAGATGGCATCTAATTCGATTTTCTGATTTTTTACATAAGAAGCACTATCCATTTCAAAAGAAACCAATGTAGCTGTTTTGGTATTTAATTCAGAATTAGTTTGAGAGAAATCTCCGCTACCACTATGATTAAAGTCAGACAAAGTAAGGTTCATTTTACCTTTTTTATCAATATACTTTATTGTAGCGTTATTTATTTCATAAGAATTTATAGAAAGGCCAAAGTCCGATACTGGTACACTTGTGCTATCAACTTTTACATCAGACGGTTTTGTAATGTCGTAATTGGCAATGCCAATTTCGTTAACTAAAACATTTACTTTAGAGTCATTAATAGAAAAAGATTGAATGTTTAATTGTTCTGATGCGTTCTTAAGTAATTCAGTAAGTCTTAATTCTAAATTAATTTCTTTAGAAAACAATAAAGTATCGCCTTTAAAAGGTTTACCATTAATAATAGAAACATTAGAAAGTTGCAAAGAGGCATTCGGAAAATCTCTTAATAAACTTAGGTTAGCATCTGTAAAATCTAACTGAGCCGTAATGTTATTATTTACAGTTTTCTTTACCAGATTAATAATTTTTCCTTGAAATAAAAACGGAGCTAAAATTAGCAAGGCGAATAATGTTATTATTATGGTTAAGAGTATTTTATATATTTTTTTCATAACTAAAAATTAACTTTAAAATGTAATTAACAAATTTCTGTAAATATTTAGAATAATAAGAAGATTAAAATATAAAGTTTTAGTTAAAAATCACATTAGGATTCATAACAACTTAAAAAAGGCAAATACTTTTAAGAATTTGCCTTTTTTAAGTTGTTATTTAGGATCTGTGTCGCCAAAGAAAAACCAGTTAAGGCCTTTTTTTATTTTACTCTTTTCTTTAACTTCGGTTTGTGTTTCGGAAACTTTCAAAGATTCTTCTTTAAATAAATCAACTACATATTCGTTATAACTTTTACCAACCTCTTCCTTTAAAAAACCTTCAAAGTATAATTCGCTAATTTTTTCTCCTTTTAATTTTTCAATATCTAAAAGAGTTTTATAAAGTGGTTCAATTTTATCAATAACACTTTTAGGTATAGCTTTTCTTCGTCCAGTGTAACCGATAGGCTCCCCTTTTTCATTTTTATCAATTGTAAAATCAGTAATTACCCAATAGTATTTACCAGTTTTAGTTAGGTTTTTTACAATAGCGTGGTAATTTTCCCCTTTTTTTAAAGCTTCCCATAAGGCTTTAAAAGCAACCTTTGGCATATCTGGGTGTCTAATAATATTATGAGGCTCTCCCATTAATTCTATAGCAGTGTATTCGCTGGCTAAAACAAAGGCTTTGTTAGCGTAAAGAATTGTGCCAAATAAATCTGTTTTGCTAACAATTGTTTGAGATTTGTCCCATTTTATTTCTTCATTAATTATTTGAATAGGTGGTGTTTTCATGATTTGATTTAAAATTAAAATGTACGCAAATTTATACGGTCTGCTGATTATAAAACATGACTAAAATCATGTTTTAGGTTTTTCACTAAGTAACAAAAACGTATATTTGTAAGTTCAAACAAATAAAACTAATCTATGAGTGATTCTAGAAAAAGGCGAGAAGCTTTGTTATACCATGCAAAGCCAAAACCAGGAAAAATAGCAGTAGTACCAACTAAAAAATATGCTACACAGCACGATTTGTCGTTAGCATACTCTCCTGGAGTTGCAGAGCCTTGTTTAGAAATTGCTAAAGATAAAGACAATGTTTATAAATATACCGCTAAAGGTAATTTAGTAGCTGTTATTACTAACGGAACTGCTGTTTTAGGTCTAGGAGATATAGGTCCTGAAGCATCAAAACCAGTAATGGAAGGGAAAGGTTTGTTGTTTAAAATTTTTGCTGATATTGATGTTTTTGATATTGAAGTAGATGCTACAGATGTTGATAAATTTGTAGAAACAGTAAAGGCCATTGCTCCAACTTTTGGTGGAATAAACCTAGAAGATATAAAAGCTCCTGAAGCTTTTGAGATAGAAAGAAGATTAAAGGAGGAATTAGATATTCCTGTAATGCACGACGATCAGCACGGAACAGCAATTATTTCTGCAGCAGCCTTAAAAAATGCGATAGAAATTATTGATAAAAAAATATCGGAGATTAAAATCGTAGTAAACGGAGCTGGAGCGGCTGCAATTTCATGTACAAGGTTGTACTTAGCACTTGGTGCTAAAAGAGAAAATGTAGTAATGTGCGATAGTAAAGGCGTTATTAGAAGAGATAGAGGTAATTTAACGTCACAAAAAGAAGAATTTGCAACTGATAAAGACATTAATACTTTAGAGGAGGCAATGCATAATGCAGATGTTTTTATAGGATTATCAAAAGGAAATGTAGTAACGCCAGAGATGTTATTATCGATGGCAAAAGACCCTGTTGTTTTTGCAATGGCAAATCCAGATCCTGAGATAGAATACCAATTAGCGGTAGATACTCGTGATGATATTATTATGGCAACGGGTAGATCGGATAATCCTAATCAAGTTAATAATGTACTTGGATTTCCATTTATTTTTAGAGGGGCTTTAGATGTTAGGGCAACTAAAATTAATGAAGAAATGAAAATGGCAGCTGTACATGCTTTGGCAAATTTAGCCAAGAAATCTGTTCCAGAACAAGTAAATATAGTGTACGACGAGGTAAGTCTTTCATTCGGAAAAGAATACATTATCCCTAAACCTTTCGATCCTAGATTAATATACGAAATTCCACCAGCTATTGCAAAAGCAGCAATGGAGTCGGGTGTAGCGCAACAACCAATTACAGATTGGGATGCATACCGTGAAGAATTAATGGATAGATCTGGAACGGGAAGTAAAGAGATAAGATTATTACACAACAGAGCAAAAAAAGCCCCTAAACGAGTAGTTTTTGCAGAGGCAGATCATCTAGATGTGTTAAAAGCAGCACAGCGTGTTTATGATGAGAAAATAGCGATACCTATTTTATTAGGTAGAAAGGATATTATTCTTGAATTAAAAGAAGAATTAGGATTCGACGCAGATGTTGTTATTATTGATCCTAAAACGGATGAAGAAACAGATCGAAGAAACAGATATGCAGAAGCTTTTTGGAAAACAAGACAGCGTAAAGGTATTTCTTTTTTAGAGGCTCAAAAATGGATGCGTGAGCGTAATTATTTTGCAGCAATGATGGTGAATACTGGTGAAGCAGATGCTTTAATTACAGGATATTCAAGGTCATATCCATCGGTTGTAAAACCAATGTTAGAGTTAATAGAGAAAGAAAAAGGTGTTACTAGAGTGGCAGCAACAAATATGATGCTGACCAAACAAGGACCAATGTTTTTAGCGGATACAACGATTAACATTAATCCAACAGCTAAAGAACTAGCAAAAATTAGTCAATTAACATCTGGCTTAGCAAAAATGTTTGGAATGAAGCCACATATTGCCATGCTAGGTTTTTCTAACTTTGGGTCATCAAAAGCCGAAAGTTCAGTAAAAATAAGAGAAGCAGTATCGTATATACATCGTTACCATCCTAATGTAATTGTTGATGGTGAGTTACAAGCAGATTTTGCCTTAAACCCTGAGTTGTTAGCAAAAGAATTTCCTTTTTCTAAATTAAATGGTAAAAGAGCAAATATTTTAATATTCCCAAATTTAGAGTCGGCAAACATAACGTATAAATTAATGAAACAGGTTGATGGAGTTGAATCTATCGGACCTATTTTATTAGGTATGAGTAAGCCAGTTCACATCTTGCAATTAGGTGCAAGTGTTGATGAAATGGTGAATATGGCTGCAGTAGCTGTTGTAGATGCACAAAACAAAGAGTTAAAAAATAAAAGCTAAGACTTTTAAAACTAAATAATTTGCCTATTTTAGGCAAATCGAAATTCAACTGAATGATAACACAAATTAAGGGGAAACTTGTGGAGAAAAATCCTACGTATGCAGTAATAGACTGTAATGGAGTAGGCTACTTATTGCATATTTCTTTAAACACTTATTCGTCGTTACCTAATGATGAAAATGTGTTGTTGTATACACATTTATCTATTCGTGAAGACGCACATACATTGTATGGGTTTTTTAATAAAGTTGAAAGAGAAATTTTTAGATTACTCACGTCAGTTTCAGGTGTAGGTCCGAGTATTGCAAGAACAATGTTGTCGTCAATGACGTCTGAAGAAATACAACAAGCTATTGCTTCAGAAAATGTAAAAACAATACAGTCTGTTAAGGGTATTGGAGTAAAAACAGCACAGCGTGTTATTGTAGATCTGAAAGATAAAATTCTAAAAATCTTTGATTTAGATGAAGTTTCAATTGCTCAAAACAATACAAATAAAGAAGAAGCGTTATCTGCACTAGAAGTTCTTGGTTTTGTAAGAAAGCAAGCAGATAAAGTTATAGGGAATATATTAAAAGAAACACCTGATGCTAGTGTTGAGGCATTGATAAAACAGGCGTTAAAAAATTTATAAAACAGGTTGAAAAAAGCAATTATTAATAGATTACTAACAACACTTACTATACTGGTAAGTGTTGTTTCGTTTTCACAAAACACTCAGAGTAATAAAGGTAATACTATAAAAAAAGACACTGTTATTCCGCTAAAATATAATTTTAGTAATAACCAAAACGGAACTCTTTTTTTAAGCAACCCAACAGAGATAACCATAACCTTTGATAAGACTTTAAATAAGTTTATGTTGGTGGAGAAAATAGGCGATTACTATATTGGAACACCTGTTTTTATGACTCCCGATGAGTATGACAAGTATCGATTAAAAAATGATGTAAAAGATTATTTTAAAGAAAAGGTTGATGCAACAAACTCAAGAAAAAAAGGAAATAGTAAAGCAAGAAAAAACTTGTTACCTAAATATTATGTAAATTCTAAGTTTTTCGAGTCTATTTTTGGAGGTAATAGTGTTGAGGTAAATCCAACAGGTCAGGTAAATATAAAGCTCGGAGGAATTTATCAAAACAATGAGAATCCGCAAATATCAATAGAAAACCAGAGTAGTTTTACGTTTGATTTTGATCAACAAATAAGTACAAGTTTACAAGCAAAAGTTGGTAAACGATTAACGGTAACGGCAAATTACGATACACAATCTACATTCGATTTTCAAAACATCATTAAGTTAGAATATACGCCTACTGAAGACGATATTATACGAAATATAGAAGCAGGTAATATTAGTATGCCAATTAAAAACTCGTTAATAAACGGGGCACAAGCATTATTTGGTGTAAAAACAGAATTGCAGTTTGGTAAAACCTATATAACCGCAGCGTTTTCACAGCAAAATTCACAATCTAAAACAGTTATTGCAGAAGGAGGAGCAACTATTGAGGAGTTTGAGTTAAGAGCTTCTGACTATGATAATGATCGTCACTTTTTTTTATCACAATATTTTAGAGAGAGTTATACAGATGCCTTAAGTAACTACCCTTTGGTAAGTAGTCCAGTAAACATTACAAGAGTTGAAGTTTGGATAACGAATAGAACTCAAAATGTTACTGATTATCGAAGTATTGTAGGTCTTGCCGATTTAGGAGAATCTAATAATGCAAACAAAGTAAATCCAAATGAAGTAAATACTGTTCCTAGCCCTATCTCAGCGAACTCTAAAGTGTTACCATATAACGGAGTTAACAACTTAAGTCCATTATTAGCAACAACTACAGGTGGTATTAGAGATGTAGCTACAGTAGATGCGGCGATTAACAATATTATGCCAGCACGTCAAGGGTTTAACTATTCGTACCTTCAAAATGCAAGAAAATTACAAGCAAATGAATTTAGAGTACATCCGCAATTAGGTTTTATATCTTTAAACAGAAGATTAAATGATGGAGAGGTTTTAGCAGTTGCTTATGAATATACTGCGGTTGGAGCATCGGGTGGAGAAACTGTTTTTAAAGTAGGAGAATTTTCTAACGACGGTGTAGTTGCCCCAGATAATTTAGTGGTAAAGCTATTGCGTAGTGAAATTTTAAATACCACAAGGAAAAATGCGGTAACGAATGAAGATGAAGGTTTTCCTACATGGCGATTAATGATGAAAAACGTGTATGCTTTAGGTGCTTTTCCTTTGCAACGTGAAGGGTTTCGTTTTGAACTTTTATATCGTGATGATGAAACAGGAACTTTACAAAATACGTTACAAAAAGCCCTAACACCTGGAATTACAGATAAACCATTATTGCGTATTTTAAACTTAGATAAGTTAGATCAAAGTGAGTATGCCGTGCCAAACGGAGATGGTTTTTTTGATTATGTAGACGGAATAACTGTGAATTCAGAAAGAGGATATGTATTGTTTCCTGAACCAGAACCTTTTGGTGAAGATTTAAGAGATGAGCTTACCAACACTTCAGATCAGGATAAATATCTTTTTGAAGAACTGTATTTAACAACAAAAATTCAAGCAAAAAACGAGTATCAGAATAAAGACAAATTCTTTTTAAAAGGGTACTTTAAATCAGAAACAAGTAGAGGTATTTCTTTAGGAGGGTTTAATATTCCTAGAGGTTCGGTACGTGTAACTGCCGGAGGACGACAGTTAGTTGAAGGTATAGATTATGTGGTAGATTATCAATTAGGTCGCGTACAAATTTTAGATCCAGGTTTAGAAGCATCAGGAATTCCTATTAATGCAACGACTGAAAGTAATACCTTATTTAGTCAGCAACGAAAAACATTTATAGGTATTGATGTAGAGCATCGTTTTTCGGATAAATTTACCATAGGAGGAACTTACTTAAATGTAAGTGAAAAACCAATTACACCTAAAGTAAATTTTGGAGGAGAGCCTATAGATAATGTAATGTTAGGTTTTAATTTAGATTATTCTGCTGAAGTTCCTTACTTAACAAAATTAGCAAACAGGTTACCGTTTGTAGAAACCGAAGTCCCTTCGAATGTATCTGTAAGAGCAGATATGGCTTATTTATTGCCAGGTTCGCCAAGCGGAATTAATGTAGACGGAACAGCAACTTCGTATTTAGATGATTTTGAGGCTTCGCAAATACCTATTAATTTAAGTTCTCCACAACAATGGTTTTTAGCAAGTACACCAGAATCGCAAGGTTTTGATGGTGGCGCAAGCGATTTATCTTACAATTACAAAAGAGGTAAAATTGCATGGTATAATATTGATCAATTATTTTATGGTAGTGGAAACAGACCTAACAATATTGATGAAAATGAATTGTCTAGAAACGAAATTCGTCAGATACGTTACAACGAATTATTTCCGAACACCGATTTAGATATTACGCAGCAAAATTTAGTTAGAACATTAGATTTGGCTTATTATCCCTCAGAAAGAGGTCCTTATAATTACAACGAAAATGCAAGTACAGTAACTTCAGAAGAACGTTGGGGAGGAATTATGCGACCATTAACAACTAATAATTTTGAACAAGCCAATGTAGAATATATTCAGTTTTGGTTAATGGATCCTTATGAAAATTACTCTATCACACAAGCAGAAGGATTATCGGCAGGAATAAACCCGCAAGATCCAGGAAATCAAGTAGGAAAATTATTTATAAATTTAGGAAACGTTTCTGAAGATATTTTAAAGGATGGTAGAAAACAATATGAAAATGGTTTACCTGCGGATGGAAATAAAGTAGACGGCACAAATGTAAATGCAACCAACTGGGGAAATACACCAATAAATCCATCAATATTATATGCTTTTGATTCTAGCAACGAAGCTCGTGCAAATCAAGATATTGGTTTAGACGGTTTAACGGATGAAGATGAAAGAATAAAGTTCCCAGCATTCGCATCCTTAGATGATCCGGCAGGAGATAACTTTCAATATTTTAGAGGAGGTGCTATAGAAAACACAAATGCATCGGTTTTAACACGTTATAAAAACTTTAACGGTACGCAGGGAAATTCACCAACAGCTAGTCAGTCAAACGAATCTTTTCCTACTTCATCAACAGCATATCCTGATGTTGAAGATATTAATAAAGATCAAACAATGAACCCGGTAAATAGTTATTTTGAGTATGAGGTTTCATTAAATAGAAGCGATTTACAATTAGGACAAAATAATATTATAGATGTAAAAAATGAGCCAATTACTTTGGCAAACGGATCTACAAGAAGTACTACTTGGTATCAATTTAGAATTCCGGTTAGAAATGTAACAGATGCTCAGCGAATAAACGGAATTACCGATTTTAATAGTATTCGTTTTATTAGAATGTTTCTTTCGCAATTTAAAATGCCAGTTGTTTTACGATTCGGAGAGTTAGAATTAGTAAGAGGAGATTGGCGTAGGTATACAAAAACATTACCGAATACAGGTGTGCCGGTAAATTTAGATAATACAGAACTTAATAATTTTGAGGTAGGTGTTGTAAGTATAGAGCAAAATTCGGAAAGATATAAATTACCTCCAGGAATTCAGCGAGAAGAATTACAAGGAACAAACAGAATTCAACGTCAAAATGAGCAGTCGGTAACTTTAAAAGTAACAGATTTAGCAGCCGATGACGTAAGAACTATCTATAAAAACATAAGTATAGATATGCGTAGGTATAAAAAACTACGAATGTTTTTACACGCAGAGAAACCAACAACAGAAGCTACTCAAGATGGAGATATGGTTGCTGTAATTCGTTTAGGAACCGATTTAAATGATAACTATTACGAAATTGAAAAACCATTAACATTATCAACCTCTAGAGCAACCTCTTTAGATGTTTGGCCTGAGGCAAATAATTTAGAAGTGCCTTTAGAAGAATTAGCAAATTTAAAAATAGAAAGGCCAACAGGTGTTGGAACAAGTATAACAGATATATTCTCAGCAACAAGTTCTAATGGTTTAAAAATATCAGTAAAAGGAAACCCAACATTGGCGCAAGTAAGAACTGTAATGCTGGGTGTTAAAAACGTATCTAATTCAGATAAAACAGTAGAGGTTTGGTTTAATGAATTACGTGCGGTAGGTTTTGATAATAAAGGTGGTTGGGCAGCTGTTGTAAATGCAGATGCAAATCTTGCCGATGTAATGGACTTGTCTTTAGCAGGAAGAATGTCTACCATTGGTTTTGGTAATGTTGAAGATAGAGTTCAGCAAAGAAGTATAGAGGAAATTAAACAATATAGTGTTGCAACCAATATTCAGTTAGGTAAAATGATGCCGCAAGATTGGAATATGCAAATACCTATGAGTTATAGCTATGGTGAAGAATTTAGGGACCCTAAATACGATCCTCAGTTTCAGGATGTGGAATTAGAAGATGCTTTAGATAAAAATCCTAACAGTGAAAATGCACAAGACTATACACGAAGAAAAAGCATTAGTTTTATCAATGTAAAAAAGAATAAAAATCCGAAGAGCAAAAAAACACCAAAGTTTTATGATGTAGAAAATTTTTCTGCTTCATATGCTCATAATGAAGAGTTTCATAAGGATTATAATATCGAAAAATTCGAAAATAAAAATGTAATGGCGGGAGCAAGTTATAATTTTAGCTTTAAGCCTTTTGTTATAGAACCCTTTAAAAAATCAAAAAAATTTAATAATAAATACTTGCGATTTATAAAAGATCTTAATTTTAATCCAGTACCTAAAACGATAGCACTTAATTCGAGAATTAATAGAAATTATAATTCGCAACAATCTAGAAATTTAATTGAAGGACTAACAGCACAACCAGAATTAGTGCAACGTAGGTTTTTATTTAATTGGGATTATACGATTGGATTTGATTTAACAAAATCGCTTCAGCTAAACTTTAATGCAACTAACAATTATATTTACGATAGTTTTGGAGATGATGAAGAGTTAGAGATTTATGATCAATTTTTTACTGTTGGTAGGCCTGATAACTATCATCAAAAATTAAATGCAACGTACAAATTGCCACTTAGTAAGTTATCATATTTAAATTTTTTAAGTGCAGATTATAGTTATACAGCAGATTTTGATTGGAAAGCGAGTTCACAAAGTAATTTAGATTTACCAAACGGAGATAATGTAAGTTATGTAGATGTGGTTGGTAATATGATTCAGAATGCAAACACCCATAATTTAAATACAAATATAGATTTTGGTCGTTTTTATAAAACCTTAAAGTTAGATAAGCTATTACTAAAAGGAACCAAAAAGAAACCTGTTAAAAAAGGAACAGCAACTTTAGGGGTTGATAAAACATCTAAAGGAAGAGCCAAATTAAAGAAGAACGCTTCTTTTGGTCATAAAGTAATGAAGGGAATGTATGATGTATTAACATCGGTAAAGAGAGCAAAAATTAGTTATACTCAAAACAACGGAACTTTATTACAAGGATACAAACCATCGGTAGGGTTTTTAGGTAGAAATAGTTATGACGGTAGTACAGCACCTTCATTAGGATTTGTATTTGGTAGTCAAACAGATATTTTAAATACAGCTATCGAAAACGGATGGTTGGTTACAAGAACAAGTCAGACTGACGAAAATCAACCTTATTATAACAAGAATTATGGTAAAACAAGATTCAAAAAATTAGATTATAATGTTTCTGTAAAACCTTTTAAAAATTTAACGATAGATTTAATTGGAACTAGGATTCAAACAAGTAATTTAAATCAGCAATTAGATATCATTTCTGATGGGAATGGAGGATTTGAGCAAGACCCGAACATTAAAGCTTTTGAAACAGGTAATTATAGCATTAGTCACTTTATGTTGGGTACTGTTTTTACAGATAGCGAGGTGTTATATCAAAATTTCTTATCAAACAGGAGTACAATTGCTAATAGGTTAGCAACTACAGATCAACCCGTAAGCGGATTTAAAGAAAACGGTCAGCAAGCAATGTTGCCAGCCTTTATTGCAGCATATTCAGGTAACGATGTGAACTCGGTAAGTACAGGTATCTTTAAAAATATACCAATTCCGAATTGGACAATGCGTTTTAATGGTTTTATGAAGTATAAGTGGTTTAAAAAGACTTTTTCTTCTTTTACACTATCACATGGGTACAAATCGTCTTATACAATTGGTAACTACACCAACAATTTACAGTACGATTCAACAAATTTAGCAACAAATACAAATACTTCTGGTAATTATCAACCAGAACTATTACTTTCGTCGGCAACTTTAATAGATGAGTTTTCACCATTAATGAAAGTTGATTTTAGAATGAAAAATTCATTTTCATTTAAAGGGGAAATAAGAAGAGATAGAAGTTTAACATTAAACTTTAATAACAATACTTTAACCGATATTAGAGGAACAGAATATGTTGTAGGTTTTGGTTATAAAATTAGGGATGTTAAATTTGTAACGCGATTTACAGGAAAAAAAGAAACATTAAAAGGAGATATTAATCTAAGAGCTGACGTATCTTTGAGGGATAATTTAACCTTAATACGTAGCGTTGATGAAGAAAATAGTCAAATAACAGGAGGAGAAAAATTATTCGGATTAAAATTTATAGCCGATTATAATTTAAGTAGCAGTTTAACAGCATCATTTTATTACAACCATCAAACGTTTCAATATGCTGTTTCAACTACGTTTCCAAGACAATCTATCAATGCAGGGATAAATATTATTTACAATTTAGGAAATTAAAACAAACACAATAAAAATAGTACAATGAACATTCCATCAGAATTAAAATACACGAAAGACCACGAATGGGTTAAGATAGAAGAAGGTGTAGCTACAATTGGTATTACCTCTTTTGCGCAAGGAGAATTAGGTGATATTGTATATGTAGACGTTGATACTTTAGATGAATCTTTAGATATTGAAGAAGTTTTTGGTTCAGTAGAAGCTGTTAAAACAGTATCTGATCTTTTTATGCCTTTATCAGGAGAAGTAATTGAGTTTAACGAAGCATTAGAAGACGAACCTGAATTAGTAAATTCTGATCCTTATGGTGATGGATGGATGATAAAAGTTAAATTATCGGATGATTCACAAATAGCAAATTTATTAAGTGCTGAAGCGTATCAAGAAATTATTAAAGGATAATTTAGTAGGAATAGCAATATTAATAGCTATTAGTATTGCTATTCTTAGCTTAATAAACATTGGAAAGCAACCAATTCAAATAAATAATTTAGATAAATACGAGCATGCACTTGCTTATTTTGTTTTAACATTTATTTGTTTAGTAGCTTTTAAAAAAACAAAAATCAATGAATATAGTATTGTTTTTTGTTGCTTTATTTACGGCATAATTATTGAAGCTCTTCAAGTTACAGTAACAACATACCGATCAGGTGATGTTTTAGATATTGTAGCAAATACGACGGGTATTTTAATAGCTTATATGGTTTACTTTCTTTTTTTAAGAAAAATATAGCTATTTAAAGAATTAGCTTGTAAAAGTTAAAATAATTTAATTAAATTAGCGAACTATTAAAAAATATTTACGATGGAAATTAAGAAAAATCCAAAGTCAAACTTAGAGAATTATAGTAAACTGTTTATGCAGTTAGGTTTGGTTTTAGCATTATTTATAACATATGTTGCAATTGAAAACAAAACATATGATAAGCAATACGGAGATTTAGGAATGGCTAATATGGCTTCTGAAATTGAAGAAGAAACAATAGAGCTTATTGTAGAGCCACCAAAGCCAAAGCCAAATACACCACCACCACCAGCACCAGAAAAAATTGAAATCGTAGAAGACGAGAAGGAAGTTGAAGAAACTATTATCGAATCTACTGAAACAGATGAATCTGAAGAAATTGTAGTTGAAGACATTGAAGAGGCAGTTGAAGAAGAAGTTTTCGTAGAGGATGTACCTTTTTCTATTATTGAAGAAGTGCCAATTTACCCAGGATGTACTGGTTCAAAAGCAGAAAAGAAAGCTTGTTTAAACAAACAATTAAGAAAGCACGTTCAGCGTTATTTTGATGCAGAATTAGCAAATGAGTTAGGTTTAGCACCAGGTAAAAAAAGAATTTATGTTCAATTTAAAATTGATAAAGATGGTTCTATTACTAGTGTAAACGCAAGAGCTCCTCACCCAAGGTTAAAAAAGGAAGCTATTCGTATAGCGAATAAAATTCCTAAAATGAAACCAGGTAGACAAAGAGGTAGACCAGTAAGAGTAGGGTATACATTACCTATTACTTTTAATGTAGAGTAAGTTAACTTACATAATAAAATAAAAAAAGCAACCCAAATTGGGTTGCTTTTTTTATTGGCACACTTCTTGGTTTTAACATAGTATTAACTTAAAAAATTAAGAACTATGAAAGAAGAAAAAAAGAACCCAAGAAAACAATTAGAAAAATTCTCATCAATTTTTACGCAATTAGGTTTAGTACTTACATTATTTGTAGTTTTTGTTTCATTAGAACATGAAACAGAGAAAGATTTAAATGTAGCAATCTTTACAAATCATGATACATTAGAAACCGTATTTACATTTTCGCGACCTGTTGTTATTAAAAAAATCGAAAAGAAGGTAAAGAAAGTGGTAGAGAAACAAGTTATTAAAACAATTGCTCCACCCAAAATTGTAAAAAACACTGAGAAGCTTGTTGAAACATTAATAAAAATACCAGTTGATGATAAACCAAAAATAGCTGCAGTTCCTGAAAAAACAGCTCCAACAGTAATTCCTTCAGTTGAAAATACGATGTCTATAAATAACGTTCAAAACAGACCCGTTTTTAAAGGTTGTGAAGGTTTATCCGAAGAAGAAAATAAAAAATGTTTTGAGAAGAAAATTCAACAACATGTTCAGCGTTATTTTAATGTAGAATTAGCACAAGATGTAGGGTTAAGGTCGGGGAAATATAAAATATTTACGCAGTTTATAATTGATAAATCTGGTGTTATATCTGATGTAAAAATTAGAGCTCCACATAAAAGATTAGAAAAAGAAACAAATAAAGTGGTGCGTAAAATTCCAAAATTTACACCAGGAAAGCAAAATAATACTCCTGTTAAAGTAAAATATACTTTACCTATTACTTTTAATGTAGAATAAAGTTAAAAACTCAACTATTTAGGTTGAGTTTTTTATTTTTGTTAGTATGAATACAACAAAAAACTTTTTTGCGCACGAAACAGCGGTAATAGATGATAACTGTAGTATAGGTTCAGAAACCAAAATTTGGCATTTTAGCCATATCATGTCAAATTGTAAAATTGGGAATAAGTGTAATATAGGTCAAAATGTGGTAGTTTCACCAAAGGTAGTCTTAGGAAACAATGTAAAGGTTCAAAACAATGTATCTATTTACACAGGTGTTATTTGCGAAAATGATGTTTTTTTAGGTCCATCGATGGTTTTTACAAATGTTATTAACCCTAGAAGTGCTATTAAAAGGCAAGATCAGTATTTAAAAACTACGGTTAAAAAAGGCGCTAGTATTGGCGCTAACGCAACTATAGTTTGTGGTAATGATATTGGTGAATATGCATTCGTTGGTGCAGGAGCTGTGGTTACAAAGCAAGTGTTACCATATGCGTTGGTTGTTGGTAATCCATCAAAGCAAATAGGTTGGGTTAGTGAATACGGGCATCGATTAGAATTTAATGATAATGGAGATGCGCTATGTATAGAAAGTAAACAACAATATAAATTAAAAAATAATAAAGTAATAAGAGTGTAACTTAAATGTAAATTAAAGGTTAATTTTTATTAAAAAGTATTTGTTTAAAAGAAACTAGTTATCTATATTTGATTAGTGGCTTTAAAACCACTACTTTTTCTTTTTCATAGCAATTTTTCCCACTCAATTTATTGAGTGGGTTTTTTTATGTATAATTCCCAGTACAAAAAACCGTATACAACTATATATTCTAAAGCAACAAACCAAAGGTTTTCTTTCCAAGGTTGATTAGCGTATGCTTGATAACTAAAAATAATTACGATACTCCAAATTACAGGGAATCGATATTTTGTAAATAGTGATAAAATTAAAAGTGTAGCAATATACCAAGGATGCATTGTTGTTGCGGTAAAGTAATAGAACGACAAGCCAAATAACATGGCTGTTAGTAATTGTGTAAACGTTTTATTATTTCTAATAAAAGTGATAGCAATTAAAAATAAAATTGCCGTAATCGGCATTATTTTACCGATTACGGCAATTTCATTATAACCTCTAAATAGATACCCAATCTCTCTAGCTATATAGTACAAACTAGCATTAAATTCGAAATTCCTAAACCATAACCCTACAGAATTAGAATAGTTAGTAATTAATTCTGAGGTGTAAAAAGGAAGAAACAATAAAAGTGTAACTGTTATAACTACCAGATAAAAACAAATTAGTTTTAGTAATTCTTTTGGACGAAATTTAAAGCCAATCCATCTAATAATTTTTTTGTTATTTGTGTGTAAAGGGCTTATAAACCATTGTAAAAACAATGGTAAGAATAGTAAAGGAACTAATTTTACAGAAACCGAACAAGCTAGCAGTATTGCAGCCCAAATCCATTTTCGTTGTTGTAATTTGTATAAACTCCACACTAAAAAGAACAACATTACAGGTTCAAAATGCAAGTTGCCCGTCATCTCAATAATTATAAACGGATTTAAAATGTATAAAAAAATGTTATGAATTGGTAATTTTAGTTTTTCTAATAGTTTTTTTCCGAAGTAAAGTATTCCTACATCAGCCAAAATTATAATAACACGCATTATAACTACACTGCCTAAAATGCTTTTGTTAGCGAAAATAGCCGCAATTAAAAAACATAATTGATTTATAGGTGGATAATTGGTGAAATGACTTCCGTTCATTGTGCCCATTCCTTTGTATAAATCAACAGCTTGGTTTATAGGATATGTTTGTTGTTCTATAAATGTTTTGGGTAATGATAAATACGGATTTAATCCTTCTAAAATCATTCTTCCATCCCAAATAAATCTATAAAAATCTTGTGATAAATTTGGAGTAGCAACAAGAAAGATCAATCGAAATAAAATTGAAATACTGGCTAAAAGTATAAAGTTGTTTTTATTGTTTTTCCATAAAAAGTAGGTGATCAAAAATAAAGAAAACCACAAAAAAAGTAACTTCGAAAATTCAGTTCTTTCTAAAAAATAAGCAAATAAAAAATAAAGGATACCACTAATAAAAGTTAGTAGTAGCCAGCTATATTTTTTCCAGAAAAGCATTAGGCTTTAGAAAAAAGTGATTTAAAAAAAACGTATCCAAATCCGATAGTTAACATCAAATGAAAAGGAAATAAACCGAAATCACCATCTTGGTTACCAACAACAAAAGCACTATACATACCAAAGATAAAATACAATGTTAATAATCCCTCAATAATTACGTTTAAGGAAACCTTAGTTTTAACATATTTATTGTTTTTCCAACCGTCTTTAAGTGTTTTTATATTAAATTTTGGTGTACGAACAAACTCACTTTTCTTACCAAAATGACCTTCTAAAACAGCAATGGTATTGTGTAAAGAAAAGCCCATTACAATGGTAAAAAATGTAAAGAAAGCACCAATGTATTTTATAAAATTTTTAAATCCGCCGCCGTTATTTTTTTTATACATAAACCAATAACAGATAAAAAATATGATAGAACTTAAAACGAAAAAACTCATCACGTAAAAGAAAGGTCTTAAATGAGCGTATTCATTTTTAATGTATAACATCGGAATACTTAAAACAGCAACTAAAAAAATACAGGTAAACATAGAGCTGTTTAGTAGGTGTAAAAGTCCGTGAATTTTAGTTTTTGCAGAAACGTTTTTATTTAAAATAATGCGTTTTCCCATTTTCTGAAAATTCTCTGCGCCACCCTTATTCCAACGAAATTGTTGGGTTCTTGCTGCACTAATAACAACAGGAAGTTCTGCAGGAGTTTCAACATGTTCTAAATATTTAAACTTCCAGTTTTTAAGCTGTGCTCTATAACTCAAGTCAATATCTTCGGTTAAGGTATCTCCTTCCCAGTTTCCGGCATCTAAAATACATTCTTTACGCCATGCACCAGCTGTTCCGTTAAAGTTAATAAAATGACCTTTACTATTTCTACCAACTTGTTCTAAAGAAAAATGAGCATCTAAGGCAAATGCTTGGATTTTAGTTAAGGTTGAATAATTTCTATTGATATGCCCCCAGCGAGTTTGTACTACGCCAATTTCAGGGTTTTTAAAATACGGAATTGTTTGTTCTAACCAATTTTCTTGTGGTAAAAAATCAGCATCAAAAATAACAATGAATTCTCCTTTGGCAACTTCCAAACCTTCTTTTAAAGCTCCTGCTTTAAATCCTTGGCGATTTTCTCTTCGGATGTGTACAATGTCTAATCCAGTTTCTTGAAGTTGAGCAATATGCTTAGCAGTAGAAATTACTGATTCATCTGTAGAATCATCTAAAACCTGAATTTCTAATTTTTCATTCGGATATTTAATTTTTGCAATGTTAGTTAACAAACGTTCCATTACATATAACTCGTTAAATACAGGCAATTGAATGGTTACAAAAGGAACTTCTGAGGATTTAGAGAAATCGAACTTAGGAGAGTTATCTTCTTTTTTTGAGCCTTTAAGTAATTAAACAATAAGTTTAATTGCGCCAAAGCATACATAAAAATTAAAATTAACGAAATAGCATAAATCACTATTATAATATACTCTACAACCATTATTTAAAACTGTATTTAAATATCCAACTTAATATTTTAACGCCCGCTAATATACTACCTTTTACAGTACCTGAAACTTTAGATACACCTATTCTATTTCTGTATTTCATAGGAACTTCTGTATATGTGTATTGCTGTTTCAATGCTTTTAATTGCATTTCTACCGTCCAACCATAAGTTTTATCCTCCATATTTAAGTCCAGTAGTTTGTTGTATTTAATAGCTCTAAACGGACCGAGATCTGTGAATTTTGCTCCAAAAAATAAAGACATTAATGAAGTAGCTAGCCAGTTACCAAATATTTGTTGTGGAGTCATAGAGCCATTTTCTCTTAGTTCTTTTACACGGGCACCAATTACAAAATCGATGTTGTCGTTTATAATAGGATGAACAAGTTCCATTAATTGCTCAGGATAATCAGAATAATCACCATCTAAAAAAACAATAATATCGGGTTTGTTTTTTTGTTCAGCAATATAATTCATTCCCTTTAAGCAAGCATAGCCATAGCCTTTTCGGTTTTCTTTTAAAACTGTAGCTCCTGCGTTTTTGGCATTTAGCTCTGTTGCGTCTGTAGAGTTGTTGCTGATAACAATTATTTCATCTACAATTGATGGAATATCGTTAATGACATTTGCTATTGAATCTTGCTCGTTGTAAGCAGGGATAATAACTTTAATTAATTGATTCATTAAAATTTTATATTTGGATTATCCTTCTTAAATATTACATAAGAAGTCCATTCTCCAGTTTTTTCATTTTCAGAGTAACGTTCTGCTTTTTCAAGAGAGTTGTTTTTGTAAACTAAAGCATAACCTTCTTTGACTCCGTTTTTGTACTGAATTTTTTTCTTTCCTTTATCGGTATAAAAGATCCACCAATTGTTAGCGTTATCATTTGTAAAAGCGCCTTCTTTTAATAGCATCTCATTTTCGTTGTAAAAGTACCAATATCCGGTTTTTTTATCGTGATTATAATGTCCTTTTTTTGAAATATTACCATTTGGGTGATAAAAAGTCCAAAAATCTACCTTTTGATTGTTTAACATCCAACCTTGCGATTGTAAATTTTCTTGCGCATCAAAAATTCGAACAAATTCTTTCTCTTCTTGTGCTAAGGTTATAACTAAAAAAAGGGATAAGGCATATTTAAGAATCATAAAATGTAGTTTTTATATGTTGCTTTGTATTGATTTAAAATTAGATAGTCGAATAGCTAACCGTTAATTAACAAATTACTTTATTTTTTTAATTGAGTAACTTATTCTAGTACCTATTATAGGTACGTAATTTTTAAAATTAAAGTTTTTTTAAAATAAAAAAAACCATGATTACTTTTTTTTCGTATATATTGATGTCACTAACACATAAAACAAAATAATTATGACAATTAAAAAAAATGACAGAGTTATAGCGCTTGCAGTAGTATGCATGATGTTAACCACTTTTTGTATGGCTCAGAGCCCAGTAAGTGGATTTATGAAGAAAAAAGGAGAAGGCGCTTTAGTCTTATCTTATTCTCACGAGTCTTATGATAAAGTATTTTTAGTACCTAATGAGGCTGATGGAGTACCAGTATTTAATGATGTAACTACAACAAGTATTTCTTTTTATGGAGAAATAGGTGTTACAGATAAATTTAATATTGTTTTAAACGTACCTTATATTAAATCAGAAGGTAATGCAAGTAGTGCAGAATTAGCAAACAATGGCTTTGAAAATGAAAGAAAAGGATTGCAAGATTTAAAAATCTATGCAAAGTATAAATTTCATACGATTGATTTCGAAAAAAGTTCATTAGATTTTATTGGATCAGTAGGTGTAGAAACTCCTTTAGGTGATTACAGTGCAAATGAGGGATTACAGTCTATTATTGCTATAGGTAATGAGTCTTTTAGATTTAGTGCTTTAGGAATTGCAACTTTTAAAATGAATTCAGGAATTTTTGTAACAGGGCAGGCTGGTTATAGTTTTAGAGCTAGTAATGTGCCAAATGCTTTAATAACTGAATTAAAGTTAGGGTATGCTGCATCAAAATTTTATGTAGATGCTTTTGTTGCTAATCAATTATCAGATAAAGAAGGTGTAGATATTCTAGGCGAAGGTTTTGTAGGTTTTTTCCCTGCAACACGTGTAAACTACACAAGAGTAGGTGTTAATGGTTACGCTCCTTTATACGGAGGTGTAGGTTTAACAGCAGGAGTTAATAGCTACCTTACAGGTAGAAATATCGGAAAATCTACCGGTTTTTATGGTGGATTAGTTTACTCATTTTAATAAATAAAAGAAATACAATTATGAAAAATTTATCTATTTTTAAATATATGCTAGTGTCAGCAATTGCCATTGGTACATTAAGTTCATGTGAATCATCATCTAGTTATGAGGATATTACACCATCAATTGCTAATATAGCAGTAACAAACCCAGCTTTTAGTACTTTAGAATCTGCCGCTGTAGCAGGAGGTGTCGCAGGAGTGTTAAGTAATTCTAATCCTAATGATCCTTCTGGAGATTATACGGTTTTTGCGCCAACGAACGATGCTTTCGCTAGATTGGGTTTAAATAGTGAAACTTTAGGAGCTCTTCAAAAATCATTTTTAACAAATACATTATTATACCACGTTTCTAACGGAAACTTATTAGGGGCTGATATTTCAGAAGATGTTTCATCAACATCAGCTCTTGGTATTGATAGACGTTTTGTTTCTCGTGATGGAGATACCTATATTAATGGTTCTAAAATATTAGCAACCGATATCTCGGCAAGTAATGGTACTGTTCATGTAATTGATAAAGTTATGATTGCTTCTGGTGCAGATATTGTACAAACAGCTTTAGCACTTCAAAGCGCTCAGGTTTTTACAGCTCCAGAATTAACTTACTTAGTAGAGGCTGTAGTTTATACGGATTTAGTTGGAGCACTTTCAGCTTCGCCAGGTAGCCCTTCATTTACAGTATTTGCTCCTACAGATCAGGCTTTTGTTGATTTAGGTGCTGCATTAGGATTAACTTTTACAAAACCATCTGATATTCGTCAATTACCAGTAGATGTGGTAACAGCTGTACTTTTAAATCACGTAATAGCAAACGATGGTAGGTTTACATCTGAGCTAAATCAAGGAGCAGTAACTCCGCTTGGTGGAGACGCATTAACTTTAGGTGCTTTTACTGACGGCTTACTTACAGTTACTGGAGCAGGAAATGGAGCTGATGCAGCAAATATGGTTATTCCAGATGTACAAACTACAAACGGAATAGTTCACGTAATCGATAGAGTATTACTACCAAATTTATAAAAAATTAGTGTTAGTTTGTTTGATATTTAAAGTCACAGGTTTATTCTGTGGCTTTATTTTTTTTTAGAGAAACTCTAATTTCCATATACATTATAATTGATGTTTCCTTGTCTATCTGAAAGAGTAAAGTACTTATGAAAGGGTTAATATAAGGCTTGAAGAAAAGTTGGTTTAAAAGCTAATAACTTTAATAAGTTTAACATTAGGTGATTTAAGTACTCCGAATTACAAATAACATAGGTTTTATTTATTGATGTAATAGTTGATTTTAAACGCTTATCACTCTATAATACCATATAACTTGTGTTAGATTTAAAAGTTTATCCTGTTCTTAAACCCTTAACTTTAAAATGATTTTTAGAGATGTTATTATCACTCTGGATGAAAACAGACACCAGATTTTATAACTATTTTTTTAAGTGTTTATAGAGCAGTACCTATTAAATATTCTATTTAGCTTATCACATAAAATTAATTTATAAGACATTTTTTAGCCCTTATGAGAATTCTCATAAGGGCTAAAAAATATCTTATATTATGTTTAACGAAAGCGTCGAATATTTTTATTATTTGATTAAAACGGAGTATTATTTCTTGTTAACTAACTCCATTAAATCAACATCGTTACCTAATAATACATCCGTAGGGTTTATTCTTCCTTCTTCTGGTCCGTTTTCTAATTTTAAAACTCCTCTAGGACAAACAGCAGAACAAATACCACAACCAACACAGCTAGATCGTACAATGTTTTCTCCTTTTTGAGCATAAGCTCTTACGTCAATTCCTTGTTCGCAATACGTAGAACAGTTTCCACAAGAAATACATTGACCACCGTTAGTTGTAATTCTAAAACGAGATTTAAAACGTTGGATAAAACCTAAATACGCTGCTAACGGGCATCCAAAACGACACCAAACTCTATTACCAAAAATCGGGTAAAATCCAGTTCCAATTACACCTGCAAAAATAGCACCGATAAGAAAGCCATAAATATCTTGAATTGTTTGTGTTTTAATACCTAAAACCTGGTCGGCACCATAAAAGAAAGTATATAAGGCAAAACCGGTCATTACTAAAACAAAAACAAGTACAGAGTGAATTACAATACGCTCTACTTTCCAAGAAAGTAATGTTTTACTAGAAAGTTGTCTGTAGGGATCCCCTAAAGTTTCAGCCAAACCACCACAACCACAAACCCAAGAACAATACCATCTTTTTCCGAAGAAATATACCATTACTGGTACCACTACAATAGTTAAAACAATTCCCCATACTAAAATAAATAAACCAAAACCACCACTAGAAAGTAGCTCATCTAAGTTCCATTTAAAAAAGAAATCATAATCTAAAGGAAAGGCATTTTTAAAATCATACCAAGGTTTTTCGAAACGAACTAAAATCTCAGGAATTAAAAAAGCAAATACAATTTGAAAGAATAAAACAGAGGTTGTCCTTAAAATTTGATATTTATTATGACGGTATTTTATGTACATTCTTACTGCCATAACAGTCATAACTACACAATATAAAAAACCATATAGAAACCATTGACTTGCCGGATTATTACTAATAGATTGGCTAATAGGATCTACCAAATAAACCCAGTTTACAATAAAATCAGGATAAAAATAAAGTAGCACATAAAAAGTAACCAAAAAGACAAAAGCAAACCAACCTATCCAACCACGATTGGTAGCTGCATTTAAAAATATTCCATTGTTTTTTATTCCTGGCTTTCCTAGTATAATAACATCAGGAACTATAAATAACAAAGCTCCAAGAATACCCAAGCCAAAAGTTAAAAACCATGCTAAACCTGTGTTTTCAACAGCAAACCCTTTTCCTGATTTTTTAGCAAGTGTAAAACTTAAACTATGCAGTTTTCCGGAGATTTTATATTGAAATTGGGCCCCTTTTTTGTCCCAATTTTTTTCAGCGTCGTATTTTGCTATAAGGGCATCATAATAATTATTAGAGTTTTCATAAGCTTGTATAACACGACTCGAAAACTGAAAGATATTTAAATCTTCTGAGGTTACAACAGCCTTTGTTAATTCGTCAGCTATAACGGTACTTTTATAATTTTGTTCTTTTAAAAAAGTATCTAATTCTCCTTTTGTTAAACTGAAAGAACCTGTGAAAATAGTTCCTATAAAGATGGCTAATCCTACTAAAAAAATGATTAAACCTGATTGTTTTACTATTTTCATATTTTTATGCTTTACTAAAAATTCGTTTCCAACTTTTCTTTTTCAGCTGAATATTAGTGTTGTTTTCTTTGTTGAATTTGGCAATTATTGCTGGCTCGTGTAGTTTGTAAAATTCAGGATCGAAATTGGCATCAGCCAAATGTTCTAAAACATATTCTATAGAGCGTTTTTCGTTTAATATTTTATCAAAAAACTCGTGACGCATTCTAATTCCGAAGTTATTTATGCCAATAAACCTGTGTGTATTTTTATCATAATTTATATGAATACATTTTTTACCATCTTCATGTTCCCAATAAAAGCGGGCTTCATTTTCTTTTGGTTGCGCCCAAACCCAACCGTAGGTTTGGTATTCTATATCTATAAATTTAGCAGAGTTAAACCAATGGCCCGGTTTGTAAGCCATTTTATTTCCGCAAATAGTTTGGGCCACTGTTTCGCCCATCATTCTTCCAGTATACCAAACGGCTTCTATTACTCTTCGTTGGCCAATAGCTAAATGTTGTTCTGCACAATCACCTATCGCATATATATCTTTAATATTGGTTTCTAAAAAGCGATTTACTTTTACGCCTCTATCAATTTCTATTTCAGAAGATTTTAAAAAATCAACGTTAGGAGAAACCCCTGCGGTTAAACCAACAACATTACACTCAATTTCTTCATTGGTTTCTGCAATTATAATCGATTTTACTTGTCCGTTTTCATCAGATTTAATTTCTTTTAAGTTAGTGCCTAAACGCAAATCTATATGATTGTCTAAAATTTCTTTATTAATCATTTCTGATTCTTCGGAAGGTAAAACACCGTTCCAAAAACTCTTTTCACGAACTAAAAACGTTACAGGTATGTTTCTACTATGTAACATTTCGGCAAGCTCAATACCAATTAATCCACCACCAACAATTACAGCTCTTTTGCATGCTTTATTATTGGGGGCATATTTTTCAAGTTTTTCTAAATCTTGTTTGTGATACATTCCCATAACACCATCTAAATCTTGGCCAGGCCAACCAAATTTATTAGGTTTAGAACCGGTTGCTATAATTAATTTGTCATAAGAAAGTTTTTCACCGTCTTTAAATTCAAGTTCTTTATTAGCAGAATTTATTTCTGTAACAAATCCTCTTTTAAGGTCAATATTGTTTTTTTTCCAAAACCAAGACTCGTAAGGTTGTGTATGTTCAAACTTCATGTGCCCCATGTATACATACATTAAAGCAGTTCGAGAAAAAAAGTAATCTGTTTCCGCAGAAACAATGGTAATTTTTTTATCTGATAATTTTCTAATGTGCCTTGCAGCTGTAACACCAGAAATTCCATTACCAATAATAACAACGTGTTCCATAAAAGTTGATTTGCAGTTTGGTCGAGGTTAAAGTTAATAACTTAATAGGTTAAATTAATTTAGAATGAGTTTAAATACGGCAAGAATTTTAATATGTGGTTTTAAAAAACCTAATAATTGGCCTCTAAAGATGTTAATTGTTTAAAAAAAACACTAATTTAGGAGTTATGAAAGTAGTTAAATTTTTTATAATATGTCTTTTATGCTTGTCTTGTAAAAGTCAAATAAAAAAAATAAACGGACTTAGTTTTGTGGCTTCTCCAGATAAAATCACCAATGAACATGTTACTCCTGTTTTAAACGTTTCAGCTAATTACGTGGCTTTAATGCCTTTTGGATTTATTAAAGATTTGTCATCTCCAAAAATAATTCATAATACCAATAGACAGTGGTTTGGCGAAACTGAAAAAGGAATCCTGCAATATGGAAAAGAATTTGAGAAAAGCAATGTGAAATTAATGATAAAACCGCAAATATGGGTTTGGAAGGGTGAGTTTACAGGGAACATAAAAATGGAATCAGAAGAAAATTGGAAGATTTTAGAAGATTCGTATTCAGAATTTATTTTAACGTATGCAAAAACAGCGCAGAGTTTAAAAGCTGATATTTTTTGTATCGGAACAGAATTAGAGCGTTTTGTTCAAAATAGACCTGCTTTTTGGTTGCAATTAATTAAAAATATTAGAGCTGTTTATAGCGGTAAACTTACCTATGCTGCAAATTGGGATGAGTATAAAAGAGTTTCTTTTTGGGAGCAATTAGATTATATTGGTATTGATGCTTATTTTCCGTTAAGTGATAAAAAATCTGCAACTACAGAAGATTTTGAAAAGGGTTGGCAAGTACATAAAAAAGAAATTATAAGTGTTAGAGAGCAGGTTAATAAGCCTGTTTTATTTACAGAATATGGCTACAGAAGTGTTGATTATAACGGAATAAAACCGTGGGAATCTAACAGAGTAGTAGAGAAAGTAAATTTAGAAGCGCAAAGAAATGCAACAGAAGCTATTTATAATCAATTTTGGAAAGAAGAATGGTTTGCTGGCGGATTTGTGTGGAAATGGTTTCATAAACACAATGAAGTTGGAGGAGAAGATAATAATAGGTTTACACCTCAAAATAAACCAGCAGAAAGGTTGTTAAAAGAATTATATGCTCAATAAATTACAACTAAACGAATTACTTTTTACTTAAAGGGTATATTTCTTGCCCAATAAAACTTTTAGGAAAATACTCATCTCCATCAAAACCAATTTCAATATCTCTACCAGAATGAGGAATGTAGTTTGTTTTAAAAATATAATCCCAAATGCTTAATGTAATCCCGAAGTTTACACCTTTACTTCTTTCTTTGGGAAGTTCTTTAGCATGGTGCCAAATATGCATTTTCGGATTGTTTAGAATATATTTTAAAAAACCATAATCCCAATTAATGTTAGCATGATTTAAATGGCCAATAGTAATGTTAAAAAAATGAACCAAGGCAACATCTTGTGCCGTGAATCCACCCATTATAGCCAACGGAATATATTTCATAGAATTATAAACAACGGGCTCCATCCAGTGATATCTTAGATGCGCAGCAAATCCCATTTCTTTTACAGAATGATGTACCTTATGAAAGTTCCATAAAAACTCATACTTGTGTAAAAGTGTATGTGTAAACCATTGTACAAAATCAATAATAATAAAAAAGGTGAAAATTCTAAGCCAAAAAGGAAATTCGTTGACGTTAAAAAGTTGAAAACTTGTTATAGATAAATCAAAAAAACCTAAGAAGTCGTTAAAAATTTGTGCGGCTGAATTAGATAAAGCAATTAAAACAATTAGGTTTAATAAGAAAAAATTGAAGAACATATAGAATACATCTTGCCAAAAATCTTTTCTAAATATTGCTTGATTTTTACGCCAAGGAAAAACTATTTCAAGAACCCAAACAACCAAGGAGATTGCAATTAATCCGTAAAAGTAATTTTCCCAATTCAATTCCATAAATACAGATTGTTTGAGGTAATTCCAATAATCGGAATAAGAATTTTTTATGATTTTGAGGTATTTATCCATCAAATATAAAATAAGATTGTTTTAAAATATATGAAATAAAAGTAATGATTTTTACGCTATTGTTTCTAATACTTTAAAAATAATCGCACTCATAAATGCAGCAATAGGTAAAGTAAGTACCCAAGATAAAATAATTTTCCCGATTACTTTATAATTTGCTTTTTTGGTAACTGTACCAATACCAAATAAAGAACCTACAGAGACATGTGTTGTTGAAACAGGTAAGCCATGAACACTGGCGGTAGTTACCAGTAAACCGGTAATCATATTTGCTGTAAGACCTTGACTAGGATTCATTTTTGTGATTTTTTTACTCATTGTTTCTCCTACTTTCTTTGCATTTAATAAACCCCCTAGTGCCATTATAATGGCAACAGAGATCATACTCCATTTAATATCAATAGTATTAATGATTATTAGTAAACCAACAATTTTAGGCGTGTCATTTAATCCTCTAGCAAAACTTACAACACCAGAACTTAAATAGTGTAAAGAATCTAAAAGTTTAGAAAAGTTAATCGTGAATAAGGTTGGATTTTCTTTATTTAAAGAGGGTGCTTTTTTTCGTAAAAACTTAAATAATAGATAAGCAAGTAAACTTAAAATTGCAGCTATAAGCGGACTTACAATTAAAGGCATTAGAAAAGTACTACCAAGTTTGTTAAAATTGAATTCAGTACCAACAGCCATTACGCCGGCACCAAATAAACCGCCAACCAAACTGTGAGTAGTAGAAATTGGCATACCAATTTTGGTTGCTGAAAAAACAGTTAAAGCAGCCCCTAGGGCAATTGAAATTGCAAAAATAGGTGTTTGTATTAATTCGTTAGGAACTAAACCTTTTCCTGAGAAGTTTTTAACGAGTTCTTCTGCTAAAAAAATAGCAGCAATAGAACCTGAAAAAGTAGTAATTGTAGCCCAATTAATTGCTTTCTTATAATTCGTAGTTCCGGAGCCAAATAAAGTTGCAACACCTTTAAAATTATCATTTGCACCATTACTATATGCTAAAAAACAAGCGGCAATAAACAAGAGTAGTAAAATCATTGAGTTAAATTTTTAAACGCTATGGCTTAGACGTGTTAGCTACTTTGTACTTACTGTTGCAAATAAAAAACCCATCAAATTTTATTTTGATGGGTTTTTTTATGTGAATAAAAGTAGTTGTTACTTTTTATTAAAATCTTTAATATACTTATCTAAAGCCATTGTCATTGAAGGCGTTTCGGGTGTTGGTGCAGCAATATCTACACGTAAACCTCTATCTTCAACAGCTTTAATAGTTGTGTTACCAAAAACAGCTATTCTTGTTTCGTTTTGTTTGAAGTCTGGAAAGTTTTCAAATAAACTATCAATCCCCGAAGGGCTAAAGAAGACTAAGATGTCATAAAAAACATCTTCTAAATCAGATAAATCACTAACTACAGTTCTATATAAATCTGCACGTTTCCAATCAACACCTAATTTATCTAACTCCTCAGGAATTAAAGGTTTTAATTTATCCGAAGAAGGTAATAAAAACTTCTCGTCTTTATGCTTTTTTATCAATTTAGTTAGTTCAGGGAAAGTTCTAGTACCAACATAAATTTTACGTTTTCTGTACACTACATATTTTTGTAAATAATAAGCAACAGCTTCTGATTGACAAAAGTATTTCATAGAGTCGGGAACGGTAAAACGCATTTCTTCAGCAATTCTGAAAAAATGATCTACAGCATTCCTGCTTGTTAAAATAATTGCAGTATAGTTGTTTAAGTCAATTTTTTGAGATCTAACTTCTTTTCCATCAATACCTTCAACGTGAATAAAAGAGCGAAAATCAATTTTCACTTTTTGTTTTTCAGCTAAGTCAAAGTAAGGAGACGTTTCCGTCTTAGGAGCAGGTTGAGAGACTAAAATAGTTTTCACTTTCATATATTTTTCTCTTTACGTAGTCGTTGTTATTTTATAAACAATTAATAGCGGTGCTATTTCAAGGGTGCAAAAGTACAAAATAAAATAAAAGAACTTACGTATAACTATTTTTTTGTTGTTTTTAATGATTAAAAAAGCCCTGAAAATAAATAAGATACCAAAAACAGTTAATAGAAACGCGCGGTTGTTAAAACTAAATAAATAGAGTATTAAAGCAGGAAACAACCATAAAGCAAGACTGTTTAAATAACCTGATTTTATATGAATGAAATATTTAGCAATGGTGTTGATCCCCATAATGTTAGCTAATAAAAAGTCTAAAAAGTATTTAAAAGCAAAGTAAAAAACAGTAAAAATTAGTACTACTAAATAACTTAAAAATTTATGATTGCTCGTGGTAGAAATTATTATTAAAAATAAAAATAAAGAAATTACAATTGCAGAGAAAAAGAAAAGTGTTAAAGAAAAAGGAGTGTAAAAAGAAGCGTTTTTTTCTATTTTTTTTTAAAAAAACCAGGCGTAAAGGGCGCAAGGGCATATCCTAATAACTTATTTGGTTTAAGTGATTTCATTATTGCTAATAAAATTACCGCAAATATAATTACTAAAGTAATCCAATTATTATTAGATATAAGACGTTCAATTGCTTGCAAATGTATTTTTTTAATGCTTTTAATTAACACAAAATTAGTGATAATTTAGTGTATATTTGCTTAGATTTAGATGAAAATTACATGAAATCAGACGCTTTAGTTATAATTCCTACTTATAACGAAAAAGAAAACATAGCGGCGATAATACAAGCAACCTTTAAGCAAGAAAAAGAGTTTGATATTTTAGTTGTTGATGATAACTCTCCTGATGGCACAGCCGCTATAGTAGAGCAACTGCAAAAAGAATATCCGAATAGACTTTATATTGAAAAAAGAACAGGCAAAAACGGATTAGGAACAGCATATATTCATGGGTTTAAATGGGCTATAAATAAAGGTTACGAGTTTATAATTGAAATGGATGCTGATTTTTCGCACAACCCAAACGATTTAATTAAGTTATACAATTCTTGTGCAATTCATGGTGCAGATGTTTCTGTAGGTTCTCGCTATTCTGTTGGAGTAAATGTTGTTAACTGGCCAATGAGTAGAGTTTTACTGTCTTATTTCGCATCAAAATATGTGCGATTAATTACAAGAATGCCAATTCACGATACTACAGCTGGTTTTGTTTGTTATAAAAGAAAAGTTTTAGAAACTATTAAATTAGATAAAATTAAATTTATAGGATATGCCTTTCAAATAGAAATGAAATTTAAGGCATGGAAGCATCAATTTAATATAAAAGAAGTTTCAGTTATATTTACTGATAGGATTTTAGGAGAATCGAAACTAAGTTCTGGTATTATAAAAGAAGCAGTATTCGGAGTTATAAAAATGAGATTAAAAGGTTTACCAAAATAATTATGAAATCATATTTAATTAAAAATGCAAACATCGTTAACGAAAACAAGGTTTTTAAAGGTGATGTTTTAATTGAAGGAAATTATATAAAAGAAATTTCAGTAGAAATTTCGGCAACTTCAAATGTAGAAGTTATTGATGCTACAGGTAAATATTTAATTCCGGGTATGATTGATGATCAAGTGCATTTTCGAGAGCCAGGTTTAACTCATAAAGCAAATATAGCAACCGAAAGTAAGGCAGCAATTGCGGGTGGAATTACATCTTTTATAGAAATGCCCAATACGGTGCCGCAAGCAACGACTCAACAATTATTAGAAGATAAATTTAAGATTGCTTCAAAAACATCTTATGCGAACTATTCGTTTATGTTTGGTGGAACAAATGATAATTTAGATGAGTTGTTAAAAACAAACCCTAGAAATGTAGCTGGAATTAAGTTGTTCTTAGGTTCATCAACAGGAAATATGTTAGTTGATAATGAAGCTGTTTTAGAGAAGATATTCTCATCAACAGATATGTTAATTTCTGTACATTGTGAAGACGAAGCAACGATTAGAAAAAATACGGAAGAATATAAAGCTAAATATGGCGATGATATTCCGTTAAAATACCACCCAGTTATTAGAAGTGAAGAGGCTTGTTACTTATCTTCTTCAAGAGCTATTGAATTGGCTAAGAAAACTGGGGCAAGGTTGCATGTTTTTCATTTATCAACAGAAAAAGAAACACATTTATTTAGAAATGATATTCCGTTAGAGGAAAAGAAAATTACCGCCGAGGTTTGTATACACCACTTATGGTTTACAGATAAGGATTATGATAAAAAGGGAACTCATATTAAATGGAATCCTGCTGTTAAATCTCAAAAAGATAAAGATGGCTTATGGAAAGCTTTGCTAGATGATAGAATCGATGTGATTGCTACCGATCATGCACCTCATACTTTACAAGAAAAAGATAATGTGTATATGAAAGCACCAAGTGGTGGTCCATTAGTGCAACACGCGATTCCTGCCGTTTTAGAAAAAGTAAAAGAAGGAGTTTTATCAATTGAAAAAGCAGTTGAAAAAATGTGTCATAATCCTGCAAAATTATTTAAAGTAGAAAATCGCGGATTTATTAAAGAGGGATATTTTGCTGATTTAGTATTGATAGATACGAATGATAATTGGACGGTTACCAAAGAAAATATATTATATAAATGCGGATGGTCTCCTTTTGAAGGCGTTGAGTTTTCACATAAAATAACACATACTTTTGTAAACGGAAACTTAATGTTTGTAAACGGTGTTTTTGATGAAGAAACCAAAGGAAAACGATTAGAATTTAAAAAATAGATGAAAAAATTTTTCTACATAACGCTCTTTACGTTATTTGTTTCATGTACAAGTAACACATTTTATAAAGCACCTAAAGATTTAATTCCGAAAGATTCGATGGTTACTTTGTTGACAGATATGTATATAGCATCTTCTGCTAAAAATGTGAAGAATAAATTCTTGAAAAAAGAAAAAAATTATGTGGGGTTAGTGTATCGTAAATATAAAATAGATAGTACGCGTTTTAAAAGTTCTAACCTATATTACACCTCTTTATCTGAAGAGTATGCAGAGATTTTAAAAGAAGTGAAAACTAATTTAGATTCTTTAGAGAACCTTTACAGATTTAAAAAAATCAAAAAAGATTCATTGCCTAGAAAAAAGAAAATATTAAACGAAGAGTTATCTTTAAAACTAAGTGATAAAAACCAAAAATTACAAAAACCAGTAAAGAAACCGAAAGCAGTTAAGTAATTTAAGCGTTAAATTTTTCACAGACACTATTAATTACATTGTCAATTAATTCGAATTCGAAACCTGTTTCTTTTTCTATCTTTTTTGAAGAATAAAATGATTTAGTGTGTGAAGATTTTGCTGAGTTCTTAGTCAATAAAGCTTCTTTTCTAGTAAGTAAAGTTAATAACCAATCAATTCTCCATAATATACCAGTTGTAATTTCTCCAATTTTTATATAGGGTCTTTTTTTGTGCAATCCATCAGCTATAGCGACTAAAATATCTTTAAACGACTTATTCTCTGAAACTAAAATAAAGCGTTCATTTTTAACATCAGAGTTGATTAAGGAAGTCATTGCTTTTACAACATCTTTTACACCAACGAAACCAGTAATTCCTTCAGTGTAAAATTTTAAACCGTTATTTATTTTTGTAAATAACTTACCAGATCCTTCATTCCAAAAGCCACTTCCTAATATTATTCCCGGATTTATAATAACAACATTTAATCCTTCTTGGCTACCTCGCCAAACTTCCATTTCGGCACCATATTTTGTAATAGAATAACCACTATTATTGTCTTCGTCAGACCATTCATTTTCTTCGTCAATTATTTTTTCATTAATAGAGCTTCCAACGGCAGCAATCGAACTCACGAAACAGAATTCATCAACATTGCCATCAATAGAAAGATTAATCATATTGGCAGTACCTTCAATATTTACTTGACGCATTTGTCTATAATCTTTCGGATTAAAAGAAACCAATGCAGCACAATGATAAACGGTCGTTATGTTTTTAAAAACGGGAATTAGAGAAGGTACTTCGGTAATATCAGCCTTAACCCATTCAATTTTAGTAAACAGTTTCTCTATGTTATCTGTATAATAAGAAAATATTTTTTTGACGTGTTCTTTCTTTTTTTCCGTTCTATAAATAGCACGTATTGTATCATTTTCTTGCGTTAAATGATATAATAAATGTGATCCTACCAATCCTGTTCCTCCTGTAACTAAAATCATATAACGAAAATAGAATTTTTTGAACGATAAATGTATCTTTGTCTCTTTAAAACTCATAAAAATGACCAAAAATTTAGTAGAAGAATTACGTTGGCGTGGAATGATTCACGACATGATGCCAGGAACAGAAGAGCAATTGCAAAAAGAAATGACGGCGGCATATATTGGTTTTGATCCAACCTCTGATTCATTACACATTGGTAGTTTAGTACCTATTATATTACTTGTACATCTTGAAAAAGCAGGGCATAAGCCAGTTGCTTTAGTAGGAGGAGCTACAGGAATGATTGGTGATCCGTCAGGAAAATCAGACGAGCGTAATTTATTAAATGAAGAGGCGTTAGCTAAAAATGTAGACGGAATTAAAAGAACTTTAGCGCGTTTTTTAAATTTTGAGAGCGATAAAACAAATGCTCCTTTGTTGGTAAATAATTACGATTGGATGAAAGATTTTTCATTCATAGAATTTGCAAGAGACGTTGGTAAACGTATTACGGTAAATTATATGATGGCTAAAGACTCTGTAAAGAAACGTATTTCTGGAGATTCTAATAGCGGAATGAGTTTTACAGAATTTACTTATCAATTAATTCAAGGATACGATTTTTACCATTTGTATAAAAATCACAACTGTTTATTACAAATGGGTGGTTCAGATCAATGGGGTAACATAACTACAGGTACAGAGTTAGTGCGTAGAATGAATGTAGGCGAAGAAGCAAAGGCGTATGCAATGACTTGTCCGTTAATTACAAAAGCAGACGGATCTAAGTTTGGAAAATCAGAAGGAGGAAATATATGGTTAGATGCAGCTAAAACATCAGTATATAAATTCTACCAATTTTGGTTAAATACTTCGGATGAAGATGCAGAAAAATATATTAAAATATTTACATTTTTAGATGAAGTAAGTGTTAAGGAATTAATTGCAACTCATAAAGAAGTTCCTCACGAAAGAGCACTTCAAAGAAAATTAGCGGAAGAGGTTACAACATTCGTTCACTCTAAAGATGAATTAGAAAAAGCAATTGCAGCATCTAATATTTTATTCGGAAAATCTACCTCAGAAGATTTAAAAGGTTTAGATGAGCAAACATTTTTAGACGTTTTTGATGGTGTGCCGCAAGCGGAAGTTTCTAAAAAAGATATCTCAGAAGGTCTATCAATGATTGATGCATTGTCAGGAAAAACTAGCTTTTTAAAATCTAACGGAGATGCAAAAAGAGCGTTAAAAGAAAATGCTGTTTCGGTAAATAAAGAGAAAGTAAAAGAAGATTTTACAATTACAGTAAAAGATTTAATAGCTGATAAATATGTGTTATTACAACGCGGAAAAAAGAGTTATTTCTTATTAAAAGTAGCGTAATTAAGAAGCTATTTTAATATTAAAAGTTAAAGGGCATCGCTTACAGTTGATGCCTTTTTTTTGGTATTTATTACAACACTTATTTTTAGGTTTTATACAATTTGATGTGCAAACAGAAGAGCATACAGCTTCTTGTTGCATTGAAACAACAGGAATCGCCTTTTTATTTTCAGTATAAAATATGATCATAACTTGTGTAATTCGATGCAAATATAATACTTTATTTAGAATAAATTAAAATAATATTTACTGTGATTTTTTTCTTTAAAAAAGATAGTTAAGCTATCTTTGTCTCATCTATTTTAAGAATAAGTTTTGCTGCAAAAAATAAGCGTTTATTTTTTTATTTTACTTTACATGGTTGCTATGCTTAGGCCAATTGCACCGTTTGTTGAGTATGCCGTAAATTATGATTATATATCAAAAGTATTATGTATTAATAAAGACAAACCAGCGCTTCAATGTAATGGTAAATGTCAATTAATGCAAAAGATAGAACAGCAACAAGAAGATGATTTTAAATCATTAAGTATTGTTATAAAAGATTATCCAATTGGTTTTGTAGAGTTACTTTCTGTAAACGCAAAAAACAGCTATAATAAATATGTAAAAAAAACATATTTTTATACAAAAAATTATTCTTTCCTATTTTCATTAGCTATTTTTCATCCACCAATTTTTTAAATTTTACATACAGATAATTAAGAATACAGTTTAAAACTAAACTGTATAAAACAATAGTGTAAAATTTTAAAAAAAATAAACTGATGAAATTATCAAAAATCATCTTTATAGGAATTTTTATGTTCTTATTTCAAGTAGTAAACGCACAAAAAATAACATCACAAAATAACGAGTGGAAATCTAGTAGACCAGATGGGCATGCCCCAATTAGTGTAATGGGAGATCATTATCATAAGAAAGGAGATTTAATGTTTTCTTACCGATACATGAATATGTACATGAAAGGATTAGAGCAAAATGGTACTACTATTACTAATGATGCAGCTCATGATGCTGGTTATATGGTAACACCTTTAAGTATGCCAATGAACATGCATATGTTAGGTATTATGTATGCGCCAACGGATAAAATAACTTTAATGGCCATGGCAAACTATATTACTAATGATATGGATTTACAGATGAGAATGATGGGAATGAAAACTAAATTTTCAACAGCATCATCTGGTTTTGGAGATGTAAAATTAGGAGTCTTATATAAATTCATTAACAAGAACCGTCAATCTTTACATGGTTTGGTAAATATATTTATTCCTACAGGAAGTTTAGAGGCTACAGATCAAACACCAATGTCTTCTCCAAATGAAATATTATTACCTTATCCAATGCAAGTTGGTAGCGGAACTTATGATATGGATTTAGGGTTGACATATTTAGGTCAAACTAATCATGTTTCTTGGGGTTCTCAATTAAAAGCTACGTATCGTTTTGGCAGCAATGAATACGATTATTCTTTAGGAAACCGTTACAGTTTAAATTCTTGGTTTGCAGTAAAAACGTCAGATTGGTTAAGTATTTCGGCACGAATGGAAATCTTATCTGTAGCTAAAACAAATGGTGAGAATCCAAATTTAACACCTATGATGGTTACTACAGCAAATACTGAAAATTCAGGGGGTAATTATATAAATACAGGATTAGGTTTTAATATTTATGCTTTTAAAGGATCTTTAAAAAATGTTCGTTTTGGTGCTGAATATGCATTGCCAATTTATCAAGATTTAAACGGAATTCAGTTAGAGCAAAAACAAACAATCACTTTAGGTTTACAGTATTCAATGTAATTTTAGATACGGTAACTACGAATACCTTTGGTGTTTTAGAATTTATGTACTATTATTAATAGTAACTTTATGTAAGGATTTGTAGTTTTGATGACTAATAAAAGGTAAACTAACTTAAAATTAAGTAAAAAATGAAAAAAAGAATTTTAGTATTAGCAATGTTAATGGTCGCTGTATTATTCTCTACAGAAGCAATGGCGCAAGAATTTAAAGGGTTAGATAAAAGTCCTATGGATGCTGCATCATACCCAAGTAGCTATAGAGTATCAGATAAATTAGTGAAAATAACATACAGTCGTCCACAATTAAAAGGAAGAAATGTGGCTAAGTTAGCTCCTGCAGGAAAAGTGTGGAGAACAGGTGCAAATGAAGCGCCAGAAATTACGTTTTATAAAGATGTAAAATTTGGAGGAAAAGATGTAAAAGCAGGAACTTATACATTATTTACAATGCCAGGAGATAAAGAGTGGACAGTTATTTTAAGCACAGCTAAAAATGTATGGGGTTCTTACTTTTATAACGAAGGTGAAGATGTGGTTCGCGTAATGGCATCAAAATCTAAATCAGAAAAGTCGATTGAAGCTTTTTCAATTGCTTTTGATGGTAAAGATAATGACGCTACAATGTTTATAGGTTGGGGAGACATAATTGTGTCTGTACCAGTTAAAGGATAATTCTTTTAAAAATTAATATTTTTGTGTAATCTATTGAAATTCATTAAGTTTATAATTAAGTTTAAATATAAATTCTATGAAAAGTAAATTAAACATTTTTATTGTAGTTTTAATGGTAATCGGTTTATTGGTGAGTTGCAATGACTCTTCAGAAAATATGCCAGATGAATTATCGATTCAAGAAAAAATAGAATTCTTAGAAAGTGGCGAATGGCTCAGTGAAAATGGAGATAATGAGCCAAATGTAATGTATACGTTTTCTAAAGGGAAACGATTTAATTCCTACAAAAGTGAAGGTGTTTGGCATGAAGGAAGCACAACATCTTCTGCGAATTATATGGCTGAAGAAAATTTGTTAACCATGGATTTTTATTTTGGGAATGTTTACACTTATAATGTAGAGTTTTCATGTGATTATAATATTATTAAATTCTTTAAAGATGATAAATTAGCTGATACCTTATATAAAAGAAATTCTAATTATAAGGATTGTTTAAAATAAATAAAAATATTTCTCATAAATAGGCTTAGAAATCATATGATTTCTAAGCCTATTTTGTTTTTAATAAACTCCATTTTTATAGATAAAAAGAAATAAAAATAGTATTTAAAATAACCGTAAATTTGCAACTTCTTAAAAAGAGACAAAATGCAATATAATCATCAAGAGATAGAAAAGAAATGGCAACAATTTTGGGCAGACAACCAAACATTTAAAGCCAGTAATGAATCGGAGAAACCTAAATACTATGTCTTAGATATGTTCCCTTATCCGTCAGGAGCAGGTTTACATGTTGGGCATCCTTTAGGATATATTGCATCAGATATTTATGCACGTTACAAGCGTCATAAAGGATTTAATGTATTGCATCCACAAGGGTATGATTCTTTTGGTTTACCAGCAGAACAATATGCAATTCAAACAGGGCAACATCCTGCAAAAACTACTGAAGAAAATATTACAACATATAGAAAACAGTTAGATACTATTGGTTTTTCTTTCGATTGGTCTCGTGAAGTACGTACTTCTAATCCAGAATATTATAAGTGGACACAGTGGATTTTTATTCAGCTTTTTAACTCTTGGTACAACAAAGATTCTGATAAAGCAGAAGATGTTAAAACATTAATTTCGGTATTTAAAAAATCAGGAAATGCAACTGTAAATGCTGTTTCAGAAGAAGATATTACTATTTTTTCTGCAGATGAATGGAAAGCCTTTTCAACAACAGAACAAGAAGCAATTTTGTTACAATATCGTTTAACCTATTTGTCGGATACCGAAGTAAACTGGTGTCCTGAATTAGGAACGGTATTAGCAAACGACGAGATAATAAATGGAGTTTCAGAACGCGGTGGTCACCCTGTAGAGCGTAAGAAAATGACCCAATGGTCTATGCGAATTTCTGCATATGCACAACGTTTGTTAGACGGATTAGAAACAATTGATTGGCCGCAACCTTTAAAAGATAGCCAAACAAATTGGATTGGTCGTTCGCAAGGAGCTATGGTAACTTTTAAGGTAGATGCTTTAGAAGCTCCAGAAGCTGGCGTACGTTTATCTTATAAAGAGCTAGAGGCGTTAAAAGAAATGCGTTTAAACCTTTCGAAGGCTGAGGAAGTACTTTGGAATGAATTAAAAAATAAAAAAGGAGCTGCAAAATTCAGAAAAAAATATACCATTGGTACATTTTTAGTAGATTATGTATGCTTAGCAAAAAATATAATTGTGGAGTTTTCTGGTAAAGAAGACGAAGCAAAAAGAGATGCTTATTTTACAAGTGAAGGATTTCATGTAGTGCGTTTTACAAATGATGAGGTGTTAGAAAATGTTTTAGGTGCGGTATCTAAAATTAATAACACGATTCAGTTTGCAAAACCTATAGAAAAAACAACTGTTGAGGTAGTAGAAACAGCAATAGCAAACGATTATAAAATCGATGTTTTTACAACGAGACCTGATACTATTTACGGAGTCTCATTTATGACCTTAGCTCCAGAGCACGAATTAGTAGCTAAAATTACAAGCGAAGGGCAACAAAAAGCCGTTTACGATTATATTAAAGCAACAGCAAAGCGTTCTGAAAGAGAACGAATGGCAGATGTAAAAACAATTTCAGGAGTTTTTACAGGTGCGTATGCTTTACATCCGTTTACGGGAAAACAAGTGCCTATTTGGATTGGAGATTACGTGTTAGCAAACTACGGTACAGGTGCTGTTATGGCGGTTCCTTGTGGAGATCAGCGTGATTATGATTTCGCAAAGAAATTCGAATTAGAGATTCCTAATGTTTTTGAGAATGTAGATATTTCTGAAGCTGCACATGCAGATAAAGAAGGAACTAAAATTGCAAATTCTGATTTCTTAAATGGTTTATCGTACAAAAAAGCGATGAAATTAGCCATTTATGAAATGGAACAAAAAGGTTTTGGTTTTGGTAAAATAAACTACCGTTTACGCGATGCTGTATTTAGCCGTCAGCGTTATTGGGGAGAACCTTTTCCGGTGTACTATAAAGACGGAATGCCTCAAATGATTGATGCTAAACACTTACCAATCGTTTTACCAGAAGTAGAAAAATATTTACCTACAGAAGATGGGAAACCGCCTTTAGGAAACGCTACAGAATGGGCTTGGGATTCTCGCGCAAAGAAAGTTGTATCGAATGATAAGTTAAAAAATAAAACAGTATATCCGTTAGAGCTAAATACAATGCCAGGTTGGGCAGGTAGCTCATGGTATTTTAACCGTTATATGGATGCTACTAACGACGGTGAATTTGTAAGCAAAGAAGCTGCTGATTATTGGAAACAAGTAGATTTATATATTGGTGGTTCTGAGCATGCAACAGGGCACTTATTATATGCTCGTTTTTGGCAAAAATTCTTGTTTGATAAAGGAATTGTTCCTGTTGATGAGTTTGCAAAAAAACTAATCAACCAAGGAATGATTTTAGGAACATCAGCACTTGTTTATGAAGCATTGTTTGACGGAAAAAAGAATAACTTATATATTTCATCTGATTATTTCCAAGGAGAAAATCAAATACAAGAAATTGCAGCAGATGATAAATTATGGACTCGTTTAGATAAAAAACTAAAAGAAGCAGGTTTAACTGCTGAAGCTGAAAAATCGTTAACATACCGACCTATTCATATTGATGTAAGCACGCTTGAAGGAGATGTAAATGTAAATATTGAGAAGTTAAAAGCTTGGAGAAGCGAATTTGAAACAGCAGAATTTGTTTTTGGAAGAGACAAACAATTTGTGTGTCATAGAGAGGTTGAGAAAATGTCTAAATCTAAATACAATGTTGTTAATCCAGATTTAATTTGTGAAGAATTTGGTGCAGATGCATTGCGTTTATTCGAAATGTTTTTAGGGCCTTTAGAACAAACAAAACCATGGAAAACTTCAGGTATTTCAGGAGTATATTCTTTCTTAAAGAAATTATGGAAGTTATATGTTGGCCAAGAAGGTGTACTTGTTACTGATGCTGAACCAACGAAAGAGGAGTTAAAAGTTTTACATAAAACCATTAAAAAAGTAGAAGAAGATATTGAGAATTTCTCATTTAACACATCGGTTTCTACCTTTATGATTGCAGTAAATGAATTAACTGCTTTAAAGTGTAATAAACGTGCAATTTTAGAGCCTTTATTAGCATTAATTTCACCGTATGCACCGCATATCGCAGAAGAGTTATGGAGTCAGTTAGGACATGAAGGTTCAATAGCAACTATTGATTTCCCTAAGTTTGAAGCTTCTCATTTAGTAGAAAGTTCTAAAACGTACCCAGTTTCTTTTAACGGAAAAATGCGTTTTACGCTAGAGTTGTCTTTAGATTTAAGTAAAGATGAAATCGAAAAAATAGTAATGGCAGATGAACGTACAATTGCACAATTAAAAGGGCAAGAGCCTAAAAAGGTAATTATTGTACCAGGAAAAATTATTAATATTGTAGGATAGTTTTTTATCAATTATATAATTAACACCCTTGTTTATTGTAAATAAATAAGGGTGTTTTTTTGGTTAAAAATCAAAAAAAAACGCAAATTTGTAATAAAAAGAATATGAAAAAATTACCTTTTAAAAGCTTCTGGCTTTTTTTATTAATTCCTTTCGGTGTTGTGTTTTTTGTGGTAATACCAGAAATTGAAAAAAACTATGAGCGATATAATAATCACCAGATTACACTTCAAAAAGATATTCATACTTTAGATTCTTTAAAGCAATCAGAAAAACTAAGCTCAAAAGGGAAACATTTACTTCAAAAATTAGAAATCACAGTGCCAATTCATACAAAGGTTTATGGTGGTGAGAAATTTATGTTCTATAAAACAGGTGGAATGCTTGTTGTTTTAGTATTTATGGGTGTTGGTATGGTTGCAACAAATTATATATCTAATAAAAAGAAAATTTCACCAAAAAATAAACAAGTAGATTTTGTTTTTGAAGATCCAACAACTGATGTAATTGGGCAAAAAATATCTTGGGGAGCTCTAGAGAATTCTGCGAGTAATTTTGCAAGCGAAGTTTTAAAAAAAACAGCACAAGGTTACAAAATAACGTCTAGCTCGTTAACCAAAGTATTTGCTTGGAGTTTTTTCTTAATGGGCTTAAATTATGTAGTAATTTCATTTTACGAATACTATCAAGTTTATGATATTCCACTTACTTTTATGAAAGGAGGAAAGTTGTTTTTTACTTCTGGAGGACCTTTTTTATTAATAGGATTGGTTTTATTATTTGTGTTTTCTCCTAAAGTATTTATACATGTTCGAAAAAGAAAAATTATTATTGGCGGTGAAACTTTGCAATATCAGCAAGTATATGCTTTGCAGGTATTAGAAAAGTTTTCGTCGGGAGGCAGTTCTTCAAGCGGATATTTTTCATATGAGTTAAATTTGATAACAAATAAAGGAGATCGATTCAATTTACTAAACCATGGAGATAAGATGTATATTTTAAGTGATATGATGAAAATAAGTAAAATATTAAAAGTGCCAGTTTGGAATAACGGAGTTGTATAATTAGGTTTACATAAACTTTTAGTAATTTAGACCCAAAATAAAAGGGAATTTGGTTTTTTCATCTTGCAATAAACATACTTTAAAGTTTACATATTTTAATACGGTTAGTGAAATATCAAATGATGTTTGGCAACAGTTAAATTGTACACATAATTTGTATTTCCATCCGCAGTATTTAGAAGCACTGCAGCAAAATAATCCGAAGATACAATTTTCTTATATCGTTTTGTTTAATGAGAAGGATGAAGCAGTTGCTTTGGCAACAATTCAAATAGTCGATTTTTATTTAGATAGTGTTCAGAATGAAATGCAATCTGTTGTAGAATGGGTAAAGTGTTTGGGAAGAAAACTACGAGTTATAACACCAGAAAAAGTGTTTAAAGTACTTACTTGTGGAAACACTTTTGTTAGTGGCGAACATGGAATTTTTATCAGTAAAAATCAAAATAAGAAGTTAATTTTAGCTAGAATTGCTAAAGCTGTAGTGGATTTATCGAATTCGATAAATGATGTAGATGCATTTATGTTAAAAGATTTTGAAAATGAATCATTATTCATAACCAATAAACTTTATGAAGAAGGTTATAATTCATTTAATGTAGAACCTAATATGGTGTTACATTTAGAGAGTGATTGGTATAGTTTAGATGATTATTTAGCTGCTTTAAAAACAAAGTTTAGAGTAAAAGCAAGAAAAGCTCTAAAGCTTAGTGCAGTCTTACAGGTAGAGAATATTACAGCGAGTAGACTTAAAGATTTATTGCCAGAAATGACAGTTCTTTACAAAACTGTATCAGCAAAATCGAGTTTTAATTTAGGGGATTTTAATTTACAAACCTATAAATCGTTGAAAGATAACTTAGGGGATGCTTATTTTTTAAAAGCATATTGGTTAGAAGATAAGTTGGTAGGTTTTTTATCAGGTATTTTTAATCAAGAATCGTTAGATGCTCATTTTGTAGGTATAGATTATGTACACAATAGAGATTACGCAATATATCAGCGTATGTTATATGATTATATAGCTTTAGGGATACAAAAGAAAGTAAAAACAATAAACTTTGGAAGAACAGCAAGTGAAATAAAAAGTTCGGTTGGTGCCATTCCAGAAAGTTTAACTATTTATTTGCGTCATAAGAAGACAATACCAAACCGTATTTTAAGTTTGTTTTTAAAGCGAATTCAACCATCAGAGTTTAAACAAAAACATCCGTTTAAAAATAAAAAATTAATAGCATAAGTTAATTTGTAATAATGAAAAACACTCAAGAATTATTAAATATACTAACCTTAGAAGATTTAGGTAATAATAACTTTAACGGCGTTAGTAAAGATATTGGAAGTCCGAATGTATTTGGAGGTCAAGTTTTAGCGCAATCCTTAAATGCAGCTTATAGAACTATATCAAACAATAGAATTTTACATTCGCTACATTCTTATTTTTTAGAAGCAGGAGATTTAGATTTGCCCATAACCTATAATGTACAGGTTATTCGTGACGGAGGTAGTTTTTCTACGCGTAGAGTAACGGCGCATCAAAATGATAAAAATATTTTTATTTTATCGTGTTCTTTTCATAAGGAAGAGGAAGGGCATGAGCATCAAATACCTATTAAAAAGCATATAAAACAACCAGAAGAGTTATTTAGTTGGACGGATATGTTAGTTCAGTTTGGCGATTTTTTACCTAAAAAGTTAAAAGCTTTTTTAAGTGTGGAGCGACCAATAGAGTTTAAACCTGTTGAAATTGTAAACCCTTTAGAAAAAAAGGATGTACAACCGTTTGTAGATGTATGGTTTCGACTAAAAGGTGATCCTGTTGATTTATCTTTAGCGTTAAAACAGCAAATTCTTACGTATATATCTGATTACAATATTTTAACAGCCTGTTTAAATCCAAATGCGAGCGTTGCTAATTTTAGCAATACTCAAATGGCTAGCTTAGATCACTCAATGTGGTTTTACCGAGATTTTGATTTTAACGATTGGATGTTGTTCTCTATAGAGAGTCCGAATACATTTGGTGCACGTGGCTTTGCTTGTGGTAATATTTATACGAGAGAAGGTAAGTTAATAGCTTCAGTAGCACAAGAAGGATTAATGCGCCCAATGAAAAAGTAAATTAATTATTATAAATAAAAAACCCCAAGTGAATTTCACTTGGGGTTTTGTTTTGTTAAGTAATGTTACGCATTTTTACTACTTATATGAAACTCTTCATAAGTTTCTAGTAAACTCATAAGAGCCGAAACTAAGTCTTGTGTTTCAATTAATATACTAAAGTATAAGGTAGTGTTTTTAGGACTTGTTTCATCTGTTCTAATACGAGCAACTTGTTTCTCGATAGAAGCAGCAACATCTTTTAATAACTCTTTCTTTTCGTTAATAATAGGCGTTAAATTATCAAAACTTCTGTTTTCGAAAGTACTACTAATATCATCTAACAATTTAGAAAGTGTGTTGTCAATATGTTTTAAATCTTTTAACTGACCTTTCTTTAAATTCTTATGATTGTTATTTACGTGCTTAAAACTTGCTCTAGATATATAACTAATAGATTGTGCTACATCTTGTAAGTATCCTAAAACTAAAATATAAAATCTACTTGCTTGTACCGAAGTATCATCTAAAGATTTAATAAAGTAGAAAACACCATCTTTTAAGCCGTCAATTTCATCATTTAACTTTCCTACGTGTTTATCTGTTTTACGTAATTTATTTAAATCATGATTAGCTAAATCGTTAACAACACTTGTGTATAATTTATTTACACGCGTTGCAACTTCTGCAATATGATCTGCACTTTCTTCAATTACTCCATTAATCGTAATTAATTCAGCTCTTTCGAAATGCATTTGTTTTTTAACTTCTTTTGATTTTTTTCTATGGATTAATGTATTTCTTCCTATTAAAAGTGCAACCACTAATAATAAAACAGGAATCATAACCATGTTAAAGCTAATTAAGTAAGCTACTACTGCAGAAGCTAAAAATGCCGTTAAGGCAGTTAAAAACCATCCACCAATAACATTAATTACACCAGCTACTCTATAAACAGCACTTTCACGCCCCCAAGCTCTATCTGCTAAAGAGGTACCCATAGCAACCATAAACGTTACATAAGTTGTTGATAAAGGTAATTTCATAGATGTTGCAATAGATATTAAGATACCAGCAACAATTAAGTTAACGGCTGCTCTTACTAAATCGAAAGCAGGCATTTCATAGGTTTTGTCTTTTGGTAATTCAATTACAGGTTTCTGAAACTTAGCATCTACAAAAGCCAATGTTTTTGCAGGGAAAACTTTACGAATACCAACATTAATTCCCATGGCAGTTCTTACTACGATTCTAGATAAAGGATTTGGTTGAAATTTTTCATGTCCTTCACCTTGTCTAGATAAATCAATACCTGTTTTAATTACGTTCTGGGCTTTACTAGAAGTCCATAAGGTAACTACCATAATAGCACCTGCGAATAATAATAAATAAACATTTGAAGGTACTTTTTTAGCTAAAATACCCATAGAAAAAGCATCGGCAGAAACACCTGATACTTCCCATGCTTGGTAAGAATTCCATGCAGCAATTGGTACACCAACAAAGTTTACTAAATCGTTACCAGAAAAGGCCATTGCTAAAGAGAATGTACCAACCCCAATAATTAATTTTAAAACATTTACTTTAAAAGCACTTATTAATACTTGAGAAATTAAACTCCAAGCAACAAAACTACCTGCAATAATTAATAATGTATTTCCTTCAATTAAGTGTTTAATATCTTTATAAAAAGGAGTTCCTTTCATTCCTTTTATAATAATGAAATATGTAATTGCTGTAATAGCAAAACCACCAAATAAAGCGTTAATATAGGTAGCTCTTTTCTCGAAATTAAAAGAATAAATTAATCTAGATACAAACTGAACGAGTGCACCTACAGAGAACGCAACGACTACAGAGAGTAGTATTCCGTTTATAATTTGAATTGCTTTTTTATGATTAATATAATTCCAAATATCTGAAATTGATTGCGTATCACTAGAAGAGATCTTAATTAAAGAGATACAAACAGCAGCTCCTAATAATTCAAATACAATTGAAACTGTGGTAGAGGTTGGCATACCTAATGAGTTAAAGATATCTAATAATAAAATATCAGTAATCATTACTGCCATAAATATGAACATGATGTCTTGAAACATAAACATATTTGGATTAAAAATACCTTTACGCGCAACTTCCATCATTCCACTAGAGGTAATGGCTCCAAAGAACACACCTACACTCGCAATAATCATAATGTTTCTAACCTTAATTGCTTTAGAACCAATAGCCGAGTTTAAGAAGTTAACAGCGTCATTACTAACACCAACAACTAAATCAACAATTGCTAAAATAGCTAAGGCAACAAGCATTAAAATATATGGATCTCCCATTTTATAGTTTTGTTTAAGATTTGCAAATCTACAAACACTATTTGAGTGTTTATGTTAGGTTTACGTTATTTTTTTAAAAATGAATATCTACTTGTAAACGGTACATTAATTCGTTTATATTGATTTCTGATTGTGAGTAGCTTACGTCGGTTTGTACTTTTAAATTATGTTTAGAAATATATTTTGATAATCCTAAAGTATATTGATTTTCTTCTCCTTTATCAGTTATGTCTTTATTTAAGCTAATATTAGTGTAACGACCCGATAATTCCCAATTTTTAGAAAATAAATAACCTGTTTGAAGATTTAAGCCATTACCTACTTGTACTGCTTGATTTGTTAAGTTTCCGTTTTCATCTGAAGCTAAAGTACCATCGTTGTTTTTTGCTATTGGATCTTTGGCATCTCTATATGCATATTCTCCCATAAAAGAAAATCCTTTGTATTTAAACATGGCATCTATAAATATTGTTGAAATGTCGGTTTTGTAAAAATTTCCAGTATTAGTTATCATATAAGAACCTAAATTACTCTTGTTTTTTACGGCATTATTATTAAAATCATAACTACCACCAATTGCTAATTTTGGCTTTTGTTCTTTTTCTAAATCACTTCCTTTATAGTCTCCATCATTTTTGAAATATCCAAAAGGTAGAAATTCTAAACGAGCTGTATATTGATGTCCACCAAGATTTCCTGTAGTTACATTTCTTCCTTCTCCTTGTGCTATTGATAAAGCTTCTCTAACTATAAAATTATCAGATATTTTAAAATGATGTCTTAGTTGTAAGCCCATATCTCTATCAATATTAAAATGTCCATTAAGTAAAGAACGCTCTACTAATTGAAGGTTACCTGAAGAAATTACTCGTTCTCTGTTTCCTGGTAGTTTAGTTTGCCCTACCCATAATTCGAAGTTTTCGTGAAAATTCCATTTTATAACGGCATCTAAAATATACCTAGGAGCATTGTTTGTAAATTCTGAAGCACCACCAATATCTCTATTCGTTAAGCCTAGTTCTAATTTGTATTTTAATTTAGGAGAATACGCAAAACCGCTAAATTTTAAACGAGCTCTTCGTACTAAAAATGAAGTTTCTGGGTTAGAAAGCCCGTCACTATTAGAATCCCATTGGTGAGTTCCTAAAAACTGCATTCTTGCGCTAATATTCATAGCCCAAGTGCTGTCTTGCCCTACTAGATTGAATAATCCTTTTCCGAATTTAGGTGCATTTGTTTGTTGTGCGTATGTATAGGATAGCACAGACATACTTACAATTGTAAGTGCAGTTTTAAGATTCATTAGTTGTTATTTATTAGTTTTTGTCGCTGCAAATAACCAACACTAATGTTAATTTATTGTTAATAGGATGTTAAGTTAGAAAAACTGCCTCGTAAAGAGGCAGTTAGCCTAATAAAATAGTTGACAAAAACTAATAGTTATCTAATGGCTTTACTTCTCATGATAAGATTTATCAAAAGTATTCATTGATGTTTATTTTAATATTAAGAACGTTTTAATAAACTGTTATATAAACTTAAATAAATAAAGACAGAGGTTTTGGTCCTTCTAAGATAGTACGAGTAATTTGCATTGTTCCATCTTCCTTTGTAACAACGTGCCATTTAATAAGAATAATTTCATTACTTTGTATTTCAAGACCTGTAATGCAGCGAGGATGCACACAGCTACCATCATTAAAGTGAGGTAATTCGTTTTCAGAAGGAAACCTTGGTCGATGTGTATGACCTGTAACCATCATTTGATTTTTATTTGCTTTTATCCACTTTTCAAGACGGCTTTCGACTTTTATAAACTCTTTAAAATTTTGAGCAGGACTTGTTGGATCATCTATGCCTATTAGTTGTAACGGACGCCATAAAATTCTCACTAAAAACCTACTTAATTTCCAAAAAGTGTAATTAAACCAATCTGCTTGATGGCCGTGTAAAAGAAAAATAGATTTCCCGTTTTCTTGCTCTAATTTAATCGCTTCAGAAAAAGAAATATTTATCATGAACTCTTTTTCTTTACCATCGGTAACATCATAATAGTAATTTAAGTTTTTACATACTTTTTTTGGGTTTCGATAATCCATATCGTGATTTCCCCATATTAAATGTAGTCGATTTTTATCATGAAATTGCTTTAAAAGAAGATACACGTCTTTATTTGCGTTAAAAATATTTACAAATTTGTTTTCCCATAATTCATCTCCATCACCTAGTTCGATATAAGTAAAGTCTTTTTGTAAATACTGTGACAAAGCATAATGAAACACCTTGCGGTTGTGAGAAAAATCATCAGCAAAACTATTGTCTCCTCTATGGCAATCGGAAAATAAGATATATTTAGAATCCTGATTTAAAGGTAGTTTTTTAGCTTGATTAAAAGCCCTAGTAATTCTACTGTTTGACGGCATATATGCTATTTATAGGATAAATATGCGTAAAAAAACCGAGCTTATAAAACTCGGTTCTTCATAAAGAAATAATTTATCGATTTCCTAAGGATGAAAAATCATCTTTGTCTTTAACTTCCCATTCCGAATTAGAAGTATTTGTACCTACGCTTACTGTCCAATCGGTATTTCCTTTTATAATGGCTGATTTTCTAATTAAGGTATGATCTTTAGTTGCTTCAGTAGTACCTGCAACTTCCCAACCAACTCCGGGATCTTCACCAATTTTACCAACAACATCTATTATCATATCATTTTTTAATAGTGCAATAGCATCATCACCATTAAAAAAAATAACACCAGAGGCAAAATCACCTTCATTTTTAATAACATCATTCGCGCTAGCATTATATATGACCAATATTTCGCCGTTAGCTAAAGTTGTATTTGGAAGTGTACTTAAAGCTAAATTTCTAGTGGCTGTAACAGAACCGTTACCATACAATTCAATTTTATATGTAGATAAATCTACCGATACACCAGTTCCGTTATATATTTCTATGTACTTATTATTACTAGAACCTTCTGCATATTCAGAAAAAAACAAATCATTGCCAGAACCACCTCCGCCAGTAGGAGAACAAGCGTAGGTTTCAGTAAAGTATACATCAGTCTCGCCTCTAATGTATAGATAAACTCCGTTTGCTTGTGTCATAACACCTGTAATTGTTCCTTTTTTATCGCTTACTTGGTCGTTAGAAAATATAGCTTCTGGTTTAACGGGAAGTATTTTTAGTTCATTCGCACAATCCGAGGTTAACGTATTGGCACCAACATACACTTTTGTAATATCTTTAAACTGAACGTCTTCAATTTGCACCAATTTACTTTCATAGTCGCCCGATAATGCTTGAGAAAAACTAATTATTTCAGGTGTAGGTAAAGTGCCACTTACAGTAGTTAATATATTTGAACTAGCTAAGTTTAATTGTAGTAATCCGTTATTTTCATTTAGCTTTAATCCGCCTACTGCAATTTCTATTTCATCCCCTAAGTTTAAATTGTGTATATCGCTAAAGTTTAACGATATGCCAGCCGAATTGTCTTGAGCAAAAACATTTTGATTAGAAATGTTTCCTTTAGAAAGATCGGAAGTAACAATTACTTTTATTTTTGAATTTTGAGTAATCGTAGTTTCACTTCCAGTAAACAACGCTTTAATATCAGTTAAAGATGTTTCTGTTGGATTTTGATAACAGCCATATTCTTCTGTTAAATCAACATCATTTGTACCTCTAATAAATAGTTGATAATCATTTTCTAATTTATTTAAAATAGCAGTTATGATTCCTTTTTTATCTGGAATAGGCAACGCTTTAAAATCAGCAAAACCACTTGTTGTTAATATTATTGTTTCGAAAGAATCACAGCTAGTAAAAATTCTATCTACAGGATCGGTATTAGAAGAATTCGCGTAGGTTAATCCTTGTGTTTCTGATTGTAGGTTGTTAATTTTTATTAAGGTATTAATATGTGCGTCTGTTAATTGAGTTGTTTTTAATTCGGTTGGAATAACAGTTGCAATTTCAGAAGACCTATCAATAAAATAAACATAATCGTTTGGCCCGATTTGCGTAACGCCATTTCGAAAAGTGTTTTGAGCGCCGATTTGATAAGCTCCGTTCTTTCTGTTTAAAAACAAGCCTTTTAATTTGATGAAAATTTTTCGACCTACAGTATATCTTGCATTTAAGTTAAAATCATCTATTAAAACTTCAAATCCTATGGATGGATTTTCTGGTGAGTCCTGAATAATAATACTTTTATAAAAATTACCTTCTTTATCATTAGAAACCACATATCCGAAGGTTGTAATGTCTTCTTCAAAATCAACTAAGCTGCCTTGGTATAAATCAGCAATTTCTGTTAACGATTTTATAGTTGCATATTCTTTATCGTCTCCCAATGTAGGGATCGTAAAATCGCCATCTTCTACACATGCATAAAAAGAGAAGAAGATAAATAGTATTGCTCCGAATTTAAATATATTTTTCATTTTCAATGTTTTTTAGAATCTATAATTAACGTTTAAGAAATAGGTAGCACCTCTACCGTACCAATATTTACTGCCAAAATTTGGAGTTCCGTTTGCGTTATCTTCACTTTCTAATCCGTAATTAGCAGTTCGTCCTTGCTCGTATCCTCCAGTTTTATATTCTTTATTAAGTAAATTACTTGCACTAGCAAAGAAGCCTATGTATTTGTTTTTGCCAATCCGCCAGGTTTTACCGCCAATAGCATTTAAGGTGAAATAACCATCAAATTTTTCTTGAGTTAATAATTGTCGCGCTACATCGGGATCGAAATTTGGGAAAAGCTGGCCATCATCAGAAATAAAAGAAGTTGTTCTTTTTATAGGGGAAGGATCAACATAAGCATTGTCTAAATAATTTCCCGTTACACTTACAAACCAATAATCAGGGTCTCGATATTCAAAACCAAAGGAATAGGCTGTTTGTGGTCCTGAAGCTATTTTATAATTTTTAAGATTTGCTGTGCCGTAATCTTTTATTCCTCTTTCATCAAATCCAGCATTATTAGATTCGGTACTAATTTCTGAAGCCAATGATATATTAGGATTATTATCATACGTATATTGCCCGACGTTAGCTGCAGCTTTTAATTTAAATGTAGATAATACTTGTGCTTCGATACCTAATTCTGCACCAAAGTGTTTTTTAGCGATTCCTGTTACAATTTCTTGGATAAAAAGGTTGTCTGCACCCGTAAAATAAAAAGCAATATCTGTAGCATCTTGTATTTTTGTGAAATACCCTGATAATTTTGCCATTACAAAAGGTGTTCTTAAAATATAGCTAGCATCAAAAGACATCATTTTTTCATTCAATAAGCTACTTACATCAGCAACAGTTAAGTTGTTAGATCTTGAGTTGGCAAAAGAATTACGAATAAAAGGCGCTTTGCTAATATAGCCTGCGTTAAAATCGATTAAATGCCGACCGGTAACTTTATAGGTTAGTCCTCCTTTAACACCATAACCTAAAAAGGATAATTTTTTAGATTTCCCAAAAGAATTAGGTATTTCAGAATTAGAATCATCACCAGGGAAAATTCCGTTTTTATAGAGGCCTTCTCTTTGGTGTGTGGTGTTATTTACAGAAGCACTAATGTGGTAATCTATTTTATTGTACTTAAATAATAATTGCGCAAAACCACCGTAAACACTCGATGTTAATTTGTAGTTATATTTAAATCGATCTCCTTTTTTTGCGATGCTATTAGGATTTAATAAATCGTTTTGAAAATCATCTTCAAGCGGATTACCAAACTTATTAATATCTAAATAGCCAGTAGCGCCCAATAAATCTATTACACTAGCAAAATTTTCTGAAGCCAATGTTTTGTACTCTAAATTACCACTTAAAGTAATGTTTTCGGTTAACTGAGAATTTAAAATAGTGTTCATACTTATTTGTTTATCGTCATTACGATCTTCATATAAAACAAACAAACCATTGTCGCCTCTATTTTCATTAGCGATATATAAATCGAGCCAATTTAATTGTCCGTCGTTTTGAAAATTTGTTAAGGCTTTATAGGCATTTTCATAATCGGGACCGTAGGAATCGTTTAGAAAAAAATTAGGCAATTTTCTGTAATAAGTTGGGCTAGGATCACTACCGCCATTAAAATCAATTCTACTATTACCTATTTCACCAAACTGATAAGTAATACCTGTATTTAAAGTAGTTTTATCACTTATATTCCAATAATGATTTAACATAATTATGGGTTCGTCGACTCTTTTTATACGGGAATTTCTGATTTTTCCATTTTGATATCCCCAATAAGGATTGTATTTAATCCCTTTAATATCATAAACCTCTTGCGTATTAGCGGCAGATTTCCCTCTGTTGTTTTCAGCTTTAATAGCGGTAATATTTAAGCTGTGTTTTTCGTTAAGTTGTTTTTCTATAGAGAGAAACATCGAGAATGCATTATAAGAAGCCCCTTCTGTAAAACCTTCATCGGCATACCTTTTACTTACAGAACCTGTAAACGCCCAACCGTTTTTTATGAGTCCAGTTGCATACATCGCCATTAAACGGTGAGAGTAACTCCTGTTAGATGAAGCATAGGATACTCTTGCCCCTTTTCTATATTCCGAAGCACGCGTATTCATATTTGTAGACCCTAAAACGCCTCCGAAAGTAAAATTAGAAGGTGCTAAACCGTTACTAAACTCCTGATTTCTTAAAGCATCATTTAAGCCACCCCAATTACTCCATTGTGGACGACCGTTGTAGAGCTTGTTCATTTCAATTCCGTTAATTAGTATTTTTCCGTTATCAGAATCCAGTCCTTTAATTCTGTAAAAGGAGGAACTCCATTCAAAAGCTGCAGCACGTAAATAGGTGTCTTTCGATGATTGTAGCAAGCCAGAAATATTATCAGCACTGTTAGATTCATCATTTAGTTCATCATCAGTAAGCGTAATAGTACTTAAGTCTTGGTATTCAGAAATGGCTTCATACATTAATATAGTGCCTAAATCGATGGTAGATCCAGCCAGATTAACAGGGAAACTTTGAGTTACAAATCCTTTTAAGGAAACAATTACAACTTGCTTTCCTTCAGGTAGGTTATTTAATAAAAAAGTGCCAGTAACATTGGTTGAATTATAAGTATTAATACCTTTTACATTTACTAAAACATTTTTTAGGGGTTCTTCTGAGTTACTATTAATTACGGTTCCTTTTACATTGTTTTGAGCATTTATAGCAAACAAACTACAAAGCACCAACAACATTGTTATTGTGATTTTTTTCATAGAATTTTAGTTAAAAAATAGGTTAACTATCTTTATTTTAGCATTTTATATAAAGTTAGTGTTTTTATTTTAAATCAATATTTAGGTTTTTTTTCTTCGGATACTATTTTTAGGTATAGAATTTGTTTTACTTTTACCAACAAATATTGTAAAATGAAAAAAGTAGCAACTCTTATATTTATAGTACTTATTACAGCATCTTCATCTGCACAAAAAACATATAAAATAAGAACGATTGGTTTTTATAATCTAGAAAACCTTTTTGATACGGTTGACGATGTTGAGAAGAATGATGAAGCTAGTCCTATGATGGAAATTAAAGAAAATAGGGGAGAAGTATATAAAGATAAATTAGAAAAATTATCTGATGTTATTTTACAATTAGGCTCAGAAAAAACAAAAACGAGTCCGGCTATTATTGGTGTTGCTGAGGTTGAGAATAAAAAAGTATTAGAAGATTTAATAAGTACAGATAAATTAAAAAACAAAGATTACGGAATTATCCATTTCGATTCCCCTGATAAAAGAGGTATTGATGTCGCTTTATTATATCAAAAAAAATATTTTAAACCAATTCACTTCGAAGTCTTTAATCCGAATATCTATAAGGAAAATAAAAAGGTGTATACGCGAGATATCTTATGGGTTTCTGGTTATTTAGATGATGAATTAATTCATGTAATCGTAAATCATTGGCCATCGCGAAGAGGCGGTGAGAAAAAAAGTAGACCATTACGAGAAAAAGCAGCTTATAAAGTCACTCAGATTATTAAAAACATTAAAGAAAACGATCAGAACCCGAAGATATTAGTTCTTGGTGATTTTAATGATGATCCTATAAATTCGAGTTTTAAAACGGTTTTAAAAACTAAAGCGAAAAAGAGTGATGTTACAAAAGATGATCTTTACAATCCGTATGAAAATATGTTTCGTCGCGGATTTAATACTTTAATGTATCGTGATAATATTAATTTGTTTGACCAAATTGTAATAACTTCATCGTTGTTAGATAAAGGGAAAAAAGAGTATTCTTCTTTTAAAATGTTTAAAGCAGCAATTTTTAATAAACAGTTTTTAACCGAGAAAAAAGGACGCTATAAAGGATACCCTTTTCGTAGTTTCTCTTACGGAAAATATACGGGTGGTTATAGCGATCATTATCCCGTTTATATGTATTTGATAAAAGAAAAATTAAATTAAAAAATAGTTTTAATTTTTACACAAATCATCTAGATAGTTGTTCATGCGTATTTGAAACAACGTTCCCTTAAGTAAATCATCTATTTGAGACAATTCTACCATTGATACAGCCATGCTTACTTTGTTAGAGGGTGTTTGTAATAAAATAGATTTGCAATTTTCTCCTTCGATGCAGGTAGGGCAATTTTTTTGACTTTTTGAGTCAATTACTTTTTCTAAAAAACTTTCAATTTCGTTTTCATTTAAATGAAAACCTGTATCTCGAAATATAATCTGAATTAAATTAGTACTTGTGTCTTTCCAGCAAAATGAAACACCAATTTTGTTGTCGTATATTTTAATAATATTTTCCATATTCAATCGTATTATGGAAACAAATATATAATTTATTTAGAATAATTCTAAATAAATTATTTTAAATCTTTTAGCATTAATTGAATTGTAGTATTACCGTTCCAAGTATTTTCATCTAATGCATAAACAATATCAAATTCATTCTGAACAACAGCTAATTTTTTACCTAAATTAAAACCAATAGCATTGTATGTTCTTTTATCTGAACCGTAAATAATATTTAGTTTTAAATGTGTTTTATCTGCTCCAACTTGTTTTCCGTAGCCATTATCTCTAACTGATGAGGTTGAAAAAGTAGGTTTCATATTTAACGGCCCAAAAGGTGCCATTTGCTGTACTATTCTATAAAATTTAGGGGAAATTTCAGATAAATCTAATTCAGCATCGATACTAATTTCAGGAATCAATAAATCTTTATCGATAGTTGCTGCAACAACTTCTTCAAATTTATTTTTAAAACCTTCATATTGTTCGGGCAATAAAGTTAAGCCCGCGGCATATTTATGGCCACCAAATTGTTCAATAAACTCCGCACATTGTTCTAGCGCATTATATACATCAAACCCTTTTACCGATCTAGCAGAAGCAGCTAATTTATCGCCACTTTTAGTAAAAACTAAGGTTGGTCTGTAATAAGTTTCTATTAAGCGAGAAGCTACAATCCCGATAACACCTTTGTGCCAACTTTCATCAAAAACAACAGAAGTAAATTTTTCAGTTTCTTCGTTTTTTTCAATTTGAAGCAAGGCTTCTTGCGTAATTTTTTTATCGAGTTCTTTTCTGTCTGAATTGTATTTTTCTATAGAGGAGGCAAAATCAACAGCAGCCTCAAAATCCATTTCAGTTAAGAGTTCAACAGCATGATTACCGTGCTTCATTCTACCCGCAGCATTTATCCGCGGAGCGATAATAAAAACAACATCGGTAATGGTTAATACTTTTTTATCTAATTGATGAATAATTGCTTTAATTCCGTTTCTTGGCTGCGAATTAATTACCTGCAAACCCCAATAAGCTAGCGTTCTGTTTTCGCCCGTCATCGGAACGATATCTGCTGCAATTGCGGTGGCAACCAAATCTAAATAACCTACTAAATCATCAATAGTTTGATTTCTTTTTGATGCCAATGCTTGAATCAATTTAAAACCAACTCCGCAACCACATAATTCATCATACGGATACGAACAATCTACTTGCTTCGGATTTAAAATGGCAACAGCTTTTGGTACTTCTACTCCTGGTTTATGGTGATCACAAATAATAAAATCGATATTTTTTTTAGATGCATACGCAACCTTATCGATAGCTTTTATTCCGCAATCTAAAGCAATAATTAACGAGAAATCATTGTCTTGTGCAAAGTCAATTCCCATGTAGGAAACACCATAACCTTCGGCGTATCTATCGGGAATATAAGTGGCAATATTTGGGTGAATTGTTTTTAAATAAGACGACATTAAAGAAACGGCAGTGGTTCCGTCAACATCATAATCGCCAAAAACTAAAATATTTTCGTTGTTGGCAATTGCTTTTTCAATTCGTTCAACCGCTATTTGCATATCTTTCATTAAAAACGGATCGTGTAAGTCGTTTAATGAAGGTCTAAAAAATTGTTTTGCTTTATCAAAAGTGTCAATATTTCGTTGCACAAGAATTTTAGCCAAAGTTTTATCGACAGATAATTCTTTAGCTAATTGATTTACTTTTTTAGAATCGGGTGCTGGTTTTAAAGTCCAACGCATATTTTTAATTTAAAACGAAATGATTGTGTTAATTAATCCTAAGTTGTTTATTGTAAGTATGTGATTCTGAAATAAATTCAGAATGATATAAAGATTATAAATAAAGTAGGTGTTTATTGCTTATGAAAGTGATTTGTGGTTTTTACATCCGCAAATTTTCTAAACATTTCCATAACACCACAATATTTATCTACTGATAATTTTACTGCTTTATTAATTTTTTCTTCATCTAAATCTGTTCCGTAAAAATGATAATCAACCGAAACTTTATCATAATATTTAGGATGTTCTTCTGTTAACTCGCCAGTAACTTCCATTTTAAAATCGGCCACAGAAGTTCTCATTTTATTTAATAAAGAAATCACATCTAAACCAGAGCAACCTGCTAAAGACGATAACATCATTGCCTTTGGTCCTAAACCAGAATTGTTTCCTCCGTTTTCTTCAGAAGTATCAATTAAAACTTTATGTCCGCTTGGATTATCAGTTTCGAATTGCATATTTTCTTTCCAAACTGTTGTAACTGTATGTGATGCCATAATTTGATTATTTTTTTGTTTATTGCGTATGCAAATTTAAAAAAGAAGCAACGAGATGTTGCGCTCTTTTACAAAACTACAGTAAAAAATCATCAAAAAATAAAACATATGCCATTAGTAACACCATTATCTGCCGATCATGATAAAGAAACAAAAGAATTAGCCGAGTTTTTTAATGAAACACTTGGGTTTTGTCCGAATTCGGTTTTAACAATGCAAAGGCGTCCTGCCATTTCAAAAGCTTTTATCAACTTAAATAAAGCAGTTATGGCAAATGAGGGTAAGGTAACATCAGCTTTAAAAAGAATGATTGCTTGGGTTTCTAGTAACGCTACAGGTTGTAGGTATTGCCAAGCGCATGCTATTAGAGCAGCGGAACGTTATGGAGCAGAACAAGAGCAATTAGATAATATTTGGGAATATAAAACGCACGCTGCTTTTTCTGAAGCAGAACGAGCTGCGTTAGATTTTTCATTAGCTGCTTCTATGGTTCCGAATATGGTTGATGATAAGATAAAAGCCGAATTGTATAAATATTGGGATGAAGGAGAGATTGTAGAAATGTTAGGTGTTATTTCTCTCTTCGGATATTTAAATAGGTGGAACGACTCTATGGGAACTTCGATCGAAGAAGGAGCAGTAGAAAGCGGAGATCAATATTTAGGAAAACATGGTTGGGAAAAAGGGAAACACATTTAAAATAAAAAAAGCCGGTAAATTTAATTTTACCGGCTTTTTTGTATTTGTAATTAGTTGTTATTTGTTTTTTAGCAAATCTCTAATTTCGCCTAATAAATCTTCCTGACTCGGTCCTTTTGGAGCAGCAGGAGCTGGTTCTTCCTTCTTTTTCATTGCGTTTATCGCTTTTACCACCATAAACATTACAAAAGCTACAATAATAAAGTCGATAACATTGGTTAGAAACTCACCATATAAAATAGCAACTTCACCTGTTATTTTTCCGGCTTCGTCTGCTATACCTTCTTTAGCAATGTATTTTAAATCTTTAAAATCGGCATTAAATAATAAGCCAATTAAAGGAGATACTATACCGCCAGTAAAAGAAGTTACTACTTGTTTAAAAGCTGCACCCATAACAAAACCAACAGCAATGTCGACTAAGTTACCTTTCATTGCAAACTCTTTAAATTCTTTAAGCATTCCCATATTTTTGAGTTTTAATAGTTAATTGAGTAGAAAAGTAAATAAAATTTAGCTTTTAACCAATCTTTTTATACGTTCAGATATTGCGGTAAGTATTTCATACGAAATAGTTTCGCACTTATGAGCAATATATTGAATGTGTTTTTGATGGTTAAAAATAATAACCTCATCACCTTCTTTACAGTCAATTTTTGTAACATCAACCATAATCATATCCATACAAACATTTCCGATGATAGGAGCAGGTTGATTATTGATAAATACAAAGCCTTCTTTATTTCCTAGTTTTCGCGAAATACCATCTGCATGTCCGATAGGAATAGTTGCGCTACGAGTTAGTTTACTAGCAACAAAAGCCCTACTGTAACCTACAGTTTCGCCAGGCTGAACTATATGTATTTGCGATATAATAGATTTTAAGGTATGGGTATTTTTTAATTGAGAAGTTTCATATTCGTTGTTTCCAAAACCATACAAGCCGATGCCTATACGAACCATATCAAACTGAGCTTGTGGGTAATTAACAACGCCAGAAGTGTTTAGGATATGAATCATAGGTTTGTAACCTAAATGCTGATAAATCTCTTTTACGATATAAGCAAAGTTATTTATTTGCCCAATTGTAAAATCTTGCTCATTAGCATCTTCACTCGCGGCTAAATGAGAAAAAATTGATGCAACTTTTATATTGTTAGATTTTTTTAATTGAGTAATAAGCATCGGAGTATCGGTGTGCCAAAAACCTAATCTGTTTAAACCTGTGTTAAATTTAATGTGAATAGGGTAATTCATTAGTGGCTTTTTATCCGCTAATTGTAAAAAAGCCTCCAATATTTTAAAATTATACAGGTTTGGTTCTAGTCGGTATTTTGCAATATCCTCTAAATTCTGAATCTGTGGATGTAAAACTAAAATAGGTGTTTTAATACCGGCATCGCGTAAAATAATTCCTTCGTTAGAATAAGCAACCGCAAAATAATCTACTTTGTCTTGAAGCATTTTTGCCACCTCAGTAGCTTCACTACCGTAACCAAAAGCTTTTACAACCGCTAAAACTTTGGTTTTAGGATTTAATTTTTGCTTAAAATAAGCAAGATTATGATGCACAGACGCTGCATCAATTTCTAAAACAGTAACATGATTATTCATCCGATAGGTTTTCTTTCTTTTTGTTTTGCACTTGCATTGCTTTGTAATAGGCGGCTCTACTTAATGGTTCGTATTCTTGGGTTTCGCCAAGTAAAACCAAATCGTCATTTAACGCTTTTCTATAGCTATAGTGAGCTAAGTTACCTGTATGAGTACAAACGGCATGTACTTTTGTTACATATTCGGCAGTTGCCATTAGTGCAGGCATCGGTCCGAAAGGGTTTCCTTTAAAATCCATATCTAAACCCGCAACAATAACTCGCACGCCTCTGTTGGCTAAATCGTTACAAACAGCAACGATTTCATCGTCGAAAAACTGTGCTTCATCAATACCAACAACATCAACATTATTAGCTAATATTCTAATATTTGATGAGGACGGAACTGGTGTTGATCTAATTTTGGTGGCATTATGAGATACCACTTCTTCATCGTCGTAACGAGTATCTACTGAGGGTTTAAAAATCTCTACGCGTTGCTTTGCAAATTGCGCACGTTTAAGTCTGCGAATTAATTCTTCGGTTTTACCCGAAAACATTGAGCCGCAAATTACCTCAATCCAACCAAATTGTTCTGTATGATTTACTGTATTTTCAAGAAACATTTTGTAATTTTAAGCGCTATTATTGATTTTTGTGTTACTTTCGACTAAGCAACAAATTTATTAAAATTTAACAGCAAAAATTAAAATCAAAGAACAACTTATGCACAAAAAACTAGCATCAGATTTAACCAGTTTAGCACACAGCATTTTACGAATGAAAAATAAAGATGATGTGTTTGAGTTAAAACAGAAGGCTCATGAGGTTTATGAAAAACTTTCGGTTTTAGCATATGTAGAAGAATACATAAATAACACCCATAATCCTTTAAAGACAAAAGAAGAATTATTAAGTGATATTTTGTTGGCAGAAGAAAAGAAAAGCAAAGAAAGTAACGCTGAAGATTCTTTTAAAACAACAAATAAAGTTATACACCAACTAGAAGAAGAGGCTGAAGAAAAAATTAAAGAAGTAGAAGTCGTCGCTGAAGTTACAAACGAACCTGTTACAGAAGTAGTAGAGATTGTTGAAGTTGCTGAAATTGAATCTGTTAAAGAAGTCGTTGGAATTACCAAGGTTGAAGCTGTTGAGGAAGTTACTGTAGAAATTGAAGAGGAAATAATAAGTTTAGAAGAGGTAAAAGAGATTGTAGAACAACCTTTTGATGAGATTGAGAATTTATTATTTACGGAAGAAGAGATAGTTGAAGATGATGAAGAGATTAAAGATGTGAAAAAAGGCACTCTTGAAGATGAGTTAGAAGGAACAATTTCAGTTGACGTTATGGCTGATTTATTTGAAAAAGTTGATTTAAGAAAGTCATTAAATGATCAACTGCAAAATACTATTCAAATAGATTTAAACGATAGAATTGTTTTTGTAAAGCATTTGTTTGATGGAAATCAAAGTGATTTTAATAGAGTAGTTTCTCAGTTAAATACATTTAAAACAGAGAAAGAGGCTAAAAAATTCATTAATAAAATGATTAAACCAGATTATGATTGGTCTAATAAAGAAGAATACGAAGCGCGCCTATTTTCAATAATTGAAAGAAGATTTGTTTAAAATGAATTCAGACCTAATAGTTATATATACGCATTTTGGAATGAAGTGTTCAAAAAAAAATGATTTACTAAGAAAAATGTAAAAAATGAAAAGTGTTAAGATTGTAATAGGTGTGTTTTTGTTAGTCATTTTTGGTAGTTGTAAATCAACTTACAATACACAAATGTTTAGCGATAAAAATAGTCCTTCAAAGCCAAATTATGAGTTAGAAAGCTCATGGGCAGTTTTACCATCTACATACCCAAAAGGTTTTGCTAAATACTTACCTTCTCAAAACACCACTTTAAAAGCAGATGTTTTTTATATATATCCAACTTTAAATACGAGTAAAAAAGATGACCGATGGAATGTTCCTATAACCGATAAAGAACAGAATGATAAAGTGTTAAACAAAGTTGTTTTATATCAGGCTTCAGCCTTTGCAACATCTGGGCAAATGTATGTGCCTTTTTATAGACAAGCACATTACCGGTCTTTTAATAAAAAGCATAAAAAAGGAGGCAATAAGGCTTTAGGTTTAGCGTATGAAGATGTGAAAAATGCTTTTCAAGTATATTTAAAAAAGTATAACAATGATCGACCTATTATAATTGCAGGTCATAGTCAGGGTTCTAGGCACGCAATTCGATTATTAAAAGATTTTTTTGATAAAAAACCACTCCGAAACAGGTTAGTAGCAGCTTATATTCCTGGGATGCGCGTAGCACCTAACGAGTTTAAAACAATTAAGCCGATGGATTCTCCAGAAGAAATAGGAGGTTTTGTTTCTTGGAATACTTTTAAGAAAGGGAATTTCCCTAAAAATAAAGATTGGTATAAAGGAAGCGTAACAACAAACCCAATAACTTGGGATGCTTCTAAAACTACAGCGTTAAAAGAGCATAAAGGTTTTTTATATAGCAATGGTAATTTATATTGTCAAGCATTAAAAATTGAAATTACAGACGGTTTAGTTTGGTCTACAAATCCTAAATTTCCATTGCGTTTTTTTATGTCATTTCTTAAGAACTATCACGCAGGAGATATTAATTTATTTTGGTTAGATGTAAAAAAGAATAGCGAATTAAGAGTGCAAAATTGGTTAGATACTAACCAATAAGAATATTAAGTGTTTTAGCTTTTGTTTTTTGTGGAACAATAAAACGCATCGTAATTTATAAAACTGAGTCTTTTTCTCATGATAGCGGTATATTTAAGTAGATAATTCTTTCTGTTTACGTGAAGTATTTTGAAGAAGAAGATATTTGCGTGTTAATGAATAACTTACTATCTTTGCAGCAAATTTATTAATTAGATGGATGGAAGGGGACGAGAGTCCCCTCTTTTTATACCTCAGGATGAATCAAGAAAAAGTAAAAGAATTATTACAGGAAGCTTTGCAAGAGAACGAATCGTTATATTTAATCGATTTGCAATTTTTAGCGAACAGTAAAATAAAAGTGATTGTTGATGGTGATTCAGGAGTACCTTTAAATGAATGTATGCGTATTAGTAGAAAAATAGAGCATAATTTAGATAGAGAAGAAGAAGATTTCTCTTTAGAGGTTACAACACCAGATATTGCACATGCGCTTACAGTGAAGCGTCAGTATAAAAAGAATATTAGTAGAATTCTAAAAGTTAAAACAGCAACAGAAGAATTTGAAGGAACGTTAACCGAAGCAACTGAAGATACTATTACATTGTTTTGGAAAGCGAGAGAACCTAAACCAATTGGTAAAGGAAAACATACGGTAGAGAAAACAATGGTTTTATTGTATGAAGAGATAAAAGAAGCAAAAGTGAAGATCATATTTTAATAAGAGAATGAAATGGAAAATATTGCGTTAATTGAATCATTTTCAGAGTTTAAAGATAATAAAAGTATAGACAGGGTAACACTAATGTCTATCTTAGAAGAAGTATTTCGTGCAGCATTAAAACGTAGGTTTGGATCTGATGATAACTTTGATATAATTATTAATCCAGATAAAGGGGATTTAGAAATTTGGAGAAACCGTGTAGTAGTTGCTGATGGTTTTTCAGAAGATGATAATGAAGAAATAGAGCTTGCAGAAGCAAGAAGAATTGAACCAGATTTTGAAATCGGTGAAGATGTATCAGAAGAAGTAAAGTTAATCGATTTAGGAAGACGTGCTATTTTAGCATTACGCCAAAATTTAATTTCTAAAATACACGAGCACGATAGTACAAACATCTTTAAGCAATTTAAAGAGTTAGAAGGTGAAATTTATAGTGCTGAAGTGCACCATATCCGACATAATGCAGTAATTTTGTTAGACGATGAAGGAAACGAAATCGTTTTACCAAAAAGTGAGCAAATTCGTTCAGATTTTTTCAGAAAAGGAGATTCTGTTCGTGGAGTTATAAAGACGGTAGAATTAAGAGGTAATAAACCTGCTATTATATTATCAAGAACTTCACCAGCTTTCTTAGTAAAATTATTTGAACAAGAAATACCAGAAGTTTTTGACGGATTAATTACTATTGAAGGTGTTGCAAGAATACCTGGTGATAAAGCAAAAGTAGCGGTAGATTCTTATGATGATAGAATTGATCCTGTAGGAGCTTGTGTTGGTGTAAAAGGATCTCGTATTCACGGTATTGTTCGTGAATTAGGAAACGAAAACATCGATGTAATCAATTACACTAAAAACGAGCCGTTATTTATAGCAAGAGCATTAAGCCCTGCAAAAGTAACATCGGTAGATATTAAGCCTTACGAGGAAGAGAAAAATGGTAAGAAAGGACGTGTAAGTGTTCTATTAAAGCCAGAAGAAGTATCTAAAGCAATTGGGCGATCAGGAGTAAATATTCGTTTAGCTAGTGAATTAACAGGCTACGAAATAGATGTGCAGCGTGAAGGTTTAGAAGAAGAAGATGTTGAGTTAACAGAGTTTTCTGATGAAATTGAAGCTTGGGTAATTGCAGAATTCAAAAAAATAGGTTTAGATACAGCAAAGAGTGTTCTTGAGAAAGACGTTTCGATGTTAGTACAAAGAACTGATTTAGAAGAAGAAACAATATTAGATGTTCAGAGAGTTTTAAGAGAAGAATTCGAAGAATAAAAGAAAGTAAAGGAAGTCAGTCTCCTGCAAAATTGATGATAATCAATACAAAATCTGACATTAAAAGAAAAAGAACGTAACTATACGAAAGTATAAAGTGTGTTTTTTGAATATAAAGTATAAAATAATTTATGGCTGAAGGCAACAAATTAAGACTCAATAAAGTATTAAGAGAATTAAACATTTCTTTAGATAGAGCTGTAGAACACTTAGCTAAAAGTGGTCATGAAATAGAAGCTCGTCCTACTACTAAAATTTCTGATAAAGAATATCAAATATTATTTGATGGTTTTCAAACAGATAAATCTAAGAAAGTAGCCTCTAAGGAAGTAAGCGAAGAAAAGCGTAAAGAAAAGGAAGCTATTCGTCTACAAGTAGAAGAAGAGCAAGAGAAGAAGAGGGTAGAAGACGAAGCTAAAAAGCAAGAAGTTTTAAAAGCTAAAGCTAAAAAATTAGAGCTTAAAACTGTAGGTAAGATTGATGTGAAAACTGGTAAAGCAGTTGAAGAAAAGCCAGCACCTACAAAAGAAGCTCCGAAAAAGGTTGAAGAAACACCTAAAGAAGAAACTCCTGTTCAAGAAGCTAAAAAGGTTGAGAAATCAACTGAAAAAGTGGTTGAAAAGAAAACTGAAGCACCTACAGCTAAGATTGAAAGAAAAGAGCCAGTAAAAGCAAAGTTTAAAATAGTAAAGGAGGCTCCGAAAAAGGTTGAAGAAAAACCAACTGAAAAAGTAGCAGAGAAAAAAGTGGAAGAAGTGAAAGAAGAGAAACCAGTAGAGGTTACTCCAGAAAACGCTGAGAAACTTAAAACTCAGTATAAAAAACTTGACGGTCCTAGAATTACAGGTCAAAAAATTGACTTAAAGCAATTTGAAAGACCTAAGAAGAAAAAACCAGATGCTAAATCTGACGCTGATAAAAAGAAGCGTAAAAGAATTAGTAAGCCGGGAACTGCAAAACCAGGAACATCAGGAAGACCTTCTACAAGAGGTGGTGGTGTTGGTCGCCCAACAGGAAGAGGTGGTGTTGGTCGTCCAGGAGGAAGAGGAAGACCAGGACAAAGATCGGCAGTTGTTAAAAAAGAAGAACCTACAGAAGCAGAAGTACAAAAACAAGTACGTGAAACTTTAGAAAGACTTCAAGGTAAATCTAAAAAAGGTAAAGGAGCTAAATACCGTAGAAATAAAAGGGATGCACACAGAGAGCATACTGAAGCGGAATTAGAAGCTCAAGCATTAGACAATAAGATCTTAAAAGTAACTGAATTTGTTACTGTAAGTGAAGTTGCTACAATGATGGATGTTCCTGTAACAAACATTATTTCTTCATGTATGATGTTAGGAATGATGGTAACAATGAATCAGCGTTTAGATGCAGAGACATTAGTTATTGTTGCTGAAGAATTTAATCATAAAGTAGAATTTGTTGGCGCTGAGGTAGAAGAATCTATTGAAGAAGTTATAGACAAGCCAGAAGATTTAATAACACGTGCACCAATTATTACGGTAATGGGTCACGTAGATCACGGTAAAACATCATTGTTAGATTACATCCGTAAGGCGAATGTAATTGAAGGTGAATCAGGAGGTATTACTCAGCATATTGGTGCATATTCAGTAAACGTTGGAGATCAACAAATAGCATTTTTAGATACACCAGGTCACGAGGCCTTTACAGCAATGCGAGCGCGTGGAGCTCAAGTAACAGATTTAGTAATTATTGTAGCTGCAGCAGATGATGATGTAATGCCACAAACAAAAGAAGCTATTTCTCATGCTCAGGCAGCAGGTGTGCCAATTATTTTTGCTATTAACAAGATTGATAAACCAAATGCAAATCCAGATAATGTGAAAACACAATTATCGCAGATGAATTTATTGATTGAAGAATGGGGAGGTAATATTCAGTCTCAAGATATTTCAGCTAAAACAGGGGAAGGAATTCCTGAGTTATTAGAAAAGGTATTACTTGAAGCAGAAATTTTAGAATTAAAAGCAAATCCAAATAGAACTGCAACAGGAGCAGTTGTTGAAGCATTACTAGATAAAGGTAGAGGATATGTATCTACAATTTTAGTACAAACAGGTTCATTAAAAATTGGAGATTATATTTTAGCAGGTAAGCATAGTGGTAAAGTAAGAGCTATGTTTGATGATAAAGGAAACAAAGTTTCAGTTGCCGGACCATCTACACCTGTATCAATATTAGGATTAGACGGTGCACCACAAGCAGGTGATAAGTTTAATGTGTTTGAAGATGAGCGTGAAGCAAAACAAATTGCAGCAAAACGTTCTCAATTACAAAGAGAGCAATCTGTAAGAACTCAAAAAACATTAACATTAGCAGAAATTGGTCGTCGTATTGCGTTAGGAGATTTCAAAGAATTAAACATTATCTTAAAAGGAGATGTAGATGGTTCGGTAGAAGCCTTAACAGATTCATTCCAGAAATTATCTACTGAAGAAATTCAAGTAAATATTTTACATAAAGGAGTTGGAGCAATTACAGAATCTGATGTATTATTAGCAACAGCATCTGATGCCATTATTGTAGGATTTAATGTCCGTCCGCAAGGAAATGCACGTGTAGTAGCAGATAGAGAAGAAGTAGATATTAGAACATATTCTATTATTTATGATGCTATTAACGATCTTAAAGATGCTATGGAAGGAATGTTATCTCCTGATATGAAAGAAGAAATTCTTGGAAATATTGAAATTAGAGAAGTTTATAAAATTTCTAAAGTTGGTAACATTGCAGGTTGTATGGTAATGAGTGGTAAAATAACAAGAGATTCTAAAATACGTATTATTAGAGACGGAATTGTTGTTCACGATGGTGTATTAACTGCATTAAAACGTTTCAAAGATGATGTTAAAGAAGTAACAAAAGGATATGATTGTGGTGTTCAAATAAAAGGATACAATGATATTGCTGAAGGAGATGTAATTGAAGCTTATACTGAAATAGCAGTTAAGAAGAAGTTGAAGTAAATTTAAACTTACTATATAATTTTAAAAGACACCTTATTTAAGGTGTCTTTTTTTATATTTACATGTGACCTTAAAATTTAATCAAATGAAATATTTAAAAATAATTACACCTTTTTTCATGCTATTAACCATGAGTTGTGCCTCACAAAATATAGATAAGAGTTTTGATAGTATTAAGTATGAAGCTCGAACAAGAGGAAGTATGACATTAATTAATGTTGATGCTAAAGAGGTTTCTTATAAATTACCAAAAAAAGAAGGTGTATATGAGCTTTCTAAGGAACAATTAAGGAGTTTAAATGAGTTGGTAAGTTTAATAAAGCTAACTGAAATAGCTGATTTAAAAGCAGCAACCAATAACAGAGCTACTGATATGGCTTTAATAGGTAAAATAGTGATTGTACTAAAAGGTAAGAAATATGTATCATCAAGTTTTGATGCTGGTAACCCACCTAAAGAATTAAAAAAACTAGAAGATTTATTATACAGTTTGATAAAAAAATAAGCACATAAAAAAACCGAGCAATTGCTCGGTTTTTTTTATTAAAAATAAAAATTATTTTCTAGTCCAACCTGCTCCCCACGTAGCATAATCTGTACCTGTAGCAGCTGCGTTTTCAGTCATAAAGTCTGCTGTCGTAAAAGCAACACCTGTATCATTTTTTACTTTAACAGTAACATCCTCAAATTTTACATCAGTAGCTTTTAAATTACCTTCTGTAACTCCTTTACCAGTTGGGTTATCTGTGTTATCACCATCAAGATCAAATCCTTCAGCAAAACCTACTAATAAAACATTGTTAAATATACCTTGTGTACCAGCTCTTAAACGGATAGCTTCATTTTCAGTACCAGAGCCTAAACCTTCAATAGTTACGTTTGTAACAGTAGGTTTAGAAAAGAAGTTAGTGCTAGATAAGTTTCCTATATCTGTATTATAACCATCACATTCAAATCCTTTATCATGATCAGTTCCGTGCTTTACATAAGCGTTTGTAATAGTTCCTGAATATCCTTCTGTCCAGTCGATAGAATCATCTTCTGCATTTACTACAGAAACATTACTTACGTTTACAGTACCACCAAAGAATTCAACTCCATCATCTTTTCCCTCAAACATTTGAATATATTCTACAGTAGTTGCATTACCGACTCCGTAAAAAGAGAATCCGTTGTTTTCTGAAGACCCATCAGCTTTACCACCAGAATACTCTACTCTTACAAAACTTAATTTTCCAGAGTTATCATCAGCAATATTTCCACCGTAAGGTAAACTTGCAATTTCTGAAGTAGAAGTAGCAGTACCACCAACTACAGAGTTTATAGGAGCCTTTCCTAATAAAATTAAACCACCCCAATCACCGGCATTTGGTGTATTTGCACTTGATGTAAAAATAATTGGTTGACTAGAAGTACCTTCAGCCATTATTTTAGCTCCTTGTGCAATTGCTAAATATACATCAGCACCTGTAGCAGCTGCTTTTATAATTGTACCAGCAGGTATTGTTAATGTTGTACCATCTTCAAAAATTGTTGGTCCTGTTATCGTATAGCTTTTAGAAGCATCTAAAGTTAAATCGTTTGTATAGTTTCCTCTTAATTCTACACTTTCATCTGTTGACGGGTTAGTACCACCGTTGTTGTTGTTTGTTATGCTGTTGTCGTTTATAACGATGTCAGCAGTACCATCCTCACCACATGATGTTAATAATGTAGTTGCAATTGCTAATCCTAATAAAAAATTGTTTTTCATTTTTTTAAAGTTTAATAAGTGTTTTTATTTAGTTGTTAAAATTTGTATTTAAGACCTAAGCCTATATTCGTTCCTCTTTTATATTCAGATAAAATAACATCTCCTATAGAAGTGTTTTCTCTAACTCTTTTTATTGATGGGTCTAATAAGTTTTTAGCTTTTAAGTTTACTTCCCATTTTTCACCAATTTTATTCTTCCAAACAAAATCTAAAGTTGGTACTCCTTTTTCGATAATGTTTCCTAATGCACCAGCTCCTAAAGCATCTATTCTATCTGAGAAATAAGAGAAAACGATTGAGGTAATTGGCTTGTAGTTTTTAAAACTTATCGGACTATAATTAATATTTGCGTTTATTAAGAATGGAGATGCACCCTGAAGCTCATCACTATCTCTATTAAAGGTTGTGCTGTAGCGAGAAAGACCTGAGATGTTTTGTTTTAAATCTTGTTTTGTGTGCATGTAAGTAAAGTTAAAACCAGTAGAAATTACTGTTTCATCATCTTCATTTTTTATTAAGTTTTTACGTACCTCTAGCTCTACACCTAAAACAGTAGCTTTATCCCCTGTTCTAAAATAACGTTGGTTACCTGCTGCACTATTCGCTATTACAAGGTTTACAGGGTTGTTAATTTGTTTTCCGAATGCAGCGATTGATACTATTTCATCTCTAGAAATAAACCATTCATATTTTAAATCGATATTAAATACTTTGGAAAATGATGGGTCGTCTAATAAATCAGGATTACCACCAACTCTTTGTCCAATACCTTCGTATATAAAAGGAGCTACTTCTTTAAACTCTGGAACAGATACAGTTTGACTAAAGTTAAAACGTAAGTTTTGATCTTCGTTTAATGCGTATTTAAGGTTTAAACTTGGTAAGAAAAACGTTTCAGAAGCGCTTCTGTAACCAGGGTCATTCGGGTTAATATTAATAACATTATAATTAATATTTTGATTGAAAGATTCAAGTCTAATACCAGGTACAATCACCCATTTTTCTCCTGCGCTTATTTCAGCAGAAACATAACCTGCATGTATTTTTAATTGACCATCATAGGTGTTTTCGTTTAAACCAGGTAAACTAGCAATGTTACCATTTTCATATCCAGGGATGTTTCTAAAAGCATCTAGTTTAAATATTTTACCTGTTTGGTCTTTAAATATTTGGGCATTATTTATGTTAAAAATAGCATTAAGATTATTAACATCTGTTACTTCAAATTGTTTGTTTAAAATGTCGTAGCCATATCTAATATTTTCAAAACTTCTTTCTTTAATTCTTCCGTTATACCCAAAGTTTAAAGCTAGGTTTTCTGAAGTTTTATAAGTTAAGTTTATTCTACTATTTAATTCCTCATCAATAATTTTTTGAAAATAACGTTGGTTATCAAAAGAGTTATTAGTAAAGAAAACAGGGTTTGTATTAGGGTCATTGTCTAGAGAATATTGAAAGTTCTCTAAGCTTATTCTTTTTCTATCTGGTTCGTGAGCAAAAACATTATTGTAACCAATACCCCAGGTTAATTTTAGTTTGTCATCCTCAAATTTATGATCACCGGTTACTTGATTTACAAAAACAAGATCTTGGTTATATTGCACATTCATTTGATAAAAACCTTCATCAGTATTTCTTAAAGCATCTCTGTTTTCACCTAAACCTTTATAACCATAGTAACCAACTTCATCACCAGAATTGTTTAAGAAAAGAGAGGTGAATTTTAATTTATGGTCGCTATTAATTTTATAAAAAGCACTTAACATTGCTGTTGTAGAAGTTGAGTAAGAGTATTCTTGTGCGTTAGGATATTTCTTTTTAAATACATTAGAAAAATCTACAACAGGTCCTTCTCTATATTCAAAATTTCTACTAAATGATGCGGTTCCAAAAAGGCTTAATCTAGATTCGTCATTAAAATCAAAAGATTTACCAGCATTAATACCAATAGAATTGTTAATAGGGCTGCTAGCATTTATAGGATCTACACCATGAGAAAGCACAACTGCATACGGATTGTGTTTAAACCTATTATAATAACCAAAATCACCAGTTCCTTCGCTCTTTTTAAAATCTTGCCCCATTGCTCTAGAGTTTACACCAGAACTAAGATTTACCTCTACAAATCCGTTACCTTTATATTCTTTTGAAGAAACATCGATATTACCTGCAGCAAAATCTCCATAAAAAGTAGAAGAATAAGCTTTACTGATAGATACGTTTTGGATAATATCAGAAGGAAATAAATTTAAATCGATGTTTTTCTTAGCAATGTTGTTTGATGGTAATGATAAACCATTCATTGTGGTATTTAAATAACGATCTCCTAAACCCCGAACATATACATTGCTTGAACCTTCTTGCTTAGAAACTCCAGAAATTTTAGAAACCGCTCCTGCCGCATCAGATATTCCTTTTGACGATAGCTCTTCAGCGCCAATACTTTCTTTAATAACAACGGCCTTTTTTTGTTCAAGTAATAAAGCACTTGCTTTATCTTTACTTGTGCTACCTTTAATTTCAATTTCATCTAAAGCAACACCTTCGTTTGCTCCTAATTGTTGGTTAACGGTTATTGTTTGATTGGCTTTAACAATAATTTGTTTTTCTATGGTTTGATAACCAACAAAACTAAAAACTATTATTTGATTTCCGACAGGAGCATTAAGTGTATACTTACCATCAAAATCTGTAGTTCCTCCAACAGTTGTTCCTTTAATAAAAACATTGGCAAATGGCAATGCTTCATTGTTCATCTCTTTATCTGTAACAAGACCACTAACGGTTCCTTTATCTTGTGAATAAACAAAACTGCAAAGGCCTAAAAGAGCTATTAATATTAAATTTTTCATTCTAATTAACTTACGTTTTAAATACAATGCAAATCTGACGTTATATTGTAAAGCGAATGTTACAGGTAAATTATCCTTGTTTTATTAGAATGTTTCTTAAATGTTAATAAAGGCTTGTTTTGTTACGAGAATATTAACTGTAGATTATGAAAAAACCGAAAAGCTTACATAAGCTTCCCGGTTTCAGTATATTGTATGTGTTAATAGGTTATTTAAATATTTTAAAGCCTAATGTGTAAATTCTTGGGTTTGCAGGACCATAAATAAAGTTACTATCACGTTCCTTGCCTACGTCGAAATTTGTTTGATAAGCATCAAAAAGGTTTTTAACACCTACAAAAAATTCGATATTACTATCTAACTTTTCTAATTCAAAATTATAGCTTGTTTTAATTCCTAGATTAAAGAAGTTTGGTGATTTAAAATATTCGTCATTCGCTAAGTTTAAATCAGAAGCTAAGTGCAATACATCCATTTTACCTGTATACACTAAATTTAAAGCGGTTTTAAATTTCTGATTAGGAGTGTATGTTGCTGTTGCATATCCGTAAGTAGTTGGAGTGCGTAAAAATTCTTTTTTCGGATTTAAAGCATCAGAATTATTAATAGCAGTATTGTATTTACTCGATTGATACGTAAAACCAGCGTCAAACTGAAAAATTCCGTCATAGTTTAATCTTGTTTCTAAAGTAATTCCTTTTACAATAGCGCCATCACCATTTCTTTTTTCAAAAACTTCACCAAATTCATCTTCACCTATAGATTCTAAAAAGAAAGCATCATTTAAGTTGGTATAAAAACTTTCAACTGTAAAGCCGTATATATAGTGTTCTGTTGGTTGATCGTAATTAAAAGAAACGGTATAACTATTAGAGCGTTCTCTTTTTAAATCATCAGCAAGTTGTACTCTCGATATTCCGCCGCCTGCAAAAGCAATATGTAAATCGGTATCAAAAGCTTGTGGCGCTCTAAAACCGGTTCCCCAAGTGGCTCTTATTTGTGTTTTCTCAAAAGGTTTAAAAAGTAAAGAAACTCGTGGACTTGCCACGTTGTTGGTGATTAATTTTTTGGTTCCGTCTCTTTTTAAAGCATCTAATTTATGATGATCGTAACGAACACCTGCAAGTAAATTCCACTTTTCGTTTATTTCCCAATCACTCTGAAAAAAAAAACCGTAGTTTTTAGTAATCTGATCAACAACATATTTGTAAGCAACAATTTCGTCATACACATCATCTTGTACAAATTCACCACCAATAGTTAATACATTATTTCCTTGTAAGAAATCTTCTAGTTTATGATTAAACTGAATTCCACCTTGAAACGTAGTAGTTTCTGAATTTCCATAAGGCGGATTTGCCAAATGAACTGTATCTTCAGGAGTTCCTATTTCTGGGCGAATACCTGTGTAATGATCTCTGGCGGTGTATTGAGAAGCAAAATAGGTAATTAATGAGCTTTTATCTTCATTAAAATTAATTTGATAATCAATATTACCAACATATACATCATGTGTTCTTTCTTCGGATTGTAATGCAAAATGCGGTGCGTTTTTAATCATTTCGCCGCCATAACGATATTCATTCATTTTACTGAAGTTAATTTCTAACTTCTGATTTTCTGTTGGTAAGAAAAACAAATTAGTACCAAATGAGTTGTTTTTTAATTGTGGTAATTCAGAGAAGTTATCGCCATTATGATCGTAAATTTCTCGAGCTCTATTATTTATGAAAAAAGAAATTCCAGCATTTTTAGCATCATTAACAACGGTTGCATTACCAGCAATGATATGATCTGAAGCGCCTTTAAAATTTTGATAAGTGTATTGAATACTATAATCGTCTTTTTTAGGAACATTAGTAATCACATTAACAGTACCACCAATAGCGCTCGATCCGTATAATGCAGAGCCGCCACCGCGAACAACTTCAATACGATCTATCATATTGGTAGGTATTTGCTCTAAACCATATAAACCGGTTAGTGGACTAAAAATTGGTCGTCCATTTATTAATATTTGAGAATAACCACCTGCCAATCCGTTCATACGTAATTGCGTGTAATTACAAGTTTGGCAGTCAGTTTCTACACGTAAGCCGGTCTGAAATTTTAAACCTTCAGATAAGTTGCATGCTTGTACGTCTGCTAAAGTTTCACTGTTAATTACGTTTACAATTACAGGGTTTTTAGTACTTCGCCTATCCGTTCTTGTTCCTGTTACAGTAACTTGATCTAAAATCTCAGCAGTTTCAGTTAAAATAAAATCTACTTTTTTTTCTTCTGATGATTTTAAGTTGATGTTTTTTCTTTCTGATAAAAACCCAATAGAAGAAGCAATTAAAACAAATTTATTTTTTGATGTTTCTATCGTGTAATTTCCGTTTTCATCAGTTGTTGTTCCAATGTTTGTTCCTTTTACGAGAATGTTTACAAAAGGGATTGTCTCTCCCTTTAGGTTGGTTGTTTTTCCTGTAATTATTTGTGCTTTTATAAAGGTGGTTGCAAATAGAATAATTAAAAAAACAGCATTTTTCATGGGTACTTTATTTATTATTTTTCTACAAAGGTAAAATAATTTTTAGATAAGACTAAAAATTATTTTATATAAATGAAAATTTATATATTTGTAAAGTCAAAAAAATACAATGTTTAGTCAGTCAGAAGAAAATTATATAAAAACCATTTATCACCTAGCAGCAATATCTGATAAAGGAATTAGCACAAATGCTATTGCTAAGCGGTTAAAAACAAAAGCTTCTTCGGTAACAGATATGATTAAAAAGCTATCTGATAAAGAAGTGGTTGTTTATAAAAAGTATCAAGGTGTTACGTTAACCGAGCTCGGAAAAAAAACTGCGGCTAGCATTATTCGTAAACATCGATTGTGGGAGGTTTTTTTGGTAGAAAAACTTAATTTTTCTTGGGATGAAGTGCATGAAGTAGCAGAGCAATTAGAGCATATAAAATCGCCAAAACTAATAGACGAGTTAGATGCCTTTTTAGGACATCCTAAAAGAGATCCACATGGAGATCCAATTCCTGATAAGGATGGGAATTTACCTCAAATAAAAAAAAGCTTGTTAGCTACACTGCAAAAAAACGAAAAAGGAGTTTGTGTAGGTGTAAACGATACTTCTTCTGAGTTTTTGCGTTTTTTAGACAAGCAAGAAATCGGATTAGGACTCAATATACAAGTGTTAGATAAAGAACCTTTTGATGACTCTTTTTTAGTGAAAATCAACGAGAAAGAAATGACGATTTCAAATAAAGTAGCAAACAATATTTATATACAAAAAAATTAAGATGAAAAGAATAGCATTATTATTTGTAATCTTATTAGCAGTAAGTTGTGGTAAAAAAGCAAAAAACGAAAACGGTAAATTAAAAGTAGTTACAACCACTACGATGATTACCGATTTAGTAAAGAATATTGGAGGCGATAAATTAGACGTTAAGGGTTTAATGGGAGCAGGAGTAGATCCGCATTTGTATAAAGCTAGTGAAGGTGATGTTTCAAAATTATTTAATGCTGATGTTGTTATTTATAACGGATTACATTTAGAAGGGAAATTAGAAGAGGTTTTTGAGAAAATGCAACATCAAAATAAAAAAACGGTTGTTGTTTCTGATGTAATTAATAAGAAGAACTTGATAAGCTCAGCGTTATTCGCTTCAAATTACGATCCTCATATTTGGTTTGATCTTAATAACTGGAGGAAGATAACATCGTATGTAACAGAAAAATTAGCAGCAATTGATGCCAAAAACGCTGCTTTTTATCAGCAAAACGCGAAAGAATATTTAGAGAAACTAGTAGCTTTAAGCAAAGAGGTTGAAAGCAAAATAAACGAATTGCCAATAGAAAAAAGAATTTTGGTAACCGCACACGACGCTTTTAATTATTTCGGAAATCAGCATCAGTTTAATGTTGTAGGCTTACAAGGATTATCAACAGCAACAGAAGCTGGTGTTCAGGATGTTCAGAAGTTAGCAAAATTTATCATAGCAAATAATGTAAAAGCAATTTTTGTAGAAAGTTCTGTTCCAAAACGAACTATTGAAGCTTTACAGGAAGCTGTAAAATCTAAAGGACAAGAGGTTGTAATTGGCGGAACATTATATTCTGATGCATTAGGAAATGCAGGAACAAAAGAAGGAACTTATATAGGTATGTATAAAGCAAACGTGAATACGATTGTTAACGCATTAAAATAATATGGAAACAAAATACGCAGTGACGGTAGATGATTTAACAGTTGCTTATAATTACAAGCCAGTACTTTGGGATATTGATTTAGCCATTCCTGAAGGAGTTTTAATGGCGATTGTTGGGCCAAATGGCGCAGGAAAATCTACCTTAATAAAATCTATTTTAGGAATTATAAATCCCATTGCAGGGAGTGTTTCTATTTATGGGAAACCATATGATAAACAACGAAAATTAGTTGCTTATGTTCCGCAAAAAGGAAGTGTAGATTGGGATTTTCCTACCACAGCTTTAGATGTTGTTATGATGGGAACCTATGGAAGTTTAGGTTGGATAAAACGCCCAGGGAAATCACAAAAAAAAACAGCATTAGAAGCACTAGAAAAAGTGGGGATGTTAGCTTTTAAAAGCAGGCAAATCTCTCAGCTTTCAGGCGGTCAACAACAACGTGTTTTTTTAGCCAGAGCATTGGCACAAGACGCATCCATCTATTTTATGGATGAACCTTTTCAGGGAGTAGATGCAACTACAGAAATCACCATTATCAATATTTTAAAAGAATTACGAAAATCAGGAAAAACAGTGGTTGTAGTGCATCACGATTTGCAAACCGTTCCTGAATATTTCGATTGGGTAACTTTTTTAAATGTAAAGAAGATTGCAACAGGTCCTGTAAAAGAAATTTTTAACGATGATAATCTAACGAAAACTTACGGAATTAACTATAAAGTAAGTGTACAGCAATAAGTTTTTTGGATTTTAGTGAATAGAGGTTAGAAAAAAAAATCAATAAAAATGAGAGAAATAAAATTCAAGTTTGAAGATTTGAAAGTGTATCAAAAAGCACTTGAATTTGTCGATTTTTCTTATGAAACATCAAATAATTTTCCAGATACAGAACGTTATGGGTTGAAATCTCAATTTAATAGAGCAGCTGTTTCTATTGCATTAAATATTGCTGAAGGTTCAGCAGATACAGACAAACAGTTTAATAGATTTTTGCAAATAGCATTAGGTTCTACAAATGAATGTGTTGTTTGTGTTTCGATTGCAAAACGACAAAATTTTATTTCTGAAGAATCTGAAAATGAAATTCGTGAAAAATTAGTAGAACTTTCAAAGATGATTATAGGTCTACAAAAATATTTGCGTAACAAAAATACTAATTTCTAAAAACTAACTACTATCGACTTTTCTGAATATTTTAAACTCGTTTTTACAGATTATACACTTCGAACAATTACTATTGGTACTGCAATTTTAGGCGCTATTTGTGGTATGTTAGGTAGTTTTGCAGTGTTAAGAAAACAGAGTTTATTGGGCGATGCAATTTCGCACGCATCACTTCCGGGTATTGCCATTGCGTTTTTAATTACAGGCACAAAAGATACCAACGTTTTATTATTGGGTGCATTGATAAGTGGATTGATCGGAGCTTTTTGGATACGTGGAATAGTAAAAAACACGCATTTAAAAACAGATACTGCTTTAGGATTGATTCTTTCTGTTTTCTTCGGATTCGGAATGTTACTTTTAACTTTTATTCAGAAATTACCAAACGCAAATCAATCAGGTTTAGATAAATTTTTATTTGGTCAAGCAGCAACATTACTAATTAAAGATGTTTGGTTTATGGCAATAGTTACAGCTATTTGTTTAGCGGTATTATTGCTCTTTTGGAAAGAATTTAAACTCTTATTATTTGATGCAGATTATGCAAAAACTTTAGGTTTTAATGTGAAATTTATTGATGCTTTAATAACCTGTTTCATCGTATTAGCAATTGTTTTAGGATTGCAAACAGTAGGCGTTGTTTTAATGAGCGCTATGTTATTAGCGCCAGCAGCAGCGGCGCGTCAATGGACAAATAGTTTAAGTACCATGGTGGTTTTAGCAGCTGTTTTTGGTTCGCTTGCTGGTGTTGTGGGTACAGGAATTAGCGCAAGTCAATCTAATTTATCTACAGGGCCTGTAATTGTGTTAGTTGCCGCAGTATTTGTAGTGTTTTCATTTGTTCTTTCACCTTCAAGAGGATTGCTTTTTCGTCAAATACGTCTTTTAAAGAATAGAAGAGATTTACAGTTACATAAAACCTTGTCTTTTATGTTTGATTTGGTAAAAACGCACGAAGATAAATCACATCCGCATGCGGTAAAAATTTTAAATAACTTTCAAGGGTATACCAGAGGTACTTTAAAAGAATTAGAAGAAAAAAAATATATAAAAGTGCAAGGTAGAATGTGGTCGATGACGGAGGAAGGATACCAGTTTGCAGGTAATTTGTATAATCAACATGTAGAAAATGAGTAGTGCTCAGATAGAAATACAATTAATAGCAAGTTTAGTAGCAGTAGCTTGTGCAATACCTGGTGTGTTTTTGGTATTGCGGAAAATGGCCTTAATTAGCGATGCTATTAGCCATTCGATTTTACCTGGTTTGGTAATCGGTTTTTTTATTACACACGATTTAAATTCTCCTTTATTGATTTTAATGGGAGCCTTATCAGGAATTTTAACCGTGGTATTGGTTGAGTATATTCAGAAAACAAAATTGGTAAAAGAAGATACGGCAATTGGTTTAGTTTTTCCGGCATTGTTTAGTATTGGTGTACTTTTAATAGCCAAAAATGCAAACGATGTTCATTTAGATGTAGACGCTGTTTTATTGGGTGAATTGGCTTTCGCACCGTTTGATAGATTAATAATTAACGGAACAGATATCGGACCTAAATCATTATGGATCATAGGAACAATATTGGTAATTACCTTAGGCCTTTTAATCGCTTTTTTTAAAGAGTTAAAAATAAGTACGTTCGATGCTGGTTTGGCAACAGCTTTAGGTTTTTCACCAATTGTAATTCATTACGGATTAATGAGTGTGGCATCAATTACAACCGTTGGAGCTTTTGATGCAGTCGGAGCAATATTAGTTGTAGCTTTAATGATTGCGCCAGCGGCTACTGCTTATTTATTAACGAATGATTTAAAGAAAATGTTAGTTTTTTCAGGGTTATTTGGCGTGTTTTCGGCTATTTCGGGTTATTGGGTAGCGCATTGGCTAGATGCTTCAATATCTGGATCTATGATTAGCATGCTTGGTTTAGTTTTCTTCTTCGTGTATTTATTGGCTCCCAAAAGAGGGTTGATTTCAGTAATTTACAGAAACAGGCAACAACAAAAAGAAGTGCAATTGCTTACTTTTTTGTTGCACTTAAATAATCATACTGAAAAAAGAGAAAGACATATTAATCATTTAAATGAGCATATAAATTGGCATAAAATAAAAGCAAAATCCGTAGTAGATTTAGCTAGAAAAAATAATATGATTGTTATAGAAAATCAAATTATATCACTTACCAAAAAAGGGAAAACCTTTACCGAAAAGGCAATAGATTATATTATAACAAACGACGATTCTAAGATCGAATCAATGAAAAAAGATTTCTTTTTGTTTAGAGGGTAAGTAACAATATTTCTGTTCTCTGCTTTCTTATTTTCTTTAAATAGGTTACTTTGCATAAAAAAATAACCTGTGCAAAATTCTTCTAATTTTGAAGTGTACAATGCTTCTGCTGGTAGCGGAAAAACGTTTACACTTGTAAAAGAATATCTAAAAGTTTTATTGAGTTCTGATGATATTTTTAATTTTCAGAAAATATTAGCGATTACATTTACCAACAAAGCAGCTGGTGAAATGAAAGAGCGTGTGTTAGAAAATTTGCAAGAATTCTCTGAAGGAAAAGAAAACGATTTGTTTCAACTTATTATCAATGAAATTACAATTGATAAACAAACCGTTAAAGACAGAAGTAAGAAAATATTAGATGCTGTTTTACAAAACTACTCTGCTTTTTCAATTACTACGATTGATAGTTTTACGCATAAAATAATTAAAAGTTTTGCGTACGATTTAGGATTGTCGCTAAATTTTGAAGTGGAAATGGATGCAGTTTCTTTATTAAATGAAGCTGTTGATATATTGATTTCTAAAATTGGAACTGATAAAGATTTAACGAAATTATTAATTGATTTTTCCTTAGATAAAGCAGATGATGATAAATCGTGGGATATTTCGTTGGAGCTTAATGAGTTTTCTAGAATTTTATTAAATGAAGACGATACGAAGCATTTTAGAAAGCTGGCGGATAAAAAGCTAGCTGATTTTACCAACTTAAAAACTAAACTTTCTAAATATCAAAAAGAGATAAAAAAGCGATTTATAGAAATTGGGAGTCAGGGAATAGCGATTATAGAAACGGCACAAATAAATCATAAAGATTTTTATCGCTCTATGTTGCCGAATCATTTTTTGGCGTTGTCTCAAAATCCAGAGAAAGCAAAGTTTTTCGAAGATTCAAAGCTTCGCGAACGTATCGAAGAAAATAATTTTTATGCAAAGTCAAAATCAGACGACATAAAAAACGCCATTGAAGGTGTTTTGCCTGAATTGTTGAATTTATACAGTCATTCAGAAGAATTGTATCAGCAATTTTTAATGAACAAATTGGCATTAAAAAGTATCATTCCGTTAGCTGTTTTAAATCATATTAATTTAGAGTTAACACATATAAAAGAAGAAAATAATATCCGATTAAATGCTGAGTTTAATCAATTAATTTCTGACAATATTAAAGATCAACCAGCGCCGTTTATCTATGAAAGAATTGGGCAACGGTTTATGCATTATTTTATTGATGAAATGCAAGATACATCAGTGTTACAATGGCAAAATATAATTCCGTTAATCGACAATGCATTAGCACAAGAAAAAAGTAATTTATTGTTGGTAGGTGATGGTAAACAAGCTATTTATCGCTGGCGTGGTGGTAAAGCAGAGCAGTTTATTTCTTTAGGATCGGATGTTGAGAATCCGTTTCATGTTCCGAAAGAAATAAAAACACTAGAGACTAATTATAGAAGTTACACAGAGGTAATTGATTTTAACAATCAATTTTTTCAGCACACGTCAAATTTTCTTCAAAATGAAAATTACAAACAATTATTTATTGAAGGAAATAAGCAGTTAACAACGGCAAAAAAAGGCGGATACGTTTCGTTGTCTTTTTTAGATAAGGAAGAGGAAAAAGAGGATGAGGTTTTAAAATATCCGAAGAAAATATTAGAAACCATTAAAAGTTTAGAAGCCGATTTTTCTTTAAATGAAATTTGTGTATTAGTCCGTAAGAAAAAAGACGGAATTGCAGTGGCAAATTATTTATCTGAAAACGGAATTAACATTATTTCTTCAGAAACGTTGTTGTTGCAAAATAGCTCGAAAGTAAATTTTATTGTTGATGTTTTACAAGTAATTCAACATCCGAATGATAAAGAAGCATTGTTAGAGGTTTTGTATTTCTTACACGATCATTTAGGGTTGAAAACGGAAAAACATGCTTTTATATCAGCAATGATTCATCAGCCGAATGATGCAATTTTTAAAGAGTTATTAAGTTATCAAGTATCTTTTGAATTAGCCGATTTTCATCAATTACCGTTTTATGAAAAAGTAGAGGAAATCATCCGAGGTTTTAAATTGATAAACTCTTCAGATGCCTATGTGCAATTCTTTTTAGATGTGGTTTTAGAACAACAACGAAAAGGAACGAGTATTCAGGAGTTTTTAGATTTTTGGGAAGATAAAAAAGCAAATTTAAGCATTGTGGCTCCCGAAAGTGGAAACGCTGTTCAGGTTATGACGATTCATAAATCGAAAGGACTAGAATTTCCGGTGGTTATTTTTCCGTACGATTTAGAAATTTATCGACAAATAAATCCGAAAATTTGGTTAGATGATTTACCAGCCGACTTTGAAAATTTTAAGGAATTATTAGTGCCGTTTAATAAAGATTTAAAAGCTATAAACGATCGAAGTTTAGAAATATACGATCAACAAAGAGAAGAATTAGAATTAGATAATTTTAATCTTTTGTATGTTGCTTTAACGCGTTCGGTAGAGCAGTTGCATATAATTACCGAATATAAAATTACGGCTAAAGGAGAAGAGAATGTTAATTTTTATTCAGGAATATTTATCAATTATCTAAAAGAAAAAAATCTATGGAATAATGATCAGTTAGAATATTCTTTTGGAGATATAACGCGAATAAGTGAACGTAAAGAAATCGCTTCTTTAGCAGCTATTCAGGAAGAATTTATATCTACGCCTTGGCAAGAGCACAATATTCATATGTTGGCAAGTGCTTCAAAACTGTGGAATACCGAGCAAGGAAAAGCAATTGAGTTTGGAAATTTGATTCACGAAATGATGGCGAAAATTACAACCCAGCGTGATGTAGAAAAAATAGTGAATCAATACGAGCAACAAGGTATAATAGACAAAGAACAAGCAAAAACGATTAAAACAGATATTAATAAAATAGTAAATCATTCAGATTTGCAGCATTATTATTCACAAGAAGTAACTATATATAATGAGCGTGAAATTGTTGATGTTGATAATCAGATTTTAATTCCCGATCGATTGGTGCTTGATACGAATAATGCAGTAACTATTATCGATTATAAAACAGGAAAACCATCCAAGAGTTATCATCAGCAATTATTACGATACGAACGTGTGTTAAAATCGATGAATTTTAAGGTTGATAAAAAACTACTTATATATATTAATGAAGAAATTTTGGTTGAAGAAGTTTAACAATTAACTTTGACCTTTTAAATATAAATACCACATCGATTGTAGATGTAAATAAAATATAAATTATGTACGGAAAAATAAAAGAACAACTACAACAAGAAATTCAAGAGATTAAAGACGCCGGATTGTATAAATCAGAACGTATTATTACATCATCTCAAGATGCAGCTATAAAAATAGCCACAGGGGAAGAAGTAATTAATTTTTGTGCAAATAATTATTTAGGATTGTCAAATAACCCAGAAGTAATTCAAGCAGCAAAAGATACCATGGATACACATGGTTTCGGAATGTCGTCTGTTCGTTTTATTTGTGGAACACAAGATATTCATAAGGAGCTTGAAGCAAAAATTGCAGAATTTTATACAACAGAAGACACTATATTGTATGCTGCTGCTTTTGATGCAAATGGTGGAGTTTTCGAACCGTTGTTAACAAAAGAAGATGCTATTATTTCAGATAGTTTAAACCACGCCTCTATTATAGACGGAGTTCGTTTGTGTAAAGCAGCTCGTTATCGTTATGATAATAATGATATGAGTTCTTTAGAAGCGCAGTTGATTGAAGCAAATAAACAAGAACACCGTTTTAAGATTATTGTTACTGACGGAGTTTTCTCTATGGATGGAATTGTAGCAAAGCTTGATGAAATTTGTGATTTAGCTGATAAATACGATGCAATGGTAATGGTCGATGAATGTCATGCTACAGGTTTTATCGGTAAAACAGGTCGTGGTACTGTTGAACTTAAAAATGTAATGGATCGTGTTGATATTGTAACCGGTACTTTAGGAAAAGCACTTGGTGGTGCAATGGGAGGTTACACAACAGGAAAAAAAGAAATTATAGAAATATTACGTCAGCGTTCACGTCCGTATTTATTCTCAAACTCATTAGCGCCATCTTTAGTAGGAGGTGCATTAAAAGTTTTTGATCTAATATCAAACGATACTTCTTTAAGAGATAAGTTAGAGTGGAATACCAATTACTTTAGAACAGAAATGGAGAAAGCAGGTTTTGATTTGGTTGGAGCAGACGCGGCAATTGTTCCAGTGATGTTATACGATGCAAAACTTTCTCAGAATATGGCAAATAAATTATTAGAAGAGGGTATTTATGTGATAGGTTTTTTCTTTCCGGTTGTGCCGAAGGAAAAAGCAAGAATACGCGTGCAATTGTCCGCAGCACATGAAAAAGAACACCTAGATAAAGCTATAAAAGCTTTTATAAAAGTAGGGAAAGAGCTGGGAGTGATTTAAATATCTTAAACGAAATCTTGCACTTATTGTAAGTTTTTGTAGATTTGCTTTTGTAAATAAGTTTTAACAACTTACATTTGCTAAATATATAAACGAACTTTTAATTTAAATTTTTTATAATGAAACAAATCAAATTAGCTGTGATAGCTTTGTTTACGTTCGCTACTTTAGGGACGGTAAACGCACAAGATTCTGACAACCCATGGGCTGTAGGATTTGGAGTTAACGCTGTAGACGTTAGAATTCCTTCTGAATTTTCAGATTATGCAAAAGATTACGTAGGTACTAGTGACTGGAATGTACTTCCATCAATATCTAGAATTACTGTAGGAAAATACTTAAACGAAGGTTTTACTTTAGAATTAGCAGGATCTATAAACAAGATTGAAACATTCGCTAGTGAAAATGATATGGATGAACTTTACTGGGCTATTGATGCTAACGTAAAGTATGACTTAAATAACTTAGTAGGTGAAACTTCTTGGTTTGATCCTTATGTTTATTTAGGGGGTGGTTACACTTCTTTAGCTGATCAAGGTGAAGGGATGTTAAATGCAGGTTTTGGTTTCAATACTTGGTTTAACGATAACTTAGGTTTAAACTTTCAAACTGGTGGTAAAAAAGAATTTAGTGATAATGTACAAGACCATTTCCAACATTCAGTTGGTTTAGTGTTTAAATTTGGTGGTACTGATACTGATGGTGACGGTGTTTTCGATAAAGATGATGCTTGTCCAGAAGTTGCAGGATTAAAAGAATTTAACGGATGTCCTGATACTGATAATGACGGAATTAAGGATGCAGATGATGCATGTCCAGAAGTTGCTGGTTTAGCAGCTTTAAACGGATGTCCTGATACTGATGGTGATGGTATTGCTGATAAAGACGATGCTTGTCCTACAGAAAAAGGAACTAAAGCTAACAACGGATGTCCTGATACTGATGGTGACGGTGTAGTTGATGGTAAAGATAAGTGTCCTGCAGTAGCAGGTCCTGCAGCAAACGCAGGTTGTCCTTGGCCAGATACTGATGGTGATAGCGTTTTAGATAAAGACGATAAATGTCCTAATGTAGCAGGTGTTGCTTCTAACAACGGATGTCCAGAAGTATTAATTACTAAGGAAGCTGAAAAGAAATTAAATGATTTCGCAAGAGCTATTTACTTTAACTCAGGAAAAACATCTTTTAGAGCTGGAGTTTCTGGTAAATTAGATTTAATTGCTGCGATCATGAAAGAATATTCTAAAGCTAAATTTAGTATTCAAGGTCACACAGATAGTCAAGGTAGAGCTGCTAGTAACAAAAAATTATCAGAAAGAAGAGCTAAGGCTGTTTTAGATTATTTAGTTGTGAAAGCTGGTATTTCTGCTGATAGATTAGTGTCTGCTGGATTTGGTGAGGACTATCCAATCGCTGATAACAAAACAAGAGCTGGAAGAGCTCAAAACAGACGTGTTGAAATTAAATTAACAAAATAATTTAGTTAAAACGTAAGTTTTATAAAATGCCTCACAAATGTGAGGCATTTTTTTTGTTCAATATTTTTAGTAAAAATAGCGTGAAACGTTTTTTAAATTCCACTAAAAAAATTACCTTTGCACTTTGAAAAATGAGCTAAAGCTTACATAGCAAATTAAATAACTTTAATTACATATAGTAATGTCTACAATAACAGGTAAAGTTTCTCAAATTATTGGTCCAGTTATCGATGTTGAGTTTAATACAGAAAATGCTGAATTACCAAAAATTTACGATTCATTAGAAATTAAAAAAGCTGATGGTTCAATTTTAGTATTAGAGGTTCAACAACATATAGGTGAAGATACAGTTCGTACCATTTCGATGGATGCGACAGATGGTTTAAGTAGAGGTACAGAGGTGATTGCTACAGGAAGCCCAATTCAAATGCCTATAGGAAGCGATATTTATGGTCGTTTGTTTAACGTAACAGGTGAAGCTATTGACGGATTAGGTAATTTACCTAAAACTGGTGATGCAGGATTATCAATTCACCGTCAAGCACCAAAATTTGAAGACTTATCAGTGTCAACAGAAGTGTTGTTTACAGGTATTAAGGTAATTGATTTAATTGAACCGTATGCAAAAGGAGGTAAAATTGGATTATTTGGTGGAGCAGGAGTAGGTAAAACCGTATTAATTCAGGAGTTAATTAACAACATCGCAAAAGGGCACGGAGGTTTATCTGTATTCGCTGGTGTAGGCGAAAGAACTCGTGAAGGAAACGATTTACTAAGAGAGATGTTAGAGTCAGGAATTATCAAGTATGGTGATGACTTTATGCACTCTATGGAAGAAGGAGGATGGGATTTATCTAAAGTAGATAAGCCAGGAATGAGAGACTCTAAAGCTACTTTCGTATTCGGACAAATGAATGAGCCGCCTGGAGCACGTGCACGTGTTGCTTTATCTGGTTTAACAATTGCAGAATATTTCCGTGATGGAGCAGGAGAAGCACAAGGAAAGGACGTTCTTTTCTTCGTAGATAATATCTTCCGTTTTACACAAGCAGGTTCTGAGGTATCGGCATTATTAGGTCGTATGCCATCAGCAGTAGGATACCAACCAACATTAGCTACAGAAATGGGAGCAATGCAAGAACGTATTACTTCTACTAAGAAAGGTTCTATTACATCTGTACAAGCAGTTTATGTGCCTGCAGATGATTTAACAGATCCAGCACCAGCAACAACGTTTGCTCACTTAGATGCAACGACAGTATTATCTCGTAAAATTGCAGAATTAGGTATTTATCCTGCAGTAGATCCATTAGATTCTACTTCAAGAATTTTATCTGCTGAAGTTTTAGGAGCTGAGCATTATGATACAGCAACAAACGTAAAAGAAATTTTACAACGATATAAAGAATTGCAAGATATTATTGCGATTTTAGGTATGGAAGAATTGTCTGAAGAAGATAAATTAGTAGTTCACAGAGCACGTCGTGTACAACGTTTCTTATCTCAGCCTTTCCACGTAGCTGAACAGTTTACAGGTATTCCAGGATGTTTAGTAGACATTAAAGATACTATTAAAGGGTTTAACATGATTATGGATGGAGAATTAGATAAATATCCTGAAGCAGCGTTTAACTTAAAAGGATCAATTCAAGAAGCAATTGATGCGGGAGAGAAAATGTTAGCTGAAGCATAATTCAAGTAACAATTAACAATAATTAATTCTATTGAAATTATGTTTTTAGAAATTGTAACTCCAGAAGCTATCTTGTTTTCATCAGAAGTAGATTCTGTTACTGTACCAGGTATTGACGGTGAATTTCAGATGTTAAATAATCACGCACCAGTTGTGTCTATTTTAAATAAAGGAACCGTAAAAGTACACGTACATACGCAAAATCACTTAGTTTTTGATGATTTACATGGCAGTATAGTAAGTTTACCAGAAGATGATAAAGTGTTAACTTTAGCTATCAAATCTGGAACTTTAGAGATGAAAGATAATAAAGTAATTATCCTAGCAGATTAATTACTTAAACATCATAAAAAAAAGCCAAACGTAAAGTTTGGCTTTTTTTGTTTTATAAAGAATTTTACTATCTATTTTAATTACCTTTGTACTAATGAATACAGTATTTTTATTTATAGGAGGTCCAGAGATTTTTGTAATCTTGTTATTAGTCGTTATGTTATTCGGAGCAGACAAAATTCCAGAAATAGCTAGAGGATTAGGAAAAGGTATACGTCAAGTTAAAGACGCTACAAATGATATAAAAAAGGAAATAAACAACAGTGCCAAAAATCAAGGTATAGATACCGACTTCGTAAAAGATATTAATAAAGAAGTTAATAAAGTTAAAGACAATATTGATGATTTTACGGGACCTATAAAGCGTAGGTAGTAAAAATTATTTAACTCTACTTATTGTTAAGCCATCTCTTATCGGCAATAAAACAGTTTCTAAGCGGCTATCTTCATTAAGCTTCTTATTATATTCTAAAAGAATTTTAGTGTCAATATCTTTGGGGTTTAATTCTTCAACTACCTTTCCACTCCAAAGTACATTGTCAGATAAAATAACACCACCGCTATTCATTTTCTCAATAATTAAATCGAAATAATTTAGATAATTTGATTTATCAGCGTCAATAAAAACCAAATCGAATTTAGTGTCTAAAGTCGGGATAATATCAATTGCATTTCCAATATATTGATGGATCTGATTTTTGTAATCTGATTTTTGAAAATAAGTAGTTTGTAGCTCTTCTAATTCTTCATTCTTATCAATAGTATAAAGATTTCCATTTTTTGCTAAACCTTCAGCTAAAGACAGTGCAGAATAGCCCGTGTAAGTACCAATTTCTAAAATAGACTTCGGGTTAATTAATTTTGAAATCATCGATAATACTCTTCCTTGAAAAGCACCGCTTAACATTCTAGGGTTTAATACTTTTTGCCAAGTTTCTTTAGTTAATTCTTGTAATATTTTTGGCTCTTGCTGTGAGTGATTAACAACATAAGTATCAATTTTTTCAGGAAGAAAATGCATGCTTTTATTTTTTGGTTCAAAGGTATAAAAAAACGGAACTCATTATAAAATAAATTCCGTTTCAATCTTAAAAACAATTGTATCAATTTAACTGACGTAATTTTTCTTTAAGTATGTCTTTATCTTGGTTTGATAAACACTTTGTTTCACTTTTACAATTAGCAGCTTTCATTTTAAAAAGATCAGACATTTTACTATTTTGCGTAGTATATGTTTTGCATATTTTACAAACTATTAGGTGCCAATTAAGCTGTATTTTTTCATAAAATGATGCTTCTCCATATTGTGCTTTATCACAAATTGTAGTTGCTTCATTACATGTTAATTTAAATTTTTTAAACATTACCTCTTACTTGTTAAACCAATTTGTTTCCATACAGCTCCTTAACTGCGTTCTTGCTCTGTGGATGATTACCCATAAATTTGACGGAGTGATATTTAGTTCCTTACAAATTTCCTCAGTCTCAAATTCTTGTATGGTTTTCATTCTGAAAACCATAGCATATTTTTCCGGTAATTTATCTATACAGCTATCTAATTGAGATTTCAATTCAACGTTTTCAATACTTTTATCAATCTCATTATCCCAAGATTGTGGTACACGTTCTTCTATCCAATCTCCTTCATTTTCACCATTTTCATAAAAATTCATCCTAACTTCAGCTTGTCCTTTTTTAGAATTTATTTTTCGATAATGATCTATCACTTTTCTTTTTAATATAGAAACCAACCAAGTTCTTTCACTAGCTTTACCTTTAAAATTTTTAGCAGATTTAAGTCCAGCAAAAAAAGTTTCTTGAACTAAATCTTTAGCGATATTAGAATCATTTACACGTGCAACAGCATAATTAAATAAATAATCAGCATAAGCATCTACCCAGTTATTTGGAGATAAAGTGTTGGATTTGTTTGTTTGGTTCATTGCCCCAAATATAAGTTATTTTTTATTTAATGAAACCTCATATATTCTGCTTAATCCATTAGCGTTACTATTTATAAAATTAATGGTTTCTTTCATCGTTTTTCTTGATTTAAAGCTTTTTGGGATCGTATTTTTACTTGTAGTGTAGTATAGCATATTAGTGTTTGAGTCAACAAACGGACAGTAATCTAATTTTTTACTATTAATTTCTTTTCCTAAATGTTTTGCAGGCAACCAATTGTTATTATTATCTTTTCTACTGATGTATAAATCGCCTTGACCTAAATCGTCTTTTCTTCCGTACGATGTAAATATAATATAGCTTTCATCTGGAGCTACAAAAGCATTGAATTCATATTTTTCTGAATTTACATTAGTACTTAATGAAACAGGTGTTGTATATTTATTATCAATAAACCTACTTACATAAATGTCTTCTTTTCTCTTAGTACTGTCATAAGAAGCAGTAAAAAATAAATCGCCATTATTTGTAACCGACGGATAAAATTCATCCGCTACAGTATTAATTACTTCGCCAACGTTTATAGGTTTAGACCAGTCATCAGTTATTGATTTCCTTACAACATACCAAATATCAATATCTTTTTTAATTTCATTTGAAGTATTATTTTTTCTGTTGGAAGCAAAAAATAATCTTAATCCATCTGGTGATAAAAAAGGTTCTAAATCTTTATATTTCCCTGAAAAAGCTACCGTTTTAGGTTCAGTCCACAAATTATTTATTTTTTTTGAAAATGCTATAAATGAGTACTCTTTAGTATAACTTTCTACAGTAAAATAAAATTCATCACCAGTATTATTTAGAGAAAAATCCCTAACATTAGGTAATCCGTTAAATAATTTAGGTAAGAACATTTTAGCCTCTTGAGCATTGATGTTTTGAAAAAGTAATAAAAAGATAATTACTATTTTTTTCATTTTATTTTTTTAAAGATTTGCAGTCGTTTTTTCGTCTCATATCTACCAAGTAAATTATCTTCCATTTTCCGTTATCATTGAATAATTGAAAAGAGTTTGCGCCACAATGGCTAAATTTATCATTTAAATAAAATTCATAAGGAATCCAAACAGAAGCTAAATTACCATCAATATGAATTTGCCAAGAAAGAATTTTTTCTAAATAAGTATGTTCACTTTTTTTATTCGCAATTCCTATTAGTAATTTTTCTCTACTATTGGTTACTAATTTTTTATTTTCCTCTTTATCCGAAAAAGTAGTCTGTATTTTAATTGTTGAATGTAAGGTTGAACTAACTAAAGTACTATCACCCTGATGAAGTCCGTCAAAAAAAGTTTCAATAGTCTTTTTTATAGCGATGTTTTCTGTGGTGTTTTGGGCGTTAACAACGGTAGTAAGAATAAAAATAATAAATAGTGTAATTATCTTAGGCATGATAGTTTGGCTTTTAAAAAAGTGAAATTATTAAAAACGAACTCAGTTATAATATAATTAACAGAAGATTAACGACTTCTGTAAATATTATCTAATCTCTTAGGAACTTAAATTTAAGAGATAATTCAAGCGAATAATTGCGTATTTTTACAATCAAGAAAATTTAAAACAATGTCAGTAGCTAAAAAACAATATAAAAGAGTAACAACGAAGTCTTTAGTGGATATGAAAGCAAACGGAGAAAAAATCTCTATGCTAACTGCTTATGATTATACGATGGCAAAAATTGTAGACGGAGCGGGAATTGACGTTATTTTGGTAGGTGATTCGGCATCAAACGTAATGGCGGGACATGAAACAACCTTGCCTATCACTTTAGATCAAATGATTTATCATGCAAGTTCTGTGGTAAGAGCTATTGAGCGTTGTTTAGTGGTGGTAGATTTACCTTTTGGTAGTTACCAATCAGATCCTAAAGAAGCATTGCGTTCTGCCATTAGAATCATGAAAGAGTCGGGAGGGCATTCAATAAAATTAGAAGGTGGTAAAGAGGTAAAAGATTCTATCAAACGTATTTTAAATGCGGGTATTCCGGTAATGGGACATTTAGGATTAACACCTCAATCTATCTATAAATTCGGAACCTATACAGTAAGAGCAAAAGAAGAGGAAGAAGCAGAACAATTAATAAAAGATGCTTTAATGTTAGAAAGAATAGGGTGCTTTGCGCTTGTTTTAGAGAAAGTGCCAGCTGGTTTGGCTAAAAAAGTAGCAGACGCGCTTACAATACCTGTTATTGGTATTGGAGCCGGAGCCGGAGTAGATGGACAAGTATTAGTTACCCATGATATGATTGGAATGACGCATGAATTTAATCCGCGTTTTTTACGTAGGTATTTAGATTTATACTCAGAAATGACAGGTGCTTTTCAAAATTATATAGCCGATGTGAAATCGCAAGATTTCCCTAGCGAAAAAGAACAATATTAAACTGAAAAGTCTTCTGAAAAGAAGGCTTTTTTTTATCAGATAAAAAATGAAAATACTTCACTTAGATTCAAATCACCCTTTGTTATTAGAGCAATTAAATAATGCAGGTTTTACGAATGAAGAAGATTATAAGTCTACAAAATCAGAAATTGAAGCCAAAATTCATCGCTATGACGGAATCATCATCCGAAGTAGATTTTCTATTGATGCTACTTTTTTAGATAAAGCAACCAATCTTAAGTTTATTGGTAGAGTAGGTGCTGGTTTAGAAAATATAGATTGTGACTATGCCGAGAAAAAAGGCGTGTATTTAATTTCGGCTCCCGAAGGAAACAGAAATGCCGTTGGTGAGCATACTTTGGGAATGTTATTATCACTTTTTAATAAGTTGAATAAAGCAGATAAAGAAGTTAGAAATGGTAAATGGTTGCGAGAAGAAAATCGCGGAATTGAACTCGACGGAAAAACAGTTGGTTTAATTGGCTATGGTAATATGGGTAAATCTTTTGCAAAAAAACTTCGTGGTTTTGATGTAGATGTAATCTGTTACGATATTAAACCCAATGTTGGTGATGAAAATTGTAAGCAAGTTTCATTAAAAGAATTGCAAGAAAAAGCAACTGTTTTGAGTTTGCATACTCCACAAACAGCTTTAACGATGAACATGGTTAATGCTGATTTTATCAATGCTTTTTCGAATCCTTTTTGGTTCTTAAATACTGCAAGAGGAAAATCGGTAGTTACTGCCGATTTAGTGGATGCTTTAAAATCGTGTAAAATATTAGGTGCAGGCTTAGATGTTTTAGAATACGAAAAAAAGTCATTCGAAAATTTATTTCAAAAAAATGTAATAACTAATAGGTCATCTCGAGCGGAGTCGAGAGACGAAATGCCAGAAGCATTTAAATATTTAATAAAATCAGAAAATGTATTGCTTTCTCCACATGTAGCAGGCTGGACAGTTGAAAGTAAAGAAAAACTAGCACAAACAATTGTAGATAAAATAAAATCAAAATTTTGTTAACTTGTAGCTTTTAAAATCAGATAGCATGAAATACGAAGCCAATTCACCTGAAGAATATATTGCACAAGTTCCTGAAGAGCGACAAGCAGTTCTAGAAAAATTACGAAATACTATTAAAAACAATCTTCCGCAAGGTTTTGAAGAAGGTATGAGTTATAATATGATTGGCTATTATGTACCGCATGCTCTATATTTAGATGGTTATCATTGTGACCCTAAATTACCACTGCCGTTTATAAGTATTGCTTCACAGAAAAATTCAATCAATTTATATCATATGGGTTTGTATGCTAAACAGGAATTATACGATTGGTTTGTTGCTGAATATCCGAAGCATTGTAAACGTAAATTAGATATGGGTAAAAGTTGTATTCGATTCAAGAAAATAGAAGAAATTCCGTTTGATTTAATCAAAGAACTCTGTACAAAAATGACCGTTAAAGAATGGATTGCTATTTATGAATCAGCTATAAAAAAGAAATAATGAAAAAAGGTAAAGTTTTAGGAATAGGTGGTGTGTTTTTTAAAACCGAAAACGTATCAGAAACCAAAGATTGGTATAAAAACAACTTAGGTTTTAATACAGATGATTGGGGTTGTACTTTTTGGTGGAAAGATAACGAGGGAAAAAAAGCATCTACACAATGGAGTCCGTTTACAAAAGACACTAAACATTTTCAGCCATCAGATAAAGATTTTATGTTTAACTATCGCGTAGAAAATTTAGTAGAATTATTAGAAGAGCTAAAAACAAAAGGAGTGAAGGTTTTAGGCAAGATAGAAGAGTATGATTATGGTAAGTTTGGTTGGATTATAGATTTAGACGGAAATAAAATTGAACTTTGGGAGCCAAAAGACGAAGCTTTTTTATAAATTCGGCATCAACTAATTATTAAAAACAAAAAAAATGAATGTAATTGATGAAAATGGAAAACCAGTTCCAACTCAAGAAAGTAAACGAATTTTAGCAGGTATTCTAGCAATAGTAATTGGATCATTAGGTATTCATAAATTTATCTTAGGGTATACAAAAGAAGGTATTATTCAAGTTGTATTAACGTTTGTAACTTGTGGTTTTGCTTCTTTAGTGCCTTTTATAGAAGGAATTATCTATTTAACAAAATCTGATGAAGAGTTTATTCAAACATACCAAGTAAACCAAAAAGGTTGGTTTTAATCTAAAAAAGAAACACTTTATTTAGATTATAAAAAATAAAAAGCGCCAATATTGGCGCTTTTTTATGTTTAATGAAAATTGTAATTATTTTTTTCTAAAAGCTAAAGCTTCTTGCTTTTTTTCTTCATTACGCTCAATTTTATGGTCAGGTCTTGTCCATTTAGGTTTTTCACCTAAGTTTTCAAATTTAGAATCTTTTGCTTCAACCGATTGTGGTTGTACTTTTTTAGTAAATGGTTTTTGAGGATTCATTCCTAGCATTTCAAACATTTTCATGTCTTCATTTACATCAGGATTCGGAGTTGTAAGTAACTTATCACCTGCAAAAATAGAATTTGCTCCTGCAAAGAAACACATTGCTTGTCCTTCTCTACTCATTTGTGTTCTTCCTGCAGATAAACGTACTTGCGTTTCTGGTAAAACAATACGTGTAGTAGCTACCATACGCACCATATCCCAAATTTCTACAGGCTTTTCATCTTCTAACGGAGTTCCTTCAACAGCAACTAGTGCGTTAATTGGTGTAGATTCTGGTTGCGGATCTAAAGTAGATAAAGCAACTAACATTCCTGCTCTATCTGCTGCGTTTTCTCCCATTCCAATAATTCCACCCGAACAAACCGTTACGTTTGTTTTACGAACATTGCTAATCGTATCTAAACGATCTTGGTAACCACGTGTAGAAATTACTTCCTTATAATATTCTTCCGATGAATCTAAATTGTGATTATAGGCATATAAACCAGCTTCAGCCAAACGTTGTGCCTGATTTTCGGTAACCATACCTAAAGTACAACAAACCTCCATATCTAGCTTGTTAATGGTTCTTACCATGTCTAAAACTTGGTCAAATTCTGGTCCGTCTTTTACGTTTCTCCAAGCAGCTCCCATACAAACACGAGAACTTCCGCCCGATTTTGCTCTTAAAGCCTGTGCTTTTACTTGTTGAACCGACATTAAATCGTTTCCGTCAACATTGGTGTGGTAACGTGCCGCTTGCGGACAGTATCCACAATCTTCAGAACAGCCACCAGTTTTTATAGATAACAGTGTAGAAACCTGCACCACATTAGGATCATGACTTTTTCTATGCACCGTTGCAGCTTCATATAAAAGCTCCATCATCGGTTTGTTATATATCTCAAGAACTTCTTCTTTCGTCCAATTATGTCTTACTTCACTCATAAATTCAAGTTGTTTGTGTTGTCAAAAATAAAAAAACTAATTGGCTTTTTATTTCTTTTTAGAAGCTATTTCCTGCTTTCGCTACTCGCTTTTTTTAAAAAAATAAAAAAGAGCTCAAACAAACCGCTCTATCAGGGCTAAACTTGTTTGTAAAGAGAGAGTAATTTCTATGTATTAATAGTTAACCTCTATTCTTTAATTGTCAAATCGAGCGGAGTCGAGATTGTTTTAAGCTTAACGAGTTCTCGATTCCGCTCGAACAGACAATTAATAGATCGTGTTTTGATAATAATATCTAAGTCAACCTGAACTTGTTTTAGGTTCTCATAATGAGTCAACACTGTTTGTTGTAAAGATGCGATTCTGAAATAAATTCAGAATGACGCGCTTGTATCGAGTTCTGAATCAAAACAGTTATTTATTAACTATTTTTATCCGTAGAAAGTAAAGAATTGCTAAAAACAAAAATTCCGCTATGAAAGCGGAATTTTATATTTATTATTTTAAAGTTTAAGAAGGCGAATTATCTTCTTTAGCTTCTTCAATATTTTTAGAAGCTGAGTCTTTACCTTTAAGATATTCTGGTAATTCCATACCAGCCATATTAAACATTTCTTGTAAAGGTGGTACTGCTTTGTACATTCCAGAAATAAAGTTAGACGTTGATGATTTACCGTCTTTTCCGCCACCGTTTTCCCAAACAGTAATTTTATCAATCTTAATATTTTTAATAGCTTCGGCTTGTGTTTTAACCAGTTCTGGTAATTTATCAGCAATTAAAAGTAAAACGGCGTCTTTAGAGCTATTACCAGCTGCTTTTACAACCTGATCTAAACCAGCTGCTTGCTTTGTTAAAACTTCATACAAACCTTGTGCTTCCGCTTGTGCTTTAAATAAAATGGCATCGGCTTCACCTTTTGCAATTCTTCTAATATTTTCAGCTTTTGCTTCCGCATCAATTTCAACTTTTCTTTTATCAATTTCGGCAGGAACAATAATATCTGCTAATTGAGAAGAGCGTTCTCTTTCTGCCCTAGCAACTTCTGCATCTTGCTCTGCAGCATACGATTCTTTTAATGCGTTTGCTGTTTGTACTTTTTCTGATGCAATTGCGGTACGTTCTGCTTCTGCTTCACGCTGTCTACGTAAAGAATCTGAATTAGCTACGGCAATCTTTGCTGTGTTTTCTCCTTCTACAGCTTTTGCATTTGCAGCAGCTACCTGACTTCTTTCGTCTTGTACGGCATTTGCTTCACCAATAGAACCATCTCTTGTTTTTTCGGCAACAGATTTACGAGCGGCGTTAATTGCATGTGCAGCGGCTTCTTTACCTAAAGCTTCAATATAGCCAGATTCATCAACAATATCTGTAATGTTTACGTTGATTAATTTTAATCCTACTTTCTTTAATTCTGTTTCTACAGACTGAGAAATATTGGTTAAAAACTTATCTCTATCATTGTTAATTTCTTCTATATCCATAGAAGCAACAACTAAACGTAACTGACCAAAAATAATTTCTTGCGCCAAATCTTGAATACTATCTTGATCTAAACCTAACAATCTTTCTGCAGCATTCTGCATAATTCCTGGCTCTGTAGAAACTCCAATTGTAAATCTACTTGGTACATTTACACGAATATTTTGTTTAGAAAGTGCGTTTACTAAATTTACTTCTATCGAAATAGGTGTTAAATCTAAAAATTGATAATCTTGAATTACCGGAAAAATAAATGCGGCTCCACCATGAATACATTTTGCCGATTGGCCACCACCAACTTTACCATAAACTACTAAAATTCTATCCGAAGGACATCTTTTATAGCGTTTAATTAGAGTGATAAATAAGATAAAAATAAATAGAATCGCAATAATGATTCCGATAGGTCCTGCAAACCCATCAATTTGTAATAATGTTCCTTTTAGCATAGTCAATTTTTATTTTTGAGGTTCAATAATTAAGAATCCGTTTGGTGTTACTTCAATTACTTTTATCACGGTTCCTTGTAATAAATCAGTATCGTGATTAGTTAAAGCGTCTAATTCTCTTAATGAGTTTTGTACTTTAATGTGTACTTTTCCTATTTTAGATTTTTTAGCTCCTACAGTTAAATACACTTCGCCAATAGCGTTTAGTGCATTTTTCATTTTTAAAGTTCCGCTAGAAGTTAATTTACTGATGTAGTAAAATAATGCAGCCATGGCTGTCATCATTAATAATCCACAGAAAATAGAAATAAATAAGGTAATACCTTTTGAGTTTCCTGCATCGATACTTGCAATTCCGCTCCATCCAAAAATGGTGAAAAAAGCAACCATGTTTTTAAAGGTGAAAAATTGAAATCCGGCACCAGTATCGGCATCTATTTCAGCATCAACATCACCTATATCATCAGTATCAGCTCCCACAAAAGTACTTATAAGAACAAATAAAAATATTATGGTTGAAGCAATTGTAACAACCCAATACATTTTCTGAAAAGAAGTTAATTCATTAAACCATTCCATCATAAAGCAATTATTTTAATAAGTTACTAAAAGTAAATAAATTGACTGAAAGAAGCACTATTATTTCGTCAATAAAACAGAAACGGCATTCCCGCCAAAACCAACTGCATTTACTAATACTTTAGTTATTTTTTTTGGTTGATTTTGTTTTTTTGCAAACGGAACTTCAATTGCTTTTTGATATTGCAATATAAAGACGGCTAATTCTAAACTAAGTAAGCCAGAAGTACCGAAAGTATGCCCTACTTTCCACTTATTAGTAGTTAAGAAAGGTGTTTTGTTACTAAAAACTTTTTGGATGGCGTTAATTTCTGATGAATCTCCTTTAATAGTTCCTGGTGCGTGCATTACAATAACATCAATTTCATCAGGAGAAATTGTACCTAAAGCCATTTTCATAGATTTCTGAAAACAATCTGCATTTGCGGTAACCGAAGTGTTGTGTTTTAAAACTTCTGTAGCATAACCTACACCTTTAATAAGTGCAACTGCATTTTCTTGAACTCCTTTTTCTAAACAAAAAACGGCTGCAGCTTCTCCTAAAACCATCGTGTTTCGTTTCTTTTCTAAATCAAAAGCTTTACACGGATATTCATCAGCTTCTTTCGAGTACACTTTTAACGCTTGCATTTGGGCAATCGTAAAATTAGTTAAAGAAGCTTCACTAGCACCAATCATAAATTTTTCTGACATGCCTGATTGTAACCAAGCAACGCCGTTTAACAAAGAGTGCAATCCTGTAGAGCAGGTTATTGAATGTGAAATTTCTGGTCCGTTACTTTGTAAATCATGGGCAATCCAAGAAGAAATATTTCCTAATGTAGTGGTTGGCGAACTTAAGGTTGAGGATTTACCGGTTTCTAAAAATTCTTTGTGATATTTTTCAAATAAAGAAGTTGCTCCTCGTGATGAACCAATGTTAATTCCGAAGTTATCTTCAGAATTCCAATTCGTTTTTTCAATAGCCTTTCTTGCTACATACAAAGTATATATAACCGAATCGTCTAAGTTTTTATACTTATTATCTGAACTTCTTATTTCGGCAATAGCAAGTCTATCTTGTTGATTCAAGCTACCTGTCCAAACGTTTTCTTTTAACCTTAAGAAATGTTTTGTATTTAAATAGTTTTCCCAAATTTGCTCAGGAGTACTTCCTAAAGCAGAAACGGAAGCAAAAGAGGTAATAGAAATTGGTTCTTTCAACGTATTAAAGTTTTCACAAAAATAATGGTAAAATCAAGCATTACGAAATAAATAAATATTTATATTGTGAAAAAAAGAGAACAAATGGAAGTGCAAGAACAAAAAAGTTGGTTTGGTAGAAATTGGGGTTGGGTAGTGCCTGTTGGTGGTTGTGGCTGCGGATGTATCGGACTTATTTTATTATTTGTTTTTGGTATTGGCGCTGCGTTTTTTGGTATATCAGAAATGATTACAAATGCTACGCCTGTAGAGTATGCTATAGAACAAGCTTCTAAGAATAAAGAAGTACTTCGTTATTTAGGAGAACCAATTGAAAAATACGGAATTCCATCAGGAAATATATCAATAAATAATGATGAAGGAGATGTTGATTTCTTAATTCCGATTTCGGGACCAAGCGGAAAAGGAACATTAATTATTCGAGGAATAAGAACTAATGGCGAATGGATTTATGAAGATTTATATGTGCGTATTAAAGAAACACAAAAAGAAATAAATTTATTAGTTAAAGAAAAGGTTTTAGAAGATATCTAAAACCTTTTCGATAGTGGTGTATACTTTTTGTAACTGCTCTTTTGTAATTACATAAGGCGGTTGAATATAAATGGTATTTCCTAACGGACGTAAAAACACGCCGTCATTCATAAAGTGTTTTAATAATTGGTCTCGTAAAGTACCGTAACGATTCGCATTGGTTTTTAAATCGATTGCTAAAATTACACCTTTAGTTCTTGTAGTTGTTACTTTTGGGTGCTTTTTAATACGTTCTTCAAACGTTTTGTGAGAAGTTATAATAGTTTGAATGCTTTCTTGAATTTCTTTAGATTGTAGTAATTCGATACTAGCCAAAGCAGCGCTACAAGCAATAGGATTTGCTGAATAGGTGTGGCAATGAAAAAAACCTTTTGCAATATCATTGCTTAAAAAAGTACTATAAATTTCTTCAGTACAAGAGGTAATTGCCATTGGCACTAAACCAGCAGTTAAAGCTTTACTTAAACAAATAATATCTGGTTTTGTAGCAACTTCATCCGAAGCAAAATGATTTCCTGTTTTTCCGAAGCCAGTCATCACTTCATCAGCAATCATTAAAATATTATTTTCTTTGCAGAAATTTAAAATCTCGTTTAAATCTTCTGCTTCATGAATTTTCATTCCGGCAGCACCTTGCACTAAAGGTTCGTAAATAAAGCCGGCGATATCATTTTTGACAACGATTTTTTCTAACTGATTTAAAATTTCTTGATTGTTTTTTCCATTCGGAATAGGAATACGCTCAATATCCATTAAAAAATCTTCAAACGGCCCGTTGTAAGCCGATAAGCCAGAAACCGACATGGCACCGAAAGTATCACCATGAAAACCATCTTCAAAAGCAATGAAAGTAGTTCGTTTTTCGCCTTTATTAAAATAGTATTGCAATGCCATTTTAATAGCCGCTTCTACAGCTGTTGATCCGTTATCGTTAAAGAAAATTCTATTTTGATTATCAGGAAGAATTTTAATCAATTCTTCGGATAATTTCACAGCAGGTTCGTGTGTAAAATCACTAAACATTATTTGATCTAATGTTTGCATTTGTTGGTAAACACGACTCGTAATAAAATCGTTACAATGCCCAAACATACAAGTATACCAAGATGAAATAGCATCGATATATTCATTGCCATTTTCATCAGTTAAAATACATCCTTTGGCTTTTACAATTCCTAAACTATCTGGATGTGTTTGGTGTTGTTTTAACGGATGCCACAAATGCTTTTTATCTCTTTCTTGAAGTGTCATTTTTTATTTTTTCTTTATACTGATAATAAGTTTAATACTAAATTAGCAAGTATACTTCTTTTTATTATACGACCCTGAAACAAGTTCAGGGTGACGTTATGTTGGTATTTGTGTCTAATTTATTATATGTTTCGTCATGCTGAACTTGTTTCAGCATCGCATCAAGTTAACTAGTTGTAAATATAACTTTGCTTCGCTATTCAACCAAGAAATAAGTTCAGTGTGGCGTTTATAAATTCAATAGCTTTTCTTTAAAAAGCTCGGCGTATTCTCTAACTACATTTTTATCAAAATAAGGTTCCTCATCTATGCGCCCGATTACAGAAACGTTCGTCATATTTTTGATGATTTCTTCTGTTGTTTTATGTTCATTTCCAGAGAAAATAATCGCAATATCAAAACCTTTTTCTTTTAATAGATTCACTGTTAATAAGGTATGGTTAATGCTCCCTAAATAATGACGAGAAACAATAATTACTTTATAATCGGGTTTGATAATATCTAAAATGGTATCCGAATTATTTAACGGAACTAATAATCCGCCAGCGCCTTCTATAACTAAATTGTTATCAGTTTTAGGAGCTGTTATTTTTGATAATTCAACAGTAATTCCGTCTATTTCTGCAGCTGCATGCGGACTCATAGGGGTGTTTAATGCATAAGAGTTTGGGTGAATTATAGTTGTAGAGTTAGAAATTAGTTGTTCAATTTTATGTGAATCAGAATTGTCTAATTCACCCGCTTGTATTGGTTTCCAATAATCAGCTTCTAGTGCCTCAGTTATAATAGCTGATGCTATAGTTTTTCCTACTTCAGTAGAAATTCCGGTAATAAAATATTTTTTCATTTAAAAGATTGTTTTACAATCATTACAAATTAATTTTCTGCTTTCAAAAAAAGGAAACAACATATAAAAAAAGCTTTTTCGTTGTGGTGGAGCAACTAGTATTTTAGAAGAATTGCAGTTTGCACAGTGAATAGTGTTTCCGTTTTTATCTTTTTTATATACTCTAATTTCATTGTAAATTATTAGTGCTTTTTCTAAATCATCATTATGTACTAATAGTTTTACTCCGCCTATTGCTTGACTTATTAAAGGATCAGAATCAATCGTCTTTTCATCCATCAATAAAGTTCTGATGTTATCTGAGTCTAATTTAGATTTAACAAGATGAGCTTCAGTAGAATATTCAAAAACAGTTAAAATAGTATAGTTGTCTCTCATAAGTTTTTAAACAAAAATAGCAAGATGTTCTAAAACATTGGTGATTTCTAGCCTAGAATTATAAGCATGTAAACAGAAACGTAATCTTTCTTCTCCTTTTGTTACTGTGGGAGATAAAATTGGCTTTACCTCGAATCCTTTTTCTTTAAGCTGTTTAGCTACATATTTTACTTTTTCATTACTAGGTATTATGCAGCAATGAATTGCAGAGTCACTATTTATAAACTTTAAATTAAGTCGTTTTGTTTCTGATATAAAATGCTGAATATTTTGATGTAATACTTTTGAGTTCTCTATTCCGTTAGAACTCTCAAGCTCCTCGTAAACACAATGTACGGTTGCCAATGAATGTGGCGGTAAGCCTGTGGTATAAATAAAACTTCTAGCAAAATTAATTAAGTATTGTTTCAGTTCACCGCTCCCTAAAATTACGGCCCCGTGACAACCTAATGCTTTACCGAAAGTTATAATTCTAGCAAAAACATCATTTTCTAAATTCAGTTTTTCAACAAGTCCATTTTTAAATACACCAACAGCGTGTGCTTCATCTACAATTAAATAAACGTTGTGTTTTTTACAAGTTTCAACTATGGCAATTAAATCAGGCGAGTCGCCATCCATAGAGAAAACAGATTCGGTTATCACATAAATTTCAGATTCTTGGTTTTTAGATCCGGTTCTAACAGATAGTATTTTGTTCTCTAAATTACCTATATCATTATGCTTAAACTTATAGCTTTTTGCGTTTGATAATTGAACACCATCGCGAATAGAAGCATGAATAAATTCATCATATAAAATAATATCGCCGCGTTGAGGTACAGATGAAAAGAAACCAATATTGGCATCGTAGCCAGAATTGAAAATTAAAGCAGCCTCTGTATTATGGAATTCAGTGATTTTTTTTTCAACGCTGATATATAGTTTGTGATTTCCAGAAAGTAAACGAGAACCAGTTGCTCCGTTCTGCTTTATGTTTTTATCAATTAAAAATTGATGTGTTTTATCGAAAATTAAACCAGATTTAGCGTAGCCTAAGTAATCATTTGAAGAGAAATCTATTAAATGAGTTCCAGTACCAAGTGACCTGAGAGAAGTATCTTCTTTACGTGATGATATTTTTTGGATAAGTTTTTTAGGAAATCGCATAGTGTAAAAATACAAAAAGACTTACACGAATGTAAGCCTTTTTTGCTCCCGTAAATATAATTATTTCGAACCATTTTAATCAAGAGATTAAAAAGTTTTCTTTACTTTATGATGTCATGAGTAAATGATTATTTTAAACTGTAAAACGACTAATTAACTAATTAGTCGTTTTACTTTTTGAGCTGTTCCTAATGAACATTCCCCAAGTTTGGCAGCTCTGCGCAGTGACTCTCCATTTTCAAGTTCTTGCTTTACCTTCTTGTATTTAATTAAAAATGCTTCGTCACTCATAATAGCTCCATACAAGCGCCCAGTATATTTTCCTTTAGCTTTGGCTATCTCGATTCCTTGACGTTGGCGCTCTAACATATTTGTTCGTTCCATCTCTGCTACATTTCCAAGTACACTTATTATCATCTTAAAAATTGGATTTGGTTTTCCGTCAACCATTGAATACATCCCTATATTTTCGACATATAAATTAACATTGTTTTTATTAAAGAACTCTGAAACAGTTAGAATGTCTAAAATATTTCTTCCCATACGGTCAATTGAAGAAATATGAACTTCATCAACTTTACTGTTATTAATATCCTTTGTTAGTTTTTTTCCTTGTGGTCTTTCAAAGAAAGGAATAGCTCCACTAATTTTATCGATATAAACAGATTGAAAATTTTCTGAATTCGTTTGTTGCCTTTCTGTATTCTGCTCTAAAGTTGAAACTCTAATGTACTTTACTTTCATAGCTCTTGAAATATTATAAAGTAAATATAGTGTATATTTTTAGGGTGTCAAAATTATACGACTAAAAACATACGTATGATTGAAATATAGTGTGCTATTTTGAAGCATAGTCTAATATTGAACATTAAAGACTCAATACTGTAATAAATTCACCAATAATCTTTAATTCACTTAATTCGTCTTCTTTTAATATTATGTCTTTATACGTGGTTTCATATGATTGTGGCTTTAATGTTATGGATTTATGAAGCCAACTCTCATTTGTAATCAATTTTTCACTATGATATGATTTTATTGTATAACCAGCTCCAAAATCAGAATCTTGAATGTTATAATGTTCTACTAATACTATTTTACCTTCTCTGCTCCCTCCAGAGTATTTTTTGAATAAGCACCAAGAACCATTTTCAATTTTTTTATTCATTGATTCTCCAATAACTTGACAAATAAAATAGTTATTTTTTACAGAAATGTTAATAGGTAATTCTACCCACTTCATATTTTTAAACTCTGATTGTGTTTGTAGTTTGCTAAAGTCTCCAGCTGCTGCGTATATGTCTAAGATTGGTACTGAATTTACAAAGGGTTTAACTTCTGTAAAAGGCAGAATCCTTAACCTTTCTTTACTTTGAAAAGAATTAATATACTGTTTAAAATAATCTCTTAGGTTTTTATCACAAGCATAAATATATACACCTTTAATTCCTCTAAACATTATTGTTTTGTATATGTTTATTATGTACTCTTTTAATTTTTCTATATCATTTAAACCTCTTTTTCCATTTTTATCAAAATATTTCGATTTATCAATTTCTATCTGATTTGTATTTTTGTTAAATGATATTTCTTCTCCAAAAATTACACCAGTATAATTTAAATCGTATCCTTGAGTTGTGTGTATGCACCCAACCTCTTTAAATGAATTTTCTGAATTTACCCAATCTTTATCGGTCTTGTTCCATTGTAATTCGACACCGTCAATAGAAATATCAATAGCATCAAGGTCTGGCTTCGGTTTTTTCTTTGGGTCTGATAGCCATGGCCAAGAATATCCTGCTACTAATCTACATAACCCATGTTTTTCTTCCTTTATAGATAATTGCTCATACATATCTTTCATGGAGTCAAAGACAAGGATTTCATAGTTTTTTGGAGCGTATAGGTACTTATCTTTAAGATTAACGTTAAGTAAATTATCAACAAAAGAAATGTAATCATTACCTCCATTAGAGCGCATTTGAGATTTAAGTTCTATTTCTATAGTATTAGGCTCATTAAATAATTTATCGAAATGAGAAGAAGGAACATCTGAAGGTTTAACAGATTGTGCAGAGTCATAAAAGAATATTTGGTTAGTGCTATTTGCAATTATCCAGTCTAATTCAGTACCTGTATCATCAAGTCCAAGTTTTCTATTGTTCTTTTTAAAAACACCCATCCATCCGATATTTTTATATTGCCTAAGACGGTGAGCTTCATCAACAATTAATAAGTCATACTTTTTCTTAAAAGTATCTGAGGGGCTAATTATCATTGATGATTTTAATTCTGGAATTTTTCTAAATACATTTTGTAGAGTTTTTCGAAGAGAACTCATTGCTACAACAAAGCCTATTTCTGCATTAGGATATTTATTTTTATATGTTCTAATTAAATTTATTTCTTGAATTTCGTTATCACTTAAATCTTCAAGGTTAGTTTCAGAAACATCAGAGCCAAGTAGTTTTATTAAATATGAAGCAAGAATTGTTTTTCCAGTTCCAGCACTCCCTTTTATAAAAATTTTGTTAGTTCTTTTTTCTGATAAAGCGTTAATTATCTCTATAACAGAATTATATTGGTCTTCATTAAGTGATTTATATGGTGAGTACTTAAAAAGTTCAGAGTTCTCAATTTCTTCAAGAGATTTACTTACTATCTTGTTCTCTATTAATTTACTCCAAATATCTTTAAAGATATCTTTATATAAATCTTGTTGATAGTAGTTATGATTAATTAGTCCATGATTTCCGTTGTGTAATTCATAGGTGCCTTCTGATGATATGTATTGAATTAATTTTGATTCAATATCAAGAGTAGCTGATTTATTAAATTTATCAGAACCAATAATTGATATTTTATTAAAAGCATTTGCCTTTTTAGGGTTTGCTAAATGATTTTTTACCCTATTTGAAAAATTCGTAGATTCACCAACGTAAGCAACTTTTTTAGATTCATTTTGAATAAAATAGACCAGAGGCCATTGGTTTTTCACCCATGTGTTTTTGTTTATTTCATTTAGAGAATTCTTATTAAAGTTATAGAGTTTAGATACTTCTACAGATAATTCGAAGTTTGAAATCATAGTTTAGTATACTTTTTAGAAGAGCCTTTAGATTTGTGTATAGGATACTTTTTTCTATTAATTTCTATTTTATCCAGAACTATTTCTTCAACATTAAAGTCATATTTTTCGGCAAGTAGGAATGCGTAAGCAAATACATCAGCTAATTCTTTTTTGACAGCTTCTTTATCTGCTTCCTCAGCTTTTTTCCATAAATACTCTTCAAGTAATTCATTTGTCTCTATACTTAGAGCTAAGGCTAAATCTTTAGGGTTATGAAACTGTTCCCAATCTCGTTCATTTCTAAATTCAATTAACTTATTTGTTATTTTCTTTATAACATTCATTTCCAATAGGTTTTTGGTGTTCTTGTAATTAATTACACATCAATTATTTTATTCCATACCCCGATAGATGGATTTTTGATTAAAAATAAGCTTATTAATGAGTTTGTCAAATATATTTTTGACTAAATGTGTCTTTTTCAGTTGCAGCTGCATATTTATTAATAAAGATAGATATGAAGCAAAAAACACATTTAAAATTTGATGAGGTACTGGCAATTACGGGTATTTCAGAACGTACTTTCAGATACCGAATGAAGATTGTAAAAGAAAAATATAAAGACCAGCCAGAATTATTATTCAAGAAGAGACATAGTTGGAGAATACACCATAGTCTTTTATTTGAATTCAATCATAAGTACCAAATAATACAAAAAAAAAATTAAAACCATGAAATTTACTATAGAAAACATCGAGTTAATGTACTCACCACTAACAAAACAATTACTAAAAACCTATGTAAGCATCCAGTATCAAGAGAATGCTGACTTTAGTGACGAAAGCCTAAAACAAGAGCTTATCTGGCTATATGAAAACAATGAACTAGACGAGTTAATTCTTGCTGAGTATTTAACATCAGAGCCAAGACAAATTGCTATTGCTAATGGAAACTAATAAAAATAACGATTTAAATTTTGATGATGAACTAACCTACAAGCTGCTAGTTAAGCAAGGCCTAATTGCATTAATAAAGTCCAAAAATGAAGGGTTTGATGATACGATATACGATACTATGTTGAAAAATTTTGCTCTATTAAAAGACGAGCAAGGCGAATTCCACATAGTGACACCCATATTAGACACCTCTAAAGATGGACTGATTAATTAACTAATTCTATACACTTAGGAGTACATCTAATATGTAGTAACTCCCCTATGTACTGACGGAGGACAGACCTCTCTTACATACCCTCCCTCCGTTATCACCAGGGTACCGTTTGATGCTTTAAATGTACTTTTTGTACTCTAGAGCTCACGCAAACCCTAACATGCAATTTTATATTACCTCGTTAGAACACTATAAGCAAACACTTTTAAAGAAACAGCCATTATGAAGAAAAAATATTGGCTAGAAGAAGATAGTGAAATTTATATAGCATGCAATTAACTTTTAATTGAAGAGATAGTATATTTAGAGCAGCTTAGTTAACACAAGCGATAAACCCCAAATGAAGAGAACATCTTATAAAAAATATAGAACTATCCATTTACCTAAGGTAATTGTAGATAACCTACTTTTAAAATTGCATCTAGGTTTTGCTGATTTTGATTATAATCTTGAAGTCTTCTTTTCTATTATAAATGAAGTAATCACAAAAAGTAGCATTTACAATAAACAAAATGAAAAATATTTATATCAATTTATTCCTTTAGATAGTAGGTTTCTTAAAACTAAATATGGTAATTCATATTCAAATTATATTCGGTTTCTGGTAAATCAAGGTATAATATGGAATGATAATTATTATGCTGGTAAAACCACTTATTATTATTTACATCATATAGATTATTATATTGAAAATACTAATAAACTTAATATACTATATAATATAAATAAAGAAATATTACATTCTCCCTATTGTTTCCAAAAAGGTATTACAATTACTTACTTAAATACTATAAACAATAAGAAAATAGACCATCAAAAAAATAGGATTTATAATGATTGGTATCAAATAAAAATATTAATAGATTTAAAAAACAAGAGTTATTTAACCTCTAGTTATGAGAAAGATTCTGTCTTTATAAATAACGCTCCTAAGCATATTAAAAAAATGGGGAGTCATTTTAGAAAGTATTTCAAATTACATCATGAAGAAGCTCTAAGATTTATTGAAAACCAATATAGAACAAACATAGCATTTACTTTAACTGATAATGACAGTAATAGAATTAATCAAAAATACACCTCCAGGCTAAGTTCTGTGCTTGCAATTCATAATGGCAAGATTAACAAAACACTTAAGTTTAGTAAGAATAAAGCAAATAACCGAATTGACACCAATCTTACTTTTTTAGCTAGTGAGTTAAGGCAATTTATTGTAGGCTATGAAGATATGGTTTATTTGGACTTAAAGAACTCCCAGCCAGTAATGCTCAATATTGTGTTAAAAGAGCACTACAAGGATGTTAATACAGCCTTGAGGCTTGAGATTGAGGACTATTGTAAGCATACAACCCAAGGTGTATGGTATGAGCGTCTACAAGAGTTATATGGTAAAACAAGAGACGAGTGTAAAGACATTTGGATGTGTATTGCGTATTCCAAAAATGAAAATTACCTACAAGAGAAAAATATATTTAAAAAGTGTTACCCTGGTATTAATGCAATTATAGAATATTATAAGAAAAAGAACCATGCTGATTTTTCCGTAAAGCTAACAAAGATTGAATCCAGTATCTTTATTGATGGTATTTGTCGTGAATTAGTTAATCAAGGAATTATCCCTTTTACTGTTCATGATGCAGTAATTGTTCCTAAAAAAGACAAAGAAAAAACACTAGAAATAATGAGAGCTGTATTAAAAAAGCACTTAGGGGTCGCACCTGTTATTAGTGAAGAATAGAAACATGTTGCATCTTGGATTTTAAAATGCTATATTTGTATGAGAGCTGTTTATTAGTTCTTACCATTACTCTGAATGTCGACTACAAAGAGTAATTTCAGCAAAACAATCATAACCACATATTACCAGATTAGACCTAAAATAAAAGTTTTGGGTTGGTCAAACCTATTCTAATTTCTAGCGAAATATGGATGGGAGAGCTACGGCTTATTTAGAGCAGAGTGTCGTTCTGGTCGACAGACCTTAAAAAAATAATCCTCGTCACTCATTTAAAAAAAAGAGGAAAGAGTGACTGGTTAATGATGTTAAGTTTAACGAAATGTAAAGCAATTTTAAACAAAAAAGGAACTGAGTATACGGATGATGAAATTAAAACTTTAAGAAGTGTACTCTATATTATGGCTGAGATAGAGGTCAGCAATAGTTAGGAGATATTAATTTAAAAAAAGAGTAAAAAATGAATACAGTAATTTATACGAGAGTAAGTACTGATGAGCAAGCTGATAAAGGTTTCAGTTTGCGTCATCAAAAGGAAATGTTAGAGGGGTTTTGTGATTTCAAAGGCTACAAAATATTAAAGCATTATGAAGATGATTATTCAGCTAAAAATTTCAATCGACCAGATTGGGTGAAGTTGGAAGCTTATGTGAGAGCAAATAGAAGAAACATCGACCAAATATTAATTTTAAAATGGGATAGATTTTCAAGGAATATCGAAGAAGCATTAGGTAAAATTAGGAAATTTAGAGATTGGGGTATCGAAATTAATTCTGTAGAGCAGCCCTTAGATATGTCTAATCCAGATAATAAAATTATGCTAACTCTTTATTTAGCAATTCCAGAGGTAGAGAATGATAAAATTTCTCAGCGAACAAAAGACGGTATTTTAAGAGCTAAAAAAGAAGGTGCTTATACGGCAAAGCCTCCATTTGGTTATAAACGATGTAGAATTAATAAAGTGGCCTCTCTTGAACCGAATGAAAATGCTTGGATGGTGAAAGAGATATTTGAGGCAGTTTCTCAAAACATAGGTTCACTAGAGCAGTTGAGAAAGAATTACAAAACAAAAGGGTATCCGAATTGTAAACAATCTTTCTATAATATGTTGAGGAGTAGAACGTATACGGGGGAGGTTCAAGTACCAGAGCATAGAAAAGACGAAGCCTATTGGCATAAAGGTCTACATGATGCTATTGTGGATAAAAATACTTTTGATAAAGTGCAATTTATTTTGGAAAATAGAAAGCGAAAAGCGAAGTTCCCTTCAATAAAAAATGAAGCTGTACCCTTAAGGAGTTTTTTAAAGTGTCAAGTATGTTATGAGAATTTAACTGGAAGTGTGTCTAAAGGTAATGGAGGGAGTTATGGTTATTATCATTGTAAGAATGGTTGTAAAAATAGAATTCCAGTAGTTAAAGCTCATCAATTGTTTGAAGAACAAGTTTTAGATAAGATAGTTGTAAATCAAAATGTTTTGCTGTTATATAAGGATATTGTTAAGGATACTCTAAATAAAAGAAAAGGAAATCATTTAGGTGTTGTGTCAGATTTAGAAAAAGAGGTTGAGAAAACGAAAAGAGGTTTAGAGTCTATTGAAGATAAATTAGTTTCGAATGAAATTGATAGCGTTGTTTTTGGTAGATTAAGTGGTAGGTATGGTCAAAAATTAGAAGATTTACGAGTTGAATTGTTGGTAGCAAAAGAAAACAAAGAGAACTCTTTAAAGTATGTTGATAAAGCTTTTAAATCAATTAGTAATTTCTCTAAATTTTATAAGAAAGGTAACTATGACCAGAAAATTGCCATATTAGGTTTATTATTTCCCGAAAAAATGCTAATGTCAAAAGTGGAATGTCGAACCATAAAACAGAATATTGTAGTAGAGCTTTTGACTAGGTGTAATAAGGGATTGGAGAGTTTTGAAAAAGAAAAAGCCATCAAAAATGATGGCTTGTCCAATTTGGCTCCTCCTTTAGGACTCGAACCTAAGACCCTCTGATTAACAGTCAGATGCTCTAACCAACTGAGCTAAGGAGGAATGTTCATGTAGAACAAATATATGTGTTGTAGCAATTATCGGCTGCTACGATGCCTTCGTTTATTTTGCTCCTCCTTTAGGACTCGAACCTAAGACCCTCTGATTAACAGTCAGATGCTCTAACCAACTGAGCTAAGGAGGAATTTAAAGCGGACTTGCTTTAAAAGCGAGTGCAAATTTAAGGGCTTTTTTCATATTTGCAAACATTTTTTGATAAAAAATAAAATAAAAAATGCTTACACCTGATTGTCAGTAGTTTGTTTTAGGTTTGGATTGGTTTGTGTGGAGGCTTGTTTACCTTTCTAGTATAATTGTTTGGCTGAAATTTAGCATAAAAAAAAGTCTTATTTTTAGTAAAAGTTGTATTTTTGTCATCATTATTCTTATTGATAGAAAAGCATAGTAAATATATATGGACAAGTTTTCGTTCTTGAACGCAGCACATACAAGTTTTATAGGAGATTTATACGAACAGTATCAAAAAAACCCAGATGCAGTAGAACCAAGTTGGAGAAGTTTTTTTCAAGGATACGATTTAGCAAACGAAGATTATTCGTTGACTGATGAAGAAGTTTCTGTTGAAATCCCAGAGAAAGTACATAAAGAGTTTTTAGTAATTGATTTAATAAACGGTTACCGAACAAGAGGGCATCTTTTTACAGAGACAAACCCAGTTCGTGAGCGTAGAAAATATTCTCCGACATTAGATGTTGAGAACTTCGGGTTAAATCAATCAGACTTATCTACCGTTTTTAACGCAGGAGGCGTTTTAGGTATTGGAGCAAAAACATTAGAGGAAATTATTAAACACCTAAAAGCTATTTTTTGTGATAGTATTGGTGTTGAATATATGTACTTACGCAACCCCGATGAATTAAAGTGGTGGCAAAGTCGTTTAAATAAAAATGATAATCAATCTAATTACAGCGTTGAATCAAAAAAATATATTCTTACAAAACTAAATCAAGCTTCAGTTTTCGAAAGTTTTTTACAGACAAAATACGTAGGTCAAAAGCGTTTTTCTGTAGAAGGTGGAGAAACTTTAATACCAGGAGTAAGTGTTGCACTTCGTGATGCGGCTGAAAAATATGGTGTTGAAGAGTGTGTTTTAGGAATGGCCCATCGTGGTCGTTTAAACACGTTAGTAAATATCTTTAAAAAACCTGTTCGTGATTTGTTTAGCGAATTTGAAGGTAAAGACTTTGAAGATCAAGATATTGGTGGTGATGTAAAGTATCACTTAGGGTTAACCTTAAGTAAAGCATACAAAGGCGGACAGAAAATGAAGATGAATTTGGTTCCAAATCCATCACATTTAGAAACTGTTGGAGCAGTAGCAGAAGGTATTGTTCGTGCAAAAGTAGATTTAAATTATAACGGAGACGACAGTAAAATATTACCAATTTTAGTGCACGGTGATGCTGCAATTGCAGGTCAGGGAATCGTGTATGAAATTGCGCAAATGATGACCTTAAATGGGTATAAAACAGGTGGTACAATTCATATTGTAGTAAATAATCAAGTTGGTTTTACAACGAATTACTTAGATGCTCGTTCTAGTACTTATTGTACAGATGTAGCCAAAGTAACATTGTCGCCAGTATTACATGTAAATGCAGATGATGCAGAAGCTGTTTGTCATGCAATGGAAATGGCTGTTGAATATCGAATGAAATTCAAAAAAGACATTTATATTGATTTATTAGGATATCGTAAATATGGTCATAACGAAGGTGATGAACCTCGTTTTACACAGCCAAAATTATATAAAGCAATTTCTAAGCATAAAAATGCAAAAGAAATTTATACAGAAAAACTAATTAAAGAAGGTAGTGTTTCAGCAGAGTATGTACAGCAAATAACGGACGATTTTAAAGCGCATTTAGAAACTGAGTTTACAGAATCTAAAAAGAACTCAACTTCTAAAATTCAAGAATTCATGCCAGCGGTATGGGAAGGGTTTGTTCGTAAGCAATTACAAGATATGTTAAAACCGGTAGATACTACCTACCCGGTTGAAGCATTAAAAGGTATTGCTAAAGTGATTTCTAATACTCCTAAAGGTCATAAGTTTGTTCGTAAAGCAGAGCGTATTTTAAAAGGTCGTGAAAAAATGGTCTTTGAAGATAATACTTTAGATTGGGGTACGGCAGAGAATTTAGCATACGGAACTTTACTTGAAGAAGGATTTAATATTCGTATTTCAGGAGAAGATGTAGAAAGAGGAACTTTCTCTCACCGTCATGCTATTATGCGAGATGAAGAAACTTTAGAACGTGTAAATTTATTAAACACAAATCCGAATAATAAAGGAGAAATGACAATTTTTAATTCTCATTTATCTGAATACGGTGTTTTAGGCTTCGATTATGGTTATGCAATGGCAGCACCAAATACATTAACTATTTGGGAAGCTCAGTTTGGAGATTTTGCAAACGGAGCACAAATTGTATTTGATCAATATATATCTTCAGCAGAAGATAAATGGAAATTGCAGAATGGATTGGTAATGTTATTACCTCACGGATATGAAGGGCAAGGACCAGAGCATTCATCAGGTAGAATTGAGCGTTTCTTACAATCGTCTGCAATAGATAATTGGACGATTGCAAATTGCTCTACACCAGCAAATATATATCACATATTACGTCGTCAGATGAAGCGTGATTTTAGAAAGCCATTGGTTATTTTTACACCTAAAAGCTTGTTGCGTTTACCAAAAGCAGTAAATACTATTGAAGATTTAGGTAACGGTGCTTTTAAAGAGGTAATTGACGATACTGTTGATACAGCTAAAGTGAAAAAAATGGTGTTTTGTTCAGGTAAATTCTACTATGATTTATTAGCAGAGCGTGAACAATTAGATAGAGAAGATATTGCTTTGGTAAGGATAGAACAATTATTTCCGTTACACAACGAGCAAATAAAAGAAGTAATGGATAGGTATCCAAATGTAGAGCGTTATGTTTGGGCACAAGAAGAACCTAAAAATATGGGATCTTGGAGTTACATGTTAGAACGTTTTGAATTAGCGAAGTTAGAATGTGCATCGAGAGATTACCATTCGGCACCAGCTGCAGGTTCAAGTGCACGTTTTAAACGTCGTCACCAAAGAGTATTAGATATGGTTTTTGATTAATATCAATTACTAAAAAGTATATGCGTTAGGGATTGAAACGACATCCTTTTAATTTGTTACTTCGAGCGAAGTCGAGAAGTAGTCAAATTAAAAGATATAGTGAAAAGCCCGGTCGAACGCCCAAAAAAATAAAATATTTCCGAATAAAAATAAAGAAACATGAGTGTTTTAGAAATGAAAGTTCCTTCTCCGGGAGAATCAATTACAGAAGTAGAAATAGCAACTTGGTTAGTTGAAGATGGTGATTATGTTGAAAAAGATCAGCCTATCGCCGAAGTAGATTCTGACAAAGCAACGTTAGAATTGCCTGCGGAAGAAAGCGGAATTATTACTTTAAAAGCAGAAGAAGGTGATGCTGTAGAGGTTGGAGCGGTTGTTTGTCTTATAGATATGAGCGCCGAAAAACCAGCAGGAGGATCGGCTACTGAAACAAAAAAAGAAGAAGCTCCTAAAAAGGAGGCTCCTAAAAAAGAAGAACCCAAAGCTGCAACTTATGCAACTGGTACTGCTTCTCCTGCAGCTAAGAAAGTTTTAGCTGAGAAAGGAATCGATGCTGGCTCAGTAAAAGGAACTGGAAAAGATGGTCGTGTAACAAAAGATGACGCAGTAAACGCTGTGCCTTCTATGGGAACGCAACCAACAAATGGTTCTCGTGGTACAGAGCGTAAAAAAATGTCGATGTTACGTCGTAAAGTAGCACAACGTTTAGTTGCTGTTAAAAGCGAAACTGCAATGTTAACTACGTTTAACGAAGTGAACATGCAACCAATTTTCGATTTACGTAAGCAGTATAAAGAAGATTTTAAAGCAAAACACGGTGTTGGATTAGGTTTTATGTCTTTCTTTACTTTAGCGGTTGTTAGAGCTTTAGAAATGTATCCTGATGTAAACTCTATGATTGATGGAGATTATCAAATAAAAAATCATTTTCAAGATATTTCTATTGCAGTTTCTGGCCCTAAAGGATTAATGGTACCTGTAATTAGAAATGCCGAAGATTTATCTTTTAGAGGTGTTGAAAGCGAAGTGAAGCGTTTAGCTATACGTGCTCGTGATGGACAAATAACTGTTGATGAAATGACAGGTGGAACATTTACAATCACAAACGGTGGTGTATTTGGATCAATGTTATCTACACCAATCTTAAATCCACCTCAAAGCGGTATTTTAGGAATGCACAATATTGTTAACCGTCCGATGGCTGTTAATGGTGAGGTAGTAATTCAGCCAATTATGTACGTTGCGTTATCTTATGATCATAGGGTTATTGATGGTCGTGAATCTGTTGGATTCTTAGTAGCCGTTAAAGAGGCGTTAGAAAATCCAGAAGAATTATTAATGGGTAATAACATTAAGAAAGCATTAGAAATGTAGGTAACAATATTGCCCTATAAATATTAAAATCCTATGCGAAAGCATGGGGTTTTTTGTTTGTAACTGTTTCCTGATTTCTACTATATCTTTTTCTGTTTGTCTTTACCAGTTTTTTTGTTTTTATGTAAATACTGGTAATATTTAGCGCTTTAAATGAGTCAGAAAAAGGATGTCGTTATAATCAGGGCTATATTTGTTTCTTGTTTTTCTTGTAAACTTACCTTTTTTCTTTAAAAGGGTATTATAAAAATAAAGGAATTAAAAAGTCTTATGAACAAATTAGAATTATAGATGTGTTGCGATCTTAAATCCTGCCTGAGTAAATCTAGATCTAAATTATTAAAAAAATGAAAGATAGTAAGTAGGTAAATTGAGTTATGGGTTAACTCAATAATTATCATATTTTTAAAAGCTAGTAGATGAATTAACTAAATGAAGAGAAATAAAAAAGTTATGAATATTAAATCGATAAATTAGGTATTAATATTATAAGCAGGTGATAAAAAAAAGGGGGATTGGGGGGATTAAGTGATAGATATAGAAGTTACTGTAAGCCGTTTAAATGCCAATCATATTCTAGGAAAGTTACCTCGGCGTTATCATTTACTTTTACAGTAGAATATTTATTTATATACTCTATTAAAGTGCTTTTTTCTGTAAAATCTCCTTTATACCATTCAAACATCTTAGAAACTTCAATTTTAGTAATTGTTATTTTATTTTTAGAAGAATCGTTTATAAAGTTCTTCATCAATAACTCTAACGCACTATTTAAATTCTTTGCAGTAAAAGCGTAGTTAGGGAATCTAGGACCAGATTTAGAGGCAGCATTTATTCCAACATGAACTCTAGGGTCATTATGCCATCTACGTAGTATTTTGTGCTCTATATAATCTAAAGAGTAGGTTTCTTTACCAACTACTGCAAAAGGGATTTTCCAAGCATTTCTACCTTTTCTTTTTATATCAGTAATCTTTTTTAAAGGATAACTGTCTAATATTAGTTTAATAGTATAGGCATTGTATGCATTCATCCAAAAAGCCTTTGCTTTATTCTGAGACCAGTTTCTACCAGGAATTTGATTCTCTAAATGATTTAAGTAGATATCTAGTAAAGCTCTGTTTTTTCTTAGGCCTTTATAATCGATATTTCCTTCAGTATCAACATAGGTTTTTAAAAGGGCATTAAATACATCGGTTTGTGAATAAGATTGAACGCTAATAAATAACAGAACAAGTAGTGTAATTGTTTTTTTCATTTGTTTATAGTTTTTACATTTCTCTATTTTTGACGAATATTTTTATGAATCATTACAAATAACAATTTTTTTTAATAACAAAGGTCATTCAATATTGAACGACCTTTGTTATATTTGTGTGAAAATAAGTGTTTTACAAATCAAAACCTATATTTACACCTAATTTATTTGCGATTAACTTGTTAATTCGTGTCTTTACTTCTGGTATTTTTACACTTTCTAATACCGTATTTGCAAAGGCATACATTAGTAATGCTTTCGCTTCTTTCTTCGGAATTCCACGTTGTTGCATATAAAATAAAGCATCTTCATCTAATTGACCAATCGTACAACCGTGAGAACACTTTACATCATCAGCAAAAATCTCTAACTGAGGTTTTGCGTTGATTGTTGCTTTATCGCTTATTAGAATGTTATTGTTTTGTTGATACGCATTTGTTTTCTGAGCTTCTTTTTCAACAACTACCTTTCCGTTAAAAACTGCTGTAGAGCGGTCACTATAAATACCTTTGTAATCTTGATGAGACTCACAGTTTGGCTCAATATGATGCACCAATGTATGGTGATCTACATGTTGCTTTCCTTCAGTAATAGTAATTCCTTTTAAGATAGAATCGATGTGTTCTCCTCTTTGATAAAAGTTTAGATTGTTACGTGTAATATTTCCTCCGAAAGAAAAAGTATGCACAGAAACAATACTATTTGATTTTTGCTCTATGTAAGAATTATCTACTAAAGAAGCATTTTCATCATCATTCTGAATCTTATAAATATCTACCGTTGCATCTTTTGCAGCATACACTTCTGTTACGGCATTTGTTAAAACCGAATTAGAAGTTAAGCTTTGATGACGCTCTATAATTTGAACATGTGCATTTTGTTCTGCAACAATTAAATTACGAGGTTGTGTCATGATAGCCTCTTCAGAACCTGTAGTAAAATAGATAACCTGAATAGGTTTATCTACTTCTACATTCTTAGGAATGTTAATGTAAGCTCCCTCTTTTGCAAATGCAGTATTTAACGATGTTAAATTATCTTGCTTTGCAATTTTATTGAAGTAGTTTTCAATAACAGCTTTGTATTTTTGTTTTGTTAATGCCGATGACATTAAACAAACATCAATTTTATCATGTGTAGTTTCAGATAAGAAAGAACTATATTTTCCGTCGATAAATACAATTTTATAAGTATCTATATCGTGGATGAAATATTTCTTAACATCTGCTAATTCTATAGCGTTTTCCGAAGTAGGAAAAATACTATAGTCTTGTTTCAATACAGCATTTAAAGAGGTGTATTTCCAAGCTTCTAATTTCTTAGTAGGAAAACCTAACTCTTCAAAATTCTGTAGCGCTTTTGTTCTAATATCGTGTATATCCGAATTGATGTCCACTCCGTTTTCAAAAGCGACGTACGACGTGGTTAATTTATCTTTTAATTCCATTTTTCTTAAGAATTAACTTCTTCCTTAATCCAATCATATCCTTTTGCTTCTAACTCTAAAGCTAAAGAAGCATCACCCGATTTTACGATTTTACCATCGTATAATACGTGTACAAAATCAGGAACTATATAATCTAATAAACGTTGGTAGTGTGTAATTACAACTACAGCATTGTCTTTAGATTTTAATTTATTTACACCGTTAGCTACAATACGTAACGCATCGATATCTAAACCTGAATCAGTTTCATCTAAGATAGCTAATTTAGGCTCCAACATTGCCATTTGAAAAATCTCGTTACGTTTCTTTTCTCCTCCAGAAAAACCTTCGTTTAAAGAACGCGATAAGAATTTACGGTCTATCTCTAATAATTCAGATTTCTCACGAATCATTTTTAACATGTCTTTTGCAGGCATGTCTTCTAAACCTTTAGCTTTACGATTTTCGTTAATAGCTGTTTTGATAAAGTTAGTTACCGAAACACCAGGAATTTCTACAGGATACTGAAAAGATAAAAATACACCGTTGTGTGCTCTTTCATCAGGACCTAATTCACTAATATCTTCGTTATTTAACTCTATTGAGCCATCTGTAACTTCGTACTCTTCTTTTCCTGCAATTACGTTCGCTAACGTACTTTTACCAGCACCGTTAGGACCCATTATTGCATGAATTTCACCTGCTTTAACCTCTAAATTCAATCCTTTTAAGATTGATTTATCTTCTATGTTAGCGTGTAAGTTTTCTATTTTTAACATTACTAGTTACTTTTTTAATAGATTTTGTAATTTCTTGAAAGCTTTTGGTGAGTGTTGAATGATCACCTCAGCATTTTTTTCTTTAGCGAAAGCTTCAAATTTTTGCATGCTTTCTAAAGTTTGCTCAACATTATAGTTGAATGAAGGAACACCTTTGTTGGCTCTGTTCTCTTCAAAATGATATAAATCACCCGTTAATAAAACTGGTTTTTCAATACCTGATACTTTTACATATAAAGCTTGATGGCCAACTGTATGACCTGGCATGTATTTTATAACAACAGTATTGTCGCCAAAAACATCGTAATCACCATTTAATTTTTTGACATTTTTTAATGCTGCTACCGCAGGATTTTTCTGTTTTAAAGAATCTCCAGCAACCGAATTATATTCGTTTTCTTGTACCAACCAAGTTGCATCTTTCATGTAGTTTGCATGCCCTGTATGATCAAAATGAGAATGAGACATTGCAAAATATTTAAAATCTTCAATTTTAAAACCAATTGTTGCTAATTGATTCGCTAATGAGTCTGCTCTTTGTACTGTAAATGTTCCGTCACCAGGAGTTACAGCTTCTGGTAATACTAAGTTTTCTGGTAAGCCAGCATCCCACATTAAGTTTCCTTTAGGGTGAGAGATTACATAGTATGCATCACTAAATTGTTTTGTTTGTCCTGTATACGTAGTGTCTTGAGAAAAAACTTCTAATTTGTTAACCAATATCGATCCACCATTTAAAACATATAGCTTTACGGCCGTTTCTTCAGTAGTCGTTTTATCAGCATTCTCTTTTTTATCAGTGTTTTTACAACTAATAACTGTAATTGCGATAAGTGTAAGTAAAAATATTTTTTTCATCATTTTATGATTTAAATTATCCAACACTTCCTTCTAAACTAATTTCCAATAGTTTTTGTGCCTCTACAGCAAATTCCATTGGTAACTTATTTAATACTTCTTTACTAAAACCATTAACAATTAATGCAATTGCTTTTTCAGTATCAATACCACGTTGGTTACAGTAAAATAATTGGTCTTCACCAATTTTACTCGTTGTAGCTTCGTGTTCTATTTGTGCTGATTTGTTTTTAGTCTCGATGTACGGAAACGTGTGTGCGCCACACTCGTTACCCATTAATAAAGAATCACACTGAGAGAAGTTACGAGCATTTTCTGCACGTGGTCCTATATGAACCAATCCTCTGTATGAATTTTGTGATTTACCTGCAGAAATTCCTTTCGAAATAATAGTCGACTTGGTGTTTTTACCTAAGTGAATCATTTTCGTTCCGGTATCAGCTTGCTGGTAATTATTAGTTACAGCAATTGAATAAAATTCTCCAACAGAGTTGTTTCCTTTTAAAATACAACTTGGGTATTTCCAAGTAACTGCTGATCCTGTTTCAACTTGTGTCCAAGAAACTTTTGCATTGGTTTCGCAAATAGCTCTTTTGGTTACGAAGTTGTAAACACCACCTTTTCCTTCTGCGTTTCCAGGATACCAGTTTTGTACTGTTGAGTATTTAATTTCAGCATCATCTAATGCAATTAACTCAACAACTGCGGCGTGTAATTGATTTTCATCTCTACTTGGTGCAGTACAACCTTCTAAATAAGAAACGTAACTACCTTTATCGGCAACAACTAAAGTTCTTTCAAACTGACCGGTTCCTCCTTCGTTAATTCTGAAGTAAGTTGATAATTCCATCGGGCAACGAACGCCTTTCGGAATGTAACAGAAAGATCCATCAGAAAAAACTGCCGAATTTAATGCTGCATAAAAATTATCGGTAGTAGGAACTACGGTTCCTAAGTGTTTTCTTACTAATTCTGGATGTTCTTGAATAGCTTCAGAAATAGGCATAAAAATAATACCTTTTTCTCCTAGTGTTTCTTTAAAAGTTGTAGCAACAGAAACTGAATCCATTACAATATCAACAGCAACATTAGCTAATTTTTTTTGCTCATCTAAAGAAATACCTAAACGCTTAAAAGTATCCAATAATTCTGGGTCAACTTCATCTAAACTGTTTAATTTTGGCTTTTCTTTTGGTGCAGAATAGTAAGCAATTTCTTGAAAGTTAGGTTTCTCGTAATGAACATTTGCCCATTCTGGTTCTTCCATTGTTTGCCAAACTCTAAACGCTTCTAAACGCCATTCAGTCATCCATTCTGGTTCGTTTTTCTTTTTAGAAATTGCACGAACCACGTCTTCATTCAAACCTTTAGGAAAGGTTTCGCTTTCTATTTCAGTATAAAAACCATATTCATATTCTTTGGTTTTTAACTCTTCTCTTAAATCATCTTCTGTATACTTGCTCATAATTGAGTTGTAATATTATAGTGAAAAACTTTCGCCACATCCACAGGTACGGTTTGCATTCGGATTGTTAAATACAAATCCTTTACCGTTTAAACCTCCAGAATATTCTAATGTTGTTCCTACTAAGTATAAAAAACTTTTTTTATCAACAACGATTTTAACGTTGTTCTCTTCGAAAATTTTATCGTTTTCTTGTGTGCTTTTGTCAAAAGTTAGGTCGTAAGATAAACCTGAACAACCTCCGCTTTTTACACCAACACGTACAAAATCTACTGTAGCATCAAAACCGTCATCAGTCATTAACTCGATAACTTTGTTTTTTGCTGTGTCTGAAACTTTTATCATTACTTAAGTGGATTAACTCTAAATAGTTTGCAAATATACAATATAAGTATCAGTTTAGTACATAACTTGGCATTGTGTTTTTCGATAGGTTTATTTGATTTTCTGATTACTCTTGAAAATCTAAATTATTAACAAAATCATTATCAGATAGTGAGAGTAAAAATGCTTTTAAGTCAGATTTATCCTTTTCTGAAAGATTAACACCACCTTCATTTACTTTTTTCATCAAAGGATCAATCGTTGATGAAGTTTTTAAACCTGTTGAATAATGATTAATAACTTCATCTAAAGTGATAAAACGACCGTCGTGCATATAAGGGGCAGTAAATTTTAAATTACGAAGAGAGGGAGATTTAAATTTACCATTGTCATTTGGATCGCCAGTAACTTTACCTAATCCTAAATCAGATAAAACAGCATCTAAACCGTTGTTGTGAAATTTATTATCGGTCCAAAGTGGATTGTTATTACTTCCATGGCAATGAAAACAATCGCCGCGAGCTTCATCCATAAAAACATCAAATCCGTTTTGTTCTTGCGGAGTTAATGTTGTTTTTCCGAGTAAAAATTGATCGAATTTAGAATTTCCAGAAATGAGTGTTCTTTCGAATTGAGCGATTGCTTTGGTAATTAAAATAGAATCTATTTTGGTGTTTCCGAAAGCTTGTTGAAATAATGTAGGATATTCTGGATGGTTTTTAATGCGTTCGGCAACATTCGTCCATTTGCTATGCATTTCTATTGGGTTTCGAACAGGTTCTAATGCTTGTCGTTCTAAACTAAGTTCTTTCCCGTCCCAAGTAAAACGCTCATCGAAATTCCACGCTAAATTGAATAAAGGCATCGAGTTTCTCTTGCCAAGTAATCCATCTACACCTTCACTAAATTGCGTGTTATCTGTAAAGGCTTTTGCAGGATTATGGCAAGTTGCACATGATTGTGAGTTATTTTGTGATAATATTTTATCGAAAAACAATTTTTTACCTAAAGCAATTCCTTCTTCGGTTAACGGATTGTTTGTGGGGATTACTGGTGCAATTATTTTTTGTTGAAATAATTCGGGAATTTCTAAATTTACGGGTACAGGAGTATATATATCATTTTCTTCTTTTGATGAGCAGCTCATTAAAAGAAAGAACGATAACAGGTATATACTTTTTTTAATCATTTGTGTTTTTATTGAGAAATTGTACCTAAACTGAAAACACCGCTTTTACCGTTTGCAGACATTTCCTTTTGAGCATCAAAATCTATCATTAAGTTGGTGTTTTTTTCGTTTAAATCCCAGTCATTTGGGTTTTTAAACCATTCTGCAATATTCATTTTAACCTCTATATTAGCATCACTTTTAATGTTTACACTTCCTAAATTTACAATGAAAGAAGTATCTTCGGGTATTGATGTTGTTGTGTTGTAAGCCCTAATTACATGAAAGTTGTAAGGGTTTTCATTAGGAACATCATCTTTGTATTTTCCATCTAATTGCATAAAATGATAACCGCCACCTAACATCATCGGAACATTCCAAGAAGCGGTATTTAAATCGGCATACTCCCCGTCTATATTATCATCGTTATTAAAACCAAAAGTTATGGCTAAACTATAATTTCCTTCAGTTATTTTTAATGACGGATTAAACACTAAGCTTTCTTCATCGCTTAAATCGATTAATTTATAACCTTCAAAAATAGTAGCTTTATCGGCTGCGTCTGTTAAAGTGATTTTTGATACTAAATAACGTAACTTATCAATAGTAAGTTTAGTCCCTAATTTATTGGTGAGTTCTGTGTTGCTTAAATCTGATTTTTCAAAAGAAGCGCCATCCCAATTTTGGGTAAAATTTATTTTAATACTAACTTCTTTTATCAATTCGTCACTGTCTGAACTACATGAGAAAAGTAATATGCTTAAGAAAAGGACTATATATTGTTTCATTTTTATTTTAGTTTGATAATCAATAGGTCAGAAAAACCTTTGTTTGTTGCTATATCTTGACTGTTACTACTGCTTTCGCCTACAGCGATAATATTTCCGTTAGTAAGCTCTATTGCATCGTAACAAAAATCTATTTCGGTGCCACCAATAGTTTTTTGCCATTGCTGATTTCCGTTTGCATCAATTTTAAGAATTAAAGCATCGTTTTGCCCTTTGTTGGTAAATCCGTTATCAGCACTTCTTGAGCTTCCTGAAATAAGAAAACCTCCATCAATGGTTTTGCGAATAGAACGGCCAACATCAAAACTAGTACCGCCGTAATTTTTTTGCCATATCAAATCACCATCCGAAGTTATTTTTATCGCCCATAAATCTGCTCCTCCATTGTTTTGTGTTACATCTTTGTTAGCGCTACGTGTGTCTCCAATAATTATAAAATTACCATCATCGGTTGTTGTAATTGCTCTAGCTTCGTCAATTTCATCACCGCCAAATGATTTCTCCCAAAGTAAGGTTCCAGCTTTATCAGTTTTTACGACCCAAAAATCATAACCACCCTTGTTATTTGTAATGTCAACATCATCACTATCAGAAGAACCAACCATTAAATAACCGTCAGAAGTTTCTGTTATATCGTAACAAGTATCGGTATTTGTGCCACCAAAATATTTACGCCATTCAATTGTGCCGTTGGTATCTAATTTTATTCCCCAATAATCGCCACCAGCATGTTTTGCGGCTGTTTTTGCGTTTCCTAAACCTCCGGATGCTGTTACGTCTAATATGCTTGCAATAAAATAACCGTTGTCTGAGGTTTGAATTAAGCTAAAACCTTGATCTGTGCCTGAAAATCCTGTGCTTGTTTTCCAAAGAATATTTCCTGATGCGTTTAACTTTAAAATCCAAACATCTTCAAATCCTTGGTTAGAATTTAAATCTCCATCATCACTTTTGCTGTAGCCAATAACAGCAAATCCGTTATCGTTGGTTTGAATAATTTTGTAGGCTTTCTCATCGTTTGAACCTCCGTATGTTTTTTGCCATTGCAATTCGTCATTTGCATCGAACTTTAACAACCAATAATCATATTGAACAGTCGTTTTTGTTGTGATAATATCTCCATCAATACTTTGTGTGAAACCTAAAACAATATAGCCGCCATCAGAAGTTTCAACAACGCTTCTTCCGCTTTCATTTTTTGTGCCACCATAAGTTTTTACAAAATCAACTTGTGTTGTTTTTATAGGTAATTGTATGCTAGTATCATTGCTACAACCATACATCACTATCAGTAATATAAAGAAGTTTTTTTTTAGCATTTACTGTTTTTTTATAATGAATAAGCCTTTGTTGATGTCACTTACTACTATTTTACCACTGCTAAAATAAGGGTATACATTCCAAACACCATTAAAATTAGCGCCGTTATTACTTGGGTAAGTGTCGAAAAAACCAGTTTCTGTGATGTTTTTACTTTCTATGTTAGAAATATCAATAAAACGTACGCCTGCCGTGTAATTAGCAAGATAAAAAGTATTGTCTTTAACATATCCGTTATGATCTATTGCAGCAGTTGGACCTGTGTAAGTAAAATGTTCTTTAGGGTTTTCTAAATCAGTGAAATCAAAAATAATATTTCTTGTTTTGTTTCCAAAACGTTGTTCATCTAATTCATCTCCTAAAATAAAATATTTTGCATCTTCAGTAAACCAACCTTGGTGTGTGTAACCTACGTTTGCGTATGATATTCTAGAAATATTTACGGGGTTTGCTTTGTCACTTATATCAACTATAACAACTTCATTTTCATTGCTTCCTATTAAAATTTCTTTACCAATATACCTAGCATCCGGACCGTTGTAGTTGATTACTTGCGCATCGTGACTGTAATTATCGGTTCCCCATCCGCCTTCGCTTTTAGGGTTTTTAGGATCTTGTATGTTGATAAATAGAGGGCCTCCTTTATAAGTTCCTGTTTTACTAGTTCCTACAGGGTAAGCGTAACCAGAATCTTCATTGATAACGATGTTGTGTGCGCTACCAAATTCAGTAAAATGTGTATCTGCAGTAAAATTAGCAGGAGGATTTGCAACATTTCTTAGTTTTGCTAAATCAAAAACTTGCATTCCGTGATTTGTTGCTTCGCTTACAATAAAAGCATGGTCTTTGTAAACTTTTATATCATGCCAAGGACTACTTACGGTTGCTGTAGATAATTTACCTAAATATACAGGGTTGTTAGTGTTTGTTATGTCAATAAAAACAGTTCCGTTTTCTACGCCCATTATTGCGTACTCTTTATTGTTTGTAGGATCTGTCCATCCCCAAGAATCATTGCCTTCTGTAGCTCCAAAAGTACTGAGTGGTATGTTTAAAAGTAAATCGTAATTATTACAAGGATATATTCCTGCCATACCAGATACACAAGGTATTTTGTTTTCTGTAGGAGGTTCTTTGTCAATATTCTCATTTGAACTACAAGAAAATAATAGTAATAAAAAAGAGAATAAAAGAACAGGTTTAATCTTATTAATCATAATGAATTTTTTTAAAAGTATAAAGTTAAAGAATAACTACTTATAAAACAGTAATAAATAGTTAAACCCTATATTAATTTAAAAATTGTTTGGTTTTGTTTAAAAACTATGTTTAGTACCTTTGCAAAATGTTAGAAGATAAAAACCAAGAAAGAACATCATTAGCTGAACTAGGAGAGTTCGGGTTAATAAACCATTTAACGGAACATTTTAAAATATACCATTCATCAACTCAAAAAGGAATTGGTGATGATGCAGCAGTTATAAGTTCGTCAGATAAAGAACTATTAATAACGACTGATTTGTTAATAGAAGGTGTGCATTTCGATTTAAGCTATATGCCTTTAAAACATTTAGGTTATAAAGCTGTAATGGTAAATTTATCAGATGTATATGCTATGAATGGTGTTGCAGAACAAATTACCGTATCAATAGCTGTTTCTAACCGCTTTCCGTTAGAAGCATTAGAAGAATTATATGCAGGAGTGCAATTAGCTTGCGATACCTATAAAGTAGATTTAATTGGAGGGGATACAACATCTTCAACTAAAGGAATGTTAATTTCTGTTACCGCAATAGGATCTGCAAAAAAAGAGGATATTGTATATAGAAACGGGGCAAAAGTTACGGACTTAATAGTTGTTTCGGGAGATTTAGGAGCTGCGTATTTAGGATTACAGGTTTTAGAAAGAGAAAAACAAGTATTTCAGGTAGACCCTCAAAATCAACCAGATTTAGATAAATACACGTATTTAATTGAGCGTCAGTTAAAACCAGAAGCACGTAAAGATATTTCTGAATTGTTAAAAGAACTAGATGTAAAGCCAACAGCAATGATTGATATTTCTGATGGATTGTCATCTGAAATAATGCATATCTGTTCACAAAGTAAATTAGGGTGTAAAATTTATGAAGAAAAATTACCCTTAGATCCACAAGTTATTTCTACTTCAGAAGAATTTAATATGGATAGTACCATGATTGCTTTAAGTGGAGGTGAAGATTATGAATTGTTATTTACAGTGCCACTTGCTGATTTTGATAAAATAAAGGCAAACCCTAATTTATCAATTATAGGTCATATGGTTGAAGAGAATCAAGGTGTCAATTTAGTAACTAGAGCAGATCAAGAAATAGCATTAAAAGCACAAGGTTGGAATTCTTTTGAAGAATAAATTTTATACTTAATATTATTTTAAAAAACCATATTTCATTGAAGTATGGTCTTTTTTTGAATAAAAATTAATGATTACAATAAAGGTTAAAATCATATAATATTGTATATTAGTAATCAGAAAGTGAATTTATTAATTAACGAAAAATCAAAAGAATAATGGGAATTTTTTCATTTATTAAAAATGCAGGTGCTAAAGTATTTGGTATCGGAAAAACAACAGAGGAGGAAGCTTCTGAAAAATCAGCTAAACTTATAGACGCAGTAAATAAATTAGAGTTTTCTGTAAAAAATTTATCAATAGATATTGAAGAAGATAAAGCAACGGTTTCTGGAGAAGCCTCTGATTTAGCTACTAAAGAAAAAGTAGTTTTAGTTGTGGGTAATACAAATGGTATTGCATCTGTAGAAGATAATATGACTGTTACCGAGGTTGAAGAGATTGATGTCGAAGCAATGGCTAAGTTTCATACTGTAGTAAGTGGTGATACTTTAGGTAAAATAGCAAAAGAATTTTATGGCGATGCAATGAAGTATCTTGTAATTTTTGAAGCAAACACACCAATGTTATCACATCCAGATAAGATTTATCCTGGGCAAGTATTAAGAATACCACCATTAGTAGACTAATTACTCGTAAAAAACACTTTAAAAAGCACTGCAAACGCAGTGCTTTTTTTATGAAAATTATACATTTTACTTTAATCGGTTAAACATTTTTACTTAACTAAAAAATAACCAAAAAGAAGCAGAATATTTTTCATCTTTGCTATTGAATTATAGTGTTTAAAAGATGAGTCAAAGAACGCTAGCTTTAATAGCAGCATCAATAGCTACACTTATTTATGGTGTTACATTTACGGTCGCAAAAGAGGTAATGCCTTTATATATAAAGCCGTCTGGTTTTATCTTAATTCGTGTAGGATGTGCGGCTATGGTTTTTTGGTTATTAGGTGTTTTTGTAAAAGCAAAGCCAATAGAGAAGTCAGATTATAAGAATATTATGATAGCTGCTTTTTTTGGAGTAGGGTTTAATATGCTTACTTTTTTTAAAGGCCTTAGTTATACTACGCCAATTAGTGCGGCTGTAATGATGGTAACATCGCCTATTTTAGTGCTAATATTTGCAAGTATTCTCTTAAAAGAAAAGTTACTTTTCAGAAAAATAGCAGGAGTGATTATTGGCTTAATAGGAGCCGTAGTCTTAATAGCTTATGGTAGTTCGCCTAATGTAGATGCTAAAAATATGATGTTAGGTAATTTTTTGGTGTTTATTAATGCTGCTTCTTACGGAATGTACTTAGTAAAAGCAAAGAAGTTAATAGAAAAATACAATCCAATAGTATTTGTAAAGTGGTTGTATTTGTTTGGTTTGCTTTTCGTAATTCCTTTTGGTTTTTCAGAATTAACTGAAGTTCAGTGGCACTTAATGCCAACATCAATTTATTTAAAAGTTGGGTTTGTTGTTTTGTTTACAACTTGTATAACCTATCTTTTTAATTTATTTGCATTGTCTAAATTAAAGCCAACAACGGTAAGTGTTTTTATTTATTTACAACCCGTTATTGCATCAATTTATGCTTTAATTGTAGGTAGCGATAGTTTAAGTATGGTAAAAATAGCAGCTACTCTTTTGATCTTTTTAGGTGTCTTTTTGGTAACTAAACAAGTAGTAGCTAAAAATAAATAAATGTATCTTTGCTTTTTCTTTTAAATTGACAATATGATACAGTCTATGACGGGTTATGGAAAATCCGTATTACATTTACCTTCTAAAAAAGTAACCATTGAAATCAAATCTCTTAATAGTAAGAATTTAGATTTAAATACAAGAATGCCATCTTATTATAAAGAAAAAGAATTAGCTGTTCGTAAGAAGCTAGCTAGTAACTTGGTAAGAGGTAAAATAGATTTCTCTATCTATGTCGAAACAACAGCAGAAGTAACTTCAACAAAAGTAAATAAAGCAGTTGTTGAAAATTATGTAGCTCAGTTAAGAAATGCAATGGCTATCGATGCTGCTGATGATATTGAGTTGTTGAAAATGGCAATAAAAATGCCAGATGCTTTAAAAACTGAGCGTGAAGAGTTAGATGAAAATGAATGGACTCAAATTGATACTCATATTGATGAAGCTTTAAAGGAAATTATAGCTTACAGAACAGATGAAGCTAAATCTTTAGAAGACGACTTTAAATTAAGAATAACAAATATTGAAGTTGCTTTAGAAGAAGTTAAAAAGTTAGACGGAGAAAGAATAGAAAACGTAAAAGAACGTTTGCAAAAAGCTTTAACAGAATTAAAGGTCGAAATTGATGAAAATCGTTTCGAACAAGAGCTTATTTATTACTTAGAAAAGTTAGATATAAACGAGGAAAAAGTTCGTTTAGGAAATCACTTAATATATTTCTTAGAGCAATTAGATACTGCCGATTCTAACGGAAAAAAATTAGGTTTTATCGTTCAGGAAATTGGTAGAGAAGTAAATACCATGGGGTCTAAAGCTAATTTTGCCGTGATGCAAAAAATCGTGATCCAAATGAAAGATGAGTTAGAAAAAATAAAAGAACAAATTTTAAACGTTTTATAAAATGTCTAAAGATTTTAAAGGGAAATTATTTGTGTTTTCAGCACCTTCAGGATCAGGGAAAACAACTATTGTTCGTCATTTACTAAAAGAGCAAAAATTTAATTTGGAATTCTCTATATCAGCAACATCAAGAGAGGCAAGAGGTTTTGAGGTTGATGGTGAAGATTACTATTTTATATCTACAAGAGATTTTAAAGATAAAATTAAAGCAGATGAGTTTTTAGAGTGGGAAGAAGTGTATAGAGACAACTTCTACGGAACTTTAAAAACAGAAGTAGAACGTATTTGGGCTTTAAATAAACACGTTATTTTTGATATTGATGTAGTTGGAGGTTTGCGTATAAAGCATAAATTTCCAGAAGAAACATTAGCTGTTTTTGTAAAGCCACCTAGTGTTGATGAACTTAAAATTCGCTTGAAGAAAAGAAGTACCGAAAGTGAAGATAAAATTAACATGCGTATTGCTAAAGCATCTGTAGAGTTGGCAACAGCACCTCAGTTTGATAAAATTATAAAAAATTACGAATTAGAAGTTGCTTTAAAAGAAGCTGAAGATTTAGTAAGTAATTTCTTAGAATTAAGTTAAGCAATTTTTCAAAAAACGTTTTTAAAAAGGTATGAAAAATATCGGATTGTATTTCGGAACTTTTAACCCTGTTCATATAGGGCATTTGATTATTGCAAATCATATGGTTGAAAATTCGGATTTGGACGAAATATGGATGATTGTTACACCTCATAATCCGTTTAAAAAGAAAAGTTCTTTGTTAGATAATCACCACCGGTTAGAAATGGTGTATTTGGCAACGAAAGAATATCCGAAGATTAAACCATCTGATATTGAGTTTAATTTACCACAACCGAATTATACTATAAATACATTAGCACATATTTCAGAAAAACACCCAGATTATAATTTCAATTTAATTATGGGTGAAGACAATTTAAAAAGTTTTCATAAATGGCGAAACTTCGAAGCTATTTTAGAAGACTATAATATTTATGTGTATCCGCGAATATCAGAAGGAATCGTTGACAATCAATTTAAAGAACACGCTAAAATTAATAGAGTAGCAGCTCCAATCGTACAAATATCATCTACTATGATTAGAAAAGGAGTAAAAAATCAAAAAAACATACAGCCGTTGTTGTCTGCAAATGTTTGGACTTATATTGATGAGATGAATTTCTATAAAAAATAGTTTCGAAATTTTTTCGTTGTATATTTGAATCTCAAATTAGTATTAAGGTGGCTAAAATTCAAAATAAGCGAAAGCTTAAACAAAAACTTATTGATAAATACCGATTGGTAATTTTAAATGAAAACACTTTTCAAGAAAAGTTTTCATTAAAATTATCGCGATTAAATGTGTTTGTTTTCGGAGGTTTGTTTTCTGTATTACTTATTGTATTAACATCATTATTAATAGCCTTTACAGGTTTACGAGAATACATACCGGGTTATTCATCTACAGCGTTAAAAAAGAAAGCAACTAGATTAATCTATGAAGCAGATTCTTTAAAAACAAGACTAGCAATTATAGAGCGTTATACCGAAGCATTAAGACCTGTTTTAACGGGTGAAATAGCTCCTGAAAAAATCGATTCGATAAGAACAGATGCTCAGAGTTTTGTAATTGATGAGAGTAAGTTAGAAGCCACAAAACAAGATTCTTTATTTAGAGCAAAAGTTGATAGTAAAGATCGATTTCCTTTATTAGAAGGTGGTATAGGAAGAGCTAAAGTTGTGTTTTTCTCTCCATTAACAGGTAGCGTTTCACAAGGCTTTAATATGGATGATAAACATTACGCGATAGATATTGTTGCCCAAACAGGTATTCCTGTAAAGGCAATTGCAGACGGAACTGTAATTTTAGCAGAATGGACAGCCGAAACAGGTTATGTAATAACCATACAGCATCCTAATAATTTTATATCAGTATACAAGCATAACGGAACATTGTTAAAGCAACAAGGTGATATTGTAGAATCAGGAGAGGCAATTGCAAGTGTTGGTTCCACGGGAGAGTTAACAACAGGTCCGCATTTACACTTCGAATTATGGAACAACGGGTTTCCTGTTGATCCAACAGATTATGTAGATTTTCAATAGTAAAAATAGAGGAGGTTAAGCGATTATTTTTAATGTAGATAATTGAATTTATTGAACCTAAAATATTAAAAAATTAAGATGAGTATCAAATCTATCCTGGCAATTCCTTTTGCAAAACAAGTACGAAAGCAAGTTTATAAATGGGCCAATAAACCTCATGAAACGCAAGAAAAAGTTTTTCAGTACTTGGTAACAGAAGGTTGTAAAACGGCCTTTGGCCAAGATCACGATTTTATTTCTATCAATAATTACGAGGATTTTAAAAAACGCATTCCAATAAACGATTATGAGGGGTTGCGTACTTATGTAGATAGAATGGTTGCTGGAGAGGAAAATATATTATGGAAAGGAAAACCGTTGTATTTTGCTAAAACTTCAGGAACAACATCTGGTGCTAAATACATTCCTATTACAAAAGAATCTATGCCAACGCATATTACAGCGGCACGAAATGCTTTGTTGTTTTATGCAGCAGAAAAAAACGATGCTAGTTTTGTAAACGGAAAGATGATTTTCTTACAAGGAAGTCCGGTTTTAGAAGATATGAACGGTATAAAATTAGGTCGCTTAAGCGGAATTGCAGCGCATTATGTACCTAATTATTTATTAAAAAACCGCCTGCCAAGTTGGGAAACTAATTGTATTGAAGATTGGGATACGAAGGTTGATAAAGTTGTTGAAGAAACAATAAATGAAGACATGTCTGTAATTAGCGGAATTCCGTCTTGGGTACAAATGTATTTTGAGAAATTAATTGATAAAACAGGAAAAACGATATCAGAGTTGTTTCCGAATTTTAATTTCTTCGTATATGGAGGTGTAAACTTCGAGCCTTATAAAAATAAATTTGAAGCTTTAATCGGAAAAAAGATTGATTATATAGAGCTGTATCCAGCATCCGAAGGTTTTATAGCTTATCAAGATTCACAAACTGAAAAGGGAATGTTATTACAGTTAAACTCGGGTATTTTTTATGAGTTTATACCGGCAACTGAGTTTTTTGATGAAAATCCAACACGTATTTCTTTAAAGGATGTAAAATTAGGTGTTAATTATGCCATTATTTTAAATACATCTGCAGGTCTTTGGGGATATAATATTGGCGATACTGTTGAGTTTACTTCTTTAAAACCATATAGAATTAAAGTAACCGGTCGTATAAAGCATTTTATTTCTGCCTTTGGCGAACATGTAATTGGTAAAGAAGTAGAAAAAGCATTAAATGATGCAATTGTAGGAACTAATGTAAATATAAGTGAGTTTACAGTTGCACCAGAAGTAAATCCGGAAAGCGGATTGCCATATCACGAATGGTTTATTGAGTTTGAAAATGAACCTGATAACCTAAAAGAATTAGCGGCTAAAATAGATGCTTCTATGCAAAGCCAAAATGTATATTATTTCGATTTAATCTCTGGTAAAATATTACAACCGTTAATTATTAGAAAGGTTAAGAAAGGCGGATTTCATGAATACATGAAATCGATAGGGAAATTTGGAGGACAGAATAAAATTCCGCAATTATCCGATAATCGTAAAATTGCTGATGTTTTAAAAGAGTTTTTAATTTAAACGTTATTGTGAACGAAGCGAAGCAATCTGTCTAAGGTTATTTCTAAGGCTAGAAATAGATAACTTGGTCGTTTCTTCTCGTAATGACGTGTTATTTGTCATTACGAGGTACGAAGTAATTTGCCTAATGTTATTTCTGCTCTGCAAAGAGATTACTTCGTCATTCTTCCTCGTAATGACGTTTGTATTTTTATTAAATAGAATAAAGAAAACTTTATTCTATTATTTTTTGTTGTAGATTTAAACCCTAACCAAACAAAAAATAAAATGAGTACAACAACTAACGGGGTAACATTAAACTTAGTTCAATTTTTAGAATTTGATACGAATATTCCTGCTGCAAATAAGCCATCAGGACCATTAGTAAATATTTCAGATGTTGAAGGTGGTAACGATACACCATACATGATGACAATATTAGCTTACTTACCAAGTAATACATTAAATCCATTAACAAATACAAATGGTTTGCAATTAAAAGGGGATATCATTTATTTAAATTATTATGGTATTACAGCTACATCTATCTTAAAGAAAGATGGGACTACTGGAACTATAGATTGTAGAGATTTTTGTGTAGAATTTAATTGCACAGAAGAAACTACCGAATATGATTTATATTATGTGCAGTTTACCTATCAAATTAATGATGGAACTTCTGCGGATGCAATTTTAGTAAGAGATGAAGATGAAGATCCAGAAACTGATAGAGGTACTGTAACTATACCAGCGAATGGAGGTCAATAGATTTTTACTTTTTTGTTTTTTTAATAAGAATCGTTAGTTTTTCACAAGAAATAAAAACTAACGATTTGGATGCCTTATATAAAAAAGGAAAGGAAATATCTAGTTTAACAGAAAATAAGGCTTTTGTTAAAGCATATAAATATTATAGAGAAAAGAAATATGACTCATGTTATTCGTACAGTAGCAAAGCTTTTTTGAGTTTTCATTCAAAAGATGAAAAGAATATTTTAAATTATATACAAGGTGTTAGTGCAATAGAAAAGTCACTATATAAGAAGGCGTTAGGGAATATGTTGCTTGTTTCTGATAAAAGATATGAAAATTTAAAACAACAAAAGTTAGGAAGAATTTACCTTAGTTTAAAAGAATACGATAAAGCGATATTTCATTATAAAACATGGAATAAGAATTCTATAAATGAAACTTTAGATTTAAAAATAGCTGCATATCATAATTTAGGTTTATGTTATATTCATAAAAAAAAATATAAAAAAGCTAAAGAATATTTTAAAAAAGAAATTTCATTAATCTCGGCTATTGATACATTGGCTATAGTGAGAGCTAAGACCGAGTTAGCAAATGTATATTACAATCAATATTTAGATGATGATGCTATTCCTTTATTTAAAGAGGCATATAGTTTAGCAAAATCCTTTTCAAATATTGAATTAAAACAATATGCAGCCAAGAATATGGCTGTAGTAGAAAAGAATAGAAAACGCTTTAAAGAGAGTGTCGATTATTATATAGAATATGGTAAATGGAAAGATTCTATTTGGAGTAGAGATCGAATTTGGGAGCTTACCGAGAAAGATAAAAAAATAGCAGTTGCACAAAAACAACAAGAAATAGCAGTGCAAGATGAGCAAATAAAACGTCAGAAAGTAGTTCAAAAAGGGTTGCTTTTAGGAGCTTCTGGCCTGTTAGTGTTCTTGGGAGGGTTGGCTTTTTTTTATAGGAAATTACAAAGTAAAAATAGGCTTATTACCCAACAGAAAGAGGCTTTAAATGTAGCTAATAATACTAAGAATTATTTATTTTCAGTGGTATCACACGATTTACGTTCGCCTATAAATAGTATAAAAAGGCAGCATCAAAAACTAGCGAAACATATTGTTAATAACGATTTGCCTGCAATTAAGGAAGCTACGAAATCGGCTATTGCAGTTACCGAAAGTACGAGTCATCTATTAAATAATGTATTGCATTGGTCGTTAGAACAAAGTAATATGTTGAATTTCTCTGAAGAAGAACATGTGTTACAACCTGTTATAGAGCATGTGTTGTTCGATTATGAAGATTTAGCAGAAGCGAAAGATATTTTAATTTCTAGTAATTTAGAAAGTGATATTGTTGTTTTGACAGACAAAGAATCATTGAAAATAGTAATTCGGAATTTAATTGACAATTCAATAAAATATATGGATGGTTCTGGGGGTATTTCTGTGAAAACGGAGAAACATTCAGCAACTCATGCATGTATTGAAATTAAAGATTCAGGTATTGGAATATCTGAAGAAAAACTTCGAAAAATTAATGCGTTAAAAGATTTATCTATCGATAAGATAGATCGTTCTAAAGGAATCGGATTAGGTTTGCTTTTATGTCAAACACTAATTAAGAAAAATAACGGAACGTTATTCTTTAAGAGTAAAGAGGGAGCAAGTACCACAGCGATTATATTGTTGCCTTTAGTTTAATTTTATTGTAATACACGTGGTGAAAAAATCATTCGTATTTTTTCACACCTTTTTTGAATTATTTCGTCATTTAAGATGAACCATCCGTCATTGCGAGGCACGAAGCAATCTGTATTTTGGGAGTTCTAAATATTAAGATTGCTTTGTAATTCTTCCTCGTAATGAGCTGACGCTAGTTATTGTGAGCGGAACGAAGTATTATTTTTAGTAAAAATTTAGCATCAGAATAAGTATCTTCGTAAGCGAATACTTTAAACATAAAAACTGATGACTAATTTACGGTTACTACTTTTAGAAGATTTAGATGAGGAGGCTACAGAGATTATTGATTTTTTAGAAGATAATAATTACGAAGTTATTCATGTTAAAAATGCTACTGAAGCTGAAAAAGAAATAAAAAACAGGTTTTTTGACGTTATTCTTCTTGATATTATGATTGACGGAAAACCGGAAGGAATTTCGTTAGGACATCGCTTGAATAAGCAAGGTATAGAAGCCCCTTTTTTATTCTTAACAAGTATGCAGAGTAAAGTGATTTTTGATGAAGCAAAGCTTACAAAACCATATACTTATTTATTAAAACCTTTCAATAAATTAGAATTATTATATTCATTAGAACTAGCGTTAGAGAAGTTTCATGAACAGTCAAGTAGTATTAGCTTAAGTGAAAAAAATGCAATTGTAAGTCCGTCTTTTTTATTTGTAAAAAAGAAACGAAGTATTATGAAGGTTGATACGCAATCTATTATTTATGTAGAAGTAAAAGAAAAGTACTGCAAATTAGTTTGTGACGAAGATGATTACCTAATAAAATTATCGTTAAACAAAATTAAAGAATTACTTGGTGATACTAATTTTACGCAAACTCACAGAAACTATTTGGTGAACAAAGCAAAGATTAAAGAGATTTATTTTGAAGATAATTTATTGGTTTTACAAAATAATCACAAAATATTATTTAGTGAACGCTTCAAGAATCAGTTTATAAAGAATAATACTATTTTTAGATAAGAAAGCAGTAAAAAACACAATGTATTTCCCCCCGAAATTAGTTATGTTAATTACCGTTTTTAACTATTTCAAAAGTATACTTCTATTAAGTTTTTTTGTAAAGTAAATCTTTAAATGAATACTATTTAAGTATAAGCGTGTATAGAAATGATATAAACCTTTTTGTTTAAATAATAGTAGAGAAATAAAAAAAGGAGGTGTAAAATATAATCTCCCCTTTATGGATTATATCTTAAAGCTCCTTTTTTTGAACGTTTTTATTAAGAATGTCACCCCTACGTGTATTCTTAATTAGTCAGTTAAAATAATCCCCTTATTATATCTTAACTGATGTAAATATAATTAGTTATTGTTATTTGTTTGAAACATAGTTCTTTAGTGGGTTTAAATAGGGGCGTAACGTGTGATAAAAAGGTATGAGTGTTTTGAGGGGAGAAAAGCTTTTTTTAAATAAAAATGACATTAAATGAAAATTGTATCTACAAATATCGGCGATAAAAAGGAAGTTAATTGGAAAGGAGAAATCATTACTACAGGGATTTTTAAATACCCAGTAACTCCACCTATTTTTTTAGATATAGAAGACGTTGTTGGCGATACTGTATGCGATAGAGAAAACCATGGTGGAATCGATCAGGCGGTCTACGCATATTCTTTTAAACATTATGAGTATTGGAAAACAATACACCCAAATTTAGATTGGCAATTAGGAATGTTTGGCGAAAACCTAACGATTGATGATTTAGATGAATCGAAACTTCATGTAGGCGATACCTTTAAGGTTGGTGAAACTATTTTAGAGGTAACAAAACCACGCTTGCCTTGTTTAAAATTAGGCGTTCGATTTAATGATATGAAAATGGTAAAACAATTTTGGAAACAAAATTTATCAGGTCTTTATTTTAAAATACTACAAACAGGTTTTGTGAAAATAGGAGATGAATTTGTGCAAATAAAATCTTGTCCTGAGAATTTAACAATTACAGCTGTTTATCAAAATAAAAGAGTAGAAAAAGAAGTTTAGTTCTCTTTCTCTAATTCAAATACTTTTTGAAGCATTTTATCATCTGCTTCGTTTACCTTATATAAACCTTCATCGCTAAAAAGTTCGCGAGCAATTAATGTTTTTAAGTTTCTTTTAAGTTGATTTTTTGTTTTTTTAGAAAGTCGATAGCTTTTAAGTTTTGCTAAAAATTCATTAGACACTTCATTATTTGTGTCAAAATTATCAATAAAATCGCTAACAGTTGTGTTCTCTAGCTTTTTGCGATTTGTATCTACGTAGGTAAATGCAAAATTATTTAAAGGTCTAAAAAATATGGTAGGAACATAAGTAGAGGTGTCAACAGCAACAAAATGATCGGGAATTATTCCGCCTCCACCAAATACTATTTTACCTTTCGGAGTTGTAAATTTTAAGCTATCAATAGTTTTTATACTATCTCTGTTAAATAATTCACCGTTAGAATACCTATTCTCTAAATCGTTTGCATAAATAGAAGAAGGTGCTTCTTTTGTGTATGGTTTCTGAATAGATCTACCAGTTGGAGTGTAATAGCGAGCCGTTGTTAAACGAACAGCAGAACCATCACCTAAATCCATTTCTTGTTGCACTAATCCTTTACCAAAAGAACGACGCCCGATGATAATTCCTTTATCGTTGTCTTGTAAAGCACCCGCAACAATTTCTGAAGCCGAAGCAGAGTTTTCATCAATTAAAACATATAAACCGCCTTTTTCAAAATCACCTTTATCGGTTGCAAAAGATTCATTAATGTCTCCTTTATTATTTTTTGTGAAAACGATTAATTTATCATCCTCTAAAAACTCATCAACAATACTATTAGCAATATCAATAAATCCACCACCATTTCCACGAAGATCGAGTACTAAATCGGTCATTCCGGTTTCTTTAAGAGCATCTAAAGATGTTTTAAATTCTCGGTAAGAATTACGTGCAAAACGGTTTAACTTTATGTAGCCAATACTGTCGTTTAGCATGTAGGCAATATCAACACTTTTAATATTTACTTTGCCTCTGTTTATGGTTACATTAAAAATACTATCAGTTGTTTTTCTATAAATCTGAACGTCTACCTTTGTGTTTGGTTTCCCTTTTAGGGCTTTCATTATTTGAGGAGTTTGTAGGTTTTTACCATACAAAGTATCTTTATTTGCCATTAAAATCCTGTCACCAGCTTTAACACCTTCTTTAATACTTGGTCCTCCTTTAATTGGTGAAATAACGGTAATAGTATCGCCAATTACACGAAATTGTACACCGATTCCTACAAAATTACCTTGCATGTTTTCGGTAATTAGTTGTAGATTTTCTTTTGGAATATATACTGAATGCGGATCTAACTTGCCTAGCATTTCGGTAATTGCTCCGTCTAATAACTCGTCAGTATTTACATTATCAACATAATCACTTTGAATATAATCAATGAGTCGTTTTATCTTTTTTTCGCTGGATGAGCTTTTTCCGATAAAATTAGTTGAGCTTCCATTACTAAAAAAAGTTCCGATAAGAATACCGAAAACTACGGCGATTGAAAAATATATAGGGAGGTTATTCTTGTTCATAAGGTAAATTGGTTAATTCAACACCTGCTTTTTCTAAAAAATCGACCCCAGAAGAATCTTTGTAAGCTTCAGCATATACAACACGTTTTATGCCTGCTTGGTGTATTAATTTGCTGCATTGTTGGCAAGGAGAAAGTGTAATGTATAAAGTAGCTCCTTTGCATGATTGTGTAGAGGCAGCAACTTTTAAAATAGCATTGGCTTCGGCATGTAAAACATACCATTTTGTATAGCCTTCTTCGTCTTCACAATAATTTTCAAATCCTGATGGCGTACCGTTGTATCCGTCAGAAATTATCATACGATCTTTAACAATTATGGCACCTACTTGTTTACGTTTACAATGCGATAATTTACCCCATTCTTGCGCCATTTTTAAATAGGCTTTGTCGTATTTTAATTGTTTTTTGCTCAAGGTTAAAGTTGTGTGAAGTGCTAATATAGGTAGATTAAAAAAGGTGTATGGTTAAATTTTTACCAAAAAACGCGGTTTACCATCATTTGAAAAGCAAAACCAATAACGATTGATGAGATAATTAAAATCCAATCGCGACGATTTACACCAAATATAGATTGCGCTAAGGTTCCTATCAATAAAATGATTAAAACGATAATAATCTGTGCAGCTTCTACACCAATTGCGAACTCTAATAAAGGTACAAGTTTATCGGAAGTTTTACCTATCATTATTTTAAAGTAATTCGAGAAACCGAGCCCGTGAATTAATCCGAAGAAAAGGGCAAAAAATAAATTCTGATTTTCTTTTCCTACAGATGCTTTTTTAGCGGTTAATACATTCATTAAACCAGTAATAAAAATGGTTAACGGAATTAAAAACTCCACCAAATTACTATTCACATTTAAAATTCCGTAAGCCGATAAAGCTAAGGTTATAGAATGCCCAATGGTAAATAATGTGATAAGCCATAATACTTTTGTCCATTGTTTAAATAAGTATACAACGGCAAGTACTATTAAAAATAAAATATGATCGTAAGCTCTAATATCAAGTACATGAAATAAGCCCATTTTAAAGTAGAAAATAAATTCGTTCATTCGGGGTTTTTAAATTTTTATTTGTCGGTCTATTTGTTGGTCTAAAGATATAAAAGTTTCTGTTCTTGAAACCCCTTTTATGTTCTGAATATCTTTATTTAACAAATGCATTAGATCTTCGTTGTTTTTACATAGTATTTTAATAAAAATAGCATAGTTACCAGTTGTATAGTGGCTTTCAACAATTTCAGGAATTTCTTTTAAACGTTTTATTGCTGATGAATACATGCTAGATGAATCTAAAAAAACACCTACAAAAGCAGTTGTGTTATAACCTAAAGCTTTAGGGTTTAGCACCATTTTATAACCGTCGATTAAATCGGAAGCTTCTAGTTTTCGTAAACGTTGATGAATTGCAGCTCCTGAAATTCCTACTTCACGAGCAATGCTTAAAATAGGCGTACGAGCATCTGCAACCAATCGTTTGATAATGATTTTATCAATTCCGTCAATCTTTAATTTCTTAATCATACAGCAAAAATAAGAAAAGTTTAATTATCAGTAAAAAACAATAAATTATTGTTTTTCGATAATTTTATTATATTTGCAGTGTAAATGAATTTAGGACTAAATGTTAATCCGTCATTCTGAATTTATTTCAGAATCACATTCTTATAACAAACAAAATACTATAATGTGAACCTGAAACAAGTTCAGGTTGACGCAACCTAAATTATTAAAACGCATATAGAATCAAAAAATATAAAATGAAAACAAATCAATTATTAAAAGCGATGAAATTTATTTCTTGGGCAGTATTTATCGGCTTATTGATAAAAGCCGGAACTATGCTGTTTTTATACTTTTTAAGTATTGGTACTCCTGAGGTGTCAAGAAATTTATTTGAAGGACTAAACTTAAACGAATACTACAATTATAGTTTTTGGCAATACACGCTTATTGTAAGTTATAAAGTATTGTTGTTTGCAACCGAAGCTTACATCGCGTTTTTAGTGATTAAATTATTGAGTAGTTTAAATTTACAAAACCCTTTTAACGTAGCGGTTTTAATGTTGATGAACAGAATTAGTTATACCATTTTTGGCTTATGGATTTTAGCAATAATACACAATACACATGTTCAGTTTTTAGCAAAACGCTATGATTTTACGATGGACTTATTTTCGAGTGATTTTATCTTTTTAGCAGGAATCATTTTCATTTTTGCACAAATTGTGAAAAGAGGAATTGAAATTCAATCAGAAAACGATTTAACAATATAAATTATGAGAAAATTGCAAATACTAAAAAGTCTGGTTGACTTTCTTTTTATTAGCACAAGTTGCGTAGTTCCTTTTTTAATTTTAGGAATTCCAACGGTTTTTATACTGTCAGAAAATATTACAAGTGATTTTTTAAAGATAGATATCGCCGAAAGTGTAACGATACTACACAAAGTTTTTCTTGCTATTTTTTTACTTTCTTATCTGTTGATTTATTACACAGTTTATAAATTCAGATTGGTTTTAAATGAATTTGTTCGTGCTCGAATTTTTACAGAAAAAGTAATTGCAAACTTAAAATCAGCAGGAAACATTTTAATGATAGCAGGTTTATTAATGATTATAAGTGAAGTTGGGTTAAAACTAGTTATTGAATCTAGAATAAGTTTTGATTTCGGAATTAGCGCACATTATTTATGTATTTGCTTCGGGTTGTTTTTTGTGGTGCTTTCAGAAATTTTTAAAGTATCTAAAAGCATGAAACAAGAAAATGATTTAACTATATAACTATGCCAATAATTGTAAACTTAGATGTAATGCTTGCTAAACGTAAGATGAAAAGTAAAGATTTGGCAGAAATTGTGGGGATAACTACGGCAAATTTATCCATCTTAAAATCAGGAAAAGCCAAGGCAATTCGGTTTTCAACTTTAGAAGCAATTTGTAAAGCTTTAGAATGTCAGCCAGCAGATATTTTAGAATTTGTAGAAAACTAAAACCACAGATGTATTACTTTTACAAACATGTATGCACTTGTAGATTGTAATAATTTTTATGCCTCTTGTGAACGGGTTTTTAATCCGAGTTTACAACACAAACCCGTCGCTGTTTTAAGTAATAACGATGGTTGTGTAATTGCTATGAGCGACGAAGCTAAAAAATTACAACTTCCGTTTGGTGCACCAATTTTTAAATGGAATCAGTTTTGTAAGAACAATAATATTAACGTATTATCTTCTAATTATCCGTTATATGGCGATATGAGTTCTCGAGTTATGAAAATACTCGAGCAATTTTCTCCAGATATCGAAGTATATTCTATCGATGAAGCTTTTTTGCAGTTTAAAGGTTTTGAGAATTATAATCTACAAGAATACGGAACGCAAATTAGAAGTAGAGTTTTACAATGGACGGGTATTCCGACTTGCGTAGGTATCGCACCAACGAAAGCTTTAACTAAAATAGCGAATAAGATTGCGCGTAAATATCCGAAGGAAACAAAAGGAGTGTATGTAATAGATTCTGATGAAAAAAGAAAAAAAGCGTTAAAGTGGACATTGATAGAAAATGTTTGGGGAATAGGAAGTCGCTTAGCAAAAAAACTACAAGCAAAAGGTTGTATAAAAGCCTATGATTTTACACAATTAGATGATAACTGGGTGCGTAAAAACTTATCTGTTACGGTTTGGAAATTGAAAAAAGACTTAGAAGGAGATTCTAAGATATTGTTAGACGAGCCAGTTACCAAAAAAGCAATTGCGACCACCCGAAGTTTCGAGTATACTTTTTCTGATATTGATAATATAAAAGAACGAATTTCTACGTTTGCAACAAGTTGTGCCGAGAAATTACGAAAACAAAATTCAAGTTGCCACATGGTTATGGTTGTGTTGCACAGCGATCGTCATAAAAAAGATAGCGAACAACATCGTGCAAGTAGAACGGTTGTTTTTTCATATCCAACAGATTCCACTTTAACTATCAGTAAAAGTGCGGTAGAAGCCGTAAAAACTATTTTTAAAAAAGGCGTAAAGTATAAGCGAGCAGGAGTTATTGTAACAGGATTGGTACCGTCGGATAATTATCAAATAAATATGTTTGAAACTGAAAATCCGAAGCATAAACCACTAATGCAAGCGATTGATAAAATAAATCAGACTTTTAAGTCAGATAAGGTTAAATTAGCAAATCAAGATTTACAACGAACTTGGAAAATGCGCCAAGAGCGATTGTCGCCAAAATACACCACAAATATTAACGATATTATTACGGTAAAATAAATTTATGAACACATCAGAGACATTAACTTTTTTTTCACCTAAAGAAATGGGTAAAACAGCAGGTACAATTTTTAAGGATATTGGTATTTCTGCTGGATTTCCTTCTCCTGCGGATGATTTTAGAGAAACGCGTATTTCGTTAGATGAAGAATTGATACGAAATAAAGAAGCTACTTTTTTTGCAAAAGTTAGTGGTCAATCTATGATTGGTGCCGGATTAGATGATAATGATTTATTGGTAATTGATAGAAGTATAGCGCCAGAAAATAATAAAATAGCAGTCTGCTTTTTAGATGGCGAGTTTACAGTAAAGCGATTAAGAGTAGAAAAAGATGAGGTTTGGTTGCAACCCGAAAATCCGAATTATCCGATAATCAAAATAACAGCAGAGAATAATTTTGTTATTTGGGGTATTGTTACCAGTGTAATAAAAAAAGTATAACAAAAAAATCCAGCAAATTTACTGGATTTTTTTATTGACTCTAGTGTGAATTATTATTCACAAAATTCATCATAAGCACCTGCTAAGTTCTGAGCAATAGCTTGTGCTGAGTGTCCTTCGATATGGTGACGCTCTAACATGTGTACTAAGTTACCATCTTTAAACAAGGCAATTGCAGGAGATGACGGAGGAAAAGGAACCATAAGTTCTCTTGCTCTAGCAGTAGATTCTTTTTCTACACCTGCAAAAACAGTTGTTAAGTTTGTAGGAGTTTTATCAGCTCCTAAAGAAGCAATTGCTCCTGGTCTTGCAGTACCTGCTGCACAACCACAAACAGAGTTAACCATTACTAAAGTTGTTCCTTTTTTTGCTAAAGCTGTATCAACATCTTTGGCAGTATATAAAGCGTCAAAACCAGCATCGATTAATTGGTCACGCATCGGTTTTACTAATTCTTCTGGGTACATAATTTTTTATTAAATAATTTAGGCAAAGATACTTTATTTAAAAGCAAGAGTCAAGCCTAAACAAATCGGCTTTTTTGTAAGTAGTTAATAGTATATTTACACCTTTAAAATTTAAGAATGGGAAAGTTTGCAAAGTGGCTTGGAGCCGGAGCAGGATTTACAATGGGTGGTCCGATAGGAGCGATTATAGGATTTGCTGTAGGTAGTTTTATTGATGGTGTATCTGTTGAAGATTTTATGCAAGAGCAGCAAGAGTATCAAAGGCGGTCGAAACCACAACAAAGAGGAAGAGCGACGTCTGGTGATTTTGAAATTACATTGCTAATTTTAGCATCTGTTGTTATTAAAGCAGATGGTAAAGTTGATAAGCGAGAGTTAGATTATGTGCGCATGCATTTCGTAAAAATGTACGGAAAAGAACGTGCAAATCATGCGTTTAAATTGTTTAACGGAATTATTAAAAAGAAAATATCAACGCGTCAGGTGTGTATCCAAATCCGTCAACACATGTCGCATTCTTCACGTTTACAATTATTGCACTTTTTATTCGGAATTGCTAAAGCAGACGGACAAGTAACAGCATCCGAAGAAGAAGAAATAAGAAAGATAGGAAGTTATTTGTATATTAACGATCATGATTATTCATCAATAAAAGCAATGTTTTATGATGAAACAGATGGTGCTTACAAGATTTTAGAAATAACTAAAGAAGCGACTAATGATGAGTTGAAAAAGGCTTATAGAAAAATGGCTAAAAAATACCATCCAGATAAGTTAGAAGGCTTAGGAGAAGAACATAAAGAAGGGGCAAATGAAAAATTTCAAAAAATTCAGGCAGCCTACGAACAAATTAAAAATGAAAGAGGAATTTCTTAAAAGGATTGCGCTAAATTTTAAACCCTATATTAATAGGCTTTTTTTAAGTGTCAACTACTACAATTACAAGAAAATACGTAATTTCGCGAATTCAATTAATACAATTACAAAATGAGTACGAAGTTTACTGAATACAAAGGGCTTAACTTGCCAAATGTTGCTGATGAAATCCTTAATTATTGGAAAGAAAACAACATTTTTGAAAAAAGTATAACTACCCGTGATGATAACAAACCGTTTATCTTTTTCGAAGGGCCACCTTCAGCAAATGGTTTACCGGGTATTCACCACGCAATGGGACGTACGATTAAAGATATTTTTTGCCGTTACAAAACCTTAAAAGGATTTCAAGTAAAGCGTAAAGCAGGTTGGGATACCCATGGTTTACCTGTTGAGTTAGGGGTAGAAAAAGAATTAGGAATTACCAAAGAAGATATCGGAACGAAGATTACGATAGAAGAATACAATATTGCTTGTAAAAAAGCAGTAATGAAGTACACTGATATTTGGAATACACTTACCGAAAAAATGGGGTATTGGGTAGATATGGAAGATCCGTATGTTACTTATAAACCAAAATATATGGAAACTGTTTGGTGGTTGTTAAAACAAATCTATAACAAAGATTTGATGTATAAGGGATATACAGTTCAGCCTTATTCACCAAAAGCAGGTACTGGTTTAAGTTCTCACGAAGTAAATCAGCCAGGAGCATATCAAGATGTTACAGATACAACGGTAGTTGCACAATTTAAAGCAATTACTAAAACCTTACCAAATGTTTTACAAAACGGAAGTGATGTTCATATTTTAGCATGGACAACAACTCCTTGGACGCTACCAAGTAATACAGCTTTAACAGTAGGACCAAAAATTGAGTATGTGTTGGTAAAAACATTCAATCAATATACGTTCGAACCTACACAAGTTCTTTTAGGAAAAGCTTTAGTGGGTAAACAGTTTGCAGGAAAAAAGTTTAAAGCGGTTGAAAATGAAGCTGATTTAGCTTCTTATAAAGCAGATGACAAGCAAATTCCTTATTTGGTAGTTGCCGAATGTAAAGGTGCCGATTTAGTAGGTGTTAAATACGAGCAATTATTACCGTACGCATTACCATACGAAAACCCAGAAGAAGCTTTTAGAGTAATTCCTGGAGATTTTGTTACTACGGAAGACGGAACAGGAATTGTACACACAGCACCAACTTTCGGAGCAGATGATGCGTTGGTTTGTAAAGATGCAGGTATACCACCAATGTTGGTAAAAGACGAAAATGATAATTTAGTACCTTTAGTAGATTTACAAGGTAAATTCACCAAAGAAATGGGTGAGTTTGCAGGAATGTATGTAAAGAATGAATATTATGCTGATGGTGAAGCGCCAGAAAGATCAGCAGATGTTCAGATTGCTATTAAATTAAAAGAAGAAAATAAAGCCTTTAAGGTAGAGAAATATGTGCACAGTTATCCGCATTGTTGGAGAACAGATAAGCCTATTTTATATTACCCATTAGATTCTTGGTTTATAAAAGTAACAGACGTTAAAGAACGTATGCACTCTTTAAACGAAGAAATTAATTGGAAACCTGAATCAACAGGTACGGGTCGTTTTGGAAATTGGTTAAAAAATGCCAATGATTGGAACTTATCTCGTTCTCGTTTTTGGGGAATTCCATTACCAGTTTGGAGAACCGAAGATGGTAAGGAAATCAAAGTAATGGGTTCTGTAGCTGAGTTAAAAGAAGAAATGGCATTAGCTGTAAAAGCTGGTGTAATGGCTGAAGATATTTTTGCTGATTTCGTATCAGGAGATATGTCAGACGAAAATTACGATACGGTTGATTTACATAAAAATGTAGTTGATAAAATTACATTAGTATCAGCATCAGGAGAACCAATGAAACGTGAAGCAGATTTAATTGATGTTTGGTTCGATTCGGGTTCTATGCCATATGCACAATGGCATTATCCGTTTGAAAATAAAGAATTAGTAGAAGAAGGTTGGAAAACAGCCGATTTTATTGCCGAAGGTGTAGATCAAACTCGTGGTTGGTTTTATACTTTACATGCTATTGCAACCATGGTTTTTGATGATAAAGCCTATAAAAACGTTGTTTCTAACGGATTGGTGTTAGATAAAAACGGACAAAAAATGTCGAAGCGTTTAGGAAATGGAGTAGATCCGTTTACTACGTTAGATAAGTATGGTCCCGATGCTACCCGTTGGTACATGATATCGAATGCAAATCCTTGGGATAATTTAAAGTTCGATTTAGACGGAATAACAGAGGTTAGTAGAAAGTTTTTCGGAACACTTTACAACACTTATTCATTCTTTAGCTTATACGCAAACTTAGATAATTTCAATTATAGCGAAGCTGAGGTTCCTTTAACCGAAAGACCAGAAATTGATCGTTGGATTTTATCAGAATTAAATACATTGGTTCAAAAAGTAGATGTTTTTTATGCAGAATATGAACCAACAAAAGCAACGAGAGCAATCTCTGATTTTGTGCAAGACCATTTAAGTAACTGGTATGTGCGTTTGTGTAGAAGACGTTTTTGGAAAGGAGAATATGCACAAGATAAGATATCAGCATATCAAACCTTATATACTTGTATGTTAACGGTTGCTAAATTAGCATCGCCAGTAGCACCATTTTTTATGGATAAGTTATATAAAGATTTAATTAGCACAACGAATATCGAAGGATTTGAAAGTGTGCACTTAGCAGAATTTCCAAAATACGATGCTAATTTAATTGATAAGTCTTTAGAGCGTAAAATGGAAAATGCGCAAACAATATCTTCATTAGTTTTATCGTTAAGAGCTAAAGAAAAGATAAAAGTACGTCAGCCATTACAAAAAATCATGATTCCGGTTTTAGATGCGACTCAAAAAGAAGAAATTTTAGCAGTTGCTGATTTAATAAAATCAGAAGTAAATGTTAAAGAAATAGAGTTGTTAGATGATGCTTCAGGTATTTTAGTAAAACAAATAAAACCAAATTTTAAAGCTTTAGGGCCAAAGTTTGGTAAAGATATGAAGTTGATTGCTAGTGAAATACAGAAATTCACGCAAGAAGATATCATTAAAATAGAAAAAGAAGGAACTATTTCTGTTGAGATTAATGATAAAATGATTAATTTAGAAACCGCAGATGTAGAGATTTTATCGAAAGACATTGAAGGTTGGTTAGTGGCAAACGCAGAGGGTTTAACCGTTGCTTTAGATGTTACAATAAACGAAGATTTACGTAAAGAAGGTGTTGCTAGAGAATTGATAAATAGAATTCAGAATGCACGTAAAGAAACCGGTTTAGAAGTAACAGATAAAATAAAATTAACCATTTTAAATTCTAATGATTTACAAGAATCTGTAACTGCAAATGAAAATTATATAAAAGCAGAAACATTAACAAATGAGTTATTATTTGTTGATGACTTAAAAGATGGTATAGAAATTGAGTTTGATACCATAAAAAGTAAAATGTTAATAGAAAAAGCATAACATTATGGACGAGGTTAAAATGAAATTTTCGGATAGTGATTTACAGGAGTTTAAAGAAATCATTTTAAAGAAAATACAACATTCCGAAGAGGATTTAAAATTAATTCAATCTTCTTACAAAAATGGTTCAGATAACGGTACGGATGATACTTCACCATCATTTAAATCGTTTGATGACGGTTCAGATACGATGGCAAAAGAAGCAAATACGCAATTAGCTATTCGTCAAGAGAAATTTATACGAGATTTAAAAAACGCACTAGTTCGTATCGAAAATAAAACATACGGAATTTGTAGAGTTACGGGTAAATTAATTCAGAAAGAACGTTTAAAATTAGTTCCTCATGCTACATTAAGTATTGAGGCGAAACGTAAACAATAACGTTTTGTATAATTATAACAATAATAGGAAACCTCTTTTTAGAGGTTTCTTTTGCTTTAGACCTTTTTGTGTAATTATTTTCTTGTTCGCCAATTTAACTTTCTTCGCACAAGAAAAATTACTTAAAAAAAGCACTTTTCAATCAGAAGAAATAGAAATAATTACGGATGGACTGGATGATGTAACTATAGAGAATTCATTAAGCAATCAGATAGAAGTTGTTTTGTTAGATGAAAACCCGAATACGCATACCATTTTTATAAACGAACAAAGTGGCGTTTTAAAAGTAAGTTTTAAGCTTAATTTTAATATATTTAAGGAACCTGTTTTTAGAAAGTATATTACGCAACGACTGCAAAGAGCTACTACTATAATTAAAATTCCGAATCATAAAACCGTAAATATCTACGGAAAAACAATTGATATTACTTCTAAGGATTATAAAGGGGATTTAAAAATTTACATAGACAACGGAAACGTGAAGCTAAACGAAATAAAGGGAAATACTGCTGTTAAATTGTTTTCAGGTAACGTTTACGGTAGGATAAAAAAAGCCACTGCTATAAATATAGAAACGAATAATGGAGAAATTCATGTAAATAAAAATAACTATAACAAGCAATTTTATTCTAAAAGTAATCCAAAAGCTATTCGTAAATTCAATGTACGTTCTATTAACGCTAATGTTATCTTAATAACAGAATAAAAACGAATACTTTTCTTATTTTAGCTGCTGTTAAATTTATAAAATGTCTAAAAAAAATATCGCAATACTTACTGTAGTTTTGGCAATTTTAATTGATCAAATTAGTAAAATATATGTTAAAACTCATTTTCAATTAGGAGAAGAGGTGCTTGTTTTTGGTGATTGGTTTAAAATCCATTTTACTGAAAATAATGGTATGGCTTGGGGTTTTGAATTTGGCGGTAGAGCGGGTAAATTATTTTTAACATTGTTTAGAGTTGTTGCAGTTTCTGGTATTATCTACTGGTTATGGCAAACTATTAAAAGGCAGGCTCATACAGGTGTTGTTATCGCTATTGGTTTGGTTTTAGCAGGTGCAATAGGTAATATTATAGATTCAGTTTTTTACGGAGTAATTTTTGATAGTTCGTATCATAATGTAGCAACATTGTTTTCAGACAAACCTTACGGCGATTTGTTTTATGGGAAAGTAGTAGATATGCTATATTTTCCGATGTATGAAGGAGAAAGTTTTACTTTCTTTAATGCAATTTTTAACGGTGCCGATTCTTGGATAACTATTGGCGTTGTGCTGTTGTTTATATTTAATAAAGAGGCTTTTCCGAAAGAGGAAGAAACTACAGCCTAAATTAAAACGCTACAAATCTTTCGTTTAATATTCTTTTTTCTATATTTATGAAAAAAGAAAATTATGCGTCTTCTTAAATATATTGCTATTTTTTTATTGGGTTTTTTGATTGCCAAGTTATGGTATGAAAAGATAGAAGAGAAGCATCAAAAAGAAGAAATAAAAGTAGTTTTAAGTGGCATACAAAATTTAAGTAAATTAGTAGTTTCGGAAGGTGTTTTTTCTGAAATGTATAGTTTCTCTGACACCAAGAAGTATTTATACAATTACCTTTCTTTCGAAAAAAAAGCGATACTATCGGTTAGTGCCAAGGTTGAGGTTGGTTATGATTTATCTAAATTAGAAATACAAATAGACAGTATAGGTAAACAAATAATTATTAATAAAATTCCTAAAGAAGAAGTTTTAATTTCGCCAGATATTAAATATTTCGATTTACAACAAAGTCAATTCAATACCTTTTCGAGATCAGAATTAAATATGCTTAATGGTAGAGCTATCGAAAAGATAAAAGCGACTATCACTGTTTCAGACCTTCAAAAAGACGCTAAGAAACGTCTATTTGAAGAGCTATCTAAAATATACCAACTCTCTAAAATTTATAATTGGAAAGTGGTTGATAATACGAATTCAAACTTATTAGAAACTATTTTATTGCAGGATTAATTAGGTAATTTTTTACTTAATAATCCGTAAATAAAAGCACCTAACATAGCGCCAAGTAAAACAATAATTATTGGTAATATACCATGGCCAATTAAAACAAAAATAGGTGCGGGGCATGCACCTGCAAGAGCCCATCCTAATCCGAAAATGGTTCCACCAACAAGTGTTCTTATAAAGCCTTTTTTCTTTTCTTTAATGTTTATTTGATTTCCTAAGTAATCTTTAATTTTTCCGTTTTTAAAGAAATGCATTAATACCATAGAAATTACTACCGCCGATCCTATAATACCATACATGTGAAACGATTGAAATTTAAACATTTCGTATATTCTATACCACGAAATAGCTTCAGATTTTGTCATGATAATTCCGAAGAAAATACCTAATACTAAAAATTTTATATTTTTCATCTTATCCGAAAATTAAAGGAAATATTATCCAAGTCATTACTAAACCACCTATAAAAAAGCCAATTACCGCAATTAATGATGGTAATTGTAAACTACTTAAACCAGTAATTGCGTGTCCAGAAGTACATCCGCCTGCGTATCTGGTTCCGAAACCAATAAAAATTCCTGCAATTAGTAAAATAGAAAACCCTTTAAGAGTAAGCATGTTTTCTAAGCTGAAAATTTCATTTGGCACGAAAGAATTACCTGCATTGGCAAAACCTAACTCAGCTAGTTCTTGTACAGTTTTAGGGTTTAAATCAATAGTGTTTGTTGCTGATAAATAATTAATGGTTATAAACCCACCGATAATTAATCCCGCTAAGAATACAAGCGCCCAATCGCGTTCTTTCCAATCTTTTTTAAAATAATCAGAAACTTTACCGGCACCTGCAATAGTACACATTGTTTCTAGGTTTGTAGATACACCAAAGTTTTTTCCGTAGTAAAAAAACAAGAAAAGTACAAAGGCAATCAATGGGCCAGATATGTACCAAGGCCAAGGTTGTAATATGATATCCATTATAAAGTTTTTTTTATATAATCTATTATAATTTTAGTTGCACCAACGTTTTTTGCTATATATTTTTGGTTTGTGCTTCCTAATTTAGTCCTTAAAATACGGTTGTTTTTAAGTATGGTAAAAGTACTCGAAAATTCCTCATTATTTGTAACAATTGTAACACTACCTAAATCTAGTAAATCAGTAGGTTATATATATTTATTCAGAATCTAATTTTTCACCATATTCTAATGATATTGAATTAATAGATATCCTTTAATTCTTAAGTAATTTCACTATATTTATATTGAAAATAACTTACTTTTGAAGCTTAAAAAGATTCGTTTAATTTTATATATAAGAGATGGGAATAGATTTTGTTGTTACTTGGGTTGATATGGATGATCCTAAATGGATTAAAGAGTTTTCAAAGTATTCTAACAAAATAGACAATTCTGTAAATGAACTTTCAGAGGCGCGTTTTCGTGATCATGGGTTCTTAAAATATTGGTTTCGGGGTATTGAAAAATTCGCTCCTTGGGTTCGAAAAATTCATTTTGTTACAAGTGGTCAAAAACCAGATTGGCTTGATGAAAATCATCCGAAAATAAATCTAGTAAATCATTCAGATTATATTCCAAGCGAATTTTTGCCTGTTTTCAACTCTAATTTAATAGAGATATATATGCACAAAATACCAGACTTGTCTGAGAAATTTGTGTATTTTAATGATGATTTTTTCATTATAAATAATGTTTCTGAAAATAGATTTTTTGAAAACGGATTACCTAAAGATATAGCTACTTTTAGGAAAAACACAGGTATTTCTCAATTCGAAAAAATGCTTAAAAATAATATCCGGCTTATTAACAAGCATTTTGATAAGAAGGAAGTTTTTAAAAGAGATCATGATAAATGGTATCATCCCTCTTACGGTAAAAGAGGAAGGTTAACCAAATTATTAAAATATTATAATGAATTTATAACACTTCGCACGCCTCACAACGCGCAACCTTTTTTAAAATCTACTTTTGTAGATGTTTGGAAGCATTGCAATGAAGAGCTTACAGAAATGTCTAAGCACAGGTTTAGAAGTAATGATGATTATACTCCTGAATTATTTAAAACATGGCAAATATGCAGTTCTAATTTTGTGCCTTACAACACCTATCAAGACACTAAAATGTTTCCATTGTTAATCAAGTCAAAGAAAGCAATAAAAGCTGTAAGAGAACAGTCGTATAAACTAGTTTGCTTAAACGATAACATACATATTAGAAACTATAATAAAGTTATGCAAGATATAAGTGATGCATTTGATAGTATATTACCAGAAAAATCAAGTTTCGAAAAGTAACTAATTATACTACTAATATTGTTAGAAATAAAAAAACCTAATATGCTTTAAAACATATTAGGTTTTTTAATTCAATATTATTTCATTTCAAAATCTTCCATGAATTTCGTGGTATAGTTACCAGCAATATAATCAGGGTGATCCATTAATTGTCTATGAAAAGGAATTGTTGTTTTAATTCCTTCAATAATATATTCATCTAATGCACGTTTCATCTTGTTAATTGCTTCTTCTCGAGTTTGTGCAGTAACAATTAGCTTAGAAATCATAGAATCGTAATTAGGAGGAATCATATAACCTGCATACACATGTGTATCTATACGAACTCCGTGACCTCCTGGTGCGTGGTAAGATGTAATTTTACCTGGTGAAGGTCTAAAGCCATTATAAGGGTCTTCAGCGTTAATTCTACATTCGATAGAGTGTAATTGAGGTAAATAATTTTTACCTGAAATAGGTACACCTGCTGCTACTAAAATTTGTTCACGAATTAAATCGTAATCCACTACTTCTTCAGTAATAGGGTGTTCAACCTGAATACGCGTATTCATCTCCATAAAGAAGAAATTACGGTGTTTATCTACTAAAAACTCAACAGTTCCTGCTCCTTCATACTTAATAAATTCAGCAGCTTTTACAGCAGCATCTCCCATTCTAGTACGTAATTCATCCGTCATAAACGGAGAAGGTGTTTCTTCTGTTAATTTTTGGTGACGACGTTGAACTGAACAATCTCTTTCTGATAAATGACATGCTTTACCGTAAGAATCTCCAATAATTTGAATTTCGATATGACGAGGCTCTTCAATTAGCTTCTCCATATACATATCATCATTACCAAAGGCAGCTTTAGATTCTTGACGAGCAGAATCCCACGCGTCTTTTAAATCTTCTGCTTTCCATACAGCACGCATTCCTTTTCCACCACCACCTGCAGATGCTTTTAACATAACAGGATAACCAGTTTCTATAGCTGTTTTTTCACAATCTTCAAAAGTTTCGATAACCCCTTCACTACCTGGTACACAAGGTACACCAGCAGAAATCATGGTAGATTTAGCATTTGCTTTATCTCCCATACGGTCAATCATATCAGGTGACGCTCCAATAAATTTTATGTCGTGTTCTTGACATAATTTAGAGAATTTAGCATTCTCTGATAAGAAACCATAACCAGGATGAATTGCATCTGCATTTGTAATTTCTGCAGCAGCAATAATACGATCCATTTTTAAATAAGATTCACTACTTGCAGCCGGTCCAATACAAACTGCTTCATCAGCAAATCTTACGTGTAAGCTTTCAGTATCTGCTTTAGAGTATACAGCTACTGTTTTGATTCCCATTTCTTTACAGGTTCTAATTACGCGTAGCGCAATTTCACCTCTATTGGCAATTAATATCTTTTTAAACATACGTTCTAAAAATTTTAAAACTCCAAATAAAGAAGTATATACTTTTATTTGGAGTTATATGTTACTTAAGATGGATCTACTAAAAATAAAGGTTGATCAAATTCTACCGGAGAAGAATCATCTACTAATACTTTAACTACTTTACCTGAAATTTCAGATTCAATTTCGTTAAATAATTTCATTGCTTCAATAATACAAACTGTATCACCTACTTTTACTTCTGTACCTACTTCTGCAAAGTTTGGTTTGTCAGGAGAAGGCTTTCTGTAAAAAGTTCCGATTATTGGAGACTTAATTGTAATATATTTAGAATCTTCTTCTGTATTCGAAGCTTCATTAGATGGTGCTGCTTGTGCTGCTGGTTGAGCAACAGGAGCTTGTGCCATCATTTGAGGAGCTACACCCATTGGGTTTGCTGCTTGAATAAATGTAGTTTCAGGAGTTTCGCTTCCAGTTTTAATGGTGATTTTGATATCTTCCATTTCTAACTTTACTTCACTTGCACCTGATTTTGCTACAAATTTTATAAGACTTTGAATTTCTTTAATATCCATATTCCTAATTTTAGTTGTTTGGTTTTTTTATGAATTGTATGCCCATTTTAAATAGATAGCTCCCCATGTGAAGCCTCCACCAAATGCTGCAAAAATTAAATTATTTCCTTTTTTTAGATCCTTTTCATAATCTGCAATTAATAAAGGTAAAGTAGCAGAAGTGGTATTCCCATACTTATGGATGTTTACCATTACTTTTTCTGACTCTAACCCAACTCTATTTGCTGTAGCTTCAATAATTCTGTTATTCGCTTGATGTGGAACTAACCAATCAATATCATCTTTAGAGAGATTGTTTCGTTGTAGTATTTTTTCAGAAACATCAGCCATATTAGAAACAGCGTATTTAAATACGGTTTTTCCTTCTTGATGCACAAAGTGCTGACCATTTTTAAGTGTTTGCTCTGAAGTTGGTAAAATAGAACCACCAGCTTCAATTTTAAGAAATTCTCTACCAATCCCGTCACTTCTTAAATATTCGTCTTGTAAACCAAGTCCATCAGTGTTTGGTTCAAATAATACAGCACCAGCCCCATCACCAAAAATGATACATGTAGCTCTGTCTGTATAGTCAATAATTGAAGACATTTTATCTGCTCCTATTAACAATACTTTCTTATAGCGACCACTTTCTATATACTTAGCAGCTGTAGACATTCCGAATAAAAAACTAGAACATGCAGCTTGTAAGTCGTAAGAAAATGCATTTGTAGCTCCGATTTGAGAAGCGGTATATGCAGCAGTAGATGCAACAAGCATATCTGGAGTTGCTGTGGCAACAATTACCAAGTCAATATCTTTAGGATCTATATTTGATTTTTTAAGTAAATCTTTAGCAGCTTTAATAGCCATAAAAGAGGTTCCTTTACCCTCTCCTTTTAAGATTCTTCTCTCCTTGATACCGGTTCTACTAGTGATCCATTCATCATTAGTGTCTACCATTGTTGCGAGCTCCTTATTGGTTAAAATATACTCAGGAACAAATTTTCCTACTGCGGAAATCGCTGCAGTTATTTTAGTCATAATTGTTTGTTTTGTAATAAAACTAGTTGTCAAAAGTAATGAAAATTAGTTGACCTTTTTAAAGAAAAAACATCAAAAAAGTTATTTTTTAACAAAAAAACATAAAAAAACCCTCAAAAAGAGGGTTTTTTTATGTTGTAAAAACTAGTGTTTATGCCTCAGCAACTGCATTTTCTAATACTACTTGACCTCTGTAGTATAATTTTCCTTCATGCCAGTGAGCTCTGTGGTATAAATGAGCTTCTCCAGTTGTAGGATCAACAGCTATTTGAGGTACAGAAGCTTTATAGTGAGTTCTTCTTTTATCTCTTCTAGTTTTCGATATTTTTCTCTTTGGATGTGCCATTTTATGTTTTATTTATCTGTTAGTAAATCCTTTAATTTATCCCACCTTGGGTCTGCTGACGTTTGTTCAACAGTTTTTTCTTCGTTTATTCTTAATTCGTTTAATCTATCTAAAGCGTCAGATTTCATCGTGCCGTTTAAAACATCTGGATGAATTCTTTTACTAGGAACTGATAAAACAATTAACTCATATATATATTGAGCAACGTTCATTTCGTATACTTCGTGTGGAAGTATTAAAATTTCATCATGTTCGTCGTTATATTCAGGTCCAAATTTAACTATTAAATCTAAAACACCATCAATTTTTAAATCGAATGGTTCCCCGGTGCTATCACAAGGTACGTTTACGGTACCTTTTATTGTAAAAGTAAGCTCAAATAATGTGCTTTTTTTTACAAAATTAATATCTGCGGTTAGGTTTGCGTCGTTAAATTCATCAAACTGAAATGCTTCAAAGAACTTTTCTCCAATTTGATACTGAAATAAATGACTTCCTTCTTTTAAACCTACAAAAGGTATATTGAATTCTTTTATGTCTTTCATCTGTAAGATCAATTTGAGCGTGCAAAGATATAAAAAATGTTTATATTTTTATATTTTACCTAAAAAAAAATACTATTTAACTTTTAAAGTATTTTTTGTTAGTTCTGCATGCTGTTTTCTATTCTTAAATATTTGTAATGAGGTAAATAAAGCTTCTTTAAATGATGATGAATTTGCTATGTTTTTACCTGCAATATCAAAACCAGTTCCGTGATCAGGAGAGGTTCTTACTTTGTTTAGGCCGGCTGTAAAATTTACACCGTTACCAAAAGAAAGTGCTTTAAAAGGAGCAAGTCCTTGATCGTGATACATTGCTAAAACACCATCGAATTGCTTATAGGTTTCGGAACCGAAAAACCCGTCAGCAGCATAAGGGCCAAAAACTAATTTCCCAGACTCTTTAATTTCTGCAATTACAGGGCGGGTAATTTCATCATCTTCTTTTCCTATAATTCCGTTATCACCACAGTGAGGATTTAATCCTAATATGGCAATTTTTGGTTTATTAATGCTAAAATCTTGTTTTAAAGAAGTATGCATGATTTCAACTTTTTCCTTAATTAATTCAGGAGTAATTGTTGCTGCTACTTCAGAAATAGGAATATGACCCGTAATTAAACCGATTCGTAATTCATCAGTCATTAAAACCATTAAACTTTTACCTTCTAAGTTTTCTTCTAAATACTCTGTGTGCCCTGGAAAGTTAAAGTCTTCAGATTGAATATTTTCTTTACTTATTGGTGCGGTAAGTAAAACATCAATATGGTTACTTTTTAAAGCATTTGTAGCTGATTCAAGTGACTTGTAGGCGAATTTACCACCTGTTTCAGTAGTTTTTCCTATTTCAATCTTAACTTCATCAGTCCATGAATTCATTAAGTTGATTTTATCGTGCGAAATTTTATCAATAGAATTAATACCATAAATATTAGTGTTTAGCTTTAAGTTTTTCTTGTGATAAGAAATCAGCCTAGTTGAAGCAAATAAAACAGGAGTGCAAAACTCAAGCATACGTTTGTCTTCAAAAGTCTTTAAAATAATTTCAATCCCAATTCCGTTTATATCTCCAACTGAAATTCCAACAATAATTTTGTTTGTAGTATCCATAGTTACTTTCGTACGTAAAAGTTGTATTTTTGATGTTAACAAAAGTAACTAAAATTTAGGAGAATGTTTACGGGAATAATTGAAACTCTTGGAATTGTTAAGAGATTAGAGCAAGATAAAGAGAATTTACACATTACTGTTTTAAGTAATATTACAAATGAGTTAAAGATCGATCAGAGTGTAGCTCACAACGGTGTTTGCTTAACTGTGGTTGGTATTTTTAATGATGAATATACTGTTACGGCTATTAAGGAAACACTAGATAAAACCAATATTGGTGATTTAAAAGAAGGAGATGAAGTAAATTTAGAAAGAGCAATGAAGTTAGGCGCTCGTTTAGATGGTCATATTGTACAAGGACATGTTGATAGAACGGGAGTTTGTAAGGAGGTTAAGGATCAGGACGGAAGTACGGTTTTTACTTTTTCTTATGATTTTGAAGGAGATAATGTAACTATAGAAAAAGGGTCTATTACGGTGAATGGAGTAAGTTTAACGGTTGTTAACTCTAAAAAGGATGAGTTTAGTGTAGCTATTATACCATATACCTTAGCGCATACTACTTTTAAGAACTTTAAAGTAGGTAGTAAAATTAATTTAGAATTTGATGTGATTGGTAAATATGTAGCAAGATTAACCCAATTAAAATAAAAAAAACCACTTACATTTCTGTAAGTGGTTGAATTTAAACGTGGTCCCACCAGGACTCGAACCTGGGACCACCTGATTATGAGTCAGGTGCTCTAACCAACTGAGCTATAAGACCGGTTAAATTAGGACTGCAAAAATAGTAACTTTTTTAAATAAAAAAACTTTTTTTACACTTTTCTGCTCATTAAATTTTCACCGAACAAACGTAAGCCCTCTTTGGCTTCGTTAGAAATGTTTAGGTATGCTAAACTCTCGAAAGACTTATTAGTGTAGTACTCAATAAGTTCGTGTGTAAATTTAGGGATGTCATTTTTCGAAAATATAGCAGAAACAGTACTTATTTTGGTTGAAATATTTTCTTGTTTTTCGTTGTAAAGAATACTTAATTTCTCCTTATCGTCGTCATTTGCGACTTCTAAAGCTTTTAAATAAAGAAAAGTTTTCTTGTTTTCGATGATGTCACCACCAACTTGTTTCCCAAAAGTTTCAGGGTTACCGTAGGTATCTAAATAATCATCCTGTAATTGAAAGGCAATTCCTAAATTTAATCCGTAATTATATAAATGTTGTGCTTGGTCATCGTTAACTTCGGCAACAATGGCACCCATTTTTAAAGCAGCGGCAACTAAAACAGATGTTTTTAGGGTAATCATTTTAATGTACTCTTCGATAGTAACATCATTTCTTGTTTCAAAATCAACATCTAGCTGTTGACCGTCACAAACCTCAAGAGCAGTTTTACTAAATAACTGTGCTAGTTTTTGAAAAACAACTGGGTTGTAGTTCTCGAAATGTTGATAAGCGAGTATAAGCATTGCATCTCCCGATAAAATACCTGTATTAATATCCCATTTTTCATGAACAGTTTTGTGTCCTCTTCTTAAAGGAGCGTCATCCATAATATCATCATGCACTAGTGTAAAGTTGTGAAAAACTTCAACGGCTAAAGCTGCAGGCATTGCTTTTTTATAATCTCCAGAAAAAATATCTGAAGCGATAAGGGTTAGTATTGGTCGAATTCTTTTACCACCTATTTGAAGGATATAGTCTATCGGTTCATAGAGGTTTTTGGGTTCTCTTATTATCTTTTTAGATTCTAAGTATGATAAAAAGTCTGACTGATATTGTAATATGTCCAAATCTTAATTTTTTTGTAAAAATAAGATAATGAATAATTTTATTGTCAATAGAATTAAAAAAATAATAAATACTTAGGAAACTTTTTTTGTTTCTAAAGTTTCCTAAGTATCTTTGTGCCCGAATTATGAGAGATAAAATAATAAATAAAGCAGGAGAGATGTTTTTAAGCCTTGGGTTTAAAAGTATTACTATGGATGATATAGCTAAAGAACTGGGTATATCTAAGAAGACGTTGTATAAGTACTTTTCAAATAAGGCAGCTTTGGTTGATGCTAGTACCGAGGCAGTTCATAACACTATAAATGATACAATTAATAAAATTAAAGAGCATGGTTATAATGCGATAGAAGAAGAATTTGCTGTAAAAGCTATTTTTAAAGAAATGTTTAAAAATGCAAAAACGTCACCAATGTTTCAGTTAAAAAAATATTATCCAGAAACGTATACAAGTTTAATTGAGCGTGAGGTATGTATGTTTAGAGATTGTAATGTAGATAATCTTAAAAAAGGAATTGCACAAGGGTTTTATAGAGGTGGTTTAAATATTGATTTGATAGTAAACTTCTACTTTACCTTAATATTTGGTGTTTTTGATAGTGAAATGTATGGTGGTGAAATGCAAGAATTAATAAAAATTGAATATCAAATTTTAGAGTATCATATAAGAGCAATAGCAACAGATAAAGGATTAGAAGAGTTAGAAAAACAATTAAAAATAATAAATCAAAATTAATAACAATGGGAAAATACATATATAGTGTATTTATATTCTTTTGTACAAGCTTTCTGTTTGCGCAAGAAGAACTTAAAATATCAATGCAAGAAGCTATTGATTATGCAATAAAAAATAATTACGACAATAAGGTTGCTGTAAATAATATTGAAGCAGCTAAAGAAAGAAAATGGGAAACAACAACAATAGGTTTGCCTCAAATAAGTGGTAAAGTAGATTATCAAAATTGGTTGAAACAGCAAGTGTCTTTATTACCTGCTGAGCTTTCAGGAGGAACTCCAGGTACTTTTACTCCGGTTAAATTTGGAACAAAACAAACCATGGATGCTTCTGTAACTTTAAAACAATTAATTTTTGATGGGTCTTATTTAGTAGGATTGCAATCGGCTAAAACTTATTTAAAGATATCTGAACAGGCTAAAGAAAAAACTGAGTTAGCAACAAGAGAAGCTGTTATTAATTCTTACGGAAACGTATTAGTTGTTGAAAGAAATATCGAAATATTAGAGAATAACAGAGATGTTCTTAAAAAGAATTTAGAAGAAACTCAGAAAATTTATAAAAACGGATTAACAGAGTTAGAAGATGTAGAGCAGTTACAAATTACTCTTGGTACTATTGAAAATAATTATAACAATGCTAGAAGAATGAAAAGCATAGCTTATAAAATGTTAAATGTAGCATTAGGTAATTCTATAGAGAGGAAAATTGTTTTAACTGATAATTTAGATAATTTAGTTTTAGCAAACACCGATTTAAGTTTGCTTACAAAATCCTTTAATGTAAAGAGCCATATAGATTTTAAAATGGCTGAAAACGATAAGGAAAGTAAAGCGTTGTTAATGAAATTAGAGCAAAGTAAAGCATTACCAACATTATCAGCCTTTGTAAATTATGGGGCAAACGCAAATGCAAATGACTTTGATTTCTTAAAAGAATCACAAGAATGGTTTGATTATTCATTGTTAGGAGTAAGTTTAAACGTGCCAATATTTAGTAGTTTCGGAAGACGCTCTAAAACAGCAATGGCAAGGATAGAACTTGAAAATGCAGAGATTAAAAGCGAAAATGTTAGGCAAAATTTAATGTTACAATCAGAAACTGCAAAAAGTGATTATCAATTAAGTATTGAAAGCTTTCAAACGGCAAAGAAAAATTTATCATTAGCAGAAAGAATAGAAAAGAAACAACAGATTAAGTTTTTTGAAGGACTTTCATCAAGTTTCGATTTATTACAAGCGCAAAATCAATTATACACACAACAAAATAATTATGTGCAATCAATGCTTAACGTAATAGCAAGAAAAGCACAGTTAGAAAACGCATTAAACATTCCAATAAAATAAAGTAATAAATAATGAAAAATATATATTCAATTCTTGCAATAACACTTTTCTTAGTTTCTTGCGGAGGTAGTAAAAAGCAATCACTAGAAGACGTAATAGCCTCTAATGATTTAGAGAAAATGCGCGCTAAGAAAACAACATTAAGCGCAGAGGTAAAAACGTTATCAGAAGATATTAAAACCTTAGATGATAAAATAGCTACCTTAGATAAAACTAAAAAAGTACCTCTAATAACTGTTTTGTCGGCAAAACAAACGGTATTTAATCATTATTTAGAACTACAAGGAGATGTTAAAACAAAACAAAATGTTTTAATATATCCTGAAATGGCAGGGCAATTGACAAAAATTTACGTAAAAGAAGGACAATACGTAAAAGAAGGGCAGGTATTAGCTAAAATTGATGACGGAGGATTGTCTAGTCAACTAGCTCAGATAGAAGTAGAAACTGAATTAGCAAAAACTACTTTTCAGCGTCAACAACGATTATGGGATCAAAAAATAGGTTCAGAAATACAGTTTTTACAAGCTAAAACTAAATACGAAGCGCAACAAAATGCTGTAAGTCAGTTAAAAAAACAATTAGGTAAATCAATAATAAAAGCACCTTTTAGCGGTGTTATAGATGATGTTATAAAAGAACAAGGAGTTGTTGTATCTCCAGGAATGGGAGCAGAGGTTTTTAGAATTGTAAACCTTTCTAATATGTATATAGAAACAGCTGTACCAGAAACGTATATAACATCTATTAAAAAAGGAAAAAGTGTTGATATCGAGTTTCCAATTTTAGGAGAAAAAATCAAATCAAAAGTTCGCCAAGCGGGTAACTTTATAAACCCTGCGAACCGTACTTTTAAAGTAGAAATTGCTGTAGATAATAAAGCAGGTAATATAAAGCCAAACTTAAGTGCTAAACTAAAAATTAACGATTATACGAATGAAGAAGCATTATTGGTTCCTCAAAGCATTATTTCAGAAAATGCAAAAGGTGAACAGTATGTGTATGTTGTTACAGGTTTAAAAGATAAAAGAGGTAAAGCAAAGCAAGTAATTATTGTTACAGGAAAAACACAGGGAGATATTGTAGAGGTTTTAGAAGGTATTAAAGCCGGTGACCAAATTATTAAAGAAGGAGCTCGTAGTGTTCAAAACGGTCAAGAAGTACAGGTTTTAAACTAATTCACCCATAAAATTATAAATATGTCTAAAAAGAACAAACAGGTGGATAAAGAATTTGGATTATCCTCTTGGGCAATTAATAACAAAACTACAATGTATGTAGTAATGGCTGTTATATTTTACTTAGGTGTTTCTGCTTTTTTTGAAATGCCACGTGAAAGTTTCCCAGAAATTAAAGAAACAAAAATATATATAAGCACTCCGTTTTTTGGAAACACAGCTGAAGATATTGAAAAACTGATTACAGATCCGTTAGAAGAAAAATTAAAAACGGTAAGTAATGTTGTAGAAATAACATCAACATCGCAAGAAGATTACTCGATGGTAATTGTTGAGTTTGATGAAAATATTGAGGTAAAAGACGCCAAACAAAAGGTAAAAGATGAAATAGATTCAGAAACATCTGGTGAAGACTGGCCAACATTTAACGGAGCTAAGGTAGAACCAAATGTTTTTGCTTTAAGTATGAGTGAAGAAATGCCAATACTTAATATTAATATTTCTGGTGATTATCCTATAGGAAAGTTAAAAGAGTTTGGTGAATATCTTCAGGATGAAATAGAAGGGTTGCAAGAAATTAAACAAGTAGATATTCGTGGTGTACAAGACAAAGAAGTTGAAGTTGCTGTAGATATTTATAAAATGCAAGCAGCAAAAGTTAGCTTTAGTGATATCATAAATACAATTAACGGTGGTAACTCTACAATGTCTGCAGGTAACTTAATTACTAGTGGGCAGCGCCGTACGATTCGTATTCTAGGAGAAATAGATAAACCATCTGATTTAGAAGACTTTGTTGTAAAATCAGAAAAAGGGAACCCTATTTATTTAAAAGACGTTGCTGAGGTGTTTTTTAAAGAAAAAGACGTTACAACCTATGCAAGACAGTATGGGGAGCAAGTTATTATGCTAGATGTTAAAAAGCGTGCTGGTTCTAATATGGTTGCTGCTGCAGAGCAGATTCAAAAAATGGTAGAAGATGCTAAAGAGAATGTATTTCCTAAAGATTTGGAGGTTACTATTGCTAATGATCAATCTTCGGTAACAATTGCTGCAGTTGATGATTTGGTGAATAATATTATTTTCGGAGTTATTTTGGTGGTAATCGTCTTAATGTTTTTCTTAGGATTTAAAAACGCCATTTTCGTAGGTTTTGCAATTCCGATGTCGATGTTTATGTCGCTTATGATTTTAAATATGTTAGGCTATACATTAAACACCATGATTCTTTTCGGATTGATTATGGGATTAGGAATGCTAGTAGATAACGGTATTGTAGTTGTAGAAAACGTATATCGTTTAATGGATGAGGAAGGAATGAGTAGAACCGAAGCAGCTAAAAAAGGTATCGGAGAAATTGCTTTTCCTATTATTATATCAACAGCAACAACGGTAGCCGCTTTTATTCCTTTAGGTTTATGGCCAGGAGTAATGGGAGAGTTCATGAAACTTTTACCAATAACCTTGGCAGTTGTATTAACTTCATCATTAGTAGTAGCCATCTTTTTTAACTCTGTTTTAGTTTCTAACTTTATGAGTACAGAAGATAAAGATATGCCACTAAAGAAAATAATTACAATGACAGTAATTATAGCTGTAATTGGAATTTTAGTATTCATTATAGGGGGAACGTATAGAGGTTTAGGAACATTAATGTTTTTTACAGCAATAATGCTTTGGGTATATAGATTGTTTTTACGTAATTGGGCAAACTCTTTTCAAACAAAGGTTTTACCGCGTTTAGAAAATTGGTATGAACGTCAGTTGCGTAGAGCTTTATCTAAATCGGCACCATATTGGCTAATAGGAGGTACGTTTGCATTGCTTATTATTTCTTTTATTGCTTTCGGAGCTTCATTAGCTTCGCAACGTACTAAAGTTGAGTTTTTTCCTGATAATAAGCCAAATCAAATTATTGTTTATATCGAATATCCGCAAGGAACAGATATCGAAAAGACAAATAAAATTACCAAGCAAATAGAAAAAAAGGTTGCCGTTGTTTTAAATGATTCGCAATATACAGATGGTGATTATAACTTTCTAGTAGAAAGTACCGTTTCCCAAGTTGGTGAAGGTGCCGGAAATCCAGCAGTTGATGCCGGTTCTAGTGGAGAGTTGCCTCATAAAGGAAAAATAACAGCTTCTATGCGAGAATTTAAATATCGTAGAGGAGCCGATAGTGAATTGTTACGTCAAAAAGTACAAGAAGCTTTAGTAGGTATTTATCCTGGGGTTTTAATTTCTGTAGAAAAAGATGCTAATGGACCACCAGCAGGGGCGCCAATAAATATTGAAATTGAAGGAAATGATTATAGCGAGTTAATTGCTGTTGCAGAAAGAATGAGAGATTTTATAACTTCTAAAAATATTCCAGGAGTAGATGAAATTAAGATAGATGTAAATAAAGATAAACCAGGAATGCAAGTTCTTGTAGATCGAAAAAAAGCTGGTGAATTAGGTGTAAGCGCATCACAAGTAGGGCAGCAAATTCGTAATTCTATTTTTGGATCTAAGGCAGGTATTTATAAAGAAGATGGTGAAGATTATGACATATATGTGCGTTTTAATGAAGCAAACAGGTATAACACAAGCGCTATCTTTAATCAAAAAATTACATTTAGAGATAATACGGGTGGTTTAAAAGAAATTCCAATATCTGCAGTAGCAGAACATAGTAATAACTCTGGATTTAGCGCTATTAAGCACAAAGATTTAAAGCGAGTTGTAACTGTTTATTCTCAGTTGTCACCTGGTTTTACAGATGCAGGTGCAATTGTAAACCAAGTGCAAAACGAAATGAAGTCTTTTGAAGGAATGCCAAAAGGTATTAAAATAGATTATACAGGGCAAATTGAAGAGCAAAACAAGCAAATGGCTTTTTTAATGGGGGCATTATTAACAGGTTTAGGTTTAATTTTCTTCATATTAATTTTCCAGTTTAACTCAATTTCAAGACCAACCATTATTATGATTTCAATATTGTTAAGTCTTATCGGTGTATTTGGAGGAATGGTAATTACAGGATCGGCATTTGTTATTATGATGACCATGATGGGAATTATTTCGTTAGCAGGTATTGTAGTAAATAACGGAGTGGTATTATTGGATTATGCACAGTTATTAATTGATAGAAAGAAAAATGTTTTAGGTTTGGATGAAGATGCTTACCTAGAAAAAGAGGATTTATTTGAAGCAATTGTTAAAGCGGGTAAAGCACGTTTACGTCCGGTGTTATTAACGGCAATTACAACTGTTTTAGGTTTAATTCCGTTAGCAATCGGACTTAACATTAATTTTTTCTCGTTGTTTGCAGAATTTGACCCTAAGATATATATGGGAGGAGATAACGTTGTTTTCTGGGGCCCATTAGCATGGACTGTAATATATGGTTTGTTAATAGCTACTTTTTTAACGCTAATTGCAGTACCAATATTATTATTCTTAATTATCCAATTTAAAATGTGGACAAAGAGAAACATATAACTTGTTTTTTAGTTTTTGTCAATCAAAAAGAGTTGAAAGTATAAATACTTTCAACTCTTTTTTTATTTTTGAGCTATGGATAAAAAAGTTTTTACTGTTGATGAGGTTAAGCGAAAAATGGAACATTATTGCGCCTACCAAGATCGCTGTCATAAAGAAGTAGAAAATAAATTAAGAGAATACAGTATAATTCCAGAAGCCATAGAAATGATTCTTTTAAGTTTGTTAAAAGATAATTTTTTAAATGAAGAACGCTTTTCTAAAAGCTATGCGAGAGGGAAGTTCAGAATTAAAAAATGGGGAAAACAACGAATTGTTAGAGAGTTAAAATATAGAAACATATCAGCATACAATATAAAAGCAGCATTAAAAGAAATCAATGAAGAAGATTATATTGCAACTTTATATAGTTTGTTAGATAAAAAAAATGATTTGGTAACTGAAGCGAATGAGTTTAAGAGAAAAAAGAAAATAGCAGATTACTTATTGTATAGAGGTTTTGAAAGTAACTTAGTATATGAGGCTTTAAAAACTATTTAAAATTAAATAAGCTATCTAATTTTATAGCTTTATCGAATCTTTGTTTTGCGTAAACAGTATTTATTTTGGTATTCATACTACCATAAAGCGAAAATACTTTTGCTAGTTGCGTATTTATTTCAGTAGCTGTAATCGCCGGAATATAAGTCATATCAGCCAATCTTAAAACTTCATTTTCAAAAACATTCACACGGGCTTTAAAAGCAGGTGTTTTAAGTGTTTTTATATTTAAGCTATCCTTTAGTTGCTTTGTTAGTTTTTTTAATTCAATAGCATTGTTTAATGCTTCAACAGGAGTTGTTTTTTCTAGTTTCTGTAGGAAATCAGCAGTTATAAAGTATTCTTTCCATAACTTTATTTCTTTCGAAGAAGCGTCATCTAAACGTGCGTATTTAGAGTTCTTAATAACAACATCCATTGTTGGTTTTTTAACAGCTTCATTTTTTTTAACATCTTTTTTCTGGCAAGAAAAAGAGATTAATAAAAAAGAAAAGAAAATAAATAAAAAGTATCTCATCACTAAAAATTGAAGTGATAAAAGTACATATTTTACTTGGTTTATGAATAAGAACAAAATTATAAGTTTGTAATCAGAAGTTTATGTTGTTATTTTGTTGATAATTAAAAAAGTAGAAATATTTTTTACGAATTATGAAATTTAATAACTTTGCAATCCTATATTTTTGAACTTTTAAGAATGAATGATACTATATTAATTTTAGGTGCTTGCGGGCAAATCGGAACAGAACTAACGCAAAAGCTACGCGCTCTTTACGGAAGAGACAATGTAATAGCTTCTGATATTAGAGAAGGAAACCAAGAAATGATGAGTTCTGGACCTTTCGAAATTATTGATGCTACAAGCAAAGAACGAATTTTTGAAGTCGTTGAAAAATATAAAGTAACGCAAGTGTATTTAATGGTAGCAATGCTATCTGCAACTGCAGAGAAACATCCTTTAAAAGGATGGGATTTAAATATGACGTCTTTATTAGCTGTTTTAGAGCTGGCAAGAGAAAAACATATTCAAAAAGTATATTGGCCAAGCTCAATGGCTTCATTTGGTCCTACATCACCAAAAATTAATACGCCTCAGCAAACAATAATGGAACCGTCAACAGTTTACGGAATCAGTAAAGTGGCTGGTGAACATTGGTGTAATTACTACCATGAAAAATATGGAGTAGATGTTCGTAGTATCCGTTATCCTGGTATTATTAGTTGGAAAACGTTGCCTGGAGGAGGAACAACAGATTATGCAGTTGATATTTATTTTGATGCCATAAAAAATGGAACTTATGAATGTTTTTTATCAGAAAATACACGTTTACCAATGATGTATATGGATGATGCTATTAACGCAACCATTCAAATTATGCAAGCTGATGCAGATAAGATAAAAACAAGAACATCTTATAATTTAGCCGCAATTAGTTTTACGCCAAAAGAAATTGCCGCTGAAATTAAAAAACACATTCCTGAGTTTGAAATTAGTTATAAACCAGATTTTAGACAAGCAATTGCTGATAGCTGGCCTCAAATTATAGATGATTCACACGCAAGAAAAGATTGGGGATGGCAGCATAAGTTCGATTTAACTTCTATGACAAATGATATTGTTACGAGTTTAAAAGCGCTAGAGAAACAGAAGTTAGAAGAGGTGTAAGTTTTTAAAGTTAAGAGCGTCTATAATATCGCTCTTTTAAGTATTGTAATCTAGGTTGCAAGGACTTTAAAAGAGAACAAAGCATTTATATTATAAGATAAGCAAGATGAAAGAAATTATAGAAAATAGTTTAGAAAAAGCCATTTCATATTCAGAATATAGAGTTTTAGTAAAAAACTTATTAGATGAAGGTAAATCAACAGGACCAAACCAGTCTGACGATTTATTAAATTATAGTTTGTTAAACGATAAACGAATGAAGCGTTTAGATAAAACTATAAAAATTTCTGAGAATACCGCAGCTAAGCTTAAGGAAATTAAAGAGCCTCAAACTTGGTTGGTTTTAACAGAAGGTTGGTGTGGTGATGCTGCTCAAAACTTACCTGTTATCAATAAAATTGCTGAAGAAAATTCAAATATTCAATTAAAACTTGTTTTAAGGGATGAAAATCTTGAGCTGATGGATGAGTTTTTAACCAACGGCGGTAGATCGATACCTAAATTAATAGCTTTAAATAAGAATAATGAAGTTATTGATACTTGGGGTCCAAGACCAGTTATTGCTACTAAAATGGTAGCTGATTATAAGGCGAAACATGGTAGTTTAGATGCTGATTTTAAAAAAGACTTACAGGTTTGGTATAATAAAAATAAGGGTGAAGATGTTCAGGAAAATCTTATTTCATTTTTAAAATAACAATCGTTTTTTATAAATAATAAATCTCCTTTTTGATTCTCAAGAAGGAGGTTTTGTTTTCTGTATATTTGTGGTTTAGAAAAAATAAATATGTTAGTAGATTTTAATAGTTTATCAGAAGATGCAAAAGTTTGGATTTATCCTTGTAGTAGAAAATTTTATCCGAAGGAAATAGATGGATTAAATGAGCAGTTAAAAACTTTTACTGAAAACTGGAAATCAGATGATGAGAATTTTAAAGCCTCATTTGATGTAAAATATAATCGTTTTATTATTTTTTCTGCGGAAGAAGATGTAGACTTGTCTAATGCAGATATTGATACACAAGTTGGTTTTATATTGCAATTACAACAACAATACGAGGTTGAATTATTAGATAGAATGAATGTGTGTTTTAAGCAAGGTGAATATACGCAGTATAAAGAACTGAAAGACTTTAAAAAGTTGATTAAAAATAGAGCGGTAACAGAAAAAACAATTGTTTTTGATAATTTAATTCAAACAAAACAAGAGTTAGAGAGCCATTGGGAAGTGCCAATTTTAGAAAGTTGGTATAATCGATTTTTAAAGAAGAAGAAGTCATAATACACTTTTATCTATCTTAATTAATTGAAAAAAGACTTGAATATCAATTTAATAAATATTGATATTCAAGTCTTTTTTTATGATGTTAATTTGGTGCGAGCTCTATTCAGCTTCTAAAGACTTAATAAAGACATCTACACTTACTGCGTTTTCAACATGAAAATCACCAATTTTAGTTCTTCTTAATGCTGATAAATGAGCTCCTGAATTTAATGCAACTCCAAAATCGTATGCTAAAGAACGAATATAGGTTCCTTTACTACAAACAACTCTAAAATCAAGATTGTTAGCATTAATATTTGTTATTTCAAATACAGGGATCATAACTTCTCTCGATTTTATTTCGGTAGTTTCACCTTTTCTTGCTAGCTCGTATAAACGTTTTCCTTCTTTTTTTATTGCAGAAAAAATAGGTGGTTTTTGCTGAATTACTCCTGTAAACTGTTTAGTTGTTTCGTGAATTAATTCATCAGTAATATGATCGGTAGCAAAGGTTTCATTTATCTCAGTTTCTAAATCATAACTTGGTGTTGTTCCGCCCAAAGTGATAGTGCCTGTATATTCTTTTATTTGACCTTGATACGTATCAATTATCTTCGTTTTTTTACCTGTACAAATAATCAGTAAACCAGTTGCTAATGGATCTAAAGTACCTGCGTGCCCAACTTTTATTTTTTTGATATTATATCGTTGTCTTATTTCCCAACGCAGTTTATTAACCACCTGAAAAGAAGTCCATTTTAATGGTTTATCAATCAATAAAACTTGTCCGTTTTTGTAATCTTCTTCCGTTTTCATATTAGTTTAATAAAGAATATCCGATAGCGATTAATCCTACAATCGCACAGTAAATAGAAAAGTATGATAATTTGCTTTTTTTAACCAGTGCAATCATCCAATTACAAGCAACTAAACCTGCTAAAAAAGCAGCGATAAACCCTGCTGATATTGGAGCGATTTCAGAAGATTGAAAATTAATATCTCCGCTAAGTAAGTCTTTTGCTATTTTACCAAAGATAAGTGGCACTACCATTAAAAATGAAAATCGAGCTGCTTTACTACGATCAATACCAAGTAAAACAGATGTAGAAATAGTTGCTCCTGATCGAGAAATACCAGGTAACATTGCAATAGCTTGAGAAATACCTATAATTAATGAGCTATTAAAAGATACTTCCTTGTTGGTGTTCTGAGCTTTATCAGCAAATAATAATAACACAGCAGTAACTAATAACATAATACCTACAAATAGTATTTTCCCACCGAAAAAAGATTCTAATTGTTCTTCAAATAATAATCCGATAATTACGGCCGGAATCATAGAAAGAATAATTTTTAATGAAAATTTCATTTCTTTATTCCATTTAAATAGGAACAATCCTTTAAAAATCTCAGCAACTTCTTTTCTAAAAACAACTAAAGTACTTAAAGCAGTTGCAAAATGCAGTACAACAGTAAATGTTAAGCTTTCTTCGGGTACAGATGTATCTCCTAAAATAGCTTTAGCAAGTTCTAAATGCCCACTTGATGACACTGGTAAAAACTCGGTAAGACCTTGAATAATTCCAAGAATAATAGCTTCTAATAAATCCATGCTTATTTTTTAGGGTTGGCAAAAATAGCATAAATTTCGATACCTAAACCAATAAGAACTAAAGTTGGTGCCAAACGAATTCTACGCCAATTATAAATTTCTTTATTAAACACATTTGGGTCGTCGCTACCACCACCGGCCATTAAAATAAAGCCTAAAGCAATAACAGCTAAACCTATTAGCATAAAGATGTAATTTCGTTTGCCGAATAAAAATTCTTGTTTCGGTGTGTTTTCTTTTTTCATATAATCTTAGTAATACAAATCGTTCGTTTGTAAGTTTAAAAAACGTTGTGTGGCAAAAAAGGTACTTATCCATGTAATAAAAAAGGCTGTGAATAAAACACCACCAGCTACATAGGTTAAAGAAACATAATCGGTTAATAACTCTAAAGACGGTATGTATTTATTGGTATAATAAATTACAATCGCCAAGCCGATTAAAGAAATAAAAGCACCTAAAACACCTAGTTTTATACTTTGCCAAATAAAAGGTTTACGAATAAAGCTTTTGGTAGCACCAACCATTTGCATGGTTTTAATATTAAATCTTTTTGAGTATATAGATAAACGAATAGAGCTATTGATTAAGATTATAGCCACTAAAGCAAAAAAACCGCTTAAAACTAATAACCAAAAGCTGATTTTTTTAATGTTTTTTGTTAGTAATTGAACCAAAGGTTTGTCATAATTTACTTCTCCAACAAATTTATTTTTATCAAATGATTTTTTAATTTCATCCATTTTTTCAGGAGTAACAAAAGCAGCTTTTAAATAGATGTCTATTCCGTTTTTAAGAGGATTATCTCCTAAGAACTTTAAAAAATCTTCCCCTAAATCTTTTTTGTAGGTTTTAGCGGCTTCATCTTTAGTTATATAAACTACTTTATTAGTGAAGTTTTCTTTTTTAAGTGTTTCTTTAAATTTAGTTAGCTGCTTTTCGGTTACATCATCTTTTAAAAATAAAGTCATTACCACTTTTTCTTTAAAATGATTTGCTACTTTGGTGGATTTTAGTAAAATTAAACCTAAAATTCCCATCATAAAAAGTACCAATGCAATACTTACAACTACAGAAACATACGATGATTGTAAACGGCGTTTTTGAAAAGAATCAAAAGAGTTTGTCATTGTTTAATATGCTTTTTAGACTTTGCAAGATACAAATATTTAGGAAGTTTTAAATGAATGGATTACTCGATTTCTTGACATAATTCAATTAAAACTCCATTTGTTGTTTTAGGGTGTAAAAAAGCAACTAATTTATTGTCAGCACCTTTTTTAGGGGTTTCATTTAGTACCGTAAAACCTTCTTTTTGCAAGCGCTTGATTTCTGCTTTAATATCACTAACAGCAAAAGCAATGTGGTGAACACCTTCTCCTTTTTTCTCTATAAATTTAGCTATTGGACTTTCTGGTTTTGTAGCTTCTAATAATTCGATTTTATTAGGACCAGATTTAAAAAAAGAAGTTTTTACACCTTCACTAGCTACTTCTTCGGTTTTATAATGAGGTTTTCCGAAAAGAGCAGCAAATAATTCATTTGATGTTTCTAAATCTTTTACGGCAATACCAATGTGTTCTATTTTATTCATTCGGTAAAAATAATAAAATCTATTGGTTATAAGAATAATGATAAAACAAGAGTGTATCGTATGAAAAATAAATGGTTTAATCATTGGTCTTCTTAAGGTGTTTTTCCTGTTTATTAAAAATAAAATTTTAATAATATGTTGATTTGTTGCTGTTTGTAAGCTCTGTTTTGTGTTAAGAAACCCTTTGTTAAAAAATAACACACTATATTTAAAAAGTATTTAGAAATTTATTTATTATGAAGAAAGCTAGTTTATTAAAGTTATTTATTCTTGTTTATGCATTGATTTTTATAGCCTGTATGATTTCTTGTGAAAAACATGAATGTAAATGTGAGCATGAAGGTGATCAAACACCAGAAGGTACTTTTTGTTATATTGATGAAGGAAGAACAAAAGAGATGTTAAACTATACAGAAATTGTGGCAATGTTAAAAAGCTATGATACTACACGTATTGCACCTTTAGAAAAAGCGCTAGGATATGAAGATTCTCGTATTAATAATTATAATTTTATTCAGTTTAAAAAGTATTTAGGAAGAATTGAAAACTTAAGTAAAAAGGCTAAAATAAATATAACAGGTATTAGTTTTATAGCAGCAGCCAAATCAAACTACAGTAATACAGGTAAAAGTTATCAAGATTTAATTTATATACCTACTACAACTGTTAATGGTAAGCAAATAGCTTTTGATCCTGTGCAGTCTGCTAAACAAGGTAAGTTAGTTACATTTAAAGAAATGCTTGCTTTAAATGGTTATAAATGGATTTATGATACAAAAGATGACTTTGAAGCAGGAAAAATAAAAAATTATGATTATGGTTTAAAAACATTAAATAAAAATAAAGAAAGTACGCTATTAGGAGAAGACGAGTTAAGTGGAGTGGGAAATAAAGGAACCCTAACACCTCCTTTTAATTAAACAAAAATGGATTTATTAAGTAGTTTAAGTTTACTATCGCAATATATAACTGCCATACTAAGCATAATGTTTTTTTTGCAAACAAAAAAAACATTTGCAAAGTGGCTTGCCTTACTTTTAATAATAACTGTTATTGTAGAGTCGATAGGTGCTTATTGTATTATTACAGAGAAACCTGTTTTTTTACACCATCAGGTATATATATTATTAGAGTTAATAATAATTCGTAAAATGTATAATGGTTTAATTAAAGATAAAGCATGGTTAAAACTATCTAATTTTTTTTTAATAGCTTTTTTAGTGACATGGTTTTTAATACTATATAATAAAAGCTTCTTTTATACTGCTATAATTATCGGAGCAATTAATATAGGCTTGTTAGTTTTTCTTTATCTAAGAGAATTGTTACTGTCTGATGAAATTTTAAATTATAAAAAAATGCTTTCTTTTTGGGTTTCAGTAGGTTTTTTAGTTTTTTATTTACCTTCAATACCTTTTTTTAGTTTAGTTGGTTACATGAAAAGTAGAGATTTATTTCCTGTTTTAAATATTTTAATTATTATTATGAATATTATTATTTCATTTGGTTTAATATGGAGCAAGAAGAAGGAAGAATATTAGTAATTACAACTCTTGTTTTAATGGCAATTATAATCTTTGTAATTGTTTTATTTACAGTTTTTCAACGTCGTAAAAATAAATTATTATTAGAAAGAGAAGAGGATAGAAAACGCTATGAAAAAGAAATCGCAGAAACTCAAATAGAAATACGGGAAGAAACTTTGCGGAATATTAGTTGGGAATTACATGATAATATCGGGCAGCTTTTAACTTTAGCAAAGATACAAATGCAGCATGCTTCTCCTGAAAACATAAGTGAAATATCAGATACTATCACAAAAAGTTTAGCAGAAATAAGAGCGTTGTCTAAATCTATCAATCCAGATTTTATAAAAAACATAAAATTAATGGAAGCTTTAAAATTAGAAATAGAACGATTTAATCGATTAAATTATATAGAATCAAGTTTAACGATTACTGGAAAAGAAACAAGAATAAATCAGAAGCATGAAATTATAATTTTTAGAATGCTACAAGAATTTTTTTCAAATACGATAAAACACTCTAAAGCCTCTAAGCTAGATGTTTCTATATCTTATGGCAAAGATGTTATAAAAATTATTTCTAAAGATAATGGTATTGGTTTTGAAGCGAATAAAAACGGGCTTAAAGGTATTGGTTTACAAAATATAAAAGCCAGAGCTAAATTAATAAAAGCAGAAGTTAAAATGGAATCAGAACTTAAAAAAGGAACAAGTTTAATAATAAATTATTATATTTAGAGAACCAAGTGTAATTTCCCCTACAACATACTACTAACGAAACCTACTTAATTATGAAATACTCAGTCGTAGTTGTAGACGATCATACGTTATTGTCACAAGCTATTGAAGGAATGGTAAATACTTTTGATAAATTTAAAGTATTATACACCTGCAAAAACGGTAAAGAAGTTGCCGATAAATTTTCAACATCACCTAAGAATATACCCGATATTGTTTTAGTAGACGTAAACATGCCTATTATGAATGGTATTGAAACTACAGAGTGGATTGTAGAGCATCACCCAGAGGTACATGTAATGGCATTGTCGGTAGAAGATGCAGATAATACTATTTTAAAGATGCTAAAAGCAGGAGCTGTTGGATATTTACTTAAAGATACTCAAAAAGGAGTGTTAGAAAAAGCATTATTAGAAATGATGGAAAATGGTTTTTATCATACAAAAAACGTAACAACATTATTATTAGATTCTGTTTCAGGAAAAAATGGAAAAAACAATGTGTGTTTTAAAGACAATGAGATGAAGTTCATGAAGTTAGCTTGTTCTGAATTAACTTATAAAGAGATTGCCGAAAAAATGTTTTTAAGTCCAAAAACTATCGATGGTTACCGTGATAGCTTATTCACAAAACTTAATGTTAGAAATAGGGTTGGCTTAGTAATATACGCCGTGAAAAATAAAATTTACACTCCGTAATTTTATCCGTAAATTTGCAACATGGAAGAAACTAATAGACAACGAAAAATTGCAGGAGTATTGCAAGAAGATTTGGTAGATGTTTTACAACGTGCTGCACAAGATGGAATGAAGGGTGTAATAATATCTGTATCTAAAGTTTCGGTTACTGCCGATTTAGGAGTTGCAAAAGTATATTTAAGCGTCTTTCCTTCTGATAAAAGAGATGAAATTATTGATGGAGTAAAATCTAATACACCATTAATTCGTCATGAAATGGCGAAAAGAACAAGACATCAATTAAGAAGAATGCCAGAATTATTGTTTTTTGGTGATGATAGTTTAGATTATATCGAAGACATTGATAAGTCTTTAAAAGGTGATGATGTAGATCCTATTAAAAATCCAGATGTTTTACCACGTCGTCAAAAACGGTAATAAATTTTATTTAAATTATTAATTAAGATTTATTAAAATTGAAATTCTCTTTATACATCGCTAAAAGATACTTGTTTTCTAAAACAAGCACCAATGCCATAAATATAATTACATTTATTGCAGTTTTTGGTGTTGTTGTTGGAGCTTTAGCTTTGTTTGTTATTTTATCGGGGTATTCAGGTTTAAGAACCTTTAGCGATTCTTTGCTTAAGGTATCAGATCCTGATATAAAAATAACAGTAGTAAAAGGAAAGTCTTTTAAGTATTCTGATGACATTCATCAAGAGTTACTTCAGAATACTAAAATAAAAGCAATTTCAAAAACAATAGAAGAACGTGTTTTTTTACAATATAAAGATAAAAATCAAGTTGCTTTTATAAAAGGTGTTGATGAAAATTATAAGGATATAATCCCTATAGATACTTTGTTAGCGCTGGGAACTTGGGTAGATCCTGAGTTTAAAAATACAGCCGTTATAGGTTACGGAATTTCATACAAACTCTCACTTAATGTTGCAAATTTTGGTGAGCCATTACAAATAATGGTGCCAAAACCAGGTAAAGGGTTTGTAAATGTAAACAATGCCTTTCGTTCAATTTCTACACAGGTAATTGGTGCCTATTCCGGGCCAGAAGAATTTCAGAATAAATACGTTTTTACAGAGTTGTCTTCTGCGCAAGAGTTGTTGAATTATGATGAAAATCAAATTTCAGGAATAGAGCTCAAGTTAAAAAAAGATGTTAATTCAGATGATTTTCAAGAAAAATTACAAGATGATTTAGGTGCTGCTTTTAGTGTTAAAACAAGAGCGCAATTAAATGCCTTGTATTATAAAGTAATAAATACCGAGCGATTTATTTCGTATTTAATTTTTACTTTAATACTCGCAATAGCCCTATTTAATGTAATAGGATCAATAATTATGATGATTATTGATAAAAGAAAAAACCTTAAAACATTATTTAATTTAGGAGCAAGTATCGATGGTATAAAAAAAATATTTGTGCTACAAGGTTTTTTGTTAACAATTGTTGGTATGATAGTAGGTGTCGCTATTGGTGTTTTACTGGTGTTAATACAGCAACGTTACGAGCTATTTATGATTACAGAGAGTTTAGCTTACCCAGTTGAATTTAGATGGACGAATCTATTAGTTGTAATATTTACAATTTCAATACTGGGCTTTATAGCATCTAAGGTAGCAAGCTCGAGAATTTCTAAAGATTTTATAGAAAAATAAACTTACCTTATTTCAGGGATAATCATATTACCAAACTTAGCTTCCACTTCATCAAAAGCAGCAAAAACATCTTTTGCGTCATCAGAAGTTACCATTTTCATACGGTATTCTTTAAAATGTGGTATTCCTTTAAAATAGTTAGTATAATGTCTTCTGGTTTCAAAAACGCCCAATACAGGCCCTTTCCAATCAATAGCCATTTGTAAATGTCTACGAGCGGTTTGTACTCGTTGTGCAATGGTTGGTTTTGCTAGGTATTCACCCGTTTTAAAATAGTGCTTTACTTCATTAAAAAACCAAGGATAACCAATAGAAGCCCTACCAATCATACAGCCGTCTAAGCCATATTTATCGCGCATTTCCATAGCTTTTTCTGGCGAAGTAACGTCGCCGTTTCCAAACACAGGAATGTGCATTCTTTGATTATTTTTAACTTGAGCAATTGGTGCCCAATCGGCATCACCTTTATACATTTGTGCACGCGTACGACCGTGAATGGAAATTGCAGCACAGCCAACATCTTGTAAACGCTCGGCAACTTCTATTATTTTAATAGAATCATGATCCCAACCTAAACGTGTTTTTACGGTAACAGGCAAATTGGTGTGTTTTACCATTGCCTCAGTAAGAGAAACCATTAAATCGATATCTTTTAAAATTCCTGCACCAGCACCTTTAGAAACTACTTTTTTAACAGGGCACCCGAAGTTAATGTCAATAATATCAGGGTTCGACTTTTCTACAATTTCAACCGTTTTTAACATTGATTCTAAGTTTGCACCGAAAATCTGAATTCCAACAGGACGCTCTTTTTCGTAAATATCTAACTTCATTACGCTTTTTGCAGCGTCGCGAATTAGTCCTTCCGAAGAAATAAACTCAGTATAAACAACATCAGCACCGTTCTCTTTGCACAATGCTCTAAACGGTGGATCACTCACATCTTCCATCGGCGCTAATAATAGCGGAAAATCAGGAAGTTCTATATTACCAATTTTTACCATGCTGCAAAGTTACTTTTTATTTTTTATTGAATAAATATTTAATTGTACAACGTTTTTCAATAAAGTATCTTTGTCAGTCATAAGAGGCTAGAAATACGACGCATGAAGAAAATAAGAAATTTTTGCATTATTGCACATATTGATCACGGTAAGAGTACACTTGCCGATAGATTACTAGATTATACAGGAGCGGTAACAGAGAGAGAAAAAAAATCGCAGTTATTAGATAGTATGGATTTAGAGCGTGAACGTGGTATTACCATTAAGTCGCACGCAATACAAATGGAATATACGTTTGAGGGTGAAGATTATATTTTAAATTTAATTGATACACCTGGGCACGTAGACTTTTCTTACGAAGTATCTCGTTCTATAGCAGCTTGTGAAGGTGCTTTGTTAATTGTTGATGCAGCCCAAAGTATTCAGGCACAAACAATTTCTAATTTATATTTAGCTTTAGATAATGATTTGGAAATTATTCCGGTTTTAAATAAAGTTGATTTACCATCTGCAAACCCAGAAGAAGTTACAGATGATATTGTAGATTTATTAGGTTGTGAGCCAGAAGATGTAATTCACGCAAGTGGAAAAACAGGTTTTGGAGTTGAGAACATTTTAGAAGCAATTATTAAAAAAGTTCCGGCACCAACAGGAAATCCTGATGCACCACTAAAAGCATTAATTTTCGATTCTGTTTATAATTCTTACAGAGGAATTGAAACTTATTTTAGAGTTATTGATGGTTCTATTAAAAAGAACCAGCGTATCAAATTTATGTCTACCGAAAAAGAATACGGTGCGGATGAGGTTGGTACTTTAAAGTTAGAACAAGTTGTAAAGCAAGAGGTGAAAACTGGTGACGTAGGATATTTAATAACAGGAATTAAAGCGGCTAAGGAAGTAAAGGTAGGAGATACAATTACAGATTTTGAAAATCCGACAACTGATCGTATTGATGGGTTTGAAGATGTAAAACCAATGGTTTTTGCTGGAATTTATCCTGTTGATACTGAAGATTACGAAGAGTTACGTAATTCAATGGAAAAGTTACAGTTAAATGATGCTTCTTTAGTTTTTCAACCAGAAAGTTCGGCAGCGTTAGGTTTTGGTTTTCGATGTGGATTTTTAGGAATGTTACATATGGAAATTATTCAAGAGCGTTTAGAACGTGAATTTAACATGACTGTAATTACGACAGTACCAAACGTTTCTTATCACGCATACACAAAGAAAAACCCGACGGAAATAGTTTTGTTAAATAATCCAACAGATTTACCAGATCCGTCTAGATTAGAGAAAGTTGAAGAGCCTTTTATTAAAGCATCAATAATTACAAAATCTGATTTTGTTGGACAAGTAATGTCACTTTGTATAGAGAAAAGGGGGGAAATCGTAAATCAAACTTATTTAACTACAGAAAGGGTAGAGTTAATTTTTGATATGCCTTTGGCAGAAATTGTTTTCGATTTCTATGATCGATTAAAAACAGTTTCTAAAGGTTATGCATCATTTGATTATTCTCCGATAGGAATGCGTACTTCTAAATTAGTTCGTGTAGATATTTTACTAAATGGTTCTCCGGTAGATGCTTTGTCAGCATTATTACACGCCGATAATGCCTATACAATTGGTAAAAAAATAGTAGAAAAACTAAAAACTTTAATACCAAGACAACAGTTTGATATTCCGATTCAGGCTGCAATTGGAGCAAAAATTATAGCAAGAGAAACTACCAAAGCTTTACGTAAAGATGTAACAGCAAAATGTTATGGTGGAGATATTTCTCGTAAACGTAAGTTATTAGAAAAGCAAAAGAAAGGTAAGAAAAGAATGCGTCAGGTTGGTAATGTAGAAATTCCACAAGAAGCATTTATGGCAGTTTTAAAGTTGAATGATTAAGTTTTAAGGCTACATATATAAGTATAAAAAAATGCTCTCGATTTTCCGAGAGCATTTTTTATTTAGAAGTAAATGTAAAAGTGTTTAAGATGTCTAATCTCTACTTCCTAAAATACGTAATGCCCAATATAAAAGCATTGCTAAAGAACCTAATGCAGCGACTAAGTAGGTTCTTGCTGCCCATTTTAAAGCGTCTTTAGAACCCGCAAGTTCTTCACGAGTTACAATATGCTTATTTTCTAGCCATGCTAGTGCTCTGTTACTGGCGTCATATTCTACCGGAAGTGTAATAAAACTAAATAAGGTACCCATTGCCATGAAAATAAGTCCGCCAATAGCAACCATTTGTCCAATTCCTGGCTGACCAGCACCAGCACCTAAAATAAGACCTCCAATAATCATCCATTGAGAAAAACGAGAAGAAATACTAACAATAGGAACTAATTTAGATCGCATTGTTAGCCATTGGTATGCTTTTGCATGTTGTACGGCATGTCCAACCTCGTGAGCAGCAACTGCAGCAGCCGATGCGTTTCTTTGATTGTAAACACCTTCACTTAAATTTACTGTTTTATTTTGCGGATTGTAATGATCGGTTAACATACCTGGTGTAGAAATAACTTTTACGTCGTTAATACCATGGTCATCCAACATTTTTTGAGCTATTTCTGCTCCGCTCATACCATTACGTAGATGAACTTGCGAGTATTTTTTAAACTTTCTTTTAAGTGTATTACTTACTATCCAGCTGAATAAAGAGATAATACCTATTAGAATATAAAATCCTATCATAATTTATTTGGTTTTAAAATTTTGTGTCAATTTTGTTTGATAAATTTACAACATAAATTATTCCATTATTAAATTACCCATAATAAAAGTGTCATAATGTCAAATAAGCCAAAAATTTTAATAGTATATACAGGAGGAACCATTGGTATGGTTAAGGATTATAAAACCGGAGCGTTAAAAGCGTTTGATTTTAGTCAGATATCTAGTAAAATTCCAGAATTACAACAATTACATTGCGATATTTCTACTATTTCTTTTGATGAGCCTATTGATTCTTCAAATATGAATGTAAATTATTACATTGATATCGCAGAAATTATTGCTAATAATTATGAGAAATTTGATGGTTTTGTAGTGCTTACAGGTTCTGATACGATGTCGTATACATCATCAGCAATTAGTTTTATGATAGAAAATTTACAAAAGCCAGTAATATTTACGGGTTCTCAGTTGCCAATAGGAGATTTAAGAACCGACGCAAAAGAAAATTTAATTACTTCGATACAGGTAGCTTCAACGTACGAAAACGGAAAACCAGTAATTCAGGAAGTAGGGTTGTATTTTGAGTATAAATTATACAGAGCAAATAGAACGACAAAAATAAATGCAGAGCAATTTGAAGCATTTGCCTCGATGAATTATCCGCCTTTGGCTGAAAGCGGTGTTCATTTAAATTTTAATTACCCAGTGTTGTTTCGGTCAATTAAAGAAGAAGACAAACTTGTTTTTAGGAAAAACTTAGATAATAATGTTGCTATTTTAAAACTGTTTCCTGGTATAACAGCGTCGGTAGTAGAAAGTTTTATGAATATACCGAATTTAAAGGGGGTAATTTTAGAAACATACGGTGCAGGAAATGCACCTACAGAAAAATGGTTTATTGATTTATTAGAAAAAACCGTTGCGAAAAATATATATATAGTAAATGTAACCCAATGTGCAGGAGGAAGTGTAATTTTAGGGCATTATGAAACAAGTTCAGACTTAAAACGTATCGGAATTGTAGATGGAAAAAATATAACAACCGAGACGGCAGTGGCAAAAATGATGTATTTACTAGGAGAAAAGTTGTCAAAAGAACAATTTAAGCATTATTTTGAAACTTCTTTAAGAGGAGAAATTAATTAAATTGAGCTTTTTTTATTAGATTTACAATCATAAGTGCTTGAAATAGTATTAGAAAGAAGAAAATGACGTAAAACCTCTCGTTTTTTTTTAATGTCCCAACATTTTTTTGTTACTTGGCAGTCTGAAAAATAAAAAAGTGTAATAAGTACAAGTAAAGAATTACTTATTGTTAAAAAAGTAAGTAATTTATAGTAAAATTTGTATTTTTAACCCGTTAACTATTTAAAATTAATTATAACAAAATGAAAAAAGTAGTAAATTTCCTAACTGTTGCAGGATTTATGTTTTTAGGGGCTATTCAGTCAACTCATGCTCAAGAAGCAGAAAAAACTTTTCACCAAGAGTTAAAACAACGTTTTATTGAAGGAGATCCTCAGTTTATGGGTATCGTATTGGTAGCTTTAATTTTAGGTTTAGCAATTGCAATCGAAAGAATTATTTATTTAAACATGGCAACAACGAATACTAAGAAATTAGTAGCAAGTGTTGATGATGCTTTAAGTTCAGGTGGTATTGAGGCTGCTAAAGAGGTTTGTAGAAATACAAAAGGACCTGTTGCATCTATCTTTTACCAAGGTTTAGAAAGAGCAGACGAAGGTTTAGAAGCTGCTGAAAAAGCTGTAGTAGGTTATGGTGGTGTACAAATGGGATTATTAGAGAAAAATGTTTCTTGGTTATCTTTATTTATTGCATTAGCACCGATGTTAGGTTTTATGGGTACTGTAATTGGTATGATTGAAGCTTTTGATAAGATCGCAGTAGCAAATGACATTTCTCCAGCAGTAGTAGCAGGTGGTATTAAAATAGCGCTTTTAACAACTGTATTTGGTCTTGTAGCGGCAATTATCTTACAGATTTTTTACAACTACATCGTTTCTAAAATCGATAGTATTGTAAACAACATGGAAGATGCTTCTATTTCTTTAATCGACTTATTAGCTAAGTATAAAAAATAATCAATTATATGAATAATAAAATATTAACATTACTAGTAGCTTTAATATCATTAGTAGGTATTGGGTTATTCGTAAACGTTGTAAGAATAGATCCAGAGAACTTAGAGGCTCTTAATAGTGCTGTTTCTCCTTTAGTAAGTTATTCATATTATTTACTAATTGTAATAGTAATTGTTGCTGTAGTAATCTCTTTATTAGGGATGTTTAAGAATCCAGCTGCTTTAAAGAAAACCTTACTAGGTGTTTTAGCTTTAGCTGTACTTTTTGTAGTGTCATATATGTTGTCTTCAAACGGACAAGTAATTGGTGCTGATGGAAGTGAGTTAGTTGCAGTAGGAAGTGTTTCTAAATGGGTAGGTACTGGTATAAGTTTTACCATGATTTTAGGAGCTATTGCAGGAGCATTTTTCGTAGTTGATTTATTAAAAGGAATCGTTAAATCGTAAGTTATTATGGCAAGAAGAGACAACCCAGAAATTAATGCAGGTTCGATGGCAGATATTGCATTCTTGCTACTTATCTTTTTCCTAGTAACAACAACAATGGATGTTGATTCAGGTATCCCTAAAAAGTTAGCTGAAAAAACAGATGTTAAGCCACCAATTGTAAAAGAGAAAAACATTTTTCAAGTTAGTATTAACAGAAACAATCAGTTACTTGTAGAAGGTGAAGGAATGGAGTTAGTAGACTTAAAAGATGCAGCTATCAAATTTATTGATAACGGTGGAGGTATTGGTAATCCAATGCCAGGAAAAGAGGCAGGAGCATCTTGTAACTATTGTAAAGGAGCGAAAGATCCTGAATCATCAGATCATCCAAACAAAGCAATTATCTCTGTTGAAAGTGATAGAGGTACCGAGTTTGGTACATATGTATCTGTTCAAAATGAGTTATTAAAAGCATACGATGAATTGCGTAATAGATTTTGCCAGGAAAAATATGGTATGAGCTTTACAGAATTAGAAAAAGCTTTTATAGCTGGTGCAAGAAAAGATGACGCATTAAGAAAAAAAGTAGAAGATGTTAAGAATAGTTATCCTCAGATTATATCAGATACTGATCCAACTAATGTTCAATAGTATAAAAACAAGTTAAGTATGTCTAAATTTAATAAAAAGAAAAAAGAGATGCCAGCAGTGAATACATCTTCACTACCTGATATTGTTTTTATGTTATTATTCTTCTTCATGGTAACAACAGTAATGCGTGAAAACGATTTAGCGATCGAAGCACCGCGTTTACCTAGTGCTACAGAAGTAAAGAAATTAGAACGTAAGAGTTTAGTAAGTACTATTTATGTTGGTAAAGCAAAAGATAGTAAATATGGTACTGGTTATAATAGAATTCAGTTAAACGATAAGATTGCTACACCAGATGATGTACCTTCTTTTATTTTCTTAGAAAGAGGAAATGTATCGGAAGCTGAAGTTCCTTTTATGACAACTTCTTTAAAAATGGATAAAGAGTCGAGTGTTGGTACATTAGCTGATATTCGTGAGAAATTAAGAGACGTAAATGCTCTTAAGCTAAGTTTATCTACACACAAAGGAAGTGCTATTAAAAAGTAATCACTTTTTTCGAATAAATAATAAAAAGAGCAATCATACGATTGCTCTTTTTTTATACAAATAAACTATATTTAGCAATAGTTAAGTGTTATGGCAAATAGATTAATTTTCGTTTTAGTTTTTTTATCAATAAATATATATGCTCAAAAAGATTCTTTACAAGTAGGGGATTCTTATTGGGAAGATCAGTTATATATTAATGTTTCTTATAATATATTAGATAATCAACCTGAAGAAGTATCTAAAAGCGGATTTTCATTTGGTTTTTCAGGAGGTTATATAAAGGATATTCCTTTTGTTAAAAGCGGAAAAATGGCCTTTGGTATTGGTTTAGGATATGGATTTGATTCTTATAATCATAGATTAAAAGTTGTTGAAGGAGAGCCTGCTAATTTTCAGATAGATAATGGTATTACTAACAATAAATTAGTGCTACATAATATTGAAATGCCTATTCAGTTTCGATGGAGATCATCAACGGTTAATACCTATTCTTTTTGGCGTTTTTACACTGGTATTAAGCTAAGTTATAATATTAGTAATAATTTTACATATGATGAAGCAGGAATTAAGATTGATATATCAAACTTTACAGAATACAATAAGTTTCAAACAGGTTTAATACTTTCGGCAGGGTACGGAACTTTTAATTTTCACATGTATTATGGTTTAACGCCTATATTTAAAAATGCTTCCTTAAATGGCAATAAAATTGATACAAATATTATCCGCTTCGGGTTAAGTTTTTATCTTTTATAATATGTAATACGCTAAAAAAGGAGACGCTAAGCCAATAAAAAAACCAAGATACACTTCATTATATGTGTGAGCTTTTAATTGAAGTCTAGCGTTCGCTAAAATGCCTGAGAGCAATATAAAAACTATGATTAATGGAATTATATATATATTATGTATTTGTTGAAATAATAGAAAATATCCTGTTGCAGCACCGATAGAAAGTAAATGTAAACTTGTTTTTATTTTTGCAATAAATAAGGTGTAAATTAAACCTAAGCTGAATACTACACCAAAAAATAAATAACTCAGGTCCTTAATAATTGTTATTTCAGAAAAAAACTTACCCAAAAAAAACAAAAGGGTCATCATAAAAAACAACGGTATTTTCCGTTCTTCAATACTATGTACTTGGTATGATTTTATAACACTAATTGCCTTTAGTAAAACTAATAATAGCACGGGTATTACATATGTAGCAATAAAAACAACAGCTAGCATGCTATATTGCTGTTGTTGGTTTAAGTTAACAGGTGTTAAAATAAAATAAAGTATTATGCCAATTGTAGGTATTACAATTGGGTGTAAAATGGTGGATATGAATTTATGCCAACGCATTATATTTCTTTACGTAAACGTGCAACAGAAATATCTAACTGTTCACGATATTTTGCAACGGTTCTCCTTGCAATAGGGTATCCTTTTTCTTTTAAAATCTTAGATAATTTATCATCAGTAAGTGGCTTTCGCTTGTCTTCCTCCTGAATTACAGTCTCAAGTATTTTCTTAATTTCTCGTGTTGAAACATCTTCTCCTTGATCATTTTTCATCGATTCAGAGAAAAACACTTTTATCAGTTTTGTACCGTATGGAGTAGAAACATATTTACTGTTGGCAACTCTAGATACTGTTGAAACATCCATATGTATTTCGTCTGCAATATCTTTTAAAATCATCGGTTTCAGCTTGCGTTCATCACCCGTTAAAAAATAAGCTTCCTGCCTATGCATAATAGCATTCATAGTAACCAATAGTGTTTGTTGGCGTTGCTTTATAGCGTCAATAAACCATTTTGCTGAATCTAATTTTTGCTTAATAAAAAGCACCGCATCTTTCTGACTTTTACTTTTTGTTTTAGCATCACTATATCCTTTTAACATGTTGTTATACTCGCGTGAAACATGCAATTCTGGCGCGTTACGAGAATTTAAAGTAAGTTCTAAAACACCATCAATAATTTGAATAGAAAAATCTGGGACAATCTGTTCTGCTATCTTATTATTACCAGCATATGAGCTACCAGGTTTTGGATTTAATCTACCAATTTCTGTAATTATTTCTTTTAGCTGTTCTTCATCAATCGTAAACTTCTCTAAAAGTTTTTTGTAATGCTTTTTTACAAAATGATCAAACGCGTTTTCAAGAATATTAATAGCTAAAGCTCTTGTTTCTTTTTGCGGTTTTGATTTTAATTGAATAATTAAGCACTCTTTTAAATCACGCGCACCTACACCAACTGGATCTAATTTTTGAACTACGTTAAGTAAAATTTTTTCTACTTCATCTTCAGTGGTAAAAACATTTTGTGTAAAAGCTAAATCATCTACTAAGTCGATAATTTCTCTACGAATATATCCGCTATCATCAATACTACCTACTAAAAAATCGGCAATAGCACGCTCTTCTTCGTTTATTCTAAAAGTATTTAATTGACTATTTAATGATTGATGAAAACTTGTTCCTGCTGCATAGGGAACTTGTTTGTCTTCATCATCAGCCGAATAATTGTTAGCTTGGGTTTTGTAACTTGGGTATTCATCATCACTTAAATACTCATCAATATTTATATCGTCAGTATCTATTTTTTCGTTTCCTTCGTCATAATCCTCATCATTTGTTAAAGTGTCTTCAAAGTTTTCTGGTTCTTCTTTACCAGTATCTAAAGCAGGATTATCTTCAATTTCTTGCTCTAATCTTTCTTCAAAAGCTTGTGTAGGTAATTGAATTAACTTCATCAACTGAATTTGTTGTGGAGATAATTTTTGAAGTAACTTATAATGTAAACCTTGTTTTAACATACTTACAAATATAAGAAATAGGTTAAAAAGAAATCGTCATTCTGTGAGGAATGACGATTGTAGTATATAATTTTATGATTTCTTTAAAATTCTGCGTTTTGCGGTGTTCTAGGAAAAGGAATAACATCACGTATATTACTCATACCTGTTGTAAATAAAACTAAACGCTCAAAACCTAAACCGAAACCAGAATGAACAGCTGTTCCAAATTTACGAGTATCTAAATACCACCATAATTCTTCTTCGTCTATATTTAATTCTGCCATTTTAGATTTTAAAACATCTAAACGCTCTTCTCTTTGCGATCCACCAACCATTTCTCCGATTCCTGGAAATAAAACATCCATTGCGCGTACTGTTTTACCATCGTCGTTTAAACGCATATAAAATGCTTTAATCGTAGCTGGGTAATCAAATAAAATTACCGGACATTTAAAGTGCTTTTCAACTAAATAACGCTCGTGTTCTGATTGTAAATCAACACCCCATTCTGTAATAGGAAATTGAAATTTCTTCTTTTTATTTGGTTTACAATTACGTAGAATATCAAAAGCTTCCGTATAACTTACTCTTTTAAAGTTATTCTCTGCAACAAAGTTTAATTTCTCAATTAATCCCATGTCACTGCGTTCAGCTTGTGGTTTTGATTTTTCTTCTTGTGTTAAACGATTGTCTAAAAATTCTAAATCGTCTTTACAGTTTTCTAAAACATAACCTAAAACAGATTTGATAAAATCTTCTGATAAATCCATATTTGCATCTAAATCATTAAATGCAACCTCAGGTTCAATCATCCAAAACTCAGCTAAATGACGCGTTGTGTTAGAATTTTCGGCTCTAAAAGTAGGTCCGAAAGTATATACTTTCCCTAATGCCATCGCATAAGTTTCAGCTTCTAACTGACCAGAAACTGTTAAGTTGGTTTCTTTACCGAAAAAATCTTTAGTATAATCTATATTCCCTTCTTCGTTTAACGGTGCTTTATTTGTTTCGAAATTTGATACATGAAACATTTCTCCTGCACCTTCAGCGTCAGAACCTGTAATTATAGGAGTATTAACGTAGTTAAATCCGTTTTCTTGAAAGTATTTGTGAACTCCAAAAGACAGGGCAGAACGAACTCTCATAACTGCACTAAATGTATTTGTTCTAATACGTAAATGTGCATTTTCTCTTAAAAACTCTAAGCTGTGTTTTTTAGGCTGAATAGGATATTCATCTGGATTAGAATCTCCTAATATTTCTAATTTAGTAACCTTAACCTCTACGTTTTGTCCTTTACCTTCACTTTCAACTAAAGTACCTGTAATACTAACAGCAGCACTTGTAGTTATTCTTTTTAAAAGTTCTTCATCTGTATTTTCAAAATCTACAACACATTGAATATTATTAATGGTAGAGCCATCATTTAAAGCAATAAAACGATTGCTTCTAAAGGTTCTAACCCATCCTTTTACATGTACTTCTTGTAAAAATTTATCAGAATGTAATAATTCTTTAACGCTACTTCTTTTCATCTTCTAAAAAATTGAGAAGCAAAGATACTTTATTACAAAGAATTGAGCAATCTAGATATTTAAAATGCAGAGAAACTTTTAGTCTTCTTCTTTTGGTGGTAAAATTTTAAAGTTAGTTTCTTTTAAGACCTTTTTGTTTGCTATTTTCTTTTCGAAAGATAATAGGAGAGAAGGTAGTAATAACAAGTTAGATACCATTGCTAATAGTAACGTAACTGAAACTAAACCACCCAAAGCAATTGTGCCCCCGAAACTAGAAAGTGTAAAAACTAAGAAACCAAAGAATAATACGATTGATGTATAAAACATACTTACACCGGTTTCTTGTAATGCAGAGTACACAGCAGGTTTTACTTTCCAGTTATTAGCAAGTAATTCTTGTCTGTATTTTGCTAAAAAGTGAATTGTATCGTCTACCGAAATACCAAAGGCTATACTGAAAACTAAAATTGTTGATGGTTTTATAGGGATGCTAAAGAAACCCATTAAACCAGCCGTAATTAATAACGGAAGCATGTTTGGTATTAATGATATAAAAATCATTTTGTAAGAACGGAACATCCACGCCATAAAAATAGAAATCAATAGTATAGCAAGGGATAAAGAAATTACTAAGTTCTTAATTAAGTAATTTGTTCCTTTTAAGAAAACCAATGCTTTCCCTGTCATAGAAACAGTAAATTTTTCTTCAGGAAATTGTTTTTTAATAACGGCATTTAGGCGGTCCTGAATAATGTCCATTTTATCGGTACCAACATCTTTCATGAAAGTTGTAATACGCGCATAACGCCCAGTGCTATCTACAAAGTTTTTAAGCATCCCCGAATTACTGTCAGAGTTTTTGGTGTAAGCGAAAATATATGCTTTTTCCTGACTCGTTGGTAATTGATAATATTTCGGATTTCCTTTATAGTATGCTTGCTTAGAGTATTTAACTAAATTGGTGATAGAAATAGGTTTTGATAACTCAGGAAAGGTTTCAATGGTTTCATTTAACTTTTCCATCTTTTTTAAGGTAGAAAGTTTCATCACACCTTTTTCTCTTTTGGTGTCAATCAGAATTTCTAGTGGCATTATTCCGCCAAACTCAGTTTCAAAAAACTTAATGTCTTTATAAAACTGCATTCCCTTAGGCATATCTTCAATTAGACTACCCGAAACGCGAATTTGAAATAAGCCAATCATACTTAATATAATTACAATAACCGTGGTAATATATATAGTAATTCGTTGTTTTTTAACCATACGTTCCATCCAGGCAACTACATTTCCCATCCACTGTTTTTCTAGATGATTTAAATGTTTTTTTTCAGGGCGAGGCATGAAACTGTATATAATCGGAACGATTAAAAGTGCTAAAATAAAAATACTGATGATGTTTACTGAAGCTAAAATTCCGAATTCTCTAAGTAGTTGACTTTTTACAAAAACGAAGGTTGCAAAACCAGAGGCTGTTGTAATATTTGTCATTAAAGTAGCATTACCAATCTTAGAAATTACCCGTTGTAATGACTTTGCTTGGTTACCGTGTTTTTTTATTTCCTGTTGATATTTATTGATAAGAAAAACAGCATTTGGCACACCAATTACAATAATTAACGGCGGAATTAAAGCCGATAATACAGTGATTTCATATCTAAATAAACCAATAAATCCGAAAGCCCAAACAACACCAATACCAACAACTAATAATGTAATGAAGGTAGCTCTAAAAGAACGGAAAAAGAAAAAGAATATAACAGCTGTAATACCTAAAGCTCCTAATACAAAGAGCTGCATTTCATCAATTATATTCTGAGAATTTATGGTTCGTATGTATGGCATTCCAGATAAACGCACATCTATTTGATGTTCTTTCTCAAATTTTTCTACAGTAGGAATTAAAATTTCAACAATAAAATCTCTTCTTGCTGGTTTGTTTACAATATCTTTATTTATATAAATAGCCGTTTGTAAGGTGCCTTGTTCGTTGTATAATAAGTTGTCGTAAAAAGGAAGTTTTTCAAATAATTGTTTCTTTATTCTATTTACTTCTTCGTTTGTGGTAGGCGCTTTATCAAAAAGTGGTTCAAGAACAAATTTTCGTTGTTTTCTATCAGCTTTTAATTCTTTAACATCAGCAATAGATAAAGTGAAATCTACTTGTTGTACACTGTCTAGATCTTTTACAAGCTTGTTCCATGCATTAAATTTGCTAGGAGTAAAAATTGTAGAATCTTTTACACCTAAGATAACTAAATTGCCTTCTTCACCAAAAATATCTAAAAACTGATCATATTGTATGTTTGCTTCGTGATCTTTAGGAAGTAGATTAGCTTCTGTGTAAGAGAAGCGCATATATTTCATTTGAGAGACTAAAAGTCCTGTAATAATAGCAATAGCAATTAAAACCAAGTATCGGTTACGTAATATAAATCCAGCGATTTTAGTCCAAAAAGTCATTCAAATATTTTTTACAAAGTTATGTTAAATGAACCAATTAAACGAAAAAAAAAGAGTGCCATAAAGACACTCTTTTTTAATATTTATTAGAAATAATTAAACTGTCATTATCTCTTTTTCTTTTACGGATACTTTAGCATCAATATCTTTAATAAAACTATCTGTTATTTTTTGAACTTCAGCTTCTGCATCTTTTTTTGCATCATCAGAAATATCAGTTTTTTTAATGTCGTTGTTAGCATCTTTACGCGCATTACGAACTCCTACTTTTGCATGTTCAGATTCAGCTTTTGCTTGTTTCGCTAAATCTTTACGGCGCTCTTCTGTTAATGCTGGTACGTTGATAATAATATTATCACCGTTATTCATAGGGTTAAAACCTAAGTTAGCAAGCATAATAGCTTTTTCTATTTCTTGTAACATGTTTTTTTCCCAAGGCTGAACTGTAATTGTTCTAGCATCTGCAGTACTTACATTTGCTACTTGTCCTAAAGGTGTTGCAGAGCCGTAATAATCTACTTGTACGTTTGCAAGCATTGCTGGTGAAGCTTTACCAGCTCTAATAGTACGCAATTCTTTTTCTAGATGCGCTATAGCATTGTTCATTGCCTCTTTGGCCGAATCTAAAATAAAATCTATCTCTTCGTTCATTTTGTTCGTTTTAATGCCTCTAAAAAAAGAGGTTTTTTTAATTTATTCGTTATTAACTATTGTTCCAATTTTTTCTCCAGAAACTAATTTCAGTAAATTTCCTTTTTTATTCATATCAAAAACAATAATAGGTAATTTATTTTCTTCACTTAAAGTAAAAGCAGTCATATCCATTACTTTTAAGTCTTTTTTAATAACATCCTTAAATGTTATCTTTTCATATTTTACAGCGTCTTTATCTTTTTCAGGATCTACGTTGTAAATACCATCTACTCGAGTTCCTTTTAATATAGCATCTGCATTTACTTCAATTGCTCTTAATACGGCTGCGGTATCAGTTGTAAAATAAGGATTTCCAGTTCCACCACCAAAAATAACAACGCGTCCTTTTTCTAAATGACGATTTGCACGACGTTTAATATAAGGTTCTGCTATTTCTTTAATTTCGATAGCTGTTTGAAGACGAGTATGAATTCCTTCGTCTTCTAAGGCGCTTTGTAAAGCTAAACCATTAATACATGTAGCTAACATTCCCATGTGATCGCCTTGAACGCGATCCATACCTTGGCTTGCACCAGCAACACCTCTAAAAATATTACCACCACCTATAACTATGGCAATTTCAATATTTTTTTCTAGTACTTGTTTTATTTCTTGTGCGTACTCTTTAAGTCTTTTAGGATCAATTCCATATTGACGGTCACCCATTAATGATTCACCGCTTAATTTTAAAAGGATTCTTTTGTATTGCATAGTTTTGTTGAAAGTTATGCAAAACTACGTTTTTTTTTCGAGTTTGAATTTTGATAAAATAAAAAAACCATCCAATTTTTTTGGATGGTTTTAATTATAAAGATATTGGTAAGAATTATCCTAAAGTGATTCTTACGAAGTTTTTAACTTCTACATCACCAAAAGATGAAACATATTCTGCAACAGTTTTCTTTTCGTCTTTAATAAACTTTTGATCTAATAAACATTGTTCTTGATCTAAAGTTGTATTGTCAGAAACAAATCTTTCCATTTTTCCTGGTAAAATTTTATCCCAAATTTTCTCTGGTTTACCTTCTGATTTTAATTGCTCTTTAGCAGCTTCTTCAGCTTTAGCAATAGCAGCATCAGTTAATTGTAATCTAGATACATATTGAGGAACGTTCTTTAAAGTTTTACCTAAACGAACTAATTCTTCATTGTCTTTTACGATAGCAGCAATTCTTGCTTCAGTTTCAGACTCTACATAAGCAGGGTCAAAACCTTTGTAAGATAAAGAAGTTGCTCCCATAGAAGCAGCTTGCATAGCTAAGTCTTTAGATAACTCAGCAGCTTTATCTATAACTTTAGATAAACCAACCATAGCAGCAATTTTACCGATATGAGTATAAGCTCCTACATAAGGTGCTTCAAGTCTTTCGAAAGAAGTAATATCGATTTTTTCACCGATAACTCCCGTTTGTTCGATTAACTTTTCAGCAACAGTTACTCCACCAAAATCAGCAGCTAAAAATTCTTCTTTACTATTAGTGTTAAAAGCAATATCAACAAATTGAGAAGCTAAATCTTTAAATGAATCATTTTTAGATACGAAATCTGTTTCACATGCTAATACAATAGCAACACCGTAAGTATTATCATCACTAATTTTAGTGATTGCAACACCTTCAGTAGACTCTCTATCTGCTCTTTTAGCAGCTATTTTTTGTCCTTTTTTACGTAAAACATCAATTGCTTTATCAAAGTTTCCTTCAGCTTCTACTAATGCATTTTTACAATCCATCATACCAGCTCCGGTAGTTTCTCTTAATTTTTTTACGTCTGCAGCGCTAATTTTTACTGACATTTCTGTAGTTATTTTTAGTTGTAAATATATTGTTGTAAAAAATTTAAAGGTTTCAATTTAATGAAACCTCTAAATTGAAATTATTTAGTTTCTTCCTTAGCAGGTGCTGCTTCGGTAGCTACTTTTTCTTCTTTAGCTTCTGTTTTAGCAGGAGCTTTTTCTACTTTAGTCTTTTCTTTGTCAGCTTTTCTTTCAGTTAAGCCTTCATTGATAGCGTCAGTAATATAAGATAATACTTTATCAATAGATTTTGAAGCATCATCATTTGCAGGAATTACGAAATCAACTGGTCTTGGATCAGAGTTTGTATCAACTAAAGCAAAAATTGGAATATTTAATTTTTGAGCTTCAGCAACTGCAATGTGTTCTTTCTTTACATCAATTACAAATACAGCAGCAGGTAAGCGAGTCATATCAGAAATAGAACCTAAATTCTTTTCTAATTTAGCTCTCTGACGGTTGATTTGTAATTTTTCTCTTTTTGATAATGCATCAAAAGAGCCATCTTGCTTCATTCTATCAATAGTAGCCATTTTCTTAACAGCTTTACGAATAGTAACAAAGTTAGTTAACATACCACCTGGCCAACGTTCAGTAATAAAAGGCATGTTGATGTTTTTTGCTCTTTCTGCTACGATATCTTTCGCTTGCTTTTTTGTTGCAACGAATAAGATTTTACGACCAGAGTTTGCTATTTTTTGTAAAGCTGTTGCAGCTTCATCAATTTTAGCAGATGTTTTATACAAGTCGATGATGTGAACACCATTACGCTCAGTATAAATATAAGGAGCCATGTTAGGGTTCCATTTTCTAGTTAAGTGACCGAAGTGCACTCCACTTTCTAATAATTCTTGAATATTTGCCATTTTAATAAAATGTGTTTACGTTCTGTTTTCACAATATTTCAGTAGTTATATTAAGTCTGAAATATTTAGATACTAAACTGTTAAAATTAATTTATAACAGTCTCTTTTTGAAAATACAAAACCAAAGCTTTGTAAAAAGCTTTGATAAATATTAACGCTTAGAGAACTGAAATTTCTTACGTGCTTTCTTCTGACCGAATTTCTTACGTTCAACCATTCTAGGGTCACGAGTTAATAAACCTTCAGGCTTTAATACAGCTCTGTGCTCTTCGTTAATAGCTACTAATGCTCTAGTAATTGCTAAACGAATTGCTTCTGCTTGACCTGTAATACCACCACCATATACATTTACTTTAATGTCATAAGACTCTAAGTTCTCAGTTAACATTAAAGGTTGTTGGATCTTGTATTGTAAAGTTCCTGTTGTAAAGTAGTTTTTGTACTCTTTTTTATTTATAGTAATGTTTCCTTTACCTTCTGAAAGATAAATACGAGCGACTGCTGTTTTTCTTCTACCTATTTTGTGTACAGTTTCCATTATTTAAGATCGTTAAGGTTAATAGCTTTTGGGTTTTGAGCTGTTTGTTGGTGCTCAGTACCTGCATAAGCATATAAGTTTTTGTATAATGCACTTCCTAATTTGTTTTTAGGTAACATTCCTTTTACTGCTTTTTCGATTAATCTTGTAGGATCTTTTTCGAACATTTCTGTAGCAGTTAATGATCTTTGTCCACCTGGATATCCTGTGTGACGGATGTAAGACTTATCTGTCCACTTTTTACCAGTTAAAACAATTTTTTCTGCGTTGATAACAACCACGTTGTCTCCACAATCTACGTGAGGAGTATAATTTGGTTTGTACTTACCTCTAATTAGCATTGCTATTTTAGAAGCTAGACGACCCAACGTTTGCCCGTCCGCATCAACTAAAACCCACTCTTTGTTAACAGTGTTTTTGTTTGCTGATACCGTTTTGTAACTTAATGTGTTCATAATTACACGATTAGTTTTTGTTTATTAATATATTAATTTATCCTTGAAAAAGGACTGCAAATGTACGCTTAATTATTTGATTGACAAATAGCGTGTTAGTTTAATTTTTTACTTTTAATTTTCCGTTTTTAAATAGGTCGAAAGCGGCTTGATAATAGGAGATTGTTTCGTTTAAGAATAAAGAATCTGTTTTTGTTGGTGTGATTTTATTTTTATCTTTATTCCAACGGTACGATTTATGTTTTTTATTAGTTTCTAATAGTAGTAATTTATCTTTTTTTAATAAACCTACCTTACGGTGATTTCCTATAAATGCGCGTTCATCTTTTAGTTGCATTTTATTGATGTCTGTTCCGAATAGATTTGTTTTGTATGACCAATTTAAATAACCGAATAATGTTGGGAATACATCTATTTGAGAGCTGAGTTTATCTATTTTAACTGGTGCATGATTTTTTAAATTTGTAATAAAAGCAGGAATGTGATGATTTCTTACATTAATTTCAGTTTTGCCAGCACTAAAACCGCAATGGTCAGACATAATAACAAATACTGTGTTTTTATACCAAGCTTTTGTTTTAGCTTTTGTTAAGAATTCATCTAAACTCTTATCTAAGTATTTTATAGACCCTTCTACATTTTTTCCTGATGGAATATCAACAACATTATCAGGATAGGTATATGGCTTATGGTTAGAGCTTGTCATGATAAAACTGAAAAAAGGTTGTTTACTTTTTGCTTTTTCATCAGTAACTTTTAATACTTTGTTAAAAAGATCTTGGTCGCAGACTGCCCAGGCATTTTCAAAAGTCATTTCATCATCTTCTATACGTGTTCTATTGGTGGGTAATTCTTCTTTTAAGCGATGTAACTTCCTTCTGTCAACAATATCAAATCCGTTATGGCTAAAATAATTAGTCATATTGTCAAAATGACCATCACCTCCATAGAAAAAAGTTCTACTATATCCTTTTTGTTTAAATATTTCACCTACCGTAGCTAGATTATCATTGTTTTCTCGTTTAACAATACTTCTACCAGGTGTTGGAGGAATAGCCAAACTAATTGCTTCTATACCTCTAATAGTTCTTGTACCTGTAGCGTATAAGTTTGTGAAAAAAATTGAATTGTTAGCTAGAGAATCTAGTGTTGGAGTCCAGTTTTTTGTACTTGTAAAACTTTGCATAAAACGAGCGTTTATACTTTCTAATCCGATAAAAATCACATTAGGTTTTAATTCAATGCTGTCATTCTTTGTATAGCGATATATGCCTTTTTCTACTAATAAACTGTCGTTAGAAGCTTTTATGTTCTCTGATAGCAGTTTGTATGTTTTTTCTTCTGGTATTGTTGCGTAAAATTCGTTGTAATTTAATTCATTACTCTCGTAAGCAGCGAAGAACGAATACATGCCAGACTTGGTAAGCTCATTCTCATTAATACTTGTAAAAATTTCTGCCTTATCATTCGTAATAAAATTATGACAAAAAACTAAACTAATTACTATAATGAAAGTAGGTATAAGTTTAGATTTAAAAGTATCTGAATTATTAAAAGTGTTTTTATATGCGTTTTTCTTTGATGCATAACGAATGCTAATAATCAATACTAAAATAATGATACCAACTATTAAAGGGATAGGAAAAGATTGATGAATGTTTTCAATAACCTCGTAGGTGTATAAAAGGTAATCAACGGCAATAAAATTATAACGTCTTTGGTATTCGTCCCAAAAAGGAATTTCAGCTAAAAAAGAAAAAATAAAAATAAATAAGAAAAGTCCGTAAGAGAATTTGGTAACGATTTTATCGAGTAAACTCCCGTGAAATTTTGAAGGGAAAAGAAGTAAGTATATTGCATAAATACTAATCAAGTAAAGTAGGTTATTGATATCGAAAAATAAACCAACAATAAATATTTTTATTAATTTTATTATTGAAAAATCAATGTGTTTAAAAGCTAAAACATATAAAACTAATCTTGTTATAAAAGAAAAAAACAAAATAGTTAAACTAAATGTTTTTAATAATTGAAATCTTTTCGGTAAAATAATATTTAGCATGTTAAATTGGGTTCTAGATAACAAAGAACGTTACTTTTTTTGAATAAAAAAAGACTACCCGATAAGGTAGTCTTTTAATATTATGAGAGTTTGTAATTATTCAGTTTTTTGCTCTAACAATTCGAAGAATTGGTTTAAACGAGGAAGAATAATAATTTTCGTTCTTCTGTTTTTTGCTTTGTTTGCAGGTGTGTCGTTAGTTGTTAAAGGTACGTAGCTACCTCTACCTGCTGCAATTAATCTACTTGGCGCTACACTGTATTTGTTTTGTAATTCACGAACAATAGATGTTGCACGTAAAACACTTAAACCCCAGTTGTCTTTTATACTAGATCCTTTTGTAACAGGAGTATTATCCGTGTGTCCTTCAATCATTACGTCCATTTCTGGCTGACCGTTAACAACAGTAGCTACTTTTTCTAAAACCTTAGAAGCTTTGTCTGAAATTGTATAACTTCCGCTTTTGAATAATAATTTATCAGAAATAGAGATAAAAACGACTGTTTTTTCAACATTAACCTGAATATCTTCATCTTCAATACCTTGTTGTAATTCTTTCTTTAAATGAAAAGCAACAACTAAGTTTAATGAATCTTTTTTAGAAGCAGCAGCTCTAATTCTGTTAATATATTTATCTTTTTTACTTAACTGGGTTAAAGTTTCTTTAATATTGTCATTAGCTCCTTTAGTTAAAACAGTTAAGTTTTCTACTTGCTGAAGTGTGTTTTGCTTATCTGCTTTTAAATCACCAACAGATGATTTTAATGTAGAAACTTTGTCTTCACAGCTTTCTTTTTCTACTAAACACTTTGTTAAATTAGCTTTTACAGCTAATAATTCTTCTTTTGTCTGTTCATGTTTTGCTTTTATAGCCTCTAGTTCTTTGGTTGAAGCACAAGATGTTATTAAAAATGCGGTTGTAAGAAATAAAAATATTTTTTTCATTTTTTATCGTGTTTTAAATAGATTACTAATTTGTAATATTAAAGCAAATTTATAAAAATGAAGGCAGAAAAAACGGAATTAACAATCTTTTATGATGTTAGAATAATTTATTTTTGTCATTAAAATTAAAAAGATGATTAAAAAAATATTTTATGCATTTGTTGTAATTATCGTTTTTATAACAGCTTGTAAACAGGAGAAAAAGGTAGAAGAAGTTAAGTTAGAAGGTTTTGTTTTTGGAACAACATATCATATTACTTATTTAAATGATGTAGATTATCAAAAATCAATAGATAGCTTATTTTATTTGGTAAATAAATCACTGTCAACTTATATGCCTACTTCAGATATTTCTAAAATAAATAAGGGAGATTCTACAGTGGTTGTAGATGATATGTTTTTAGAAGTTTTTCAAAAATCAAAGAGAATTTATAAAGAAACTAATGGTTATTTCGATCCAACAGTTTGTGGCTTGGTAAATGCTTGGGGTTTTGGTTATAAAAAAGAGAAAAAAGATTTAGATACGCTACAAGTAAAAGAGTTAATGAAGCAAGTAGGTTTAGATAAAGTAACTTTAAAAGGAAGGAGTATTCAAAAGAAGTTTCCTGAATCGTGTTTAGATTTTAATTCGATAGCAAAAGGATACGGAATAGATGTTGTTGGGCGATTTTTAGAAAGTAAAAACATACAAAACTATCTTGTAGAAATAGGCGGTGAAATTCGAGCACGAGGAAAGAATAGTAGAAATAAAAATTGGAAAGTAGCAATAGATGATCCTAATGATGACGGGACAAGAAGCGTATCTAGATTTATTGAGTTGAGTAACCAATCGATGGCGAGTTCTGGTAACTATCGCAAGTTTAGAGTTGGAGCTAACGGACAAAAATATGTACATACCATAAATCCGAAAACAGGTTTTGCTACCGAAAGTAATTTATTAAGTGCTACTGTTTACGGAACTTTAGATTGTGCTGATGTAGATGCATATGCTACTGCTTTTATGGCAATGGGATTAGATAAAGCAAAAGAATTTTTAAAGAATAATTCTCAAATTAAAGCAACATTATTGTTTGTTGATAAAGACGGTAATATAGAAGAGTTTACAAATTAACCTTTAAAACACACAGGCAAAATTTCGCCTTTCATTAAAGCAAATCGTTCTAGTTTTTCTGGAGCGATTTTTTTTGTGAAGTCAACTTCATCAACTTTAAAGCCTATAGAACGAAGTTTGTTGAAATAATCACGTCCGTAAACTCTAACATGATCGTATTGCCCGAATATTTTTGCACGCTCTTTACGGTCGGTAATAGAATCGTCTTCAAAAGTTTTTTCTCTTGATAAGTCTTGCGGAATCTGAAAAACCCCAAATCCGCCGCTATTTAATACACGATATAATTCTTGCATTGCTTTGGTGTCATCCGTAATATGTTCTAAAACATGATTGCAAAACACCACATCAAACTCATTGTCTTTAAAAGGTAAATCGCAAATATCAGCCTTTACATCAGCAATTGGCGATTCTAAATCAGAAGTAATATAATCTAAGTTTTTCTGGTTTCTAAAAATGTCTAAAAAACATTGTTCAGGCGCAATATGTAATACTTTTAATTTTTTATGCGAAGAAAAAAAATTAGTTTCATTTTGTAAATACAACCACAATAAACGATGTCTTTCTAAAGATAATGTAGAAGGAGAAAGTGCATTTTCTCGTTGCACGCCATAACCATAAGGTAATAATTTACGAAACGATTTTCCATCAATAGGATCGGTAAATTTATCGCCTTTTAACCACCAAGCAACCACAGGGCGAACCCAATAACTTGCTTTGATTAATAAAGGTCTTGGAATGGTGTTTAATATGGATTTAAAAAAATTCAATTATTGATTTAAAGTGTCTTTAAATTTTTTGTTGGTAAATAATTTTATGATAAATAAAATAAAAGCAATGATTTGTAAAATTGTTCCCACGGTTAATAATTGTGGACCACCCATTAAATGCATCACTTTAAATAATGCTCCAAGAGTAATTAAAATAATTCCGATTACAAAAAGTGTTATGATGTACTTTAATTTCATGCTTTTTTAATTTTTAAGCTCTAAATTCATCCTCTTCATTACTTTCAATACCTAAAGCATCATAAATATATTTAAAGGTTGATAATAATTCAGGTTTCCCATTAACAATTGCAACATCGTGCTCGAAATGTGCAGATGGTTTACCATCTAAAGTAGTAATTGTCCAACCATCATTGTGTTGTAATATTTTATGAGTTCCTAGATTTGTCATTGGTTCAATGGCAACAACCATACCTTCAATAAATTTTTTTCCACGACCTCTACGACCGTAATTTGGCATTTCAGGATCTTCGTGCATTACACGTCCTAGACCATGACCAACCAACTCGCGAACTACTCCGTAACCATGTTTTTCAGTAAAATTCTGAATCGCAAAACCAACATCACCAACGCGATTACCTACTTTAAGCTCACGAATACCAACGTATAAACTTTCTTTTGTTACGTCTAATAATTTTTGAGTTTCAGTAGCAATTTCACCTACAGCAAATGTGTACGCGTGATCTCCGTAAAAACCGTTTTTAATAGCGCCGCAATCAATAGAGATAATATCTCCTTCTTTAAGTGGTTCTTTGTTTGGCATTCCGTGTACAATTTGTGAGTTCGGACTCATGCAAAGTGTGTTCGGAAAATCATACAATCCTAAAAAACCAGGAATAGCTCCTTGCTCACGAATAAAATCTTCAGCAAGTTTATCAAGGTATAAAGTAGAAACTCCTGGTTTTACTTCTTTAGCAAGCATTCCTAATGTTTTTGATACGACTAAAGCACTTTCGCGCATTAATTCTATTTCTTCTCTAGTTTTGGCTATGATCATCTTAAAAAATATTGAGGCGCAAATTTACGGTTATTTTTGATATGGATGTGTATATGGCTTACCAGAAACTATTTTTAAAATATCTTCTTCAATCGAGCTGCCATCTAAAGGGTGTTCTACAAAACGACCAATTTCTCTTCCGTCTTTATAAAAGATAAAAGTTGGTACTCTAAGTACATTAAAACCTTCTTCTAGTCCGTTTGCCTTTTTTGTGCGATCAACAGTTATTAATTCTAAATTTTTGTAATTAAATTCTGATTGATCTAATAATTTATAAAAATTAGGAATTTCTCTTTGGCTGTCGCCACACCAAGTTCCCATAAAACCTTTAATGGTAATGTCTTTTAAGTATGGTTTTAATTGTGTAATAGTGTTTTTATCTGTTTCGTAATAACCATAAAAGTCATTAAACCATTCTGATCCGTACGGCTCTTGCTGAAAATCTTTCTTTGTTGCAATTCCCACTAAATTACCATTTTTATCTTTCGTGGCAAGATTTTTAGGTACAGAAGCACATGAAAGAATAAATAAAGTAATTAAGGTGTATATAATTTTTTTCATCATTGATATTTTAAATAAGTGAGTTTTGGGTCATTTCTTTAGGTTGCACTACATTCATCAGTCGTAAAATAGTTGGTGCAATATCACCCAATACACCATTTTTTATTGATTTTATTTCTTTGTCGATTAAAATCATAGGAACCGGATTTGTAGTGTGTGCTGTATGAGGTGTTCCGTCTGGATTCATCATCGTTTCGCAATTACCATGATCGGCAATTAAAATAGTTGTGTACTCATTTTCTAAGGCTATTGTAATTACATCTTTCACACAATTATCTACAGTTTCACAAGCTTTTACAGCCGCATCAAAAATACCAGTATGACCAACCATATCGCCGTTGGCAAAATTTAAACATACAAAATCTACATCTCCTTTTTGTAATTCGGGTACAATGGTATCGCGAATTTCATAAGCACTCATTTCGGGTTGTAAATCGTACGTAGCAACTTTTGGCGACGGACATAATAGGCGCTTTTCTTCTTTAAACTTTTCTTCTCTTCCGCCGGAAAAGAAAAATGTTACGTGTGGGTATTTCTCCGTTTCAGCAATCCTAATTTGACTTTTTCCTGCGGATGCTAAAACTTCTCCTAAAGTATTTTCAATATTATTACTGTTGTAAATTACTTTGATGTTTTTAAAAGCTTCTGAATAGTTTGTCATGGTAACAAAATACAAAGGCAGTTTTTTCATTTGAAAATCTGGAAAATCTTTTTGGTTTAAAGCTTCGGTTAGTTCACGACCTCTATCTGTTCTGAAATTGAAGAAAATAACAACATCATCATCTTTAATTGTTGTTTTCGGTTGCTTATTTTCATCAACCATAATAATAGGTTTGATAAATTCATCAGTAATTTTTTCATCATAACTTTGTTGAATGCTTTCTACAGCATCCGAAGAAAAACTTCCTTTACCATTTACCAAAGCATCGTAAGCTAATTGAACTCTTTCCCAACGATTGTCGCGATCCATAGCATAATAACGACCAGTAACAGAAGCGAGTTCTCCGGTGGTCTTTTGCATGTGTTCTTGAATATCATTGATGAAGAATTTCCCCGATTTCGGATCACAATCTCGTCCATCAGTAAAAGCATGAAGAAACACGTTTTCTAATTCATGTTCACTTGCTGCTGTTAGCAACCCTTTTAAATGATTAATGTGTGAATGAATTCCGCCATTAGAAACCAAGCCTAAAAAGTGTACGTTTTTATGGTGCCTTTTAGCGTAAGAAAAAGCGTTGAGTAATTCTGTTTCTTGTGATAACGTATTTTCTTTAACAGCTTTGTTAATTTTTGCAAGGTTTTGATATACAATTCTACCAGCACCTAAATTCATGTGGCCAACCTCCGAATTTCCCATTTGTCCTTCAGGTAAACCTACATGTTCTCCGTCTGTTCGTAATTCGGCATGCGGAAACTGCTCGTATAATGAATTTATAAAAGGTGTTTTAGCATTGTATATAGCAGATACTTTCGGATCTTGAGTAATGCCCCAGCCATCTAGTATTATTAAAATTACTTTCTTGTTCATATTACAAATTTACTTTTTTGATTGCAATACACATAATCATTGTTTGTTAAAAGTGAAATTCATTTGAGTTAAGAATTTTTTTAAAAGAGATAATCTAAAGTATAAGCCTGGCTTAGTTTTGCTGTGTAATTAAAAACAACGAACATGAAGAAAGTAATTTTATTAGTACTAGCGATAACAAGTTTTTCAATAGCAAACGCACAAGTAGGGGAAGGAACAAATTGGTTGAAAATAGGTGTTCACGGTGGTGTACCAGTAGGAGATGTATCAGATATTTCTAATTTTGCATTAGGATTTGATTTAAAATATCAATTTTTAAATACTGAAAGTTTTGCAATAGGTGCTTCTACCGGGTATACAAATTATTTTGGTGAAACAGAAGGTTTAATTGAGTATTCGGATTTCGGAATTATTCCATTAGCGGGTTTATTTAGATATTACCCAACTGAAAACTTCTTTTTAGGAGCAGATTTAGGATATGGTTTTTTAACAGAGGGAGATGAAACAGGTGGGTTTTATTATAGACCAGAGGTAGGATACCATAATGATTCTTGGAATATTTTTGCATATTATCAAGGGTTATCGGTTGATAATTTTTCACCAGCATCTGTAGGTGTAGGTGTTAATTATAACATTATTCAGGGTAAATAATAAAAGCAATGCTTTTTAAATATATATAAACTGAGTCCATTAATTTGGATTCAGTTTTTTATTGTTCACAATAATAAGTAACTAAATAAAAGAATTACAGCTAATAATAAAAGTCCTTTTTTAGTTATATTGATTAGGTTTTCTTTTTTTAACTGAGTTTTTATTTCTTGCAACTCCTTTTTAGTTGCTGTATTATTAAAATGTAATTGATCGTTATTTTCTTTTTGAAATCGTTCTAGTTTTTCAAAAGTATTTTTTCTGTTTCTCTTATTGTTTTTTATACTAGTAATCATACTAGAAACTGCGCCTCCAAAACTCATAGTTATTAATTTAGGATTATACTTATAGGTAGCTTTTTTATTATAAATGTTACAGAGTTATTCTCTAATATATCATTGCGAGGTGTGAAGTAACCTGTAAATATTAATTAAATAAGCTTAAGATTACTTCATTTTGTTCGTAATGACGTTGGTAGTTATTTACGGTACTTACGAATTGCTTCTTTAATTTTTTCGACTCTGTTTTCAGGATCTGGATGTGTGCTTTGAAACTCAGGAGTTCTATTCGGTCCTGCAGCTTGTTTTAAAATCTCCATCACGCCAATTAAACTTTCAGGGTTATAGCCTGCATCTATCATTAATTTTACACCTAAATCATCACTTTCAAGCTCGTCATCTCTACCATATTTCATGTTAACAACATTTGCTATGGCAGCAATTCCTTCGGTAGTGCTGGGATCAAAACCAACAGAAGCACCAGAAAGTAATCCTTGCGTTAAATCTTGTTTTGCCATACGAGCAGCCGAATGACGACCAATAACATGGCCAATCTCATGACCTAAAACACCAGCTAATTGATCTTCGTTTTTTAATTTAGAAAACAACGCAAAAGTGATAAATACTTGTCCGCCAGGTAAAGCAAAAGCATTAATGGTTTTTTCATCTTTTAATAAATGAAAATCAAAAGGATAACCAGTTTTACTTGCAATACTATTTTTTAATAATTTTTTGCCAATATTATCTACTAAATCCTGATATTTTTTACTAGGATACAAACCACCATGTTGTTGTGTCATTTGTGGGGCACTGCTTAACCCAATAGCAATTTCTTGTTTTTTAGAAATAGAAATATGTTGTGTTTTGCCTGTATAAGTATTTGTTTCTGAGCTAGAACAATATTTTACTAAAGCGAATAGAGCAATAGCAACACCAATTAAAAGCCTAATTTTTAAACTTCCGCGATTTCTCATAGTTTTAAATTTATGATAAAAGTAAAAATACAAAATATATAATTTAACGGATTACGATTTTTTGTGAGCTATAAAAAACTTAAATTTACCAAGCAAAACAAACAACAATATGGAATCTCATTTTGAGTTAAATGAAGTAACTAAAAAGTTACCGAAACACTTACATAAATTTGTAGTTAAACAACCGTATCACGAATATACGGCCCAAAACCAAGCGGTTTGGCGATATGTTATGCGTATGAATGTTGATTATTTAGGTAAAGTTGCACATGCTTCTTATTTAGAGGGCTTAGATAAAACAGGTGTTTCTATAGAAGATATTCCTTACATGGCAGGTATGAACCGTATTTTAAAAGATATTGGTTGGGCTGCGGTTTCGGTTGATGGTTTTATTCCGCCAAATGCATTTATGGAGTTTCAGGCTTATAATGTTTTAGTGATTGCTTCTGATATGCGAACCATAAATCATATAGAATATACACCAGCACCAGATATTATTCATGAAGCAGCAGGGCATGCACCAATTATTGCAAACCCAGAATATTCAGAGTATTTACGTCGTTTTGGAGAAATAGGTTCTAAAGCAATTTCATCATCTAAAGATTATGAAATATATGAAGCGATTAGATTGTTATCTATTTTAAAAGAGAATCCGAATTCGACTGAAAAAGAAATAAACGAAGCACAAGAAAAAGTAGAATGGCTGCAAGATAATATGGGTGAATTATCTGAAATGGCACAAATAAGAAATTTACATTGGTGGACAGTTGAATATGGTTTAATTGGTAAACTTGATGATCCTAAAATATACGGTGCGGGTTTATTGTCATCTATAGGAGAAAGCATGTGGTGCATGAAGGATGAAGTTAAAAAGGTGCCTTATTCTATAGAAGCTGCAAATGTAAGTTTTGATATTACAAAACCACAGCCACAGTTATTTGTTACTCCAGATTTTGCTTATTTAAGCATGGTGTTAAATGAGTTTGCGAACTCTATGGCGCTTAGAACAGGTGGATTAAAGGGAGTTGAGAAGTTAATTGACTCAAGTAATTTAGGAACAGTTGAATTAAGTACAGGTATTCAGATTTCTGGTGTTTTTACAAATGTTATTGAAGATAGTAAGGGTAATGTAGCTTATCTACAAACAGCAGGGCCAACAGCTTTAGCAAGTAGAGATAAAGAGTTAATTGGTCACGGAATTATATATCATGCAGAAGGTTTTGGTAGCCCTGTAGGGAAATTAAAAGGAATCAATTTGCCTATTGAAGATATGAGTCCGCGTGATTTAAAAGCCTACGGAATTTATGAGGGTGAAGCAATAACATTAGAGTTTGAAAGCGGTGTTGTTGTTGATGGAAAAATAATTACTGGAACTCGTGATTTAAGAGGTAAAATTTTAATTATATCTTTTAAAGATTGTATGGTAACATACCAAGATCAAATATTATTTCAGCCAGAATGGGGAGTTTATGATATGGCAATTGGTAAAGAATTAGTTTCGGCTTATTCTGGGCCAGCCGATGTAAGTTCTTTTGGTGATATGGGTAAGGTTTCTGAAACAAAAACAACTAAAATCGAATATACTCCTTCTCAAAAAGAATTATATAAATTATATGATGAGGTTAAAGAAATGAGAAACAAAGATGTTGTTTTAGAAAACGATATTTTAACAATTTTCACGAAGTTGCAAAATGATTTTAAAGATGATTGGTTGTTATCTTTAGAGTTGTATGAATTAGCATTAAGTAAGGATTTTAAAGTAAAAACAGCATTAAAAAACCATTTAGAAGAATTGAAAAGTAACAAGAGTTACAGTACTTTAATTGAAAACGGATTACATTTGCTCTCTTAATAATAACAAAGCGAATGGGATTATTTAATTTATTTAGAAAGAAAAACATGACAAACGAAATACAAGAATATTTAGATAAAGATGCGGTGGTTTTAGATGTGCGTACTTTAGCTGAGTGGAACGAAGGGCACTCTGATGTAGCAAAGCATATTGTTTTAACAGTAGTGCCTTTAAATGTAGAAGAAATAAGATCTTGGAATAAACCAGTAATAGCCGTTTGTAAGAGTGGTGGAAGAAGTGGACAAGCAATGCAATTTTTAGCAAGCCACGGAATAGATGTAATTAACGGTGGACCTTGGCAAAATGTAGATCAGTATTTGGTTAAATAAGATTAAATATTAAAATTTCATAAAAGGAAATGCTTTAATAAGTGTTTCCTTTTTTTGTTGAAGGTTGTTTAAGAATTTTAAATGCGCTTCAGAAGTTGGATTAAAAGAGCGATGTGTTATGCCTTTTTGAACGGTTTCTACTTTATTCATTGTTTCTTTGGTTTGCTCAGAAAACCAAACATCAGTAAATCTTTCCCAAATATAATCTACAGCAATTTTGCTAGGATGAATCATATCTTCAGTGTAAAAACGATAATCACGAAGCTCATCCATCATTATTTCATAAGAAGGAAAATAATTTATTTTGTCACTTTGAACGGAGTCAAGAAGTTGGTGAATTGCTGCTAATAAATGAGATTTACTACGTTGGTTTTCTATAAATCCGTCTTTTAAATGTCTAACAGGTGAAACTGTAAAAGTAATCGTAACATTCTTGTTTATAGAGGTAATTAATTTAGTTATGGCATCGATACTTTCTGTTATTTCATCAACAGTTAAAATTTCTTTTAAAAATTTTTTTTGCGGAATTTTATGACAATTCGCAACTATAGTATCTGTTTCAATAAAACGATATACCCACGAAGTTCCTAGGGTTATTATAATATGTGTGGCGTTTTTTAATTGCTGAAGTGTTAGGGTGTTTGCGGTATTTAAATTATGTATTAGCTCGTTTTTATCTGAAGAACTTAAGTTAGAATGCGCGTTGAAAGAATGCCATTGTTCATTGTTAAAAATAACATCTTTGGTAGTATGTTTTTTTTCATTGATAGCCATCTTTATTAGTGTTTCAATAGCTTTTGGGTGGAATAAAATACCAAACGGATTCGTAGTTGATTGAAACTTGTAGTAAGCTAATTTTTTCCCTATGTTCTCTGAAAAACAAGAACCTATTAATAGTAATTTAGAATTGTAATCAACTTTATGGAACTGCTGCTTTTTTAAAGGAATTGTAGTTTGAAGAATCATAGAAGAAATATAAATAGCTGTCCAAAAATAAAGATAAAACCCTTATAAATAATTATTAATCTTTTTTTATGTTTAAAAAAACATATCTTTGTTTAATAAAAATCAACATAAATTGAACAATATTAAAAAATCTTTTACAATTAAAGACCTTGAGAATATTTCGGGGGTAAAAGCACATACGATCCGTATTTGGGAAAAAAGATATGATTTGTTAACACCAGAAAGAACAGATACCAATATTAGGTATTATTCTTCAGAGAATCTTCAGAAGTTATTAAATGTTGTGTTGTTGTATAATAATAACAACAAGATATCTAAAATAGCTCAGATGTCTAATGATACTATTATTGTTAAAGCAAGAGAATTGGCTTTTAAAGCAGCCGTAAATGATGAGGCAATCAACTCTTTTAAGTTGGCGATGTTTCAATTTGATAAGGTTTTGTTTAATAACACTTATAATAAGTTACTAAATAAAAAAACGTTCAGAGAAATTTTTAAAGACGTTTTTGTACCTTTTTTAAGTCATATAGGTTTATTATGGCAAACGGACACTTTGTTGCCAGCACATGAACATTTTATATCTAATTTAATTTCTCAGAAAATTCAAATTAGTACAGAAAGATTAGAGTATACTACTACAAATTCTAATATTACATATGTGCTTTTTTTACCTGAAAATGAAATACACGAATTAGGATTAATGTATTTGAATTACGAATTAGTTTTAAGAGGTAATATGACTATTTATTTAGGGCAGAGTTTGCCGTTAAGTAATTTAAATTATTTTTTTGAAAGCGAGACAGAAGTTCGTTTTATTACGGCATTAACTATTCAGCCATATGATGATAAAATTGTTGATTATTTTCGTGAAATTGAAAATGTTTTAACAGGTACAAAACATCAATTAATAGCTGTAGGATCTAAGGCTGAAAAAATAAAAGACCTCGATTTTAACGCTAATATTACCATTTATTCTTCTGTTATTGAATTGTTAAAAACATTATAAATTAAAATGTTTAATCTTTTTGTTTATTTATTAAACAATAATTTGTAAATTTGATTAACTCATTTTTTTTGCTTCACCTTTAAATTGTTATATATTTAACAACGAAGCTAATAATCTTTTTAAAAAAGTAAAATTGAAAAAAAAAATATCAATAATAGGTTCAGGTTTTTCTTCTCTAGCAGCATCATGTTATTTAGCGAAAGCCGGTTATGAAGTCGTAGTTTTAGAAAAAAACGCAACAGTAGGTGGTAGGGCTAGGCAGTTAATTAAAGACGGTTTTACTTTTGATATCGGTCCGACTTGGTATTGGATGCCAGATGTATTCGAAAAGTTTTTTGCTGATTTTGGTAAAAAACCTGCCGATTATTATGAGTTAGAAAAATTAACTCCGGCTTATCAAGTATACTTCGATGCTTTAGATTCAATAACAATTCCCGGGAGTTTAGAAGAAATATACGAGGTCTTTGAAAAAGAAGAAAAAGGTAGTTCAAAGCACTTAAAGAGTTTTTTAAAATCAGCAGAGTATAATTATGATGTTTCTATAAACGATTTAGTGTACAAACCAGGAGTTTCTCCTTTAGAGTTGGTTACGCCAGTTACTATAGGTAAGATTACTCAGTTTTTTTCAACAATAAGAACACAGGTAAGAAAGAAAATAAAAAGCAAAAAGTTAATACAAATTCTAGAATTTCCGGTGCTGTTTTTAGGGGCAAAACCAAGTAATACCCCGGCTTTTTATAATTTCATGAACTATGCAGATTTTGGTTTGGGCACTTGGCATCCAAAGGGCGGAATGTATAAAGTAATTGAAGCCATGATTACGTTAGCAACCGATTTAGGAGTTAGTTTTAAAACTGAAGCAAATGTAGATGAAGTTACTGTAAACGATATAGGCGAAGCAAATGGGCTAATGGTTAATGGAGAGTTTGTTTCATCAGATATAGTTTTAAGTGGTGCAGATTATCATCATACAGAAACTTTATTGCCCAAAAAGTACAGGCAATATTCAGAGAAATATTGGGATAAGAAGGTCTTTGCTCCATCATCATTACTTTTTTATGTAGGTTTTGATAAAAAGCTAGCAAATGTTTGTCACCACACATTATTTTTTGATACAGATTTTGATTTACACGCAAAAACGATTTACGATACACCTAGTTGGCCTAAAAAACCATTGTTTTATGCGAGTTTTCCTTCAATAACTGACGACTCTTTTGCGCCAACAAATAAAGAAGCAGCAACTTTTTTAATTCCGCTTGCTCCAGGCTTAGAAGATACTCCAGAGATAAGAGAAAAATATTTTAATCTTATTCTTGAAAGATTAGAAAAATTAACCGGTCAATCGGTTAAAGAAAATATATTATTTAAAGAAAGTTTTTGTGTAAATGATTTTGTAAAAGATTACAACTCATACAAAGGTAATGCTTACGGATTAGCAAATATTTTAACACAAACAGCTTTTTTAAGACCAAAAATAAAAAGTAAAAAAGTTAAGAATTTATTTTTCACGGGTCAATTAACAGTGCCAGGACCAGGAGTTCCGCCAGCACTAATATCTGGTAAAATAGCATCAGATTTAATTTTAAAAAACCACTAAAATGAAACAATTATTTGATGAGGTTTCTTACTCGTGTAGTAAGTTGGTAACTCAAAAATATAGTACATCTTTTTCCTTAGCAACAAAAATGTTGTCACCAAAAATTAGGGGAGCCATTTATAATATTTATGGTTTTGTTCGTTTTGCTGATGAGATTGTAGATTCTTTTCATGAGTATAACAAAGAAGATTTGTTAGCGCGTTTTGAGAATGAGTATTATGCAGCTAAAAAAGAAGGGATCAGTTTAAATCCTATATTAAATTCATTTGTTTATACAGTAAATACGTATGGTATTTCTGATGATATGGTGCAAGCTTTTTTAAAAAGTATGAAAGCGGATTTGTTTAAAACCGAATATAAAACTCAAGAAGAATATGATGCCTATATATACGGATCTGCCGATGTTGTTGGTTTAATGTGTTTAAAGGTTTTTGTTAACGGAGATGATCAAAAATACGATGAACTTAAAGCTGCAGCAATGCGTTTGGGTTCAGCATTTCAAAAAGTAAATTTTTTGCGTGATTTAAAAGATGATTTTGAGCTGTTAAATCGTTCATATTTTCCGAATGTAGATCTTAAAAAGTTAGACGAAACATCAAAAGAGATAATTATTAAAGATATTGAAGCTGATTTTGAATATGCGCTTACAAATGGAATTTTAAAATTACCTGTTGATGCTAAATTCGGAGTTTATATGGCTTATAGATATTATAAAAAATTATTAAACAAGTTAAAAGCTACTCCGTCAGCTAAAATTATGGATACTAGAATTAGAATTTCTAATCCGATGAAAATAAACTTGTTAGCAAGAAGTTATGTTAAATATAAATTAAAAATGATATAATGTTATTTACAGTTATAACTATTTTAACCTTTGTAACTATGGAAGGTGTTACATGGTGTACTCATAAATATATAATGCACGGTTTTGGTTGGTTTTTACATGAAGATCATCATCAACCTGGTTACCCAAATGTTTTCGAAAAAAATGATGCTTTTTTCGTTGTTTTTGCTATACCAAGTATTTTGTTATTCTATTTCGGAATTAGACCCGAGTTGAATTATTTGTTTTTTATTGGTTTAGGTATTTTGTGTTACGGAATCGCTTATTTTTTAGTGCACGACGTTTTAATACACAGACGATTCAATTGGTTTAAGAATACTAATAATCAATATTTAAAAGGATTAAGAAAGGCGCATAAAATTCATCATAAACATTTAGGTAAACCAGATGGAGAATGTTTTGGAATGCTGTTTGTGCCCTTTAAATATTTTAAGAAAAGACAATGAGTCAATACTTATATCTCATATTAACATTAGGTAGTTTAAGCATTCCGTTATTGTATAGTATAATTGAAAAAAAATTTCATTTTATTCAATACTTTAAAGAAGCTTTTATAAGTATTTTATTGGTTGCAATTCCTTTTTTAATTTGGGATGGGTTGTTTACAAAATATGGAGTTTGGGGATTTAATTCAACCTATCATTTATCGATAGAGATTTTTAGAATGCCTATTGAAGAATGGTTGTTTTTCTTTTGTATTCCCTACGCTTGTTTGTTTACGCATGAAGTCTTAAAATATTTAGCCCCTAAGTTTAAATTATCAAAAGGAGCGGTAATAATTACCAGTTTTTTATTGATTCTTATAACAGGAATTTTATTGATTTTTAATTTCGGAAAACTATATACAACAATAAATTTTATACTCTTTTTAGTATTACTTTTTTACGGATTAAAATATCATCTAACAACATTGCAAGAATACTTTCCTAGTTTTTTAGTCATCTTAATTCCGTTTTTAATCGTAAACGGCATACTAACAGGAAGTTTTATAGATGAACCAGTTGTTTGGTATAATAATAAAGAGAACCTAGGATTTAGGTTATTTACAATTCCGTTTGAAGACGTTTTTTACGCATTTACCATGTTGTTTTCAGCACAATTAATATTCAACTATTTAAAAAATAAAAAGTTTGAAAATAAATAAATACATACGGTTTTTAGTATTCTTAGTGTTTAATTTTTTGGCACTAGGAATAGGTACTTTATTGATGGAAGACGGCCCTCAAAAGGAGTGGTATCTTTCGTTAAATAAAGCACCTTGGACTCCTCCTGGCTGGATTTTTGGAGCAGCTTGGACAACGATAATGTTATTGTTTTCATTTTATATGACCAAGTTAAGTTTCGAGTATAAATTTTTAGATAAAAAATTACTCTCACTGTTTATAGCTCAATGGATGTTAAATGTAAGTTGGAATTACTTTTTTTTCAATCAACAATTAACAGTTGTCGGATTAGTTTCTATTACATTGTTATGGCTGCTAATAGGTTATTTTACTTTCGAGCATTTAAATAAATTAAGAATGTTCACATTACTAATACTTCCGTATTTAATATGGATGACGATTGCAACAAGTTTAAACGCATACATCGTATTTTATAATTAAAATTATGGCAAAAAAAAAAGAATATTACCCAAGAGAAAATAGTAGAATGGTATATGAATTCGGTTTTAATTTCTGGTAAACCAACTTCGGTATACTCATTTGCGCATGAAAATAATTTCGAAGAATCAGATTTTTACAAGCATTATTCAACTTTCGAAAGTTTAGAGAAGTCAATTTTTGCAATTTTCGCGAAAGAAACAATCCATTTACTACATAAAACAGAAGCTTATAAAGATTATTCATCAAAAGATAAATTACTAAGTTTTTATTTCACTTTTTTCGAATTATTAACAGCAAACAGGTCTTATGTTTTAATGCAATTAAAGGATATAAAATCTGATTTTTCTAAGTTATCAGTTCTAAAAAAACTACATACCGAGTTTATACATTTTGTAAACGGAATTAGTTTAGAAAAAATTGATTTTAAAAATGATAAAATTAATAAAATTCAAGATAAAACAATTTCAGAAAGCTATTGGATACAACTATTAATGGTGATGAAATTTTGGATAGATGATGAGTCTTCTAATTTTGAAAAAACAGATGTTTTTATAGAAAAATCTATCAAAGCCAGTTTTGATATTCAGCAAATCGCACCGGTAAAAAGTGTAATTGATTTAGCGAAGTTTTTGTGGAAAGAAAAAGGTACATCATTATGAAAACATTAAATAAAATACCTACATCAAAAATAGAAAGAGCAACAAAGCTTGTAACTACAGGGCTTAAGGTTGGTGTTAATTATGCTAAATATTACGGTAATAAGATAACAAAAACAGAAGAGGAAGCAAGAGAGCAGCTAAATGAAGACAATGCGACAGATATTTACGACGGATTAAAGGAGTTAAAAGGATCGGCATTAAAAGTTGCGCAAATGCTAAGTATGGAAAAGAGTTTGTTGCCAAATGCTTATGTAGAAAAATTTTCTTTATCACAATTTTCGGTTCCGCCACTTTCAGGGCCATTAGTTGTTAAAACATTTTTAAAATATTTTAAAAAAACACCAGATGAAGTTTTTGATACATTTACGGTAGAGTCTGTAAATGCGGCAAGTATTGGGCAAGTTCATAAAGCTACTGTGAATAATAAAACATTGGCAGTTAAAATTCAATATCCAGGTGTTGCAAACAGTATTTCTACAGATTTAGCAATGGTTAAGCCTATTGCAATGAAAATGTTTAATATAAAAGGAGAAGGATCTGATGAATATTTTAAAGAAGTTGAAAGTAAATTACTAGAAGAAACTAATTATATTTTAGAGCTAAAACAAAGTAATGAGATTGCAAATGCTTGCAGTAAAATTCCGAATTTAAAATTCCCTAAATATTACGAGGAGTTTTCTTCTGATAGAATTTTAACGATGGATTGGATGGACGGAATCCATCTATCTGAGTTTACTAAGAAGCAATTAAATCAAGAGACCTCAAATAAATTAGGTCAAGCTTTATGGGATTTTTACATGTATCAATTACACGTATTAAAAAAAGTACATGCAGATCCGCATCCAGGAAATTTCTTAGTATCACCAGAAGATGACTTAATCGTTATTGATTTTGGATGTATGAAAGAGGTTCCTGATGATTTTTATGTGCCTTATTTTGAGTTGGCAGTTAAAGAGAATATTGATAACCTAGCTTTTTTTGAAAGTAAATTATATCAATTAGAAATCCTGAAAAAAGAAGATAGCCAAGAAGAAATTACTTTTTTTAAAGAATTGTTTTACGAAATGCTATCATTATTTACACAGCCATTTCAACAAGAAGAGTTTGATTTTTCGGATGAGAATTTCTTCGGAAAAATAGCTGAGTTAGGTCAGAAATATTCTAAAAGTACAGAGCTTAAAAAGATGAATGGAAATAGAGGCTCAAAGCACTTTATTTATATTAACAGAACATTCTTTGGGTTGTATAATTTAATGCACGACCTAAAAGCAACAAATATTAAAATTAATAATTATAAAAATATATAATGCATTTATCTAGAGCGGCAATAGATGAGATGGATCATCTGTATAAAATAAATTTAATGAACAGTATTTCTGGTTATAAATCGGCTAATTTAATAGCTACAAAATCAGAAGACGGAATATCAAATGTTGCCGTTTTTAGCTCCGTGGTTCATTATGGCTCTAGTCCTGCAATATTAGGTTTTGTATTGCGACCAACTACGGTGGCAAGGAATACCTATGATAATATAAAAAAAACAGGATTTTATACTATAAATTCAGTTAGTGAAAACATCATAGAAGATGCGCATCATACCTCTGCTAAATATGCGCCAGGAATATCAGAATTTGATAAAACTGATTTATCCGAAGAATATAAAGGAGGTTTTTACGCGCCTTATATTACAGAATCACCATTAAAAATTGGATTAAAATTTTTAGAAGAGTATCATATAAAAGCAAACGGAACTATTTTGGTTTTGGGCGAAGTAACAGATTTGTATTTTAAAGACGAAATGCTTTCTGAAGACGGGTTTTTAAATTTATCCGAAGCAAAAATTGCAGCAATAAACGGTTTAGATACCTATATAATATCAGGCAAACAAAAACGATTATCATACCAAAGACCAAAATAAAATGAAAATTCTAATCACAGGAACCACAGGTTATATTGCCAAACGATTGGTGTTAAAGCTGCAAGAAGCAGGGCATCAACTAGTTTGTTGTGTGCGTGATTTACAACGAATTCCTGATGAGATAGAGCACAAAAAAAACATTGAATTTATAAAGGTAGATTTTTTAGATACTGAAGAAATAGTATTGCCAAATGATATTAATGTGGCTTATTATTTAATACATTCAATGGCTACAGATGCTGTTAATTTTGAAGATTTAGAACAAAATTGCGCTAAAAACTTTAAAAGTTTAGTAGAAAAAACAAATTGTAAACAAGTAATTTATTTAAGTGGTATTGTAAACGATAGCTCGTTGTCTAAACATTTAGCATCCCGTTATCAAGTAGAACAAAACTTACAATCAACAAAATATGCACTTACTACATTCAGAGCAGGTATTATTGTAGGTAGCGGAAGCGCTTCTTTTGAAATTATTAGAGATATTGTAGAGAAATTACCGGTAATGGTAACTCCTAAATGGTTAAATACGAAATCACAACCAATTGCTATTCGCGATGTTTTAACCTTCTTAGAAAGAGCTGTAGCGAATGATAAGTTATATGATAAATCTTTTGATATTTGTGGTACTGAGGTATTAACATACAAGCAAATGCTTTTACAATTTGCAGAGGTAAGAGGTTTTAAAAGATACATTTTAACATTGCCTTTATTATCACCAAAATTATCTTCTTATTGGTTGTATTTTGTTACTTCTACATCATTTAATCTAGCGCAGGCTTTGGTGGATAGTATGAAAGTAGAGGTAATAGCCAAGCCAAGTGATATCAATCAAATTTTAAATATTCAACCTATTTCTTACAAGGAATCTGTTGATTTGGCATTTCAGAGAATAGAACAAAATACAGTTATTTCAAGTTGGAAAGACGCGATAAGTAGTGGTGTTTTTCAAGATCAGCTATCTGATCATATTCAAATGCCGGAATACGGTTGTTTTAAAGATATCAGATCGATTAAAGTTACTGATGAAGAGTTTACATTAAATAAAATCTGGTCTATTGGGGGTAAAAATGGTTGGTATAGTTTTAACGGATTGTGGAAAATAAGAGGTTATGTTGATAAAGTTTTTGGAGGTGTAGGATTGCGCAGAGGTAGAACTCATGATACTTATTTAGAAGCAGGAGATCCGTTAGATTTTTGGCGTGTTTTATTAGCTGATAAAAAAGAAAAAAGATTATTACTGTTTGCAGAAATGAAGTTGCCAGGAGAAGCTTGGTTAGAATTTAAAATAGTAAAAGATAAATTATATCAAAAAGCTGTGTTTAGACCTAAAGGCGTATTAGGGCGTTTGTATTGGTATTCGGTTTTGCCATTTCATTCTTTTGTTTTTAAAGGGATGATAAATGCATTGGTTAAAAAATAAAATTAGAAACAAACTATAAACTAAAAAGAACAGATGAAAACAATTTTAGTAGTAGGAGGAAGTAAAGGTATTGGAAAATCTTTGGTTGATGTGTTAAAGGACACTCACAAGATTATCAATATAAGTAGAAATGAAATTGAAGCTCACGAAAATATTACACACTATTCTTTAGATGTTTTAAATGATGAGTTGCCAGATTTAGAAACTATTAACGGATTAGTTTACTGTCCAGGAAGTATTAACTTAAAACCTATAGGTCGCTTAAAATTAGACGATTTTCGTGAAGATTTTGAAATTAACGTAGTAGCTGCGGTAAAAATTATCCAGAAATATATCAATCCGTTAAAAAATAATAACGGTAGCGTTGTGTTGTTTAGTACAGTGGCAACAAAAATGGGAATGCCTTTTCACGCTAGTGTTTCAGCAAGTAAATCGGCAGTAGAAGGCGTTGTTAAGTCTTTAGCCGCAGAATTCGCTACAAAAATTAGGTTTAACTGTATTGCGCCAACTGTTACAGATACAACTTTGGCAGAAAGATTGTTACGAAATGAGAAGCAGCGAGAAGGAATGAAGCAACGTCATCCTCTTCAAAAAATATTAGAACCTACTGAAGTTGCTAGTCTTGCAGCATATTTATTGTCAGATGTGGCATCATCAATTTCAGGACAAGTTTTTCCTATTGATGCAGGAATGGTATCTTTAAAATTATAATCATGAAAGTGTTAATTAACGTCTTGTTAATTGCCTTTTGTATAACAGAAATTATGGTGTTTGATTTTAGTAAAAAAGAAAATATAAATAATTGGAGTATTACCAATGATAATGTAATGGGCGGATTATCTTCTTCTAAAATGGTTATTAATGATCAGGGTGAAGGTGTTTTTTCAGGATCGGTTTCTACTGATAATAATGGTGGTTTTGCGATGACGCGGTTGCCTGTAGATATAACATTATTGGAAAATACGGCTAAGCTTGTGATTAAATTAAAAGGAGATGGTAAAAAATATCAATTCAGGATTAAATCAGAAAAAGAGCAACGTTTTTGGTACATACAGTCTTTTCAAACATCAACAGAAACAGAGAAAATAGCATTACCTTTAAATGCTTTTTATGCATCATTTAGAGGCAATAAATTAGATATTGAAAATTTCTCTGCAAAAGAAATAAAAGAAATTGCGATTCTTATAGGAAATAAAAAAAACGAAGAATTTAAATTAAAGATCAACAACATAACACTTCAATAAATGAGAACATTAAAAATAACTTTACTTATGGCATTATTTAGCTTTTTAGGAAACGCACAAACAGTAACACCTAAAGAATCTTTATACGATATTAAAATAGAAGGAATAGACGGTAAGAATCTAGACTTGAATCAATATAAAGGAAAGAAAATATTATTTGTTAATGTGGCATCTAAATGCGGATTTACAAATCAGTATGACGGTTTGCAAGAATTGTACACTAAGCACGGCGATAAATTGGTGGTTATAGGTTTGCCTTGTAATCAATTTGGTAGCCAAGAACCTGGTGCAGAATCAGAAATTAAATCTTTTTGTACGCTAAACTTTGGTGTTGAATTTCCGATGACAGAAAAATTAGACGTAAAAGGAGATAATCAACATTCTTTATATAGTTGGTTAACAGATAAAGAAAAAAATGGTAAAATGAATTCTTCAGTAAAATGGAATTTTCAAAAATACTTAGTAGATGAAGAAGGTAGGTTAGTGGATGTTTTTTACTCTACAACAAAACCGATGAGTTCTAAAATTACGAAACTTTTATAAATGATAAATTTTAAAAAACATTCAGGAATTTATACGTTAGAAACGCAGCAAGAACTAAAAATGTCTTTAGATAAGGCTTGGGATTATTTTTCTTCACCAGAAAATCTAGCTAAAATAACGCCTCCGAAAATGGGTTTTAACATTACCTCTAAAGTCGATAAAAAGGCATATCAAGGTCAGATAATTACCTATAAAGTATCTCCGGTTCCGTTTATAAAAACAAATTGGGTAACCGAAATAACTCAGGTTAAAGAACAACAGTTCTTTGTAGATGAACAGCGTTTTGGTCCTTATGCTATGTGGCATCACGAACATTGGTTTGAAGAATTAGAGAACGGAAATACGTTAATGAAAGATAAAATATCGTATAAAATCCCTTTTGGGTTTTTAGGACATATAGCGCAAACTTTGTTTATAAAAAAGCAACTGCAAACTATTTTTGAATACAGATATGTAATTTTAGATAAAGCTTTTAATGGAAAATAAAATTGCTGTTTTTTGGTTTCGTAGAGACTTGCGTTTAGAAGATAACGTAGCATTACATAACGCATTAAAATCAGGAGGTAAAATACTTCCTGTTTTTATTTTTGATGAAGAAATAATTGATAATTTACCAAAAGACGATGCTAGAGTTTCTTTTATTTATCAAACGTTACATCAGTTAGATACAGAATTAAAAAAACAAGGTTCATCACTATTAATTAAAAAAGGAAATCCTCTTAAAATTTGGGGAAGTTTAATAGCTGATTATAATATTACGGCAGTTTATACAAATAAAGATTACGAGCCGTATGCTATAAAAAGAGATCAGCAGGTTGAAGCTTTTTTAACGTCTAAAAACGTTGATTTTTACAGTTATAAGGATCAAGTTATTTTTGAGAAAGATGAGGTTGTAAAAAATGACGGCTTGCCATATACGGTTTATACACCTTATAAAAATAAATGGCTACAAAAGTTTGATGCTGATATTGATACGAAAGAATTTGTTATTAATTTTTCTGATTTTTATCATTTTACAGCAGATTTTCCAACTTTAAAAGCAATAGGGTTTGAAGAGAGTTCGATAAAGGTAAAGCCATATAATTTATCGAGTTTATCGAATTATGATGAGATACGAGATTTCCCTTTTCAGGATAAAACATCGTATTTGTCGCCTTACTTTCGTTTCGGGTTGGTTAGTGTTCGTAAAATGGTTCTTTATGCTTTAAAAACAAACGCGACGTTCTTAAACGAATTAATATGGCGAGAGTTTTTTATGCAAGTGCTGTTTCATTTTCCTAAAGTTGTTACTAATAACTTTAAGCAAAAATATGATGCCATTCCGTGGAGAAATAATGAGGAAGAATTTAAAAAATGGTGTAAAGGAGAAACTGGTTACCCAATGGTTGATGCTGGTATGCGACAATTAAATAAAACAGGTTACATGCATAATCGTGTGCGAATGGTTACTGCTGGTTTTTTGTGCAAACATTTATTAATAGATTGGCGTTGGGGAGAAGCTTATTTTGCTGAGAAATTATTAGATTATGAATTATCGGCTAATAACGGAAACTGGCAATGGGCTGCAGGAACCGGCTGTGATGCAGCACCGTATTTTAGAGTTTTTAATCCCGAATCTCAGTTAAAAAAGTTTGATAAAGATTTAGAGTATATTAGAAAGTGGATTGAAGATTTTGATGAATTAACATATCCAAAACCAATGGTTGAGCATAAATTAGCAAGAGAAAGAGCTATTTCAACTTATAAAAAAGCATTAAACTAAAAAAGGCTCAAAGAAATTAATCTTTGAGCCTTTTATGTACTAAGTTAATTTATTAAAATGTTTTAGAATAACTTCCGTTCTTAGGAGTTAAATCACCAGTAATGATTCTAATAAAATCAATAAGTGTCCAAATACCTAAACCACCAAGAGTTAAAATTTGAACAACACCTTGCCAAGTGTATCCTAAATAAAATCTGTGAACACCAATAATACCAACAACCCAACATAAAATAAGGGCAACGATTTGGCTTTTACCAGATGACATAGCCATTGCAGGTACATTGCTTTTTTCGATTTTCTCTCCTTTAACAACTTCAATGTTTTCTTTGTTTTTCTTTACAGGAAAAGAAGCTTCTGCTGTAGATGTAAATAAAAAGAAAGAAAAGATAAAGCTTAAAATAGTAATAGATTTTTTCATAGTATGAATTTTTTTAGTTTTAAATTCGCACGAATTTAAAATAATTTTATGAAAAGTAAACTAATATTTTTTTTGTTTTTTAACTTTTTTGCTTCTATAGTTTTTTCTCAAAAAGCAGAGAAATTTGATTATGAATTTTTAGGGGTTTTAATGTTGAATAAAACACAGTTATATTCATATAAATTAGAATTTAATATAGATAAGGATAGTATAAGAGGATATTCTTATACTGATATTGAGGGTGATAACGAAACAAAGTCTTATGTTTTTGGAACCTTTGATGAAAATACAAATGAACTAATGTTTGAAGAAAAAGATGTTTTATATACAAAATCAGATGTTTTAACAGACGAATTCTGCTTTATCAAATCTAGAGGTAAATTAAAACTTAGGAGTGCAAAAAAATCATTTGATTCTGATTTTGAAGGAGTTTACCCAAATGGAGAAGTTTGTGCGTCAGGTAAAATTAAAATAGTTGGAACCAAGTTTGTTCAAAAGAAATTAAAGAAAATATATAAGAAAGTTAAAAAGAAAAAAAGGATAGATTCTGTTGTTAAAGAAAAATTAAGACCAGATAAAATTTTAACCAAATTCGGAAAAACAAACCTTAATGAAGATGAAACAATAACTATTTTTCTAAATAAAAACCAAGCAAAGTTTGAAATTTGGGATTATGGTAAAGAAGATGGTGATATTGTAGATGTTTATATAAATGGCAAAAAAGTACTAGCCAACTTAAAGTTAAAGACAGAGAAAAAAAAGTTGCTAATTAACTTAAAAAAGGGAAGTAATACAATAGAAGTTAAGACAATTAACTCTGGAAAAATTAAAACAAATACAGCCAAAATTAAAATATATGAAGCAAATAGATTCTATGAGTTTTTGTCTAATATAAATAAAGGGAAATCCGCTAAAATTAATATTGTTGTAAAGTAATATTTATTCATAAAAAAACACCTCTATATTTTTATAGAGGTGTTTTTGGTTTTATATATCACGACTTGTATTATTATATTAGGAAGTGACAATATATATACTAAGCAATATATTCTTTTGCTTTTTCTAAAGCTTTCGGAATTCCACCTGGGTTTTTACCTCCTGCAGTAGCAAAGAAATTTTGTCCACCTCCACCACCGTGAATTAGTTTTCCTAGTTCTCGCACAACTTTTCCTGCATCATAACCACGTTCTGCAGCTAGTTCTTTAGAAATATAACAAGTTAACATTGCCTTGTCTGCTTTTTCAGAAGTAGCAAAAAACAAGAATAAATTATCAAACTCTTTACCTAAAGCAAAAGCTAAATTTTTAATTCCGTTTGCATCTAAATCTACTTTAGTCGCTAAAAACTGAACACCATTTATTTCTTGTAATTGATTTCTTAATTCGCCAGATAAATTTTCAGCCTTGTCTTTTAATAACTGTTCTATTTGTTTCTTTAAAGCTGTATTTTCATCTTGTAAGCTAGTTACAGATTTTACAACGTCCTTTGGGTTTTTTAATAACTGCTTTACCGAAGTTAAATTACGATCAACATCTTCAAAATAATCACCAACGGCAGCATTTGTAATCGCTTCGATTCTTCTAATTCCTGATGCAACTGCGCCTTCAGATTTTATTTTAAAGTACCAAATATCACCTGTTTGCTTTACGTGCGTTCCACCACATAACTCCATAGACTGGCCAAATTTAATAGCTCTTACAGAATCTCCGTATTTTTCACCAAATAAAGCAATAGCACCTTCATCGATAGCTTGTTGCATTGGTATATTTCTTTTTTCAATTAAAGAAAGGTTTTCACGAATACGTGCATTTACAAAATCTTCTATTTCTTGTAATTTATCTGCATCTACTTTAGCAAAGTGAGAAAAATCAAAACGTAAGTATTTTGCACTAACCAACGATCCTTTTTGCTCTACATGTGTTCCTAAAATAGTGCGTAAAGCTTGGTGTAATAGGTGTGTGGCAGTATGGTTACTTGCTGATAAATTTCTAGTTTCTTCATTTACAACAGCTTTAAATTTTTCTGATAAATTTTCAGGTAAATTTTTAGTGTAATGAATAATTAGATTGTTTTCTTTTTTAGTTTTTAAGATATAAATTACATCACCGTTAGAAGTTTCAATATAACCTACATCACCAACTTGCCCTCCTCCTTCAGGATAAAAAGGTGTCATGTTAAATACCAATTGGTATTGCTCACCATCTTTTTTAGTTGATATTTTTCTGTATCGTGTTAACTTAACATCAGCAGCCAAAGTATCATATCCTACAAACTCTTCTTCATCATCTTCAATTAAAATATTCCAGTCATCGGTTTCAATAGCAGTTGCTTCTCTACCTCTGTCTTGTTGTTCTTTTAAAGCTTTGTTATATTCTTCTTTGTTATAATCTAATCCGTTTTCAGATAAAATTAAAGCAGTTAAATCTTCAGGAAAACCATACGTATCTTTTAGTTCAAATACTTTTCTACCCGAAATTACCTTGTCAGAGGCATTGGAGGTTATTGTGTTTAATAATAATAAACCTTGTTCTAATGTTTTTAAGAAAGAATGTTCTTCTTCTTTAATTACATTATGAGCTAATTGTTCTTGTGCTTTTATTTCAGGAAAAGCATCTCCCATTTGTGCACTTAAAGTTTCTACTAATTTATAGATAAATGGTTCTTTTTGATTTAAAAAAGTAAATCCGTAACGAATAGCTCTTCTTAAAATTCTTCTAATCACATAACCAGCACCTGTGTTACTAGGTAACTGACCATCTGCAATAGAAAAAGCTACCGCTCTTACATGATCTGCAATAACACGAATAGCAATATCTGTTTCATCTCCAGTAACTTTTGGGTCTTCATATTTTACACCAGTAATAGTTTCGATTTCTCTAATTATCGGAGTAAAAACATCCGTATCATAATTAGATTGTACACCCTGAAGTGCCATACATAAACGCTCAAAGCCCATACCAGTATCAATATGTGTTGATGGTAAGTTCTCTAAGCTTCCGTTAGCCTTACGGTTGTATTGCATAAAAACTAAATTCCAAACTTCTACAACATGCGGATGATCTAAATTTACTAGTGATGCACCAGATACTTTTGCTTTCTCTTCCGCAGAGCGGATATCTATATGAATTTCAGAACATGGTCCGCAAGGTCCTTGCGCTCCCATTTCCCAAAAATTATCTTTTTTATTTCCTAATAAAATACGGTCTTCAGCTATGTATTGTTTCCAAATGTCATACGCTTCGGTATCTTTTTTTAAGCCTTCTTCTTCATCACCTTCAAAAATAGTAACATATAAAATATCCTTATCTATTTTATATACTTCGGTAAGCAGTTCCCAAGCCCAGGCTATTGCTTCTTTTTTAAAGTAATCTCCAAAACTCCAGTTTCCTAGCATTTCAAATAACGTATGATGATAGGTATCTTTACCTACTTCTTCTAAATCGTTATGTTTTCCTGAAACACGTAAACATTTTTGAGAATCAGCAACTCTAGTATTTACTATTTTTTTTTGACCTAAAAAAAACTCTTTAAAAGGAACCATACCTGCGTTAACAAACATTAAAGTAGGGTCGTTTTTTAACACCATTGGTGCAGATGGAACGATTTTATGGTTTTTAGATTTGTAAAATTCTAAAAATTTTGATCTTATTTCTTGAGATTTCATACGGTTAGCGCTCGAAATTTTGTTAAATAATTATTAAAAAACAACTTAACAAAAGTAGTTTTAAAACATTTTGTAAATTTGTGTGTTGTCAAACAAAAGTTCTTAAGAGTTTTTGCTTGTTTAACGTGCACAAAAATAGTATATTTAGTATTATGGCGAAAGTAAAATATTATTACGATCCTGAGACGTTATCTTACCGAAAAATAGAGTCAAAAAAAAGCGAGAAATATAAAAAGTCCTTTTTAGGAATTGTTAGTGCTTTATTGGTTGCATTCTTTGGTTTTATAGGGTTTAGTCAGTTTTTAATGTCACCTAACGAAAGAGCTCAAAAAAGAGAAATAGAGAATTTTAAGTTGCATACAGAACTAATGACTAAAGAATTAGTTGTGTTGTCAGAGAGATTATCTGAGCTACAAGAAAGAGATGATAATATATATAGAGCGTATTTTGAAGCAAGTGCTATACCAGAAGAGCAGCGTAAAGCAGGTTTTGGAGGTGTGAATAGGTACAAGCATTTAGAGGGGTTTAAAAATAGCGCAATGATTACCAATGCAACAAGAGAAATAGAAATATTATCGAAGCAGATGGTTGTGCAATCAAAATCACTAGACGAAATTGTTAGTTTGGCAAAAGAAAAGGAAAAAATGTTAGCCTCTATTCCTGCCATACAACCTGTGAAAAATCAAGATTTAAAACGTATGGCATCTGGTTATGGTATGCGTATGCATCCAATCCTTAAAACGAGAAGAATGCATAATGGAATGGATTTTACAGCTCCAAAAGGTACACCTATTTTTGCTTCTGGTAATGGTGTTATAGCGAAAGCTCATAGAAGTTCTACTTTTGGTAAAGTAGTATATATAGACCATGGATATGGGTATAGAACTATTTATGCGCACATGAGTAAAATTATAGCAAAAAGAAAGCAAGAAGTAAAACGTGGTGATATAATAGGCTATGTTGGTAATACGGGGCGCTCTATGGCATCACATTTACATTATGAAATTCATAAAGATGGTAGACCTGTAAATCCTATTTATTTTTATTATGGAGATTTAACTCCAGAAGAATTTATTGCAATGCAAAAAGCATCACAAGAAAACGGACAATCATACGATTAATTAGAACTTACTAAGGAAATGTATGTAGAACTACCTGATAAAAGATACTATAAAATAGGAGAAGTATCTAAAGCTTTTAACGTAAATGTTTCACTAATCCGTTTTTGGGAACAAGAATTTGAGGTTATTAAGCCTAAAAAAAATGCAAAAGGAAATCGGTTATTTACAAAAGAGGATATTGAGAATTTTAAGTTGATATTCAATTTAGTAAAAGAAAGAGGTTTTACTTTAGATGGCGCAAAACAAAAGCTTAAAAAAAACCCGAATGATGTAGTTAATAATCATGAAGTTATTAGTAGGTTAGAAAGAGTAAAAGCAGAGTTGCAAAAAATTAAAAATCAATTATAGAAAATCAATTATTATGAAAAAATGGTTAGTGCCTTTAGTTATTATTGGAGTATTAGTATTCGTAGTTTTTAAATGGGTTGTAGGATTTAATAATACAGCAGTAAGATTAAATGAAAATATTGCGGAATCTTGGGGTAATGTAGAAACTGCATACCAAAGAAGAAGTGATTTAATTGGTAATTTAGTTAAAACGGTACAAGGAGCTGCTGATTTTGAAAAATCGACACTTACCGAGGTTATTAACGCAAGAGCAAAAGCTACATCAATAAATATTGATCCATCAAAAGTAACACCAGAACAACTAGCACAGTTTAATAAAGTTCAAGGTGGTTTAAGTGGTGCTTTAAAAAGTTTATTAGTAACAGTAGAGCGTTATCCTGATTTAAAAACAAATCAGAATTTCTTAAAGTTACAAGATGAATTAGCAAGTACTGAAAATCAAATTTTAACAGTTAGAACTCGATTTAACGAAGCTGTAAAACCTTATAACAATCATGTAAAAGTATTTCCTAATTCTATTTTAGCAGGGTGGTTTGGTTTTGAAGGTAAACCTTATTTTGAAGCGGAAGCTGGTGCAGAAAAAGCTCCGGATGTAAATTTCGATTTCGGAACTAAAAAATAAAAATGTCTAAAGTAGAAGATTTTCTTACTAAAGAAGAAGAGCAAGAAATAATTTCAGCTATTAAAATAGCCGAATTAAATACCTCTGGCGAAATTAGAGTACATATAGAAGCATCATCTCGTAAAGATGATGCTTTTAATCGTGCTTTAGAAGTGTTTCATTCTTTAAACATGAATATAACAAAACAACAGAATGCTGTTTTAATTTACGTAGCTGTTGAAGATCATAAATTTGTAATTTATGGTGACCAAGGTATAAATAAAGTGGTACCAGCCAATTTTTGGAATACTACAAAAAACACCATGCAAAACCATTTTAAAGAAGGCAATTTCAAAAAAGGAATTGTTGAAGGAGTTTTAAAAGCAGGAGAGGAGTTAAAAGCTCATTTTCCTTGGCAAACTGATGATGAAGACGAATTGTCTAACGAAATATCTAAAGGATAAAGAATCTTGAAGAAAACCACACAAATTTTATTTTTTATAATCGGATTGTTGTTTACTCAAACAACATTTTCTCAAGGGTATAAAATTCCGGATAAACCAAAAGAACAAACAAGTGTTTATGATTATGTTGGTTTACTTTCTGATGCTCAAAAAGCAACTTTAGAAAATAAATTAATCAAATATTCAGATACAACTTCTACTCAAATAGTGGTAGGAATCATCGATTCTACAAACGGTGAAAGTATCGGAATCTTAACTCCGAGATGGGCACATGAATGGGGTATTGGGCAAGCTAAAGAAGATAACGGTGTTTTTATTCTTTTAGCAAAAAACGACCGAAAAATATGGATTTCTCCAGGATATGGAGTAGAACATAAATTAACAGCCGGAATTGTAGGTGAAATAACCAGGAATTACATCATTCCGCAATTTAAAAGAGGCGATTTTTATGCTGGATTAGATGACGGATCTAACGCTATTTTTAAAGTTTTAAATGGCGAGTATAAAGGAACTCGCAAAAAATCTAAAAAAGGTAAAGATTATAGTTTCATCATCTTTATTATAATTGTAGTTATCTTTTTTATCGTTATTTCTAGAGGGAATAAGGGAAATGGAGGTGGAGGAAAACGAAATTATAGAGGCTCAACATCAAGAAGTATTTTAGAAACCATTATTTTAAGTAATGCAGGTCGCGGAGGTTTTGGCGGCGGCGGCGGTTTTGGTGGTTCTTCTGGCGGTGGATTTGGTGGCGGAGGCTTCGGAGGAGGTTTTGGCGGCGGCGGATTTAGCGGTGGTGGTGCTGGTGGTAGCTGGTAAAATAATTGTTATGATACAAAGAAGCTTCGTTTTAATATCTTTTTTTTTAATAGTTAGTTGCCAGAATTTTGGTCAACTAAAAGTACTTGCAGATTTACCAAATTCTTTAAAAGAGGTTTCAGGAATAGAAAAGATAAAAAACGCTGAATTATTATGGATGCTAAATGATAGTGGAAATAAGCCTGTTATATACGGCGTTAATACCAACGGATATATTATAAGAGAAGTTGTTGTTAATGCTAAGAATAACGATTGGGAAGATATAACATCCGATGAAAAAGGGAATTTATATATTGCTGATTTTGGAAACAATAATAACAAACGAAAAAACTTAAAAATACTTAAAATTTTTCATCAAGATTTAATAGAGAAAGATGCTGTTGAGGTAACAAAAATTAAATTCTCTTATCCAGATCAATATAAATTTCCGCCGAAAAAGAAAGATCGTTTTTTTGATGCAGAAAGTGTATTCTATCACAACGGATTCTTATACGTTTTTACAAAGAGTAGGGTGAAAGGAAAGTATGGTAAAACGACTTTGTATAAAATTCCCGCAATAAAAGGAAATCATGAAGCAAAGTACATTTCAACTTTCGAAAATTGCGCTGATATACACTGCTCGATAACGGCTGCAACGATATCTCCTAACGGAAAAAAAGTAGCCTTGTTAAATCATCAATCGGTTTTTGTATTTACCAATTTTAATGAGGATGATTTTTTCTCAGGAGATGTAAAAGAATTTGCATTAGAACATGTTTCTCAGAAAGAAAGTCTCAGCTTTAAAGACGATACAACACTTTATATCGCCGATGAAAAAACAAAGTCGTTAGGTGGTAAATTATACGAGTTTACGATTAAATAAACTCGAGTAATAACATGATCCAGCCTGCAACTAACAGTAAGCCACCTAAAGGGGTGATTGGTCCTAAAAACTTCATTTTTTTACCTTTAGCATCCGATAAGACTAATCCGTAAATACTAAACGAAAAAAGAACAATCCCGATTATAAAAGACCAAGCCATAAGTTGATTTGGTATAGAAAAAGAACTCCCTATAAATAATAAAACAATTGCGTGATACATTTGGTATTTTACGCCTGTTTCAAACGATTTTAATTGATCTTCGGATAATATTTTCTTTAAAGCATGTGCACCAAAGGCACCGAAAATTACAGCTAATCCGCCAAATAAGGCGCCAGATATTAATACTATTTGTTGCATCTTTATTATATTTATATTAAAAGTTGAATCCCATTGCAAACGCGATTCTTAAACCATCATCACTATTAAAGGCAGAAAGGTTACCTGTCATCATATTAGCAGCATTAAAGAAAATTCCACCACCAATAGAAGTATTCCAGTTTTTAGAATCTACGTTTTCAAGCCACACTTTACCATAATCAAAACCACCATAAACACCAATATGTAATGGTAATAAACCTGTTTTTAATTTTCTTAAGTTTAAGCGAATATCAGTACTTTGGTAAAATGCATCTTTACCTATAAAACGTTCGTTTCTGTAACCTCTTAAGCCATTATTACCACCTAAATTTGCACCTTGATAAAACTCATATTCATTACCAAAAGTAACATGACCTTTAAACTGCGTAGCGAATACGATTTGCCCGCTAGAAACTAATTTATAATCAAAAGAAATAGAAGGGATAACGTATGTAAAATTGTTATTGTTTGTTAAATTAGAAGTGTAACCAACCTGTAAATTTGTTTTCATTCCCATAGTTGTAAAAGCTGCATTGTCTGTGTTTTCGAAAGAATAACTAGCTTCTGCGTTTAAGAAATTTTGACTATTAAAATTAATAGGTTGTGTTGAAATAAAACGATTAGGAGTTTTGTCGACTTTAAAAGATTGATAATTTAAACCTAATGTTATTTTAGCGCCGAGATCTCCTACCCAATAAACAGATGATCCTGCTATGATCTTTCTTATTTTCACTCGGTTGTAATCTCTGTCTTCAATGCCATCAGCTTCTAAGTTTATTGAGTTGTTACCAAAATCAAAGAAGTTTACAGCATAGTTCGGACTTGTATACATTGCATTAAAACCTAAGTTCCAACGACCAATAATACTAGCAAACTCACTAGAGTAATTTATTTCAAATCCGTTTGTTGCAAAATAGTAAGCGGCAGATATTTCATGCTCTGAAGTAAAAGGGTTTCTTTCAAAACCAAAGGTGGTATATGTGTTTGAAACACCTATTTTAAGACCATCGTCTGGATTAAAACCTACATACGGAGTAAATACATTGGCGTTGTTTTTTAACTTCTTATAATCGTAAACATTAGTTTCGTAATCGTCTGTTAATTTTACTGCACCTTTGTTGGTAAGAAAGGTGTTTTTCTTTGTTTTATGATCGTATATTTTTACTTTTTTACCATTAATAATATTGTAGATATCGTTGTTGTGGCCTCCAATAATTCTAAGTTTAATTAAATCTTTACCAGTACCTTTTACAACAAATACATCATCATCATCTAAACCATAAATCCAAATTTCTTTAGTTTGTGAATAGCTGTATGTTTGTTGATGAAAAACAGTTCCTTTTTTACCTTTTTTTATTCTGTATGCTGTAACTTTTGTTTTTCCGCTATGAAACCTTTCTATTTCAAATAAATCATCTTTATGAGTACCTTTTATTACTTGAAACTTATTGATATCCCCATAATAAGTGTCGGATATTTTTTGTAAATTTTTTCTTCTTCCTTGTAGTTTTCTTTTAATAGTGTTTATAGTTTTACCCTTTACTTCATCCGGAAAATTAGTAAAAGCTTTATCTATAATTTTATCTGTAATATTAGAAGTGATATGTTTTACTTGTGCATCCCAAGCGCTTTTGTCTGATTGGCTTATTAAAAACATATCTAAGGGATACGGCTCTAAATTAAACCATTTAGGGCTTTCGATATCTTCTTCATAAGCTTTCATTAAACGCAAGGTCGGAATCATTTCTGTTGCTAAACTTAATATAAGACCATCTCCCATAATAGAAAAAGCTTGGTCTCTATCTCTAGGAACAGGTCGATAAATAGTGTGTTCACCTTCTTCAAAAACAGCCCAGCGCCATTGGTCTTCATGCCTGTCCCAATCACCAATTAACATATCAAATAGACGAGCTCTGATATAAGAAGCTTCATCTAATTGGTGTTTTTCGTTTTTAGCTAGTTTTTTTAATAAATCGTCTGTACTTATTATTTCATTAGAGAAACCAAAACTAGCTTTGTCTCCATGACCAGAAGCAGCACGTTCTTCTATCATATATAATTCGTCGCCAAATTCAGTATTAAAAGAACCTAAAGAGTTTTGTTTTGGCACATAGTATAAAACAGGGTTTGTATGATAAACGCCAACAGCATCTGCTAAAGTTCCGATAACAAATGGTGCGTATGGATGCGAACCCGTAAAAGCATCTAGCAATAAACCTTGTGTATACGTTTCGTCGAATTGACCTTGTATGTATTGATCTCTAAAAGCAACAGCCTGTAAGTATTGTACAGCATTCTTTCGCAAGGCGCGCATTACATATTCTCTACCTTCTTTATCACGTAAACGCAACGATTTAGATTGGTTTCCTCCTCCTTTTCTTACAGGTGTTAAGCCTCCAAATAAGGTATCTAGTTTTATAGTTGGTACAGTTACTTTTGTACTAAAGTATTCACGATAACGTTCTCCCCAAAAATGCTTGTAAAAACGGCTTTTAGTTGTTTCTTTATCGGTATAAACAGCGGCTTTTTTTTCTGTTATTTTAAGACTAGGATATGTCGTAAAATTTTTGTTTTTATCCGCAGGTAATACTTCCGTTTCATAAACAATTTTATCATCATTCACAGCATAAAAGCGCACACTTGAAGAACCGTCTTTATAAACATTTAATTTAGCAAAACCCTGACTTCCATAAGTAAATTTTGCACCGCCAGTTAATTTAGTAGCGGTAGTTTTAGAACCCGAACCACTTATTATTTGCGGAATATTATCTTCAACAATGTATTGCAAACTATGCTCATGACCCGAAACAAAAATAGTCTTATCGTTTTCTTGCGCTAATGTTACAATATGTTTTTTTAACTCGTTGTATTTTTTGTTTTGTAAATCGGTATTTGTGATTCCTGTTGTTTTCCTTAAAAGATTTTTTAAAGTTCCTAAAACGGGTAGCGGTGTCATATGACTAACAAGAGAGTAGTAACCCCCATGAGAACCGTTAGTAAACATTGGGTGATGCATAGCAATAATGGTTGTTTTACCTCTTGCTTTTTTTATCAAGCCTTTAAATTCTTCAAAAAACTTTACCCTTGTTTTTATTTCGCAATTATCGTTTATTTTAGGATGATTATCCCAGTTAGTAACGTACCAATGGGTATCAACAATAATTAAAACAACATCTTCAGATATTTTTACTTTTTCTAAAGGGCAACCACTTTCTGGTAAAAAAGAATTTTTACCTAATGCTTTTTCAACTAATTTCTCCTCTCTTTTTAATCCGTCTAAACCATTATACCAATCATGATTACCAGGAATAAAGATCGATCTTCCTGCAAATTTTTTAGCAATAGCTGTTTGCGCTTCAATTCTGTGTTTTGCTAAAAGGTATTTTTTGTTTTTTTTAGAAGGAATACCTGTTTCATAAACATTGTCTCCTAAAAAAAGTAATGTAGCATTTTCGGTTGCGTTACTTATGTGCTTCTCTAAATATGTTAAGGCAGGCGATACAGAGTCTAATTCAGAATTTCCGGCATCACCAATTAAATAAAAAGAATGGGCAATTTTCTTGTCAGATTTTGTTTCTTTATTTTTTTCCTTAGTAGCATATTGAGCTTTAAATGTAGCACAGCCGGTTATTAAAAAAAGAGTGGCAAAATATAGAAAATATCTAAAATTCATAAAATGATTAATTGAACTGTAAAAATACTATTTATTGATTAGTTTCTGATAATCTTCCTTAGTATCAATGTCAATTAAATTAAAAAGAGGCATTTTTATAGTTTCAGATACATTATTGTTTAGAAAAAGTGAAGCGCCTTTATCTCCTTTTAAATTTAATAATTGATTAAAATATTTTTTTGGAAAAATTGCAGGTACACCTCTTTTTGTTTCATAATTAGATACTATTATTTTCTTCGGATTTTCTTTAGATGTAATTATCAATTCATCTAAATACTTCGGGTTTATATTTGGTTGATCGGCTAGCGTAATTAAAACGGAATCGAAATTTTTAGCAATTATATGGTTTACTCCAGCTACAATGCTTGTGCTTAGTCCGTTTTTAAAATCAGCGTTAAAAATGGTTTCAATTTTATATTGATCAATTTTTTCTTTAATTATTGCTTCCTTTGCCCCTAAAACACAAAAAATGGCGTTTGCTTTTGATGTTTTTACTTGTTCAATAGTCCAACCTAATAACGTGGTTTTTTTATACGGAAGTATTTGTTTTGCGATTCCCATGCGAGAAGAACTTCCTGCAGCAAGTATTAGTATTGCAATTTTTTGCATTCTTGATTAGTATTATTTTAAACGGAATTTCAATTTTTACTATCATTACGAGTAAAGTAATCTGTTTTATTTAGTGAGAGATTGCTTCATTACATTCGCAATGACGTATTTTAAAATCAGGTATAAATTTTTCCTGTAATTTTTTTTAAAGAAAAAACTTCCTTTTTACGAACTACAGATAAGATTTCAGCTAAAATAGATAAAGCAATTTCTTCCGGAGTTTCTGCACCAATATGTAAACCGGCAGGTGTGTGTATTTTGTCTAAAAATGTATCGCTTATTTCAGGAGCGAAATCAAATAATTCATTTAGTAATTTTTCACGTCGTTTTGCAGCACCTAAAATTCCGATATAAACAGGGTTTTGTTCTTGTAATTTTACGAGCCAACGTAAATCATACGTAAAATTATGATTCATTATTACAATTGCTGTGTGTTCATTAATATCATCTAAATCAATAATTTCTGGTGTTTGTGCTACTACCGATTTTGCTGTTGGAAAATCTGCTAATTCTTTTGGGTCGTTAATAGAGGTAACCACATCTACCTCCCAACCTAGTTGTGTTGCTTGTGAACATAATTTTACAGCATCGTGCTCTCCACCAATAATCAATAAGCGAAATAAAGGTTTTAGTGTTTGTTCGAAAACGAGTGATTCATTTTTTTTAGTTGATTTAAAATCTTTGTGAAAAGTAAATTTACAGTTGCTATTAAACTGAATTATAGAACCAAAATCTCCAAAAATTTCATCTTCTTTTTTGTAAAAAGATTCAATTTTAAATGATTTTCTATTGGATAAACTATCAGAAAAAGCATTTATGAACGTTGTTGAAATTTTAATAGGTTCTAATAAAATATATAAAACACCTTCGCAGCCTAATCGATAACGCCCATCGTAGGTTATAACTTTTGATTTTTGATCTCTTAAAACCGATTGCGCTCTTCGTTGTACTTCCTTTTCTACACAGCCACCACTAACGGCTCCAATCATTTTTCCGTCGTCAGATAGTAGCATTCTAACCCCGGGTTTTCTATACGAAGAACCGTCTAAGTCAACTACTGTAGCTAATACGTTTTGTATTCCGTTTTGTTGATTTAAAATAACCTGCTGTATAATTTCTTTGAATTCGTGGGTCATGTATTAACTTAATTTTAAAGGTAAAGAAGTTAATCGTTTTCCTGTTAGTCGATAAACAGCGTTTGCAACTGCTGCGGCAATTGGACCTAAAGGAGGTTCGCCAACTGCGCTTGGTTTATCTATACCTTGCAGCAAAATAACATTAATTTCTTTAGGAGCATGTTTCATTAAAGCCATATCATAAGGGCCATAAATTGTTGGGCGTAATTGACCTTCTTCTACAAACATTTGTTCATGCATAGAGGCACTCATACCCATTATAATTGCACCTTCACATTGCGCTCTTACTTGATCCGGATTTACTGCGATTCCGGGATCCATAGCACAGGTAACTTTATGTACTTTAATTTGATTGTTCTCTATAGAAACTTCAGCAATTTGTGCACAAGGTGTTCCTGCATCTGTAGAGGCGGCGAAACCCATTGCACGACCGTTTTCTGCTTCATTTTTATAATTAGCACTTTTTTTAACCGCTTTAATAACTGCTTTTAATCGTTTTCCGTTTTCATCATCCTGAATATGAGCTAAGCGGAAATCAATAGGGTTTTTACCTGCTTTTTCTGCTAAAATATCCATCATACTTTCCCATGCAAAAGTATTTGCTAATAATCCTAAACTACGCCACCAGCTAGTTGCAAAAGGTAGTTTTACATGCCAAGAAACTGCACGGATATTGGGTATTAAACCATATTGGCAAAACCCACCACGAATAGCACCAATATCGGCACCTAAAATAGTATTTATAAAACCTGGTAGTATTGCCGAATCTATAGCAACATCTCCACTAGAAAAATCGTGACGTATAGCTTTTATCATACCATCAGAATTTAAGGTTCCTTTTACAACATGGTGTGTTGGCGGACGAAACATATCATGTTGAAACTCTTCTTTTCGGGTGAAAAAATACTTTACAGGCTTACCAACTGCTTTCGACATTACAGCTGCCTGAACAGCATGTGGCGTGTGTAATCTGCGTCCAAACCCACCACCTAAATAAGTGGGAATTACATTAACATTTTCTTCATTAATATTTAAACGAGCAGCAACTTCTTTTCGAGTAATAGCTACTACTTGTGTAGAGATTTTAATAGTTGCTTTATCTCCTTCAACAAAGGCTAAAACTCCATTAGGCTCCATTTGTGCATGTGCTCCAATCGGACTTTTAAATTCCATACTAATACTTGCTTCATCCTCTATATCATCGCCTATTTTTTGAATGATAGTTGGATTTCCTTTACCAACTTTCATCATTTCTTCAATATTTTCAGTGTTTAAAGTGTTGTTATATTCCCATTTAACCTTAATAGCGTTTTTAGCATTTAAAGCTTCTATGTAAGAATTAGCAACTACACCTACAAAATCATCTTCTTTAATAATTTTTATAACTCCTGGTAATTTTTCAGCATCAGTAGTATCTGCACTTATAAATTTTGCTCCAATATGTGTTGCGCGAACAACGGCACCATGTACCATATTTGGCATTTCTGCATCCATTCCAAAAATCGGATTTCCAAAAACTTTTGCATTTAAATCTATACGTGGTATTGGTTTTCCTACAAATTTATAGTCACTAATATCTTTTAGTTTTGGTGTGTCAGGAATTTTCCAATCGGTAACATCTTTAGTGGTTTCTAAAAAAGACATTGTTTTATTTCCGTCAGAAAAAACACCTTTATTTGCTTTTAAAGTACTAGCTTCAATACCTAATTTTTTAGCAGCTTCTATCTTTAGCATTTCGCGAGTTGTAGCTGCTAATTCACGCAGTGGTTGCCATAAACTAGCAATAGAAGTACTTCCGCCTGTGGCGAAAGAATCTAAATTACCAGTAGCAGTTGCTGCATGCACAACATCAATTTGTTTTATAGAGACACCTATTTCATCAGCTGCAATTTGCGCCAAACCGGTAAAGGTTCCTTGTCCCATTTCTACCTTTGGAGAATGTAAAATAATGGTGTTGTTTTTTGTAATTTCAAACCATATCATTGGTTCCATTCCGCTTCCTGAATAAGGAGATTCTGCCGAATTTAAATATCCTAAAACTTCTCTACGTATAGGGTTTCTGAATAAATAGGTTCCTACAGCAACAACACCTATAGTACCTAGAGCTCCTCGAACCAAAAATTTACGACGTGATAATTTAGCACTCATAATTTATGATTTTAAAAGATTAGTATTATTTAATTCTGCTGCGCGATGAATTGCTTTTCGCATTCTGTAATACGTTGCACAACGACAAATATTTACAATATTTTTGTCGATATCATCATCTGTAGGGGTTGGGTTTTCGTTTAATAAAGCGGCAGTTGCCATCATAAAACCAGGCTGACAATAACCACATTGAGGAACAATTTCTTCTACCCAAGCTTGTTGAACGGGATGAGGATTCTCTTCGGTTCCTAAACCCTCAATAGTCGTTATTTTTTTACCTTCTGCAAATTTAACCGGAAAAGAGCAAGAACGAACAGCTTCATCATCAACATGTAAAGTACAGGCACCACAAGCGGCTTTACCACAACCAAATTTGGTTCCTTTTAAGTTAAGCATATCTCTAATCACCCAAAGTAAAGGTGTATTGCCATCATCAATAGTAATAGTTTTTGATTGGTTATTTACTTCGAATGTTATTTTCATAATTATTTAGTTGGTTTATTAGGAATTATGGCTCCGTCTTTAAACCATTGTTTTACGGTTTTTTTATATTCTTCTAATGAAACAGGAGGTAATTCTCTTTGAATCCCTTCGGAATTTACGCCAGGATTCCATGCCCATAATACCAGTTCGTGTTCAATTAAATGATGCATTGTTTCGTTAGGTGTTCGCCCACCGTTTCGTTTTGTATCCATCATAGATGCTGCAATTTGATACCTATCTAATCCTTCCCAAAACATTTCAGGAGGAGCTAAAGACCATTCAGGTGCACCTGGAACTCCAGAATATTTATTGTTTTCTGTTTGATGACAAGTTGTACACTTTGTGGCTTCGAAACCTAAGTTATTGGTTCCTCTAGACATACCAAAGTAATGAGGATGGGAATCTTCACCTTGTTTTGGTATATTGTCATTAGGATGGCAATTCATACAGCGTTTGTGCGTAAGAACATCCATCATTTTATTAAAGTTATCTTCGTTTGTAGTGGTCGAAGTTACTGCGGTGTATTTAGGTTGAGGTTTTTTTAAATTTGCGGCGATAACAAAACTTGTTATAATTAAGAGTAAGGCCACAAACCATTTGCTTTTAAGTTTCATATAAAAATTATAAGTCGACCTAAAGTTACTCTTTTTTTAAGAACTACAGCTTAAAGCAGAACAGCCAACTTTATGGCGTGCCCATTCTGGTCGTTTTGCAAACCATTTTTTATGTTCTAATTGCTCTGAATATGGGGTTTTTAATAATTCATATAATTCATCAATTAATTTATAGTCCCCTTTATCAGCGGCGTCAATTGCTAATTGAGCCATGTAATTTCTAAGTACATATTTTGGGTTTACTAAATCCATTTTTTCTTTTCTTTCTTGGTCAGAAAAAGTTTCTTGTTGTAGTCTTTTTAAATAACGATTAAACCAATCTACCCAATGATTTTTAATTTCATCTTTTACTTCATCAATTGTATAAAAAGCAATTTCAATTTTTTTAATAGCGCTTTCGAAATCATCTTTTGTAGTAATAGTTGATAGATTTCTAAAGAAAATAGTCATGTCGGTTTCTGTTAATTGTAAAGTTTCTTCTAACCTGCCAATTAACTCTTTGTCGTTTTCATCATCAGAAAATAAACCTAATTTAGATTTCATCATTTCGTGATATTTCGCATTATAAATATCAGAATATACATCTAAAATATCTTGTAAAGGAGCTACTTTTTCAATAAGCGGATACAAAGCATTTGCGAGTTTAAATAAATTCCATAGTCCGATTTGCGACTGATTTCCGTAGCGATATCGCTTGTGTTGATTGTCTGTTGTATTAGGTGTCCAACCAGAATCATAGCCTTCTAGCCATCCGTAAGGTCCAAAATCGATTGTTAATCCGAGAATCGACATGTTATCGGTATTCATCACTCCGTGTACAAAACCAACGCGTTGCCAATGCACAATCATATCGATGGTTTTATTTCTTATTGCTGTTAAGAAATCGAGATATTTTTGTTTTCCTTCGGATGTAATTTCAGTATAAAAATGTTTGATAGTATAGTCTGCCAATTTTTTTAAAGTAGGATGGTTTTGTCTTGCAGATAAAATTTCAAAGTTACCAAAACGAATAAAATTTGGTGCCACACGAGCTACAATTGCTCCTTTTTCATACGCAGGATTTCCGTTGTATAAAACATCTCGTAAAACTTCATCACCAGATAAACTTAATGATAGTGCTCGGGTGGTTGGAACGCCTAAATGAAACATGGCTTCGCTACACAAATACTCTCTAATTGAAGAGCGTAAAACGGCTAAGCCATCTGCGGTTCGAGAATACGGAGTTTCACCAGCGCCTTTTAATTGAATTGCCCAACGTTTATTATTGTGTACAACTTCGGTTAAATTAATAGCACGACCATCGCCTAACTGTCCTGCCCAATTACCAAACTGATGTCCGCCATAACACATCGCAAACGGATGCATGTTTTCGAGCACTTTATTTCCTGTAAAAACTTTTAGAAAATCATCAGATTTTGTATCTTCTTCAGATAAACCAACGGCTTCTAACATTTCTTTTGAAACGTGAATTAATGTTGGATTAGCTGTTTTTGTAGGTTGAACATACGAAAAGCAAGCGTCTAAAACTTGTCGGCGTTCACTTCCTATAATTTTATCAGCAGGTAATTCGTTGTTAAAAGTGTCTTGAATATTTAGTTTCATTAGGCAAAGATAATTGGAAGAAAATTATTAATGTGAAATTTTACAAGTTTCAGATACTAAAGCATCTTCTTTTAATGCAGTTTTAGTTGATTTTTAGCAACTTCGTTTATGAAATTGTTATAAATATTATGTGCTAGAGTACTATTATAGACTTTGATTTTAGAAAAAATCTGTTTCTTCTTTTTTCTAATAGTTAAGACAAATCTTTTCAGGAGCTTTTAAGGCTTTATTTCCTTTAGATTTTGACTTCAGGTAGTTTTAAAATCTTAAATAATACTCATGGTTGCATTTATTTAATGTTCGATAATACTTGTATCGAAAATAACTTCACTAGCCAAGGTTTTATGAACTGGACATTTAGAAGCTATTTCTGCTAAGCGTTTTTGCTGCTTTTCGTCTAAATTACCAACAAACTTTAATTTTTTACTAATATGATCTAAATAAGTTGGTTTTTCGGTTTCAATACCTAAATCATCACTGTGTTTTCGTGAATGTGTTACGTAAACAAAAACCTCTTGTAAATCCCATTTTTTACGTTCTGCATACATTTTTAACGTCATAGCGGTACAAGCTATTAGTGCTGCATTTAAATATTCGTAAGGAGACGGACCAAAATTATCTCCTCCAACTGAAGCCGGCTCATCGGCAATTAATGTGTGGTTTTTAGATTGAATATTTGTCGTAAAATTATTTTCAATCAAATTTAAATGTCCAACTAATTGTTCTCCGTTAGTTTCTAACATTTTATTCTCCTGTTTAGGAAAATAATGTTCAGACCAAGTACCAATTAAGTTACCAGCATAAATACTGTCTTTTGAGTTTGATAGTAAATGATCGGCATCATCTAAGCTTATAAAACTTTTAGGATGATGCGCACTTAAATACAATTCTTGTGCATTATTAACACCAACAATAGTATCGATAGGAGAGTGTAATATTAAGATAGGTTTTCTTAAGTTTTTTGTTATTTCAGGCAGATTGGTTTTATCAAAATCAGATACAAATTCTTGATTGATTTTAAAAGGTCTTCCGCCAATGTTTACTTCAATATCGCCAGCTGTTTTTATATTTTCAATTCCATGAGAAAATAAATGTTTAACATGACTCACGCTAGAAGGAGCACCAATAGTTGCAACTGCTTTGATGTTATTTAATTTAGAAGCAGCTACGATTGCAGCTGCACCGCCTAACGAATGACCAACCAATAAACAAGGAGCATCATAATGTTCGGTCATGTAATCATTTACAGATATAAGATCATCAACATTTGCAGAAAAATGACTTTCAGAAAACTCACCTTCGCTGCGACCTAAACCTGTAAAATCGAAACGTAAAACACCAAAACCATGTTGCGTTAAAGAGCGACTAATATTTTTAACAGCACCTAAAGTACTGCTACACGTAAAACAATGTGCAAAAATCACATAGTAATTAGGTTTTTGATTAGCAGGCAATTCTAAATAAGCTTGTAATTTATGCCCTTTTTTATTGATGATATTTAGTTTTGTGTTTTTCATAATTAGGCAGTTGTAATATTTAATTTTTTTGTGTTTACTAGTTTAGAAAAATGAGTTCGTAAAAATTGTAGTTTTGGATTGATAAATGTTTCACAAAACGGTTTTTCTGGATTAGAATAGTAATAATTTTTAAACTGATTTTCTGACGATTTAAATTCTTTAAATTCTAATATTTGTGTAATGATTTTTTGTTGAAAATCAGCTTGTAAATTATCAATTATTAGCTGAATTTCCTTTTTTTTATTTTCAGGAAATACATAAATAGCAGAACGATATTTTTTTCGCATAGAATGTTGCGAAGTACTTTTATGAGTGTGTAAATGAATTTCTACTAATGTTTTTACTGTAATTTTATTAGAATTAAAAGTAACAATAACAGCTTCTGAAAAGGTGTTGTTTTTATTAGTAGAAGCAACAAAACCTTGTGCTACCTTTTCAACGCCAATTAACGATTGAAATACTGCTTCTGTGCACCAATGGCAACCACCACCAAATGCTATTTTAGTTTTTCTATCCATTTATTTAACTCTTTATCTGTCGGGTTCCGAAGTCTTTTCTTATCAATTGTAATTGTTGGAAAATTAAGATTTCTGCTTTCGTACAGATTTTTTAATTCTTCTGCAAAAATTTCATTTAACTCAACATCAAAAAACGCGTAACTTATATTACGCGTTTTAAAAAATGTTTTATAATGTTGTGTTTTATGGCATCTTTCTGCTCCATATAACTTAATAAGCATATTACTTTAGTTTATCAGCATGTAGCTTACGTAATCTTGCAAGCTTTGGTTCAATTACAAAACTACAATATCCTTGTTTTGTGTTCTCTAGATAATAATTTTGATGCTCTTGAGTAGCTTCATAAAAATTGGTGTAAGCACTTAGTTCTGTAACGATTGTATTCTCGTAGTATTGCTGTATTTGTTTTAAAACTTCAGTAGCCATTACTTTTTGCGAATCGTTATGATAAAAAATTACAGATCTGTATTCAGTTCCACGATCTGCTCCTTGTTGGTTTAAGGTTGTAGGGTCGTGTGTTGTCATAAAAATAACTAAAATATCTTCGTAAGAAATAATAGCAGCATCAAAAGTAACTTGTATAACTTCTGCATGGCCGGTTAAGCCCGAGCAAACCTCACGATAGGTTGGGTGACCAGGAACATTTCCACCAGCATAACCCGACACTACTTTTTTAACTCCTTTTACTTTTTGAAAAACAGCTTCGGTACACCAAAAACATCCACCACCTAAAGTGGTAGTTTGCATATTTTTAATTGTCATTTTTTCTTCTTTTTTATTAAGTAGCGTAATTATTTTTCACCTATTTGCATAGATTCGGAGTTAACACAATACCTTAATCCACTAGGTTCTGGTCCGTCAGGAAAAACATGTCCTAAATGTGCATCGCAAGTATTGCATAAAATCTCTACTCTAACCATTCCTAGTGTATTATCTTTATGGTATTTGATTGCATTTTCGGTAATAGGTTGTGTAAAACTCGGCCAACCAGAACTTGAGTCGTATTTAATAGTAGAGTCAAATAAAGGTGTGTTGCAACAAATACAATTGTATTGGCCTTCATCATAAGTAGTACATAATTCACCTGAAAAAGGGCGTTCAGTTCCTTTTAATCGCGTAACTCTAAATTGTTCTGGAGTTAATAATTCTTTCCATTCAATTTCAGTTTTTTCAACCCTTTTTGTTGGAGTTGGGTTTTTACTTACAGCAAAATGAATAATTTTTTTCCAGTTTAACATAATAGTTTTTTTATTTAGATTTAGACAAAAAATATAGCACAGAATCAATTTGTAAACTGACTATGTACTATATGTTAATGGAACTTAACAAGAGTATAGTCGGTTTTAAGTCTTCAAACTTACACTTAATAATAGTTAAAAATTATCTTTAATTTAGCAAAAACCTTTTTGATGGAAAATTTATTAAAAGAAGCAGAAAATTTTGTTACGAATCTATTAAATGAAGAATTAAATCCATCATTTGTATATCATAGTGTATTTCATACGCAACATGTAGTAGATAAAACAAAAGAAATAATAGAAGGTCTTGAAATCGAAGAAAAATCAGCTCATAAATTACTATTAGCAGCATGGTTTCATGATGTTGGATACATAAAATCTATTGAAAATCACGAAGAAGAAAGCGTGAAAATTGCTGAAGGTTTTTTACAGAAACAAAAGGTTTCTGAGATTGAAATTGCTGAAATTTCTAAAATAATTTTGGCTACTAAGGTGGGGGTACAACCAGAATCTGAACTAGAGAAAATAATTTGTGATGCTGATTGTGCTCATATAGGAAGCAAGAATTTTACGGATTATACTTCTTTATTAAGAAAAGAGTGGGAGCTAACTAAAGATTATATAATCTCTGATTCGAAATGGAATACAGAGAACATTCTTTTTTTAACAAGCCATAAGTATTATACTGTTTATGCAGCCAAGAATTGGGGTAAAGCTAGAGGTAAAAATTTAGCACAACTATTAAAAAAACAGAAAAAAAGAACTCAGGAAAATAAAAAAATAAAACAAAAAAAGGCTGCATTAGATTTTAAAAAAAATAAAGTAGCGTTACCAGAACGAGGTATAGAAACAATGTTTCGTGTGGCTTTAAGAAATCATATAACTTTAAGTGATATTGCAGATACTAAGGCAAATATTTTACTGTCGGTAAATGCTATTATTATTTCTATGGCGCTGTCTACTTTAATTCCGAAATTAGATAATACCTCTAATCATTATTTAATTATTCCTTCGTTAATTTTTATAACATTTACTGTTGCTTCTATTATTTTATCAATAATGGCAACCCGCCCTAATGTTACAGAAGGTAAATTTACTAAGGAAGATGTAGCGAATAAAAAAGTAAACTTATTATTCTTCGGAAATTTTCATCAAATGAATTTGCAAGATTTTGAGTGGGGGATGGAAGAGATGATGAAAGATCGTGATTACCTATACGGTTCTCTTACTAAAGATTTATATTTTTTAGGGCTTGTTTTAAACAGAAAGTATAAGCTGTTAAGAACAACTTATACTGTTTTTATGATTGGTATAATTGTAAGTGTAATTGCTTTTGCAGTAGCCTTTAAAATACAAGATACTAGTGTTGGTTTGTTATAAGAGATTAAGAAAATAGATAATTTATTGTTTAAATTCCTGCATCAATTCATCAATAGATATTGTTTTTTCGCTATTAAAATTTTCTTGATAAATAACCTCAACACGCAAAGCTTTTAGTCCTGATACACCTTGTAAATCTTCTAACTCTAGTGTTTCTACTTTTCCGAGTAATTTTTTAGATTGTAAAAAACTAATGTACTTCATATATTCTACTGCATCTTTATCTTGCGAGTATACGATTGCTATTTTACCAGGAATAGTTAGGCGTTCTTTAGTTTTTTTAATGTGTGCTTTATCAATTCGTTTTTTTATAATCTCATACCTAATATTGTAAGCACCATCTACGTCGAATTGTTTTTCATCCATTCTAAATTTTATAGATAATGGATTGCTATGAACTAATATTAAAGAAGCTACTTGCAAGTCATGCTGCATAGATTTACGAGCTGTATTCGCAACGTTTTCCATCTCGCACATTATTTGTAATTGCCATAAGCGAAGGTTGTAAAGATAAAGCTCGTCGAACTTCTTTTCTTTAGTTAAAGATTGCCCGATATACATATTATATTCAACACCATCTGTTTTATAACGTTCAAAATAATGGGGAAACATAGCTTGCGCATTCTCTTGTTTTAAATCGATAAATTTTGCTAGTTTGTCATTTAATAGCGTTACGCTTTGCTCGTAAGCTTTTCGTTTTTCGTATACAACATGTAAGTTGTCATCTAAACGATTTATATAAGTGCCTACAATAGTTGTTAAATGACTATTGATTTCTTTAATGTGTTTAAAAATAGGGTAGATTTCACGTTTCATGAAATCTAGTATGCCAACTTCATCACCAGCCTTTAATCCTTTAAGAACATCGGTTATGTATTCGTTTAAACGAAACATTAACTCATTGTATATTGGTAGTCTTTCTGATTCACATGCTTTTTTAAGTACAGATATAGCTAATGTAAGTTGTGTTATTAAATCTTCTTTAATGGCTTCGTTTCTAGCGAAGGATGATCCTTTTATGTCTAATTGACCATATAAAGGGTATATGTCTTTAAATACGATTTGTTCAATCTTTACATGTTCTTTTTTAGAATAAAGATCGTATTGATATTGCTCTGCAGCCTCATAAAATTTCCACTTTACAGTTGGGTGTAAAGAAGTGTAATGCTTTTGAATTGTAGCTTCTAAAATATTTATATATTCTTCGGATGAGCGATCTATGGCGGCTTTAAAAACTGGAATAATATCTGTTAGTTTTTGTTGATTAACAGAGTTTAATTCATACGCTCTAGGAGAGGCAATTTCTAAAAGTGCTAAATCATTACTATCACTTGCTTTTATAGGAATTAGTAAAACACTTCCTATGTTTTTTTCTTTTAATCGTTTAGAAAAAGGATTGTTTTTTGTAGCTTCTCCATAGTTTTCGACATCAGAAATAGCAATTATTTCTTGAGCTTTAAAAATTTTAGAAACTATAGAGCTACAAAAAAAAGTATCACATGAAATTCTTTTTTCATCATCTAATAGAATAATACTTTCAGATTTTTTAATACGTGTGGATTGTAAAGATAAATCAGAAGTATCGAATACAGAAAAACCAACTTTTAGATCTTTAATATTATAAAATTCACTTAAATCTTTACGAAGTTTTTCAACAATACTACCATCGTCTTTTTGCAGTAAACTGGTTCTTATTGATGAAATATTTTCATCGGCAGTTACATCAAATAAATTCATAATGCCAAAGCCTTTAAAAATGTAGCTTTCAGGAGGGAATTTTTCTTTCCAAACATCAATATTATTATAATTATCTAAAAGAACTTTAATATCGCTTTGAGTAATTTTAGGAGCAGTATTAGTAGGAGAAATATCCATAAAATCACCATTAAAGGCAACTCTGTAATGTTTTATTAAATTGTTTTCCTTATCAGGAATATCAAAGAAAAAAGGACGTTTTAGATCTATTGGGTATTGATATACGGTGTTTAAAATAAACGTACATGCCATTATGTACATTTTATCATCATCTAGGTCTCTAACTTTTAATTCATAATCATTTCCTGCATTTTTAAGTATATTCTCTAGGCGTTTTGTGAATTTAAAAGTTGTAAAAGAAAAAGGTATTGTGGCAGCTTTAATTTCATTTAAAGTTAATATTTCGGGAAATAAAGCCTCTAATAGAAGATCAATAATAGCTTCGTGTTTTTTTAATAGCGTTATATCAGAAAATCCCGAGATGAGCTCTGGATGTTTCTCAACTTGTTTTATGATTATTTTTGCAGACGCATTAAAAGGATGCTCTTTGAAGTCATGGCTAGCATATTCTTTAAGCATATTATAAATTTTCTCAAAACTAATATTTAGCTGTAAAGGTAAATTGATGTTTTTAAACGCTTTTAATGCTCTAACTTCCATGAATTGTTTATTAAACTATTGCAAATTTACAAAATTGTACTGAGTTAGTAGTTTTTGGTTACTACCGCTTTCGTTAAACAATGAGTATAAAAAAAGTCCTTGTTAAAATAAGGACTTTTTTGTGATGTATTTCTTTGATTAAAAACGCATATTATAATCTCGTATTTTTCCTTTTTTACCTAAACTATTAAATTTCCAACTAAAGCCTAGCATAAAATATCTTTCTAACACAGTACTTTCAGAATCTTCAATATAATTAGAAGTGGCTCTACGTTGTGCATTTGTATTTTGACTTAATAAATCATATCCTTTTAAACTTATAGTTCCTTGGTCTTTTAGTACAGAGTACGCTAATGTAGCATTCCAAAACCAAGCAGATTTATTAAAACCAACAACATTAGGGTTGTAAGTGTATTTAACATCGTTTCTCCATTCTAATTTTTTTGGAAAGTTTGTTTTTGTTCTTATGGTTAAAGAATGGCTTGTGAAATTTTGATTTTGATTGGTGTTTATATCATATTTAGTTTTAGAAAAAGAAACATCATAACGTGTTTCGATAGAGATAAGTTTGTTCCAATCTAAAGTTACACCTAAGTTAGGTCTTAAAGCACTTGTTTGCGCTCCTTCTTTTATGTTATTTACAATGTTAAAGTTTTTAAAGACACTAATATTAGAGCCAGCTCTTAGTTTTAATGTGGTAATAGAATCTAATTTTACTTTTTTACTATAACTACCACCTCCCCAAAGATCATAGCCACCATCAGTATTTTCGTAAGTTGAGTTTCTTATAAATTCATCAGAAATAGATGTGTTAGAAATAATTTGATTCTTAAACATACTACCACTAACATATAAATAAATACCTGTACCAGCTTGCCAATTAAATTTGTTGAAATTAATATAAGCTCTGTGATTTTGTGTTGGTTTTAATTCTGGATTACCAGTAATTATATTTGATGGATTACTAACGTTTTCGAAAGGTTGAATTTGGTTAATACCAGGTACTCTGTTTGTTAAACGGTAATCTAAATATATAGAAGCTTTCGAGTCAAATCGGTATCTAAAACCAGCATCTAAAGCGATGTTATTAAACTTTTTGTTTAAACTTAATTCAGGACGTAATTTGTCGTTGTTCTCTAAAGTTCTGTTTACAAAGCCTGTCTCGAAATTAAAACGCCATTTTTTTGTTTTATAAATTAATTCTAGAGAAGGTGTTTTTGCGATGTCATTATACGTAAAATCCGAACTTAAACTTTCATTAAAATCGGTATACTGTTGCGAAGAATTATTAAAATCATATGTATCTTGCTTATTCTCTCTTTCATCACTTTGATAACTGTATTTAGCGTCTAAAAAGAATTTCTTTGCAACTAAAGGAAAACGATATGTTACCATGGTGTTTAAGCCTACTAAATTATCTGATATGGTACTTTCTTGATCTCTAGTTTCAGAGCTTGGGTTACTTCCAAACACTTCAATAGTTGATTTGTTTATTTCATCAGTATTAGATTCATCTATTTGATTTGTAATCGAAGCCTTAATAAACGCACCTTTTGAGCCTAATTTTTTGGTAATATCAATAGTATTTTTAAAATTATTGGCACTAGATTTAGCAAATGAATTACTCGTGTAATTGTTGGTAAGAACATTGCTTTCACTTAAAGATTCTTCCTCTCTACGATTATTTCCTTCTCTTTTGTTAAAAACAAAAGAAGGACTTATGTTAATTAAAAAAGTTGAATCTATTTCGATATCGAATTCCGTACTAACACTATGGTTATGATTTTCATCATTTGATGTAGAGGTTGCATTCGTAAAATATTTTCTATCAGGAAGCGTGTATTCTTTATTGCTTTTAGAAGCGTCATTAGAAGAACTACCCGAGTAAAAATAGTTAGCATTTACATCAACTCCTTTTCCGTATTGATCAGCATATGTTGCTCCAGCAGTTTTAGATTTTACAATTCCGCTACCTCCACCAAAACGTCTACCGTTAATGCTAAAGCTACCGTTGCCACCAATCCAGTTATTTCCACCGCCAAACATTTTTTGAATTTCACCAAAACTAAATCCAGGTGAATTTATATTGTTTGTACTTGCCAAAACACTAAAACGTTGATCGTTGTCAAAGCGATTTACCATTGTTGCTCCTTCGTAACGTTTATCGGTTCCTGCACCACCAGATACTCTACCAAACCAACCTTTATTATTTTCTTTTTTAATGGTTAGATTTATCGTTTTGTTGTTTGCATCTCCTTTTTCACCAGAAAAAGCTTCAGATTTTGATTTTGTATCTGTAATCTGAACTTTTTCAATAATATCTTTTGTCAGATTTTTTGTAGTAATACTAGGGTCATTTCCAAAAAAAGGTTTCCCGTTTACTAAAATCTTATTTACATCTTTTCCGTTAACGGTAATTTTACCGTTTTCATCAATTTCTACGCCAGGTAGTTTTTTTAATAAATCTTCAACGTTAGCATCTTTCTTTGTTTTAAAAGACTTTACATTAAACTCTAACGTGTCTGTTTTAATAGTAATAGGAGCTCTAGAGGTAACAACAATTTCATTCAGTAAATTACTTTCTTCTTCTAAGTTAATATTTCCTAACTCGAAAGTTGATTTTTTATCTAATGAAATAACTTTCGTAAAGGTATTCATTCCGATATATGATATAAATAACTTTAAATTTTTGTTATATGATTTTCCTTCTAAAGAAAAATTTCCGTTGTCATCTGATATTGTGTATGAAACAACTGTACTGTCTTTTACTTTTTCTATATGAATTGTAGCAGCCTCAATTGGCGTTTTTTCTTTTTTTGAATTTATCTTACCGGATATTTTAAATTGATAAGATTGTGCTAGCATGTTTGTAGCAAGTAATAGGGTGAAAAGTAAAAGTAGTTTTTTCATCTTTCTTTAATAGCGAGTTAGTTTATTAACAGGCAAAGAAAATGAAAAAACTACTTTGAAAATAGTTAATATATGTTAAAAATATTTTATTTCTGTCTAAAATATATGGTAATAGGTACACCGTTAAAATTATAACGCTCACGTAATTGATTTTCTAAATAACGCTTGTATGGGTCTCTAATGTACTGAGGTAAATTAGCGAAAAATGCAAACTGTGGAGTATACGTTGGTAATTGCATACAGTATTTAATTTTTACGTATTTCCCTTTAATTGCTGGAGGTGGATTTTGAGCCAAAATCTCTAACATAGTTTCGTTCAATTTGCTTGTTTGAATACGACGTTTTCTATTTTCAAAAACCTCAACAGCAGATTCAATTGCTTTAAAAATACGTTGCTTTGTTAATACTGAAGTAAATATAATAGGAACATCACTAAAAGGAGCAATTGTTTGTCTTATTTTAGCTTCAAAATCACGCATGGTGTTTGTTTCTTTCTCAATTAAATCCCATTTATTGACAAGTATAACAACTCCCTTTTTGTTTTTCTCTGCTAGCCAAAATATTTTTTCATCTTGCCCTTCAAAATCACGAGTTGCATCAACTACTAAAACAGCAACATCACAGTGTTCAATTGCACGAACAGCTCTCATAACAGAGTAGAATTCTAAATCTTCTTTTACTTTCGATTTTTTTCTAATTCCAGCAGTATCTACTAAATTAAATTCAAAACCAAAACGATTATATTTTGTGTCAATAGAATCTCTAGTTGTACCGGCTATATTAGTAACGATATTTCTATCTTCTCCTATTAAAGCATTAATAAATGAAGATTTACCAGCATTAGGACGACCTACAATGGCAAAACGAGGAAGTTCATTCTCTTCAATTTCTTCTTCTTCAGGAATCTCTTTGGCAACAGCATCTAACAATTCACCTGTTCCACTTCCGTTTATAGAAGAAATGGTGTGGTAATCACCTAAGCCAAGGTTGTAAAATTCAACAGCATCAGCATCACGCATTGCATTATCTACCTTATTAACAGCCATAATAAGAGGCTTTTTAACTTGGCGTAAAATTTTTGCAACTTCAGCATCCATAGGCGTAATTCCTTGCTCAACATCAACTACAAAAATTATAATGTCAGCTTCATCAATAGCTAACTGTACTTGTTTGCGTATTTCTCCTTCAAAAATATCATCCGACCCGACAACATATCCACCAGTATCAATTACAGAAAATTCCTTTCCGTTCCATTCAGACTTTCCGTAGTGTCTATCTCTTGTAACTCCACTTACAGAATCTACAATAGCTTCACGACGTTGTACTAAACGGTTAAATAAAGTGGACTTACCTACATTAGGTCTTCCAACAATGGCAACAATACTACTCATTATGCAAAAATTTGTGCAAAGATACAACTTACGTTATGAAATTAAGCGAAATTTTTAATAGTATAGTATTTTTACTACATTGTGGCGAATATTATAAAAATATGAAGGATCAATTATATAATCAGATTTTTTTAAAACCCAGATTTCAAATTGATTTTAATATGAATTCGGTAGTTTTATTAAGTGAAATTAAAAAACATTTATCGGATGTAACAATATATGAAATGAGAATGGTAGACAATCATGTAATTATTGATGTGCCTAAAAAAGAAACTCATTTTTGGTCACCTCAGTTATACCTCGAAATAGAAGAACTGTCTGAAACAACTTCTTTAGTTAAAGGCTTATTTGGGCCGAAGCCACAAGTGTGGACATTTTTTATGTTTTTACACTTCGTTGTGGCTATTGTTTTTTTAATTTTCGGAGTAATAGTATACAGTAATTGGTCTTTACAAAAGGTTTCTGTATTTCCTGTTGTAATGCTTGTTGTTTTAGCTATTATATGGGTAATATTTTACTTTGTAGGACGTTTAGGGAAAGCTACAGGTAAAAAACAAATGGATAGTTTAAAAAAATTCACAAAATTATTATTACAAAAGATAAATTAATCTTTATAACCGAAACGTTTTAATTGACGCTCATTGGATCTCCAGTTTTTATTTACTTTTACATAAAGTTCTAGAAATACTTTTTTATCAAAAAAGACTTCTAAGTCTTTGCGTGATTCTGTTCCTACACGTTTAAGTGCTGCACCTTTATGCCCAATTATAATACCTTTTTGAGTGTCACGTTCAACCATAATAATAGCGCGAATTTTTATAATGTCTTCTTCTTCTACAAATTCTTCAGTTTCTACTTCTATAGAGTATGGAATTTCTTTTTTGTAGTGTGTTAGGATTTTCTCTCGTATTTTTTCGTTTACAAAAAAACGTTCTGGCTTGTCTGTCAATTGATCTTTCGGATAAAAAGCAGGGCCTTCTGGTAATAACTCTTTAATTTTGGTAAAGACAGAATCGATATTGAATCTTTCTAAGGCAGAAATTACATATACAAAGGCATTTGGTACTTTGTTTTTCCAGTACTCAATTTTTTCTTCAACCTCTTCTTGTGATGATTTATCAATTTTATTTAATAATAATATGACAGGGATTTCACTGTGAATTATCTTATTAAAGAAAGCTTCATTTTTTAATTCCTTTTCACCAACTTCAACCATGTAAATTAACACATCGGCATCATCAAAAGCAGCTTTTACAAAATCCATCATAGAATGCTGCAGCTCATAAGCAGGTTTAATAATTCCTGGAGTGTCAGAAAAAACTACTTGATGATCATCGTCATTTACAATACCTAAAATACGATGCCTTGTAGTTTGGGCTTTAGAAGTGATGATTGATAATTTTTCGCCAACCAATGCGTTCATTAATGTTGATTTACCAACATTTGGGTTCCCGATGATGTTTACAAATCCTGCTTTATGTGTCATGAGGCAAAGATAAGCTGTTTCAATTAAATAAGAATTTTTTTATGTAGCTGTTATTGTTGTAGTTAAGAAAAAGTTTGTTTTAAAAAGCTATTTTGTTAGGATAGAAGGAATAAATAACGGTATATTTGCACTCGAAATCGCGGGATAGAGCAGTAGGTAGCTCGTCGGGCTCATAACCCGAAGGTCACTGGTTCGAGTCCAGTTCCCGCTACTATAAAACACCTTACTTTATAAAGTAAGGTGTTTTTTTATGCTCTTAAGAGGTAGTTGTTTGCTGCAGTAAGATGGTTTTGTTGTTTTTCTTCAGGCATTTTATCAAACATATGAACTAGCATTCCTAATCGAGGATTTGATAAAAAGAAATCACGATGTGTATGCATAAAACGCCAAAAAAGCCCATCCCAAGTTTTTTGCCACTCACCTTTTTTATAATTACTCATTTTTAGTATATAATTACTGCCACTTATGTATGGTTTTGTAGCCATTAAACCTCCATCGGCATATTGGCTCATTCCGTAAACATTTGTAACCATTACCCAATCATAAGCATCAATAAAAAGCTCCATAAACCATTTGTAAACTTCATTTGGATCAAATTCACACAACATCATAAAGTTTCCTAAAATCATCAGCCTCTCAATGTGGTGGCAATAACCTGTTTGTAATACTTTTTTTATAGTTTTATCAATTGGTAAAATACCTGTAGTACCATTGTAAAAAGAAGCGGGTATTTTCTTTTTAAATTTCCAGAAATTAGTAGTTCTTTCGTCCCTTCCTCGGACTTCATAAACGCCTCTTATAAATTCTCGCCACCCAATAATCTGACGAACAAAACCTTCTGTTGAGTTAATAGGTATTTTATTTTCTATAGCGTATTGTAAGCAAGCATCAATAATTTGTTTGGGTGTTATTAAACCTACGTTTAACATGGGAGTTAATACACTGTGGTTTAGTATTGAGTTTTCTGCGACAATAGCATCTTCATAAGTGCCAAAATCCATAAAACGATGTTCGAAAAATTGGTACAACCATTGCTTTGTAGTTTTGTAATTTGTGGGATATAAAGAATATTCGGTAAGATTGCCTAGATTGTTTGAGAAATGTTTAGCTACATATTTTTGAGCCTCTATGTAATATGAGTCTGCATCTGGGAAATGTATTGTTGGTGGTGTTTTTTTGGCAGGATATTTTTTTCTGTTTTCAGTATCAAATGTCCATTTGCCTCCAACGGGATTGTTATCTGAGTCTATAAGAATTTTACGGGCTTTACGTTGGGCGATGTAAAAAGGTGTTTGATGATATTTTTTATTATCCTTAGTAATAAGTGCAGAAATCTCTTTTTTAGTGTTTAAAAAAAGTGGTGAATTGTATTTTTTGATGGAGATATCATTTTCTAAAGAACCTTTTTCTATTCTTTTTTGAAGCCAATCGTCAGTAGTGTCTATATAATTTATGTGTGTTATTCCTTGTTTTTTTAAAAAAGGAATTAAAGTTCTTATATCTGATTTTTTATCTATAGCTTCAATATAGTTAACCTCTATGCTTTTGTCTTCTTTAAGAAAATCAGCGTACTTTTTCATTGTTGCTCTATGAAAAGCTATTTTTTGCTTATGAAAGTTGTAGTGTTTAAAAAATAAAAACTCTTCAATTAAATAGGTAGAAGCTTCTGTATTGAAAAGTGGTGATTTTTCAAATAATTGATGAGGAAATATAAGGTTTGCTTGTTTCATTTGTTTTTTCGGCAGCGTTGACTGCAGTATTTTACATCTTACCAGTTTTTTTTCCATTTCTTACGCCAAGAAAAAGGGAGCTTACAAACGAGGCATATTTTTTTAGGAAGATGTTGTTTTTTCATTTTAGAAATTAAAACTTTTTAGTTTTTTTGTTAACGTGGATGTTAAGAATTCTATTTTTTTCTTTTTGTACAGCAGGATGTTTTTTGTGTGCCCATATTTTATCTCTAGCAGTACGGGCGCTTTCTTGTAGGTTTACAATTGGCAACGGATAGTCTTCACCAATAAATGTTTTACAAAAAACCTGCTCTATATATGTCATTTTCCATGGTTCGTGAATGTTAGCGGTAGGAACATTTGAGAGTTCTGGAATCCATTTTTTTATAAATACACCTTGCGGATCATGTTCATAAGAGTTCTTTACAGGGTTGTATAATCGAACTGTGTTGATACCTGTTGTACCTGCTTGCATTTGAAATTGAGGATAATGAATACCAGGTTCATAGTCTAAAAAATACCTAGCTAAATGATAAGTTCCCTCTCTCCAATCTTGATCGAGATTTAGAGTTAAAAACGACACAAGCATTGCTCGCATTCTAAAATTAATCCATCCAGTTTCCTCTAAAGCTCGCATGCAAGCATCAATTAAAGGATAACCAGTAGTTCCTGTTTTCCACGCCTTAATGTAGTCGGTGTTTTTTTTATGCTCTAATAATTCATAACCTTTATTTATACAAAGAGTCTCATAACTACATTCAACCTCAAACTTTTGAATAAAATGACAATGCCAATGTAAGCGTGTTAACATTCCGCTAAAAGCTCTATCGTTTTTAGTTCCGTTAGGGTGTGTGCCTATAAATTGAAAAACTTGTTTGATACTGATGTTTCCCCAAGCTAAATAAGGAGAGAGTCGGCTACACGCCATTCTGCTTTCCGTGGGTTTTGATATGTGTTTATGGTAATTAAAACCTCTTTTTAATGTAAATGATTTTAAGTAGTGCCATGCATTTTGCTCCCCAGCAGGTTGTAGGTGTGAAGGGTAGTTTTCTAATTTTGCTTTTAACTCCTTAGGTATTTTAAAAGGATGCGTTATGTTGATACTTGTTTTATTAGAATACTGATTGTTAATAACGGGTTGGTGCATTGTTTTATGCCATTCATTATTCCAATTTTTCCTATTCTTAATGCCTCTTAAAATACCATCACGCTGATATTGTTTCCAAAATATTGAATTTTTTTCACAAAAAAGAGCTACTTTTTTATCTCGTTCCCAGGTTATTTTGGTACCACTTTCTTGGTAGCTAAATATTTTGTTTATATTAAAATTAGTATTTAAGTAAGTGAAAATAGTTAGGCTATTTTCATAAAACAAATGCACACTTTTATTGTGTTTTTTTAAAGTAGTGTTAAGTGCTTTTATAGAGTGGTATATAAAGCTAAGATGTCTTAGGCTAGTATCAGGGTGCTCAATAATTTTAGGCTCAAATAAGTAGATAATTATATATGGAATGTCTGATTTTTCAGCATTAAATAAAGGCTCGTGATCTAAAGAACGTAAATCACGCTTTAGCCAAACAATATTTATAGTATGCTTATCCAAACTTTATCTCTTGCTTATTTTATTGCCAGAAATAGCTTTCTGACGAGAGCATTTAAACCTAGTTATGTCTGAATTACGTTTTTTTAAATGTTTTTGACTTACGCCGCTATTTACACGTTTTCGCCATCGCTTAAAACTAGATTCTTTTAAATTCCCCCTCATTAATTTAATAACCTCTTTTTCGGGTAATTCAAACTGAAATAAAATAGCTTCAAAAGGAGTTCTGTCTTCCCAAGCCATTTCTATAATTCTATTTAGTTCTCTTTCTGTAAATTTATGATTGTGTAGTGCCATACTAAAATTAAATTTTTTCCCAAATTTGATCTACATTCAAGTAAAAACTACCTAAAGAATTAAAGTTACATTCATTAGGTGATATGATAGATAAAAAATTTTCATTATCATTTCTTTTGTACAAATGGTATACTTGACCGATAATAGGTTCAAAAGAAAATTTAGCAGCAAATATTAAGTTATTATACTCAAACTGTTGCATCATCTTTTCATATTCATCTTTAAGTGCTAAATATTTGGCCGCTACTTTATGATTTATTTTATTAATACTTCTGTTCTTCCATGCAATTGTATCTGTAGTTGTAATTACTGGTGCACCAACTGATGTTGCATATGGCTTAAGAGCTGCGTCGTATTTTTGAGTTTCTGTATTAAAAACTACATTATCAGGTTTTTTATCTTGTATCATAAAAAAAGGTTAATTCAGTTTTTCTATTTGTTTCATTATTTCTTCAGCTTCCATGGTCTTTTGATCACTCATTTTTCTGTTAACCGTAGATAAACTATAGGCTTCTTTTAAAAGTTGTTTATATTGATCTTGTAATTTTTCTTTTGACGATTTTTTTTTAAACAATCCAAACATACGCGCAGTTTTTTGTGAGAATGACAAATAATATTTTTGTAAAGATATAAAATGTTTAACAAATATAATTATTGATTAAACAAAATGACTTGTTTATGTTTTTTTGATAAATAAATTTATATTTTTTGTTTTAATGTAATTAAAAGTAGTACATTTGCACTCGAAATCGCGGGATAGAGCAGTAGGTAGCTCGTCGGGCTCATAACCCGAAGGTCACTGGTTCGAGTCCAGTTCCCGCTACTACAAAAGAGTAATCAGAAATGATTACTCTTTTTTTTTGTTCGAATATTTAAAAAGTTAAACTTTTTAAATGTAACCGAATTTAATATAGAAAGGTGTTATTTTTACAAAAATTAGAACAACCGTATTAATTGTATAATAATGAAGAAATTAGTATCAGTATTACTATTTATAATAAGTCTTGTTTCTTATGGGCAAATTCACAGCCCAGTAAAATGGACAACATCAGTAAAAAAGATATCAAATCAAGAAATAGAATTAATTGCCACAGCAATACTTGATGATGAATGGCATATCTATTCTCAGGAAATACCTAAAGGAGGTCCTATACCTACATTATTTTCATTTATAGGAGATAAAAGATATTTAAAAAAAGGAAATACAAAAGAAGACGAAGGACATGTTGTAGATGATGAAATGTTTGATATGCGTATTAAATATTTTGATGAAAAAGCAGTTTTTAAACAACGTATTAGGTTAAAAACACAAGAGAAGTTTATTATTAAAGGTACTGTAGAGTATATGGTTTGTTCAGATGAAAATTGTTTACCCCCTAAAGAAGAAGATTTATCTTTTATGATTAATTAAATAATACATCAATATAATTTAGATGAAAAAAATAACGCTACTACTGCTGGTTTTGTTAATCAGCACAATAACAGTAAGAGGTCAGATATTTAATCCTATAAAATGGACAACGAAAGTTGAGAAAATATCAGATTCAAAATATAAATTAATTACAGAAGCTACTATAAAGGAAAACTGGAGTCTCTATTCTCAGGAAGTACCAAAAGGCGGTCCAATACCAACCACTTTTACCTATGATGATAATGGCGGTAGTTTAAAGTTAGTAGGAAATACAAAAGAGCCTAAAGGAAAAGTTAAATTCACAAAGCTTTTTAATGAGGAGGGAATGAATATTAAGTCATTCGCTTATAAAGCTGTTTTTGAACAAGAAATAGAATTAGTAGACTTAAAAGTTAAAGAAGTAATTGCATTTGTTGAGTTTATTGCATGTACAGACGAAAAGTGTTTGCCTCCAAAAGAAATCGATTTAGTTTTTGATTTGACAAAGAGCGTTTCTAAGAGCAACGCGATTGCTAATAAAGCTAAATCTGATAATGACTCTGAAGAAAGTAAAAAAGGATTATTAAGTATTTTCTTTATTGCTTTTTTATCTGGTTTTGCAGCATTGTTAACACCTTGTGTTTTTCCGATGATTCCTATGACAGTAAGCTTTTTTACAAAACAAAGTAAAAGCAAAGCTAAAGGAATTAAAAATGCCATTATTTATGGGGTATCGATTATTGCAATATATGTTTTATTAGGTACAGTTGTAACCGGTGTTTTTGGGGCTGATGCATTAAACGCACTATCAACTAATGTTTGGTTTAATATTTCATTTTTCTTGATATTAGTAATTTTTGCTGTATCTTTTTTAGGTGCTTTTGAGATTACCTTACCAAGTTCTTGGGCTACAAAAGTAGATTCGCAAGCAGATAGGGGAGGTTTAATTGGTATCTTTTTCATGGCGTTAGCTTTAGCAATTGTATCATTTTCTTGTACAGGGCCTATTGTAGGTACATTATTAGTTGAAGCAGCATCAAAAGGAGGTTTAGCACCTATAATTGGTATGCTAGGGTTTTCTTTAGCCATTGCATTGCCATTTGCATTATTTGCAGCGTTTCCGGGTTGGTTAAATTCATTACCAAAATCTGGCGGATGGTTAAATACAGTAAAAGTTGTTTTAGGGTTTTTAGAATTAGCATTGGCATTTAAATTTTTATCGAATGCCGATTTAGTAATGCAATTACACTTATTAGAAAGAGAAGTTTTTATTGCAATATGGATTGCTATATTTGGTGCTTTAACACTTTATTTATTAGGTAAAATACAATTACCTCACGATAGTCCACAAAAGCATATTTCTGTAGGAAGATTATCTTTAGGGTTGGTTGTAGGAGCATTTACTATTTATATGTTGCCTGGTTTATGGGGTGCGCCTTTAAACTTAATAAGTGCTTTTCCGCCACCGCAACATTATAGCGAATCGCCATACGGAGTAGGGTATACAAAACAAAATTCAATTACTGTTTCTAGTAGTAAAACAGATACTCATAGTAATTTACCTGAAGGGGCTCATTTAATGCCACCTCACGACATTGTTTCTTTTCATGATTACGATAAAGGCCTTGCATATGCAAAGAAAATTGGTAAGCCGGTAATGATAGATTTTACGGGTCATGCTTGTGTTAATTGCCGTAAGATGGAACAAAATGTTTGGGTAAAACCTAAAGTGCTTGATGTTTTAAAAAATAAAGTTGTTTTAATTTCTTTATATGTTGATGATAAAAGAGCTTTAAACAAAGATGAGGTTGTAGATTCTAAATTGAATCCAGGTAAAAAGTTAAAATATATAGGTCAAAAATGGAGTGAATTACAAACTTTAAAATACAAAGCAAACTCACAGCCATTTTATGTATTAATGGCTCATGATGAAACAAACTTAATAGATCCGGTTTCTTATACACCAAATGCTGATGAATATTATAATTGGTTAGAAAAAGGAATTGGTAATTTTAAAAAATAGCTTTTTTAAAAAAAACACTTTAGGTTTCCCTAAAGTGTTTTTTTTGAATTTATATGTTATTGTTATAAATTTTATCAACGGTTATAATTCTATAAGTAGCAGAATTTACTGTAATTTTTATATTATTTGTACTATTTGAAATATAGAAATTCTTGCCAATCTTTTCAAAACACTTCAAATCAGCTTCTTTTATTGATTCGTATATCAAGGTTTCTATTTCTTTTTTAGAAAATAAAGTAGACAATTTTTTATTTATTCTCTGATAAACTAATGCTGTATAGCAATGTTTCTTTAAAATAACACTTTTATTTATTAGCATTTTATTTTAAGTGATACAATTTTTTATTTATTTTAAAGTTATTTAAATAACACGCACTTATAGATTTTTGCAAAAATCTCTTTATGGTTTTAAAAAACCTTCTGAAGAAAAGAATATGTGTAAAGTGTAAATTGAGGCACCAGTTTGTTTAATTTATTAGAAAAAACCCTTCAAATTTCTTAAAATTAAAAAAAAACGAAACTGGCACTTTTTCAATTTCTTTTTCTACCACAAAAGTAAAATTAGTTTCGTTAATTCCCTTAAATTAATTGTTAAATTTTATAGTATATGTCGTGGTCTTGTAAAGTTTTAGTTAAGAGATATATAGATATCTAATAGCTTTTTTACAAAGTTAATTTATTAAATAATGCACTTACTTTTTATATATTAAGAGTATTTCTTGTTTCACTTGTTTATATTTGAGGGCTATTAGTAAATTAAAACTTATGAAAAGAATTGTAGTCTTGTTTTTTTTAATTTTTTTATCTAAAACATACGGTCAGGAAACATTACCAATCTATGCAGATTATTTATCTGATAATGTTTATTTATTACACCCAACCGCAGCAGGTATTGGTGATTGTGGTAAGTTGCGTTTAACAGCCCGTCAGCAATGGATTGGAGTAAAAGATGCTCCTTCTCTACAAACAGCAAGTTTTCATGCTAAGTTTAATGAGAATTCTAACGCTGCTTACGGATTTATACTTTTTAATGATAAAAATGGATACCATTCGCAAAAAGGTTTACAAGCTACTTATGCTTATCACCTAAACTTAGGTAACGAAAATTTATTTAAACAGTTATCATTTGGTCTATCTATGTCTGTTGTTCAAAACGAAGTTGACCAAACAAGGTTTGTAAATGACCCCGCTGTCAGTCAAATTATACAAAGTGATTTTTATTTTAATGCTGATTTTGGACTTTCTTATCATCATAAAGGTTTTTCATCTTATTTTACAGTAAAAAATATTATGCTTTCAGCAAAAAATGATTTGAACCCCGATTTTGAATCTCTTAATTTGAGAAATTATATTGTCGGTGCTGGTTATTTTTTCGGAGATGAAGATAAACTACAATTCGAACCATCTGCAATGTTACAATATAAAGAACAAACAGGTGAAAAGATTGCTGATGTAAACTTTAAAATTTATAAAAAATTAGAAACAACTCAGTTGTGGGCAGCACTTTCGTATCGTAGGAGCTTAGATAGTAGTGTATTTGGTGATGCTCATTATATAACTCCAATAGTTGGGGTAAATTATAAAAATTTAATGTTTGCCTATACTTACACGCAACAAAGTGGTGATGTTGTTTTCTCTAACGGTGGATTTCACCAATTATCTTTTGGAATAAATGTGTTATGCCGAAAGCGTAGAGGATCAGCTTGCCCTAATATAAACGGAAGCTTTTAAAAATCTAAATAAGCCACAGTTGCTCTTTTATAATCCTCTAAAATAAGATCTAAAACGGTTTTGTCTTTATTGGTGTAAAAAATATTCTCAATATCAACAGTTGAATTTGAAATAAGGTTTTCTCTTATTAAAATATTTTTTGTTTGTCTTGCAACAGCCTCACCAGAATCAATAATACGCACAGTATTTCCTACTATTTCTTTTATTTGAGGAATAAGGTATGGGTAATGTGTACAGCCTAAGACAATATAGTCACATTTAGAATAAAGCATTGGTTTTAAGTGTTTCTTTAGTAAATTTGTCATTTCTGTTGAATGAATTTTACCATTTTCAATAAGTTCAACAAGGCCAGTTCCAATTTGTTCTATAATCGTGATGCTATTATCTATCGTTGCAGACGTTTGTTCAAATAGTCTGCTATTAAGTGTTCCTTTGGTGGCTAAAATACCAATAATACCTCTTTTGGTTTGAATAGAAGCAGGCTTAATTGCTGGCTCAATACCTATAATCGGTAAGTTATAATTATTCCTTAAATAATCTATTGCATTTGTGGTAGCAGTATTACAGGCTACAACGACAAGTTTACAGCCTTTGTTTATTAATAATTCTGTGTTTTTAATTGATAAATCTAAAATCTCTTCCTTTGTTTTTTGCCCATAGGGAGCGTTTTTACTATCAGACAGGTATATCGTACTTTCCTTTGGTAATAGAGCGTTAATTTCCTTCCAAATAGAGGTGCCTCCAATTCCAGAGTCGAATATACCAATAGGTTTTTGATTGTCTTTTTTCATAATATAACAAAAATAAAAATCCTGCTGAATTCAGCAGGATTTTTATAACATATTTTTTTAGGATTTATATTTAAAATCCTAATTTAGCTTTAACAGCATCATAAATGTTTTCACCTTTATCATAAACGATTAAACCTTTACCTGGTGCAGCGTCAAATACATAAATAATTCCTTTAGCAGCAGCAACATCTTTAATTGCTTGCTCAGCTTTCTTTAAGATAGGAAGTGTTTTTTCTTGGTATTTCTTTTGCATTTCTTGTCCAGCAGCCTGTTCAGCTTGTTTGATTCTTTGAGAATCTTGCTGAATCTCTAAACCTCTTTTTTGATTTACTTCTTGTGTTTGACTCTTACCTTCCGCTTCATATTTCTTCATTTTAGCTTGTACGGTTTTGTACATAGCTTCGATATCGTCACGGTAAGTTTTGTTTAATTTCTCTAACTCAACCTTCATTGCTTTGGTTGCAGGCATTTCTGATAATAACTTATCAGTGTTTATATGTGCAGTTTTTTGTGCATTTGCCACACTACCTAATCCAATTGTGAAAATTGCAACTAATACTAACGTTTTAAAATGTTTCATCTTTGTTTTTTAATTTAATTTATTGTTCTTTATTCTTGATTTATTTGTTCTTTTTTGCTTCAGCCTCTTTTCTTGCTTCCTCTTGAGCTTTTCTTAAAGCATCTTTCTTTTCTTTTAATAACTTTCTTGCGTCAGCTCTTTGCTTTAATTTAGCTTGTCTTTTTTCTTCAATTTGCTTAATTTTAGCAAGCCTATCATTTTGCTTTTTCTTTCTAAGCGCTTCTTTTTGAGCTATTTTATCTTTTTGAGAGTCAGTTAAACTTTCGTTTTTAAGCAATGCTTTCTTTTCAGCTATTTTATCACTCCTCTGTTGCTTTTTCTGGTCAATGTTTATTATTTTAACAATAAGTTCGCTAATATCGTGTTTTTTGTTGGAATACAACATAACAAGCTCACTAGATTTATCAAAAACGAAATCATATTTTTTTCTAGAAGCTATAGATTGCACTGCATTATAAACTTGATCTTGAATAGGTTTTATTAATTGCTTTCTTAAATTATACATATCTCCATTTGGGCCAAAGTATAACGATTCTAACCTGCGTAAAGATTCTTGTTTAATAGTTATATCTTCCTCACGTTCTACAACCAAATCTGTTGTTAAAATTGCTTTTTCGTTAGTTAAGTCAGTTTTTAAAACTTCTATAGCCCTCGCTTCTTTATCTAATTTAGTTTTCCATTTTTCAACTTTAGCATCTAAAGAATTTTGAGCTTCTAAATATTCTGGGATATTTTGAAGAATATATTCCATATCAATATATGCAATACGCTGACTTCTTTGCCCAAGAGCAATAGTTGTGATAAATAAAAGAACGATTGATAAAATACTTTTTTTCATGTTACTATAATGTATTTAGAAAAAACCGTGCCAAAAAAACGATTATTAGAATTGTAAGTTTTTAGAACTGTCTTCCGATGATAAAATGTGTTTGCCATCCAGATTTTTCAGATTGTCCTGGTAATGGATCAAACCCGTGGGCAAAATCGATACCTAGTAATCCAAATGCAGGCATAAATATACGAATACCCATACCAGCTGAACGCTTTAATTGAAACGGATTAAATTCACTAAAATTGTTATAAGAGTTACCAGCTTCTAAAAATCCTAAAGTATATATTGATGCAGAAGGCTTGTCTGTTATAGAGTAGCGCAATTCCATTTGAAATTTGTTATATATAGCGCCACCATCAACAGATGAGATTCTATTGTTCTCATAACCTCTTAATCCAATAGTTTCTCTACCATCTAATTGTCCTTGAGCAATACCATCACCACCAACAAAATATCTCTCAACAGGCGTTAAACCTAATTCGCTGTTATAGCTTCCTAAATACCCCATTTCAAAATTAGACATTAATACTAATTTATTGTTTGAAGATAATGAAGTGTACCATTTTCCTTTTGCAGATAATTTATAGTACTCTAGCCATCTATATTTGTCGGCCAAATAAGCTTGCCTTTGATCGTTAGTTGGGTTTTCATCCTCTGTATAATCTTTTCCATTAACTAATGAATAAGGAAATGTAGCCTTTGCTTTAATAGTAAACTCAGATCCATAGCTAGGGAATATTAAACTAGGTCCAGTAGAGTTACGACTAAGCGCAACACTATACGCTAGGTTATTTAAGTTTCCATCGCTAATAACATCGTTAGAGGACCCTACTCTATAACCGTAGTTTTGTAGGTCGATTCTTTGGTAACTTATGTTTTGAGATAGAGAAAAATAATCATCAGGCCAACTTAAACGTCTTCCTAAACCAATAGAAGCTCCAATAATACTTAAACTCTGATCTTTATCTACTCTATTGGTTTGAAAATCGTATCTATATTGATTAGATAAATAAACAGAAAATGATAAAGATTGTGGTTTTTTACCACCTAACCATGGCTCTGTAAAAGAAAAACTATAAGTATTATAAGTTTGACTAGCCTGTAAGCGTAATGATAGTTTTTGACCGTCACCCATAGGTAATGGTTTGTAGGCTTCTTTATTAAAAATATTTCTAAAAGAGAAGTTATTAAAAGATAGTCCTAGTGTTCCTATAAATGATCCACCTCCATAACCACCTTGTAGCTCAATCTGACTTCCACCTTTTTCTACAACAGAAAAATCAATATCAGCTGTTTTATCTTGGTAGTTTGGTTTAACATCTGGAGTTACATTGGCGTCAAAGAAACCTAACTGACCAATTTCACGTATAGATCTAATAATATTTTGACGACTAAATAAATCACCTGGCTTTACACGTAGTTCTCTATAAATAACGTGGTCATTTGTTTTTTCGTTTCCACTAACCGTTACTTTTTTAATGGTAGCTTGTTCGTCTTCACGAATACGAACTTCTACGGTAATAGAATCATTATCTACTTTAGTTTCTATAGCGTTTATTTGAGAAAACAAATATCCATTGTTGTGATATAATGTTTGAATATCTTGAGAATTTGGAGTTCCATCACCTGAAATGCGTTCTTTTAAAACTTTTCCGTTATAGACATCTCCTTTATCAATACGTAATAAATTTTGTAAGAATTTATCAGAATAGGTTTTGTTTCCTATGAATTTTATTTCGTCAAAACGGTATTGACGACCTTCTTCTAATGTAATATCAAGGTTAATTGTATTGTCTTCATTCCAGATAAGTTTATCAGACAAAATACGTGCATCACGGTATCCGTTTTCACTATATTTTTCAAGAATATTTTCTAAATCTTCTTTATAGTCATCTAATATGTACTTAGATGATTTCCAAAAACGACCAAAAATTTTACGTTTGGTGTTTTTCATAATTCCACGCAAGGTACTGTTAGACATTGCTTCGTTACCTATAAAGTTAATTTCTTTAATTTTGATACGACTTCCTTTGTCTATAAAAATATCCATACTAACAGTGTTTATGTCAGATGTGTCTTTTTTTGTATTTAAAGAAACCTTTGTTTTTAAAAACCCTTTATCGGTATATTTCTTTTTAATATAATTTCTTGTAGTTACGATTAAGTTATCTGTAACCATAGCTCCTTTTTTAAGCTCAGTATCTTTTTTAAGTTCTTTTGCTTTAGACTTGCTAATACCCGAAACAGAAATGTCTGTTAGTTGAGGAAGTTCTTTAACATCAAATAAAAGATAAACAGTTTCACCATCTTTTTTAGATAGATAAACATCTACTTCATTAAACTGCTTACTTTCATAAAGTTTTTTAATAGCGCTGGTAAGTTTGTCTCCAGGTAGTTTTATAGACTGACCATCAATTAGACCAGTGTAAACTCTTATTGTTTGCTCGCTAAACTTCTGTAAACCACTAACTGTAATTCCACCAAGTATATATTGTTCTCCTTTTTTATAAGGAATAACATTACCAGTGGATGTGCTATCTTTAGTTATGGTGTTTTGTGCTTGTGTATTCGCCGATAAAAAGGCGATTAAAAATACTACTAAATAAGAATATTTATTCATTGGTCTCAATCTGTTCACTTGTTTTTCCAAACCTTCTTTCTCTGTCCTGGTAATCTATTACAGCGTCAAAAAGATTTTCCCTTCTAAAATCTGGCCATAATACTTCTGTAAAATATAATTCGGCATATGCTATTTGCCAAAGTAGAAAATTACTGATTCGTTGTTCGCCACTTGTACGTATCATTAAATCAACGTCGGGCAAATTAAATGTATATAAATGGTTATTTATAATTTTTTCGTCTATTTTTTCAATATCGAGCTCGTTATTAACAACTTTTTTAGATATGTTTTTGATTGTGTTAACAATTTCTTCTCTAGAACCATAACTTAAAGCAAAAGTTAAGGTGATTTTAGTGTTGTTTTCTGTTTCGCTAATAACTTTTGCAAGTATTTTTTGCGCACTTTTAGGTAAACTATCTATGTTACCAATAGCATTAATTTTTACGTTTTTACGCTGAAAATCTGGTAGTTCTTTTTTTAACGTGCTAACAAGTAGGCTCATTAAAGCGTCTACTTCTAGTTTGGGTCTGTTCCAGTTTTCTGTAGAAAAAGCATATAATGTAACAAATTTCACCCCTATTTCAGATGCTGCATCGGCTGTTTGTCTTATTGCGGTAAGTGCGTTTCTATGACCAAAAACACGTTGCATTCCTTTACCTTTAGCCCATCGACCATTACCATCCATAATAACAGCAATATGATTTGGTACTTTTTGTAAGTTGATACAGTGTAATTTGTCTTTCATATTTATTCTGCTAAACCTTTGTAACAAGGTGGTCTTCCAAAACTATAAACAATAGAAATTCCAGTAAACATATACCAGTCATTACCAGTACCACCAAAATTAAAATCATTTATCTTGTCTGTAGTAAAATCTATATCATCAACTATTGTAATTCTTACACCTGTTTCTAAAGCTATTGCTAAGTGATCGTCTAAACGCCCTTTAATACCTACACCTACTGGCAAAGAATAAGAGAACTTGTTTTTTAAGCGAACAGTAGTAGGTGAAGTTCTTTCTACAGGACTTGCGTAATTAAATGCAGCAATTTCTGCTAGTATATATGGAGTAAACGTTGTTTTGTAATTACTAATATTGTAATCGAAGAAGTTAAATTCTATCCCCACAGCAAATTCATGTAAATTGTTAGAGAAATTATTGCCTCTGTTTTGGCGGAATAAATTTTCAGAGCTTTTATCGTCGCCAGAAACAGGAATATAAGTGTAGGTACCTCTTAAAGCTATTCTTGGATTTAAGTTGTATTTGTAAATTAAACCACCACCTAATTCATTAGGATATATGTAGCTACTTCGACCTATATCTCCAACATAATTTGTTCCCCCTACGAAAAAACCTATTTCGTGAGTCTGAGATTGTATTGTGATTGCTGTAAAAGCAAATAATATGAATATAATAGTGTTCTTCATAAGAAAAATAGCGTGCAAATATAGTAAAATGAATTTGCTTTAAAAAGTTAATAATCTGTCTTTTTGATTAACTTTTTTTTATTGAATTTATTGTGATACAGTGCAATTATAAAGATTCGTTTCGGGTGTCTTCTCCCCATAAAAGTTTACCACGTAGAGTTCTTAAATGCGATTGGTGGTCAAGTAAAATGCTTTTTATGGTGAAGGACGCTTTTTGTATTTTAATTTTTGTGCCTTCCGAAACCGTGGTGATTCTAGAATCTAACGAGATTAGGTAATCTTTTTCACGAGCGCTAACTTCTAGATCGATTATTATGTCGTCAGGTATTACCATTGGCCTCGCATTTAAGTTATGTGGAGCGATAGGTGTAATAACAAAACTTTTAGAGTCGGGCAAAATGACAGGACCGTTACAACTTAATGAATAGCCTGTAGAGCCTGTTGGAGTTGATATAATTAAACCATCGGCCCAGTAATTTGTTAAGTACTCTTTGTTTAAATAGGTTTTTACGCCAATCATTGATGTGGTATTTCTACGGGCTATAGTTATTTCGTTTAGAGCAAAGTCAAGTTCAGTAAATTCCTTTGCTTGCGGAGAGGTTTCTATTTGTAGTAATGATCTATCTTGAGTTATGTAATTTTTATTTAGTAATAAATCAACTGCTTCGTTAATTTGATCTTTTTGAACTGTAGCTAAAAAACCTAATCTTCCGGTATTTATACCTAAAGCAGGTATGTTTAAATCTCTGATGTAAGTTACGGCTCTTAAAAAAGTTCCATCACCACCAATAGTAAACATCATATCAAAAGAATTTGATAAGTCATTAAAATGTGCATAGGTAGGATACTTTTTTGATAAAGAATTATTTGCAACTAATAAGTCATAAAACTCTTTTTCAAAAAAAATAACAATTTTGTTTTTTTCTAATGCCGATACTAATATTTTAATTTCTTTTTCAGCAGAAATTGTATAGGCCTGACCGTAAATAGCTACTTTTTTCACTTGTAATAATGTTTTATGGTATAAATATGTAAACTACATATCTAAGTATTTTTTTAAATAAGAAGCTCTATCTTTTAGTTCTTCTAAATAAAAATCATCTTCATGTTTTGTGATAACATTGTAGTCATATCTTCGAAAAGTTTGAATGATTTCGTTTATTTCTTCAGTATTAATTTTTAAAGTAACCTGAATATTATCCTGATTTTCAGAAGAGGTGTAAAGACCTAGTAATTTTCCGCCGTTAGTTTCTACTATTTGAGCAATTTCACCCATAGAAGTATCATTTTTGTTCTTTTCTATGATTAAAGTTTCACTTTCATTGTGTAAAAAAGGGCTGTCGGCAAAAGCATCTAAGATGTCGCTTAATTCATAATAACCAACATAATTCATGTCTTTGTCTAAAACCGGAATTAAATTACAGTCGTTATCAGCAAATAATACAATTAAATCTAAAAGCGTTGTTTTTTCATTAGAGTAAAAATGATCTAGTAAATAAGTGTATTCACTAAGTAAATCTTCTTTGTTTTCAATCGTATGAACATCACTTTCGGGTAAACAACCAATTAGCTTACCGTTTTCAACAATAGGAATATGAGTTATAGGTAGATCTTTACATACTTTTAAAGCGCTTTTTACAGTGCTTTTTAAAGTAAGTGCTTTAATTTCTTTAAGTATAAATTCGTTCACATTCATTACTACGAATATAGTTTAAAATGTTTTAATGATTATCTTTGTAGCCTAATTTTATGAGATGACAAAGTTAAGTGTAAATATTAATAAAATTGCTACGTTACGTAATTCTAGAGGTGGAAATACACCTGATTTATTAAAGGTAGCAGCCGATATTCAAGATTTTGGTGCAGAGGGAATTACGATTCACCCACGACCAGATGAACGACATATTCGTTACCAAGATGCTTATGATTTAAAATCGATTGTAACTACCGAATATAATATTGAAGGAAATCCGATTGATCAATTCATGAAAATGGTGTTAGCAATAAAACCAACACAAGTAACCTTGGTGCCAGATAGTGTAGATACTTTAACATCAAATGCCGGTTGGGATACTGTAGCGAATCAATCGTATTTACAAGAAGTTATTTCTGAATTTAAAAATAACGGAATTAGAACTTCAATTTTTATTGATACAGATTTAAAGTTGATTGAAGCCGCGGCTAAAACAGGTGCAGATCGTATTGAATTATACACCGAAGAATTTGCAACTCAGTTTGATTTAGGTAATAAAAATGCTATAAAACCATATGCAGATGCTGCAATTTTAGCACACGAATTAGGTTTAGGTATTAACGCAGGACATGATTTAAGTTTAGAAAACATTCAGTTTTTTAAAGAAAACATCCCCAATTTGGCGGAAGTCTCTATAGGTCACGCACTTATTTCTGAATCGTTATATCTAGGTCTAGAAAATGTAGTGAATATGTATTTACACAGATTGCAATAATAAATTTTTTAATATTTCCTCGAGCATTACTTAAGCAAAGTATATTTTGTTGAAGGTAGTGAGTGTAGCTCAAAAGAGAGGTTAATTTAGGTCTCCACTACGCTCGGTCAGGCAAACTCCAAAATAAATGAATAATAACCAAATTTTACATTCTAGAATAATAGGAGAAGGAAAACCGTTGTTAATCTTGCACGGTTATTTTGGTATGGGTGATAATTGGAAAAGCCATGCTAGCAAATTAGGGGAAGACGGATTTGAAGTACATTTAATAGATCAAAGAAATCATGGTCGTAGTTTTCATTCTGATGAATTTAATTACGAAGTAATGGTAGCCGATTTATATAATTATATACAACATTATAATTTAGAAAAGGTAGCTTTATTAGGGCATTCTATGGGCGGTAAAACAGTAATGTTATTTGCTACTGAGTATGCTGATTTGGTTAGTAAATTGGTGGTTGCTGATATTTCACCAAGAATGTATCCGCCACATCATCATGATATTTTAGAGGCTTTGAATTCTGTTGATTTTACGATTCAAGATTCACGAAGCTTGATAGATGAAAAACTGTCAGGATTAATTCCGGAAGTTGGTGTGCGACAATTTTTATTAAAAAGCGTGTACAGGAAAACGAAAGATCAATACGGATTTCGCTTTAATTTGAAATCGTTGACTGAGAATAATAACGAAGTAGGTGAAGCTTTACCTTCGTTTACCGTTTTTGAAGGTGAAACCTTGTTTTTAAAAGGAGAAAACTCAGGTTATATTTCGGTAAATGAAGAACCGATTATCAATGCGCACTTTCCGAATTCGACCATAAAAAAAATAACGAACGCAGGGCATTGGCTACATGCTGAAAATCCGAAGGATTTTTATACAGCGCTTATCGGTTTTTTAAAGTGATTTTATGATGCGTTTCTGTTAGGTTTTAATTACTCCAATCCAACGCTCAGTATTTTTACCAAATTATATGAGTCATCCAATTTTAAAAAAGGATATTCCACCTTGCTGAGAAAAAGACCGTTTGGATGAGCGGAATACTTAATTTTTAGTTCTTTTTTTAGATTCAAAATTTCGGTAAATTCAGCTACAGTCATTTTACAACGCCCGACTTCTAGTAAATAATAAACACAAATTCTTACCATGCCACGCAAAAAACGACTACCAGTAATCGTAAAACGCATGCGTCCTAGTGCTTCATCAATAAATAATTCGCAATTACTTACCTCACAAAGTGTATTATCGTATAAATGTGGTTGTTTACACAGCGCCTTAAAATCTTTAGTTTCACGAATAAGAACTGCCGCCTTTTTCATTAATTCGAAGTCTAGTTTTAAATTTTCATAAAAAGAACTATTGTGAAATAGTATTGGGTTTTTCTTCCAATGTATAAAATAATCGTAGGTGCGTGATACTGCACCATAACGGGCATATTGATCTTCGTTGACTTCAAATATTTCAAAAACGGCGATGCTATTAGGTAGATTCTTATTTAGCCTAAATTTTAAGTCGAAATTAGGTGGTTCATCAAGATTGATGTCTATAACATATTGGCTAGCATGCACACCTGCATCGGTTCGACCGCAACCATAAACGCTTATTCTTTTCTTAAAGAGTTTAAAAAGTGTTTGTTCTAAGGCTTCTTGAACCGTGTTTTGGGTGCTGTTTTGTCTTTGCCAACCGCTGTAATCGGTGCCATCGAATCCTAAGTGTATAAAATATCGCATTTGTGAGTTAGAAAAAGAGTGATTTTAGTTAGCGAAGTTACTAGAAAACGTCTTAGGAATCAACCTAATTTTTAGACATTAGATGGAAGTGTATTTGTGTTATTTTAAAGAGATTTCTTTTCTGATTCTACTTAACGAAGTATCAGTAATACCTAAATAAGAAGCTAAAATTTTTAAGGGTACGTTTTTAAGGATTTCAGGTTGCTGTTTCATTAATTTTAAATAGCGTTTTTCGGCAGAATCTTTTATCATGCCTAACATGCGATCTTTAAGATTCGAATAATTCATAATCAACATCATTCTTCCAAACTCTCTAAACTCTGGTATGGTATGAAAGCTTTCTTGTACATCATTATATTTCATTTTCCATAAAACACAATCCGTAAGGCTCTGAAAGTTTTCACTGCTTGGTTTTTGTTTGAAAAATGATAAAAAGTCGTTTACAAAACAAAAAGGAGAAAAAATATTGGTAGTAATTTCATCACCGTTACTATTAACGGTGTACGATCTAACGAGTCCGGATTCTAATATGTAAGTCGCTTTCGGCGTTTTGTTTTCGGCCAAAATAGCAACATTACTTTTGATTTCAACTAACTCGAACCTCGCTGTTAATAATTTAGCTTTTTCTGTGGGCATTGGCAAGATAGATTGTATATATTTTTCTAAATTTTCTTTAGTCATTGTTTGGTTTTTGTGAGTAGTTTTATTTTTAAGACTGACAAAACTGCAGTTTTTTGATTTTGGTATGATTATCGCTTTTTATCAGTAAAACATAAAAGTAATGAAACTATTTTTAAAATTATTGCTAACTGCGTTGGCAGTTATCATATTAGCAAGTGTATTACCAGGTGTGGTTGTAACAAGTTATGTAACAGCAATAATTGTAGCTGTAGTAATTTCGTTATTAAACATGTTTGTACGTCCGTTATTAGTGTTTTTTACATTGCCTGCAACTATTGTAACGTTAGGGTTGTTTTTATTTGTAATTAATGCCATTATTATAATGCTAGCAAGTAGCTTAGTTACTGGCTTTGCAGTAAGCGGATTTTTTACAGCACTTTTATTTAGTGTGCTGTTATCAGTATTCAGATCGTTCTTGTTTTCGTTACTAGATGAAGATAAGATGTAGCTGAAAACGAAAGAGTTAAACCTTTTGCAGAAAAGGTAAAAATAAACTAATTTTGCACCCGATTTTAAAGAAACATATTTTAAGATGAATATTACAAAACAAAACGTAGATGCGTTAAACGCAGTTATAAAAGTTGATATAGTTGCTGAAGATTACCAAGCTACAGTAACAAAACAATTAGAAGATTACCGTAAAAAAGCAAACATTCCAGGATTTAGAAAAGGTCAAGTGCCAATGGGAATGGTTAAGAAGCAATACGGAAAATCAATAATGATTGATGAAGTAAACAAGCTTTTACAACAATCGTTAAATAAATATTTAGCAGAAGAAAAATTAGATATTTTAGGAAACCCATTACCAAGAGTAGAAGATAATTTTAACTGGGATGCAGAGAAGTTCTCTTTTGAATTCGAATTAGGATTAGCTCCTGAGTTTGATGTAAACTTAAAGCCTAAAAATAAGGTTACGCAATATAATATCATCGCAACGGATGAGTTATTAACTAAGGAAATTGAAAATATTCAAACTCGTTATGGTAAGATTTCACCTATTGATGCAGCTACAGAAGAAGCTAACATTACAGGTGCATTTGTAAACGAAGCTGAAGATATTAATAAAAAATCAACAATTTCTGTAAAAGATATTAAAGGTAAAACAAACTTAAAGAAGTTTGTTGGTGCTAAAGTTGGTGATGTATTAGAGTTAAAAACAAAGAGTTTATTTGAAGATGAGCACAAGTTGCAAGATGCCTTAGGTGTTGCTCACGAAGCGGTTCATGGTTTAGACGTTGCTGTTACTTTTACAATAGAAGAAGTTACAAAAACAGAAGCCGCAGAATTAGATAAAGAATTATTTGATAAACTATTTGCTGACGGAAGTGTAAGCACAGTATCTGAGTTAAAAGATAAAATCAAAGAAGATGCTGAAAAGCAATTTCAACAACAAGCAGATCAGCAATTATTAAATGCAATTACTGAAAACTTAGTAGAGAATACAAAATTTGAGTTGCCTACTGAATTTTTGCAAAAGTGGTTACAAACTGCAGGAGAAAAGCAATTAACTGCTGATGAAGCTGTAGCAGAATATAATAAATCTGAAAAAGGTTTACGTTACCAATTAATCGAAGGAAAGGTAATGAAAGATAACGATATTAAGATTGATTATAAAGAATTAGTGGATTATGCAAAAGGGTTTATCCGTTCGCAAATGGCACAGTTTGGTAACATGAATCCAGAAGAAAAAGAGTTAGACGATATCGCTGGTAGAGTATTACAAAACCAAGAAGAAGCTCAGAAATTACAATCTCAATTAATTAGCCAAAAATTATTAGGTTTCTATAAAGAGAATATGAGCTTTGATTCGAAAGAACTTTCTTACGAAGATTTCATCAAAGAAGTATATAAATAAATGTCATTGCGAGGAACGAAGCAAGCTATTTATTAAAAACTAGATTGGTTGAATTAATTATGCCTCAGTAAAGATAAAAAACATAAGAAACCTGAATGTGAATTCAGGTTTTTTTAGCCATAAACGGTAACAATATACTAACGAAATAGTTCTTATATTTACACCATATAACCCAAAAAACATTTTTAAAATGGATTACGGAAAAGAATTTGAAAAATACGCAACAAAACACCACGGAATAAACAGTACATATTTAGGTAAAATAACAAGTAGTTTAACGCCATATATTATGGAAGAACGTCAGATGAATATTACCCAAATGGATGTTTTTTCTCGTTTAATGATGGATAGGATTATCTTTTTAGGTACAGGTGTTAACGACCAAGTAGCCAATGTAATTCAAGCACAATTATTGTTCTTAGAAAGTGTTGATGCTAGTAAAGATATTTCAATTTACATTAACTCTCCAGGTGGAGGCGTTTATGCAGGTTTAGGAATTTATGATACCATGCAATTTATAAAGCCAGATGTAGCAACAATATGTACAGGTATGGCAGCATCTATGGGAGCTGTTTTAATGTGTGCTGGTGCTAAAGGAAAGCGTTCAGCATTGCCACACTCTCGTATTATGATTCACCAACCAATGGGAGGTGCGCAAGGGCAAGCGTCTGATATAGAAATTACAGCAAGAGAGATTTTAAAATTAAAAGATGAGTTGTATACTATCATTGCAGATCATTCAGGGCAAACAGTTGACAAAGTAAATAGAGACTCTGATCGTGATTATTGGATGAAAGCCGACGAAGCAAAAGCTTACGGAATGGTAGATGAAATTTTAACAAGAAAATAATACATTACTGTTATTACGAACAGAGTAACGTAATTTCTCTTTTAGAAAGAGATTACGTTGTAAAACTCGTTATGACATTATAAAGTAACATAAAATGTCGAAAGAAGAAAACTTACAATGTTCCTTTTGTGGGCGTAAAAAACCAGAAACTGATTTATTAATCGCTGGTATGGATGCCCATATTTGTGATAAATGTATAGAGCAAGCTCACGGTATTGTAGAGGAAGAAGTAACTGAAGCTAAAACAGATGGTTTATCGAAAGATTTAACATTAAAAAAGCCAAAAGAAATTAAAGCTTTTTTAGATCAGTATATAATCGGGCAAGACCAAACAAAAAGAGGAATGTCGGTAGCTGTATATAATCACTATAAGCGATTGTTACAAACTAAAGACGAAGAAGATGAGGTTGAAATAGAGAAGTCGAACATTATTTTAGTGGGGGAAACGGGTACCGGTAAAACATTGGTAGCACGTACAATTGCTAGAATGTTAAACGTACCTTTTTCTATTGTAGATGCTACAGTTTTAACACAGGCAGGATATGTTGGTGAAGATGTTGAAAGTATTTTAAGTCGCTTATTACAAGCCGCAGATTACGATGTAGAAAAAGCACAACGTGGTATTGTTTTTATCGATGAGATAGATAAAATAGCTCGTAAAGGGGATAATCCTTCAATTACTAGAGATGTATCTGGTGAAGGTGTTCAGCAAGCTTTATTAAAACTATTAGAAGGATCTGTAGTAAATGTAGCTCCTAAAGGAGGAAGAAAGCATCCAGACCAGAAGTTTATTGAGGTAGATACCAAGGAGATATTATTTATTGCAGGTGGTGCTTTTTCAGGAATTGATAGAATTATCAGCAAGCGTTTAAATATGCAAGCTGTAGGTTATAGCGCTTCAATTGATGAAGACAAGGTTGATGAAAGTAACTTGTTACAATACATTATTCCTTCTGATTTAAAATCATTTGGATTAATTCCAGAAATCATCGGTCGTTTGCCTGTATTAAGCTACATGAATCCTTTAGATGCAGAAACATTGCGAGCTATTTTAACCGAGCCTAAAAACTCTATTATTAAGCAATACACAAAGTTGTTTGCTATGGATGATGTTGAGTTTACCTTAACAGAAGAAGCATTAAATTATATCGTTGATAAAGCAATTGAATATAAACTAGGTGCTCGTGGATTACGTTCATTGTGTGAAGCTATTTTAACCGATGCAATGTTTGATATGCCAAGTTCAGATGAGAAGGAATTAAAGGTAACCAAAGAATATGCTGAATCTAAAGTAACAAAATCAGCTTTAAAGAAATTAAGAGCAGTTTCGTAATTAATGTTAAAAGCATATATTAGTAATATCATCAGAATTAATAATTATTGATAAAACAAAAAAAAGACCACATTTTAATAAATGTGATCTTTTTTTGTTTTAGGTAAAAGTATTTTTAGTGCGATATAATTTTACTGTGTTTCTTAATCCATTGATTAAGTTGTTCAGTAGTCAAATTATATTTTTGTTGTATTTCGCTTCTTTTATTTTGAATGTGTGTTGCATTTAAAATAGCGTATTCATATTCTTTAGCTACTGATTTTTGAAACTTTTCGTAATAACTTTTTGCAGTTTCTTGTGGTTGTGTAGTTTTAGGTTTAAGAGCAGAATCACCAAGTAAATTAATCCACTGCGTAAATTCTTCAGCATTTAAATTATACTTTTTTTGCACTTCTTCTTTTTTACTTTGTAAATAAGAAGGTGTTAAAATTGCTTTTTCATATTCTTCTACAGCCGATTTCTTAAATTTAGAATAATAAGCAACAGAGTGTTTTTGAGGTAAGCCAACATCTGTACTTTTAACTACATTGTTATTAGAAACTAATAAGCTAGAGTATTTATTAATCCATTCAGTTAACTGAGCTGGATTTAAATTATATTGTTGTTGTAATTCGTCCTTTTTACTTTGTAAATGAGCAGCTGTTAAAACTAATTTGTCATACTCAGTAACTACAGAAAGCTGAAACTTTTCATAATAATTAGAAGCTGTTTGTTTAGTAGTATTATTTTGTACAGGTAGAGTTTTTTTTACTACAGGTTTCGTTACCGTTGGTTTGCTTTTAGGTGTAGGAGTAGCTACGGTGGTAGTTTCTGTATAACCGGCATTGCTTGTATATGCAGCTGTTTCGTCTTTATACCATGCTTGTGGAATATTGTTTAGCTGTTTGTCATTTACAATAATAGCATCAATTTCATTACTAGTAGTGTCTAAACTTTCTAATTTCGTACACCCTTTAACATCTAAGTTGGTTAAACGATTAAAACTGCAATATAGGCTTTCAAGATTTTTGTTGTCTCCAAGAGTAAGTTCTGTTAACTCATTATTATCACAACTCACATAAATTAACTCAACATTATTACGAAGGTCAAGACGCTCTATTTGGTTATCACTACAGTTTAAAAATGTAATAGAGGTACTTTTAGATAAATCTATTTTAGTAATATTATTACCAAAGCAATCGATACGTTTTAAATTAGGAAAACTTTCAAGACCTGTTAAATCTTTAATTTTCGAATGTACATTAGGTAAAAGTTTATTTGTTATCGGGTCGTTTACATTTAAGTTAACAACATGTCTTGCGTCACTAACCAAAATACTTCCGTTTAAACCGTTAGAGTCTATTCCTAAATCGATTAGACATTCTTCCAAACCAATATCAGGAATGATAATAGTTTCTTGTGCAACTACATTTAAAGTTAACAGTAATATAATATATAAAGATGTGAATTTTTTCATAAAAGGTAAATTTGTGGCAAAATTATATATTTATATGATTTAGACAAGTAAAAAGAGTAAGAGATTTCTGTATTAACATAAACGGATTTAAAACTAGTATATTTGCTAGCTGTATTTAAAGTCCTATATGATAACCCAACAAACCATAGAAAAAGTTTTTGAAGCCGCCCAAGTAGCCGAGGTGATAGGTGAATTTGTGCAATTAAAAAAATCAGGAAGTAGTTTTAAAGGCTTAAGTCCGTTTACAGATGAGAGAACTCCGTCTTTTATGGTATCGCCTGTAAAACAGATATGGAAAGATTTTAGTACAGGAAAAGGAGGGAACGCAGTTTCTTTTTTGATGGAACATGAGCATTACACGTATCCGGAGGCAATTAAATGGTTGGCTAAAAAATACAACATCGAAATTGAAGAAACCGAGCAGTCTGAAGAGCAAAAAGAGCAGCTGAACGAAAGAGAAAGTATGTTTTTGGCATCTAAATTTGCTAAAGATTACTTTCACGATGTATTAATGAACAGTCAAAAGGGGCGTGCAATCGGATTGTCTTACTTTAAAGAAAGAGGTTTTAGAGAAGATATTATCGAAAAATTTGATTTAGGATATTGTAAGGATGAATGGACTAATTTTACTGATGCAGCATTAGCAAAGGGCTATGATTTAAAGTATTTAAAATCTACAGGTTTAACAATTGTAAAGGAAGGCGGGCCACAAATCAAAAAATTTGATCGTTTTAAAGGTCGTGTAATGTTTCCGATACACAGTATGTCGGGGCGTATTTTAGGTTTTGGAGGTAGAATACTTACCAACGATAAAAAAGCAGCAAAATATTTAAATTCTCCAGAGAGTGATATTTACCATAAAAGTAAAATTTTATACGGAATTTATCATGCAAAGAAAGAGATAGCAAAACAAGATAACTGTTATTTGGTAGAAGGATATACTGATGTTATTTCTTTTTATCAATCGGGAGTAGAAAACGTGGTTGCTTCTTCTGGTACTGCGCTTACTTCCGATCAAATTCGATTGGTAAATCGATTAACAAAAAATATTACCGTTTTATTTGATGGTGATGCAGCCGGAATTAGAGCTTCTATTCGTGGTATCGATTTGATTCTTGAACAAGGAATGAATGTAAAAGTAGTTTCTTTTCCTGAAGGTGAAGATCCTGATAGTTTTGCAAAAGCACATTCTACAGAAGAATTAAAACAATATTTAGATGAAAAGTCACAAGATTTTATAGAGTTTAAAGTGTCTTTGTTAATGGAAGATGCAGCGAACGATCCTGTAAAAAAAGCAGGATTAATTCGTGATATTGTTACCAGTATTTCTAAAATTCCTGATGGTATTCAACGTGAAGTATACGTGCAAGAATGTGCGCGTATCATGGATATTTCTGAGCGTGTTTTGTTTAGCGAATTAGCACAGTTGATAAGTAAAGGATTGGCTAATTCTAATAAACAGAGTCAAGGTAGTAGTTCTTATCAACCGCAAGCGGAATATTCATCACAACAAGAAAAAGCTTCGTTAGGTCTTGTAAAAGGAGGAGGAAAAGGTCGTCAGAAAATTGATCAGCTTAATATTTTAGAAAAAGAAATTATAAGAATATTGTTGTTGTACGGAAATGAAGTAATCGATTTTGTAAATTGGGTTGATGGCGTTGATGAAAAAGGTCGCCCAGTCATGGAAAAAGAAGAATATCAAAATACGGTTTCTAATGAGCTTTATTTAAATTTACAAGAAGATGAAATTGAGTTTGCCAACGAAATTTTTAAATTAACTTATTATCAATTAGTGCATCAGTTAAATCAAGATGAAAAAATTTCTATCGATCAATTAATAATGCATGAAAATCAAGAAATATCAAATTTAGTAACCAATATTTTAATGGATGAAGAAAAATATTCTTTAAGCGATTGGGAGCGAAAAGAGATTTTTGTGACAGAAACGGTAAAAATATTGCCTAAACTAGTTTCAGATGCTGTGTTAAATTTAAGAAGGGTTTTAATTGAAGAAAAAATTAAAGAGATAATGCACGAAGTACAAACGCAAAATGCAGTTCTCGATTTAGAAGAAATTTCTAATTACACCGATTTAAAAAAGCGATTATTCGAGAAACTTAACAGAGTGGTTTAGATATTAATATATAAGTGTTTCTCCTTTTTATAATATCATTTATTTTTAGTAATTTCGTTACGAAAAAAAGAAAAAGATATTATGAAAAAATTGCTAAATTTTTTTGAACTACTAAGGTTGATTTTACTGTTGCCGTTTAAAATTTCGAACGGACATAAAAAACATGCCTATCAAAAGATTAAACGACAAATGCTGTTGGTTAATTTACTTTAAGTTACTAGGTATTTCGCAAACAGGAATAGGGACCATTTTGTGCTGATTAATTCGATTAAGACGAGTGTATATTTTAAATACTTCTAGTTTTCTATCAGAAAAATCAGCATTGTTTTTACCTTCATTTTGCATTTGCATTGCCCATTCTAATTCATCATACGACGCACCTATTTGATCTTCGTCTGTTCTGCTGTCACCGAATAAACCATCTGTAGGTTGTGCTTTTTGAATTGATTGTGGCACTTCTAAATATGCAGCTAAGTCAAATACTTCAGATTTAACTAAATCTGCAATAGGACTTAAATCAACACCTCCATCACCATACTTGGTGTAAAAACCTACGCCAAAATCTTCTACTTTATTACCAGTTCCGGCTACTAATAATCCGTGTAAACCTGCAAAATAATACAAAGTAGTCATGCGTAAACGCGCACGTGTATTTGCTAAGGCTAAATCGGTTTTTGCTGATTTTTCAACTTTAGGAACCACGGTTTTAAAATCTTCAAAAGTACTGGTTAAATTTACTTCTGCTTCCGTAACATTGCTAAAACGTTCTTTTAATTGTTTAATATGTTCATTTGCCCTGTTTATTTGACTTTCTGCCTGATGAATCGGTAACTCAACACATAAAGTAGGTAAACCCGTTTTTGCACATAAAGTGGAGGTTACAGCACTATCTATACCACCAGAAACACCAACTACAAATCCGTTAACACCAGAATTTGTTGCGTATTCTTTTAGCCATTGTACAATATGTTCTGAAACTTTAGGTGTATTCATAATCAGATAGATTTTATAAAGGTTTATATAAAAAGGATATAAACTATTTTAGTAATTTCGACGTTGTAATGTTGAATGTAAATATACTAAAGTTCATGAGAAAAATTTTAGCACTTTGTGTTTTAGTTTCTGGTTTAATGTCTTGTAAAAAAGAGGCAGCTATTAATTTTAAAGTTGATGTTTCTAATATTGATGTTGTTGTAAATATAGATCGATTTGATGTTGATTTTTATACAACGACTCCAAATAATTTAAATCAAACAAAAAAAAAATATCCGTTGTTGTTTCCGCCACAACCTGATAGTGTTTGGGTGAATAAAATAAATAACGAGGATGAAAGAGAATTGTTTAATGAAACTCAAAAAGTTTATAAAAGCATAGATACTTTAAAGGCTGAGTTAACATCACTTTTTAAGCATTTAAAATATTACAATCCGAAGTTTAAAAGCCCGAGAGTAATTACAATGTTAACAAATATCGATTATGATAATCGCATTGTATATGCCGATAGTTTATTGTTAATTTCTTTAGATGCTTATCTTGGGGAAAATCATCGGTTTTATAATGATTATCCGGTTTATGTAAAGCAAAACAATGATAAAAAACATATTATTGTAGATGTAGCAAAAGCAATCATAAATGCACAAGTGTTTTCGGGGAAACAAAGAAGTTTTATTGATAAGATAATTCAAAAAGGAAAAAGAATGTATTTGTTAGATACCTATTTACCTATGGTTTCTGATGATCAAAAGATAGGCTATTCTAAAGTTAAATATGATTGGGCAAAAAGTAATGAAGAACATATTTGGAAATATTTTATTGAAAAAGATATGTTGTATAGTACCAATAAAGAATTAGATAAACGATTTATAGATATAGCCCCTTTTTCTAAGTTTTATATGGAGCAAGACAATCAATCCCCAGGTAGAATAGGGGAGTTTATTGGTTGGCAGATTGTACGTTCGTACATGCAAAAGAATGACGTATCTTTGCAAGAATTATTACAAAAAAACGAAGAGGAAATCTTCAAGAATTCAAAATATAAACCAAAGAAATAATGGCGATAGAGCACACTTCTAAAATAACATTTAAGGTAGGGTTAGACGAGAATAAAGTTCCTGAAGAAATTTCATGGAATGCTGAAGATGGCGGAATAGATAATGAACCTTCTAAGGCAATCATGTTATCGGTTTGGGATCATAAGAAAAAAGATACTTTGCGTATGGATCTTTGGACAAAAGACATGCCTGTTGATGAGATGAAGCAGTTTTATCATCAAACATTAGTGTCTATGGCAGCGTCATTTGAAAGAGCTACAGACGATGCTAAAATGGGGGCAACCATGCGAGATTTTTGTGATTACTTTGCAGAAAAATTAGAATTGAAAAAATAAAAAAAAAGCGAGCTATTAAGCTCGCTTTTTTATACGGTATGATTTTTTATTTTATTAATAATAAGATTATAATCTTTAGTATTGTTTACAAAATCTAAATCAGAAACATCAATAATTAAAATATTTAAATCGGGTTCTGTTTTTATAAAGTTACTATAGCCATCGTGTATTTTTTGTAAATAACTAGCCTCTATATTTTGTTCGTAATCCCTTCCTCGCTTTTTTATGTTCTCTAATAAGCGTTCTGTATTTTGATATAAGTATACATACAAATCGGGCTTAGTGATTTCTTTGTACATTAAATCGAACATTTTACGGTATAATTTATACTCGTCTTTTTGCAAAGTAACTTGGGCAAAAATTAAAGACTTAAAAATATAATAATCAGAAACTATAAAGTTTTTAAATAAGTCGAATTGCGCTAAATCATCTGTTAATTGTTGGTATCTATCCGCCAAGAAACTCATTTCTAGCGGAAAAGCATAACGTTCATTATCTTCATAAAACTTAGGTAAAAAGGGATTGTCAGCAAAACGCTCTAATACAATTTTAGCATTAAATTCGTCAGACATCATATTAGCTAATGATGTTTTTCCTGCTCCAATATTTCCTTCTATAGCAATGTAATTATATTTTTCGGTAATAGGAGTTGGTCTTTTTAATTGCTCTTTAACAAGTGTGATTTCTGAATTGTCTATACAATTTTCTAAACAAATATATAAATGCTTTTTTTCTATTGGATGAATGGTATTTCTAGCAATTTCTACTAAAGGAACCAATACAAACTTTCGATCTAACATCCGCGGATGCGGTACAATAAGATTTTTAGAGAAAATAATTTCATCTTCAAATAAAATAATATCGATATCAATAATTCTGTCTGCATAACCTCCTGTATCTTTCCTAGTTCTTCCTAATTCGCTCTCTATTGCAAGCAGACTTTTAATTAAGCTTTCGGGTGGCAAATAAGTAGAAACTTTAATACAGGTATTGTAAAAGTCGGCACCATCAAAACCTAATGAAGGTGTTTTATATACGGAAGCAATTTTAAGGACAGCACCAATTTTATCAGCAATTATATTAATTGCATTCTGAATGTTTTCGAGCTTATCACCTTTATTGGTTCCTATTGATAAATATGTTATTCGTTGTATTTTCATGTGTAGATTGCAAAGAAAAATAAAACTAGAACAACATAAGTAAAAAAACATGCTTTTTTTATTTTAAATAAGGTAGGGTAAAGCTCATTAGATTTGTTTTATATATGGATTTCTTTATAGAGTATAGTTTTATTATGATTATTGGGGAATGGTCAAAAACAAAACTCTTGAAATATTGCTAGTTTTAGTAGTTTTTTTAGGTGTTTATAACTCTAAGATCTCCCTGTTAATAAGGTAACAAAAAAGGCAACCATATGGTTGCCTTTTTTTAATTTTATAGGAAAGATTTTTACTCTTCTTTTCTAGGTTCTCTTGGTTTTCTGTCATCACGCCCGCGGTTATCTCTACTTCTGTTATCACGTCCGCCAGAACGTTTATCATCTCTTGGTGGTCTTGCTACATAACCTTCTGGTTTTGGTAACAATGCTTTACGTGAAACTTTTTCTTTACGAGTTCTTGGATCCTGACCGAAATATTTTACATCAAAAACATCACCCATATTTACTACATCAGTAACGTTTTCTGTACGTTCCCAAGCTAGTTCACTAACGTGTAATAAAACTTCGTTTCCTGGAGCATCCATATATTCTACAACTGCGCCAAAATCTAACATTTTAATTACTTTAACCTGGTAAGCATTACCTACTGTTGGCTTGAAAAGCATAGATTCGATACGAGTAATAACTTCCTCTATCCCTTGCAGGATCAGTTCCTAAGATTTCAATAATTCCTTCTTCGGTTACAGCGTCTTCAGTAATTACAATTGTAGTTCCTGTTTCTTTCTGTAATTCTTGAATATGTTTACCTCCTGGTCCAATAAATGCACCAATCATATCATTAGGAATACGTCTGTTAATCATTTTAGGAGCATGCTCTTTAACTTCTTCGTTTGCTGAAGCAATCGTGTCAGTTAATTTCTCTAAAATATGTAAACGACCGTCACGAGCTTGTTTTAGTGCATTTACTAAAATTTCGTAACCTAAACCTTTTACTTTAATATCCATTTGACAAGCAGTAATTCCTTCCGAAGTACCCGTTACTTTAAAGTCCATATCACCTAAGTGATCTTCATCACCTAAAATATCAGATAAAACTGCGTAACGATCACCATCAGAAATTAATCCCATAGCAATACCAGAAACTGGTCTTGTCATTTTAACACCTGCGTCCATTAATGCCATCGTACCAGCACAAACTGTAGCCATAGAAGAAGAACCGTTAGATTCTAATACTTCAGATACTACTCTTACTGTATAAGGACAATCGTCTGGAATCATTCCTTTTAATCCACGTTGCGCTAAGTTACCATGACCAACTTCTCTACGAGACGTTCCTCTTAATGGTCTTGCTTCACCTGTACAAAAAGGAGGGAAGTTATAATGTAAATAGAAATTCTCTTCACCTTCGTAAGATGGCATGTCTATTTTATTTGCATCTCTTGATGTTCCTAAAGTAACAGTTGCTAATGCTTGCGTTTCTCCACGAGTAAAAATTGATGAACCGTGTGTAGAAGGTAAATAATCTACCTCACACCAAATTGGTCTAATTTCATCAGTCTTACGACCGTCTAAACGTAATCCTTCAGCTAAAGTTAATTCACGAACAGCAGCTTTTTGAGATTTATTGAAATATTTTCCAACTAAATCACCATAATCTGCTAATTCTTCTTCAGTAAAAGCAGCTTTTACTTCTTCTTTTACTTCAGCAAAAGCAGCAGAACGCTCTGCCTTAGATGTTCCTTTTTTAGCGATAGCATAACACTTATCATAAGCAAGGTCATTTATTTTTGCAGCAACTTCTTCGTCTTCTCTTTCTCCTTCGTATTCTCTTGTTTCTTTCTTTCCGAAAGCTTCAGCTAAACGAACTTGAGCAGCACACTGAATCTTAATAGATTCATGAGCAAATTTAATTGCCTCAGCCATTTCTTCTTCAGAAATCTCATCCATTTCACCTTCAACCATCATTACAGAATCAGCTGATGCTCCAATCATCATATCGATGTCAGATTCTGCTAATTGTGCTCTGTTTGGGTTGATTACAAATTCCCCATTTACTCTTGCAACACGTGCTTCAGAAATTGGGCATTCGAAAGGGAAATCAGATAATTGAATAGCTGCTGATGCTGCTAAACCTGCTAATGCATCTGGCATAACATCTTCATCATGAGACATTAATTGGATCATTACTTGTACTTCTGAATGGTAATCTTTTGGGAATAATGGACGTAAAACACGGTCTACAAGACGCATTGTTAATACTTCACCATCACTTGGTCTAGCTTCTCTTTTAAAGAAACCACCTGGATAACGACCGGCAGCTGCAAACTTCTCTCTATAATCTACCGTTAATGGCAAGAAATCAACTGTTCCTGCTTTGTAGCTAGATACTACAGTACATAACAACATTGCTTTTCCCATTTGAACAACAACCGAACCATGGGCTTGTTTTGCTAACTTACCCGTTTCTAATGAGATGGTTCTTCCATCTCCAAGGTCAATGACCTCTCTAAATACTTTTGGAATCATAAATTTTAATTCTAAATTTTTAAATTGTTTGTTGTTGTGTTGTTATTGTTTGTTGTTGCAATGGAAATTCAAAATTGTTGTTAAAAATCTTGATTTTTTTATATAAATTTCTATTAGTTAGATAGAAATGAACTTTTTTTAAAATAAAAAAGAGGCACGTTTATAGAGCCTCTTTTTTGTGAGAATTATTTTCTAATTCCTAATTCTACGATAATCGCACGATATCTGTTGATTTCTGTTTTCTTTAAGTAATCTAGTAAACTTCTACGCTTACCTACCATCTTTACTAATGAACGCTCTGTGTTAAAATCTTTACGATTTCTTTTTAAGTGCTCAGTTAAGTGGTTGATTCTAAATGTGAACAATGCAATTTGTCCTTCCGAAGTACCAGTATCAGCTTTACCTTTACCGTGTTTTTCGAATAATCCTTCTTTTACTTCTTTTGTTAAATACATTCCAATATTATTTAAATGATTTTTATGTACACCAATAATGTTTTTATTGATGCTGCAAATGTACAAATATTTTTTTATTTGAAATGTATAGAAATGAGTGTTTTTAAGCAGGATGAAAAACAAAAAAAAGCTAGCGTTAGCTAGCTTTTTTTATGCTCTTATAGGTTGATTCTGAATCAAGTCTATATATAAATTTACTTGTTTTTTTAGATTTTTACGTTCGTAAATCCCGTCTAAGAAACCATGTTCTAATACAAATTCAGATCGTTGAAAACCTTCAGGTAATTCTTTACCTGTTGTGTCTTTTACAACACGTGGCCCCGCAAATGCAATTAAAGCATTAGGTTCAGCAATATTAATATCACCCAACATTGCAAATGAAGCTGTTGTTCCTCCAGTAGTTGGATCGGTACATAATGATATGTACGGAATTTTAGCATCTGCTAATTGTGCTAATTTTGCTGATGTTTTTACCAATTGCATTAAAGATAATGATGCTTCCATCATACGTGCTCCTCCTGATTTTGAAATCATTAAAAAAGGAAGTTCGTTTTTGATAGCATAATCAATAGCTCTTGCTATTTTTTCTCCTACAACACTACCCATAGATCCACCGATAAAAGCAAAATCCATAGAAGCAATAACGATATTGTTTCCGTAAGATTTACCTACAGCTGTACGAACAGCATCTTTTAAACCAGTTTTCTTTTGTGCCGCTTTTAAGCGATCTGGATATTTTTTAGTGTCTTCAAATTTTAAAGGGTCTTTTGATGTTAAAGTAGCATTTAATTCAACAAAATTATTGTCATCAAAAAAAAGTTCGAAATACTCATGACTCCCAATGCGAACATGGTATCCATCTTCTGGACTTACATATAGGTTCTTCTTTAGTTCATCAGTATCTATTACTTTACCACTAGGTGTTTTATACCACAAGCCTTTAGGCGTGTCTTTTTTTCTTCGGTTGGGGTTTGAATCCCTTTGTCTGTACGTTTAAACCAAGCCATAGTTTAGTTTATATTTTGTTGTTTGTTTTTGGTTAACTCTTTATATTTTAAGAAAAGAGCTGACGACAAATGTAAATGATTTTTGTGAACTTTACTTTTGATAAATAAAAAAAAGCACTTAGATTATTCTAAGTGCTTGTTTTTTAGAAGTTATGAATACTATAAAGTGTTTACATTATTTAAATCTTCAAATGCTTTTTTAAGACGTGTCTTAAATGTTAACTCGCCTTCTCTTAGCCATTTACGAGGGTCGTAGTGTTTTTTATTAGGTTTGTCAGCTCCATCAGGATTACCAATTTGAGTAGCCAAGTATTCTTTTTTATCTAAAACATAATCACGTACACCTTCGGTAAAGGCATACTGTAAATCAGTATCAATATTCATTTTTATAACTCCGTAACCAATTGCTTCTCTTATTTCTTCTAAAGTAGAACCTGATCCACCATGAAAAACAAAATCAATTGTATTATGAGGAACATCATACTTTTTTGAAATATATTCTTGAGAGTTCTTTAAAATTTTCGGTGTTAATTTCACATTACCCGGCTTGTAAACTCCATGAACATTACCAAAAGCAGCAGCGATTGTAAATTGATCGCTTACTTTCATTAATTCTTCATAAGCAAAGGCAACTTCTTCTGGCTGTGTGTATAACTTAGAAACATCAACATCAGAATTATCTACGCCATCTTCTTCACCACCAGTTATTCCTAACTCAATTTCTAAAGTCATACCTATTTTACTCATACGAGCTAGGTATTTTTTACAAATTTCAATATTTTCCTCAATAGGTTCTTCAGATAAATCTATCATATGAGAACTGTAAAGAGATTTTCCTGTTTCTTTATAAAACTGCTCACTTGCATCTAATAAACCATCAATCCAAGGTAATAATTTTTTAGCAGCATGATCTGTATGTAATATTACAGGAATTCCATAAGCTTCAGCTAATAAGTGCACATGTTTTGCTCCTGCAACAGCCCCAGCAATAGCAGCTTTTTCATTTTCGTTTGATAAACCTTTACCTGCATTAAATTGAGCTCCACCATTAGAAAACTGAATTATTACTGGTGAGTTTAATTCTTTTGCAGTTTCTAAAACAGTGTTTACGGTATTAGAACCTACAACATTTACAGCAGGTAATGCAAAATTTTTATCTTTAGCTAATTGAAATATTGCTTGAACTTCTTTACCGGTAGCAACACCAGCCTTAATAGTATGAGCCATTTTATTTGTTTTTAGTTGTGTTTAGCGCATCAAAAATAAGAAATTTTCAACGTATTAATAAGAAATAACAGCAAGTGAATTGATAATAAAAATTAAAAAGGGTAATTAATTCCTATATTTAATACAGAGCTAGAGAAATCGAAGTTCTTAAACCACTTATTATTCTCTAAATAAGGTTCATGTACTTTAAAGCCTAAATCTAATCGTGCTATTAAAAACTTAAAATCATAACGAAGTCCGAAACCAGAACCAACCGCCATATTAGTTAAAGATTTTATATTTTTAAACTTAGTACTTTCTTCAGTGAATTGAGAATTAGTAATGTCCCAAATATTTCCTGCATCAACAAATAAAGCTCCTTTTAAAGAACCTAATACATTAAATCGATATTCAAAACTCGATAAAAATTTTAAACTACCAATATTATATTCTAATCCTGGTTTTCTAGTTCCTGGTCCTAAATCATATGTTCTCCAAGCTCTAATATCGTTTGACCCTCCTGCAAAATAACTACGAGAAAATGGAATGTTAGATTTGTCGTAGGTTATAATTGCTCCTAAAAAAGTTCGATGTGCTAAAACAGTGTTGTTACCAAGATTCCAATATTTCTTATATTCTATATCTGTTTTAAAATACTGAGCAATAGGTATTTTAAAAACTGTTCTTTGCCCTCTGTCGTTTGTTTCGTTTGATAATAAACCCATAATGTTTCCTGAATTGGCAATTCTTAGCTTTAGAAAAGAAAAGTTTGCGTCTTTAGCATTTTCTTGGTTATTATACGTGTAACTATAAGCTATTTCAGGAATTAAAAAATCAGAAGTAATTATGTTGTAGCGATTAAAAATATTAAGGTTGTTTTGATATTCTGCAGGATTTGTGACTGCAAAAGAATTATCTTGGGCAACGTTTCTAATAAATTGAAGAATATCTGCAGAGTTACTAGAATTGTTAGCAGGCAGCGTGTATGCAGCTGTAGCGTCATCTACAGTTTTTAATTTAGAGTATTCTGAAGCATATATATTAAAATAATTATCAATATTTAAGTTTCGGATATATTGTGTATTAAAAAATTCTAACTGAATTGTTTTCTGTTCATTGTATTTCCATTTATAATCAATACCCACAGAAATATTTTGATTATCAAGACCTATATTTTTTTGAATACCACCACCCACAAAAAACTTTGTTCTAGGAAACATTTTTTTAGGCACAAGTTTATGTAACCCAAAAGGAGCCATAAAACGAGGTATTTCTAAAGAAAGATCAGCACCAACTTCCCAACCAGGTCCGTTATTTGAATTAAAGTAAGATCCGAAAGTCGATAGTTTAAAAATTTCAGCACCTTTAAAAGTATTTCTGTTTGTAACTGAAAACTTTAAAGAAACATCAAAATTTCTAATATTAGATCGAGAAAGTTCAGTATCTAAACCCAAAGTGTATTTTTCAATCGGAGTTAAAAAAACATCCGCTTCTAATTCATGATCATTTAATTCATTATAACGAATAGAAGTAGCTTTAAAGTTCTTTAACCCTCTTAAATGTGTACGTGTTAAATTTCTAGAAACATCATCATAAACGGTGTTAGGTTTAATAAATAACGATTGTGATAAGAACTTAGGATTGTATTTTAATTTTTTATGTGCATAAAAATTAATACCTTCATAGGAAGCAGAATCTTTATGAACGGAATTTCTTTCGTTATAAGTGTAATCGGTGTAGACGTTTATTTTTTTTATTTTTTGAATTTTAAAAGGAACAACTCTATCAGAAATGTTAATATCAACATCTGCTTTTTGATAGTTTTTTAGGGTGTCTATTTCAAAAGAAATATAATTTTCATTAAAATGGAATACTCCTTTATTTCTAAATAAATTAACTAATCGATTTGCCTCTTTAATAAAATTACCATCCTTGTATTGGTCTCCTGATTTAAGAAAACTTTTTTCTTTTAAGTCTTTATATATTACATCAAGAACAGGAGAAGATATTTTTGTGCTAATTGTATCTAAAAAAGAAGGTTTACCTTTTGATATATTATAAGATATGGCTCCCTTTTTATTACCTACAGAATCTTTTTGAGAAGAAACACGCGAACGGAAATAACCTTCGGTTTGAAAATAAGCATTTAAATTGGCTACTGTTTTTCTTGTTTTTTTATCATTAATAACAACAGGAGCTTCACCACTATTTAAAAACCAATTATTAAAGCCAATAAAGCTTTTAGCAACAGAGATACTTTGCTTTTCAGAAAAAGCACTTTTTAAGAAGGAATATGTTTTTGGTTTTTGTTTACCCCATTGTGTAGGCGTTTGTGGGCCTTCTGGGTTTCCTAAGTTATAAAAATATAGCGATAAGGGGATGCCTAAAGCTTTCGCGTTAGGTCGTTGTATAAGTAATTCAGTAATGTTTTCGTCTGAGTTTTTTTCACTATCAACATAAATAGTGTTTTTTGTTAGTAATAACTCATTTTCTTTTACATATTTTATCGTATTACACGAACTGAATAAGACTACTAATAAAAAGAAGAAAGAAAGTTTTTTCATTAACTTTACGCCTCGTATTTTAAAGATCAAAAATACTAATTTTTAGTGGTTATAATGTGTTAAAAAAGATTTAATGAGTTTATCTAAAAGCAACCTGAAGTTAATAACAAGTTTACAGCAAAAAAAGTATCGCCAAAAGCATAAATTATTTGTAGCGGAGGGAATAAAGGTTGTAAAAGAATTATTAAACTCTTCTTTAGAAGCATCGCATGTTTTTACGGTAGATGAATCTTTTGTTGTTTCGAATGAAATAGCGCGTACTGTTATATCAGATAATGAATTAAAAAAAATTAGCACTTTAAAAAATCCGAATAAAGTTTTAGGGTTATTTAAAATACCCGAAGCAAAGCAAACTAATGAAACAGGATTAATAATTGCTTTAGATGAAGTGAATGATCCTGGTAATTTAGGAACCATTATTCGATTATGCGATTGGTTTGGAGTATCAGAGCTTGTTTGCTCTAAAAACACGGTGGATTGTTATAATCAGAAAGTAGTGCAATCTACCATGGGTTCTTTAACGAGAGTTAATGTTTCTTATGTTGATTTATCTGATTTTTTATCTAGTACACAATTGCCAACTTACACGGCAGATATGGACGGAAATAATGTGTACAAAGCATCGTTGCCAGAAAAAGCTGTTTTAGTAATGGGGAATGAAGCAAACGGAATTTCAGCAGAAATTTCAGCAATTGTAAAGCACAAATTAACCATTCCTAGGTTTGGTGAAATTCAACAAACAGAAAGTTTAAATGTTGCTACAGCAACTGCTATTTTATTAAGCGAGTTTAAAAGAGGTTTAGAATAATCCGTTAATTTGAGCGTCTATTCTATCGATAATAGAACCTAAATCTTCTTGATTTTTAACGAAATCTAAATTATCAACATCTATAATTAATAGTTTTCCTTTGGTGTATTTACTAATCCAAGCTTCGTAACGTTCGTTTAATCGACTTAAATAATCGATGCTAATAGAGTTTTCATACTCTCTACCACGTTTGTGAATTTGTCCTACAAGTGTAGAAATATCGGCACGTAAATAAATTAATAAATCTGGCGGAGTTACCAAATTTTCCATTAATTCAAATAAAGAAGAGTAATTGCTATAATCACGATTTGTCATTAAACCCATTGCATGTAAGTTGGGTGCAAAAATGTGAGCATCTTCATAGATTGTTCTATCTTGAATAATTTTTTTACCAGATTGTCTTAATTCTAAAACCTGACGAAAACGGCTGTTTAAAAAGAAAACTTGCAGATTAAAAGACCAACGTTCCATCTCAGCATAAAAATCATCTAAATAAGGATTTTCATCTACCGATTCGAAATGTGGATCCCAATTATAATGTTTTGCTAATAATTGTGTTAATGTTGTTTTACCTGCGCCTATATTTCCGGCAATTGCTACATGCATATTTTTAGATATTTCAAGATGGTAAAATTACATAAAAAAAGGGATTTCAAAAGGTTTTAGCACATCAATTTATATCCGTATCCTCGTACATTTACAATTTGAATATTTTCATCGTGTTTTAATTTCTTACGTAATTTAGAAATAAATACATCCATACTGCGTGCGTTAAAAAAATCGTCATTACCCCATAATTTTTTCAATATAAAAGAACGATCTAATATTTCGTTTTTCTTTTGATAAAGATGAAATAACAATTCAGATTCTCGGTGGGTTAGTAATTCAGGTTCTGAATTAAAAAATAAAGTTTGTTTGCTGTGATTAAAAATGAAGTTACCAATTCTTAATTTATCAGAAGTTGTTTTTAACTGAGTTCTATTTAATAAAGAATGAACACGAACAATAAGTTCTTCCATAGAGAAAGGTTTTTTCAAATAATCGTTGCCTCCATGTTCAAAACCTTCTAAAACATCTTTCGTTTGTGATTTAGCTGTTAAAAAAATAATAGGAATATGTTTGTTTTCTAAACGGATTTCTTTGGCTAAAGTAAAACCATCTTTTTTAGGCATCATAACATCTAAAACCAACACATCTGGCAGCTCTTTTTTATATAAACTAAAGGCCTGTTCGCCGTCTTGGGCATGAAAGACTTCAAAATCTCTCGTTTCTAAACTTTCTTTTATAATTTGCCCTAAACTAGGCTCGTCTTCTGCTAACAATAATTTTATTTTTTTACTCATTTGGCAGCGTAATTTTAAAAGTAGTTTCTTTTGAATTTGAAGTTAAAGAAAGGAAGCCGTTGTGTTTTTCTATGATTTTTTTAGAATAATATAAGCCAATTCCAAAACCTTTTACGTCGTGTGTGTTTCCTTTCGGAACTCGATAAAATTTTTCGAATATTTTTTCTTGTTGATTTTTCTCAATCCCTATTCCATTGTCAGTAATCGAAATTTCGATATTGCTTGGTACAAATACTATATTTATTTGTATCGTATCTCCTCCATATTTTATGGCGTTGTCGATAAGATTAGAAACTGCATTTTCAAGATGAAATACATCTATTTCTGTAGTTAATGTAGCAATATTTGTTGAGAAATAAATGTTTTTATCAATCAATATTTGCTGATGCTTTTGGGATATTTTCTCAACTAAATCAATAATATTTATCGGCTCCTTTTGCAACATTAAATTCTCACTATCTAAAGTTGCTGTTTCTAATAATTTCTCTACCATTTGATGTAGTTTTTTAAGTTGAACCGAAGAAATAGAAAGGTATTTTTTAGTTTTCTCTTTATCGTTAATCATATTAAAATTATCAATAGCTTCAATAGCAGTAGAAATTGTTGTAATGGGCGTTTTAAACTCGTGCGTAATGTTGCTTATTAGATCGTTTTTAATTTCAGCTAATTCTTTTTGTTGATTGATGACCTTTAATAAATAGAATAAGCTAGAAATTACAGCAAGCGATAATAGTAGGGACAAAATGATGCCTGTAGAGCTTCTTTTTAAAGCCTCGTATGTTGGGTTTTTATAATAGAGGTTAAATTTTTCATCAGCTTTTAAATAGGTAGATTTTGATTCAGCTTTAAGAAACGATTTTGTCGTGTTGGTTTTGTTGCTGTAAAAAAGTGTGTCTTTTTTTAAGTGATTAAGATAATATTTAGTGTTAATTCCTTTACTAATAAGTTCTTTTGATAGAATCGAATCAATACTTTTATAATTTATAGTGTCGTTTTGTATCGCTATAAAAATAGTTTGTAACCCTTTTATCAATTTTAAACTATCAGTGGCTTTTTTACCTAAGAAAACTTGAATATTTTCTGTCTTTTTAGGTTTTATATCCGAAAAAATATTTTTAGAAACTTTTACACTACTTTTTATTGGTGTAGAGTTAATCTCTTGTTTATTAAAAATAGATTCTATAAAAGAGGAATCCATTTTTTTAAAATCCTTATCATCACTATTTATTTCAATAGATGTTATTTTAAAAGAAAGGCTGTCTTTTTTTAGGTGATTTTGCTTTTTTCTTTTTTTAATCCTGATGTTTTAAATACGTCTTTCCAAATTTTATCTTTTTTTAATTTATCAGACGCAGTAAGTTTTTCAGGTTCTATAATCGCAAAATGATTCTTTTTAGAAAGGTTTACGTAGTAAGCTTCAATTGAATTGTCTAAACTTAGTTGAATTTCATTTAAAACACGCTGCTTGTTTTGTTCATAGTTTTTATAGTTCCAATACAACTGTACACTAACGGTGGTTAGTATCGTTATAATGATAAAATATAAAATCCAACGATGTTTTTTGTTTTCCATGTTTCAAAGATAAGTAGTTAGCTGTAATTACAATAACGGCTTAACACTCGTTAACATTGGTTAACTTAAAGTAAGTATTAATCTGTTCATATTTGTAGTATAGAATTTAAAAGATAACTAACATGAAAAAAATTATTACCATATTATTAATTAGTCTCTCTAGCATTATATATTCTCAAGAAGATAATACAACAACAGCAGAAATAGAAGAAAGTTACATAACAACATTAACAACATTAGTGTTTACTGTTGATTCTATTAAAGAATTAAAAAATATCAATTGGGATGATGTAAAAGAAATCTTTAACGAAAATACAGATAAAGAAGAAAAAGTAATTTTAGGTTTTAAGGTTAAGAATAACAAAAAGGACTCCAGCTTAAAATACAAACATAGTTTTCAGGTAGAGGGAAAATTGTCTGATTTAAATGAAACAATTAAAGTAGTAAAGAAAACAATTAAAATATTGGAAAATTTATAAAAATGAAAAAAGCAATAGCTATAATAACACTGTTTTTAAGTATCTCAATTTATGCACAAGGTTTTCAAGGAAAAGCAACTTATAAAACGCATAGAAAGGTAGATTTTAAAATGAAAGATAAAAAAGGAAATAATTCAGACCTTCAAAAACAATTACAAGCACAATTGTTAAAACAATTTCAAAAAACATATACTTTAAATTTTAGCAAAACAGAATCTACATATAAACAAAATGCAGCATTATCTGCTCCACAGGCTCAAAACGGAGTAAGCATTAAAATTATGGGTAATGGTGGTGGAACCGATGTTTTATATAAAAACATTGCTGATAAACGATTTGTAAATAAAACTGAAATTAGTGGGAAGCGTTTTCTTATTAAAGACAAACTAACTGATTTTGATTGGGAAATGACAAGCGAGACCAAAAATATAGGTAATTATACTTGTTATAAAGCAACAAAGAAAAGAGAAGAAACAAGAACTTCTTTTTCTATGACTGATGGAGAAAGAGAAGAGAAAAAAGAAAAAGTAACCATAGAAACTGTTGCTTGGTATACACCACAAGTGGCAGTAAGTAACGGTCCTGGAAGTTTTTGGGGATTGCCAGGGTTGATTTTAGAAATTCAAGATGGAAAACAAACAATAGTTTGTACCGAAATAGTAATGAATCCGTCAGATAAAGTTCAGATTAAAGAACCATCAAAAGGAAAAAAAGTTACTCAGAAAAAATTTGATAAAATAATGGAAAAGCATTCTAAAGAAATGATGGAACGTTTTAAAAGTAAGCGTAAAAGTAAAGATGGCAATTCATTTAGCATAGAAATACAAGGTTAAAATTAAACCTTTTCAGTTTTGTTAAGTCTAACACTTAATTACAATTAAGAGTTATAAAATTAAAAAGCAAAAATGAAACAATTTACAACCATCTTTTTTCTGTGTATTTCTATTACGATTTTTTCACAGGCTAATTTTCAGGGTAAAGCAGTGTATCAATCCAAAACAACAATGAATAGCGATTTTGGAGGAAGACAAATGTCTGAAGAACGAAAAAAACAAATTATGCAACGTATGAAAAGTATGTTGGAAAAAACATTTGTTTTAAGCTTTACCAGAGAAGAATCAATTTATAAAGAGGAAGAAAAATTAGCAGCACCAACAACAGGAGGAAGGGGTTCAAGATTCGGTGGTTTTTCAGGTGGAGGAACAAAATATAAGAACGTAAAGGAAGGAGTCTTATTAGAATCGACAGAGTTTTTTGGTAAAAACTTTTTAATTTCTGAAGCTGCCAAAAAACCAAACTGGGAATTAGGAAGTGAAACGAGACAAATAGGTAATTACACTTGTTATAAAGCAACTTTAGTTAAAGAAAATGATGCTTTTGATTGGAGAAGTATGCGAAGACCTAGAAGAGATGAGGCTAAAAAAGATTCAACAAAAGTTGAAAAGGAATCACCAAAACAAACATTAGTTACCGCTTGGTATACACCACAAATACCTGTTAGTAACGGTCCTGGAAATTATTGGGGTTTACCTGGTTTAATTTTAGAGATTAATGAAGGTAGAACAACAATTTTATGTTCAGAAATAACAATGAATCCGTCTGAAAAAATAGAAATTGAAAAACCTGAAAAAGGAAAGAAAGTTACTAGAGAAGAATATACTAAAATGATGAAAGAGAAGATGGAAGAAATGAGAGATCGTTTTAGAGGTGGAAGAAGAGGCGGCGGAAGAGGCGGTCGATTCTAAAAAAACAAAATAATATACACATGAAAAAAATATTACTAATAGTCATTTTATTGACTACATGGATTACTAATGCCCAAATAACACTTAAAGGAGTTGTTAAAGATAGTATTGGTAGCCCTTTAGAAATGGCAAATGCAATAGCGATTAATACGGTTACTAAAAAATTAGATTCATATGGTTTTACTGATGCTAACGGAAACTATAAATTAAACCTTAAAAAAAACACAAGCTATAATATAAAAGTAAGTTATATTGGTTTTAAAACAGCTGATGTATTTGTGAAAACTGAAGATGTTGATGTTGTTAAAGATATCAGCTTAGGAATAGATGATAGTTTAGATGAGGTAAATGTTACCTATAAAATGCCCGTTACAATTAAAGGAGATACGATTGTTTATAATGCAGATAGTTTTAAAAACGGAACAGAAAAAAAACTAGGAGATGTCTTAGAAAATCTTCCAGGGGTTGAAGTAAATGATGATGGTGAAATTGAGGTAGAAGGTAAGGCTGTTAAAAAAATTATGGTTGAAGGAAAAGATTTCTTTGATGGTGATACAAAAATAGCAACAAAAAATATTCCTGCTGATGCTATTGATAAAATTGAGGTTTTAAAAAATCACAGTGAAGTTGGGCAAATGCGTAGTGTAACCGATAATGAAGACAACATTGTAATCAATATCAAATTAAAAGAAGGTAAGAAAAACTTTTGGTTTGGAGAAGTAACAGCAGGTTTGGGTGTAGGAATGACTGATAACAGATACATAGCAACACCAAAGTTATTTTATTACAATCCAAAATACAGTGTAAATATTATAACCGATGTAAATGACATAGGAGAAGTGCCATTTACAATGAGAGATTATTTTAAATTTACTGGTGGTTTTAGAGGTTTAAGCGAAAATAACGGAACAAATTTTAATGTAGGTTCTAGTGATATTTCGTTTTTAACACTAAGAAATAATAGAGCAAAAGAAATTGAATCTAAATTTGGTGCGGTGAACTTTAGCTATTCTCCAAAGAAAACATGGGATCTAAGCGGATTTGCAATTTATTCAGGCAATGAAACAGATATGGAAGAGGCAACAAGCAGTGTGTATTCTAATGCAGGAGTAGACAGAAATAATGTGCCAGCTTATAACGAAAACGATCCGGCATCTGTTAAATATATTGATACAGAACAAACAGAAAACACCACTAATCAAACAAGTGATTTAGGGTTGTTTAAAATAAGCTCAAGCTATAAACCTAACAACGATAATCAATTCGATTATGATATTTTTGCTAAAATATCTAAGCAAAAACAGTTGCAAAACACCTTGTCATCTAGAACTTATTTAAATGCTGATGATGAAATAGTGCCTATTAATCAAATTTCAGAACAGAGTCCGTTTTCTATCAATCAAAATTTAAAATATTATTATACTTTAAATGAAAAAAATATTTTTGCTTTTGAAGCGCTGCATTTATGGCAAGATGAAGATCCTTTTTACAATGCAGAATTAGAAAAATTATCTTTTGCTAATTTAATAGGTGCAGATATAAATGCAAATCCGTTTAATTTAGGTCAGAATAAGAGAATAAAAACTAATAAATTTGATGCTAAATTAGATTACTTTTATATTATAAACCCTAAAAGTAATTTAAATATCACTTTAGGTACCACGCAAAGTAACCAACAATTTAATTCAGATATTTTCGAAATTTTAGGAGGTAACAAAAATACGATTAGTCAAATTACTAGTCAAAATGATGTAGATTTTACATTTAGTGATATATACGCAGGTTTACATTATAAATTTATAACAGGTATTTTTACTTTTGATCAAGGTTTTACAGCGCATAATTACATTTCTAAAAACACACAGTTAGGTTCTGAAGTAAAAAATAGTTTCACGAAAATTTTACCTGATGCTTCGATAAAAATTAGCTTAAAAAAATCTGAAACTTTACGATTAAGATATAATATGCAAACGAATTTTACAGATGTAAATCAGTTAGCAGAAGGTTATGTATTTAATAATTACAATAGTTTATATTCGGGTAATAGAGAGTTAGAAAATTCTTTATATCACAATGTAAGTTTGAATTATTTTAGTTTTAATATGTTTAATTACACTAATATTTTTGGTTCTATTAATTATAGCAAACGTATAGATGTAATAAAAAGTAATACACAGTTTATTGATGTAAACAGTGTTAGAACATCTGTAAATTCTGCTTTTCCTGATGAAACAATTTCTGCGAGAGCAAATTTTCAAAAAAGTTTTAGAAAGTTTAAAGTGCGTTTAGGTGGTAATGTATCACATGCTAAGTCGAACAGTTTAATTACCAACCGTCAAACGAGTGTAGCTGCAAACCGATTAACAAAAACCTTATCACAATCATATACATCAAGGTTTAGTACAAACTTTAAAAATGCACCAAATTTTGATGTAGGTTATAACGTATCAATAAATAACTCTGATATTGGAGGAATTAAAAATTCGTTTACCACACACAGCCCTTATGCGAACTTAGATATCTTCTTTTTAAAAGAATTTATCTTTACATCTAAGTATACTTTTAATAAAGTAATTAATGAAGGAAGAACTATTGATGAATATGGGTTTTTAAGAGCTGATTTAACCTATCAAAAAAAAGATAGTAAATGGGAATATAAACTAAGTGCTACCAATTTATTAGACTCAGCCGGATTAAATCAAAACAGTAGTAACGATATTCTTGTAAGTAATTCTACTTATGTAATTCAACCAAGAATAGCAATGTTTACCATAAAGTATAATTTATAGCAGTACATTTTACCATAAATAAAAAAAGCGAGCTTAATAGCTCGCTTTTTTTATTTATGATAATAATTACTTAATTATTATTTTTCTAGTTATTAATTTCCCATCATTTTGTACTTGCAGTAAATAAATACCACTACTTACTTTAGGAAATTGAACTTCTTCATTGAATTTACTTGAAATCGTAGAGAAACTTTGACTGTCTAATAAATTACCAGCGAAATCGAATAACCTAACAACAGTTAATTCTTTAGCTTTTACTTTAAAATCAACAGTAATTGTTCCTTCAGAAGGTACAGGATATAGGTTTAAATCGGTAAATAAACTTTTATCTGTAGCAAAACTTTCTTCAATATTTATCGTATAATCTTCAACCTCTCCATTAAAATCTAATTCACAAGACCTTGCAAATTCATTTAATTTTGCTGAAACTCTTAAGGTAGTTGAACCAATTAAGGCGTCGTCAGGAACTGTTATTGCTTCTCTGTTAGATGTGATGTCGTAAGCTTCATCAGTATCAAATAAACAGTTCTGATTCCAGTCAATCCAAGCATATGTTTTTACATCACTATTTCCGTCTGAATTAATAGTTGTGTTTATATCATAGCTTTCTCCTCTAATAGCACCTGTAGCTATTGATGTAAAATCAGAATATCCAGTTGTTTTAGTTGATATATTATCAATTTCACCAAAAGTAACATTGGTTATACTTATTTGAGATGCTGTATTACCAGATGATTTACAAAGATTATCATTAACGTTTAATACAATATCAATCGATTTAGTTATTGATGAAGTTCCTGTTAATTTAAAAATATAATCTCCTTTTTCAACATTATTTAAATTAGTAATAGTTACGGTAATTGTATTATTAGTATTAGTAGTTGCTGTGCTTAGGGTTGCACTTGCATTTGCAGGAAGTTCAGAGGTTGTAAAAGTAACCGTTTCATTAAAATTATTAAATGTTTTATAATCTATCGTGTAAATAAATTCATTGGTTGCTTTATTACAAACAGAACCACCACCTGTTGTGTTTTCTAAGGTGAAATTTGGTGTAATCGTAATTGTATAATCTTCAACTTCACCATTAAAACCTAATTCACAAGCACTAGGGTCTCTATCGTTTGCAGACTTTGTAGTAACTCTTAAGATTGTAGTTCCTGCTAAAGCATCTTCAGGAATAGCAATTGCCAAGCCACTATTACTCGTTGCGGTATTGGCGTTAGTTACATTTCCTAAATCATATTGTTCACCAGCGTCAAATAAACAGTTTTGGTTCCAATCTATCCAAGCAAACGTTTTTGTAGTATTATTACCGTCTGAATTTGCATTAACAGTTAAATTATAGCTGTTTCCTATTATTACTTCTGTACCTATTGATTTAAAATCAGAATATCCAGCTGTTTTTGCAGAACTGTTATTTATAGTTCCAAAATTAACAAGAGTTGTACCGATTAAAGAGCTTGTATTTCCTTCGGATTTACAAATAGTATCATTTACATTAAAAATAATATCGATAGATTTTGTAACAGAAGTTGATGTTGCTGTTACCGTCATGGTATAATCACCAATAGTTGCATTGTTTAAATTAGAAAGTGTTAAATCTATAGAACCACTAGTATTTACAGATGTTGGACTAAATGAGCTCGTAGCACCTGTTGGAATACCTGTAACAGAAAAACTAACATCTTCGTTAAAACCAAACAATGTTTTATAATCAATAGCAAAAACTTGTTCGTTTACAGCTTGATTACAAATAGATAAATTACCGGTTGTATTTGTTAAGGTAAAATCTGGTTGTGGCTCTTCTTCAACTATAATAGTATAGTCTTCAGTTTCTCCCCATTCACTTGTATGATCAGTATCACAAGCACCTTCACCATTAGGAGCACCATCTTGGTAATATTCAATAATAACCCTCATACGAGTTTCCCCCAGCACAGCATCATCAGGGACTCTAATGTTTAAGGCTGCGGTTGCAACATCTTCTAGTTTGTTACCTAAATCATATCTTTCTGTATCATTATCGAATTTATAATCTTGGTTCCAGTCAATAAAAACATAACAATGATCTTGATAACCAGCGGTGTTAAATGTAACATTAACTTGGTGACTTTGGGTTCTTTTAACAGCTGTAGATATAGAAGTAAAATCTTCATAACCATCTACAGTATCATTTCCAGAATTATTATTAATACTATTAAAAGTTACATTTGTTATGTGCTCTGCGCCATTTGCTTCATCCGTAAATGTAGAAGAACAATAAGAGGGTGTTTCTGTTGTAAATTCATTGGTAGCAGAGTAAGCACCTTCGCCACACTCATTTATAGGTTTTACTCGCCAAAAGTATTTTGTAATACCGCTTAAAGGTGTTGAAGGAATATAGGTGTTAGTTGTTACTGTTTCGTTAATTACGGTTGATGTAAAACTAGCATCTGTAGCAACCTCAATATTATAAGAAGTAGCATTCGCATCGGCTACCCATTCAAAACTAGGATTCACACTTATGTCTGTAGCAGTATTTGTAGGAGTTGATAAAGATATTGTAGAAAAATCGGTTCCAATTATTTTTAAGGCGGCATTGACTGTTTGCGAAACAGTAGTAGATTCAGCATTTACAACCACAGTGTATTCTTGTTGAGCTGTTCCGTCTAGGCTGTTAATAGTCATAACAACATTTCCGTCAGTACTAATAGTAGTAGGAGTAAAAACAGCATTAGATCCTGTAGGTAGGTTTGTAGCAGATAAAGTAGTCGTTTCAGAAAAACCATTAATAAACTGAAAGTTTAATGTATATTCAGCAGTGTTACCTCCAGTATTACAAACTGTTTGTTGATTGGTTTCATTTGATACTAAAAATGTAGGTCCTGCATCATTAATTGTAAAATTGGTTGTATTTACGTTATAAAAAATATTATCAGCAGCTTCTACAAGTATACGCGCAGTAGTTGTTGGGTTATTTGGTATGGTAATATCTTCAGAGCCATCATTTGCTATGTTTTCTTTTAATAAAATAGGGAAAGTTACTCCGCCATCGGTAGAAAGTCTAATGTTAACAATGCTACAGTTTATAGGAGATTGGTTTGTTGTTCCTTGATTCCAAGTTATTCTTTGCGAAGAGCCAATACCCCAAGTAACATTAGTATTGGGTGCGGTAACTGTGAAAGCTTCAGCGTTTGTTACTGTAACCTTCATATCATCTCTATCAGAATTACCACCACCAGCATTATTATCTCTAACAGTAAGTGCAAAATTTAACTCTCTAGCAACAGAGGGTAAAACTATCCATTCATCTGAAGCTCCACTAACAACATTTGCTAATGTAGGTAAATACCTGTTAGGCGATGAGCTTGAAGGTAAGGACCTAAATGTAGGACCCGCTGTACTTGTAGACTCTAAAGGAATACTAGCAGACTCTGTATCTATCTGTTCCCAGTTGTATGTTAAACTAGCCAATCCTTGGACATCTGTAGCTGTAGCTTTTAATATAAAGGGAGTTGATTTAGGAATACTTACGTCGTTACCAGCATTTGCAACAGGAGAATCATTATTAGTATCTGTTTGAGTAGCACAATTACCTCTGTTTTGTATGTGTGCCCACATTTGAGCAATGCTTACCGCGTGAAAATAATCATCACTATTGTTTTGTACGTTTTGTGGTGAACAAATACCTGCATATGCCATTATAGTTGTACCACTTCCAGGTTCTACAGAGGTAGCACCGATATTACCACCACAATTACCTGCTGTTCCATTAAATGTATGTGTTGCTCCGAATTGATGTCCGATTTCATGCGCTACATAATCAATATCAAAAGGGTCATTAACTGGTTGACCGCTTCCGGTAATACCACTAGCCTTAGCTCCAGTAACACATACAGAGCCTAATGATGCTAATCCACCACCACCAGTACTAAATGTGTGGCCAATATCATAGTTAGGATTACCAATTATATTATCACATTTTTCCTGACTTTCATCAATTAAATCATCAGAGTTATCATTTGTTAAATCATCTGTAGCAGCATCTAAAAATATTAATTTATCGTTGTCGTTTACAATAATCATCCTAACAGCTAAATCTTTTTCGTAAACAGCGTTTACTCTGGTTATAGTTGTATTCATAGCAGATAAAACGGTTGCTTTTTTTACAGCGTCAGTCGCTGTATTTGGCACACCTTCCCTATTGATATGAAACTGAGAGTATTCACCAGTAGCTGCAATTGCAATTCTAAAAGTTCTTAATTGACCGTCGTTTGCATTTCTTTTTAAGTTTGTTGATGCGACTATTTTATTAGCAGATGTTTTAATTTCACAAGAAAAATCATTTTTAGTAGAAATTAAATCTTCTCGCTTATAAACAAGATATTGTTTTTGATCTTTCGTAAACGGGTCTATATATATGGTGCTTTCTTTTCCTGAATGAATTAACGCATGAAAACCATTGGTACCAATACTAATTTTAGCAACTGCAGTAGGATCATCAATTCCTTGAGCAGAATATGATTTAATCATCGGGAATTTTGCAGCTAATTTAGGTGCTAAATATGCTGTTTCTTGAATTAAAAAGCGCTTTAACACTCCTTTAGAGTTTGGAAGTGTAATTATATTTTTACCGCTTTTTGATTTCAAATTAACTAAATGATTTTTAAAGCCATCTAAGTTTAAAGATGCTAAAGCATATTTTTCAGGGTTGTCGTCTCTAGCAAGAATTTCGTTCTTTTGAAAAGAACCGACTTTTTGAGCCGTGCTATTCCAATAATTTTGAGAGAATGAATTACTAGCAAAAAAAGTGAAAAATAATACTACTAAAAGTGTGGTTTTTTTAATCATAATTATTTAGTTAATCGGTATGAATATAACAGCTTAAAGCTAATTTTCCCTACCTTTGGGGACTTGTTTATATACAAATTTATGAATAAAAAAATAAGAGTCAGTGATTTAGGCCAAAAAGATTATAAAGATACTTGGGATTATCAGGCTCAGCTGTTAGATGAAATTGTTTCTTTAAAAAGGCAAAAAAGAAATAATGTTAATGGAATTATAACACCAAATCATTTTTTGTTAGTAGAACATCCGCATGTTTATACATTAGGTAAGTCTGGCGATATGAGCAACTTATTGTTAAATGAAGATGGGTTAAAAGAAAAAAATGCTACTTTTTATAAAATTAATAGGGGAGGAGATATAACGTATCACGGTCCCGGGCAAATAGTAGGTTATCCTATTATTGATCTTGAGAATTTCTTTACAGACATACATAAATACTTACGTTTACTAGAAGAAGCAATTATATTAACGATAGCAGAATATGGCTTAATAGGAGAACGCAGTGAAGGTGAAACGGGAGTTTGGCTTGGAGTTGGAACACCATTTGCTAGAAAAATTTGCGCTATGGGAATTCGTGCAAGTAGGTGGGTTACCATGCATGGTTTTGCTTTGAATGTAAATGTAAACTTAGGGTATTTCGATAATATTATACCTTGTGGAATTAGAGGTAAAGCGGTTACTTCGATGGAAGTTGAACTCGGTAAAAAAATATCTGAAGAAGAAGTAAAAGAAAAAATATTAAAACATTTTAAAACACTCTTCGAGGTTGAAGAATATATTAAAGCATAAAAAAAGGGTTGACATTGTCAACCCTTTTTTTATCTGGAATTCTAAAATTATTTTTGAGCTTTAATATCAAAAGAAAGTTCCATTAAGTCGTTAATGAATTTATCTTTTAAAGCAGCGTCAAACTTTTTAGAACTATAGGTTACTCCAAAATCAGTTCTGTCAATACTAAAAACATCACTTTTAAAAGTAGCAGTACCTTCGTTTTCAGTTACTGTTGCAGGAATTGTAATGCTTTTTGTAGTTCCTCTAAGTGTTAAATTACCAGTTACATGTAATTTACCATCTTTTGTTTCTGAACTAGCAACTACAAATTTAGCAGTAGGAAACTTCTCAACATCGAAAAAATCAGCATTTTTTAAATGCCCTTCTAATTTTTCTTTACCGTTACCAGCTTCTAAATCTAAACAAGAAATAGAATTCATATTAATAACAAATTCACCTGAATTAAGAACACCGTCTTTAATATCAAATAAACCTTTTTCGATACTAACAACTCCGTTATGAGAACCTGTTGGTTTGTTTCCTTTCCAAGTAACAGTAGATTCAGCAACGTTTGCTTTGTAAGAATTAATTACATTTTCTACTTTCTTAACGTCTTTAACTTCTTCGTTAGCAGTTACTTTATTTTTTTCTGATTTACAAGAAACAGCAGTAATTGCTATAAGAGCAATGGCTAAAATTGATTTTTTCATTATGATTGATTTTTAATTATTGATTTTATTGACAACAAATGTAATTAAAAAATAGTTTCCGTGGAAGTTATTTTTTTGTTAAGATTTTATTTATAACAAACGAACTTGCTTGTAAACCAAAAGCAGCAGGCATATAACTAATGGTTCCGTAAAAAGATTTTTTAAAATTTGTACCGTTTGTAAGTTGTAAACTTTCAGGTATTTGAACTTCTTCAGAATAAACAGCCATTACACCTTTGTTAACATTTAGTTCTTTTAACCTCTTTTTTAGTGCGCGCGCCATTTTACAGTTCTTAGTTTTGCTAATATCTTTAATAACAACCTTGCTTGCGTCTAACTTTCCACCGGCACCCATGGAGCTTATTAGTTTTACTTTTTTTCTTCTAGCCGCAACAATTAAATTAATTTTAGGTGTAATACTATCAATACAATCTAAAACATAATCGTATTCCTTGTTGATTATTTCAAAAGCACTGTCTGGTGATAAAAACTCCTCCAATACCTTTAGTTCTATTTCAGGGTTTATATCTTTAATTCTTTCAGCTACTATGGCAGTTTTCGATTTTCCAATGGTGCTTTTTAAGGCGGGAAGTTGCCTGTTTATATTTGTTTCATCAAAAGCATCACCATCTACAATTGTCATTTTACCAACACCAGCTCTTGCTATAAATTCTGCTGCAAAAGAACCAACACCACCCAAGCCAACAATTAAAATATTTGCATTATGAAGCTTTTCAATACCTTCTTTCTGAACTAATAATTCCGTTCTCTCTAACCAACTCATTTTATAAATATTGTATTAAAATTTTGATGTATTTTTCTTGTTAATTCTTCAACTTTTAGCTCTTTTATTGAAGCTGCTTTTTGGTAAATAGAAATAATATCAATTTCATCGGAATCAGTTTCTAAAAAAACAGCATCTAAAGAAATCTCTTTAAAAGTTTTTTGCAATTTAGTAGCAATAGTTAATGCTTTTCCGAAGGATAAAAAACAACCATTTTTTATTAGGGATAAAGCTACTTGACTGTTTTTGTTAAAACCATGGATAATCCATTTTTGTTGAGGTTTTAGTGTCTTTTTTAAATGAAATATCTCTTCAAATGATTTTACACAATGTATGATTAATGGTTTTTGATATTTTTCTGATAAATGAACCTGTTTTTTAAAAACGGTTAATTGAAGTTCATAATCCGTTTTACATAACTTATCTAAACCACATTCGCCAATAGCAAAACAGTTTTTAAGTTGTAATTGTTGTTCGATAAAATTAATTTCGGGATCAATTTTTTCCTCATTAATATTCCATGGATGAATTCCGATAGAAAAAGGAATGCTAAAATCTATTGATTTGGGCTCACAATTTAAAATTGATATCGTTGAATTGTCATTAGATTTATGATGCGTATGTACGTTGATAAATTTCATAATCAACATTTTTACACCTTGTCTTTAGTATCGATAATAATAGTAACAGGACCATCGTTTAATAATTCAACTTTCATATCGGCACCAAACTCACCTGTTTGTACTTTTTTACCTAAATTTTTTTCAAACTGATGTATGAATTCTTTATATAAAGGTATTGCAATTTCTGGTTTTGCAGCTTTTATATAGCTTGGGCGATTGCCTTTTTTAGTAGAAGCTTGTAAAGTAAATTGACTTACAATAATAGCATCACCTAAGCTATCAATTAACGATTTATTCATAACGCCATTAGCATCATTAAAAATACGGAGATTGTTTATTTTTTTAGATAACCAATCAATATCTTCTTTCGCATCCTCATTCGTAATACCTATAAGAATAAGTAGTCCGCTTTTAATATCGGCAACTTTTACACCTTCAATAGTTACGTTTGCTTTAGATACTCTTTGAATAACTGCTTTCATTTATTCTTGATCTTTTTCCCAAATATCAGTACGATAATGTTCTTCTTCTCCTTCTAAAATTTGCAAATAACTTTTATAGCGAGACCACGAAACAGTATCTTCTTCTAAAGCATCTTTTACAGCACATTTTGGCTCGTTTACGTGAATGCAATTATTGAATTTACAATCTTGCTTTAACGCAAAAAACTCAGGAAAATAATCACCTAACTCCTCTTTATCAATATCAACAACACCAAAACCTTTAATACCTGGCGTATCAATAATTCTTGCATCTTGTGAGTTTTCGAGATTTAAATCGAACATTTCAGCAAATGTAGTGGTGTGTTTTCCTTGATTATGTTGATCAGAAATTTCTTTGGTTTTTAAATTTAAAGAAGCATCAATAGCATTTACTAAAGTTGTTTTTCCGACTCCCGAATGCCCAACAAACATAGATGTTTTTTCGAGCATCATTTTTTTAATCAGATCAACATTTGTGTTTTCTTTAGCAGATACTTCTATACATTTATAACCGATAGTTTCGTAAATATCTTTTAAGTATAAAATCTCTCCACGTTCTTCTATTTCGTAAGAATCTATTTTGTTAAAAACTAAAATAGTATCGATTCGATAAGCTCTTGTTGATACCAAAAAACGATCAATAAAAGTGGTAAAAGTAGGAGGGTTGTTAATGGTAATTAATAAGAAAACCTGATCGATGTTAGAAGCAATAATATGGGTTTGCTTCGATAAGTTAACAGATTTACGAACAATAAAGTTATCACGTTCGTAAATATTGGTAATTACACCGGTTTCTTCATTGTTTTTGGTTTCAAGATCAAAATCTACCTTGTCGCCAACAGCAATAGGGTTCGTACTTTTAATGCCTTTTAAACGAAATTTACCTTTAATACGGCATTTGTATAAAACCTGTTCACTCTTAACTAAATACCAACTTCCTGTAGATTTATATACCGTTCCTGTCATATTGCAAAGATGAGAAATTTTTAAAAAATAATGGTGACACTTCTATTGATTTTCAATTTTATAACAAAAAAAATGATTGTATGTAATTTATAATAACTCGCTTTACTTTAACCGGAACTTGTTTCAGGTTTTCGTTAAAATTTATTGTTTATTATATGGATGTGATTCTGAAATAAATTCAGAATGACGCATTAATATTAGATTATGAATCCCAAAGGATATTTATAAAAAACGATGAAGTTGTGATAAGAAAAAGATCCTTTAGGTTTTTTATGCCTAAAGGATCTTCTTCATATTAAAAATTTACGTTGTTAAAAAGTGTTACGCGTTAAGGATTGAGTGACTTGTCTGAGCTCTTTTTTGTTTGTTTAAAAAGCAAAAAAAGCGAGTAACGAAAGCCTGACCCTTGTGGTAACGCCCTAAAACTATCCTTTAATAATTTTTTCTTGATGATTGATAGATTCTTGGTGAATTGCCTTAAACATTTTTAAAACAAACTCTTCACTTAAACCTCTTGTTTCACCTTCTAAAATCATTTTTCCTAAAATTTCATTCCAACGTCTAGATTGTAAAACGGCTACATTTTTCTCTTTCTTTAAAAGTCCGATTTTATCAGCAACCTTCATTCTTTTACTCATCATTTCGATAAGCTGATCATCGACAACATTTATTTGAGCTCTTAAATTATTTAAAGATTCTCTGTAAGAAGAGTCAGTTTCGGTTTCTTTACGGATCTTTAAATCTTCCATAATATCCTTTAATTTAGCAGGCGTTACTTGCTGAGCAGCGTCCGACCAAGCATTTTCAGGATCGAAATGTGTTTCAATCATTAAACCATCAAAATTTAAATCTAAGGCAGTTTGCGAAACATCAAAAATCATATCTCTGTTACCCGTAATATGCGAAGGATCGCAAATTAAAGGCAAATCAGGAAACCTATTTTGAAATTCGATAGCCAATTGCCATTCAGGAATATTTCTGTATTTTGATTTCTCGTAAGTAGAAAATCCTCTGTGAATTGCCCCTAAATTTTTAATTCCGGCAGTATATAATCTTTCAATTCCACCTAACCATAAAGCTAAATCGGGATTTACAGGGTTTTTAACCAAAACAATTTTATCTGTTCCTTGTAAAGCATCCGCAATTTCTTGCATGATAAAAGGTGAAACGGTAGATCGTGCTCCGATCCATAATAAATCGATATCGTGCTCTAAAGCTAATTTTACGTGTGCAGCATTTGCAACTTCAGTACAGGTTTTCATACCTGTTTCTGCCTTTACTTTTTGTAACCATTTTAAGCCTAGTGCACCTACACCTTCAAAGTTTCCGGGTCTAGTTCTTGGTTTCCAAATTCCAGCACGAAAATAATTTACATCAGAATCTTTTAATTCGTGAGCAATTTTTAAAACTTGTTCTTCAGTTTCTGCACTACAAGGTCCTGCGATTACCAATGGGTGCGCAAGTTTCATGTCGTTTAACCAGGTTCTTAACTCTTTTGTGTTCTCCATTCTAATTAATTATTTGTGCTGCTTTTTTAAGCAAACTTTGTTTTTTGAATCAAAGTATATTAGACTCAAAAGAAAGCTCAAAATTACAACTATTTTGGTCTTTTATTTTATACCGTTTAATATTTTTTTTATGTGATTTGTACTTTCCATTTCATTATAAATTTCAGTAAAATCGTCTTGTAACATCAATTTTTTAAATTGCTGTAAATTGTTAATATATTCATCTAATGTTTCAATTACATTCTCTTTGTTTTGTTTAAAAATGGGTGTCCACATGGCAGGTGAACTTTTTGCTAAACGAACGGTAGAGGCAAAACCCGAACCCGCCATGTCGAAAATATCACGTTCATTTTTTTCTTTCTCTATCACAGTTTTTCCTAGCATAAAAGCACTTATGTGTGATAAATGCGAAACGTAGGCGATGTGTTTATCGTGCGATTCTGCATCCATATATCGAATACGCATTCCTAATTTTGAAAATATTTCTAAAGCAATTTCTTGCAGTTTAAAAGCTGTTTTCTCAACCTCACAAATGATATTTGTTTTTTGTTGAAATAAATTTTCATGAGCAGCTGTTGGTCCTGAAAATTCGGTTCCGGCAATAGGGTGGGTTGCTAAAAAATTCCTTCTCTTCGGATGATTTTTAACAACTTCACATACTTGAGCTTTTGTAGAGCCGACATCTAAAACCAAGCAAGTATCAGAAATTGTATCTAATATTTTAGGTAGTATCTCTAGCTGAACATCAACAGGAACAGAAATAATTACAATAGCCGCTTTCTTTAAATCGTTAAATGTTGCTTTATGGTTAATTACACCAATTTCTTTGGCCTTGTTTAAATGGTTTTCGTTCGCATCAATTCCGTAAATAATAGCTTGAGGATATTCTCTTTGAATATCTAAAACCATGCTTCCGCCAATTAAACCAACACCGATTACAAATACGTTCATTTTTTTATTTTTTTTCGACTACGCTCGAAATGACATTTGAATTGTCAGGTAGCGTATCGTTGACAGCTAGATTCTTTTGATAGCTTCTTTAATTATTTCTTTTGATACACATAATGAAAATCTTATGTAGCCTTCTCCTTGAGAACCAAAAACGGTTCCGGGAGCGATAAAAATATCTTTTTGATATAAAATTTCATCAGCCATTCCTTCGGATGTTTTTCCTTCAGGAATTTTTGCCCAAACAAATAATCCTGTTGAGTTTTTGTTATAAGTACAGTTTAATTTATCTGCTAGTTGAAATACTAAATCTCTGCGTTCTTCATAAATTTTATTTTGTTCTGAAAACCAATCATCAGATAACTGTAAGGCTTCAATTGCTCCTTTTTGAATTCCGAAAAACATACCAGAATCCATATTGCTTTTTACTTTTAAAACTTGATTGATAAAATTAGCGTTTCCTAAAACCATACCAACTCGCCAACCGGCCATATTAAAGGTTTTGCTTAAAGAATTTAATTCTAAAGCAGTTTCTTTAGCGCCATCAATTTGTAAAATACTAAGAGGTTTATTATTTAAAATAAAACTATACGGATTGTCGTTTACAATTAAAATTTGATGTTTTTTTCCAAAAGCAATGAGTTTTTTAAAAGTAGCTATAGTTGCGTTTACACCTGTTGGCATATGCGGATAGTTTACCCACATAATTTTTACATCAGCTAAATCTAACTTTTCTAGTTCCTCAAAATCTGGCTGCCAATCATTCTGATCACTTAAATTATAAAAAATAGGTTCGGCGCCTATTAACTTTGTGACAGAAGTATAGGTTGGGTATCCCGGATTCGGAATTAAAACTTTATCGCCTTCATTTAAAAAAGCCATAGAAATATGCATCACACCTTCTTTACTTCCCATTAAAGGAAGTATTTCGTTTTCGGGATTCAAAGCAACTTTAAACTGCAGTTTGTAGAATTTACTAATTGCATTTCTTAACTCTGGTAAGCCTTGGTAACTTTGATATTTATGTGCAATTTCATCATTAAAACTTTGTTGAATTGCTGTTATAACTTTAGTTGGTGGTTGTAAATCCGGACTTCCAATTCCGATATTAATTATGGGTTTTCCGGCAGCAGCTAGCGCTCTAACTTCTCTTAATTTTTTAGAGAAATAGTATTCCTGAACGGTTTCTAATCTTTTTGCTGGTTGAATCATTTTCTTCCGTTTTTGTAGGTTCCTAATACTTTTGTTTCTAATGCCATAATTTTTATAATAGCGATTGCTTTTTGGTAATCTTTATAATCATTAAAAGTAACATCAACAAAGAATGAATATTTCCATGGTGATTCTATTACCGGAAGCGATTGTATTTTAGTTAAATTCATTTTGCAGTCGCTCAATACATTTAAAATGGCTGCTAAACTTCCTCTTTTATGATCTAACTGAAATTTTAAAGAGGCTTTGTTTATTTCATTTATTCCATTATTAGGAGCTGTTGTTTGTATGATTACAAATCGTGTAGCATTGTCTTTTATAGTCTGAATTTCATCTTCGATAATATGTAAATCAAAAATATCGGCTGCAGTTTTTGGGGCAATAGCGGCAACTCCTTTTAATTTATTTGTTGAAATTCTTTTAGCAACTTCAGCTGTATCTACATCTTCTACTAATTTTATATGTGGATATTTTTTAAAGAATTCCTTGCATTGTAATAATGCCATTGGATGCGAACAAACTTCTTTAATATCTGTAATTTTTTGATTTGGAAGCGCCATTAAATGATGGTGAATATTTAAATATTCTTCTCCGATAATGTGTAAATTATTTTTATCAATTAAAGCATAGTTTGGAATTATAGAACCAGCTATTGTGTTTTCTAACGCCATAATACCAATAGTGGCTGTTTTATTTAATAAGCTATCCACTAAAAAATCAAAAGACATGCATTCTTTTAATTGAATTGTTGTACCGTAAAAATTGCGAGCAACTTTATGATGATTAGATCCTTCTGCTCCTTGAATAGCGATTGTTTGTTTCATTTTTGATCAAAAAAAAAGCCTCGATACATCGAGGCTTTATAATTTATATTGTTGGTTAAAAATATGGTATAAAGTCTCAGCTCTTATTTAAAAAATAAAAGTAAAAATAGAAACCTTGCCAAGTATTTTGTAATATCATTTTTGTATTTCTTGTACGAAACAAATCTAAAGATTAAAATGAGAAAAACAAATATTTAATTCAAAAAGTATTTTTATTAAGAACCTTGAATGCAGCGAGATGATGTTTTTCTGCAAGCGTAAGTTGATTTTTAGAGGGGTCAATAGAAAAATATAGACATAAAAAAAGCACCTCAATTATGAGGCGCTCTTTCTAAAATAATTATTTTTTACTTTTTAGGTTTAAAAACAATTTCGTAAGATTTGCTATCTTTCAATAACTTCTTTGTGATGTTTTTTAAATCTTTAATAGTTATCGACTTTACAATGTCTTCATAGTTTTTAGGATCATTCATGTTATATCCTTCTAACACAGAGTTTTTTAATAAACTCATTTCAAATCTATTGTAGTTTTTGCTTTCTTCTCTAGCTTTTAAGAAGTTAGCAAGTGTTTTGTCTAAATCAGCTTGTTTAATATCACCACTTTCTAGTGCTTTAATTTCTTTGTGAACAATCGCGATTAACTTTTCAGCTAAGTCAGGATTACAATCAAAATTTACAGATATTGTAGCTTCTTGAGTTGGTCTTCTAGAAATAGAACCTCTAGTTCTAGCACCATAAGTTCCTCCTTCTTCTTCTCTTAAAGATTCTGTATAACGTAATTGTAACACGTCTCCCATAGCTCTCATTAAAATTGAGTTTTTTAAAGAATATTTCATGTCGTTTTTAATTACTACACGAACAGAAGTTTTAGGGTCTTTCATTTCTAAAAATACATCCTTATCAATTTTGTTGTTAATCCAATCTACCGAATTGTCTTTCCATTCTTCTCTTTCATTGGTTGTAGGTATGCTAGCAATGTATTTTTCTAATAAAGGTTTTATAGTTTCTTTACTTACATCTCCTACGATAAAGAATTTAAAATCTCCAGCGTTTCCAAATCTACTTGTATAAATAGCCTTCATTTTGTCAAAAGACATTTCAGACATTAATTTTTTATCAAATAAACGTTCAGTAGGATGGTTCTTTCCGTATAAAATAGTTGTTACACTATCTTGCATTTTAGATTGAAGTTGTTCGCTCTTTCTAATTAAAAAGGCATCAACTTGTTGCATTAACACTTTGTAAGAAGTTTCGTCAAAACGAGGTTTTGTAAAACGTAAGTTTACCAATTGCATCATTGTTTCAACATCTTTTGTAGAAGAAGATCCTGATACACTTTCTGAGGTGTTTCCAACACTTGTTCTAGAGCTTGCTTTTTTACCAGCAAGTACTTTTGGTAAATCAACCGCTGAGAATTCACCTAAACCAGACATTTGAATAACATTACCTAATAATACTGTTGATGGTAAGTCTTCTTCATCTAATAAAGATTGACCTCCGTAACTAACAGCACTTAAGTTCACGTCATTCTTGTTTTTATCAACAAATTTATAGTGAACCTGAATTCCGTTACTTAATGTAAATATAGTTGAACCAATTTCTTTATCTTCTTCTTCAGAAGTAATAGAACCAGCAACTAAATTAACACCAGACATTAAAGGTTTTACATTTGTTTCTTCAGCGTATCCCTTTAATGTTTTGTCATTCTCAACAGTAGTAATGATTTTAAGAGCTTCTTCTTTAGTTAAGTTTTTGTTTCCTTTAACTCCTGTAACAACAATAGATCTGTTATTTTTAAGATATAATTTTTGAATTTGAGCTAACAGTTCTTTTTGAGTTAATTGACCAAAAATTACTTTAGCAATTTCAAATTCTTTTTTGATATCTGTAATATGAGAATTCTCTAAGTAATTAGTTTGAATTCCTCTTACTATCTGACCATGACTTCTGTTTCCGAAACCTGCAATTTGGTTTTCGTAAGAACTTGTATACTGAGCAATAATTCTGCTTATTTCAGCTTTTGTAAATCCGAATTTAACAGCTCTGTTAATTTCAGAAATAACCAATTCAAATGCTTTATGTTGCATGTTTGGTTTTGGTACAATACGAGCACTAAACTCATTGTTTAATCTAGAAAGACTACCGTAACGTACAGAAGCAAATAAAAGAGGTGAATCTGGTTTTTGGTTGATTTCGTTTAATCTTGTAGAAATAATTGATGTTGCCATACCGTTTAAAAGGCTTTCTTTTAAATCGGCAATAGTTTCATTTTTTAAAGACTTGTCATGACGAATACCGAAAGCAATACTCGAAGAAGTAACTTCTTTGTCCATTGCCATATCATAAATAAGTTCTTCATTATCTGAAATACGAACTTCTGTACGTTTGATAGGGTTTTTTACAGCAGGTATAGTTGAAAATAATTTTTTAATTTTAGCTTCAATTTCATCAACATTTACATCACCAATAATAGCAATAGCTTGTAAATCTGTTCTGTACCAGTCGTGATAAAAATCGCGTAAAGCTTTATATTCAAAACCTTCTATAACATCCATTTTACCAATAGGTAAACGCTCTGAATAGATAGAGTTGTTAAACATTGTACCAATAGTTTGCTGTAATACACGCATACCACCGTTTTGGCGCGTTCTCCATTCTTCTTTAACAACACCTCTTTCTGAATCAATTTCTTTTTCAGTTAAAGATAAATAGTTAGACCAGTTATGTAGTATAGATAAACCAGTGTCTATTAATTCAGGTGTTGTAGGTATATTATTTACATTATAAACAGTTTCATCAAAAGAAGTGTATGCATTAATATCTCTACCAAATACAAGTCCGTGTTCTTGCATTTTGTCTAAGATTCCTTTTCCAGGAAAGTCTTTAGTTCCGTTAAAAGCCATGTGCTCTAAAAAGTGAGCCAATCCTTGTTGATTATCTTTTTCTAAAACAGAACCTACATTTTGTATGATGTAATAACTAGCAACATCTTTAGTAACGGTAGTTTTGTGAATATAGTAGGTTAGTCCGTTTTCTAAAACGCCTTTTTTAATACTCTGTTCTTCAGGTAAAGGGGTTTCTAAACTCATGCTTTGGGCTATTGCATTGTAATTGAAGGCAATGCATAAAGCCAGTAATAAAATTTTCTTCATTTTTAATTTTTTATATGATTATTGATGTTCTTTTTTAAGCTGTTTTTAGTAAACATCAAAATACTAAGAACACGCTAATATAAAAAAAAGGATTGAAGCTAGTAACTAAATAATTAGTTTTAATTGAAAAAGAAATAAATTAAGTTGTAGTTGGTATTGAAGTGTAGAGTGTTTTTAAAACTAAAAAAGCTTCTCAAATAAATGAGAAGCTTTTTGCGGTCTGGACGGGACTCGAACCCGCGACCCCCTGCGTGACAGGCAGGTATTCTAACCAGCTGAACTACCAGACCGTTGCTTGTAGCATTGTACTATAATTATTGCTTAGATAATTTTGCGGTCTGGACGGGACTCGAACCCGCGACCCCCTGCGTGACAGGCAGGTATTCTAACCAGCTGAACTACCAGACCGTTGCTAATTGCTCTAAGCGGTTGCAAATATAAGACCTTTTATTAAATAAAAAAGAAATTAATTATATTTTTTTTGTCTGCTGATAAGATAAGCAGTTAGTACTTTATTGTACCCTTCATTTATATCAACAGGTATATAATCTATTTTATATTGTAAGCATTTGTTTTTTAGATTATTGAAAAATTTAGAGCTTAAATTTGTGTAATCTTCTTGTACATTCTCGGCATGTAAATTTATTTCATCTCCAGTTTCTACATCAATAAATTTTTTAGGTTTATTGTCGAAATTGAATGAAAATTCTGTTTTTTTATCATAAGTATGAAACAATATCACTTCGTGTTTGTTAAATTTTAAGTGTTTTAAGGCATCGAAAAGTTCTTCGTCATCTTTTGATGTTTGAAACATATCTGTAAAAAGAAAAATTAAAGAACGCCTATGAATGTTTTCTGCAATTTCATGCAAATACTTATAGGTTTCTGTTGATGCTTTAGAATTGGAGGTAAGTAAACTTTCTAATTGGTTTAATAACATCTTACGGTGACGCTCGCTTCCTTTTTCTGGAGCATAGTATTCGTAAGTGTCAGAATAAATACTTAAACCTACCGCATCTCGTTGTTTTTTTAAAATTTCTATTAACGATGCAGCAGCAACTGCAGAAAAACCAATTTTGTTTAAATTATGTATAGATTGGTTTTTTAGAATAGGGTAGTGCATCGAGGCAGAATTGTCTATAATTAAATGACAACGTAAATTGGTTTCTTCTTCGTACTTCTTAATATATAGTTTTTCGGTCTTTGCAAATAACTTCCAATCTATATGGCGGGTGCTTTCTCCTTTATTATATAGTTTGTGTTCTGAGAACTCTACAGAGAATCCGTGAAACGGACTTTTATGCATTCCAGTAATAAAACCTTCAACAACTTGTTTGGCAAGTAGCTCTAAGTTTTTTATTTCTGATGAAGTATTTTTTAAATCAATCATATAGCTCTAAAATAAAAAAAGGTTTAGCGTTAGCCAAACCTTTTTTAATAATATATTATGAATGCACTATTTATATAGCGGCATCAATTTTATCAGTATATGCTTTTTTAGGAGCTGCACCAACTTGCTTGTCTACAACTTCTCCGTTTTTAAAGATTAATACAGTAGGTATGTTTCTAACACCATATTTAGCTGCAAATTCTTGATTGTTGTCAACATCAACCTTACCAACAACTGCTTTACCGTCGTATTCAGTATGAATTTCATCTACAATTGGCCCAACCATTCTACAAGGTCCACACCAAGCTGCCCAAAAATCAACTAATACTGGTTTGTCTGATTTTAATACTACTTCTTCGAAGTTTGCATCTGTAATTTCTAATGCCATTTTGTTATGTTTTAATTAAGTTAATGTCTTATTTTTACACTACAAAAGTAATCAAAAAAATCACCAAAACAATTTTACGAAAATTACTTTTTATTATTGTAGCATCAATAGTTTCTATTTCCTTAGCCGTTTGTTTTTCTGTGTGTTAAATAATGCATAACTTTGCAGTATAATTTTGAGGAAAAATTTGACTGATTGCAACCTCTTTGAACGCGAGTTCATAAATAAAATGCTAAAGCAGTAATTATCTACTCCTTTAAGCGACCAAGCAATCCAAGTTTTTCTTTTATTTAATTTTTTAAAAAGAATTTTTATGTCATATTTATTTACTTCAGAAAGTGTTTCTGAGGGACATCCGGATAAAATAGCTGATCAGATTTCTGACGCTTTAATCGATAATTTTTTAGCTTTTGATCCTACATCGAAAGTTGCTTGTGAAACATTAGTTACCACAGGTCAGGTAGTGTTGGCAGGAGAAGTGAAATCTAAAACATATTTAGATGTTCAGCAAATTGCAAGAGATGTAATTAACAAAATAGGGTATACCAAAAGCGAATATATGTTTGATGGTAGTTCTTGTGGAGTTTTTTCTGCAATTCATGAGCAATCACCAGATATTAACCAAGGTGTTGTAAGAGCAAATCCAGAAGATCAAGGAGCAGGAGATCAAGGAATGATGTTTGGTTACGCAACCGATGAAACTGAAAACTATATGCCATTGGCATTAGAATTGTCTCATCGTTTGTTAATTGAGTTAGCTGAGTTGCGTAGAGAGAATAGCGATATTACTTATTTACGACCAGATGCGAAATCTCAGGTAACTATTGAGTATTCTGATGATAATGTGCCGCAAAGAATTGACGCGATTGTTATTTCTACACAACATGATGATTTTGATGAAAATGATGATGTAATGTTAGCTAAAATCAAGTCTGATATTGTGTCAATCTTAATTCCAAGAGTTGTTGCAAAATTACCAGCTAATATTCAAAAATTATTTACTGATAGTATTACGTACCACATTAACCCAACAGGAGTTTTTGTAATTGGTGGCCCTCATGGAGATACTGGTTTAACAGGACGTAAAATTATTGTAGATACTTATGGAGGAAAAGGAGCACACGGTGGTGGAGCATTTTCAGGAAAAGATCCATCTAAAGTAGATCGTTCTGGAGCTTATGCAACACGTCATATTGCAAAGAATTTAGTTGCTGCAGGATTATGTAAAGAAGTTTTAGTGCAAGTTTCTTATGCTATTGGTGTTGCAAAGCCAACAAGTATTAATGTAGAAACATATGGTACTGCAACGATTGATAAAACAGACGGAGAAATAAGTAAAATAGTAGAAACTATTTTTGATATGCGTCCATACTTTATCGAACAACGTTTAAAGCTAAGATCACCTATTTATTCAGAAACTGCTGCTTACGGGCATATGGGAAGAACACCAGAAAAGAAAACAGTAACATTTTCTAACCCAATGGGAGAAACTGTTGAGCGAGAAATTGAAACATTTACTTGGGAAAAGCTAGATTATGTAGCGAAAGTAAAAGAGAGTTTCGGTTTATAAAAACCATTAGGAATTACTTATAATAAAAAAAGCCTTGACAATGTCAAGGCTTTTTTTATTAAGCTTATTTTATTTGAAGTATATAAGGCATTCTTGCTTGAATTCCTTTTAACTTTTTCATCTGATTGACGTTGTTGTATAGTTGGTAATTTTCGTCACCTAATGTTTCTTTTAAAATTTCCTCTTTAGATACTTTAGCAAAAGGAGAAAAGCTAAAAGCTTCTTTTAAATCTTTTTTGTAATTAGGATAATTACGAACTTTATATGTTTCTACTTTTGCTAATTCAGCTGCAATTTTAATCGCGTCATTTAGGTTCCCTAATTTGTCAACTAAACCATTTTCAAGCGCTTCTTTACCTGTCCAAACTCTTCCTTGTGCAATTTCATTTACTTGTACGAAAGTCATGTTACGACCAGTTGCAACACGGTTTACAAAAGTAGTATAGATTTGTTCTACACCTTCTTTGGTAACATCATAGAATTTTTTATCCATAGGTTCAAAAACACTATAGTTAGGGTTGTTGTTTGTAGATACTTGCTCGGCATTAATACCAATATTATCTGCAAATTTGTTAAAATTTGGAATGGCTCCAAAAACACCTATAGATCCAGTAATTGTAGTAGGTTCTGCTAATATTTTATCAGCATTACAAGCAATATAATATCCGCCAGAAGCAGCAACGTTACCCATAGAAACTACTAAAGGTTTTTCTTTTTTTGTTAATTCTAATTCACGCCAAATTAATTCAGAAGCTAAAGCGCTACCTCCTGGTGAATTAACACGTAAAACAATTGCTTTTACATTTTTATCTTTTCTTGCTTTTCGTAATGCTTTGTTTATAATTCCTTGACCAATAATATTTTCATTTCCTTCAGCATACATTATTTCTCCTTGTGCATAAATTACAGCAATTTTGTTTTTTGCGGTAGAAGAAATTCGTCCTTTTCCAGATTTAATATAATCAGCTAAAGAGATTGTGTTTATTTTTTTATCAGCATTTAAAGCTAGTTTTGCTTCGTATTCATCTTCATAAATAATTGCATCAATTAATTTATGGTCTTTAGCCATTATTGCGTTTCTACCATTGGCATTATCAGCAATTAAATTTAATTGTTGGGTAGTTATGTTTCTACTTTTGCTAATATCGTCTGTAATTTCTGACCATATAGATTTTAAAAGAGAAGTAGTTTGCTCTCGGTTAGCATCACTCATCTTATTCGTTAAATATGGCTCAACCGCACTTTTGTATTTTCCGTGACGAATCACTTCCATTTTAATTCCGTATTTATCTTCAAAATCTTTATAATATAAAACTTCGGTAGATAAACCTTTAAAATCAATAGCACCAACAGGATTTAAGAATAAACTATCGGCAACCGAACTTAAATAATAGTTTTTTTGTGAATATACATCGTTGTAGGCATACACAAATTTACCACTATCTTTAAATTCTTCAATTTTATTTCTGATGGCTTGCGTTTGTGCTACACCAGCGTTTACTAATGCTGTTTTAATACTGATTCCTTTAATATTGCTATCTGTTTTTGCATTTTCAATAGCATTGATTATTTTATTTAAAGCTAGTTTCTCGTCAGTTAACTCTAAAATTTCTGCTAATGGATTGTCATCTTTTGGAGCATAATCTTTTACGATTGCAGATAAATCTAATTCTAATACTGAGTTTGATTTCACAACGATTTCTTCGTCAGAACCAACAACAGAGGCAATGGCAATAAAAAAGGCAAATATTAAAAAGATGGCTATAAAAAAACCAAGAATTGATGCTAGTAAATTTCGTAAAAACTTCATATTGTGCTGTTAATTTTTTGGCAAATATACATTTTTACAATATCATTTATTTTTTAACGTAAAGTCATTCGGTATTTACGTTGTGCAAACTCAAAATAATTAAAAAGTTTATAGTTCACATCATAGCCGTAATTAACATTTTGGTTATAGTCAATGATGTTCTCGTAGATGTTGGTGTTAAAATTAATAGGGTTGTTAACTCTAGAATTCCATACAGAAACATACAAACGGTTTTTGTTTTCTAAATAAAACTGAGAATGAAATCCTGGCGGCCTTGCAATGGTATTTAAATAAGTTGTAAAGCCAATGTCAATAATTGTAATTTCATACTCTAAGCTGTCATTTTTAATAACAACAGGTGCTTCTTTTACGGTAGTTTTATTTTTTATAGATGAAGATCCACAAGCATAAAAGGAAATTATTAAGATGATTACTGTCGAAAAATATTTTAAAGTTTTCATAATCTGTAAATTAGATACCTATAAAGTTGCAAAAATTATTCCGTTTTTCATTGATTTTTAGTTTGTTTAACAGTAATTTTCAACTTTAAAGACAAGAAAATGAAGAAAAGATGTTTTTGGGTGAGTGATGATCCGTTATATATAGCGTATCACGACAAAGAGTGGGGCGTTACCGTTTACGATGATAAAGCCTTATTTGAGTTTTTGATTTTAGAAACTTTTCAGGCAGGTTTAAGTTGGATTACCATTTTAAAGAAAAGAGAAAATTTTAGATTAGCATTTGATGATTTTGATTATAAAAAAATTGCAGTTTATAATGAAGATAAGTATAACGAATTGTTGCAAAATGTTGGAATTATAAGAAATAAATTAAAAATTAAATCGGCAATTTCTAATGCGAAGCTTTTTATGGAAGTCCAAAAAGAATTTGGTTCTTTCTCGAAATATATTTGGGGATTTGTTGATGGCAAGCCAATTAAAAATACTTTCGATAAGCGAGAAGATGTACCTGCAACATCAGCATTGTCAGATAAAATATCAAAAGATTTAAAAAAACGCGGATTCAAGTTTGTAGGCTCTACAGTTATGTATGCTTATATGCAAGCTACAGGTATGGTGAACGATCATACAACCGATTGTTTTAGACATAACGAAATTTAAAATTTGTACATTTATCAACTGAAAAATCAATTTAAAACTATAAAAATGAAATTAAGAAAAATGCTTTATACTGCAGCTGCAGTTAGCTTATTGGTTTCTTGTGGAGTGGAAAATAAAAAAGAAGCTAAAGAAACAAAAGAAGAGGTAAAAACGGAAGCGAAGTTTAACCATGAGGTTGAGCAATTTGCGGATATAAAAGTTTTAAGATATCAAATTCCGGGGTTTGAGGAATTAACCTTAAAAGAAAAAAAGTTAGTGTACTATTTAACGCAAGCTGGTTTATCGGGTCGTGATATTATGTGGGATCAAAACTACCGTCATAACTTAGAGATTAGAACTGCTTTAGAAAACGTAAACACTAATTATAAAGGAGATAAAAGCTCGGAAGACTTTAAAAAATTTACCACTTATTTAAAGCGTGTTTGGTTTTCAAACGGAATTCATCACCATTATTCTAACGATAAAATTAAGCCTACTTTTTCTAAAGATTATTTAGTTGGTTTATTAAAAGAAGTGAATGTTACTTTATCTGCAGAAGCATTAGAAGTTATTTTTAATGAAAAAGATGCTAAAAAAGTAAATAAAAAGGCAGGAGTTGATAATGTGTTAGCGTCAGCAATTAATTTTTACGGACCAGATATTACAAGTAAAGATGTTGAAACTTTTTATAAAACAGCATATAAAGGACCAAAAGGGCAACCGATAGAAGCTGGATTAAACTCTAAATTAGTTCGTGAAAACGGAAAATTAGTAGAAAAAGTATGGAAATCGGGTGGAATGTATGGAGTTGCGATCGATAAAATTGTGTATTGGTTAGAGAAGGCTCAAGGTGTTGCAGAAAACGAAAAGCAAGCAGAAACTTTAGGGTTGTTAATAGAATACTACAAAACTGGAAGTTTAGATGTTTGGGATAAATATTGTATTTCTTGGGCTACGTCAACAGAAGGAAATATTGATTGGATAAACGGTTTTATAGAAGTGTATAATGATCCTAAAGGATATAGGGGTTCTTACGAAACAGTTGTGCAAATTAAAGATTTTGACATGTCTAAAAAGATGAAAGTTTTATCTGACAATGCGCAATGGTTTGAAGATAATTCTCCGTTAGATGAAAATCATAAAAAGAAAAACGTAGTAGGAGTTTCTTATAAAACAGTAAATGTTGCAGGTGAAGCTGGTGATGCATCGCCAAGTACACCAATTGGAGTTAATTTACCAAACAATAATTGGATTCGCCAAGAGCACGGTTCTAAATCAGTTTCATTAGGAAATATTATTGGAGCTTACAATAGTGCAGGTGGATCTGGACGTTTAAAAGAATTTGCTCACGATGAAGAAGAAATAGCTTTAGAGCTTAAATATGGTAAGTTAGCTGATAAATTACATACTGCTTTACATGAGGTAATAGGTCATGCTTCTGGACAGATAAATGAAGGAATAGGACAACCAAAAGAAACATTAAAAAACTATGCTTCTACCATGGAAGAGGGTAGAGCTGATTTAGTTGGTTTATATTACTTAATGGATCCTAAATTACAAGAATTAGGTTTGGTAAGCGATTGGGAAAAAGTAGGTAAAGCAGCTTATGACGGGTATATTAGAAATGGGTTAATGACTCAATTAATTCGTATTAATTTAGGTGATGATATTGAGGAAGATCATATGGTAAATCGTCAATGGGTTTCAGCTTGGTCTTTTGAGCAAGGAAAGAAAGATAATGTAATTGAAAAGGTTACTAAAGACGGTAAAATATACTTTGTTGTAAATGATTATATGAAACTTCGTGAAATTTTTGGTCGTTTATTAAAAGAAGCACAAAGAATTAAATCTGAAGGAGATTTTGAAGCAGCTAAAGCATTAGTGGAAGGTTACGGTGTTAAAGTAGATCAGGCAATTCATAAAGAAGTTTTAGATCGTAATGAAAAATTTACATCAGCTCCTTATAGCGGATTTGTAAATCCGGTTTTAATAACAGAAGTAGATGTAGATGGTAATATTACAAATGTAAAAGTTACGCAGCCTACAACATTTGAAGAGCAAATGAATTTTTATGCTAAAAACTATAATTTTTTATCAGTAAAAAACTAGGTAAATAGTTTAATTCATTCTTACAAAAACCGATTCTTTAATAAAGAGTCGGTTTTTGTATTTTTACAAAGTAAAATAATGTGATGGCAAGAAAAATTAAAGATCCAGGGTTGGGTTATAATTCCCAAGAAAACAGTAGAGGTCTTATTAATAAAGACGGAAGTTCTAATGTGATTCATGTAAACAAAAACGTTGATATAGATGATTTATACACCTATTTTGTTGAAATGTCTTGGGGGAAATTCTTTTTTTAGTTTTTTTAGGTTACACCTTTTTAAATGTTTTCTTCGGTCTCGTTTATACTTTAATAGGTATTGAGGAAATTACTCAGCCAGATGAATTTTTTTATATGATTTTTTAAATGGATTCTTTTTTAGCGCACAAACATTAACAACTGTTGGTTATGGTGGTATTGCTCCGCATGGAGTAGCATCTAACATGGTAGCTTCTTTCGAGGCAATGTTAGGTTTGTTATCTTTTTCTTTTATTACAGGACTATTATATGGTCGATTTTCTAAACCAAAAGCAGCTATCCGTTTTAGTGATAATTTAGTGTTAAGAGATTTTAAAGAACACAAAGCATTGATGTTTCGATTAATGAATAACCGAAAAACTGTAATGATTGAGCCAGAAATTAAAGTTACTTTGGTTTTAAATGAAGAGAATAAAAAAGGAAATTATAAACGAGAATTTTATGAATTAAGATTAGAAAGAGATAGTATAATGTACTTACCAACAATTTGGACAGTGGTACATGAAATAAGCAAAGAAAGTCCGCTATATAAATACACAAAAGAGCAAATAAAAGAAATGGATGGACAAGTATATATATTACTTAAATATTACGAAGAGTCTTTTGGGCAAAAAGTATATCAAGCAACCTCATATAATTTCTCTAATTTAGAAATAGACATGAAATATGCCTCTTCTTCTTATTTTGATGAGGAAGGTTATACAATTTTAAACCACGATAAATTAAGTGAAGTGCAAAAAATGGATTAACCTTTAATCAGAAATTTAGCAAGAAATAAAAGAACGATTAAACTCAATATTCCTATAGCTACATAAATAGCAGCATTTTTGTAATATTTTTTATTGTTTTTTGCATCTTTTTTGTAGCTATAAATCATTAAAATGATAAAAGCGATAACAAATATACTCGCAAAAACAATTCTGCCAGGAGTAAACATTTTTGCAGCGATAAGATTAAACATGAAATTATATTTTTAGCAAAGTTAAAGAATGATTTTATAATGGAGAAAATTAAACTAATTATTCGAGTGTAATTAAAATATAAATGAACTAAAATTATTTAAAATGAAGAACAAAATAAAAGCAGTGCATGAATTTCATTCAGCGTTTAAATTAAATATTCAAAATAAACCAACAGTTGCTATTACTGATGACAGAAAGCAGTTGCGATTTGAGTTAATGAAAGAAGAGAATGAAGAGTATTTAGAAGCTGCTAAAAACAATGATTTAGTTGAGGTTGCTGATGCTTTGGGAGATATGCTATATATTTTATGCGGAACGATTATAGAACACGGAATGCAAGATAAAATAGAAGAAGTTTTTAATGAAATTCAGCGAAGTAATATGAGTAAGTTGGGTGAAGATGGTAATCCTATTTATCGTGAAGATGGTAAAGTTTTAAAAGGTCCAAATTATTTTAAACCAAATATAAAAGAGATTTTAGAATAACAAAAAAGTTCCTCATTTTTAAATGAGGAACTTTTTTTTGCAATATTATATAGTCCGTTACTTACCTAAAATACGTTCTAATTCTGACGTTAAGGTTTTTACATTGTTAACCATTTTAATAATAACACCGTTAGCATCTACAATAAGGTGTGTTGGGTATTGTTTTACTTTTAATTTCTTAGCCATGTACTTTTTTTGATTTGGTATAGTAACATATTTAAAAGGTTTTGTTTTTAGGAATTCAATTAATTTATCTTTTTCATCAAAAGCTAAACTAATAAACTCAATATTGTCGTCTTTATATTTATCTACCAAACTGTTTAGCTGAGGAAACTCTTCAACACAAACTTTACAGGTAATAAACCAACATTTTAAAACAACTATTTTTCCTTTAGTATCTGCTTTGTTATGAGATTTACCTTTTAAATCAACAAAATCATAACTAGGAAGTTTTTTACCTTCCATTTTAAAATACTGATGCGCAATTGTAGCTTTACTTACAATTGATTTTTTTATTTTTTCCTGATCATCTCCTTCAATATTTGTTAATTGATATTGAATCTTCCCTTCCTTTTCAGATTTAACAGCAATATAGCCACCTGTTCTTAACAGTGTTAAAAACATTCCTTTATCCATAATAGCTCCCATATTATCAAGAGGATTAAAGGTTGACATTAAGTCGATGTTTCTTTTGTTGTAACTATTCCAGTTGTCAAAACTGTTCTGAATATCATCTATGTTTATAGTTTCTAAAGGAGTGCTTTCATCTTCTGTAGCACTTTCTGTTTCTACAACTTCATCTTCTGTTTCGATTTCTGTTGGCGCTTTATCTTTATTTTCAGTTTCGATATTAATAGCAGCCTCGTCTTCACTCTCAGTATCTATAGTTGATTCATCTTCAGTTACTTCACCTTCATTTTCATCCTCTTCTATAACAACTTCTTCTTTAGGCTCTTCTATTGTTTCGGTAACTGTCTCTGGTTTATCTACTTTTTCAGTTGTATTGAAATAAGTATTTAAAAGAAAAAAAGACAAAACAAAACCTACAATAATAGATAATAAAGCTGGTATAATATTTTTAATTCCTCCCATATAATTTTTTAAAAATCTGATTTTGAATTACTAAGATAGTTTTTTTTTGATGAACCTTAAATTTTAACTCTCCAATTGTGTTTGTCTTCGGCTTTATTATATTGTATGTTTACAAGCTTTTCTTTAAAAAGAGTAGCATAAGAATCATTAATAGTAGGTAGTTCAAACACATCTTCTTGGTGTTTAAATCCTTTTATAGGGTTTATAACAGCTGCAGTTCCTGAACCAAAAATTTCTTTTAATTCACCTAAGCGAGCAGCTTCTTTAATTTCAGCTACAGATACTCTACGAACTTCTACTTTAATATTATTGTCTTCTGCTAGTTGTATGATAGATTTACGAGTAATTCCGTCTAAAATACGATCATTAGTAGGTGTTGTAATTAACGTATCACCAACTCTAAAAAAGATATTCATGGTACCAGCTTCCTCTAAATACTCGTGTGTATCAGCATCTGTCCAAATTATTTGTTGAAAACCTTCTTTATTTGCCAATTGTGTAGGGTAAAACTGTGCAGCATAGTTACCTGCAGCTTTAGCGAAACCAACACCACCGTTTGCAGAACGGCTATATTCTTCAGCAAATAATACTCTAACCTCACCAGCATAGTATGATTGAGCAGGCGAACATATAATTATAAATTTATATTCGTCGGCAGGTGAAGCTGCGATAGCACCTTCGGTAGCAATTATAAATGGACGTATATAAAGAGAGTTACCTAATCCTTTTTTTATCCATTCTTTATCTAACTTTAAAAGAGCGTTTAATCCTTCTAAAAACACCTCTTTAGGTACAGATGGCATTGCTAAACGATTTGCAGAAGCATTTATTCTATCAAAATTATCTTCAGGTCTAAACAAAAAAACATCGTCATTATCATCCTTAAAAGCTTTCATACCTTCAAAAACAGCTTGTCCATAATGAAATACTCTAGCCGATGGTTCAAACAACATTGGGCCATAAGGCTTTATTGTAGGGTTTTTCCATTCTCCATCAGAAAAATCACAAACAAACATATGGTCTGAAAATGTGCGACCAAAAGTTAAGTTGTTAAAATCTACTGAAGCTATTTTTGTTTGTGCTATTTGCTGAATATCTATGTTCATAAAAACCTGTTTTTGCAGTGCTGCAAAGATACTAAAACAAGAACATAAAGATTTGTTAAAAGTAACCACTTCACTAATTATAATTATATTTGCTATAAATTAATTTTAATCTTTTGATAATGAAAAGAATACTAACTTATTGCCTGTTTTTAAGTTTCTTATTAATAGCTTGTAAAGCAGAAAAGAAACAAGGAGTAAAAGAAAATGAAACCGTTAAAACTGGATATGCATCGTTTGGTGAAAAAATAGAAAGTGCCAATACGCTTTCAGAAGCACAAATGTCTGCAAAGTTTGATGCTTTAAAAATAGGAGACACTATAAATGTAAAGTTTGCTTCTAATATAGATGAGGTGTGTACAAAAAAAGGATGTTGGATGGTTTTGCCTGCGGCGGATAAAAAAACAATGGTAAAATTTAAAGATTATGGTTTTTTTATGCCTTTAGATAGCCAAGGAAGTGAGGTTATTGTTGAAGGAAAAGCGTTCGTAAAAGAAACACCTGTTGAAGAATTACGTCATTATGCAGAAGATGCAGGTAAGACAAAAGAAGAAATAGAAAAAATAACAACACCTAAAAAAGAATATGCTTTTTTAGCGCACGGAGTATTAATGAAATAAATATTTTATTATTAAACGAGAAATTATAATTACGTCTGATGGTTCTACAACGATCCATTTACCAGACTGGAACGAACATTATCATTCTAAACATGGTGCAATACAAGAAGCGTATCATGTTTTTATAAAAAGCGGATTGGCGCTGCAAAATAAATCAGAAATTTCTATTTTAGAAATAGGTTTTGGAACAGGTTTAAACTGTTTTATCACTTTTTTAGAAAGTGATAAAACAGTTAATTACGTTGGTGTAGAAGCCTACCCAGTAGTAAGTGAAGAAGTTGCAAAGCTAAATTATGTTGCTGAGTTAAAGGCAACAAGTAAACAAGGATTTTTCGATAAAATGCATTCGTTATCTTGGGAAGATAAACATGAAATTACGAAAGACTTTTATTTAACAAAGCGTCAGCAGTTTTTTAAAGATATAGAATATGAAGAAGCTTTTGATTTAGTATATTTTGATGCATTCGGAGCAGAACATCAACCAGATTTGTGGACAGAAGATATCTTTAAACGTATGTTTGAAGCTTTAAAAGAAAACGGAATTTTAGTTACTTATTCAGCAAAAGGAAGTGTGCGTAGAGCAATGCAAGCGGTAGGGTTTACTGTGGAGCGTTTGCCTGGGCCTCCTGGAAAAAGAGAAATGTTGCGAGCAACAAAACCTACTGTGTAATTAGGTTTTCTCATTTTAAGAGTAGAGTAGATTGATAAAACTTTTATTCATCATAAAATATAATAAAAATGAAATTTAAAAGACGGTTTGGTAAGAATAGAGAAACAAAACCCAAAAAAGGATTGTACTTAATGCTAGTTTTAGTTGTTGTGTTGTACTTGTTTTTTAATGCAGATAAAATAATCGGAAGATTTTTCTAAATGAAACCATTTAAATTTAAAGAATTTACAGTAAATCAAGATAAAACAGCCATGAAAATTGGTACAGATGCCGTTTTACTAGGTGCTTGGTGTTCTTTAGGAGAATATCCAGATGCTATTTTAGATATCGGATCAGGCACTGGTGTTATTGCGTTAATGTTAGCACAACGAAGTGATGCAATGACTATTGATGCGGTTGAAATCGATGAAAATGCTTATGAGCAAACAGTAGGGAATTTTGAGCAATCAGATTGGGGAGATCGTTTGTTTTGTTATAACGCCTCTTTCAATCATTTTGTAGAAGAAATGGAAGAAGAAGAAGAGCAGTATGATGTTATTGTTTCTAATCCGCCGTTTTATACGGATGATTTTGAGACTGAAAACGAAGCTCGTAATAAAGCCCGCTTTACTTCATCTCTAACTTTTGAAGAATTGCTAATTGGGGTTTCTAAAATTTTATCTAAGCAAGGTGTTTTTTCTGTTGTGATCCCTTTTAAAGAAGAAGAGAATTTTGTGAAACTTGCGAATACTTGCAGCTTGTTTTTAAGTAAAGTTTGCCATGTAAAAGGTAACGAAAATACCGAAGTAAAAAGAAGTTTACTGTCTTTCTCTTTTGAGCAAAAAGAGATAATAAAAGAAAATTTAGTTATAGAAAAAGAAAGGCACCAGTATACTGATGCCTATATGAATCTTACCAAAGATTTTTATTTAAAAATGTAATTTTTACAATTAGTTTTTATCGCTGTAATCAAAATCGTTTGTTAGAAATTTCTCAGCTATTTCATTAAAATTTTTTGCACTATTACGAGGTATTCCATGGTTTGCACCTGGAACAATACATAATTGAGATTTTTTAATATTATTAAAAATCTCAACAGCGTGTTGATTTTTAATAATATCTCTATCACCGATTGTTATCAATACAGGTGCCGTTATTTTTTGTAAATCAGCGTGACTAATATCAGGTTGATTTAAAAGTAATTCATCTAATAGTAATTCTTTTTTCCAGTTTTTAGAAGTGTCGCCCTTTTTTATCATTTTTAAGGTTTCAGCATGCATGTCTTTAACTTGCTGAATAGCCCAGTCGTTAACGGCAGTTTTATCGAATCTTAAATTCGGCCCCATAGTAACAATTTTGTTAATTTTCACTTTATTTCTAATCCCCATTTTTAAACCAATAATTCCACCATCACTCCAACCAAGAATGTTTATAGAAGTTAAGTTTAAATGCTTGGCAAGACCTTCTAAATCTTTTGCCATTTTAAGATATGTTAAAGTCTTTGTTTTTAATTCTGATTTTCCTTGTCCTCTACTATCAGCAGCAATTACTCTGTATTTGTCTTTAAAATAATCAATTTGATATTCCATCGCTTTAATATCGGTACCACAACTATGTATTATTAATAACGGTTCTCCTTTTCCGTATTGTTCATAATAAATTTTAGCGCCATTTATTTTAACATATTTACCAACTTCTTTATTGTTACCATAAGGAGTTTTAAAATTGTTTTGTGCAGTTGTTGTTTTAGGTTGAAAAATTAAAACAAAAATAGTGATTAAGAAAAGTGTTGATTTTTTCATTATTGATTTTAAAAATTTAATTAAATGGTGTTAAGGGTTTGATATTGTTTTAATTAATGAAAATAAGGGGTGCAAAACTAACTTTAATATATTTAAAAATCAAGTTATATTTATTACTTAATTTTTTGATGTTAAATGAAAAGACATTTATATATTGATGTCTTTTTTCTAATTCTTAGTGGAGTAATCCTTAATTACTTTCTGTAAAGTGTAGCTTATAAAGATTATTTTTCATTTTCATTTTTTTTCTTTTGAAGAAGGCTCTTTATCTTCTTTAAAAGCGTCTTTAAATTCTATAGAGCCATCAGTTTCTCCTTTAAAGGCGTTAATCCAAGCATTCTTGAAGATACCTCCAATAGTGGGGAAAATTCCGGCTTTAACATTATTTAAGTCACCTTCAATCGGAATTTCTGTAGCAATTGTATCTGTGCTGTGGTTTTTTAATATGGTTTTAAAAAAGACAACAAAACCTTCCCATAGTGTTTCTAAAAAACCATCTTCTTTGCCTATAAACTTGCTATTTGTAAGAAGTGGCTTCATGTACCCTTTTAAATATCCGTCTGCGATTGCTATTTCACTATATAGTTCTGCTTTACCACTTTCAAAGTCTATGCCGGCATAAAAAATTGTAAAATCATTTAATGCTTTAGCATCTGCATTTTTAAGAGAAAAAGCGATATCCATATCTGGTATCTCTTTTATAATATTCATTTTTCCATCGAGTTTTAGATCTCCGCCACCAAATGAAACTCCTGTAATATTTATGGTCGATGGTAACGTTCTTCCTTTCTCGGCAACATTGCGTAGATTTTTAGCTGTAAGTTCAACTTTACTAATTGATAAATCAATGTTTGGGTCTGCGGATAATTGTACAAAGGCAAACTTTCCGTTGTGCATTTCAAAACGATTTATTTTTAAAGGAACTAAATCTGTTAAAACTTTAGTCCAATCATCTACGTCTGCTATTCCTTCTTCAGGAGTTGTTTCTTGATCTTCGAATACATAGATAATTTCTGCATTATCCATTATTATTTCTGCTACAATTTCTCCTTCAAATAAAGATTTCCACTCTACAGAAATATCAGTTTTTAGGAATTTTAAAAAAGGTACTTGTGTTTTGGCGTTTACTTTATTTAAATACAATCCATGAATAACATAAGCGCCGCGATATAAAGAAATATCGATTTCTTTAACCTGACCGTAAAAACCAGGTATTTCTGCTAAATTTTCATTGACATAGTTTTTAACTAATGTTGGTAAATAGAGTCTAAAACTTATCAATAATACAATTAAGGTTGCAGGAATTATGTAACGTTTTCTTTTATGAATTGGTTTTTTTACTTTGTTTTTCATTTTCAAATAATATTAAGGGCTTTAATGATATGGCGAATTTTAATTCGCCATATCATTAGTAATAGTTAGCTAAGTTATTAGAAAATAAATACAGTATCAAGTTTAATTTATCCCTTTATAGTTTCTGGGTTGTAGCCTAGATAGGGCACTTTTTTCTCTACAAAAGTAATTCCGTAGTCCTCTAGTTCCTTTAAAATAGGCGCATATACTTCTTTTGTAATAGGTAACTGAACCCCAGGAGTTGTAATGTCACCATTTAAAATACGTAAAGTAGCCATTGCAACAGGTAAACCAACAGTCTTTGCCATTGCTGTATAAGTTTGATCATCACCTTTAATAACCATACTACTTTCTATTTGATATCTTTCATTGTTAAGTTCATAACCAAATTTATGGTGCATTACAATCATATCTTTATCGGCAGCTTCAAGCGTCCATTTTTCTGATAATATTTCCTGTAATATCTGGGCAGGAGTTGCGTTTGAAAGACTTACTTTTTTATCAGCATTAAAAATATCTAACTCTAAAAATTTATCCCACATGACATCATCTTGATCTATTTTTAGATAAGAACGGAATTTTAATTCAACAGAATCCGTAGGAGAATAGGCTAAAAATAAATTAGTAAAATCGCGATAGCTTAAGTTCTTAGAGTCTTCAATAGTGTAAGAATCATCTGTCATACCTAGCTGAACAAATACATTCCAAGCTCTAGAAAAACCAACTTTTCTAATCGTACCTCTATACATTGTTGGTACGTTTTCTAAATTATAAATACTTCTATATTTTAAAGAATCTCGGTTTGCATAGCCTTCAAATTTCCCGTAACCATCAATGTTTAAAAATTCGGTTCTTCTAAAAAGTTTGTGATATGGTATGTATTTATAGGTGTTTTCTTGAATAAACATTGCGGCACCTCCTTGCCCTGCTAATACAACATTTCTTGGGTTCCATGTAAATTTATAGTTCCATAAATTAGTGTCACTTTCAGGGGCAACTAATCCACCAGTAAAAGATTCGAAAAGTAGCATTTTTGCACCTTCATCATGTATTTTATCAATTATTTGCATTGCGCTCATATGATCAATCCCTGGATCTAAACCGATCTCATTCATAAACACTAATCCCTTTTCTTTAACTTCAGTATCTAAAGCTTTCATTTCATCAGAAACATACGAAGCTGTAACCATATGTTTGTTGTGAGTAACACAATCTTTTGCTACTTCGATATGAAAACGAGCAGGAAGCATCGAGATAACGATGTCGGCATTTTTAATAGCATCAACACGTTGTGCTGCATTAAAAACATCTAATACAACAGCCGTTGCATTTTTATGGTTGTTAATTTGGTTTTTAGCATTTTCTATAGAAACATCACCAATAGTTATATGTAGGTTTTCTTGTGCAGATTTATCTAATAAATATTTTATAAGAGATGAACAAGATCTACCAGCGCCAATAATTAATATTTTTCTCATTTATAATGTACTTTTGTTGTCTTAAAAATTTAAAAGCACAATATCGCTAAAAAAGTTTAATTTTAAACAAAAAGAACATAAATGTATAAAAATTTAACAATAGCATCGGTGTTAGGAGGCATCGCAGTAATTTTAGGAGCTTTTGGTGCGCACGCATTAAAAGCAACATTAAGCGAAGAAGCAATGCAAAGCTTTGAAACAGCAGTAAGATATCAGTTTATTCATGTTTTATTATTACTGTTTATAAATACGTTTAAGGAGTTTACATTAAAACAGAAAAACGCTATTAGTTTATTTGTAATTGGTGGAATATTGCTTTTTTCAGGCTCAATTTACGCAATACACTTGTTAGAGGTGCCTGCAAAATCAATTTGGTTTGTAACTCCGTTAGGAGGAGTTATGCTAATTATAGGTTGGTCTTTGATGGTTTTTCATTTCTTAAAAAAAAGTTATTAATCAATAATAGTTGATAAAACTTTTCAATGAGGAATGATTTTAATCAAAAAGTTCTATTTTTGTGAGAAATTAAACACAACTAAATTAATTTAAGATGACAAATATTGATAAGAAAACGATATCATTAGATAACTTAGGTATTAAGGACGCTACGATTCGTTATCAATTAACTTCAGACGAATTACAAGATACTACTATAAAAAAAGAACAAGGTGTAAATACTAGTTTTGGTGCATTAGCAGTTAAAACAGGAGAGTTTACAGGTCGTTCACCAATGGATCGTTTTATCGTTAAAGACGATATTACAAAAGATGAAATTTGGTGGGGAGATATAAACATACCTTTCGATTCTGCAAAATTCGATAAACTTTACGATAAAGTAACGAACTACCTTTCTAATAAAGAGGTTTTTGTGCGTGATAGCTATGCATGTGCAGATGAGGATTATAAGCTAAATATTAGAGTTGTAAACGAATATCCTTGGAGTAACATGTTTGCTCACAACATGTTTTTACGTCCAACTGAGGAAGAATTAAAAGATTTTTCTCCTGAGTGGACTGTAATTAATGCACCAGGTTTTATGGCAGATCCAGCAGTTGATGGAACTCGTCAACACAATTTTGCTATTTTAAACTTCGAAAGAAAGGTTGCTTTAATAGGTGGAACCGGTTATACTGGTGAAATTAAAAAAGGAATTTTTTCTGCATTAAACTTTATCTTACCGGTATTTAAAAATACGTTACCAATGCACTGCTCTGCAAACGTTGGTGAAAAAGGTGATACAGCTATTTTCTTTGGATTGTCAGGTACAGGGAAAACAACTTTATCTACAGATCCAAAACGTAGTTTGATTGGTGATGACGAACATGGTTGGACTTCTGAAAACACTGTTTTTAATTTTGAAGGTGGTTGTTACGCAAAAGTAATCGACTTATCTAAAGATAAAGAGCCAGAAATTCACGCAGCGATTAAAAGAGGAGCAATCCTAGAAAACGTTGTAATGGATGCTGAAGGAAATGTAGATTTTCATGACACGTCAATTACACAAAATACACGTGTAAGTTATCCGATACATCATATCGAAAATATTCAAACGCCATCAACAGGAAAAAATCCTAAAAATATATTTTTCTTAACTGCAGATGCTTTCGGAGTATTGCCTCCAATATCTAGGTTAACACCAGGTCAAGCAGCATATCACTTTATTTCTGGTTATACAGCTAAAGTTGCAGGTACAGAAGCAGGTGTTACAGAGCCATTACCAAGTTTTTCAGCTTGTTTCGGCGCACCATTTATGCCGTTACACCCAACTCGTTATGCAGAAATGTTAAGCGAAAAAATGAAGGAGTCAGATGTAAATGTTTGGTTGGTAAATACTGGATGGACAGCAGGTCCTTACGGTATTGGTCACAGAATGAAATTAAAGTACACGCGTGCTATGATTAATGCAGCATTAAGCGGAGCTTTAGGAGATGTAAACGAAGAAAATTACCACACACATTCAGTATTTGGTTTAGCACAACCAAGACAATGTCCAGGAGTGCCTTCTGAAATGTTAAGCCAAAGAAAAGCTTGGGATAATGATGAAGAGTATTATAAAACAGCACACAAATTAGCAGATTCATTTAGAGAAAACTTTAAGAAGTTTGAAGAAAATGCAAACGCTGAAATTTTAGCAGGAGGACCACCAAATGTTAAAAAATAAATAATTAAAAGCATCCGAAAGGATGCTTTTTTTATGCGTAAATACTACCTATTTTTGTAGCTTTAAAACTAATAGCATGATTGTACAAGGAAATATAGTTGACATACAAAACAAACGAATCTACAAAGGAGAAGTTGAGGTTGAAAACGGAAAAATAACAGCAGTAAGGGAAAAAAATAACGCTGTAGAGAATTATATTATTCCTGGTTTTGTAGATGCACATATTCATATTGAGAGTTCAATGTTAGTACCTTCAGAATTTGCTAAAATAGCAGTTGTTCATGGTACGGTTGCCACTGTTTCTGATCCGCATGAAATAGCAAATGTTTTAGGGGTAAAAGGAGTAGATTTTATGATTGAAAACGGAAAGAAAGTTCCGTTAAAATTTAATTTTGGTGCACCAAGTTGTGTACCCGCAACATCTTTTGAAAGTGCAGGCGCAATTATCGATTCTGAGGATATTAAATTGATGCTAGAAAATCCTGATATCAAATATTTAGCAGAAATGATGAATTATCCTGGGGTTTTGTTTGATGATGAAGAGGTTTTAAAAAAGATTCAGCATGCAAAAAATAATAATAAACCTATTGACGGTCATGCGCCAGGTTTAAGAGGTGATGATGTTACAAAATATATATCGGCAGGAATTTCTACCGACCACGAATGTTTTAGTTATGATGAAGCTTTAGAAAAGCTTCAGAAAGGAATGAAAGTAATTATTCGTGAAGGAAGTGCTGCGAAAAATTTCGAAGCATTGATTGATTTATTACCTGAGCATTTCGAAAATATGATGTTTTGCTCTGATGATAAACATCCAGATGATTTATTAGTAGGTCATTTGAATGAGTTATGTGAGCGTGCGGTAGCAAAAGGCATTGATGTTTTTAAAGTTTTACAGGCAGCTTGTATAAATCCTGTAAAACACTATAATTTAGATGTTGGTTTGTTAGAACAAGGGGATGATGCGGATTTTATTGTAGTTAAAGATTTAAAAAGTTTTAATGTTTTACAAACCTATATTAACGGAGAGTTGATTGCTGAAAACGGAAAGTCGTTTGTAAAGTCAGTTCCTTTCGAAGTGTTGAATAATTTTAATACAGATAAAAAGGAGGTAGTTGATTTTGAATTTAAATCTACCGCAACAAAAATTAGAGTTATTGAAGCACTAGATGGTGAACTAGTAACCAATGAAGTTGAAGCTGATGCTTTGATAAAAGAGGGTAATTTAGTTTCTAACACAGAAACTGATGTATTAAAAATGACGGTTGTAAATCGTTATAAAAATGCTGAGCCATCAATCGCATTTATAAAAAACTTCGGATTAAAAGAAGGAGCAATAGCTAGTTCAGTTGGGCACGATTCTCATAACATTATAGCAGTTGGTGTTTCTGATGAAGCTATATGTAAGGCCGTAAATTTATTGATAGCTAATAAAGGTGGAGTTTGTGCAGTAACGGCATCCGAAGAAAAAATAGTTTCATTACCTGTAGCGGGAATCATGTCTGATAAACCCGCAGAAGAAATAGGTAAAGCGTATGCAGAATTAGATGCAATGGCAAAACAAATGGGAAGTAAATTACGAGCACCTTATATGAGTTTGTCTTTTATGGCATTGTTGGTAATACCGGCATTAAAATTATCTGATAAAGGATTGTTTGACGGAAATACATTTAAGTTTACTTCTTTAGAAGTTCAGTAATCTATTAAAGAAGTTTTAATGCTGTTTTTTAATGTTGATCATTATATAAATATTCCTGTTTAATAGAGTTCTTGGGGTAAATTAATATTGATAGTTTTTTTTAAATACTATCTTAGTAATTAATAGCACTAAAAATATTTTTTATTTGTCATTCCCGAGAAATCGGGAATCTATAGCGTGTAAATAAATGAAAACAAATCATCAATATTATGTCTATATTTTAGCAAGTAAGATAAGAGGTACTTTATATATTGGTGTAACAAATGATTTACAACGAAGAGTATTTGAACACAAAAAGGGTGCTGAAAAAGGTTTTACACAAAAATATAATGTAAATAGACTGATGTATTTTAAATGTTTCAAAGCATAGAAGAAGCGATATCAAGAGAGAAACAACTAAAAAAATGGAATCGAAATTGGAAAGTTGAATTGATAGAAAAGGAAAATAAAAAGTGGGAAGACCTTTCTAGCGATTGGTTTGATAACTTTTTGAAAGATTAGTTTAGATTCCCGATTTCTCGGGAATGACAAGAGTAAACAGCATAGGTAAAAATATGTGTTTAGGTTTTTAACTATTGAAAACTTAGTAGTTTTTATGAATTATACCATACTTAATAAAATCATTATTTAATTGATTAGTTTAGCTTTATAGAAATTAAAATTTGAAGACAGAGAAAATTATTTTAGGAATTGACCCCGGAACTTCTATCATGGGATTCGGAATTATAAAAGTGGTGGGAAAAAAAATGGAATTCGTTCAAATGAATGAGTTAATTTTAAAAAAATACGACGATCATTATTTAAAACTAAAGTTAATTTTTGAACGTACAATTGAATTGATAGATACGTATAAACCTGATGAAGTAGCTTTAGAAGCACCTTTTTTTGGTAAAAATGTACAATCGATGTTAAAGCTTGGACGCGCACAAGGAGTTGCGATGGCTGCTGCATTGTCACGTGAAATACCAGTAACAGAATATGCACCACTAAAAATTAAAATGGCAATTACAGGTAACGGAAAATCGAGTAAAGAGCAAGTTGCTTTAATGCTAAAATCCTTATTGAATTTAAAGACCTTACCTAAAAATTTAGATGCAACTGATGGTTTAGCCGCAGCGGTTTGTCATCATTATAATTCAGGAAGGGTTGTAGGTGGTAAAAATTATACTGGTTGGGCAAGTTTTGTGAAGCAAAACGAAAAACGAGTTAAAAAGTAATTTAATTTGGCAGGAATTTATATACATATACCGTTTTGCAAGCAAGCATGTTTTTATTGCGATTTTCATTTCTCTACTTCTTTACAAAAGAAAGACGAACTAGTTTCGTTTATGGTAAAAGAGCTTGAAATCAGAAAAGAAGAATTAGCAAACGAAACGATAGAAACTATTTATTTTGGTGGCGGAACTCCGTCGTTATTATCGAAAGAAGAAATAGAAACCTTATTAAAAGCAATTCATCAGAATTATAAGGTAATTGAAAACCCTGAGATTACTTTAGAGGCCAATCCGGATGATTTATCCGAAGAAAAAATTTTAGAATTAGCAGAATCACCTATAAACAGATTAAGTATTGGCGTGCAATCTTTTTTTGAAGAAGATTTAAAAAGTATGAATCGTGCGCATAAGGCTAAAGAGGCAAAAGAATGTTTATCTATGGCGACCCGCCATTTTGATAATATTACGGTCGATTTAATTTACGGTGTTCCGAATATGAGTAACGAACGATGGAAAGAGAATTTACAAATAGCGTTCGGTTTTGGCGTGAATCATATCTCAAGCTACGCATTAACAGTTGAGCCAAAAACAGCAATGGCTAGTTTTATTAGTCAAGGAAAATATCCAGCACCTGATGAAACGGTAGCAAAAGAACATTTTGATATTTTAGTAGCAGAAACAGCTAAAAACGGATTTATACATTACGAAATTTCAAATTTCGGAAAAGCGGATTACTTTTCGAAACACAACACAAGTTATTGGTTGGGTAAAAAATATATTGGTATCGGTCCGTCTGCGCATTCGTTTAGTAAAACGCATCGTAGTTGGAATGTCGCTAATAACGCAAAATATATAAAGGAACTTCAGCAAGGTAATCTTCCGAATGAAGTAGAAGAATTATCAAAAGAAGATCAGTTTAACGAATATTTAATGACAGGCTTACGAACTATTTGGGGCGTATCGTTAAATAAAATTGATGAAGATTTTAAAGAGCAATTATTAATCTCGTCAAAAAAGTTTATAGATGAAGGTTTACTCGTCATTGCGAGAGAAACGGAGCAATCTTTAGGTTTTAATCAGATTACTTCGTCGTTATCTCCTCGTAATGACGACAGGGTATTAAAAACAACACCAAAAGGAAAGTTTTTGGCAGACGGTTTAGCTTCAGAATTATTTATAATTAAATAATAAAAACATGATTGCAGAGATAACTTACAATTCAGAAAAACATAAAATAGATTTATCAAAACCTTTAGATATTTCTATTTCAATAGATGTTTTAAAAGAAAATATAAATGCATGGTATGTTGGTGAACCAGAAATTAAGCCAGTAAAAGAAGGTGATTGGATAGGTAGTGTTTCTAAAGGAGCAGATGTTAATTTTAACAATATTTCTTTTAATCCGCATGCGCACATAACACATACCGAGTGTGTTGGGCATATTACAGAAAAAGTACATTCAGTAAATAAAAACCTAAATAAATTCTTTTTTTAGCTGAGGTTATTACAGTTACACCAAAGGAGTTAGAGGATGGAGATTTTGTAATTACAAAAGAACAATTACAAGCAATTTTAAAAAATAAAGTAAGAGAAGCCATTGTTATTAGAACATTCCCAAATTCTGATAAAAAAACAAGCACTCGTTATTCAAATACAAACCCGCCTTACTTATTAGAAGCAGCCGCTGCTTATTTAAAAGAAATAGGAGTGAAGCATTTATTAATAGATTTACCTTCGGTAGATAAAGAAAAAGATGAAGGTAAATTATTAGCGCACAATGCTTTTTGGAATACCGCAAATGAAATTCGTTTTGATGCAACTATTACAGAATTTATCTATGTAAAAGAATCAATAAAAGACGGAGCATATTTTTTAAATTTAATGATTGCCCCTTTTGAAAATGATGCAACTCCAAGTAAACCTATTTTGTATAAAATTCAATAAGAATAAATTTATAATAGTTGTCAGTTCGAGTGGAGTCGAGAACTACTTTGAAACGAACAAGTAATTAAGAGTAATTTATTTAGAATCAATATGAAATAAGGTTTTAAAATAGTGTTTTGTAAAACCTATTTCTTTTTTTTATAGTTTTACGTTTCAATTAATACTAAAATGGCAATTTTTAATACATATAAGCAATGTAAATGGACCGTGAGATACGGAACATGTCGGGCTACTTATGTATTATAATTATTCAAATATAAAATATATCAATTATAAAAAGTCCGACTTCACAGTCGGATTTTTTTGTTTTTAAGAGCACCAATAACTACTAAACCAAACAGTATGAAAAAACTATATTTTAATTATTTAGAGACGTTTAAAGGGCTTTCAACCGAAGTTTGGTGGCTTGCTCTAATTACACTAATAAATAGAGCAGGTACGATGGTAATTCCGTTTTTATCATTGTATTTAACCAAAGATTTAGACTTCACACTAAAAGATGTAGCTTGGATTATGAGTTGTTTTGGTTTAGGTTCTGTATTAGGATCTTGGCTAGGAGGAAAGCTAACTGATAAAATAGGTTCGTACAAAGTAATGAAAACAAGTTTGTTTTTAACCGGTTTAATGTTTTTAGCCTTGCAGTTTGTAACTACATTTTACGGTTTTTGTATTGGTATCTTTTTGGTGATGTTAGTAGCTGATGCTTTTAGGCCCGCAATGTTTGTAGCTTTAAGTGCTTACAGTAAGCCAGAAAATAAAACACGTTCGGTAACTTTAATCCGTTTGGCAATTAACTTAGGTTTTTCTGCAGGGCCAGCAGTTGGCGGAATTATAATTACTACTTTAAGTTATAGTGGTTTGTTTTGGGTTGATGGTATTACGTGTATTCTAGCAACGTTATTACTTATAAAAGTGTTGAATCCTAAAAAGGCAAAAGTTTTAGATGAGGTGAAAGTTGATAATCCGGTTTCGGTATTTTCTGACAAGGCTTTTTGGGTGTTTTTTGTAGCGATGTTTATCTTCGGATTTGTGTTTTTACAATACTTTTCAACAATGCCATTGTATTATGAAAACGTTCATGATTTATCTGAGTTAGAGATTGGTTTGTTAATGGGAATGAATGGTTTTTTAATCTTTTTATTGGAAATGCCATTAATTAAGTGGTTAGAAGAAAGTAAGTATTCAAAAGAACGCTTAATGTTTGTAGGTTTATTTTTAACAGGGATAAGTTTTTTAGTACTAAACTTAACAGGTTGGATTGGTATTTTAGTAATAGGAATGTTATTTATGACTATTGGCGAAATGATTGCTTTCCCGTTTTCTAATGCTTTTGTAATGGAGCGTGCAAAAAAGGGAAATCAAGGAGAATATATGGCATATTATAGTATTGCTTTTTCTTTGGCACATATTTTTGGACATAATTCAGGAATGCAATTAGTAGCTGCTTTGGGATTTGATAAAACATGGTGGATTATTACTTTTATGTCGGTAATAGGGTTGTTTTTCTTATTGATGTTAAGCAGCGTTGTAAAAAAAGAAAAGTTAGAAGGATTAAATTAAGTTAAAGCAGGAAAGAATAGAAAAAATCCGCCTTGGCGAATTAATTAGCCCAAAAGAAATATTTATATTTGAATTTTAAACTCTGAAGTAAAAATGAATATACAAGACGCTCAAAAAGAAGTTGATAATTGGATTAAAAATCATGGAGTTCGTTATTTTAATGAATTAACAAACATGGCACAATTAACAGAAGAAGTAGGAGAAGTAGCAAGAATTATTGCGCGCCGTTACGGAGAACAAAGTGAAAAAGAGAGCGATAAAAATAAAGATTTAGGAGAAGAGTTAGCAGATGTGATGTTTGTAGTTTTGTGTTTGGCAAATCAAACAGGCATAAACCTTCAGGAAGCTTTCGATAAAAAATTAGATATAAAAACAAAACGTGATCACGATCGTCATCACAACAACGAAAAATTAAAATAGATGAGTCTTATTAAAAATATACAAAAAGGATCTTTTTGGATTAATGTACTTAAAGTGGGTATTCCTTTTTTAGTGGTTGTCGCAATATTTTCATTATTAGTAAATAGTGGAGGCGCTTTGTTTTCTGCGGATTTTGAAACTGTACATACTATTAATTTTTCAGAAGGAAAATGGAAACGTTTTTGGTTAACCAAAGTAACTGTTAGTATTTTTTATGCCATATATGTGGTAAATAAAAGAACAAAATAGATAATGGGTTTAGAGAAGCTAGAAGATAAATTAAATAAAAATATTAACGAAGAAACGGAATTGATTCACAAAGTATCATTAATTAAATATGTGTTAATTTACGTTCCAGTATTGTTTTTAATGTTTGCTATCACCAATTTTATTGCAAGTTTGCTATTTGAAGGAATAGCTTTCGATTGGAGAAGAATTTTAATTCAAGCTTTCGTTTTTGGTTTCTTTTTTAGAATTTTTCATGCTGTAAGAAAAGGCTGGAATAATGCTTGGGAAAATAAATAGTATGAATGTTAAATTCAATATCAAAAGTCGATTTTCAATCGATATAAAATAAGGAAGTCTAAATAAATGAACTTACAATTAGCAACAAAAAAAGGTACTAAAATTAATACCGAAATAACTATTTCGGGTTCAAAAAGTGAATCTAACAGGTTATTAATTTTACAACAATTATATCCGAATATTACAATTCATAATTTATCAGATTCTGATGATACACATCATTTACAAGAAGCGTTGTCGTCAGAAAATGAAATTGCAGATATTGGTCATGCAGGTACTGCAATGCGTTTTTTAACTGCTTTTTTTGCAAGTAAAAAAGATGCTGTGAAAGTTTTACAAGGATCCGAGAGAATGCATAATCGACCAATCAAAATTTTGGTAGATGCGCTGCGCGATTTAGGAGCTGATATTGAGTATTTAGAAAAAGACAGCTATCCGCCAATAAAAATTACAGGGAAAGAATTATTGATAGCTAAAGTTGCTATTAATGGTAATGTAAGTAGTCAGTATATTTCTGCTTTAATGTTAATTGCACCGAGTTTAAAAAACGGATTAACAATTGAATTGAAAGGAAATATTACTTCTGTTCCGTATATAAAAATGACATTAACCTTGTTACATCAAATAGGTGTTTCTGCAAGTTTTGAAGGGAATATTATTACTATTATAAACCAATCTGAAGTTTCTACTCAAGATATCGTAGTAGAATCAGATTGGAGTTCTGCTTCTTATTTTTATTCGTTAATTGCATTGAGTGAAATAGGATCGTCTGTAAAATTATCAGCCTATAAAAAAGATAGTTTACAAGGAGATAATTGCTTAGCAAGAATTTATAATCATTTTGGAGTTGTAACTACGTTTCAAGAAAATACCATTGTTTTAACGAAAGAAGCACTACATAATACAGCCATTTTAACGGAGAATTTGAAAAATGCGCCAGATATTGCTCAAACAATTGCAGTAACTTGTTTTGGATTAGGAATTGCTTGTGATTTATCAGGCTTACACACCTTAAAAATAAAAGAAACCGATCGGTTAGAGGCTTTAAAAGAAGAATTAACGAAGTTAGGTGGAGATATATCTGTAACCAACGAAAGTTTGCACTTAAAAACATCCGAAGAAATTAAAAAAAATATTGAGATTGCTACTTATAACGATCATAGAATGGCAATGGCATTTGCACCGTTAGCATTAAAGATATCAATTGTTATTTTAGAAGCCGAAGTGGTAACGAAATCGTATCGTAATTTTTGGAAAGATATGCAACAAGTAGGAATAGAAACGATTAAAGGAAAATAAAAGGAGAATCACTTGACAAGGCCTATGTCCAAATCGTATATTTGCACATACGAAAAAAAGATTTATGAAGTTATCGAATTTTAGTTTTGAATTACCAGATGAATTATTAGCAGAATATCCATCAGAGCATAGAGATGAAGCACGTTTAATGGTGTTACACAGAGATACTCAAAAAATTGAACATAAATTATTTAAAGATTTAATCAATTATTTTGATGAAGGAGATGTAATGATGCTAAACAATACAAAGGTTTTTCCTGCTCGTATGTACGGGAATAAAGAAAAAACTGGAGCTCGTATTGAAGTGTTTTTATTACGTGAGTTAAATGCTGAAAACCGTTTGTGGGATGTATTAGTAGATCCAGCAAGAAAAATAAGAATCGGAAACAAATTGTTTTTTGGTGATGACGAAAGTTTAGTAGCTGAGGTTATTGATAATACAACATCAAGAGGTAGAACTTTACGTTTCTTATACGACGGACCTTACGAAGAGTTTAGAGAAAAATTAGTAAAGTTAGGGGAAACACCATTGCCTAAATATATAAAGCGTGAGGTAGAGGCGACAGATGAAGATCGTTACCAAACAATCTACGCAAAGCATGAAGGAGCTGTGGCAGCACCAGCAGCAGGTTTACATTTTTCTAAACATTTAATGAAGCGTTTAGAAATTAAAGGAGTAGATTTTGCAGAAACTACGTTACATGTAGGTTTAGGTACTTTTAATCCTGTTGAGGTAGAAGATTTATCGAAGCATAAAATGGACTCTGAAAAGATTAATGTAACGCAAGCCACTGCAGATATGGTTAACAGTGCTTTAGATAAAAAGAAAAGAGTTTGTGCTGTTGGTACAACTGTAATGAGAGCAACAGAATCTGCAATTACATCTAAGCGTAAGTTAAAGGAATTTGACGGTTGGACAAATAAATTTATTTTTCCTCCATTTGATTTTAGTGTTGCAAACTGTATGATTACAAACTTTCATACACCAAAATCAACATTAATGATGACTGTTTCTGCCTTTGCAGGACACGATTTTATGATGGAAGCATACCAAGAAGCAATTAAAGAAAAATATAAATTTCACTCGTACGGAGATGCGATGTTGATTTTATAATAGTATAGATTTAAATGAATTATAAAACCTCACAAGATTACTTGTGAGGTTTTATGTATTTTTGCACCCAATGGAAGTTAAGAAAAAAGACATACGCGCATTATCAAAAGAACAATTACGTGATTTTTTTGTAGCAAACGGAGATAAAGCATTTCGGGGTAATCAGATATATGAATGGTTATGGAGCAAATCGGCACATTCGTTTGATGATATGACCAATTTATCGAAAGACACTCGTAAAATGCTAGACGAAAATTTTGTTATCAACCATATTCAGGTTGATAATATGCAACGTAGTAAAGACGGTACTGTAAAAAATGCAGTTCGTTTACACGATGGTTTAGTGGTCGAATCTGTTTTAATACCAACAAAAACACGAACAACTGCTTGTGTTTCTAGCCAAGTTGGTTGTAGTTTAGATTGTCGTTTCTGCGCAACATCGCGTTTAAAAAGAATGCGAAACTTAAATCCAGATGAAATTTACGATCAAGTAGCAGCCATTAACAAAGAAAGCCTATTGTATTATGATAGAAAACTATCTAATATTGTTTTTATGGGAATGGGAGAGCCATTGATGAATTACAATAATGTAATTAAATCAATCGATAAAATTACGTCTCCAGAAGGTTTAGGAATGTCTCCTAAACGTATTACAGTTTCTACATCAGGCGTTCCTAAAATAATTAAAAAAATGGCAGATGATGAGGTGAAGTTTAACTTAGCTGTTTCATTGCATTCAGCTATTGATGAAGTTCGTACGTCTATCATGCCGTTTAATGCTACTTTTCCTTTAAAAGACTTAAAAGAAGCGTTAGAGTATTGGTACGAGAAAACCGAGAGAATGATTACGTACGAATATGTAGTTTGGGGAGGAATTAACGATAAAAGAGAGGATATTAATGCCTTAATTCAGTTTTGCAAATACGTTCCTTGTAAGGTTAATTTAATAGAATATAACCCTATTGACGATGGAGAGTTTCAACAAGCTAGCCCAGAAGCAATCAACAATTATATATCGAACTTAGAAATGCATGATATTACGGTAAATGTTCGTCGCTCTCGCGGAAAAGATATCGATGCAGCTTGTGGACAATTAGCTAATAAATCGTAATGAATTCAAAAACCCTATTAGGTCAAACGTTCCAGTCTTTGGGCTGGATTCTTTTTATCCTTTTCTTAGGGTTGTTTTTTGATAGTGGTTATTTTTCAAAAAATTATTTTGAACACTCTCAATGGATTAATACTGTCTGTGTAATTTTAGTTTTTATTTATTGTTATTATAAAGGCACATCAAGAACTAGAGAACAACTTATTTATGCATTATTTATTGGCGTAATTGGAGAATACTTTTTTTCATTAATTTTAGGGATGTATTCATACAGGTTGTATAATGTACCACATTATATTCCTTTTGGACATGCGTTAGTGTTTTTAGGAGTATATAGCTTTTCAAAAAAATCTAAAGTAAAATTAAATGCAAAAAAAATAAACCTTTTTCTAACCATCTTCATAGCTGTATATGCATTCGTTTTTTTAGTATTTAAAAAAGATGTCTTTGGCTTTGTTATGACACTTCTGGTTTTCTATTCATTACGAAAGTATCCTAAAGAAAAATTGTTTTATTTAACAATGTATGTTGTAGTTGTGTATGCAGAACTTATAGGAACCTCATTAAATACTTGGTCTTGGCCAAAAATTGCGTTTAATACTTTTGAGTTTTTGCCAAGTGGAAACCCGCCTTCGGGAATTTGTTTATTTTATTACGGATTAGACAGAGGAACTATGTCTTTTTACAAAAGAAGGCATAAATTAGCTTGGGCTAGATTAAAAAGAATTAGAGCTATTGAAAACTAAAAAAAATCTTACTTTTGATAAACAATGAAGCCAGTAGAACAAATTAAACTTCCTATTAAAAATGAAATGGAACTCTTTGAAACTAAGTTCAAAGATTCGATGTTATCAAAAGTTCCCTTATTAAATAGAATTACGTATTATATTGTTCGTCGAAAAGGAAAACAAATGCGACCGATGTTTGTTTTTTTAGTAGCTAAAATGGTTTCTGATGGTGGTTTTGACGAACGAACTTATCGAGGAGCTTCTGTAGTTGAGTTAATTCATACCGCAACTTTAGTACATGATGATGTTGTAGATGATAGTAATCGTCGCCGTGGATTCTTCTCTGTAAATGCACTTTGGAAAAATAAAATAGCCGTTTTAGTAGGTGATTTTTTATTATCAAAAGGTTTATTATTGTCGATTGATAATGAAGATTTTGATATTCTTAAACTGATTTCTATCGCAGTGCGTGAAATGAGTGAAGGTGAATTACTACAGATAGAAAAAGCACGAAAACTAAATATTACCGAGGAAATTTATTTTGAAATTATCAGACAGAAAACAGCAACTTTAATTGCTGCTTGTTGTGGTATTGGAGCGGCATCAGTAGGAGCAAGTAATGATGTTGTGCAGCAAATGCGAAAGTTTGGAGAGTATATTGGAATTGCTTTTCAAATTAAAGATGATTTATTTGATTATACTGAAGATAAAATAGGAAAACCTACAGGTATTGATATAAAGGAGCAGAAGATGACCCTTCCTTTAATTTACACTTTAAACAACTGTTCTAAAAAAGAAAAATCTTGGTTGATAAACTCTGTAAAAAAGCATAACACTAATAAAAAACGTGTAAAAGAAGTTATAGCTTTTGTAAACACGAATGGCGGCTTAGAGTATGCAACAACTAAAATGCATAGTTATAAAAATAAGGCATTAGCAATATTAAATAACTTTCCGGAATCAGCATACAAAAGCTCACTGCAACAAATGATTGATTATGTTGTAGAACGTAAGATTTAAATTAGTAACAGTGTAAAATTTTATAAAAAATAAAAAGCCTCGATAATTAATTATCGAGGCTTTTTTTATTGTCTATGGCGACTCGCCATTACATCATTCCAGGCATCCCACCACCCATTGGAGGCATTGCAGGAGCATCTTCTTTAATATCTATTAAAGCACATTCGGTCGTTAAAATCATACCAGCAACAGAAGCTGCATTTTCTAACGCTACACGAGTAACTTTTTTAGGATCAATAATTCCAGCTTCTAGCATATCAACATATACTTCAGCTTTAGCATCGTAACCAAAATCTTTTTTACCCTCTAGCACTTTATTAATAACAACAGATCCTTCGCCACCAGCATTTTCAACAATTGTTCTTAAAGGCGCTTCAATAGCTTTGTTAACGATTTGTACACCTGTAGTTTCGTCTAAGTTTTCAGTAGCTAAAGCTTCTAATACTTTTTTAGCACGTACTAAAGCAACACCACCACCAGCAACAATACCTTCTTCTACAGCAGCACGAGTTGCATGTAAAGCATCATCCACACGATCTTTCTTTTCTTTCATTTCTACTTCAGAAGCAGCTCCAACATATAAAACAGCAACTCCACCAGCTAACTTCGCTAAGCGCTCTTGTAATTTCTCACGATCGTAATCAGAAGTAGTAGTTTCAATTTGTGCTTTAATTTGGTTTACACGACCTTTAATTAGCTCTTCATTACCAGCACCGTTAACAATAGTAGTATTGTCTTTATCGATAGTTACTGTTTCAGCAGTTCCTAATAGATCTAAAGTAGCGTTTTCTAAAGAAAAACCTCTTTCTTCAGAAATAACAGTTCCACCAGTTAATATAGAAATATCTTCTAACATTGCTTTTCTACGATCACCAAATCCAGGAGCCTTTACAGCAGCAATTTTTAAACCACCACGTAATTTATTAACAACTAAAGTAGCCAATGCTTGTCCGTCAACATCTTCAGCAATAATTAATAAAGGTCTTCCAGATTGAGAAACAGGTTCTAATATTGGTAGAATTTCTTGTAAGTTAGAGATCTTTTTATCAAATAATAAGATGTAAGGATTCTCTAAAGTAGCCACCATTTTATCAGCATCAGTTACAAAGTATGGAGATAAATATCCACGGTCGAATTGCATTCCTTCCACAACGTCAACATAAGTCTCCATTCCTTTAGCTTCTTCAACAGTAATAACACCTTCTTTACCAACTTTACCGAAAGCGGTAGCGATTAAATCACCAATAACTTTATCGTTGTTTGCCGAGATTGAAGCAACTTGTTGTATTTTTTCTGATGAGTTACCAACTTCTTGAGATTGCTTTGCTAAATCCTCAGTAATTGCAGTAACAGCTTTGTCAATACCACGTTTTAAATCCATAGGATTTGCACCTGCAGCAACGTTTTTTAAACCTTCTTTAACAATAGCTTGTGCTAATACGGTTGCGGTTGTAGTTCCATCACCAGCTAAATCGTTAGTTTTAGAAGCAACTTCTTTTACCATTTGAGCTCCCATATTCTCTAAAGAATCTTCTAACTCAATTTCTTTTGCAACAGTAACACCATCTTTAGTTACATGTGGTGCACCGAAAGATTTAGAAATAATTACATTTCTTCCTTTAGGACCTAGAGTTACTTTTACTGCATTTGCTAATGCATCTACTCCACGTTTTAAACCGTCACGAGCGTCTACATCAAATTTTATATCTTTTGCCATTTTATGATCTATTTTTTTATTAATTATTAGGTGAGTGAATAAATTATATGATAGCGAAAATGTCGCTTTCTCTCATAATTAAATAATCACTTCCTTCATGTTTTAATTCTGTACCTGCATACTTTCCGTATAAAACAGTATCACCAATTTTTACCGTTAAAGGTTCATCTTTGGTTCCATTTCCTATGGCGACAACAGTACCTTTTTGTGGTTTTTCCTTGGCGTTATCAGGAATAATAAGTCCTGATGCTGTCTTGGTTTCTGCAGCAGCTGGTTCTATAAGAACTCTATCTGCTAAAGGTTTAATATTTAATCCCATTTTTATGTAAGTTATGATTAAGTAGTTGTTATTATTGGTTAAAAATAGTCAGAAATTATGCCATTAAAAATTATATGCCACTTTTTCTAAATCAACGAAAAATATGTGCAAAAAAAATGCCAACGTGTCATTACGTTGGCATTTGATATTATATGTTGTTAAGATTAGTTTACACTATCTTTTGTAGTATCGTTTGTTGTAGGAGCTGCAACAGGAGCTGTAGTTTCTACATTTTCTAAAGTACTATCTAATTGAGGAGCATCTGCTGAATTTCCTCTAGGAATAGCGAAGTTAGCTAGTAAAATTAAAGCAAACATTGTAATTGCTAAAGTCCATGTAGTTCTGTCTAAAAAACTATTAGTGTTTTGTACTCCACCAATGTTCTGAGCACCACCACCTCCAAAAGAAGAAGATAATCCGCCACCTTTAGGGTTTTGAACCATTACGATTAAGATTAATGCTATTGCAACAATCAATATTAAAACTAAAAGTAAAGTATACGTAGTCATTATTTATTTTTTTGTAAAATTTGTATTCTCTTAATTTGGTCTGCAAAGAAACCACTTTTTTCTGGATATTTCAAACTTAATATTTTATAAGCTTGTATTGCGCTTTCATATTTTTTTTGTTCTAGATAAACCTTGGCTAGTGTTTCGGTTGCTAATTGAGAATTTTGCTTACTTAAAGTGGTTTTAATCTCCGATGGGTTTGTTTTACTTGGACGAGATATTTTAGGTGATTTCTCAATAAAACGATCAATAATTGCGTTTTTTTCTAGGTTTATAGGGGTAATAACCTCTTTTTTGCTTGAAATAGCATCTCTTGTTATTACATTTTTAGAAGAGAGTTGTAGCCATTGATTAAATGAAAATGATTCACTTTTAGTAAAAGCTAAAGGTTTACCTATAGCTAAATCTTTCTCAATATTTGTAGTTTCTTTTTTATTAGGAAGAAGGATTTCTTTTAAACTCGCTTTTTTCTCTTTCAGATTCGAAATTTCTTTAAAAGACTTAGAGGTGATAAAATCAAATAAAACACTACGATCTGTGGTGTAAGCTGCTGTTATTTTTAATTCGTTATTGTATTTAAAACTGTCTTTATTTTTTAAAGTTTTTAACTCTAAAGTTCTTGCTGATTGAAAATAAGGATATTGTTGGATAACATTTTTAAGCTCAGTACTAATTTCTTGCGAAATAGCACTTGGCTTCTTTAGAACATGTATGTATTTTTTTATCCAATTATTTACCACTTAGCAACAGATGCATTGAAAATATCTTGTGTGATTCTTTCTAAAATTTCTTTTAAAGCAGTATCTAATACACCGCCAGACAGTTGTTGTGTAGCTCCGTAATCGTAGTAAAAAGAAAAACGTTTTTCGAAATTATCTTTTTCTTCTAACTTGTTTTCATAGATAACATTTACAGAAATTGTTAATCGATTTTGTGCTGCAGTTTGATTTGCGGTAGCACTCATCGGTGTAATTCGATAATCGGTTATTTCTCCAGAAAAATGCAAGTCTCCGTTAGAGTTAACTAAGGTTAAATTTGTTTGACGTGTAAATAAATCGCGAAGATTTTGTGTAAATTCCTGACTTAAGGTTGGTTCTATTAAAGGAGCCTGATTCGGAAAGAAATCAATCTGAATGGTTTTAGCATTACCGGTATTTCCTCCAGTAAATGAATAGGCGCCACAACTTATTAATATAATTGATGTGGTAATAAAAAGAATATTGTAAAAAAGTTTTTTCATAAAATCAAAAGTAAACAATTCAAAGAGTATAATTTTAACGAATATTTTATAAATCGTATTGTTTTATTTTTCGGTATAAAGTTCGTTCAGAAATACCTAATTCTTTTGCAGCTAACTTACGTTTGTTGCTGTTTTTTTCTAACGATTTTCGAATCATTTCAATTTCTTTTTCTTGTAATGATAAGTTTTCGTCTTCCTCAATTGTTTCAGCATACTCATAATTATTTTGAGTAGAAGATGATGATTGCGGAATTTTAACAACCTCGAAGTTATGATCTTCTGGTTTTTCTGTTTCTTGATAAATACGTTCTATTAATCCGTGATTTTCTTCTTTCACTTGTTCAGCGTCTCCGTTTTGCATTAAATCTAAAGTTAATTTTTTTAGATCGTTAATGTCGTTACGCATATCAAACAAGATTTTATACATAATATCTCGTTCGTTCGCAAAATCAGAATTGCTAGATTGTTTACCGATTACTGCAGGAAGGTTTCCATTGTTCTTTGGAAGGTATTGCACTAGTTTTTCGGCAGTAATTAAACGACTTTCTTCTACAACAGAAATTTGTTCGGCTAAGTTTCTTAACTGACGAATGTTACCAGGAAAACGATAGTTTAACAATACTTTTGTAGCATTATCATCTAAGCGAATTGTTGGCATTCGGTACTTTTGAGCAAAATCAGAAGCAAATTTTCTAAAAAGCAAGTGAATATCTTCATTACGGTCGCGTAAAGCAGGTAAGTCGATTTCAATGGTACTTAAACGATAATATAAATCTTCTCTAAATTTTTCTTTTGAAATAGCTTGTTGCATGTTTACATTGGTAGCTGCAACAATACGAACGTCAGTTTTTTGTACTTGTGATGATCCTACTTTTATAAACTCACCATTTTCTAAAACACGTAATAAACGTACTTGTGTTGTTAATGGTAATTCACCTACTTCATCTAAAAAAATGGTTCCGCCATCCGCAACTTCAAAATACCCTTTACGAGCAGCAGTGGCTCCTGTAAAAGCGCCCTTTTCATGACCGAAAAGTTCACTGTCAATCGTTCCTTCAGGAATTGCTCCACAGTTAACAGCAATGTATTTAGCGTGTTTTCTGTGTGATAATTGGTGAATTATTCTAGGAATACTTTCTTTACCTACGCCACTTTCTCCAGTAACTAAAACTGAAATATCAGTTGGGGCTACACGAATAGATTTTTCTATAGCACGGTTTAATTGTGTATCGTTACCGATAATACCAAATCGTTGTTTTATTGCTTGTAGGTTTTCCATATTTTTTCTTTAGAATAGAGAAAAAAGAATAAGAGAAAAGGGTTGATGTTTTCTCTTGCTGCTCTTTTCTAAAAATTAATTATTATCTGAATACCCAAGCACAGTTCCTTTTAAGGTAGCCGAAGTACAATCTTCTATTTTTATCATTACAAACTCACCTAATTTATAATTTTCTTTAGGAAAAACACATACGGTGTTCTGCGTATTTCTAGCTTTCCATTCATTCGGGTTCTTTTTAGAAGTTCCTTCAATTAAGAATTCTTCAGTTTTTCCTAAATGTTGTTGTGTTCTATATAAAGCGTGTTCTTGCTGTAAATCGATAATTTCTTGTAAACGTCTTTTCTTGGTGGCAAATGGTACATCATCTGGCATTTTCTTGGCAGCCAATGTTCCAGGTCGTTCAGAGTAAGCAAACATAAAACCGAAGTCGTATTTTACATACCTCATTAAATCCAAAGTATCTTGATGATCTTCTTCTGTTTCACCACAAAAACCAACAATCATATCTTGTGATAAAGACATTTCTGGAATTATTTTAAAGATATTGTCAACCAATTCTTTGTATTCTTCACGAGTGTGTTGACGGTTCATGGCTTTTAACATTGCATTACTTCCACTTTGCACAGGTAGGTGAAGGTATTTACAAATGTTTTTATGTTTTGCCATGGTGTGAATTACATCTAAACTCATGTCTTGCGGATTTGAGGTTGCAAAACGGAACCTCATTTTAGGAAACTCAGTAGCACACATGTCTAGTAACTGAGCAAAATCTACAGCAGTAGCTTGTGCTATTTCAGAAGCTTTAGTAAAATCTTTTTTCAATCCACCACCATACCATAAATAGCTATCTACATTTTGACCAAGTAAAGTAATTTCTTTAAAGTTTTGATCATGCATCGATTTAATTTCCTCTAAAACACTTTTAGGATCTCTACTTCTTTCGCGACCACGTGTAAACGGAACCACACAAAAAGTACACATATTATCGCAACCACGAGTAATAGATACAAAGGCAGAAACCCCGTTAGAATTTAAACGAACCGGAGCAACATCACCATAAGTTTCTTCTTTAGATAAAATTACGTTTATAGCATCTCTACCAGCATCAATCTCCTCTAATAGGTTTGGTAAATCTCTATATGCATCTGGTCCTACAACCAAATCAACGATTTTTTCTTCCTCTAAAAATTTTTCTTTTAAACGTTCGGCCATACATCCTAAAACCCCAACTTTCATATTAGGATTCACTTTTTTAACTGCATTGTATTTTTGTAAACGTTTACGAATTGTAGTTTCGGCTTTCTCTCTAATAGAACACGTATTTACTAAAACTAAATCAGCATCTTCTAGAACTTGTGTGGTGTTAAAACCTTGTTCAGCTAAAATAGAAGCTACAATTTCGCTGTCGTTCATGTTCATTTGACAACCGTAACTCTCTATAAATAATTTTTTAGTGTTCTCTTTTTTCGTCTCAGTAACAAGAGCTTGCCCTTGTACTTTTTCATCTATAACCTTCTCAGTGTGCTCCATATTCATATTAAAAATGGAGGCAAAGATACAACCAAAATATAAAAATTATGACAAATTGGCAGAAATTTATTGTTAATTTATAACCGATTTTAAACCTTAAGTGCAACAAAAAGTTTTTTTTTAAAAAAAACATTCTACTTTTGCAAATTCCAAGCATCATTATATATCTGATGTAAAAAGAGATAATTGAAAAGAGATATGGCAAAGAATTTAGTTATAGTTGAGTCACCTGCAAAGGCAAAAACAATTGAGAAATTTTTAGGTAAAGATTTTCAAGTAGAATCTAGCTATGGTCATATCGCAGATTTACCATCGAAAGAATTAGGAATTGATGTTGATGGCGATTTTAGTCCGAAATACATTGTTTCTGATGATAAGAAGCCCGTTGTTAAGAAGTTAAAAGCTTTAGCAAAAAAAGCAGAAACTGTTTGGTTAGCGAGTGATGAGGATCGAGAGGGTGAAGCAATTGCTTGGCATTTAAAAGAACAATTAAAATTAAATGATGACAATACAAAACGTATTGTTTTTCACGAGATAACAAAAAATGCCATTTTAAAAGCAGTCGAAAATCCAAGAGATATAGACTATAATATGGTAAACGCACAACAAGCGCGTAGAGTTTTAGATAGGCTTGTTGGGTACGAATTATCGCCTGTTTTATGGCGTAAAGTAAAAGGAGGCTTGTCTGCAGGGAGGGTACAATCTGTAGCAGTTCGTTTAATTGTAGAAAGAGAACGAAGTATTCTTGATTTTAAATCAGAAACTCATTATAAAGTAGTTGCTCAGTTTTCTAACACAGAAGGTAAAACTTTTAAGGCTACAATTCCGAAGAATTTCGATTCAAAAAAATCAGCAGAAGATTTTTTGAAGTCTTGCGCAAAAGCAGACTTCTCTATAGCTGATTTAACTAAAAAACCAGCAAAAAAATCTCCAGCAGCACCATTTACAACATCAACACTACAGCAAGAAGCTTCTAGGAAATTAGGTTTTCCTGTAGCGAAAACAATGCAAGTAGCACAGCGTTTATATGAAGCCGGTTTAATTACTTATATGAGAACAGATAGTGTAAACTTATCTGTAGACGCAAGAAATGCTGCTGAAGAAGAAATTAGTAATTATTACGGAAAGAAATATAGTAAGCAACGTGTCTTTAAGTCGAAGGCAAAAGGAGCTCAAGAAGCCCATGAAGCAATTCGTCCTACTGAGATGAAAAAACACTCTATAAATAGTGAGTACGATCAAACAAGGTTGTATGACTTAATATGGAAAAGAACATTGGCTTCTCAAATGAGTGATGCACAATTAGAGCGCACCAACGTTAAAATAGAGAACTCAGGAAATAAAAAGATATTCACTGCAAACGGTGAAATGATAAAGTTTGATGGTTTCTTAAAAGTATATTTAGAAGGAACAGATAACGAAGAAGAAGAGCAGGCAGGAATGCTACCAAATTTAAAGACAGGTGAAAGCTTAGAATATATATATATAAACGCAACACAGCGTTTTACAAGCGCACCTTACCGTTTTACAGAGGCATCTTTAGTAAAACAATTAGAAGAGTTAGGTATTGGTAGACCATCAACATATGCACCAACAATTTCTACCGTTCAACGAAGAGGTTATGTAGAAAAAGGTGATAATGAAGGGGTAGAGAGAAACTACGAACAAATGATTTTGTCTAAAGGAACTGTAGAAAGTGAAATGTTGACGGAAAAAACAGGTTCAAATAAAAACAAATTAGTACCTACAGATATAGGGAATATTGTGAATGATTTCTTAGTTGCAAATTTTTCAAATATTCTTGACTTCGGATTTACAGCAAGAGTTGAAAATTCTTTTGATGATATTTCAGAAGGAGATGAAGACTGGATAGAAATGATAAAAGGTTTCTATACTAAATTTCATGAAAACGTAGAAGATGTTAAGGAAAATGCAGAAAGAGAAAGTGGAGAGCGTATTTTAGGAAAGCATCCAGAATCAGGAAAAACAGTTTTAGTACGTTTAGGTAAGTTTGGGCCAATAGCACAAATTGGAGCTCCCGAAGATGAAGAGAAGCAATTTGCAAGTTTAAACAAAGATCAAAACCTTGGTACAATAACCATGGAAGAGGCATTAGAATTGTTTTTGCTTCCGAAAAACTTAGGAACTTTTCAGGATGAAGAAGTAATTGTTTCTAATGGTCGTTTTGGACCGTATATTAAATTCGGGGCAATGTTCGTGTCTTTAGATAAAGGCGAAAATCCGATGGAAGTAGATTTGCCAAGAGCTGAAGAATTGATTGTTGCAAAGCAAAAAGCAGATGCGCCAATTTATCATTACGAAGATTTACCAGTTCAAAAAGGAGTAGGTCGTTTTGGTCCATTCTTAAAATGGAACTCAATTTTTATCAACGTAAGTAAAAAATACGATTTCGATAATCTTTCAGATGAAGATATTATTGAGTTGATTGAGGTTAAAAAGCAAAAGGAAATAGATAAAGTTCTTCATAACTGGGAAGATGTTGGTATTCGAGTAGAAAAAGCTCGTTGGGGTCGTTTTAATGTGATTAAAGGTAAAATTAAAGTTGAATTACCGAAAACTACAGAGATCGAGAAGATGAAGAAAGAAGAAGCAGTGAAGTTAATAGAGGCTAAAACACCTAAAAAGAAAACTGCGAAAAAGAAGGTCGTTAAAAAGAAAGTAGCGAAAAAGAAATAAAGTTTAGTATATTGCCAATTCCCTAGTCCCCAAAAAAGATGAGTTTTAATTTTTTTACACCTATTAAAAGTACCGTGGTTGCACATCTAATGTCGCAATCTGCAGCATCTTTAGGGCATAAAATTGAGGCCTACACTTTAGAAAATGGATTTCCTGATTTATCGGGTGTCAATATTGCTGTCATAGGTGTTAAAGATGGTAGGGGAGCTAATGAGAATGAAGGTTGTGGAGAGGAATTACAATATATTCGTGAAAAACTATATGAATTATTTCCTGGTAATTGGCATACTAAAATAGCCGATTTAGGAAATATAGAACAAGGTAGCACGCCAAAAGATACTTGTTTTGCCGTAGCATCATCTATAGAAGCTTTATTAAAGAAAAATATAATCCCGATATTAATTGGTGGGAGTCAAGATATAACGTACGCAAACTATAGAGCTTACGATTCTTTAGAACAAACCGTAAACTTAGTGTCTGTAGATAGTCGATTTGATATTGGTTCTATAGATGAGGAGTTATCTTCTAAATCATTTTTAAGTAAAGTGATTATGGAGCAGCCAAATAATTTGTTTAACTATAGTAACATAGGCTATCAAACGTATTTTAATTCACAAGACGAAATACAACTACTTGATAAATTATATTTTGATGCTTTTAGGTTAGGTGAAGTAAAAGATGTAACTTTAGTGGAGCCTATAATGAGAGATGCAGATATTGTTAGTGTAGATATTGGCTGCGTTCGTCAAAGTGAAGCGCCAGCAAATAATAACGCATCACCAAACGGTTTTTATGGAGAAGAAATCTGTGCAATCGCAAGATATGCAGGGATTAGTGATAAAGTAACTTCATTTGGAATTTATGAGTATAATCATAGGTTAGATTCAAACAATCAAACAGCAAGCTTAATTGCTCAAATGATTTGGTATTTTATTGAAGGAGTTAATGCCAGAGCAAAAGATTATCCGTTTGTAACAAAAGAAAATTATCAAAAATTCACGGTACTTTTAAGTGATGATGATCCTATAAACTTTTATAAAAGTGATAAAAGTGGTCGTTGGTGGATGGAAATAAATTTAATTTCGAATAATAAACACAAAAGACATGCGTTAATACCATGTAACTATAAAGATTACGAGCAGGCGTTAAAAAGAAAGATGCCTGATAGATGGTTTAAAGCACAGCAAAAGCTTGTTTAAAACCTATTTATATTTGTTTTTGAAAAAATTATAACACGTAATTGTTTTTTAATAAAAAAAATAATAGGTTTACGACCTCTTTTATAAGAAAGGAATAATATGAAAAAAATAGTAATATTTGCATTGTTAGTATCTCTGATTTACGCTTGTGGTTCAAGTGGAGATAGAGGAGAGTTAGTGGGAGAGAAGTCGAAAAGAAAATGGTTTGCAGAAAAACCTTTCGGAATGGCTAAGATCCCTGGAGGTTCTTTTACGATGGGTAAGCAAGATGAAGACCCGTTAGGAGCTATGAATGCACCAACTAAAACAGTTACAGTGCAGCCTTTTTATATGGATGAGTCTGAAATTACTAATAGTGAATACAAGCAATTTGTGTTTTGGGTAAGAGATTCTATCACAAGAACAAAGTTAGCGTACCAAGCTGAATTTGCATCAGGAGGAGACATAGACCCTGCTAACGCAGGTAAAAATGCAGAAGGGATTCAATTATATGCATTTGCTTCTGCGGATACCATTAACGAATCGCCATATGCAAAATATATGCGTGAAAACTATTATGAATTAGGAGAAGGAATGGATTCTTTAAAGCCATTAAATTGGCAAGAAGAACTTATATGGGAACAGCAAGAATATCCTGATGTTGATTATGTAGAAGTGATGGATTCTTTATACCTTAAAAAAGATGAAGCTTTAAACGGAATAAGAACATTTAACACAAAACTATTAAACTATAGATATTACTGGTTCGATAACGAACAAGCTGCTAAAACAGGTAAAAATAGAAAAGACTTCATGAAAGATGAAGTTATTAATGTATACCCGGACACTACAGTGTGGATTAAAGATTTTAATTATTCATACAACGATCCAATGCACCAAGAATATTTTGCTCACAAAGCTTATGAAAATTATCCTGTAGTTGGTGTAACTTGGAACCAAGCAAAAGCATTTTGTCACTGGAGAACACAAACAAAAAATAACTTTCAGCGTTCTAGAAAGAAATTAGGATTAGTTCCTTCTTTTAGATTACCAACTGAAGCAGAATGGGAATATGCTGCTCGTGGTGGATTAAACTATGGTAAATACCCTTGGGGTGGGCCAAGTACAACAAGTGATAGAGGTTGTTTTTTAGCTAACTTTAAACCCGTTAGAGGAGATTATGCTGCAGATGGGGCTTTATATACTGTAGAAGCTGTTTCTTTTAATCCGAATGAATATGGATTGTATAATATGGCTGGTAATGTTGCCGAATGGACAAACACAGCATATAATCAAATGTCTTATTACATGGGGTCAACAATGAACCCTAATGTAGAGATTAAAGAAAATCGAAGAAAAATTATTCGTGGTGGTTCTTGGAAAGATGTGGCATACTTTTTAGAAGTAAGTTCTCGTGATTGGGAATATGCTGATACTGCTAGAAGTTATATCGGTTTTAGAACTGTACAAGATTATTTAGGTACAAATAAGAGCAAGTAATCAAACAACAATAAATATAATAATCCCCAAAAAAAAAATCAAAAAATTATGTCACAATCAAAATCAACTAAGAAAATTTTTAACATGGTCTACGGTCTGGGAGCAGCTGTAGTAATTATAGGAGCTTTATGTAAAATTCAGCACTTTTCATTTGGTCCAATTACAGGAGGTATGATTCTTACCTTAGGTCTTGTTGTAGAAGCATTAGTTTTTGCTATTTCTGCATTTGAGCCTGTTGAAGACGAATTAGATTGGACAAAAGTTTATCCAGAATTATCAGATGGACAATCTTTAGGTAAGAAAGGTAAAGAGTCTTCTCCTGAAGAAGCACAAAGTATGTTGTCTCAAAAATTAGATGGTATTTTAAAAGAAGCAAAATTAGATGCAACTTTAATTTCTAGTTTAGGAGATAGTATTAAAAACTTCCAAGGAGCAGCAGAAGGATTAACAGCTACTTCTAAAACAGTATCTTCTACGAATCAATATAATGAGCAAATGTCTATGGCAGCTGCAAAATTAGAATCTTTAAACGGGTTGTATACTACACAGGTAGAAAATGCAGGTAAACAAGCTGATTTAAATTCTGCTTTAGTTGAAAATTCTCAACGTTTACAAGAACAAATGCAATCATTAGCAACTAACTTATCTTCTTTAAACGGAGTATATGGTGGAATGTTAACTGCAATGTCAACTAAATAATTAATTAGTTTATCTAATTTTTTTATTAACTAAACAAACTAATTAAAGATGGCAGGAGGAAAACAGTCACCAAGGCAAAGGATGGTAAACTTAATGTACCTTGTATTTATTGCAATGTTAGCAATGAACATGAGTAAAGAAGTTCTATCAGCATTTGGATTAATGAATGAGAAATTATCGGAATCTAATATTAGAGCAACCGAGAAAAATAAAGCATCGTACGATCTTTTAGCACTTAAAGCAGCTGAACAAGCAAAGCAATATGGTGAAGCTAAAGAGAAAACAGATAAGCTTAGAGCTATGGCTGATGAGTTTTTTGTCTATATAGGAGATTTGAAAACTCAAATGACTACAGAGATAGAGGATAAGAAAGCTTATGAATCTATGGATAAGTCTGGTTTCTTAGATCAATACTTTTTCGCAGGTGGAAAAATCACCGCAAAAGGAAAAGAATTTGTAGATAAAATGAATCAGTTTAGAGAGCAATCTTTAGTTGTTTTAGGTGAGTCTGAATTATCTAGCGTAGTTGCAGCTCGTTTTAAAACTGAGGATGTAAAAACGCAAGGAGTAACAAAAAATTGGTTAAAGTATAACTATGAAGGTTTTCCTTTAATAGCATCATTAACCAAGTTAACACAGATTCAGGCAGATATTAAAACTACTGAAGCGGATGCTTTAACAGCATTGTTACAAGGTGAGTTAGAAAGTGCAGTATCAATGACAAACTATGATGCCATGGTTATTTTTGATAAAAACGCTTACTACCCTGGTGAAAAATTATCAGGTAGAATTGTTTTAGGAAAAAATGATCCTAACTTAACGGCAGAAAAAGTTATCGTTAACGGTGAAGAAATGCCAGCTGATAAAATTCAAGCAGGTCAAGTTATCTTAGATGGGCCAGCAGGTTCTGTAGGTGATAAGGAATTAAAAGGAGAGTTTCAGTTTATGGAAAACGATTCTTTAGTAACCATTCCTATTTTAGGAGGTTATTCAGTAATTCCTAAGCCAAATGAAGCAGTTGTTTCTGCTGATAAAATGAATGTTGTATACCGTGGGTTATCTAATCCATTAACAATATCGGTACCAGGAGTTTCAGGAAATAAAGTTTCTGCATCTGCACCAGGTTTAAGAAGAGTTAAAGGAGATAAATATGTTATGAACCCAGGTAAAGGAACAGAAGTAACTATTAGAGTTTCTGCAACATTACCAGGAGGAGGAAAAATTAGTACTCCTAAGAAATACAGAATTAAAGACATACCACCAGCAGTTGGTATGGTAAGAGGTCAGTATGGTACAGTAAAAATGCCTAAAGCAAGTGTTGCTAGAATTAGCGTTGCAGCTGGTTTGCCAGATTTCTTATTCGATTTAAAATTAAATGTATCTAGTTTTAAAATTAAAGTTCCAGGGCAGTTAACTATTCCAGTTAACGGTAGGACTTTAACAGCTAGAGCAAAACAGGCACTGGCTAAAGCTAGAAGAAATGATGTAATTACTATTTATGATATTAAAGCATCAGTTTCAGGTTCTAACTACAAGATTAAGAAAGTATTACCTGTAAGTATTGAGATTACTAATTAATAAGTAAAAATTTAAAGTATGAATTGGAAGCGTTTTTATATGGTTTTATTTGCTCTTGCAACAACAGGTTTTGCAAGTGCACAAGCTAACCTCTTAAATTCTCAAAAGGTTGAAGAGATTGGATTTAAATCTGAAGCCCAAATTGCTTCAGAAGATGACAAACCACTTCCTTATGGCTATATAAGCGATAGAGATGTGTTATGGTCTAAAGTGGTGTGGGAATATGTAGATTTAAATCAAAAAATTAATTTACCTTATTATTACCCAATTGATACTACAAGTGCTGGTTTAACGAGACGTTCATTATTTGATACCTTATTAAAAGGTATTAGTAACGGGGAAATCACTGAAGTATATAATGATTCTTATTTCACCATGAAAATTGGTATCAATGAAATTAAAGATAAAACCTATATGGAACGTGACGATGGTTACGGAAATATGGATCCTTATTCAATACAATCTGCTGATATTAAAGGATACTTAATTAAAGGTCTTTGGTATTTCGATAAACGAGGAGGAGAGTTAAAGTATCGTATGCTTGCATTAGCTCCTATGGGACCAGATGTACAAGTATTAGGTGTTGAGGAAATTGATGATAGAGAAAATGTATATGAATTATTCTGGGTGTTTTTCCCTGATGCTAGAGAAACATTACATGATTCTAAAGTTTTCAATCCAAAAAACTCAGCACATCCATTATCGTATGACAACTTGTTAAACGCTAGAAGATTTACTTCTACAATAATGAAAGAAGAGAATATTTACGGAGACAGATCTATTAAAGATTATGTTAGAGGTAATTCTTTATTTCAATTATTAGAAGCGGATAGAGTTAAAGAAAGTATTCGTGACCGTGAAATGGATATGTGGAATTACTAATTTCATACTTCTTATAAAATTTAAAAAGAGCTTGCATTGCAAGCTCTTTTTTGTGGTAATAAATAGTATTTTTGAAGTATGAATATTGATGTAGATTATATTATTGTAGGTTTAGGCTTGGCAGGAATCGCTTTTGCAGAAGAATTACAGAAAGCTAATAAATCATTTGTGATTTTTGAAGATAATTCGCAAACTTCTTCTTTAGTAGCTGGTGGAGTATATAATCCTGTTATATTAAAACGTTTTAATGCAGCTTGGAACGCTCATAATATGATACAAACGGCTTTACCATTCTATAAAGATTTAGAGCATAAGTTAAAAGTAAAATTAGATTACAAATTCGCGATTAAAAAAGCTTTCTCTAGTATTGGAGATGAGAATAATTGGTTTGCAGCTATGGATAAACCAACGCTATCACATTATATGAACCCAACAGTTAAGAAAGATAAAATAGAAGGTGTTGTAGGTGATTTTGGTTTTGGAGAATTAACAGGAACAGGGAGAATAGACACAGAAACACTCGTTAATTCATATAGAGATTATATAAAAAAATCAAATAGATTGATTGAGCAGTCCTTTGAATATAATCAGTTAGATACGTCAAAAGGAAAGGTTCAATATCAGCATATCAATGCAAATAAAATTGTTTTTTGTGAGGGATTTGGAATAAAAAAGAACCCGTTTTTTAATTACTTACCGTTAAGTGAGGTAAAAGGAGAATCGATAGTAATACATGCACCAACCTTAAAAATTGATTTTTTGTTAAAATCAGGTTTCTTTGTAATGCCAATAGGCAATGATAATTATAAAGTTGGCGCTACTTTTAATTGGACAGATAAAACATGTGATCCGACAGCAGAAGCTAGGCATGAATTAGAAGAAAAATTAAAGAAAATAATTACAGTGCCTTATACCATAAAAGATCATACAGCAGGAATTAGACCAACTGTAAGTGATAGAAGACCAATGATAGGTGTTCATCCAAAACATAACCAATTAGTTGTTTTAAATGGTTTGGGAACACGAGGTGTTATGATTGGTCCAACAATCGCTAAGAACTTATTTAATCACTTAGAAAGCGCAGAAGAGTTAGATAAAGAAACAGATATTAAAAGATTTGTTGATTAATTACCTTTCAGACTGTAATTCTTTTGCTTTTTTATTGTAACTAATAAACATATTTATCCAAATAATTCTAGATAAACGTAATGTAAAAGGTATCAATAATAAAGAAACTATAATGATAGAGATAAAGCTTTGCAGTATTGTTAGCCCAAAAATCATTTTAGAAATAATAAAAACAGCTACAAATAAGGCAACTGATAAGCCGTAGTTTACATACATGGCACCAAAGAAAAAAGAAGGTTCCATCATATATTTTAAATTGCAACTCGGGCAGTTATCATGCAATTGTGTTATTTTTTTAGGGTTAATTGTAATGTTATACTTAAAGAACTCCCCTTCGTTACAACGTGGACATTTACCTTTTAAAACACTGTATAACTTTGTTCCTTTTCTAATCATAATTTAAGTAGCTTTGCGCTTTTCAAATTTACGCAAATAATATGTTAAACGTACACAATTTATCAGTTTCTTTTATGGGAACTGATTTGTTTTCTGGAATTACTTTTAAATTAAATAAAGGTGATAGAATCGGATTGATTGGTAAGAATGGAGCCGGAAAATCTACACTTTTAAAAGTACTTTCTAAAGACATAGAAACCAGTGGTGGTACGATGGCTTTTGATAAAGATATTCGAATGGGGTTTTTACGTCAGGATATTGATTTCGTAGAAGGAAGAACTATTTTAGAAGAAGCATATCAAGCGTTTGAAGAAATTAAAGAAATTGAGTTAAAGTTAGATGATATTAACAATCAGCTAGCTACAAGAACCGATTATGAAAGTGAAGAGTATAGTCAGCTAATTATCGATTTAACGGATCTTACAGAGCGATATGAACTTTTAGGAGGATATAATTATCAAGGAGATACCGAGAAAATTTTACAAGGTTTAGGTTTTCAGCGTGAAGATTTTGATAAGTTAACCAATACTTTTTCTGGTGGATGGAGAATGCGTATAGAATTGGCAAAATTGTTATTGCAAGATAATGATATTCTGCTTTTAGATGAGCCAACAAATCATTTAGATATCGAATCAATTATTTGGTTAGAGAACTTTTTAAAATCATATTCTGGCGCTATTGTATTGGTTTCGCATGATAAGATGTTTTTAGATAATGTAACCAATCGTACGATTGAAATTTCTTTAGGTCAGATTTATGATTATAAAAAACCATATTCTGAATTTTTGGTTTTAAGAGCCGAAATTAAAGAAAAACAATTACAAGCGCAGAAAAATCAAGAGAAAGAAATTAAGCAAAAACAACACTTAATCAATAAGTTTAAAGCAAAAGCAAGTAAAGCTTCGATGGCGCAATCGTTAATGAAGCAGCTAGATAAAGTAGAACTTATTGAGGTTGATGGAGATGATAATGCGGCAATGAATGTGCGTTTTAATATTTCTAAAGAACCAGGTAAAATTATTGTTGAAGCTGATGGTTTAAGTAAAAGTTACGGAGATAAGCATGTTTTAGAGGATGTAGATTTAATGATTGAGCGTAACAGTAAAATTGCTTTTGTTGGTCAAAACGGACAAGGGAAATCTACTTTAGCAAAAATGATGGTTGGTGAAATTCCGTTTATAGGAAATCTAAAACTAGGACATAATGTAGAAATAGGATATTTCGCACAAAACCAATCAGAAGAATTACCGCCTGAGAAAACAGTTTTAGAAATCATGGAAGATGCTGCTTCGGATACAAACCGAATGCGTGTTAGAGATATGTTAGGGTCGTTTTTATTCGGTGGAGATGCTGTAGACAAAAAAGCAAAAGTATTATCGGGTGGAGAACGTAACCGTTTAGCTTTATGTAAATTATTATTATCACCTTTTAACGTGTTAATAATGGATGAGCCAACAAACCACTTAGATATCGCCTCTAAAACAGTATTAAAAACAGCTTTAAAAAACTTTGACGGAACTTTAATTGTAGTTTCTCACGATAGAGATTTCTTACAAGGATTAACATCAACTGTTTACGGATTTAAAGACAAGGTTATTAAAGAGTATTTAGGAGATATTGATTATTTCTTAGATCAGCATAAAATGGAAAACCTTAGAGAAGCTGAAAAAAGAACAGTTGTTAAAGTTGAAAAACCAACAGCCAAAAAAGAAGCACAAGAGTTATCTAGAGAGCAAGAAAAAGAGTTAAAAAAATTGAAGAATAAACTTTCTAAAACAGAAAGAGATATTGCTGATTTAGAAAAAGATATTGAAAAAATAGATTTAGAATTAGCAAATAATTATGATGAAGTTTCTGCTCGTCCTAATTTCTTTGAGAAATATAAAGCAAAAAAAGCAAGTTTAGAAAAATTAATGACTGATTGGGAAAAAATAGAAGAACAGATTTCTGATTTTTAGCAGTTTATTAATTTTTTATTCTAATAGTAACAGCGGTTTTGTTTTTAAACAAAACCGCTGTTACTATTTAAAATTATTATAGAGCTCAAAATAACTTATTTTGTATACAGCTAAAGCAACTAATTTTTGAAAAGAGTTTAGAGATATTATTAACTAATAATGTGTTTTTCTGTTGTGAAATCAACTTTAAATTAGTTGTTTATTAATAAACCTTTCTCTTATTTTTACACCATTAAAATTTATGTATTGAACGATATTAATAATCTTTTATTTAATCAGGTTTTTAAAACTGAAAATCAACAAATTTTTCTTCCTATTTTAGAAGAGAAAAAAGTGGCGTTGTTTATAAAACGAGAAGATAAAATACATCCATTTGTTTCAGGAAATAAGTTTCGTAAATTGAAATATAATATTGAGGCTGCAAAAAATCAACATAAAAAAGTGTTGTTAACTTTTGGAGGCGCTTTTTCTAATCATATTGTAGCAACGGCAATAGCCGGGAATTTATCAGGTTTTAAAACTATCGGGATAATTCGCGGAGATGAATTGGGTAAGAACCTCGAAAAAACGTTGGCAGGAAATTCAACCTTAAAAGAAGCCTATAAAAACGGAATGCATTTTAAGTTTGTTTCGAGAGAAGCATATCGAAATAAAACATCCGAAGAATTTATAAATGACTTGAAAAATGAGTTTGGTGATTTTTATTTAATTCCTGAAGGCGGAACAAATGAGCTGGCAATTAAAGGATGTGAAGAGATCTTAACAGAAGAAGATAAGAATTTCGATTATATTTGTGCTGCAATTGGAACTGGAGGAACAATTTCTGGATTGATAAATGCAGCAAAAAAGCATCAAGAAGTAATTGGTTTTCCTGCATTAAAAGGTGATTTCCTACAAAAAGAAATTGAACAATTAACAATAAATAAAGTTAATTGGAGTTTACAAACCGAATATCATTTTGGAGGTTATGGAAAATATAATACAGATTTAATTCGTTTTATAAACGAGTTTAATGAGCTAACAAAAGTTCAGTTAGATCCTATTTATACGAGTAAAATGCTGTTCGGAATTATAGAAATGATTAAAAAAAATGAGTTTCCAGAAAATAGTAAAATTGTAGCAATTCATACAGGAGGTTTACAGGGAATTACAGGATTTAATCAGAAGTTGAAAAATAAAAATCAAGCATTAATAAAAATTTAATGAAAATAAAATCAGTTTTATACATAGCAATAAGTACTCTTTTTTTAGTGAGTTGTGGTTCTAACAAAAATATGGTTACTAAAAACCGAAAAAAAGTGGTGTTGCAAGAAAGAGAAGAAGTATATCCTGTAATACCTCAGCTAGAGCAAGTAAATAAACCTTTAAAAACAAGCTCTAATCACACAGTTGCATACATTGAAAAATTTGCACCAATTGCAGTAAAGAAAATGTATGAGCACAATATTCCTGCCAGTATTACCTTAGCGCAGGGAGTTTTAGAATCGGGTAGTGGTAGAAGTGCTTTGGCAATTAGATCTAATAATCATTTTGGTATAAAATGCCATAAAGGTTGGCAAGGAAAAAGTGTAACTCATGATGATGATGAAAAAGGAGAGTGTTTTAGAAAATATAAATACCCGCAAACATCATACGAAGATCATTCGCAGTTTTTAATCACAAGAAGTCGTTATGCAAGTTTATTTAAATTAGGGCACACTAATTATAAAGGTTGGGCTTACGGATTAAGAAAAGCAGGTTATGCGACAGATAAACGGTATCCACAAAAATTAATATCGATTATTAAAAAATATAATTTAACAAAATACGACAGAATTAAACTTAAGAATACTACCATAACCAAAAATACAATAGAAAGTGATTACCATAAAGTACAAAAAGGTGATACTTTGTATTCGATATCAAGAAGATATGATTTATCGGTAAGTGAGTTGAAAAAAATTAATGAACTAAGTACGAATGAAATTAGTATTGGGCAAAACTTATTAGTAAAATAAAAGGATTGTCTTTTATGACAAAAAAGCATCATTCTTAGCGTTTAACTAAGAATGATGCTTTTTTATTTAGTAGCGTTTACCAAGAGTATTTTTTCTTTTTAGCTTGTTTTTTTATTGCTTTAATCATTACACTTTCCAATTCGTTTTTAGTGTTGTTTTCTCGTTGTTTTTTAGCAACATATTGTTTTCTTTTTTTATTTAATAGCTGAATTTCTTGTTGAATTTCATTACGTTCTTTACGTTTACTATCAACATAATTTTTTATTTCTTTAGCTGATTTTTCTTGTAGGTTTTTTGGCAATTGCTTCTTCTTTAATTTACTATAATCCATTTCTTTTTCTTCAGAAGCATCAACCAGATCCCATTCGGCATTATTATATAATTTAGAACTTTTACTAACGGCACGTTTTACAACAACAACTTCATCTAAAGTTTCGGCATTAGCATCTTGTTTAGCCTGATTTGTGTATTTAGAATACCCAGCACTACCATAATGGATGTACGTTTTATTTAATCGCTTATTTAAAATAATAATATCGTTATCGTATGGCGTTACAATGTGTACAATATTCTTTGTATGATTAATAGTCATATAATCTCCACCACCGTAAACTGCTCCGTCTTGCCACATGCCAGAAACACCTTGATTGTAATCACCGCAAAAAATAGTATTCACCGTAATGTCATTCTCTTTAGCGCTGGTAATGGCATCTTTATAATTTAATTTTCCTTGTGTAAAAGGTTCGTTTCCTGCGATAAAAATCATTTTTAAATCACGTTTATTGTTTCCCCATTCTAATTCATTTAAAGAAGTCTGAATTACTTGTCCGCAAAACTCGCTACCACCATTGGTAGTTAAAGAAAATAAATGTTCAGATATATCATCTAAATCACTTGTGAATTGTAAAACCTGTCGAATATAACCTTCGCTAGAAGAAAGTTTGCTGTTGCCATATTCATACAAAGCGATTTCTAATATAGGAGTTATTCCTTCGCATTTAGCATGCGATAATTCGTTTATAATTTCCCATAATTGTGCTTTTGCTTGGTTTATTAGTCCGTCCATACTACTACTTGTATCTAGTAGTAAAGCAACTTTGGTTGTTTGTTTCTTGATGTCTTTCTTAGTATTAGTAGCATAACTTCCTATTGATATTAAAAAAGTAAAAATGAAAACTGTTTTTAAGATGTAATTTTTCATGATTTTATGTTTTAAATTGTTTATTTAATTTCAAAACAACAGGTATAAAAAATAGTAGCTTGTCGTTTTACACTGTCAAATCTACAAGCAACTTCCTTCTTAAAAAACAGCGAATGAGTATGTGGGTAAAATGAATGAGTGAAGTGGTTTTTAAAATGAGTAAAAGCAATTATTTAGTGTTTTTCTATGCTGTTATTTAAGGAGCCTCATTTTTTGAACCCAGTTTTTGTGTGTATGTTTACAGTAATATATAAAAGATGAATAGATTTTTTAAAATAGTATTTATAGGATTTTTACTTACGTTATCTTCTGTTTTTTCTCAAGAAATTAAAGAAAGCGAACAGGAGTTTACAGTAGAAGTTCAGGTGGTAGATAAAAATACGAGAGCGCAAATTAAAGATGCGAGAGTTACGATAAACGGACGTGTTTTTAAGTTTTCAAATACAAAAGGCAGGTATCTTGTAGAAGCTAAAAAGGGAAGTGAATTAGAAGTGTCACATGCTGGTTTCGAAACTGTTTATTATACAATTATAGATAATGAAGATGTTAAGGTGTTGGTGGAAGATTTTAATGAGAAGAAAAAATCAAAAAGAAATCCTTATAGTCGAAAAATAGTAGATCTATATCCGAAATATTTAGATTCTGTAAATTTTTACAAGAAAAAAGATATAGATAAAAGTTTAACAGCTGTAGAGAAAATGCTTTTAAACTCATCTTCTAAAATCCGAAAAGCAACTACTTATAAAGAGTTGGGAGATGTTTATTTTTACTGGAAACAATATGATTTAGCAGTTGAGAATTATAGCGTGTCTTTGAAAGAAGATGACAAAGCAAGTGTTCGTTTGTTATTGGCTAAAACACAGTTTTTAGTAAATAAATTTGATAATAGTGAAAAGAATTATCAAGAAAGTTTACAAGACGAACTAACCAATTACGAAAAGTTAAAAGGCTATGAAGGCATGGGTGATGTGTTTATGGCAAAGAAGAATTATGCTAAAGCTACTATTAATTATACCAAAGCCTTAAAAATTGCAAAAAACGATTATGTAACACCTAAAATAACAGATTTAAACTCGAAGTTAGCAGAAGTTTTTGCAGCACAAGGTAAAACACAAAAAGCAGATGGTTATTTTCAGAACTCTTTAAAATTAGCATCCAAAGAAAATAAAAAAAGAGCTTTAAAAGAACAGCAAAAAGTAGCTGATTTTTATAATGAATCCCGAAGGTATGATGATGAAATTCAATTACGAAAGCAAAGTTTAGTAGCCGCAGATGATATTGTTATAGAAACGGAAGAAAAAGAATCGTTGGTAGATTCTATTACCTCTCAAAAAATAAATTACAAAATAGGAAACGCTTATATTCAAAAAGAATCTTATAACGAAGCTATTCCTTTTTTAAAGAAAAGTATAAAAGACGCCAATAGTAAAGAAGATTTAATTATCGAAAAAGATGCAACGCGTAAACTATCAGAAGTGTATGCAACTGTAGGAGATTATACAAAAGCGTTAGAGAGTTATCAAGATTATGTGAAGTTGGTGGATACGTTGTATTCTAAAAAAGAACAAGAAATTCAACAAGTAAAAAGATTCGGAAAAAAAATTGCAAACAATCAAAACCGAATCCGAAGTCTAGAAAAAGATAAGCAATTAAGCGATAGTAAAATTAGCTTGGCATATAAAGATCAGCAATTAATACAAGAAAGTAATAAACAGCAAAAACTGATTATTTATTCATTAATTGGAGGTTTCTTTTTAATGAGTTTGTTGGCGTATTTTATGTTTCGAACCAATAAGCAACAAAAATTAGCGAATAATTTATTGGCATTAAAATCGATGCGATCACAAATGAATCCGCATTTTATATTCAATGCTTTAAACTCGGTAAATAATTTTATAGCTGTAAATGATGAACGAAGTGCGAATCGTTATTTATCTGAATTTTCAGTATTAATGCGATCGGTTTTAGAAAATTCTGATGAAGATTTTATTCCGTTAGCAAAAGAAATAGAACTGTTAGAATTGTATGTGAAATTAGAGCATAATCGATTTAAAGACAAGTTTGATTATGTAATGTTTGTTGAAGAAAAAATCAAAAAAGAAAACTTTTCTATCCCGCCAATGTTATTGCAGCCTTATATAGAAAATGCTATTTGGCACGGACTCCGTTATAAAAAAGAAAAAGGGAATCTAGAAATTTCTATGCGTCAGCAAACAGCGAATACGATTTTAATAACAGTGCAAGATGACGGAGTTGGTAGAAAGAAATCGATGGAAATGAAAACAAAACATCAGCTAAAGCAAAAATCGAAAGGAATAAGTACTATCGAAAACAGAATTGCTATTTTAAATAGTATGTACAAAGATAAAATTGATGTTACAGTTTCGAATGTTTTTGAAGATGGTAGCGGAACAAAAGTCGAACTGATTTTAAAGAAAAATTAAAGATGAAGTTAAAAGCAGTCATTATTGAAGATGAGGCTATTGGTAGAGATATTTTGCGAAATTATATAACAAAATATTGCCCAAATGTTCAGTTGTTAGGAGAAGCGGATAATATAAAAGACGGACAAGCATTAATCGAAGCACACGAATTAGATTTGGTGTTTTTAGATGTGGAAATGCCTTACGGAAACGGATTTGACTTGTTAGAAAAAATAGAAAATCAAACCTTCGAAACCATTTTTGTAACTGCCTACGATCATTATGCAATAGAAGCTTTAAACAATCAAGCAACGTATTATTTATTAAAACCTATTTCGATAGATGAATTAATTAAAGCAGTAAACTTAGTTGAAGAAATTAAAACCAAAGAACAAACATTAGAAAGCACGGTTTTAACAACTAAAAGCATTGCGGATTTAAATAAGATAACGATTCCGCAACAAGATGGATTTGAGGTTGTTTCAGTTGCAGATATTCTGTTTTGCAAGGCAGATGATAATTATACCGAAATCTACTTCGAAAACACCAAAAAAGTAGTTAGTAAAACCTTAAAACACTTTGACGATCTTTTAAAAGAAAGTGGTTTTACGCGCGTACATAAATCGTATTTGGTAAACGTAAATGAAATCGTAAAATATAAAAAAGGTAAGGGCGGAAGCGTACTTTTATCCAACGGAAAAGAAGTAATGGTATCCGCATCAAAAAAAGCAAATTTATTATCATATTTTAAATAAATACAAATGAAAATTATAAAAGGAGTAAACGGTAAATCGCCCCAAATTCCAGCTGATTGTTACATAGCAGAAAACGCCACAATTGTAGGCGATGTGCAAATGGGAAAAGAGTGTAGCGTTTGGTTTAATGCCGTAATAAGAGGCGATGTACACTACATAAAAATGGGTAATAAAGTAAATATTCAAGACGGTGCCGTAATCCATGCAACCTATCAAAAATCACCAACTACAATCGGTAACAATGTTTCCGTTGGGCACAATGCCATTGTACACGGTTGTACTATTTACGACAATGTCTTAATAGGTATGGGAAGCATTATTATGGACGATTGTATTATTGAATCTAACTCGATAATTGCAGCCGGAGCGGTGGTTTCAAAAAACACCATTGTAAAAAGCGGAAGTGTTTATGCCGGTGTGCCAGCTAAAAAAATTAAGGACGTTTCTAAAGAATTAATTTCAGGAGAAATTGATCGAATAGCTAATAATTACGTAAAATATTCAAGTTGGTTTAAGGAATAATATTTGGGCGTTACCTAAAGGTCGGGCTTTACGTTGTATCTTTTTTTCGTGCCTCAAAAAAAGGATGTCACTTCAATCCCTAACGCAAACCTCACAAAAATTCATAAAAATTCATAAAAAAGCTCAGTTTTGTTTCCAAAACTGAGCTTTTAATCAAAACTAACCTACTATCAATCAATACTATTTTTCTTGATGTTCTCTATGTTTTCTTTTTGCATCTTTTCTGTGTTTCATTTTCTTTTTAGCTTTATACTTTTTCTTTGCGCTCATTTTTTCGAAACGTTCGTATTGTTGTTTGTTTAAAATACGTTTCATTTCGGCTTTAAAAGCAATTTGAGCATCTAAAGCATTGCTTTTCTTATTAAAACGTTCATCAGCAGATAGTTTAGCTCTTTTTTCACCACTTTCCTTCATTGCCTTTCTTTTCTGATGCATTTCTTTACGTTTTATAAATTTATCAGTTAATAAGGGAGTGATATCTCGCTGCTGAGAAGTTGTTAAATCTAGCTTTAATGTCATTTTTTTTACAGCTAACTCAGTTTGTTGTTCTACAGTTAGCATTTCTAAGTTATTTCTTTTTCCTTTTTGAGCTTGAGTTGTTAATGTAAACCCAATTGCTAAAACCAATACTGTTACTAATTTTTTCATATTTATAAAATTTAAGTTTTTTAATTATTTATACATCTATGACTATGCTTCTTTAAAAAAGTTTAAATTTGAAAGTAACTTTAACATTTCTTTAATTTTTATGAAAAATACAGTCAGATTTTTGTGGAAGCTGCTTTTATTAATGTTTGTAGGCTTTGTACTCTTTTTTTTCTGGGCATCATCACCATCAATTGATGAAAAAGAGTATAGTAAATTAATAGAAAGAGAAAACTCCCTAGTTGTAAAAAATGATTCAATATATAGTATTGTAACTTATAATGTTGGTTATTTAAGTGGAATGACAAATAATTTACCGGTAGCAAAACCAAAAGAGTTGTTTGATAAAAATCAGCAAAAGGTAGAAAGTGAACTTAAAAAAGTAAATCCGGATATTATTGCTTTTCAGGAAATTGATTATAAGGCTTCAAGATCTTATAACGTAGATCAGGAAGAAGCGTTTATGAATTTAGGATATAATTATGCCGCAAGAGGTGTAAATTGGGATGAGCGCTATGTGCCTTTTCCGTATTGGCCACCAAGTATGCACTTCGGAAAAGTAATCTCGGGTCAATCAATTATTAGTAAATATAAATTAAAAGAGTACGAGCGCATTGTTTTAGAACGTGTACCAGATAATCCTTTTTATAGAGATGCTTTGTATCTAGAAAGGTTGGCGCAAGTTGTAAAAGTTATTTTAGAAGGGAAAGAAGTGGTGTTAATAAATATCCATTTAGAGGCTTTTGACAAAGATACTAGGGTTCGTCAGTTTGAGTATATTTTGGAGCTGTTTAGTCAATATAAGGATAAATATCCAACAATATTATTAGGTGATTTTAATTCAAGCGCGAGAGATGAGAATTCAGCAGTTCAAAAAATATTTAAAATGAACGGAGTAGGAAACGCTGCTTTTAACGCTGTAGATCCTTCAAATACATTTAATAGTAAAAATCCTTTCGAGCGAATAGATTATATTTTTTATACAGAAAACTCTATTGAATATATAGGCGGAAAAGTATTGAATGATTTTGAGCAAGCCTCAGATCATTTACCCGTAGAAATGAGATTCAGATTAAAATAAAACTTAAAAACTCATTGCTAAAACAATGAGTTTTTTATGTTGTAAAAACAAAAAACCCGAACAAATGTTCGGGTTTTTTCGGTGGTGCCTCCAGGAATCGAACCAGGGACACAAGGATTTTCAGTCCTTTGCTCTACCAACTGAGCTAAGGCACCGTTGAATGCTTATTTAAGTAACAAAATAAAATTCACAATTAGATTGAGAAAATTATAGTGGTGCCTCCAGGAATCGAACCAGGGACACAAGGATTTTCAGTCCTTTGCTCTACCAACTGAGCTAAGGCACCAGTTTGCTACTTTCGTTAAGCGGATGCAAATATACAACCGTTTTTTAATTATACAAAGTATTTGTTTTAAAAAAAATGTATTGTAAATTTGAATTCTAAGAAATAAAGAGATGAATTTAATTATCGATGTTGGTAATACAAGAGTTAAAGCAGCTGTTTTTGAGTTGAATACAATCAAAGAAGTTTTTGTTTTTAGTAAGACAGAAATTGTATTTGAATTGAAAAAAATTATTAAAAATTTTTCTATTTCAAGCTCTATTGTGTCTTCTGTGTCTAATATATCAGAAAAAACACTAAAAGAAATCACTGATTTATTAAATCCGATTTTTTTAAATTCCGATATTAAAATTCCTTTTATAAATAAATACGAAACACCAAAAACTTTAGGAGTTGACAGAATAGCACTTGCAGCAGCAGCTACAGGAAAATACCCGCAAAAAAACGTTTTAATTATTGATGCAGGAACCTGTATTACTTTCGATTTTATCAATAATAAAAACGAATATTTAGGAGGTGCAATTTCTTTAGGTATTACAATGAGGTATAAGGCATTACATGATTATACGGCTAAATTACCATTGCTAGGTTTAAGTGAAGTATCTAGTTTTATAGGCACAAACACAAACACATCAATACATTCGGGTGTTGTAAACGGCGTAATTAATGAAATTGAAGGCGTTATTAATCAATATCAAAAAAAGTATGGAGATTTAACAATTGTTTTAACAGGAGGAGACACATATTTCTTGGCTAAACAATTAAAAAGTGGCATATTTGCCCATCCAAATTTTGTTTTGGAAGGATTACATACCGTTTTGACATATAATTTAACGAATGATTAAGAGATTTATATTAGGAATACTTGTGCTTAGCGCAGTAACAATATCAGCACAAAGAAACAGTGCGTCACCTTATTCTTATTTTGGAATTGGAGAAAATTTTGAAGCAGTTACTGTAGAGCAAGCATCTATGGGGGGTATTGGAGTTGCTTTAAAAGATACTCACCACTTAAATTTCACGAATCCGGCTTCAAATGCAGATTTAAGAGCGGCTACATATGGTATAGGTGGAAATATGAGTTTCCTAACAATAAAAGAAGGAAATACATCACAATCTGGTAAGTCAACAAACTTACGTTATATCTCTTTAGGTTTTCCGTTAGGTAAAAAAGCAGGGGTTTCTGTTGGGTTACAACCTTTTTCTTCAGTTGGTTATTCTTTATTAAATAACCAAAACGATGAAGAGGTAACTTTGTTTAGAGGAGAAGGAGGAACAAATAAAATATATGCCAGTTTTGGAATGTATGTTTTAAAGGGGCTTTCAGTAGGTGTCGGAGCAGGATATATTTTTGGTAATCTAGATAATAGCATCATAAACCAAAGGGCTGATGTTGCTTTAGGAACAAAAAATGAAGAATCTGTAAATATTAGAGGAGGGCAATTTAAATTAGGTGCTCAATACAAAAGAGAGTTGAAAAATAAATTAAACTTTTTTACTGGAGCTTCAATAACTTTAAATAGCGATTTATCTGCAAACGGAAATGAAAGAATGTATTCTTTTTCAGGACAAGATATTCAAAGAGATGAGCTTTTTAATAGAACGGTAAGTGGAGATATAAACATTCCTGTAAAAACTGTTTTCGGAGTAGGTTTAGGAAAAGAGAACAAATGGTATGTAGGTATTAATCAGCAATATCAAAGTGCTTTAAGTAGTAATAGTTCATTAATTTCAGATGGCGGGGGTTATAAATACGATGATTCAAATAAATTATCAATAGGAGGTTATTATATTCCGAAGGTGAATTCAATATCAAGTTATTGGGATAGAGTTACTTATAGGGCTGGTTTGCGATTCGAAGATACAGGTCTGTTAGTTAAGACCACAAATGATTTTACAGCAATTAAAGACTTTGGCATAAATATTGGATTAGGATTGCCATTGCCAAGACAATTGTCTAATGTAAATATTGGATTTGAATATGGGCAAAAAGGATCATCAAGTAGTAGCTTGGTAAAAGAAGAATATTTTAATGTTAGATTAAGTTTATCATTAAATAGTCTTAAATGGTTCCAGAAAAGAGAAATAGATTAATAAAAAAAACTGATACAAGATGAAAAAAATTACGTATTTACTAACAGGATTATTTTTGTTCGTAGCCGTAAATGGTGTTAAGGCACAAGCGAGTCAAGAATGTAACATAAAGTATAACCTTTTTAAAGGAGATGCATCTACAGGGAAGTATGCTGAAGCTAAAGGAAACTTAGAGTATCTATTAACAAACTGTCCAAAACTATCAGTTAATATTTACAAGTACGGAGAGAGAGTAGCAGAGAAATTAAAAGATCCTGTATTGGCCAAGAAAGTTTATGAAACACGATTAGTAAACTTCCCAACAAAAGGAGTCGCAAAATTACATAGTGATTATGCAAGTTATTTAATTGAGAATAAATTAGCGACAGATGACGAGGTTTTCGAAATCTTAAAAAAAGCATATGAACTTTCTCCTAAGGATATGGGAGTTAAAAATATATTTAGATATTTTGAAACTATAGCAGAGATTAATAAAGATACCAATCCTCAAAAAGTATTTGATACTTATGATGATGTAATGGAATCTGTAGAAGAGAAGTTAGAAGACTATAACAAGAAGGTAGCTAAATTACAAGAAAAGGATTCTTTAGGAACTATTAGTGCAAGAGAAAAAAGAAACTTGAGAGCTTTTACTATTAACTCTGGTTCTTTAGGACAGGTTGAAGGTGGTTTAGATGCTATGATTTCTAAAATAGCTACTTGCGAGCGATTAATTCCTATTTATACTAGAGATTTCGAAGGTAAAAAAACAGATGGTGTTTGGTTAAAAAGAGCAGTTTCTAGAATGTATAATAAAGGTTGTCAAACAGATCCTTTATTTGAGAAGTTAGCAAATGCTTATGCTGAAACTACACAATCTTCTGATGCTTACAACTTCTTAGCTGGAGTTTTGGCTAAAAATGGAGATAGAAGTGGTGCTGTAGAAATGAAAAAGAAAGCTTTTGATTTAGAAACAGATCCTTTTGTAAAGGCAAAGTATAAATTAAGAGAAGCGCAGAATGCTAGCGGAAGTAGAGCAAGATCTTTAGCTTACGAAGCATTAAGATATAACCCAAACATGGGTAAGGCGTACTTATTTATTGCAAGTTTATATCAAAAGAGTGCAAACTCTTGCGGTAGTGATGAGTTTGAAAAGAGAATGGTGTACGTAGCTGCTTTAAATAAAGCATTAAAAGCAAAAAGAGTAGATCCGGGTTGTGGAGCCAATAGATATATTTCTAGTTATACTAAAAATGTACCATCAAAGAAATTAATATTTCAAAAAGGTATTGCTTCAGGAGCTAGCCATAAAATTGGTTGTTGGATTGGTGAAACAGTTCGTGTACCATAATAGAGTTAGATGAAATTATACTCTATAAATATACATAAAAGCATTGCTGCCATTTTTTTGGTGGCAATGCTTTTTTCTTGTGTAAATTCAAAACAAGAAGTACGAGATTTTTTAGCTGATAAAAATATGCCTGTAGGAAAGGCAATAAATATTTATCACATTAAAAAAGACTCAGGTAAAATTACTTCAAAAACAAAAGCATCTCTTTTTTATGATTTTTCTAATAGAGAGGAGCATCCGTATAGCGAGTTCCCTAAGGGAATAAAAATTGTTACTATTGATAAAACAGGAAAAGATTCTACTACAATCACTGGCAATTATGCGTTGTCATATAGTAAAACAGGTGTTTCTGAAATTAAAGGAAATGTGGTAATCTTAAACCATTCTGGAAACAGAAAGTTAGAAACCAATCAGTTATTTTGGGATCAAAAAGAACATTACTTTTTTACTGAAGATGGCTTTAGGTTAACAACATTAAGAGATACTGTTAACGGTTTTGGTTTTGAGTCGAAAGAAGATTTATCTAAATATATAGCTAAAGACATTACAGGAGAAATTCAAACAAATCAAAAATAAATACAATGAATACATTTTGGAAGTATTTACAGTACGGTTACTTAGTTATTGGGGCATTGTTTTTTGTCGAAGGTGTTTTTCAATGGAGCACAAGCAAACAAGATGCGCTTATTCGATTTGGATTTGGTATCTTTATTACTTTAATTTTCTTCTTTAAACGTCATTTTAGAAGAAAAGTTGAAAAGAGAAATCAACAACGTTAATGGAATTTGAAATCATTATAATTCTTAGCTCTATACTATTTTCGGCCTTTTTTTCAGGTATGGAAATAGCTTTTGTTTCTGCCAATAAATTACATATTGAGCTAGAAAAAAAGAGAGAAGGTTTTTTACCTAAAATATTAGCGATTCTTACCCGAAAATCATCAAAGTTTATAACAACAATGTTGGTTGGTAATAATGTAGCATTGGTAATATATAGTTACTTTATGGGACAATTGTTAATGAATTGGTTTCAAACAGCATTGCCAACAGATTTTACATTTATAAACTATTTGTTAGATGATTTAAACCTTTTAACACAAACAATAGTATCTACACTTATTATCTTAGTAACGGCAGAGTTTTTACCTAAAACCATATTTAGAATTTATGCAAACGAAATGTTAAAGCTTTTCGTAGTGCCGGCATATATTTTTTATTTATTATTTTACGGAATAACTTGGATTATCACCAAAATTTCAGATTTTTTCTTATTCATTTTTTTCAGAATAAGAGAAGCAGAAGCTAAAAAAGAATTTAGTAAAGAGGAATTGGGGAATTATATTTCTGAACAATTAGATGGAGGAAATGACGAAGATAAAATCGATTTAGAAATCCAAATTTTCCAGAATGCATTAGGGTTTCACAAGGTAAAAGCCAGAGAAATTATGGTGCCTCGAACAGAAATTATGGCAATTGATATACACGAATCTGTCGAGAATTTAAAAGAGATGTTTATCGCAACAGGTTTATCTAAGATTTTGGTTTATAAAAATTCTTTTGACGATATTTTGGGGTATGTAAGTGCTTTCGAATTATTCAAAAATCCAGTTTCTATCAAGTCGATTTTATTACCGGTAGAATTTGTGCCAGAATCGATGATTATTAACGATGTTTTAAACAGTTTGATAAAGAAAAGAAAAAGCATTGCAATTGTTGTAGATGAATATGGCGGTACATCAGGGATTATAACTGTAGAAGATGTTGTAGAAGAATTATTTGGTGAGATTGAAGACGAACATGATAGTCAAGAGTTACTAGAAGAACAAATTAGCGATCAAGAATTTAAATTTTCAGCACGATTAGAAGTCGATTATTTAAATGAAGAATACGATTTAAATATACCTAAAGAAGAAGCCTACGAAACGTTGGGCGGATTTATTATAGATCATACAGAAACGATACCCGAACAAGACGAAGTTTTACACATCGATAAATTCTATATTAAAATACTAAAAGTAAGCGCTACTAAAATTGATGATTTGTACTTAAAAGTCATCGATATAGAAGATTAAAACGTACTTTTCTGCATAGATTCTCAATCAAAAAAAAACAGCTTAAAAAAACATTGCTTTGTTTACTATGAAATTGTATTTTCGCTCACTGTAAATAAAATAAATAACGTATGGCAATTTTATCGAAAATTAGAGAACGTTCAATGTTCTTAATTCTTGTAATTGGTTTAGCACTTTTTGCTTTTGTATTAGACCCTTCTACAATATCAGATTTTTTTAATGCAAGTAAAGTAAATGAAATAGGTGAAGTAAACGGTGAAGCTGTTTCACGCCAAGAATTTGCAGAAGCTTTAGATGCTTATAAAGCACAAACAGGTAATAGCGTTTCTGAAATGCAAGCAGCAAAAACTGTTTGGAATAACATTATCAGACAAAAAATATACAAAACTCAGTTAGAAGAAGCAGGAATTACTGTTGGTGATGCTGATATAATGAATAGATTGTATGAAACTCCGTTTATTCAAAACGACCCAAGATTTCAAAGCGCAGGTCTTTTAGATAAAAATAAACTTAAAGAGTTCTTAGCAACTATTAAAGAAGAAAACGGAGCTGATTGGAGTAATTGGCAAAACTACATGTTTTCTTTAAAGAACGAACTTGAAAAAGCAGCATACGATAATTTAGTATCTGCAGGTTTAGGAGCTTCTTTAAAAGAAGGTGAAGCACAATATTTAACAGAAAACACAAAGGTTTCAGGTAAATATGTTTATGTACCTTATACTACAATTGCTGATGATTTAGTTGTTTTAAAACAAAGCGACATTAAAAATTATATTAGTAAATACGAAAATCAATTTCAAGTAACAGCCTCTAGAGATATTAAATTTGTAAAGTTTGATATTAAGCCTACGGCTGAAGATGAAGTAGCTGTTAAAGCAGAAGTAGCTATGTTAATAGAAGATTCAGTAACTGGTGCTAACATAGCTGTTAAAGGATTAAAGAACACTAGTAATTATGCTGAGTTTTTATCAGAAAATGATTCTGATATCGCTTTAGACAACAATTACAAGTTTAAGGTTCAAGTACCACAAGTAATTGCTGAGCAAATTTTTAATGGTAAAGAAGGCGATGTTTTCGGACCATATAAAGACGCAAACCACTTTAAATTATCTAAAATTACAAAAGTAGTTCAATTACCAGATTCAGCTCAGGCAAGTCATATCTTAATTCCTTTTGTGGGTTCTGCAAGTGCAGATGCAACAGTAACACAAACAGAAGAAGAAGCTAAGAATACTGCAGATAGCTTATTAACAGTTTTAAAAGCTAACAAATCTAAATTTGCAGCTTTAGCAAAAGAGTTTTCTTCAGATAAAGGTTCTGCTGAAAAAGAAGGTTTCTATGATTGGTTTGGTTACAACAGAATGGTACCAGCTTTTAGAGACTTTGCTTTTGAAGGGAAAAAAGGAGATATGGGTGTTGTAAAATCTCAATTTGGTTTTCACGTAATGAAAGTTGATGGTCAGAAGAACTTTCAAACAGTTGTAAAATTAGCAACTTTTGGACGTAAGATTGAGGCATCAGAAGCTACAGAAAATACAGTTTTTCAAAATGCTGAAACTTTTTCTTTAGATTTATCAAACGGTAAAAACTTTGATGAAGTTATAAAAGAAAAGAATTTAGTTTCTCAGCCAGCAGTTGGTTTAAAACCTTTAGATGAAGTTGTACCAGGAATTGGTAATGAAAGACAAATTATAACTTGGTCTTTTGACACAGAGGTAAACGAAGGAACTTCTAAACGTTTTGATGTTGAAGGAGGATATGTAGTAGCTGTTTTAACAGGTAAGACTGAAAAAGGTTTAATGCCAGTTGAAAAAGCGATTTCAAGAGTTCGTCCTATTTTAACAAACGAAAGAAAAGCAAAATTAATTGAAGCTAAAATTAGCGGAGCTACGTTAGCAGAAATAGCTAAATCGGTAGATGTAACTGTTAAAAATGCTGCAGATGTAAACTTACAATCACCAACAATTTCGGGTGTAGGGTTTGAGCCTAAAGTAGTAGGAGCAATGTTAAACGCTAAAGAAAACACTGTAGTTAAAAACGTAGCAGGAGATAAAGGAGTATTTGCTTTTGAAGTAACATCAAAAACATTACCAACAGCTTTACCAAACTACGATTCTTACAGAAAGCGTTTAGTAAACGAAAGAAAAAACAAATCTTTTCAAATGTATGAAGCTATTAAAAAAGCTTCTAACATTGAAGATAACATGAGTTCTTTTTACGGAATTCAGTAATCAGAAAAGTTAAAATAAAAAAAATCCGAACTCATTGAGTTCGGATTTTTTTTGTGCTTTATTATAAAGGTATAACTTATCTATTTCAGAAGCTCTTCTTAGCTAATAAGCCTTAATTAGCCATCGCTTTACCCAAAGCTTCTCCAAGGTCAAAAACATAACCAGTTATTATCATAATGGCTATAAAAACGATTAAAACATACCAATAATTTATTTTTTTAGTTTTCATAACTCAATTTTTATAGTTTGTAACAATTTATTTATTGGCAATTATAATAATAATAATAATAAACCAAAAAAAAGCAATCTCAAACGAGATTGCTTTTTTTAAAATATATTTTAAAGCTTTGTATTAAGCGTTTAAAGGTTTTCCGTCCCAAGCAGCTTTTGCAGCTTCTTTAACAGCTTCTGAATATGTTGGATGTCCATGACATATTCTTGCTAAATCTTCAGCAGAAGCTCTAAATTCCATTGCTACGGCAGCTTCCATAATTAAATCGGCAACACGTGCACCAACCATATGAACTCCTAATACTTCATCCGTATTTTTATCAGCCAATACTTTAACAAATCCGTCAGTATCTCCACTTGCTCTAGATCTTCCTAAAGCACGCATAGAAAATTTACCCGCTTTGTAAGCAATACCAGCATCTTTTAACTCTTGTTCTGTTTTACCAACAGCGGCAACTTCTGGCCATGTATACACAATACCAGGAATTAAGTTATAATCGATATGAGGTTTTTGTCCTGCTAAAAATTCAGCAACAACAACACCTTCTTCTTCAGCTTTGTGTGCTAACATTGCTCCACGAACAACATCACCAATAGCAAAAATATTAGAAACACTAGTTTGTAAATGTTCATTTACATCTACCATTCCTTTATCAGTAAGCTTAACGCCTGCTTTTTCTAATCCTAATCCTTTTGTAAAGGCTTTACGTCCAACAGCAACTAAACAATAGTCTCCGTTAAAAGTAACTTCTTCACCTTTTTTATTGGTTGCTTTTACAACAACTTCGTCTCCGTTTCTTTCTACAGAAGTAACACCGTGACTTGTGTTAAACTTCATACCTTGTTTCTTTAAAACTTTTTGAAGTTCTTTAGAAATATCAGCATCCATGGTAGGTGTAATTTTCGGAGCATATTCAATTACCGTTACATCAGCACCTAAACGTTTGTAAACAGAACCTAACTCTAAACCGATTACTCCACCACCAATTACTAATAAATGTTTTGGTACTTCTTTAAGTTTTAAAGCTTCAGTTGATGTTATAACGCGCTCTTTATCTAAAGTGATAAAAGGCAATGTAGATGGTTTAGAACCTGTAGCAATAATAATGTTTGTACCTTCAATTACTTCAGAAGTTCCGTCGTTTTTAGTAACCTTTACATGTGTTGCATCTTCAAAAGAACCTAAACCTTCATGAACAGTAATATCATTCTTGTCCATTAAATATTTAATTCCGCCTGTAGTAGTTTCTACAACATTAGCTTTACGGTCTACCATTTTTCCGAAATCGAAAGAAGGCTTTTCAACAGTAATTCCGTGCTCTTCAAAATGATGCACAGCATCGTAATAATGATGAGAAGAATCTAATAAAGCTTTAGAAGGAATACATCCTACGTTTAAACAGGTACCACCTAAAGTTGAATATTTTTCGATGATAGCTACTTTAGATCCTAATTGAGCGGCTCTAATGGCAGCAATATATCCACCTGGACCAGAACCAATAACGATTAAATCGTATTTCATAAGTCGTGTTTTTATTGTTTATGTATATCTGATAAAAATTAACGTTTTATCAGTTTATATTTTGTTTTTCAGAATAATAAGTGCAAAATTACACATAAAAGTTGATTTGCTGAAGTATGTTTTCGATTACTTTTTATCAATAAGTATCATTAATTATTTTAACTTTGAAACCATTATGAAACAACTATTAATTATCGGGTATGTTTGGGTAGAACCAAATTCTTCTGCCGCAGGAAGTAGAATGTTGCAATTAATTGAATTGTTTTTAAAGAATAATTATAAAATAACATTTGCTTCGCCAGCACAAAAAAGTGAAAAAGCAATTCATTTAACTGAATTGGGAGTAGATGAAAGATCGATTGAATTGAATAATACTTCTTTTGATGATTTTATATCTGATTTAAATCCGTCTATCGTGCTGTTTGATCGTTTTATGATGGAGGAACAATTCGGGTGGCGCGTGGCAGAAAACTGTCCGGATGCTTTAAGGGTTCTTGATACAGAAGATTTACACTTTTTGCGTAAAACCCGTCATCAACAATTAAAAAAAGAAGAAATTTTTTCTACGGATGCTTTATTAAAATCTACGGATGCGAAACGAGAAATCGCTTCTATTTTACGATGTGATTTAAGTTTGATTATTTCTACGTATGAAATTAAGCTTTTAAAAGATGTGTTTAAAATTGATGAAAATCTATTGTATCATTTACCTTTTTTATTAGATAAGATTGATAAAAAAGTTGTTAATGGTTGGAAGCCTTTTGAGGAACGAGAACATTTTGTATTTATAGGGAATTTTTTTCATGCACCAAATGTAGATGCTGTTTTACAGCTTAAAAATTATATTTGGGAGTTAATTCGTAAAGAATTGCCAAAAGCAGAAATCCATATTTACGGGGCGTATGCAACCCAACAAATAAATCAGTTGCATAATAAAAAAGAAGGTTTCATTATAAAAGGCTTTGCAGATGATGCAATGCAGGTAGTGCAAAATGCAAAAGTGGTGTTAGCTCCGATACGTTTTGGTGCTGGGATAAAAGGAAAACTTACCGAAGCGATGCTTTGTGGAACGCCAAGTGTTACCACAACGATTGGGGCAGAAGGAATGAGTGAAGATTTAATTTGGAATGGTTTTGTAGAAGATGACTTTGATGAATTTGCTTTTTTAGCAGCAGAGTTGTATCGGAATAAAAACTCATGGAAGCATTACCAAGGAACAGGTATTGAAATTATCAATAACATTTATGATAAAGAAAAGATTAGTCCACTTTTCATTAATCTGATAAAAAAAATACAAGAAAATAAAAATACACATCGTACTCAAAATTTTCTTGGAAGTTTGTTACAACATCAAACCTTACAAGCTACAAAATACATGAGCAAGTGGATTGAAGTGAAGAACAAGTAATTATAAATTAGTGTCAGTTCGAGCGCAGTCCAGAACTTTTAATGTTACAGTTGTAAAATTAGTTAAACAGCGCTCAAAGTGACATTTTATGCTAAAAGTCCAGCACGTTTTAAAAGCGCATCTGGTTTTGGTTCTTTTCCTCTAAAGCGTTTATATAACTCCATTGGTTTTTCGGTTCCACCTTTAGAAAGTACATTGTTTTTAAATTTATCGGCAACTTCTTTGTTAAAGATTCCTTCTTCTAAGAAATACTCAAAAGCATCAGCATCTAAAACTTCTGCCCATTTATAAGAATAATATCCAGCAGAATATCCTCCTTGAAAAATATGAGAAAAAGCAGTACTCATACAATTTTCAGCAACATCAGGATATAGTTTTGTTTCAGAAAACGCAGCGGTTTCAAAATCTTTTACAGATTTTATTTCTAATGGATTTTGTGAATGCCAACTCATATCTAATAACCCAAAGCTTAACTGACGAAGCGTTTGCATACCTTCATGAAAACTAGCTGACTCTTTTATTTTTTCAACATATTCCATCGGAATCGTTTCTCCAGTTTCATAATGTTTTGCAAACAACTCTAAAGCTTCTTTTTCGTAACACCAGTTTTCTAAAACCTGACTAGGAAGTTCTACAAAATCCCAAGAAACAGATGTTCCAGATAAACTGTTATACGTTGTGTTTGCTAACATGCCGTGTAAAGCATGACCAAATTCATGAAATAGCGTTGTAACCTCGTTAAAAGTTAATAAAGAAGGCTTTGTTTCGGTTGGTTTTGTGAAATTACAAACGATAGAAACTTGAGGGCGCTCATTAACTCCGTTTTTAATTTGTTGCGACTTATAAGAAGTCATCCAGGCACCATTTCTTTTTCCTGGTCTCGGATGAAAATCTGCATAAAAATGTGAAACGAAATTTCCTTTTGTGTCGGTTACATTATATGTTTTTACGTCTTCGTGGTATTTGTCTATTGAGGTGATTTCTTCAAACTGTAAGTCGAATAATCTATTTGCAATTTCAAAAACACCGTCAATTACATTTTCTAATTTAAAATAAGGTTTTAGCAATTCTTGATCTAAAGAAAATAATTCTTTCTTTAATTTTTCTGCGTAATAAGCACCGTCCCATTTTTGAAGTTGCGCTATACCATCCAATTTTTTAGCGTAAGTAGCTAAATTATCAAATTCACGTTTTGCGGCAGGTTTTGCTTTTGCTAATAAATCGTTAGAAAAAGATAAAACTTTCTCAGGTGTTTCTGCCATTCGTTCTTCTAAAACAAAATGAGCGTGTGTTTTGTAACCTAATAAATTGGCTCTTTTATGACGAAGGTTTACAATGTTTAAAACCGTTTCTTCGTTATTGAATTCGTTTTGTTGAAATCCTTTTTTACCAGCAGCAATTGCTAATTTTTTACGCAGTTCTCTATTGTCTGCATAGGTCATAAACGGAATATAACTTGGGTAATCTAAAGTGAAAACCCATCCATCTTTCTCTTTTGATATTGCTATTTCCTTAGCCGCTTCTTTTACACTTTCTGGTAAACCAGATAAATCATTTTCATCAGTTAAATGCATTTCAAAAGCATTGGTTTCTGCCAATACATTTTCTCCGAATTTTAATGAGAGTTTTGATAGTTCAGCATCAATACTACGTAATTCAGTCTTGTCAGTCTCGTTTAAATTGGCTCCGTTTCTAGCAAAACTTTTGTACTGTTTATCTAGTAACATATGTTGTTCAGGAGATAATTCTAAAGAAGGTATATTCTCAAAAACAGTTTTTACTCTATTAAACAATGCTTCATTTAATGTGATGTCATTTCTGAATTCACTCAGCCAAGGAGAAATTTCTTGTGCTATTTTCTGAATTTCATCATTAGTTTCTGCTGAGTTTAAATTAAAGAAAATTGAGGTGATTTTATTTAGTTTTTCGCCTGTAAAATCTAAAGCTACTGTGGTATTATCAAAAGTAGGAGCTTCAGTATTATTTACAATTGCATCAATTTCTGCTTTGGCTATTTTTATTCCTTCTTCAATGGCAGGTTTATAATCTGTATTTGCAATTTTAGAAAAAGGAGGTGTATTAAAGTCTTGTAAAAGTGGATTCATTTTTTAATGTTTGTGTCAGATCGAGCGCAGTCGAGATCTAAATAGAACCTCTCGACTGCGCTCGAGGAGACAAATGATTATTTTCTTACTCTTTCTGAAGCTTGTTCAACTTTTAATTTTAAACCTTCCTTGTATGCAATGATTTTATCTAATACACACTTATCAGAAGCACCAATAATTTGAGCAGCTAAAATACCTGCATTTTTTGCACCATCTAAAGCAACAGTTGCTACTGGAACACCGCCTGGCATTTGTAATATTGATAAAACAGAATCCCAGCCATCAATAGAATTTCTGCTTTTTACAGGAACTCCGATTATTGGTAAAGGGCTCATGCTTGCTACCATTCCTGGTAAATGAGCAGCGCCACCTGCGCCGGCAATAATTACTTTTACACCACGAGTATGTGCGTTTTTAGAATAGTCGACTAATTTTTCTGGTGTTCTATGAGCAGAAACAATATCTACTTCTATTTGAATATCGAAACCTTCTAAAATATCAATTGCTTCTTGCATGATTGGAAGATCTGAATCGCTTCCCATTATAATTCCTACCATAATTTATGTTTTTAAAATGAGACTCTAAAATTTGTTTCTGAATCTCATTAATTTGGGTGAGAAGCTGAAATGAATTCAGCTTGACGAGTAATTATTTACTAATTACTCTAATTGTTTCTTTTACTTGTTGCGCTATTTTTCGCGCCTCATTAATGTCTTTATTAACAATAGTTACGTGCCCCATTTTTCGAAAAGGTTTGGTTGTTTTCTTTCCGTAAATGTGTGGTGTAACTCCGTCTATTTTTAAGATTTCTGTCATGTTTTCGTAAACGACATCGCCTGTATAACCTTCTTCGCCTACTAGGTTTACCATAATCCCGGCAACTTTACTTTCTGTATTACCTAAAGGAAGGTTTAAAATACTGCGTACATGTTGTTCGAACTGGTTTGTATAACTAGTTTCAATTGAATAGTGTCCAGAGTTATGTGTTCTTGGAGCTACTTCGTTAACAATGATTTGATCATCATTAGTTTGAAACATTTCAACAGCTAACAATCCGACGAAGTCGAAATCACTAGCTACTTTTAACGCTATTTCTCTTGCTTTTTCCGCTACTTTAGAATCTATTCTTGCAGGGCAAATTACATATTCAACCTGATTTGCTTCTGGATGAAATTCCATTTCAACAACAGGGTATGTTCTTACAGATCCATTAGAATTTCTGGCTACAATAACGGCCAATTCATTTTTAAAAGGAATTAGTTTTTCAGCAATACATTCTCCTTCTGGTAATGATTGTAAATCTTCATAAGTACGAACTACTTTTACACCGGTACCATCATAACCAAATTTTGCAGATTTCCATACAAAAGGAAACTCAATAATATTGTTTTCATATGAGTGTTTTAACTCTTCTAGAAAAGCATAATGAGAAAAATCGGCAGTAGGAATTTGATGATCTTTGTAAAATAATTTTTGACGTGCTTTGTTTTGAATTATCCTCAAATTAGCAGGTTTCGGGTAAATAGTTAAGCCTTCGGCCTGTAGTTTTTCGAGTGCATCAATATTTACATTTTCTATTTCGATGGTTAGTAAATCTACCTTTTTACCGAAGTTGTAAACGGTATCAAAATCAAATAAATCTCCTTGATGGAACTCATTGCATATTTGTGCGCAAGGAGCCTCTGGATTCTTATCTAAAATTAAGGTGTAAATATCAAATTTTTGAGTTTCGGTAAGTAACATCCTACCTAATTGTCCGCCACCGAGAACGCCCAATTTAAAGTCTGAAGAAAAATAATTTTTCAAGATAAATATTTTAGTGTGTTGTTGTTATCGCAAAAATAAGAATCTAAAGTATAGTATAAATACAATTAACGAGATATTCTTAATTGCGAAGCGCTAACTTTAGTAACAAGATACATTAGGGCAGAACAGCCTTCATTATCAATTGGTGCGCCATCTGCTAAATAGTTATATTGTTTATCGTCGCAAGGGCATGTAATTTGCACGCCGTTAAAAGTCATTAAAGAATTACAAGTAGTTTCAGGACACTGCTGATCGAAAGCTTTATAACCATTAATACCTGTTCTGAAAAGGAAAACATTACGACCCTGAATTGTGTTTTGAGAACTACCACTAGGAACCAATAATCCTTGAAACTCGGGTAATGTTAAATCGACAATAGCATTCATATCTATTCCTCTAAAACAATTATTAACAGGTGTATTATCACTACAACCCAACGTAATTGTTATAATAAATAGGTAAAGTATTTTTTTCATTATTTTAAAATAGAGTTATATAGGTAACGGTACGAATTTACAAATATTTTGTATATTTGTAGAGCAATCTCATTCCTAATCGGAATGAGATTTTTAAAGTTTAGAAATTATGAGTGAAGTATCATATTATACTGCAGAAGGATTAAAAAAATTAAAAGACGAATTATCACATTTAGAGCATACTGAAAGACCAAGAGTTTCTCAGGAAATTGGTGACGCTATAGATAAAGGAGATTTAAGTGAGAATGCAGAGTACCATGCAGCAAAAGAAGAGCAATCGTTATTAGAAACTAAAATTGCGCAACTTAAAAATGTAGTTGCGAATGCCCGTATTATTGATGAAAGTCAATTAGATACATCTAAAATATTGATTCACTCTATCGTGAAATTAAAAAATACGACTAATGGTATGGAGTTTACCTATACTTTGGTTGCAGATTCTGAGACAGATATTAGAAACGGAAAATTATCAGTAAATTCACCTATAGGAAAAGGATTATTAGGGAATAAAGTAGGTGATATTGCAGAGATTAAAGTGCCTAACGGAATTATGAAATTTGAAATCATAGAGATATCTAGATAATCTCTATAAAAATATTTATTGATAAAAGCGTTGCGTTTGCAACGCTTTTTTTATTTTTACTTTATATTGTTAGGTTGAGTGCAGTCGAGATTTAATTTAATCATCGGTTGTGTTCTAGAAAACATTAAAACAAAAGTTATGGCAAGTATTTTTACCAAAATAATTTTAGGAGAAATCCCTTCATATAAAATCGCAGAAGACGAAAATTTTATCGCTTTTTTAGATGTGAATCCGAATGCAAAAGGACACACTTTGGTAGTTCCTAAAAGAGAAGAAAATAAGATTTTCGATTTGTCGAAAGAAGAATATAACGGGCTGATGTCTTTTTCTTATCGCGTAGCAAAAGCGATAGAAAAAACAATTCCTTGTAAACGTGTTGGGATGAGTGTGATCGGGTTAGAAGTGCCGCATGTACATGTGCATTTAATTCCGTTAAACACAATGGCTGATATTCAGTTTGTAGAAAAAGAAAAATTAACAAATGACGAGTTTGTTACCATAGCAAAAAACATTTTTAATAATTTCAGTTAATATGAAATTTCAAAAATGGCAGAAAATAGGCTTGGCTTGGGCTTTATGGATGTTTGTTATAATGACATTTGTTTGGCCTTATTTTGATAATGAAAAAGTTACTTTAAAAGATGTATTAATAGGCATTCCTTTTTGGTTGATAGCAGGCTTAATTTTTGGTTGGACCCAACGAAAAAACTTAAAAGAAAAGAAAGAAAACTAAATTTAATACTAGCGAGTTATTCTGAAATAAGTTTAGTTTGATGAAAAACAAGTCGATATAAAGTGGTAGTAATTATTTTAAACTTTATCTAACTGAATTTCGAAAGCAGTTCCTTTATTTATTTCAGATTTTAAAACATGTATTTTCCCGTTATGGTAATCTTCAATAATACGTTTAGAGAGCGATAAGCCTAAGCCCCAACCACGTTTTTTTGTGGTAAAGCCTGGTTTAAATATTTGCTTGAATTGTGATTTTGCAATTCCTTTACCAGAATCGGTAACTACAATTTTAATAAACTTAGAGGTTTCTTTAATTTCAAGAGAAATATTTCCCTTTCCTCGCATTGCATCAATAGCATTTTTAATTAAATTTTCAATTACCCAACCATATAACTCGATATTTAAGAAGGTTGAAAGTATTTCTTTATCCGAAGAAAAAGAAAAATTAATTTGTTTAGAGCTTCTAGATTTTAAGTAATTAAATGCTGCTTGTGTTTCTGAAACAATATTGTATTTCTTTAATTTAGGAAGAGAGCCAATTTTAGAAAACCGATTGGCAATAGTACTTAAGCGATCAACATCTTTTTCAATTTCAACAATATATTCTTCGTTTACATCTTCAGATCTTAAAATAGCAATCCAACCTAATAAAGAAGATAACGGTGTGCCAATTTGATGTGCAGTTTCCTTGGCCATACCGGTCCAAAGTTTATTTTGTTCGGCAACTTTACTCGATTTATACACCATATAAACAATGGTTAAAAAAAGACCTAGTATTAAAAGTAATGCTAATGGATAATATTTAAGCTTGTATAATAAATCGGAATTTCGATAATAGAGATATTGTGTAATTCCGAAATACTCAATAACAATAGGCTCGTTCTGATCTTTCATTAGGGCTAATTGTTCTTGAAGGTATTTAGGTTTTTTAGACTTAACAATGTCTAAATTTCTATATAAATCAATTGTTCCGTCTTTATTTACAAGAATCGTAGGAATGTTTTCTATAGTTTCATAAACCTTATTAATTAAGTTTGTGTTTTCGTTTAAATCAGGATTAGAAGCTAGCTCTTTAAAGGCGACTGCAAATATTTCTATTTTACCACGTTCTTCTTCCTTAAATTTCTGAAAAAAAACATAGGTATTCCATAAAATAAACGAAACGATTAATATAGATACTAAAACAGTAAGGCGTTTTATCCAATAAGTATTCTTAAAAAATGTCATTAGTCAAATATAAACTTTTCTATACAATAACTTAATTTGTAAAACGGTAGTATATTTACATCTAAAAAGAATATATATGTTATCACTCGATCCTAAAGAATTACCTGTAGGTAAATTACATAGTTATTTATTAGGCGCTATAGCACCAAGACCTATTGCTTTTGCAAGTACTATTGATGAAGAAGGAAATCCGAATTTATCACCGTTTAGTTTTTTTAATGTTTTCGGAGCCAATCCACCAATGTTAATTTTTTCTCCAGCACGAAGTGTAAGAGGTAATAAAACAAAACATACGTTAGATAATGCTGAAGAAACAAGAGAAGTGGTTATTAATGTGGTGAATTACGATATTGTACAACAAATGTCGTTAAGTAGTACGATGTATCCGAAGGGTGTAAATGAGTTTGAAAAAGCGGGGTTTACAATGTTACCTTCTGATGAAGTAAAGCCTTTTAGAGTTGCAGAATCGCCAGTACAATTTGAATGTAAAGTAACCGATATTATTTATACAGGAACCGAAGGAGGCGCAGGGAATTTAATAGTTTGCGAAGTGGTTAAATTACATATTAACGAAAATGTTTTAGCGGAAGACGGAAGCATAGATCAACATAAAATAGATTTAGTTGCTAGGGCAGGAGGAAGCTACTATTCTAGAGCAAGAGACGGTTTTTTTGAAATTCCAAAACCAATTTCAACTTTAGGAATTGGTGTAGATCAAATACCAAGCGAAATAAGAAATAGTACTGTTTTAACAGGTAATAATTTAGGGATGTTAGGTAATGTAGAACAGCTACCAAATGAGGAAACTGTTAATAACTTTGCGAAAGAACACCCAAAATATGTTTCGCTTTCAACTGAAAAAAAACATACATTTGCACAAGATTATTTAAAGAGTAATGATGTAGAAAGTGCTTGGAAAGTGCTTTTAATTAAATAGATAAGAATATGGAAGTTATAGGGAAGATTAAATTAATTAACGAAACACAAACATTTGGAGCTAGCGGATTTAGAAAACGTGAATTAGTTGTGACTACAGATGAGCAATATCCACAAATGATTATGATTGAGTTTGTACAGGATAAATGTGATGTTTTAAATAGTTATGCTGTTGGTCAAGATGTAAAAGTATCTATTAATTTAAGAGGTAGAGAGTGGATTAATCCAGAAGGAGTTGCAAAATACTTTAATTCTATTCAAGGATGGAGAATTGAGAATTTAGCACAAGCTTCTGCTCAAAATACACCACCTGTAGATCAGTTTCAACCAGCGCCAGATTTATCTGCTAACGAACCAGACGATTTACCTTTTTAATATAAAAGGATTATATATACAAAAAAGAGAGCCACCGGCTCTCTTTTTACGTTTTACGGAAATCCACTCTTTTAAATGAGGATATCCCTTTTGTAGCTCTACCAGATTAAAATATATTTGTACTATCATTTATTAGCTAGAGACTAAAGATGTATTAAGGGAAAAAAGCCTTCTGATATTGTTCTCAGAAGGCTTTTATTATGTTGTATTGTATCGTTTTTATTTTTCCTTTTTAGGCATTGGTCCTCTTAAGTGAATTACTAATCCGTTTAAAAAGTTTCTAAGAATTTGATCGCCACACTCCATATATTTAGGATGCTCTTCATTTCTGAAAAAAGCACCTAACTCACCTTTAGAAACTTTAAAGTCAACCAAAGCACAGATTTCAATAATATCAGTATCACGAAATTTGTGAGCTACTCTTAATTTTTTAAAAATATCGTTGTTCGTTAATCCCATAGTAATAATATATTTTATTGTTTTAGTTAACCATTTTAAAAATAGCCCAAGCGTAAATGGCAAAACGTAAAAAACGAAATAGTCCAAATAGTACTACGTTTTTAAACGGATATTTAATCATACCAGCTGTTAAACAACTAATCGCAAAAGGTAATGGTAATAAGGCACCAACTAAAATTAAAAAACCTCCCCATTTACTGGTGTTTTTAAGGTTTTTAGCCATTTTAACTTCTAAATAAAGTTTTACAGAAGCAATTTTTAAGGAAGCTCTACCTATAAAATAAGCAGTTAATCCACCAAAATAAGATAAGGTTGCTAATAGCGATAAGTTTAAAACAGGATCTGCTGTTTTTTTAGACCAAGCGATAAAAATCTCAGGCGGAATTAAACCCAGTATTGTTTCAGAAATGAAAAAAGTAGTTAATACACCTAGTCTAGAAAAAGTTTCGGTAACTGTTTGTAAACCGTCATTAATATTGTAAACATATTTATTAAATAAAAATATACCTACTACTGCAGCTAATATTGGCCAAAAAGCTTTTTTTAAACTTTCCCAAATAAACATGTAAAAACCGGTACGTTGGTAGTAGTTGTGTAACCGCTTAACGTGTGGCTTTACATTCTTTTTATTTCTTCTTTTCTTAACTTTCATTTCCTTGTTTCTCTGGGACTCTTTTAGAGAATGCAAAAATACAAGGTAATTGGAAATAAATCAAAGAAATATCGTTAATTATAAGTTAGCAGTAGCAGCTTCAGCACAACGCTCACCATCCATTGCTGCAGATATAATTCCGCCTGCATAACCACCACCTTCTCCACAAGGAAATAAACCCTCTATTTGTGGGTGTTCTAAACTTTCTTTTCTAGGGATATTAACCGGAGATGAGGTGCGAGATTCTACTCCAATAATATTTGCTTCGGCAGTATAATAACCATGCATTTTTTTACCAAAAGCATCAAAACCTTTACGCAATCTACTACCAATAAACTTTGGCAATAAAGAATGCATTGGTGCTGAGTTTAAACCTGGCTGATAAGAGGTTTCATTTAAACTAGCTGATAATTTACCTTCTACAAAATCAGTTAAACGTTGGGCAGGGGCAACCTGACTTTTTCCACCAGCGTTAAAAGCTAATTTTTCTAAATCCTTCTGATATTCTAAACCTTTAAGCGCTCCGAATTTTTCATATTTGTATAAATCTTTATCGATATTAATTTCAACAACAATTCCTGAATTGGCAAATTTATTATTTCTACGAGAAGGCGACATTCCGTTTACAACAACCTCTCCGTTTGCCGTTGCAGCTGGCACAATAAATCCGCCCGGGCACATACAAAACGAATATACACCTCTGTTATTTGCTTGATGTACTAAACTGTATGATGCAGCTGGTAATAACTCATCTCTTTGGCCTGTGCAACTATATTGAATTTGGTCTATAATTTCTTGTGGATGTTCTACACGAACTCCCATTGCAAATGATTTTGCTTTTAATAAAATATCTTTTCTATCAAGCAATTCGTAAATATCTCTTGCTGAATGCCCAGTTGCTAAAATTACTGAATTCACAGTCATTTCATTTCCGTTTTGCAATTGTATAGCTTGTAGTTTGCTGTTTTTAATAACAAAATCGGTAACGCGGGTATCAAAATGAACTTCACCACCATATTTGATAATATTCTCACGAATATTCTGAATAATTTTAGGCAATTTATTAGTTCCGATATGCGGATGCGCATCAATTAAAATATCTTCAGCAGCACCATGGTGTACCAAGTTTTCGAATATTTTACGAACATCGCCACGTTTTAAGCTACGGGTATATAATTTCCCGTCAGAATAGGTTCCGGCACCACCTTCTCCAAAACAGTAATTAGAATCTTCATTTACAAAATGCTCCTGATTAATAGCACGTAAATCTCTACGGCGATCTTGTACATTTTTACCACGCTCTAAAACAATCGGTTTGTAACCAAGTTCTATGCAACGCAATGCGGCATACATTCCTGCTGGCCCGAAACCGATAATATGAACTTCTTTTGCGTTAGATACATCTTGATAATCAAAAATATAGTCAGGAGTATCAGGTAAAGGTTCGTTAATATAAACCGCTACTTTATAATTAAAAACCACGTCTTTTTTACGCGCATCGATAGATTTACGTAATACTTTTACCGTAGTTATGTTAGTAATAGCGATGTCTAATTTTCTAGAAGCTTTCTTTTTTAAGATGTCTTCTTTCTTTTCTTCTATTAAATTAACGCGTAGTTGAAGTTCTTTTACCATGGTGCAAAATTATGCAAAATTGAATTGATACGTTTTTATTTCTGCAAGAATTATAAAAAATGAAATCAAAGCAGTTTTTTTATCTGTTATTCTGTTATTAACTATGCTATCTTTGCAGTTATAATTAACTTAATTATGATGTTTTATGAATGTCAGTTCGAGTGATTTTATAAAGTGTAACGGTATAAAATAGTATCGAGAACTATTATGTGAAATCATTATTCTCGATACAAATTTCACTTATTTTAATCGTGAAATTCACTCGAATTGACAGCTATTTATTATAATGCATAATGAGTTAATTACGATAGTTTTTAGTACTGTCAGTTCGAGTGATTTTATAAAGTGTAACGGTATAAAATAGTATCGAGAACTAGTTTTTAAATATGATTCTTATTCTCGATACAAATTTCACTTATTTTAATCGTGAAATTCACTCGAATTGACAGCTATTTATTATAATGCATAATGAGTTAATTACGATAGTTTTTAGTACTGTCAGTTCGAGTGATTTTATAAAGTGTAACGGTATAAAATAGTATCGAGAACTATTATGTGAAATCATTATTCTCGATACAAATTTCACTTGTTTTAATTGTGAAATTCACTCGAATTGACAGCGATTCATTATAATGCATAATGAGTTAATTACGATAGTTTTTAGTACTGTCAGTTCGAGTGATTTTATAAAGTGATAACGGAATAAAATAGTATTGAGAACTAGTTTTTAAGTATGATTCTTATTCTCGATATAAATTTCACTCATTTCAATCGTGAAATTTACTCGAATTGATAAGGTTTATAAAAGTTTACAATTATATATATGATTTGGTTACCTGAAGAAATAGTATTTCCGCCTTATGAATTCGCAAATGAAGATGGTGTTTTGGCATTTGGTGGAGATTTATCTGCCAAACGGTTAATACATGCGTATAAAAACGGAATTTTCCCATGGTTTAATGAAGGCGAACCTATTGTTTGGTATTCGCCACCAGAACGCATGGTGTTGTTTCCGCAAGAAGTAAAAGTTTCTAAATCGATGCGCCAAGTATTGCGAAAAGAAGGTTTTACAATTACCGAAAATAGAGCTTTTAAAGAGGTGATTTTTAATTGTCGCCATATTGATAGAAACGACCAGTTAGGAACTTGGATTACCGACGATATGGAAGATGCTTATATTAATTTATACGAAAAAGGAATCGCAAAATCTATTGAAGTTTGGATTGATGATAAACTCGTAGCTGGTTTATACGGAGTTGATACCGGAAACGGTGTTTTTTGTGGCGAAAGTATGTTTAGTAAAGCAAGTAATATGAGTAAAGTTGCTTTTATTCACTTAGCCAAAAATGGCGATTACAAGCTCATAGATTGTCAAGTACATAACAAACATCTAGAAAGTTTAGGCGCGCGAGAAATTGATAGAAATGATTTTTTGAGGATGCTGTGAGGTAGGTTTGTTATCGATGTTTAAGAACGAAAGTATAGATAGCTCGATAGGGTTTTCGTAAATAAGCAAGAATTAGTAACTATTTATATGGCGATAGTCATATTTTTTCTTAAAAGAGACTTTTCTTTAATTCAATTGCTATAGAAAGACTAATTCTTAAATTATCAAGTAAGTCTTCTAATTTCATTCCTACGTTAGATTTAGCTTTATTTAATTCTTTTGACATTCTCGGTAAATCTTTTACTGATTGTAAAAAGCTGTCCATACTTTCAATTGAAAATGTAATTCCATTTATAAGAGATGATAATAAGTCGTTAGTTTCTTCAATTTCTTCTTGTTCTACACTAAAGTCATTTATAGAGATATTTATTAGATTAGATAATGCATCTATTCCTTTCTCAAAATATTCTTGAAATATAGGGATTTCGGGTTCTATGCGGTTAGCGTAATTATCCATTACTTTTGCAGTCCGAATGAAATAATTTTTTAATGTTTTTCGACCAGGTTTATTACTATTTGCAGTCATCGTATTCATTTCTGCGGTTTTTTTATTTAGTTGTTCTCCAATCCATTCTGTAGCGTCAGAAATTCTTGTTAATGATTCTGTCGATTCCCGTATATTGTCTTCTATCATTTCTTGATAGTCAATAAGTCCATATTCTTCTTTTAAAATATCAGCTTCTAATTCTTCTTTTACCTCTATTGCAGGAGCTTTATTCTGTTCGTTCTTTCTTAACTCTAATATTCTTTGAGGAATATGGATTCTTAAAAATTTACTTAATTGTTGTGTGTCTTGATATTCCCAGTATAGAACTTTCTTGTTTTTTCCAATATCAGTTCTGAAATTTTTTATTTTTAATAGTTGTTCAGGGTTCATATCATTCATAGATACAGGTTTACTATTAAAATAAAAGAGTATTTGTAAAGAATTAGGATTTTTTGCAAATCTATTATAGGCATTTAAAAATTCTTCTTCTGTTCCAGAATCTGCTTCGTTAGTTGGTGTTCCAAATTTTTTCCAAATTAGGCCAATAAATAAATCGTAGTCTTTTCCTAAATCAGTATTTATTATTTCTTGAGGATGATTAATTGCTATTGCTGGCGCTGAATGTGTTTCCCATTTTAATAATTCTAGATGAATATCTTGTTGTTTTCCAAATGTGAGATTTAACTCATTTATAACCTCATCGATTGAATCTCTTTCATCTTGAACGTCACTTGGTGAAGCTAAAAAAACCTTATATCTTGTTATTATTGATGGCATTTTTTCAAATTAGAGCTTAATAATTAAAATATCCATAGTTTTAACACAGAATATCACACAACAACGAATTTAGTCATTTTTACAAGGTAAATCAAGCTAAATAACAACGCGTCATTCTAAATTTATTTCAGAATCACATCCAATATTACGGTGTTTTGATGCGAACCTGAAACAAGTTCAGGTTGACGTAATTGTATAAAATAAACCTCGTAATTTTAATTACGAGGTTTAGTAGAAAAGTATTATTTATGCCAATTTAAAAACAGCTATTAATTGAACTTTAAAGTATCATCTTTTACCGATTTTATACGTAATGTGAAATAATCGTAAATCCAATTTTGATATAATTTCCAAGGGAATTTGCTTCCTTGTTTTGGTAAGTTAGCTGTTGAACGATGTATGTAACCCGAGTTTAAATTAATAAGCGGTACAGTTTCCATATTCATGTCACTAACTTTAGGTACCACAACTTTATGTCCTTTTTTATCCATTAAATTAATAAGTCGGCTTGCGTATTCGCTTGTTAAATCGCTTTTTAATGTCCAAGAAGCATTGGTGTAACCCGCAAAAAAGATAAAGTTAGGCAGGTCATTTAACATCAAGCCTTTGTAAGTTAATTTATCCGAAGGATTAAAAGGAATGTTTTCAACGCTAATTTTAGCATCACCAAAAGCAACTAATTGCAAACCTGTAGCGGTAATAATAATATCAGCTTCAAGTTCTTTTCCTGATTTTAAACGCAATCCGTTTTCGGTAAAACAATCAATATGATCGGTTTCAACAGATGCTTTTTTCTCTCTTATGGCTTTAAATAAATCGCCATCAGGCGCCACACAAAAACGTTGATCCCACGGATTGTAGTTCGGAGTAAAATGTGGCTCGACAGGAAAACCTTTTAACTGCTTTTTTGCCCCTTTAATGATAAAGTTTCTCATAAAATTCGGAAACTTTTTAGAGGTGTTGTAAAAAGCAATCGAAAAAAGAATGTTTTTAAAACGGATTACTTTATGAGCTGTTTTTTTAGGCAGTGCTTTTTTTAGAAAGCCAGCAACTTTGTCTTTATTAGGTAGCGCACCAATATAGGTTGGCGAGCGCTGCACCATGGTAACATGTGCTGTTTTTTTAGCCATTTCGGGCACTAAGGTTACAGCTGTTGCTCCGCTACCAATAATAATTACTTTTTTGTTGGTATACTCTAAGTTTTCTGGCCATTGCTGCGGATGAATAATCGTTCCTTTAAAATTAGACACCCCTTCAAAATCGGGTGTGTAGCCATTTTTATAGCTGTAATAACCGCTACATGAAAATAAAAACTTAGCAGTATATTGGTGTTTTTCTTTTGTTTTTTGATGCTCTGTAATCACTGTCCAAAGAGCAGATTTTGTATCAAAATTAACCGATGTAACTTTTTCGTTATAGCTTATTTTATCGCGTACTTTATACTCATCAACAGCTTCGTTTAGGTATTCTAAAATAGAGGGTGCATCGGCAAATGATTTAGAAGCGTCCCATGTTTTAAAAGAATATCCGAAGGTATACATATCCGAATCAGAGCGAATTCCTGGGTATTTAAATAACGACCAAGTGCCACCTAATTCTTCACGCATTTCAAGAATTTTATAACTCTTATTAGGGTTTTTTCTTGATAAATGACAAGCAGCTCCAATACCTGATAATCCGGCTCCAACGATTAGTACATCGGTATAATTTTGATTCATAATTAATTTTTTAAGACCGTAAATTCAATGCTAGAATCGGTAAAAACAGAATGTATTTGTGTTTTAAAATCCTTCTCACCTGCCTTATAAATGTTGTCTACATAGGTTTGCGGATTTAAATCGATTAAAGGAAACCACGTACTTTGTACTTGAATTTGTAATTTATGTCCCTTTTTAAAGGTGTGAAATACATCTTGTAATTTAATATTTACATCCGTTTTTTTGTTAGGTGTAAACGGTTCTGGATTCGAAAAACTATTTCTAAAACGCCCACGTAAAACTTCGCTACGAACCATCATATGGTAATTGCTTAGTTTTAAGTGCGATTGCATTTCTTTGTTGTCATTTTTTAAATCCGCAGGATGCACATCAATAACTTTAACAATCCAATCGGCAGCAGAACCTGTTGTTGCTACTTTTAATTTTGCTAAAATATCACCAGCTAACGTAAAATCATCTGTTAAAACATCAGTTTCATAAACTAAAACATCTGGTCTACGTGCAGCAAAACGCTGATCATCGGTCATGTATTTTCTTGGTGTGAATACGGTTTTAATATCTTCAGAATACGGAACAGGGCGTTTAATATCACTGATGAAATCAACTTTAGAATTGTCTTTCTTTGAAGCTGTTAATTCTTGATTTTGTGATAAGAAAAATGATTGTTTTTTTGCTTCTTTTGGAGGCCAAATATCGTATGATTTCCATTCTTTTTTACCGCTATCAAAAACGTATGCTTCAGGTAAGCCGCTATTTTTAGAACCGTCACCTTTTAAGAAATGATTAAAAAATTTAGTTTCGATATTCTTTTGAAACTTTAAAGAAATTGAATCCCCAAAATAATAATTACCCACTTTATTGGCTACTTTATTTCGTGCCCATCCACCATGATCCCATGGTCCAAATACTAACGTATTGTAATTATTAGGCTGATTTTTTTCTATATTTTTATAGGTTTCTAAAGGGCCGTATAAATCTTCCGCATCAAATTCTCCACCAACAATCATAGTTGCTACTGTAGATGGAACTTTATCTAAATGTTGAATAATTCCTTTGCTTTGCCAAGTTTCATCATAATTTGGATGCTCTACAATTTCTTTCCAGAAAAAATCATCAATACGTTCTTTATTTTCAGATTTAGCAACATCTAATTTATCGTATTGAAAATATTCGTTGAGGTTTTTTAAAGGTCCTTTATCTAAGAAAAATTGATATTGATCTTGCGTATCCATTTTAGGAAAAGAATACCAAGCAGAATCCGTTGGTTGATCTTTGTAAGTTCCGAATAACGAAACAGCTCTGAAATAACTTAATAAAAAAGCACCGTTGTGGTGAAAATCATCAAAAAAGAAATCGCCAATACAAGCTTGTGGTGAGGCTGCTTTTAAAGCCGGATGTGCATCAATCGCAGAAACGGTAGCGTAGTGCCCAGGATATGAAATTCCCCATGTACCAACTTTTCCGTTATTGTTAGCAACGTTTTTTACTAACCAATCAATTGTATCATAGGTATCGGTAGTTTCATCGGCTTGTTTAGGTGTTTTGTTAGGAATATAAGCACGCATATTATCATACACGCCTTCGCTCATCCAACGACCACGAACATCTTGATATACCACAATGTTTCCTTCTTTCATTAAAATACTATTCGGACCAATTTTGGTTTTAAATTTACCGTCTCCATAAGGCCTAGAACTGTAAGGTGTTCTTTGCATTAAAATAGGGTAGGTTTTACTCGTGTCTTTAGGGGTGTAAATAGTAGTATGTAATTTAACACCATCTCGCATGCTAATGGTTACTTCTTTTTTTGTGAAATTATCCTTAACATAAGTGTCTTTAGGAGTTTGAGCAGTTGTTTGTTTTAAATCTTTTTTAGTACAGCTTACTATAAAAAGTAGTAAAAAAGCAAGTTTTAAAAAGTGTTTCATACGGTTTTGTTGATTAATAAAGAGTTATAAAAATAGCGATTCTTTTTTTAAGAATAAAAAAACACCAGTAATACATATTACTGATGTTTTAATAAAAGTCGGGGGGTAATACCTACTATTTATTAGGATTTAAAATAGTATTAACCCTGTCAGCAGCATCCTGTAAGTGGTAACGTGTAATTGTGTTACGAGCGTTAGGAATACTTCTTTTAATATCTTTTTGGATTCTTTTTAATTCGCCTCTAACGACTGCTTTAATATCAGACTGACTAATATTTACAGCAGTTTGTTTAAAATATCCACCGTTTCTTCTTACACCATTTTGATTTTTAGCTTTGTTTAATAAAAAGTCTAAACGATCTAAATGAGCTCTTTGTAAATTTCTTCTGTAACCATCAATTGTTTTGTTACTGTATAATTCAGACCAAACACCTTTTCTAAGATCACTCATCATATTTACAATACTATAAGCTTTATTACCGTTTAAAATTTCATTTTCAATTAAACGAGTTAAACGACCGGTCTTTAAAATTTTATTTAAAGTACGTACTTGTAAACTTCTAATTTCATCTACAGAACCAGAATATTGTGTTTTAGAAATAATGTTTTGATCGATTAACCAAGTAGGCGTTTTAAACAATTCGTTGTTCACAAAAGTTAACGCTCTTTTTTGATGTTCTTTTGGTGTATGCGTATAAACAGCGCCTTCTTGATCGGCAGTTTTAAAGTTTTCGTAAACTCCACCAATATTAGAACTTACATGTCCCATATATCTGTTAAACTGACCAACTAATTGACCATACATTGTTTTTAACTCTTGATAGTCTTCACCGTTTTCGGTAGTCCATTCTTCTAACCTAGGTAAAATACGCTGTAAGTTTTTAATACCGTACGCACTTGCTTTCATAGCATCATCACCTAAATCTTCAGTTTGTGAACTAGGATCGATAGTATTTCTTGATTGTTGATGACCGAATCTATAAATAGGATCTCCTTTTTTGTCGGTAATCCATTTATTTAAGATTTCTTTTTCATCCTTAGCAGTTGTATTTAAAATAGGACGGTAACCCCAGCTCATTGCATACTTATCATAAGGCCCGATGTTTGGCATTAAAGCAACACCTTTATCTTCTGGTTGTGCAACGTAGTTAAAACGAGCATAATCCATAATAGACGGAGCAGTACTAAATTTTTTAGTAAAACTAGCAGAACGTAAAGAGTCTACTGGGTAAGCAGCAGAACTACCCATGTTGTGAGGTAAACCTAAAGTATGACCAACTTCGTGAGAAGATACAAAACGTATTAAACGCCCCATAATTTCATCTTTAAACTTGTTTTTTCTAGCTTCAGGATTAATGGCTGCAGTTTGAATAAAATACCAGTTATGTAATAACGTCATTACATTATGATACCAGTTAATATCAGATTCTAAAATTTCTCCCGAACGAGGATCACTAACGTGTGGTCCGTTTGCATTCGGAATCGGAGACGCTAAATAACGAACAACAGAATAACGAACATCTTCAGGACTCCATTCTGGATCTTCCTCTTTCGTAGGTGCATCCTTAGCAATAATTGCATTTTTAAAACCTGCAGCTTCAAAGGCAACTTGCCAATCTTCTATACCTTCTTTTATGTATTTACTCCATTTTTTAGGCGTAGCTCTATCAATATAATAAACGATTTGTTTTTTAGGTTCTACTAATTCACCTCTTTTAAACTTCGCTAAATCTTCATCTTTAACTTCTAAACGCCATCTGTCTAAATAAGTAACAGATTTACTTTTTTGAGTATCTAAACCATAATCTGTTTGTGAGCTTGTAAACCAACCAACACGTTCATCGAAATAACGACGCTTCATAGGTACTTTAGGAAGTAAAATCATAGAATTACTTAACTCTAAAGAAACGGCACCAACACTTGAGTTTGATGGTGCTTTACCTGCAACATATGTTTTTACATGGCGAACTTCAATGTTTTGAGGGTAACTACTCATACGTTCGATGTACGAACGATCTTTATCCATTTTAGTAATCTTGTAAGCTTTTCTTCTAAACTGAGGAAATCCGATTGCTTTAACATCCGAAGAAAATAGAGGAGTCGCATCAATAACAGTGGCAGTAGAATCTTTGCTAAATGCTTTTATAGGGAAAGCATATAAAATAGGCTCGAAGTTAGAGTTTGTAACTGCTTCATGAATTGGTAAGATAGAATCGGCGACAACATTATGAGAAACTACGCGTAATAATATTTTTTTTTGCTTCTTCTCCCAACGTAAAACTTGTGTGTTTTGCTTACCTCCACCAAAACCAATTCCGCTTGCGGTTTTAGCAATCCTGGTAACCATTAACATTTCTCTATTTAAAAGAGAATCTGGAATTTCAAATAAATAATTGCTGTCTTTTGAGTGAACTTTAAATAAACCTTCGTCAGTTTTATGTTTTTTTGTAACAACCTTGCTATAAGGTTTTATGGCATTTTTATCTGGTTTGCTTTTAGGTTTTGCCGTTGAAGTTTTTTTGTCGTTTTTCTTCTTCTTTTTCTTTCTTTGAGCTTCTGAATTTACAGTAAAACCTAAGAAAAAGATTACAATCAATATTTTTGAAAGTAGTTTTTGTGTCATTTTTATTATGCTTGAATTATGAAATCCGAAATTAATTAAATCAAATTATTGTTATTCTTAATTAAATGTTAAAGAATAAGTGTTTTTTTTAGATATAAGATTGAAAAAAATGAATAAAACGAAACGTTATTACTTGTTTAAAAGTGAGGACTTTATTCCTAAAAACCTTGTACCTTTGCAGCGCATGGGAATAAGACGAGTTTCAGATTGGTTACCGACTACAAATAAGGAGGTTAAGTTAAGAGGATGGGAAGAATTAGATGTAATTCTTTTTAGTGGAGATGCATATGTAGATCATCCATCATTTGGTCCTGCAGTAATTGGGCGTATACTAGAAAGTTACGGGTTGCGTGTTGCAATTGTGCCACAGCCTAGTGTAAACGATAATTTACAGGATTTTGAGAAGTTAGGGAAACCAAGATTATTTTTTGGAGTAACAGGAGGATGTATGGATCCGATGGTGAGTAATTATACGGCAAGTAAACGTCGTAGAGATAAAGATGCGTATACACCAAACGGAGATAAAGGATTTAGACCTGATTATGCAACTTCAGTATACTCGAAAATATTAAAAGATAAATTTCCTGATACACCTGTATTAATTGGAGGTATTGAAGCTTCTTTAAGAAGAGTAACACATTACGATTATTGGTCAGATAAATTGTTGCCAACTATTTTAGAAACTTCTAAAGCAGATATGTTGGTTTACGGAATGGGAGAACAACCTTTACGTGAAATAGTAGAGTTATTACAAAAAGGTGTTCCGTTTTCGAGCTTAAAAACGATTAAACAAACAGCTGTTTTTGTTGATAAAGGAGAGGATATTCCTAAAAATAAAAACTGGGAAGATATAGAGATTAATTCTCACGAGGCTTGTTTAAAGGATAAAAAAACATTTGCATCTAACTTTAAAGTAATAGAGCAGGAGTCTAATAAATTAAAGGCACGTCGTATTTTTCAGAAAGTAGGAGATAAGAGGTTGATGATAAATCCGCCTTACCCTACAATGACTGAAAAGGAAATAGATGGATCTTTCGATTTACCTTTTACACGTTTGCCGCACCCAAAATATAATAAAAGAGGGCCAATTCCGGCTTTTGAAATGATAAAATTTTCTATTAACATTCACCGTGGATGTTTTGGAGGGTGTAGTTTTTGTACTATTTCTGCACACCAAGGAAAATTTATAGCAAGTCGTAGTCAAGAATCTGTTTTAAGAGAAGTTGACAAGGTTGCTGAAATGGATGACTTTAAAGGTTATTTATCTGATATTGGTGGGCCATCTGCCAATATGTATAAGATGAAAGGTAAAATACAATCTATCTGTGATAAATGTGTTGCACCTTCTTGTATATCGCCAGTAATATGTAGTAATTTAGATACATCTCACAAGCCATTAACAGAATTATATCAAGCCGTTGATAAGCATCCGAAGATAAAAAAATCGTTTATTGGAAGTGGAATTCGACACGATATGTTAGTGCCTGAATTTAATAAAAATGCAGATCCGAAAGAGTTAGATGCCTACACCGAAGAGGTGATGACAAAGCATATTTCTGGACGATTAAAAGTAGCGCCAGAACACACATCTGACCCTGTTTTAAAATTGATGCGTAAACCGTCATTTAAATATTTTCACATGTTTAAAGAGCGTTTTGATCGTATTAATATAAAGAAAAAATTAAAATTACAGTTAATACCTTACTTTATATCTAATCATCCTGCTTGTGAAAAAGAGGATATGGCAAATTTAGCTGCCGAAACAAAAGAGATGGGATTTCAGTTAGAGCAGGTACAAGGTTTTACGCCAACGCCAATGACTGTTGCAACGGTAATTTACTATAGTGGTTTTCATCCGTACACTTTAAAGCCAACGAAAACACCTAAAACAGCTAAAGAAAAAGAAGATCAGCACAAGTTTTTCTTCTGGTATAAGAAAGAAAATAAAGATTGGATTCGTAACACACTTAACAAAGTAGGAAGACAAGATTTATTGAAAGTTTTATTACCTGAAAACAATTCTTGGAAGAAAAATAAATCAGCAAAAGAAACAAAAAATACTTTTGATGACGCTGTTCCTTTTAATCAGCGTAAAAGTAAAAACTATAGAGCGCCTAAGGCTAAGAGTGGTTCTAAGAAAAGAAGAAAATAAGCTTAATAAAGATATTTAGATAAAACTTAGTGTGTAAAAGCACTAAGTTTTTTTGTTTAATAAATAAGCTATTGACACCTTTTAGCAGTATCGTTATTGACTTATTTTATTCTTTTTGATTGTGTTGTGAAAGATAAACCTTGTTGTCCCATGGTTGAGTTCATTACGCCTTCAAACAAAGGTTCAGGACAGTTTTTTGGAATTTTCCATTCGATTATAAAGTTAGATCCTGTTCCTCCTTCAACATCTATCTCATCAATTATTATTTCGGTAGTTTCCATCGGGCTCAAATAAATTGGTTTATCAAAATAGGTGCGAATAGATTTACCGTGGGTATCAAAATATTCTGACTTTAACAAGTATATAGTATCAGTATCACTGGTATTTCTCATACTTATCATTGCTGTTAAATTATGTGTTTTGTGTTCTGAACTACTATAAATTTGTGAATAAATAGATAGGTATGATTTTCCGTATTCAAGAGAGTCTTTGGTACTTATATCTACATATCTTTTCGACCAATTCTCTGGGTTTACAGAACTGATTGCTTTTTTTTCATTACAACTAAAAATTAAAAAACTTATGAATAAAAGTAGAATGTATTTTTTCATTTTGATGCGGTATTATTGATTGTTAACAAGAGGAGCAGTATTTGCTAAATTAGTAGTAAAGTTATTAAAAAAAGAGTTAAAAATAGCGCAATTTCCTATCCGCAAACTTTACAATCATCTTTGTCTTGTATTTCACCAACTAACTTGCCGTTTTCGTTTAAAACAAATCCACAGCAATCCATAAAACCTTGTGCTATTAGTTTACGAGCACGTTGAATTTGTGATTTAGTTGTAGGTAAACTCTGTTTTAAGGTATCAGCAACATCTTGTTGTTTTAAGCCTTTAATGTCTGATAAGAATAACGGATTTCTATATTTTTTTGGTAATCTTTCTAAGATGCCAAGTAAACAATCTTTTTCGGTATGCGAGGTTGTTTCTAAGCTTGTTTCAGTTTCGGAATTAGCCAATTCAAAAATCTTATTCGTACTCTTAAAATAGTCTATGATAGCGTTTCTAGCAATGGTAAATATCCAGGGCTTTAGTTTAGTAATGTCTTTTAGCGTATGAAGTTTGGTGTGTATTTTAATAAAAGTGTCTTGTAAAACATCTTCAGTAACCGTTGCATCCTTTACCTTACTTAAGATAAAATATTTAACGTCATCAGCATATTTTATGTAAACTTGATTTGTTGTCATTCTATAAATTTACAAAAATGTTATTACAAAGCTGAAGGTATTTTAAATAGAAAAGACTAAAGCTTTGTAATAACAAAAGTTAACAAATATATTACTAACAATTACAGTTGTTGCAAGAGCAGTTTTCGCAGGTGCAATTAGAGCAGTTACCTGTTTTGCAACCGTCGCAATTACAAGTACATTGATTTTTATGTTTCATGATTTTTAAGTTTTATGTTCATATAGTAGACTTTTAAATGTTTAAAAAGATGCATTTATTTACCATTTTTTTCTAAAGAAAAAATAATCTTATGTAAACGCTAAAAAGACGCTTAAAACAAGTAGTTGTTTTAAGCGTCTTTTTTATTTAAAATTAGATGAACTCTTAATGAAAAGAATGATAAATGTTATTCAACACTTATAAGTTCGATGTCGAATATTAAAACAGATCCACCAGGTATTCCTGGCCTTCCATTGCTTCCGTATCCTAATCTTGAAGGAACTAGTAAAACACCATTACCACCTTCTTTAAAATAAGTGATTCCTTCTGTCCATCCTTTAATAACTTGTTGTAAGTTAAAAGAAATACCAGCGCTATCACTTTCATCAAATGTTTTACCATTTAAAAAATAACCTTTGTACGCAACAGTTACGTTAGAGTTGTTTACGGGTCTTGTTCCAGAACCTTCATTGTTTACAACATAGTATAAGCCGGAATTGCTTTTTTTAGCATCTAAATTGTTGTCAGCGATGTACTCAATAATATCAGCTTCGTTTTTAGTGTCGTAGTCAATAGAATCTTCGCTACACGATATAAATAATAATGCAATTAAGGTTGCATAAAAATAAGATTTCATAAAAGGGATTTTATAGTTTTTAAAAAAAAATTAATTTACTTTTTCTCCGTTAACAAAAGTTTCTAAAACTTTCGTGTTAGGTATTTTGTCGCCGTTAACAGTTACAATATCATTTTCTAAGATGATAAAATCGGCAAGTTTACCTACTTCAATACTTCCTTTTTCGGCTTCTTCAAAATTAGCAAAAGCGTTCCAGATAGTCATCCCTTTCAAGGCATTTTCTCTAGATAAAGCATTCTTCATTTGATATCCTTTTTCTGGATATCCTTTTAAATCTTTTCTGATGGTTGCAGCATAATAGGTGTGTAATGGACTCACGTTTTCAATAGGGAAATCGGTTCCTAAAGCAACCATACCATGTTGTTTTAATAAATCGTTATAGGCATAAGAACCTTTAATTCTTTCAGAACCTACACGTTCTTCTGCCCAATACATATCGCTTGTTGCGTGTGTTGGTTGAATAGACGGAATGATATTTTTAAATAAATGAAAATCTTTTAAATCAACAATCTGAGCATGTTCAATTCTCCAACGACGATTGTCTTTGTTTTTTAAGAATTTATTATAAGCTTTAAGCATTACATAATTAGCAGAATCACCAATGGCATGCGTGTTCATTTGATATTCAGAACTAGCAATTCTTTTTGCTAAACGTTGAAGATCATCGTACGAATTTACTAAAGCACCAAAATGCCCTTTTTTATCAGAATACTCTTCTTTTAAAGCACCTCCACGAGAACCTAAAGCTCCGTCTGCATATACTTTTACAGAACGAACATGTAATTTATCAGTTTTAACAACACCTTTATTAAGGTAGTAATCTAAGTTTTCTTTATTGTTAGAAATCATTGCGTAAATACGCATTTTTAAATCACCTGTTTGTTGTAAACTATCAATCAATTCAATTACTTGTCTATCTAAGCCAGCATCATCAACGGTTGTTAAACCTAAGTCGAAACAAATTTTTTCAGCGTCTTTTAAAGCCTGAATTTGTTCTTGTTTATTCGGTTTTGGTACTTCAATGAAATTCATTGCATTGTCAATTAACACACCTGTAAGTTTTCCATCTTTTTTAAAGAATTCACCTCCATCAATTTTAGTGTCAATTGTAATACCTGCTAAATCGATTGCAGCTTGATTTACCAACATTGCATGACCGTCAATTCTACGAACTGCCACAGGAATACTAGGAAATAAAGCATCTAGTTTCTCTTTTGTAGGAAATTCTTTTGTTTTCCAATCATTTTGATCCCAACCACGACCAGTTATAAAAGTGGTGTTTTTTTCTTTTTGAAATTCAACTAACTTCTGTAATACTTCATCGTAACTTTTTGTACCGACTAAGTTTACTTTTTGTTGTTGTAAACCTAATCTGTAAAAATGACAATGTCCATCAATAAAACCAGGATATATAGCTTTATTTTCAGCATCGATAGTTTTTGATGAGGTGTATTTATCTTGTATTTCTTTATTAGTTCCTATAGCGATAAATTTACCGTCTTTAATCGCAAAACTTTCAGCCTTATCGAAATTAGAATTAACGGTATATGTGTTTGAGTTAATAACAATCGTGTCTACTTTTTCTTGTTGTTTACAAGAGGTAATAGCGATTGAAACGGCAATAATTAATAATGATTTTCTCATGAATTTGAATATATTAAATAAGCGATATATAAAAGTAAAAATTGTATTGGTAAGCGTATAATGGCAATTTTTTTAGATCCTATAGCAGGTTTTTCTTTAAATAAATCCCATATATGTAATGGTAAAAAAACGACCATTAGCACAAAAAAAACGATGGCTGCATTTTTTGCAGTAGCATTAAATAAAAGACCTATTCCGATTACAACTTCTATAAAACCTGCAACATAGTTTACAGCTAGTTTAGGAAGTGGTTTGGGAATAAAACCATTAAAAAAACGTGGTTTTAAAAAATGCATAACACCTATGTAGGCAAAGAATAAACCAAAAATTATACGAAGAATTAATACTAAAATTGTCATCCGTTATGGTTTTATGGTTTCGTTATTATATAAATACTTATCCATTAAATATACGATACTTGCCATTGACGCACTTCCTAACTCTAGTTCACGTTTGTTAACTTTATCGAAAGTATCGCTAGCAGCATGGTGATAATCAAAATAACGTTGAGAATCTGGTCGGTATCCAACCAAAGTAACATGATCGTCCTTTAAAGGACCAATATCAGCACCACTTCCGCCTGCTGTAATATCATGTAAGCCGTAAGGAGCTAATAATTTTTTCCAGCTTTGTAATAATTGAAGGTTCTTGTCATTAGCATCGATAGAGAAACCTCTAGGTGTGTGACCTCCAGAATCAGATTCTAAAGCACCAATATGATTTTCGTTATTCAGTTTTGCTAAACGCGCATATTCTGTAGCACCACGCAAACCGTTTTCTTCATTCATGAAAAATACAATACGAATAGTGTTTTTAGGTTTAATGTTGTTCTTTTTTAACAAGTAAGCTACTTCTAATGATTGTACAATTCCTGTTCCGTCGTCATGAGCGCCATCACCTAAATCCCAAGAATCTAAATGCCCACCAATAACCATAATTTTATCAGGGTTTTTACTTCCTTTAATTTCTCCTACAACATTGTGTGACTGAGCTTCTGGTAGTGTTTCACAGCTTTGTTTTAAGTAAAACTTAAGTGTTGGATTCTCTTTTAAATGCTTGCTTAAGTTTTCGGCAGCTCTAGAGCTAATTGCTGCAGAAGGAATATATTCTGATTTAGGAATATCTCCATACCCCATTGATCCGGTATGAGGATAATCATCTATTCCGTTTGTCATAGAGCGAACGATAACTGCTTTTGCGCCGAATTTACCAACTGCTGCTGCTCCGCCAAAACGCTGACCGACACATCCGCCGTAGGCTTTAAAAGTGTGAATTAAAGTATTATCAAAAGCACCATTAAAGAAAACGATTTTACCCTTGGCTTTATCTCCTAATTTTTCAGCTTCTTCTAAGCTTTTTACTTCAATAACTTCTGCTGTAATTCCGCCAGTTGGTGTTGCAATAGAACCTCCTATAGCACAAACAGGAACATTAATTTCTACTCCGTTAAAGCTATAATTTGCAACTTCTTTTTCTCCACGAACCCAATGCGGTACCATAACAGGTTGTAGCCAAACAGAGTCTAAACCAACTTCGTTCATTAATTTTTCACTCCAAATAACAGACTTTGCTGCTCCTTCTGAGCCGGATAAACGACTACCTATATTTGTAGTTAAGTCTCGTAACCATTCGTACGATTTTCCTTCGGTTAAGGCGGCGTTGAATAAGTGTTTTATTTGAGTTGAATCTATTTTTTCTTCAGTAGAAAAAACATTAGAAGTTAAAGGTGTTTCTTTTTTTTCTGTATTACAAGAAATTACAAACAACCCTAAAATTAATAAGAGAGATAATTTTTTCATTTATGACACTGTTTTAAAGTGCCATAAATGTAAGTTTTATATTTTTAATCGTAAAGTGATCGTAAAGATTTTGATTTGTAGTTGTTTACTTTAAATTAAGTCTAACTATTCTTTGTAAATAGTTAGGCGTAATTATATTTAGATTGTTTTTTTAGAAAAGTGAATCAAATTTCCAAGTTAAACCTCCCATTGCTTGAAAACCTTGTACATTAAAATTATTAAATCTTTGGTAACTGTTATTTAGCACATTATTAAGGTTTAAAAACACAGAAAACGAGTCGTTAAAATGGTATCCACCATTAAAGTTAATGTCAAAATAACCATCTAAGTCTATAGTTGAGAAATTTTGTGATGGTAATACTTCGTATAATTTTCCTTTTCGTTGGCCGACAAAAAAGAAGTTAGCACCTGCAAACCATTTTCTTGTTTTATACGTTCCGAAAAGTTCTCCTTTTATTTTTGGAGCGTTCCATGCTTCAAGCTCATTAGTTAATGTAAACTTATTAAATTGACCGTTTAAGCCTACACTTAAGTTTTTAATTCCGTCGAAAGCAATTTCACCAAAGAAAGACACTCGTTTAATATCGTCGTATGTGGTGTTAAATGAGTTTCCGTAATCATATCCGAAGAAAGAAAAAGCATCTGTTCCTGCAATATTATTTCCGTTAGATTTTGATTGGTTTAAAGTAAAAAAAGCATTGTTTTCAATATCGGCATAACTTGCTTTTAAATTATAACTAAACTGAAAATCTAACTTTCCTCTTACTCCTGCAAAGAGATCGTATTTCTTGTTGGTTTGCTGTATGTTTTGAGTAGGAGAGACGTACGGATTTTTTGTTGATAATGATTTGTAAGTGTTTGTTTCTAAATCTCCTGAAGCACCAATAAAAACGCTTGCAAAATCGTTTACAATAGGATAAGAGATTTCTAAATCAGGATACACAAAGAAATTTGTATCGTTATTCTCTAAATCTAAAGAGACATACGTTTTTGCTCCTATTTTTATAGCTAAATCTTGTACTTTAAAATTATACGTTGGGTGAATACCTGCAGTAGCAAAACTATGTTTTAACTCGGTTTGAGTTTCGTAGTTTTTTTCGAATTTAGTACCTAAATAACTTAATGTTGTGTTTATATATAAATCATTTAACTGACGGTGAAAATTATTTAAAGGAAATTTAAATTTCGCATTTGCATCAATTAAAAACTCATTACTACTTAATGCATCTGTAAAAAATGAAATACTACCATTTGCTTCATCAAGATAAGAATCATCAAATTTAATGGTCCCAAAAACCTTAAAGTAAGTATAGGCTTGTTCTTCTTCAATATTGCTAATAGTAGCGTTAGTAAAAGGTATGTTTGTTGGTAAACCATACCAATTGTGCTTGTTTCGTTCAGCGCTTATGCCTGTTTTCCAATTTAAATAACGTTCTTGTTGTGCATAAAATAAGTTTAAACTCATATCGTAATATGTACTACTAAGAGCTGTGTTTTCAACAGGGTCTGCAGATAGAAGAAATTTTAAATGCGCTCCGAATTCACTATCGTAACTTTCGTTTCTTCTAACATAAGCTTCCAAAAAAGGAGTTATTTTATTACCGAAACCAACAGATAAGTAATTAGGGTATAATAGTTCTCTTTTACCTAAATCTACTTTTTTCATCACACCACTTTTTGGAATAAAAGTAGAGGCAACAGGGACTGAAAATATTTTGTATTCTAATTCTTTTTTCTGTGTTTCTTTTGTGTGTTTTATAATAGGTTTTTGCTTTATTTTAAAAGCATCGGTAATTTTAGGAACGTATGATGTAACTACATTAACTACCTCTGTTTTTATAATAGTGTCTTTTGCTTTTTCTGTGGTTTTCTTTTCTTGTGCATTTGCAATTGATATTGCAAATAAAACAAATAAACCTAAGTGTTTCTTCATTGATATAATCATTGAACTCTTTTTTGTATTTAACAAATTTTAGTTTTGGGTAGTTACCGATTCGTTTGTTTTTGCTTCTTTATTTTTTATAGAACGAAGCTCGTTTGTAGCTTCTTCTGTAACATCTTTGTATTGCGTAAAGTTTTTAATAATGTTTTCTAAGATGTAGGTTGCTTGGTAAGCATCTTTTAAAGCATAATAATTTTTAGCCATTATTATGTAACTTTTAACTCCCCAGTATTTGTAAGAAGAATAGTTGGCTATTAAATTTTGCACTGCTTTGTTAGATGCTTCATAGTCTTTATTTTCATTTAAAAAGAATGCATTATAGTACAAGCTTTCAGCTTTTAGTTCGCCAGTAGCTTTTTTACTAACTTCATTAAAAAACTCTTCAGCGGTTAAAAAGTCATTGGTTTTAAAAGCGGAACGCGCATAGATTATTTTTGCATCTTCTGCGACGTTTGTGTCTATTTTATCGGTTCCTAAAACCTTTTCGGCATAGGTAATAGCGTTGGCATATTCTTTTTTATTATAATACCCTTTCATTAAATTACTTTGTGCAAATATTATATTCTGCGGATAATTAGCTACGGTTTCTAATTGCTTTAAAAGTTGTATTCCTTTATCCCAATTTTCTTCTTCTAAATAGATATTAGAAAGTTTGGCTAATGATTCTTCAGAAAATTCACTTTTATTTTGATCTACAACATAGGTGTAGTGTGGTACTGCATTTTTAAATTGCTTGTTGTTATTATACGATTGCGCTAAATAGAAATGAGATTTTAAAGCATGTAATCCGTTAGGGAAAGTTAAAAGATATTTATTGAATCCTTCAATGGCTTTTGCGGTATCGTTTTCTAAAAACTTGTTTTCTGCAGATTGATAAGTAGCATTGTCTAATTCTGCATCTGTAACATTTATAAATTTTACGTTTTTAACCCAAGCAGCATATTCATCTACTTTACCAATATCAATATATACATTTTTAACATTGGTAACAGCCTGTTTTGCTTCTTTAGAGTTAGGGTGCTTCGCAACAACTTCTTTATATTTTTCTAAAGCTTTTTTATTTTGATTGCTGTTATAGTACAACAATCCTTGACGTAACAGCACATTAGGAATATAGTTGCTATTAGAATGTTCAGATAATAAACGATTGTACGTTTTTTGAGCTTTTACAGCATTGTTTGTTGCAGTATAGGTTGTAGCTAACTGAAACAAAGCATCATCTTGTAATTGAGAACCTACGTAATCGTTAACAAGCGTTTGTAAGTCTTTTATTTTTGAGTCATTTTGCCCCATAAATCCATAACTCATCGCAGTTTGGTATTGGGCGTAATCTGCACCTACACCGCCTTCATTAATTACTTTTTTATAAGAGTTAATTGCTTTTAAGTAGTTTTTAGAAGCATAAAAAGAATCACCTAATCTATTTGAAGCATCATCATTTAAATTATTTTCATCTAATTTTATCGCTAAAAATTGTTGAAAATGTTTTGCAGCATTTTCATAGTTTTTTTGTTTAAAATAAGTGTAAGCAATATTATAATCTAATTTTTTTGTATCTTCTAAATCTTTATTTGTAATTAATAAAAAACTGGTTAAGGCTTTGTCATAATTACCTAATAAGTACTCTGTTTCAGCTAACCAAAAATTCCCTTTATTATTAACTACGGTGTTTGCAGAAAGGGTTGCTTTGTAAAAATAAGGTTTAGCAGCTGCTAATTTATTTTCATTAAATAATTGAATACCTCTATACAACGATACTTCATTTGCAATGTTGTCGTTTTCTACAGACTTTACACTACTTAAATAATCTAAAGCGCCTTGGTAGTCTTGTTGATGTAAATAAGAGGTAATTAATAATTCGTTTATTTCAGATGCATTTGGTGAGTTTGGGTATTTTGCTAAAAAACCTTTTAAAACATCCGGAACACTCTCATACGGGTTTCCTTGTTCGTAACTCAATTTTGCATAACTTAACGAAGCACTTTCAGTTATTTTAAGATCAAATTCCATTTCGCTTGCATTTTTAAATGCATTTAAAGCTGCTGGTTTTTTTTGCAATTCTAAATAACATTCACCTAAATGATAGTAAGCATTCTGAGCAACTTTATTGTTACCGCCAATAATTTTATTAAAATTACCAATAGCCTCTTCATAGTTTTTTTGCTGATAATAAGCGTAACCTAAATAATAATAATCGGTATTAGTCCACTTACCATTTTTACCTTCATAGGCTGTTAAGTAAGGAATTGCCTGATCGTATTTTTTAAGATTAAAATAGCTCTCACCAATTATTTTAGAAACCTGAGAAATTTCTTTTTCATCTTTTGATTCTTTTAAAAGGTTTTCTCCAATTTTCACAGATTTATCAAAACGCCCAGCTTTAAAACTAATATCTAAAATATAGTAATTTGCTTTTGCTTGGTAAGTAGCATCGTTTGCTAGCTGACTTAAATTATCTTCGGCTTCACCAAAATTTTCTTGTTTGTAAGCAATATATCCGAAGTAATAACGCGCATCGTTACCATAAATAGGGTTTCCAAGTAATGTTTGAAAACGAGATTTAGCATCTTTTAAATAATTAGATACCAATAAAGCATAACCCATTTTATAATTTAACTCATCTCTTTCTGGTTGACTTAATAACTTGTCATTTACTTTTTGATACCATTTTAACGCGTGTGCAGCTTTTCTGTTAGCAAAATAATAGTTACCCACATTTATAAAAGCCTTCTCTTTTTTGTTATTATAAGGGTGGTTTTCTACAAATTCTAATACTTTATCATCTGCATTGTCTTGTGTTAATTTTATAGCACACATTGCATCATAATAATCGGCATCAGCTTTTCGATTTTCATGTTGATTAGCATTTCTAGAAACTTCACTAAACAGTTCTTGCGCAGCGGCGTAGGCTTTGTTGTTGTAAAGTTTTATAGCTTTGTGGTAATCAGATGTAATTTCTGAATTAATAGCAGACTCTTGTGCCGTTATGGTTATTGAAAAAGCGATTAAAAATAGTGAAAAACAACTTTTTTTTAAACAAATAAATCTCATATATCTTAGTTCTCTAAAAGGTATAACGTACCTTTTCTGTTTTTGTTGGTAAACAATGCATCAAAAATAAGAAATGTTATAGAATTAAGTAATAAAATTTTAGATTTGTAAAAACGAATCGATATATGGAAAGACCTGTTTTACATCTTGAAAATGCTGATATTTATCAGCAAGACAACTTAGTATTATCAAAAATTAACTTCAGATTAAATAAAGGTGATTTTTATTACTTGATAGGAAAAACAGGAAGCGGAAAAAGTAGCTTGTTAAAAACCTTGTATGGCGATTTGCGTTTACAAAGAGGTTTGGGTGAAATTGTAGGTTTCGATTTAAAGAAAATGAAAGAAAATGATATTCCTTTTTTAAGAAGAAAATTAGGAATTGTTTTTCAGGATTTTAAACTTTTAAATGATAGAAACGTTTTTGAAAACTTAGAATTCGTTTTAAAAGCTACTGGATGGAAGGATAAAACCGAAATGAAAGATAAAATATACGAGGTTTTAGATAAAGTAGGAATGAAAGAAAAATACTACAAAAAAACATTCGAACTTTCTGGAGGTGAACAACAACGAGTTGCAATTGCAAGGGCATTGTTAAATGATCCTGAGTTAATTTTAGCAGATGAACCTACGGGTAATTTAGATCCTAAAACATCGCTTGAAGTAATGAATTTATTAAATGAAATTCATAAAAGCGGAAAAACCATATTAATGGCTACGCACGATTATCAGTTAATTGTAAAGTTTAAGCAAAAAACTCTTAAGTGTGAAGGCGGAGAGTTGTTTGAAGTACAACAACAACAACAACAATAACAACAAACAGTTTAGTTTTAAATAAAAAACCCACTTCACGAATGAAGTGGGAAAATTGCTATGAAAAACTATGAAAAAGAAACACTACTAAATGCTTCCTTATAATTAAAGACGCTATCTTTTAAAGAACCTTACACGTTTGTCATAAAATTTAAAATTTTTTTAAAATAAAACCCTGAGTAGTTAAACTACTCAGGGTTTATATATTAAAGAGCTTAAAATTATTTTACAAATTTAAAGCAGAATTGTTGTTTTTAACAGCTTCTGCAGATGCAGTTAAGTGTACTTTTTCAGCATCAGATAAATTAATCTCAACGATACTTTCAATTCCGTTTTTACCTAAAACAACAGGAACTCCGATACATAAATCAGACAAGCCATATTCACCATCTAATAAAGTAGAACAAGGGAATATTTTTTTAGTATCACAAGCAATAGCTTGTACCATACCTGAAACAGCAGCACCTGGTGCATACCAAGCAGAAGTACCTAATAAACCAGTTAATGTAGCACCACCAACTTTAGTATCTTGCATAACTTGCTCTAATCTTTCTTCTGATAAAAATTCAGAAACAGGAACAGAGTTACGAGTAGCTAAACGCGTTAAAGGAACCATTCCTTTGTCAGAGTGACCTCCAATAACCATTCCGTCAACATCAGATATAGGCGCACCTAAAGCTTCCGCTAAACGGTACTTAAAACGAGCAGAATCTAAAGCCCCACCCATACCTATAATTCTGTTTTTAGGTAATCCAGTGGCTTTGTGTACTAAATAAGTCATTGTATCCATTGGGTTAGAAACCACAATGATAATAGTGTTAGGAGATTGTTCTACTAAGCTAGCCGCTACCGACTTTACAATACCAGAATTGATACCTAATAATTCGTCACGAGACATACCAGGTTTACGAGCAATACCAGAAGTAATTACACAAACGTCAGACCCTGCAGTTTTACTATAATCTCCTGTAGTACCTGTTATTTTTGTGTCAAAACCATTTAAAGAAGCTGTTTGCATTAAATCCATTGCTTTACCTTCAGCAAAACCTTCTTTAATATCTACTAATACAACTTCTGATGCGAAATTTTTAATAGCAATGTACTCTGCACAACTTGCACCTACAGCACCTGCTCCTACAACTGTTACTTTCATTTTTTTATATTTTTAATTGTGATGAATTAATTTAAGTTGCACAAAAATAACGATTTGACTATGGATATAAAAACAAAACCCCATTGAAATTTCAATGGGGTTTTGTAGGTGCTTAGTTGAGATTATTTTTTAGACATCATTTTTGTGTATTCTAAAATATATTCACTAAAATATCTCCATTTAATATCTTTTAAAGGATACTTTTTAACAAACTCTTCGCAATCTCCAAAAAGCTTTTCGTATCTAACATCTAATTCTCTTTTATGCATCCAGTAAATAACACCGTCTTTCTTAATGTAATATGACTTAGCAAGACCTCCTGCAACATTAAATCCAGCAAAACCAAGCTTTGTTGTTTCTTTAGCAAAAGGATCTCCAAAAACTTCTAAATACTTACTAAACGTTGGGTTGATTAGCTGCATCATATATTCTCTTTTTTTCTTTTTATTTTTTAAAGAAACTTCTTGGTTTTTAAAATATATATATCCTTGGTTAATAATTTCGTTATCTAAATCTGTTCTTTCCCATTGTCTTACATCATAAATGTGTCTAAAAGATTTAGAAAATTTTTCTATACCTCCAGGAAATAAATACATTTCTTTTATTTGGTCAGAAACAAATTTTAACTTTTTCCCTGTTTGTTCGTCTTTAATTTTTATGTAATAAATCTGACCTTTTTTTCTGTCGACATCTTTTTTGTACCCTTCTATTCTTTTTCCATCTTTTAAAACAACAACTGAAAGCTTTTTGCCTGAATAACTATTATATACTTTGTCAAAAAGATCTTTCCCTTCTAATTTGTCAGAAGTTTCATTTTGAGCATTTGTAATGATGCTGCAAATCATAATTAATAATAGTAAAATTTTTCTCTTCATAATTTTTGTGTGTGAATTAATTTCTGGTTCGAAAGTATAAAAATAAAAAAGAATCTTATTTATAAAATAAGATTCTTTTTTTGATGTTTATTTTATGAATAAAGATTATCTAAAGCTAAAAGCGATACCCGCGTTTACAGAATTATATTCTTGCATGGTATAACTTCCAAATATTTTAAAGAAACCTAAGCTTAAGCGAGTTCCTATAGTTGCGTTAAAGCCACTAGTGCTTGTGCTTAGTGATAACGGGTTTCTTCCTAAGTCTTCACGTACTGTAACTGAAGGTATGGTTGAAGACTCATAGTTGGCAACAAAGCTATCACCTTTTAAATCTAAATCAGTACTTCCTCCGTTGTATCCAACTCCTCCATAAAAATTAATAATAGGAAAATTAATAGAAGCAATTGCTTGAACAGTATACGAGTTTAATTTAAATTGAGTAATACCATTTCTAACCTCTATATTACCATCTACATCACCTATTGTGTAATCTACATTCATATTAGTATATGCAGCTAACAAAGAAACATGTAAAGGCAATTTATCTAAAGGTCCAAACCAACTTGTAATTTCTTTTTTTAATCCAATACCAAATAAACTACCTTTTACATCATCAGAACCAACTTCAGGAACATAACGAACCATTGCCTCTAGTTTAAAGGGAAGTCCTAAACCAACTTGTATAGAAGGTGCAGGAACAGCACTAGCAGGTAGGTCTTCTTTTACACCGTTTGGCATTGTAAAATCAGCAGAAACTGTTTGTCCGTTTACCGTAGTCTCATATCTTAAATCAGCAGGTGTAATATCTTCACTTCCTGCAACAGTAGGAGATGAGCTAACCCCGTTTGTAACGGTTGTGTTACTTGATAGGTTTAATTTAGCAATGTTAAAAATTTCATCTTTTGAAGGAATAAAAGAAATGTTAGCTCCTATTGTTATATCGAAACCAAATTTTTTATGAACCTTAGCGGTATGGTACCAACCATTATTCATGCTGTAAATAAATCCTTTCATGGCAGGGTTTAAATAAGCGTTCGTTAATTTTGCAGCATCTTCTTTTGCTAAAAGAATTGATTCTAATTCTTGTGCTTTTACGTTTAAGGCTAAAGTTAAAAGAGTTACTATAGATAAAATTATTTTTTTCATTTTACTAAGTTATTAATTAGTTTGAAGCAAATGTATGAAAAAAGCTCAATCTTTTAAGATTGAGCTTTTTATAGTTTTATAATAAAAAAATGTTATACATCGATATTTGCATATTTCGCATTACGTTCGATAAAATCTCTACGTGGAGGTACTTCATCTCCCATAAGCATAGAGAAAACTCTGTCTGCTTCTGTTGGGCTGTCAATAACAACTTTACGTAAAGTTCTAAATTCTGGGTTCATGGTTGTGTCCCATAATTGGTCTGCATTCATTTCTCCAAGACCTTTATAACGCTGTACGTTTACAGAGCCTCCCATGTTTTTAGCAATAACATCACGTTGGTTATCATCCCAAGCATATTCTCTTTTTTGTCCTTTTTTTACTAAATATAAAGGAGGTGTTGCAATATAAATATAACCTTGCTCTACCATTTCTCTCATATATCTAAAAAAGAAGGTTAATATTAAGGTAGCAATATGCGAACCATCTACATCGGCATCACACATAATAACTACTTTATGATAACGAATTTTAGATAAGTTTAAAGCTCTTGGGTCTTCTTCTGTTCCGATAGAAACTCCTAAAGCCGTAAACATGTTTTTGATTTCTTCGTTTTCAAAAACTTTATGTTGCATTGCTTTTTCAACATTTAAAATCTTTCCACGTAGTGGCAAAATAGCTTGAAAATTACGATCTCTACCTTGTTTTGCTGTTCCACCTGCCGAATCTCCCTCAACTAAGAAAATTTCACATTGTGCTGGATCTGTTTCAGAACAATCTGATAATTTACCAGGCAAACCACCAATACTCATTACGGTTTTACGCTGCACCATTTCACGTGCTTTACGTGCTGCATGACGAGCATTGGCTGCTAAAATTACTTTCTGAACAATGATTTTTGCATCATTAGGATTTTCCTCTAAGTAGTCCGTTAACATTTCTGAAACTGCTTGAGAAACAGCAGCGGATACTTCTCTGTTACCTAATTTTGTTTTTGTTTGTCCTTCAAATTGTGGTTCTGCTACTTTTACAGAAACAATGGCTGTTAATCCTTCACGGAAATCATCACCAGCAATTTCAAATTTTACATTTTTAAGTAATCCAGATTCGTCAGCATACTTTTTTAAAGTGTGTGTTAAACCTCTTCTAAAACCAGATAAGTGTGTTCCTCCTTCGTGCGTATTAATATTGTTTACATAAGAATGTAAGTTTTCTGAATACGAAGTGTTGTAAACCATGGCAACTTCTACAGGGATACCATTTTTTTCACCTTCCATAGAAATAATCTTGGCAGTTAACTGCTCACGAGTAGAATCTAAATATTTAATAAATTCAGGTAAACCTTCATCAGAATGAAATACTTCTGAAATAAAATTACCTTCATCATCTGTTGTTCTCTTATCCGTTAAGGTAATTGTAATCCCTTTGTTTAAGAATGATAACTCGCGCATACGAGTTGCCAATGTTTCGTAATTAAAGTCTGTAGTTTGCTTAAAGATTGATTTGTCTGGTAAAAAAGTTACAATCGTACCTGTAAAATCAGTTTCGCCTATTGTTTTAACAGGGTATAAGGCTTTTCCTTTAGAGTACTCTTGTTGCCAAATTTTACCTTCTTTATGAACTGTAGCTGTTAAAAGGTCTGAAAGTGCGTTTACACAACTTACACCAACACCATGCAATCCACCAGAAACCTTATAAGAATCTTTATCGAATTTACCACCAGCACCAATTTTTGTCATTACAACTTGTAATGCAGAAACGCCTTCTTTTTTGTGAATTCCTACAGGAATACCACGACCGTTATCTTTGGTTGTAATAGAGTTGTCTTCATTAATTGTAACATCAATTTTATCACAATAACCTCCCATTGCTTCATCAATAGAGTTGTCTACAACTTCGTAAACTAAGTGGTGTAAACCACGAATACCAACATCTCCAATATACATTGAAGGACGCATTCTTACATGCTCCATTCCTTCAAGCGCTTGAATACTGTCAGCTGAATAATTATGTTTTTTTTCTTCGCTCATGATAAGTGAATTAATTAAGTTTTAATTTTAATAAACAGTCTTTAGAAAGGAAAGTTTAACCTAACAAACTTACGTTTTTTTAAGGTAAATTAAAAGGTTTTAAGCGTTTGATGATGATTTTTTATGAGTTTAAGGAAGGTTGAAAAAAAGGGCTTAAAATGACTGTAAAGTGCTTTAGTGTTAGTTTTTGTTTTTTTTAAGGTTGAATAAAAATATGTTTAAACAGAAAACCTCGCAAAAGCGAGGTTTTTGAATTGTGATTTTCATAAAAAAGATCTTTTAGCGCAAATTAATGGTCTTTTGAGCAACAGAAAGTCCTTCTAAAGAAATAATTACTTTGTGAATGCCTGGTGTTATATTTTTTCTGTCCACCTCTATAAATGAAACAACATCTAATGGTTCATTTTTATAATCTATAGTTAATTTACTGCTATATGTATTAGCTGTACCTTTAGCACTTTTAATAATAACGATATTATTTTTAGAGTCTAAAACTTTTATGGAAATTCGTTTTTTTCCTTTATTAGCTATTTCATTTTTTAAAACATGAAAACTAATTTTAAAAGCATCTATTTTATTTTTATTTGTCGTTGTTGTAAACTTACTATTATTTCTTTTTCTCATAGTAAGCACTTCAACAATATTTAGTTTTAATAATTTAGCTTTATCAACTTTAGTAGCTAAAGAATTAATTTTAGTTGACAGTTTTTTCGTTAAATGCGTTTTTTTTGCAAGTGCTTTTTTGTCTTTTTTTAAGTCGCTATCTAATTCATCTACCGAATCTTTTAGGTTGATGATTTTATTAATTTCTAAAATTACTCTTTTAGATAATTTCTTGTTTTTTGCGCTTAATTTTTTGTAGTTGGCGGTTGTTTTTTCTAGCTTTTGTTCTAACTCTTTTTTTCTTCAATGGATTTTTTAAGTCTAGAGCTTACCATTTTGTAATCGTAGTTTTTATTAAAAGCATAGGAAAAGGAGAGTGCTGTTGCTATAAATAATAATACAAGTAAAATTTTCTTTTTAATTTTTTGTGTACTCATTTTCTTTAGGGGGATTAGTTTTTAGAAAATATGCCTAAATATAAATAACTAACAATTATAAAAAAAATAAATAGTTGATTTTCATTTATTTATAGTGATGGTAAATACTTTTTAAACTAAGAAAGAAGGATGTTATACGTTAATAACGTAAAAACCTCGCTTTTTTGCGAGGTTTTTTTGCTTTGTAATAATAAATTATCACGATAATCTAATTACTAAATCTTCAGAGTTAACCATTACTCCAGATTTTAAAACGATTTGTTTTATAGTTGTATCTTCTGTAGCTGTAATTGTAGTTTCCATTTTCATAGCTTCAATAATAAATAAAGGCTGGTTTTTAACCACTTTTTCACCTCCTTTTACTAAAATAGCAGATAACATTCCTTGTAATGGAGCGCCTATTTCTTTTGAATTACTTTTATCAGCTTTAGCGTTAATGATCTTATTTACTTTTATAGCTTCATCTTTTATTTGCACTGCTCTTCCTTGACCATTCACTTTAAAATACACGGTAACCATTCCATCTTCATTTGGTCTTCCAATAGAATCTAGAGTAATTAATAAAGTTTTTCCTTTATCTAATTCAACAACAATTTCTTCGCCTCTTTCCATTCCGTAAAAGAAATTCTTGGTTGGTAGGTTTAATAAACTGTCGTATTTTAAATGTTTATTAAAAGCATCCGTAAATACTTTTGGGTATAATTTATAAGATATGAAATCTGTAAAATCTATAGGCCTGCTTAAGTCGTTTTCAAATATTTTTTTAAAGTCATTATATTCTTTGTCGATATCTAAAGGCTCAATATGAGCATTAGGTCTGTCTGTATATGGTTTTTGATCTTTTAAAATTAATTTCTGAAGATCTTTAGGAAATCCGCCAACTGGTTGTCCTAAATCTCCTTTAAAGAAACTAACTACCGATTGCGGAAAAGAAATTGTATCACCACGTTCTAAAACATCCTGAACCGTTAAGTTATTACTTACTAAATACTGTGCCATGTCACCAACTACTTTAGAGCTTGGTGTAACTTTTACAATATCACCAAAAAGGTGATTTACATCGCCATACATTTTGGTAATTTCATGAAAACGATCTTCTAATCCTAATGCTTGTGCTTGTGGTTTTAGATTTGAGTACTGACCACCTGGAATTTCATGTTTAAAAACTTCACCAGAACCTGATTTTAAACCAGATTCAAACGGATAATAATACTCTCTTACTGTTTCCCAATAGTTAGAATATTCATTTAAAGAATCAATACTTAAATTACTTTCTCTATCGTTAAACTTCATCATTTCTACAACCGAATTAAAATTAGGTTGTGATGTTAATCCCGATAATCCGCCAAGGGCGACATCCACCACATCAACTCCGGCTTCAATAGCTTTTAAATAAGTAGCTGATTGAATAGATGATGTGTCGTGTGTGTGTAAATGAATAGGGATATTTACTTCTTGCTTTAATGCTGAAACCAACTCGAAAGCTGCATACGGTTTTAATAAACCAGCCATATCTTTAATTGCTAAAATATGTGCACCAGCATTTTCGATGTCTTTGGCTAAAGTGGTATAGTATTTAAGATTGTATTTTGTATTCTTCGGATTTAAAATGTCGCCTGTATAACAGATTGATCCTTCGGCTAAACCATTTGTTTTATTACGAACATGTTCAATACATGGGGCTATAGATTTCATCCAATTTAAAGAATCGAAAATTCTAAAAATATCCACCCCTTTTTCCCAAGATTGTTGCACAAAATTTTCAATTAAATTGTCAGGATACGCCGTGTATCCAACTCCGTTAGAACCTCTAATTAACATTTGAAGCAATACGTTTGGCATCGATTTACGTAACAATTGTAAGCGTTCCCACGGATTTTCTTGTAAAAAACGCATACAAACATCAAAAGTTGCGCCTCCCCAAACCTCCATACTAAAAATACCTGGGTTGTTTTTTGCGTAACCTTCTGCTACTTTTAACATATCAAAAGTTCGCATTCTGGTAGCTAATAAACTTTGATGTGCATCTCGCATCGTGGTATCTGTAAAATGAACCTTCTTTTCATTTTTTAACCACTGAGAAAATTTCTCAGGACCCAGTTCTGTTAATAAATCTTTTGTTCCTTTAGGGAAGCTAGCATTTGCATCAAACTTAGGAACAATAGGTTTTACGAATGTTTTTGTTGGATCTATTTTTTTAACGTCTGGATTCCCATTTACAATAACATCTCCTAAATAAGTAACTAATTTCGTAGCCCTATTTCTTGGAGCTTTAAAAATAAATAAATCAGGTGTTTCTTTGATGAAATTAACAGTTACTTCTCCTTTTCTAAAGGTTTCATGTTTTAGAATGTTGTCAAGGAAAGGCATGTTTGTTTTTACACCTCTAATTCTAAATTCGGCTAAAGCTCTACGAACTTTTCTACAAGCACCATCTAAAGTTCTACTATTTGCTGTAACTTTTACAAGCATCGAATCGAAAAATGGCGAAATAACTGCGCCTTGATAAACACTACCAGCGTCTAAGCGAATTCCGAATCCAGACGCACTTCTGTAAGTGGTAATTTCGCCGTAATCTGGTTTAAAATTGTTCTGCGGATCTTCGGTTGTAATTCTACATTGCAGGGCATAGCCATTTACTTTTACGGCTTCTTGGTTTGGTATTTTTATTTGTTGATCTGCTAGTTTATATCCACCAGCAATAAATAGTTGAGTTTTTATTAAATCTATATTTGTTACCACTTCGGTAACCGTGTGTTCTACCTGAACTCTTGGATTTACTTCAATAAAATAGATGGCGTCATCATCGTCAACCAAAAATTCTACAGTACCAATATTATTATAATCAACAGCTTTACAAATATCGATAGCATATTTATAAAGCGCATCTTTTATTTCTTGTTTTAAATCAAATGACGGCGCAAATTCAATTACTTTTTGATAGCGACGTTGCACAGAGCAATCGCGTTCGAAAAGATGTACTGTGTTTCCGAAATTATCAGCAACAATTTGAATTTCTATGTGTTTCGGATTTTCTACAAATTTCTCCAAAAAAACGGTGTCATCTCCAAATGCATTTAGTGCTTCACGCTTACTTTCGTTAAAAGCTCTTTTTAATTCGTCGGCTTTCCTAATAACACGCATTCCTCTTCCGCCACCACCAGAAGCAGCTTTTAACATAATTGGATAGCCAATTATTTCAGCTTCACTTAAAGCAACATCAATATTTATTAAAGGCTTTTCGTTACTTCTTATTACGGGAATGTTATTTGCAACAGCAACCTCTTTTGCTGTAATTTTATCCCCTAAAGATTTTAATACAGACACTTTGGGTCCAATAAAAATAATACCATTATCCTCACACTTCTGAGCAAGATCTGCATTTTCAGATAAAAAGCCATAACCAGGATGCACTGCATCGGCACCACTTTCTAATGCAACTCTAATAATTTCATCAATATTTAAATACGGTTTTAGCGGCGCATTATTTTCTCCTATTTGATAAGACTCATCTGCTTTATATCTGTGTAATGAATATCTATCTTCAAAGGTGTAAACACCTACTGTTTTAACATTGATTTCTGTACAGGCTCTAAAAATTCTGATAGCAATTTCTCCTCTGTTTGCGACAAGTACTTTTTTTATTTTCATTCTTATTATGATGTGTTTAGAAAGCGGTTAACGAACGTTCGCTATAAATGTAATAAATGCTGATGAGATTATCAATTAATTTTTGAATTAGAATATTATAGTTTGTTAACTATCAACTTAAAAACTGATTTTAGTACGCGTCGTCATGTACACTCATTATTGCTCTTCCCGATGGTTCGTTCATGTTTTTAAAAGCCTCATCCCATTCTAATGCAATTTTTGTGCTACAAGCAACACTTGGCTCTTGCGGAACACTTAGTGCAGCGGTATCACTAGGAAAATGGGCTTCGAAAATAGTTCTGTAATAAAACTCCTCTTTGTTTTGTGGCGTTTGTATCGGGAACCTAAATTTAGCATTTGCCAGTTGCTCATCTGTAACTTCTTTATCTACTACTTCCTTTAAAGTATCAATCCAATCATAACCTACACCGTCAGAAAATTGTTCTTTTTGTCGCCAAGCAACGCTTTCTGGCAACATATTTTCAAATGCCTTTCTAATCACCCATTTTTCCATACGTTCTCCGTTAATCATTTTGTCTTTCGGATTGATACGCATAGCAACATCTATAAATTCTTTATCTAAAAACGGCACACGACCTTCAATACCCCAAGCCATTAAACTTTTGTTAGCTCGTAAGCAATCGTACATGTGTAATTTATCTAATTTACGAACCGTTTCTTCATGAAATTCTTGTGCATTTGGAGCTTTGTGAAAATATAAATAGCCTCCAAAAATTTCATCGGCTCCTTCTCCAGATAATACCATTTTAACGCCCATCGATTTAATAACTCTCGCCATTAAATACATTGGTGTAGAAGATCGAATAGTAGTTATGTCGTACGTTTCGATGTTATAAATTACATCTTTAATAGCGTCTAATCCTTCTTGAATAGTGAACTTTATTTCATGGTGTACTGTACCAATATGATCGGCAACTTTTTGAGCTGCCGCTAAATCTGGTGAGCCTTCTAATCCAACAGAAAAAGAGTGTAATTGAGGATACCAAGCTTCCGATTTATCATCTGATTCTATTCTTTTTTGCGAATACTTTTTTGCAATTGCTGATATTACAGAAGAATCTAATCCGCCTGAAAGTAAAACACCATAAGGCACATCACTCATTAATTGTCTGTGTACAGCAGCTTCTAAAGCTTCTTTAACTTCTGCAATACTAGTTTCGTTTTCTTTTACAGCTTCGTACTCTGACCAGTCTCTTTTGTACCATTGTACAAATTTTCCGTCTTTACTCGACATATAATGCCCTGGAGGAAATAATTCAATTTTAGTACAAACACCTTCTAAAGCTTTTAATTCAGAAGCAACATAAAAAGTTCCGTTTTGATCCCAGCCAATATATAAAGGAATAATCCCCATATGATCACGAGCAATAAAATACTCATCTTTTTCCATATCGTACAAAGCGAAGCCGAAAATTCCGTTTAAATCATCAATAAAATCAACACCCTTTTCTTTATATAATGCTAAAATTACTTCACAATCAGAAGCTGTTTGAAACTCATAAGAACCTGTAAGGTTTTTAGCTAATTCTCTGTGGTTATAGATTTCTCCGTTTGCGGCTAAAATTAACTTTTTATCAGCACTAAATAACGGTTGTTGTCCAGAAGCGGGGTCAACAATTGCCAAACGCTCATGTGTCATGATAACTTTAGCATCACTATAAATTCCGCTCCAATCTGGCCCACGATGTCTAATTTTTTTAGACATTTCTAATAGCTGAGGTCTTAAACTCTCAGGAGACTCTTTTAAATCAAACGCACATACAATTCCACACATAATTTTATATTTTTATTCCTCAGTTAAATTGAGGTTTTTAGTTCTTATTTATATTGCAAATCACGGTATTTTGTTTTTTTTTATAAATAGTTTTGTTTGAAATGATTACATATGTAATTTATTTGTGTTGTTTTTTTAATTTTAATTAATAATTTTAACTACTTTGTTTTTTTTTAGATATAAAAACAACTGAGAGTAATTTTTTGGTTGCAATTTCATTGTGTTTTGGTAGTTGTTTTTTATAGGTTATAAATATATAAAGCAAATAAGATTTTAATTGAATTAGATGTGGTTGTTTGATAATTAATTAACTTTACGTTCTATTAATAAAAAAAAGTTTTATGAAAAAGTTATTGGGTTGTTGTTTTTTTTTGTGTGTAATTTATAGTTGTGGTAAGTCAGAAGATCAACAAGAAGATGTTCTTTTAACGTCAAATATAGAAGTTTATGAAGAAGGTTTAATAGACGATAGCTTAGTGTTGGCTGTTGAAAACGGAGCAGATAAATCTTATTTATTAGACAAAGCAGGAAATAAAATTAAAACTTGGGATTTCGATTTGAAATTAGGTAATGATTTAGAAATTATGTCTGATGGGAAGTTGTTGGGTATGTTTAAGGTTGATGATCCTGCTTTTTCATTTGGAGGTGGCGGCGGAATCATTAGAATTCTAAATATTGACGGAAGTGTTGATTGGGAATATAAATATGCAACAGAAAATCATTTAGCACACCATGATGTCGAAATGTTACCAAACGGGAATATTATTTTTCTTGCTTGGGAAAGAATAACGAAATCAGAAGCTAAACTAAATGGCGTTGAAACAGAGGGAGATATATTTCCAGAGGTGTTGGTTGAGGTAAATCCAAATACAAACACTATAGTATGGGAATGGCATAGTTTTGATCATATAATACAAGATAAATTGCCTAGTAGTACATTGACATATGGTGTGTTAAGTGAGAATCCTCAGAATATTAATATTAACTATTATTCTATAGATAATGGTGATATTATGCACGCTAACGGAATAGATTATGATGCCGAAAAAGACGTAATTTATATTAGTGTTAATTATTATGGAGAAGTATGGGTTGTCGATCATAGTACAACATTACTTGAAGCAAAAACGAGTTTGGGAGGTAATTATGGCAAAGGAGGTGATTTGTTGTATCGTTTTGGTAATCCTAAAGCTTATAACAGTGTTTTTGGTGAACGCATGTTTTCTAGAAATCATTTTCCTAATTTTTTAGAAAAAAATATACCAGGAGCAGGCAATGTTTTGGTTTATATGAATGGAAATGATGTAGGTCAGTCTACTGTTTATGAATTAAAAATGCCTGAAGTTTTTGAATTAAAAACCGAAGAAAGTAATGAACCAAATGTGGTTTGGAGCTTTACTGATTCGGAGTTATTTTATGGTAAAATTTCTGGAGCAACAAGATTGAAAAATGGTAACACATTAATTTGCGAAGGAGATTATGGTTTTTGGGAAATAACTCCAGAGAAGGAAGTTGCATGGAAGTATAATGGAGGTAAGGTTTCTTTTTGGAGAGGTTATCCATATACTTGGGATTCTCCAGAAATCAAAAGTTTAAAATTAAAAAAATAATTTTGCAGAATCAAAAATCTGTCATACATTTGTGTTATAATGATGAAACAAAACAACATATGGTGGTGGAACTCTCTTAATAGTTAAGTGAGAAGATACCTATATGTATATATTATAAAGGAAAGGCTTATCTCACGATAAGCCTTTTTTGTTTTTTTAAACAATAAAATTAATGTCTCCTCGAGCGCAGTCGAGAGGTTATAGACAAGAAAAGAGATTAAATTGGTCTCGACTGCGCTCGACCTGACAAGTTAATATGGAAAAAATAAAATTTAACACAATAACAAAAAGTAAAATTTCTGATACAATAACACCTGTAGGTTTGTATTTGCGTTTTAGAGATAAATATGCTAACACTTTATTATTAGAGAGTTCAGATTACCATAGTAAAGAAGAAAGTTTTTCTTTTATAGCTATCGAACCAGTGGTTACAATGAAGGTTGAGGATCATAATTTTACTGTTTCTAAACAAGGAAAAACAATTTCAGAAAGTAAAATAGATAAGAACTTTTACAGCTTGTTTGATGATTTTTCAAAGTCGATCGCTTTAGATTGCCTCCCAGCACTAAAATCATTTAACGGTTTATACGGATATTCAACCTATGATAGCGTTCAATATTTCGAAAACATACAGTTAAATGTAAAAGATGCGCCGTCTAAGATACCTGTAATGCAATACAGTTTTTACCGATTCATTATAGCAATCAATCATTTTAATGATGAAATGACGTTGATTGAAAATATTGAAGAAGGAACAGAGTCGAGAATTTCAGAAATAGAAACTATTATAGAAGCGCAGGCTTTTAATACGCAAAAATTTGAAATTAGCGGAGAAGAAACCTCAAATTGTACCAATGATGATTTTAAAGAATATGTAGTAAAAGCAAAAGCACACTGTAAGCGTGGCGATGTTTTTCAGTTGGTATTATCACGCCAGTTTCAACAAAAATTTAAAGGAGATGAATTTAATGTGTATCGAGCATTACGTTCTATAAATCCGTCGCCATATTTATTTTATTTCGATTATGGTTCTTTTAAATTAATGGGATCTTCACCTGAAGCTCAAATTAAAATAAATGAAGGAAAAGCCATTATAAATCCAATTGCCGGAACTTTTAGGCGTACAGGAGATATGGCAGAAGACATAAAACTAGGTAAGCAATTATCCGAAGATAAAAAAGAAACTGCAGAACATGTAATGTTGGTAGATTTGGCAAGAAATGATTTGAGTAAACATGCCGACAATGTAAAAGTTGAGGTATTTAAAGAAGTGCAATATTTTAGCCATGTAATTCATTTAGTATCCACAGTAAAAGGTAGTATTAAAGGAAATCCGATAGAAATTGTAGGAGATACTTTTCCTGCCGGAACTTTAAGTGGAGCACCAAAATACAAAGCGATGCAGTTAATCGACAAATATGAAAATCAATCTCGCGGATTTTATGGTGGGGCAGTCGGAATCATCGGTTTAGATGGTTCGGTAAATCTTGCCATCGCAATTCGCTCTTTTGTAAGTAAAAATAACGTACTATATTATCAGGCAGGTGCAGGAATTGTAATTCATTCCGACGAAGAAAAAGAATTGCAAGAAGTAAATAATAAATTAGCAGCATTAAAAAAAGCGTTGACTTTAGCAGAAAACATTTAGGGCGTTCGAGCGGGCTTTTCACTATATCTTTTTATTTTAAAAAGAAAATAAAAAGGATGCCGTTTCAATCCCTAACGCAAAAATAAATTTTAAGTTTTTACAACGAAGTAATCTCTTAATTAATAAACAAACAGATTGCCACAGCAAAAGAATAAATTTGCTTCGCAATGACAACTAGAAAAAAATGAAAATATTAATACTAGATAATTACGATTCGTTTACCTATAATTTGGTACACATGGTAGAAGATATTACTGGTAATTTACCAGATGTATATCGTAACGATGAAATTTCTGTTGAAGAAATTGACCGCTATGATGCCATTATTTTATCTCCAGGACCAGGAATTCCTGATGAAGCAGGTATTTTAAAAGAGGTCATAAAACAATATGCAGGTAAAAAACCTATTTTTGGAGTTTGTTTAGGTTTACAAGCAATTACAGAAGTTTTTGGAGGAAGTATAGAGAACATGGGAGAGGTTTTTCATGGAGTTGCCACAGAAATGGAAGTTGTTAATAAAGAGGCTGTTATTTTTAAAGGAATTGCACAAAAATTTCAAGCGGCAAGATATCATTCTTGGATTGCTTCAAATGAAAACTTCCCATCAGAAATTAATATTACAGCTGTAGATGAAGATGGCGGAATTCAAGCAATTGAACACAGTGTATTTAATATGTCGGCAGTACAATTTCATCCTGAGTCAATCTTAACAGAAGTTGGTGAGCAGATTGTTAGAAATTTCTTAGAGAATATTAAAAAATAAAATGTCTCCTTGAGCGGAGTCGAGAGGTTACTATTTAAATCTCGACTCCGCTCGATCTGACAAAAAAAAATACTGAAAAATTAATTCAGCATATAATGAAACAAATATTAAACGATTTATATCAACATAAAAGATTAACAAAATTACAAGCAAAACAAGTTTTGATTGATATTGCTTCGGGCAAATTCAATGAAGCGCATTTGGCTTCTTTTATGACCGTTTTTATGATGCGCCCTATTTCGGTTGACGAGCTTTCGGGTTTTAGAAATGCGTTGATAGAATTAGCCATAAAAGTAGATTTTTCTGAGTATAACACCATTGATATTGTTGGTACAGGTGGCGACGGAAAAGATACTTTTAATATTTCTACCTTAACGTCTTTTATTGTTGCTGGTACCGGACAAAAAGTGGCAAAACATGGTAATTATTCGGTGTCATCTCAATCAGGTTCGTCTGATATGTTAGAGAGTTTCGGATATGAATTTACCAATGATGAAGCTGTTTTAAAATCACAATTAGAGCAAGCTAATATTTGTTTTTTACACGCACCAAAATTTCACCCGGCAATGAAAGCGGTAAGCGCAACTAGAAAAGCATTAGCGTTAAAAACATTTTTTAACATGTTAGGGCCTTTAGTAAATCCTAGTTCACCTAAAAATCAATTATTAGGAACTTTTAATTTAGAAGTTGCCCGTTTGTATAATTATATCTTGCAAGAAGAAGGTACAAATTACGGTATTGTTCACGCCTTAGATGGTTATGATGAAATATCTTTAACAAGCGGTTTTAAATTGTTTACCAAAAATGGAGAACAATTAATTAATCCAGAAGATATAGGGCAGAAAAGGATAGAACAATCAGCTATATTTGGAGGAGAATCTGTTGCTGATGCCGCAAAAATATTCAAAAGTATAATTGAAGGAAACGGTACCGAGGCACAAAATAGTGTGGTGTTAACAAATGCAGCATTTGCCTTAAAAATTGTTGATGACAAGAAGAGTTTTCAAGAAGCTTACGAAGAAGCAAAAGATTCTTTATTAGGATTAAAAGCATATCAAACATTAAATAAACTAGTAAATATATAATGTCTACTCGAGCGCAGTCGAGAGGTTTTAGATCTCGACTGCGCTCGACCAGACAAATTTAAAATAGAAATGACAATACTCGATAAAATAATAGCGTTTAAAAAAACAGAAATAGCCAAGATTAAAGCAGAAGTTCCTGTAAGTAAATTGGTTGAAAGTCCGAATTTTAAAAACGCACCGTTTTCATTAAAAAAAGAGCTATTAAAAGTAGGTTCAACAGGTATAATAGCTGAATTTAAACGTCAATCTCCTTCAAAAGGAATCATTAACGATAAAGCTACTATCTTAGAAGTTACGGAAGGTTATTTAGATGCAAATGTAGCAGCACAATCAATTTTAACAGATACTTCTTTTTTTGGAGGAACCATGGCCGATTTATTGGAGGCTAGAACGGTAAACCAGTTACGACCAATTTTAAGGAAAGATTTTATTGTTGACGGATTTCAAATTGTTGAGGCTAAAGCAATCGGTGCAGATGTTATCTTATTAATTGCAGCTTGTTTAACAAAGCAAGAACTTAAAAATTACGGTCAGTTAGCAAACGATATAGGTTTAGAGGTTTTGTATGAAGTTCATACACAAGAGGAATTAGATAAGATTAACGATTTAGATAATAAGATTATCGGAATTAATAATCGTAATTTAAAAACTTTCGAGGTAGATTTAGAACATTCTATAAAACTGGCTAGTCAAATACCAAATACAGCAATTAAGGTTTCTGAAAGCGGAATTTCTGATCCAAGAATTATAACTGGATTAAAAGAACATGGTTTTCAAGGTTTTTTAATTGGTGAAACTTTTATGAAAACCGATAATCCGGGATTAGCTTGTAAGGAGTTCATTGATCAAATACGATAACTATGAAACTGAAAGTTTGTGGAATGAAATACATAGAAAATATCCAACAAGTTGCAGAGTTGCAACCTGATTATTTAGGGTTTATTTTCTATGAGAAATCAAAAAGAAATTTTGAAGGTATCATTCCTGATTTGCCAAAAGAAATAAAAAAAGCAGGTGTTTTTGTAAATGAAATTCCAGAAATAGTAGTTTCATTAGTAGAAGAGTATGGTTTAAATATGGTGCAGCTTCATGGCGATGAATCACCAGATTATTTACAAAAGTTAACAGCAGTTTTTAAAGAAAGTATTGCAGAAAAACATCAAAAGGCAAAATACAAAATGCCTGAGCTGGTGAAAGTTTTTGGAATTAAAGATGCGTTTGATTTTGATACTTTATATCCATATTTAGAAATGGTTGATTATTTTTTGTTTGATACAAAAGGAAGAGAACGAGGAGGAAACGGAATTACTTTTAATTGGCAGGTTTTAGAGAATTATCCTTTTGAAAAACCATTCTTTTTAAGTGGCGGAATTGGACTAGAAGAAACATCAGAAATTAAAAAATTACAAGCAACAAACTTACCTATTTATGCTTTAGATGTAAATAGTAAGTTTGAAAGTGCACCCGGAATTAAGAAAGTAAAAGAATTAAAAAAATTTAAAAATAACGTTTTTGCAAACTCGCAATAACAGAATAACAGAAAATATGAAATCAAAATTTCACCCAGATAAGAATGGATATTTTGGACAATTTGGAGGAGCTTTTATTCCTGAGTTATTACACCCAAATGTAAAAGAATTAAAAGATAATTACATTCAAATAATAGAATCTAAAGAGTTTCAAGAAGAATATAAGTCTTTGTTAAAAGATTATGTTGGTAGACCAACACCATTATATTTAGCAGAACGTTTATCTGAAAAATACGGTGCACATATTTATTTGAAAAGAGAAGACTTATGTCACACAGGAGCGCACAAGGTAAATAATACCATTGGGCAAGTTCTAATTGCTAAGAAATTAGGTAAAACCAAAATCATTGCGGAAACTGGTGCAGGACAGCATGGTGTTGCAACAGCAACAGTTTGTGCATTAATGGGCTTAGATTGTACTGTTTTTATGGGTGAAAAAGATATTGTTAGACAAGCACCAAATGTAGCAAGAATGAAAATGTTAGGAGCAAAAGTTATAGCAGCGACTTCTGGTTCAAAAACATTAAAAGACGCTACAAATGAAGCGATAAGATATTGGATTCAAAATCCAGAAACGTTTTATTTAATTGGTTCTGTAGTTGGCCCGCATCCACATCCTGATATGGTTGCTCGCTTACAGGCGGTAATTTCTGAAGAGATGAAATGGCAATTAAAAGAAAAGACAGGGAAAGAAAATCCGGATACTATTATTGCTTGCGTTGGTGGAGGTAGCAATGCCGCTGGAGCTTTTTATCATTATCTTGATGACGAAGATGTTGAACTAATTGCTGTTGAAGCTGCTGGTTTGGGTGTTAACTCTGGTGAAAGTGCTGCAACTTCTCAATTAGGAGAAGTAGGTGTAATTCACGGAAGTAAAACTATTTTAATGCAAGATGAATATGGCCAAATTGTGGAGCCGTATTCAATTTCAGCAGGATTAGATTATCCCGGAGTTGGTCCTTTACATGCTTATTTACATGAATCAAAACGAGCGAAATTTATGAACGCAACTGATAAAGAAGCGTTGGATGCAGCTTATGAATTGACAAAAATAGAAGGTATTATTCCTGCTTTAGAAACAGCACATGCTTTGGCTGTTTTACCTAAAATGGATTTGAAAAAAGACCAAGTTGTAGTTATTAATTTATCTGGAAGAGGAGATAAAGATTTAGAAACATATATCAAGTATTTAGAAGATTAAATTTTAAAATCGTCGTTACGAGAAGGAATAACGAAGTAATCTTTTTAGGAGATTACTTCACTACGTTCGCAATGACAGAATGAAGTATAAAACATGAATTCAATAAAAAAAGTTTTTCAAAATCAAAGTCAAAATTTATTATCTATTTTCTTCACGGCAGGTTTTCCGAAGTTAGATGACACTGCAAAAATTGTTGCTGATTTAAGTAATAGTGGTGTAGATTTTATAGAAGTAGGTTTGCCTTATTCAGATCCTTTAGCAGATGGTCCGACGATACAAAATAGTAGTTCGGTTGCGTTAAGTAACGGAATGAACCTTGATGTAGTTTTTGAGCAGTTATTAGCCATAAAGGATACAAATAAAACGCCATTAGTTTTAATGGGATATTTGAATCAGATTATAAAATATGGTGAAGATAAGTTTTGTGAAAAAGTAAAAGAAACAGGAATTGATACTGTAATTATTCCGGATTTACCAATGATTGAATATGAAAATCATTATCAGGAATTGTTTAAGAAATACGGAATAACAAACGTATTTTTAATTACGCCAAATACATCAGAAGAAAGAATTCGTAAAATAGATTCGTTAACAGAAGCTTTTATTTACGTAGTAGCATCGGCTTCAATTACTGGCGCAAAAGGGGAGATTTCATCACAGCAAATCGATTATTTTAATCGAATTAATGCCATGAAATTGCAAAGTAAATTAATTGTTGGTTTTGGTATTTCTGATAAGAAAACATTTACAACGGCTTGTAAATATATGAATGGAGCAATTATTGGTTCGGCCTTTGTTAAAGAACTAGATGCAAATGGAATTGCAGGAGTTGGGAATTTTATAAAATCAATTAAAAAATAATATATCTTATAAATATAAACCGCCTATTGTTTTTAATAGGCGGTTTGTTATTTTACAAAGATGTTAATCTTTTGTTGTTAGTTAATAGCAACAACTTCAAGATCAAAAATAAGTTCTTTACCAGCTAAAGGGTGATTACCATCAATGATAACACTCTCTTCTTTAACTTCAGTAATAACTAAGTTGAATTCTTGTCCGTCAGGAGATTTAGAGACAAGTCCCATACCTACTTGAGGAGCCATATCTTGAGGAAGATCAGTTTTATTTACTTCCTGAATCAAACTTTCGTTAACATCACCATATGCTTCCTCTTTAGCAATTGTAATGGTTTTCTTTTCGTTTAATTTCATATCAATTAAACCTTTTTCAAAACCAGGTATTAATCGTCCTTCTCCTAAAGTAAATTCTATAGGCTCTTTTCCTTCAGAACTATCAAAAATTTGTCCGTCAGATAATTTACCTGTGTAGTTTACTTTAACTGTGTTGTTTTCTTTTACTTGACTCATACTAATGATTGTTTAATTTAAAAAAATACTCCTTTACATAATTCTTATGCTGTAAGTATTTTAATATCTTATACTAGTAACCACTAAAACCAAGCCAAAGCTGAAAAAGCAGCATTTTTTTTAGTTATAAAATATATTATCTATAATAAGAGAGAACTAAAATATTATTATTTGCCTTACTAAACGCTGTAAGTGTTGTTTTTAGGGTTATTAATTCGTTGTAACTTCAATAACACCATTTGCGCCTCTAACACCGTAAATAGCTGTGTCAGTTCCTTTCAATACTTTTATACGTTTTATGTCAGCGGGTGAGATGTTTGCAAAAATCTCTTGTGCTACTTGCATCTTGTTTACAACAAATAAAGGTATTGTAGATCCATTAATAGAATTAGATCCTCTAACCGTAATTGTTTTATTAATTACGGTTACACCAGGAACTTGCCCATTTATATAATCATAAATGTCTTTGTATTGAAATGAAGACATTGAGTTTTGGACGATTACATTTGATGGTTTTTGAATTGTAACATTAGCGCGTTGGCTTTTTATTATAATTCGATTGTATTTTTTTCCATCATAATTTATAGTATTGATTCCATGAAGAGGAGAAAAGGCCGTCATTTTTTTTATATTTTTTTTGCTTGTGCCTTTAAATATTCCTTTAGAATCTGTTTTAGAAGTTTGTTTTACATCATCAAAGAGGACAACAGCGTTTGGAATAGGGTTGTTATTACTATCTTTAACGACAATAAATACATTTTTTTCTTGTTGAGAAAACACTGTGTTAGATAAAGATAGTGTTAAAATTAAAAGGAGATTGATAGTTTTCATGATTGTTTTTTTTATAAAGATATGGATTAATTTCTTTTTTTTTTGAAAATACTGTTAAAAAGTCTTAAATTTTTCTGATAATAATACGAATACTTTAATTTCGTTTACATAAAAATAATCGGATGTCTAAAAAAAATCTATTTCTACTCGCAATGCTATTTAGTTTTGGTGTTGCAATTTCTCAAAATTCTTTAATTCGAAAACCTGCTATTAGTAATGATGGTTCAAAAATGGCATTTAGTTATTATGGAGATATTTGGGTGTACAACTTAAATAGTAAGCAATCAAAAAGATTAACAATTCATAAAGGATATGAAAGTAATCCCGTGTGGAATATTGATGATACCGAAATCGCATTTTCATCAAACAGAAAAGGAAACGACAACGTGTTTACAACATCTCTTAACGGTGGTGTGCCAAAACAACTAACGTATTATCCAACGACGAATATTCCTACAGATTGGACATCAAAAGATGCCATTGTATTTACAACAGGAAGAGTTTATCGCGGTCCAGAATGGGATAAACAAATGTATACCGTAAATGAAAACGGCGGAACACCAGAGCGATTATTAACAGCTTACGGTGAGTTAGCTTCAGTTTCTCCTAACGGAAAATTAATAGCGTTTACCAAGGGTGCTTGTCGTATTGCTCGTGAAGACTATTCGGGTTCTGCACAAAGAGATATTTGGATTTATAACACAGATACCAAAAAATACAATCAAATTACCACAAGTAACAAAAACGACCATTCTCCTAAATGGGATGCTGCCGGAAACTTATATTATATAGGCGCAAAAAGCGGACGATATAATGTATATAAACAAGCTATTTCATCAAACGGAACGGCTAATGGAAACGCAACCCAATTAACATCAGAGAAAAAAGATGGAGTTAGAGAGTTTTCAGTGAGTAGTAACGGAGCATTTATTTACTTAAGTGGTGTAAATTTATTTAAGGTTGAAGATGGTTTGGCACAAAAAATAACCTTAAACCTTTCTTCGGATAATCGTTTTGAAGAAGAGATAACAAAAACAGTTACAAACGGAATTAGTAGTTACGCAGTTTCACCTAACGGAAAAAGTATTGCACTTGAAATTAACGGTGAAATTTTTGTAAAAGAAAACAATAAAGAAAAGAAACGTTCTAATAACGTAAGTAAGCATTTATTTAGAGATCGTAATCCGCAATGGATAAATGATAAAACAGTTGTTTTTTCTTCGGATAGAGGCGGGATTTATCAATTATATAGCGCAGTTTCTACAGATACATTAGTTGGTTTACATCGTAGTTTAAAAACAAAGGTGACGAAATTAACGAATCATAAAGAAGATGTAATGGAGTCGTTAGTATCTCCTGACGGAAAAAAAATAGCCTATCAAGTAGGTCGTGGAATTTTAATGATTGCTGATTTAAAAGATGGAAAGATTATTAAGGCCAAAGAATATTCAAATTCTTGGGCAGCTGCCGAAGGTGTTTCTTGGAGTCCGGATAGTAAATACATTGCGTATTCTCAATAAGATTTAAATTTTGATAGCGAAATATTCATTCAGTCGATTGCTGATAAATCTAAAAAAATGAATGTTTCTATGCATCCCCGAAGTGATGCAAATCCGGTTTGGAGTGCTGATGGTAAAAAATTAGCATTTTTATCAAACAGAAGCGGAATGAACTATGATGTTTGGATGGTTTGGTTAGATAAAACGGATTGGGAGAAATCGAAAATTGATCACGAAGAAGGAAGTTATTATCCAGCGGAAAAAGAAAAAAAGACAGATAAGTCTGATAAAAAGGATAAGAAAAAGAAGAAAAAAACAGTTGTTATTACAATAGATCAAGATAAAATTTACGATCGTTTAGTACAAGTAACTTCTTTACAGGATAATGAATACAGTCCAATGTTTAGTGCCGACAGTAAATTTATTTATTTTTCAGCAACAGATCCTGCAAGTAAAAAAAGAAGCACTTATAAAGTAAAGTGGGATGGAAGCAAGCCAAAAGCGATTAAAAGTGTAAGCGGTGCAAGAGGAATATCAGAAAATAAAGGGAAAGTTTATTTTACTTCAAGAGGAAGTTTAAATCAGTTAGATACCAAATCAGATAAAGTAACGAAGTTACCACATGCTGCAACCTACACAACAAACAGCAAGAAAGAATACGAGCAGGTTTTTGAAGAAGGTATTAGAGTGTTAACAGCTGGCTTTTACGATCCAGAATTTCACGGCTATGATTGGAGTAGCTTAGTAAAAAGATACAGACCTTGGGTTTTATCAGCAACAACACATCAAGATTATACATATATGTATAATTTATTGTTGGGGCAGTTAAATGCGAGTCACATGGGATATAGAGGCTCAGCTCCTAAAACCATAAACGACAAAGTAGGTTTACTAGGTTTAGATGTAGTAAATACGAAAGGCGGCGTAAAAGTGAATTATATTTTGGAAAATACGGTTGCTGATAAATCGAAAAGTACTTTAAAAGTAGGTGATGTTATTACTGCTGTAAATGGAAATGAAATAGCTAAAAACACTAACTTTTATCAGCTATTGAAAAATACACAAGGTAACGAAGTGTTATTGAGCTTAAAGAACGGAAAAGATGTTGTGTTAAGACCGCAACGCTCTATTAGAAGTCAGCAATATGAAGCTTGGATAACGTCTCGTAAAAAATTAGTTGACGAATACTCAAACGGGCAATTAGGGTACATTCATATTCAGGGAATGAATATGCCAAGTTTCGAGCGTTTTGAACGTGAGTTAAAAGCAAGTGGATACGGAAAAAAAGGAATTGTAATTGATGTACGTTATAACGGTGGTGGTTGGACAACCGACCGATTAATGGCTGTTTTAAATGTAGATCAGCATGCGTATACGGTGCCAAGAGGCGCTGCTAAAAGTTTAAAGAATAATAAGAGATTCAATAAAAATTACCCTTTTAACGAACGTGCAATTTTGTCGGTAAATACAAAGCCAGTGGTTGCTTTGTGTAATGAAAATAGTTATTCGAATGCTGAGATTTTTTCACATGCATTTAAAAACTTAGGTTTAGGTAAATTAGTAGGACAACCGACATTCGGAGCCGTAGTTTCTACAGGATCTGCAAGATTACAAAACGGATCTATTCGTATGCCGTTTAGAGCTTGGTTTGTGAAGAAATCAGGAAAGAATATGGAGAATGAAGCACCTGCAGTTCCAGATTATTTAGTGAAAAATGCTCCGGGTTGGAAAGAAAGAGGAGAAGACGCTCAATTACAAAAAGCAGTTGAGGTTTTATTACAAGATTTAAAGTAACTGTTCGTTATCTATTATAAATAATGTTGAAATAGCACTAAAAACAAAATGAAGCATAGAAATTATTTTCTATGCTTTTTTTATGATTATTTTTGCAATATGATGCAGCTTACAGAAAAAGACTTACTTGTAAAATTAAAAGCAAACTTTGGTTACGATAGCTTTCGGTTACAGCAACAAGCAATTATCGAAAATGTTTTAAACAATAAAGACACTTTGGTAATTATGCCAACTGGTGGAGGAAAATCGATATGTTTTCAATTACCAGCATTGTTTTTTGAAGGTATAACCGTAGTTGTTTCTCCGTTAATAGCCTTGATGAAAGATCAGGTAGATAGTTTAAAAGCAAACGGTATCGCAGCTACTTATTATAACAGTAGTCAATCATCCGAAGAACAACAGCAGGTTTTTGATTCGGTTATAAATAAAACTGTAAAGCTGTTGTATGTTGCTCCAGAAAGTTTATCGTTGCTTCAAAATATTTTAAATCCAAATTACGTTAGTTGTATTGCGATTGATGAAGCGCACTGTATTTCTGCTTGGGGTCATGATTTTAGACCGTCGTATAAACAATTATCGTTCTTAAAAAAAACATTACCAAATGTTCCTATTGTGGCGTTAACCGCAACAGCGGATAAAGCGACACAAGAAGATATTTTAGAGCAATTAGCAGTTCCGCATGCCACCAAATATGTAAGTTCTTTTAACAGAGAAAACATCAGTTTAGAGGTGCGTCCTGCAAACGATAGAGTTCAGCAGATTATTAAATTCATCAATAAAAAACCGAATGAAGCTGGTATTGTGTATTGTTTAAGTAGAAAGGCTACGGAACAATTAGCAAGCAAATTAAAGCAGCAAAATATTAATGCGAAAGCATATCATGCAGGATTAAATTTTGAGGAACGCGCCAAGAATCAAGAAGATTTTATTAAAGACGAAGTTCAAATTATTTGTGCAACGGTTGCATTTGGAATGGGAATCGATAAATCGAATGTGCGTTGGGTAATTCACTATAACATGCCCAAAAATATCGAAGGATATTATCAAGAAATAGGTCGTGCTGGGCGTGACGGATTACCAGCACAAGCATTACTTTTTCATAGTTATGCGGATGTAATTCAGCTACGTCAGTTTATTGCAAATACAAGTAATAAAGAAGTTCAGGAAGCAAAGTTAGATAGAATGAAGCAGTTTGCAGAAGCAACTGTGTGTAGACGAAAAATATTGTTGAGTTATTTTGGAGAACTGATTGAGAAAAATTGTGGTAATTGTGATGTTTGTAAAAATCCGATACAGTTTTTCGATGGAACAATTATAGCGCAAAAAGCTCTTTCTGCTATTTATCGTCTGCAAGAAAAAGAAGCTATGGGAACGGTTATTGATGTTTTACGTGGCGCAAAAAATGCGGCGGTTTTAGATAAAAATTATCAAAATTTAAAAACATACGGAATAGGAAATGATATTTCTTGGCAACACTGGCAACATTATATTATTCAATTAATAAATCAAGGATATTGCCAGATAGCGTTTCACTTAAATAATACGTTACACTTAACAGATTTTTCTAAAAAAGTACTTTTTGATAAAGAAAAAATTCAACTAACAACTCCAGTTGAAATTAAATCTACTGAAAAAGCTATCAAAGCAAAAGGTAAAAAAACATCTAAATCAGTCGTAAAAGATACTTTATTTGAACGTTTACGTAAACTACGATACAGAATTGCTCAGGAAGAAAATATTGCTGCATATTTAGTTTTTAGTGATGCTACTTTACGTGAGTTAGAAAATGAGCGTCCGCAAACAGATAATGCCTTTTTAGCAATTAGTGGAGTAGGGCAGCGTAAATTAGAAGTGTATGGTGGTGAATTTATGGAAGAGATTAAAACTTTTGTAAAAGAGAAAAAGAAAGGAAAAAAAGATACAACACTCGAAACTTATAATTTATACAAAGAAGGTTTTTCGATTGATGAAATAGCAGATAAGCGAAACTTAAAAGCACAAACTATATTTTCGCATTTATCTAAATTGTATTTAGAAGGTAAAGATGTGAGTTTAGATGAATTTATTGATGCGGCAACTATTAAGCTAATAGCAAATGCTAAAAAAGTATTAAAAAACGAACCCACTTTAAAGCCTTATTTCGAGTTTTTAGGAGAGAAGGTTCCATACGAACAAATACGAATTGGATTGACGATTTTACAGAAGAAGCGATAAGTCTTTTTAGTTGTGTTTTGTGTAAAGTAATTGTGAATATATCATGCAATTAAATTGTATCGAGAACTAATGAATAACTTCTCGATACAAAATTATCTTCCATTTGCATTCCAACAATTTCACTCGAAGTGACGGGTGTTTATCAGTTGTTTTTTGCTATAAAATAGTTAGATTATTTTATGTCAGTTCGAGTAATTTTAATGTAGTAAAACGGAATTGAAATGTATCGAGAACTAGTAAGTACCTTCTCGATACAAAATTATTTTCCATTTGTATTCTAATAATTTCACTCGAAGAGACAGGTGTTTATCAGTTGGTTTTTGCTATAAATAGTTTGGGTTATATTATGTCAGTTCGAGTAATTTTAATGCCGTGAAACAGAATTGAAATGTATCGAGAACTATTCAACATCTTCTCGACACAAAAAATGTTTTATATTCTAATAACTATATACATAATACACTTTAACTATTGTTCGTTTTTTAAGTCTTGCATTTCTATAATAATAGCATCTAACTTCGAAATAAGGCTGGCGTATACTATTTTTGTCGAAATAGCATAAACAATTCTTCCTATAATTGAAACCACAAGAGCAACTAGTAATCCGACGCCTATAATTTTTAAGAATGAAGTATCCGAAGAAATAAATTTAGATAAAAAACTTTTTTCTTTAATAGTAAAAGCAAGTGCAAAAATTGACAAAACAGCTAGCGGTATTGCAAATACAAATAGCTTTTTAGTAGCTTTCATTATTACATTTATAATGTTTTTGTATTTTTTTAAATAAGTTAGGTTGTCAGATGTAACATCAATAGTTTTAAATTTTTTCAATAAATTTTTATTAAAAAAATAGAGACATACAATTAAGAAAGCACCGTAAAACCCAATAATTGCTTCTGAAAATAGTGTCATACCAACAGCAACTATTACAGCCATAGGAATTAATCCTTTGTTATCAATTTCGTAAGCTCTTTTAATTTTAGAGATGACCGATTTTGATTTCTGATTGTATAAATTATTTATTTTTGGGGCAATTAAAGCTTCTTCCTTAATGAAGGCTTCATTCCATATTTTTTCAATTGATTTTTCCATCTAATATTACTTTTAATTGTTTTTTAATTCTGTTAATACGAACGGCGATATTATTTGAGCTCGTTCCAATAATTTCTGCAATTTCTTTGTGCGGATTTTCTTCTAAATGCAATAAAATTACCGCTCTGTCGACTTCAGATAATTTTTTAATAGCATCGTACAACAAGTTTAAACTTTCGTTTTGAAAAGCAGTGTTTTTCTCAGATTCTTCAGTAAGAATTTCAATAGTATTGTGCTTGCGTTTGTTCTTTTTAGAAAGCGTTAAGCAAATGTTTAAGGTAATCCGATAAATCCAAGTACTCCATTTAGATTTTTCTTGAAAAGCATCTCTACTTTTCCAGATTTGTAAACAGGCTTCTTGATAAAAATCTTCAAAATCCTCTTGAGAGTCCGTATAAGCTCTACATATTTTAATTATAATACCTTTATGAGGTACAATAGATGTTGTGTAAAAATCGTTACTCAAAATTGTGTTTTATTAATTAGTATTCGCTTGATTAAAAGTATTACAAGATAATTGATTAAATTTAAATATTTTATTTTCAATAATTATTGAAAGTTTAATAATTAGTTATATATTTGCCGTATGAATTTAGATGACGCAAAATTAAAATACATTCATACTTGGGGAAGTTTAGCTACAAGTTGGGGAATTAATAAGACAATGGCGCAAGTACACGCCTTATTGTTAGTGTCAACCAAACCAATGTCGGCAGATGCTATTATGGAAACTCTAAAAATATCTAGAGGAAACGTAAATATGAATGTAAGAGCATTGATAGATTGGGGAATTGTAAGCAAAGAGTTTGTAATAGGAGAGCGCAAGGAATTTTTTGTTGCTGATAAAGATATTTGGGAGTTGTTTAAGCAAGTTACCAAAGAACGCAAGAAAAGAGAGATTGAACCTGTTTTAAAAGTTTTAGATGAGTTACAAAACGATGTAAATGATAATTCAGAAGAAGCAATGGAATTTAAAAAAGTAATGAAAGATTTGTCTACCGTAACAAATACAGTTAATATTATTCTTGATAAAACAATTAAAGCTGATGAGCATTGGTTATTATCAAACTTTACCAAAATGATAAAAAAGTAAAAAAATTTAAAATAAAACTTTCAAATATTTCTGAAACTATGAAAATAAGTATCTCAATAATGACATGGATTAATAGAGTTTTAATGATTCCGTTTTTAATGCTCTTAATTTTATCAATTATAGAAAAAGACCTACTCTCTTTAGCGGCTATTTTAGCCTTTGTGATAGGAGTTTTTCAGGTGTTTTCATTCATATTTACCTTATTTTATTCGGGTAGTATTAACAAGTTTGAACGGAAATTAATGTTTATATATGGTATAGCAGTTGTACTTTATTTTGGTGCTTGTTTTTTTGTTGGTGAATATAATGGCAATAAAAATCATATTGTTTATTACATATTATGCGCTATACCAGTAATCTTATCAATTCATTGGACTTCTATTTTAGAAATGATAAAAAAAGAAATATGAGTCAGTTTACATACATAATATACCTATTATTATCAAGTACAATTGTTCTTTGGGTAGGAGAGGCTTGTTATAAAAACGGACAAGTATATATTCTAAATTATTTTCCTGATAGAATCAATTTTGGAAACGGTATAAATAATCTTTTAAGAATAGCTTATTATTTATTAAACATTGGTTTAATCGTTTGGAGTTTAAATACAATGAATCATATAAATAGTCTAGAAGAAGTAATACTAGAAATAACAAAGAGGTTGAGTTATATGATTCTTATAATTGCCTCATTCCATTTTATTAATATTTATACAGTTTATTTAATTCACAAACACTTTAAAAATCAATAACTATGAACACTTCATTAGAATTAGTCGCCTACATTATTTATTTACCAATAGCAATAGGATTAACAACGTTTGTATCATATCACCTTTTTAAAAACAGTAAAATATTTATGCTAGATATTTTTCATCAAAAGGTAGAAATTGCAATGGCTACAAATAAACTTTTTAAAATTGGTTTTTATTTATTGAATGTTGGTTTTGCGCTACGTATTTTAGAAATATATAGTTTATCTAGTTATAAAGATTTGGTAGAAACTTTAAGTGCTAAAATAGGAGGGTTCTCTATTTATTTAGGAGTTGTAATGATCTTTTTTATCCTCTTCTTTTTAAAAGGAAGAAAAGCAAGTAAACAAGCTGCTTTAGAAATTGAAAATAAATAACAATTAAAATAGATTCTTTTAACAGAAAAAAATCAGCTCAAGTATTTGAGCTGATTTTTTATTTTAAATTTGAAATAATTAAATTATAATGCAGCAATAATATCTAAAGGCTCTGCTCTTAATTTATAATCTTCTGTAATAAAACTATAGGTTATTTTTTTGTCGGTTCCAATAATATAGGTCGCAGCAATAGGTAACTCATTCGAATCATTTCCTTGGCTTTCTAATAAATCTATTCCGAATTTCTTATACAAAGTAGCTAATTCTTCTGGTAACTTATAAGTTAAACCTAAAGATCTTGCTAGTTCGTTATTCTTACTTGTTAAAATTTCGAAATCTAATTCGTTTTTCTCTTTAATAGTAAGTGTATTATCTGGTGTTTCAGGTGTAATAGCAACTAATGTTGCATTTTTCTCTTTAATTTGAGGCACTATATCTTGTAATGCTTTTAAAGCAAGATTACAATAAGGACACCAACCACCTCTATAAAAAGTAAGCACCACTTGTCCTTTTTTTAGAAGTTCTTCAAGAGATGTTGATTCTCCCTTTGCATTCGGTAAAGAAAAATCAGGAAAATGGTCCCCTTTTTTTGTTGCATTTTTTATAATATCGGTATCTTCTAGTTTTTTAATACCAGCTTGCATGATGTTTTTTGCTTCTTCTGGCATGTTTTTCGCACTATTATCTGCGTGCTCTTTTAATTGATCTGTAAGGTTCATGAATTTATTTTTTAAGTTGGTCTGTTTTTTATAGGAAACATTACAAATTATAGGAGAAAAGGAACCTAAAAAAATCAATAAAAAAACCTCATAAATTAATATGAGGTTTTATAGTTATTTGTAAACATTGTTTGCTTACATGTTTCTTCTGTATTGTCCACCAACTTTAAATAAAGCTTCAGTAATTTGGCCTAAAGAACAGAATTTGGTAGCTTCCATTAACTTATCAAATAAGTTTTCATTCTGAACCGCAGCTTCTTGTAAAATTGCCAATTGTTCTTGCACTTTTCCGTCGTTCGCTTTGTTTAAAATGCTTTTTGTTTTTATTTGATATTGCTTTTCTTCTTCCGTTGCACGGATAACTTCTGCAGGTTGTACTGTTGGAGAACCTTTAGAGCTTAAGAAAGTATTTACACCAATAATTGGGAATTCTCCTGTGTGTTTCAATGTTTCATAATACAAGCTTTCTTCTTGTATTTTAGAACGCTGATACATCGTTTCCATCGCTCCTAAAACACCACCACGTTCGGTAATTCTATCAAATTCTAATAATACAGCTTCTTCAACTAAATCGGTTAACTCTTCAATAATAAAAGCACCTTGAATAGGATTTTCATTTTTAGTTAAACCTAATTCTTTGTTGATAATTAACTGAATTGCCATTGCTCTACGTACCGATTCTTCAGTAGGTGTTGTAATTGCTTCATCATACGCATTGGTGTGTAATGAATTACAGTTGTCGTTAATAGCATATAAAGCTTGTAATGTTGTACGGATATCGTTAAAATCAATTTCCTGCGCATGTAAAGAACGACCAGAAGTTTGAATATGATATTTTAACATTTGTGCTCTTGAATTAGCACCATATTTATGTTTCATGGCTTTTGCCCAAATTTTACGAGCAACACGACCAATTACCGAATATTCTGCATCGATTCCGTTAGAGAAAAAGAACGATAAATTTGGTCCGAATTTGTTGATGTCCATACCACGAGATAAGTAGTATTCAACATAGGTAAATCCGTTTGATAATGTTAACGCTAACTGTGTAATTGGGTTGGCACCAGCTTCGGCAATATGATACCCAGAAATTGATACTGAATAAAAATTACGAACTTGTTCTTTAATAAAATATTCTTGTACATCTCCCATTAAACGCAAGGCAAATTCTGTAGAAAAAATACAAGTATTTTGTGCTTGATCTTCTTTTAAAATATCAGCCTGTACGGTACCACGAACTTGCGCTAAGGTTGTTTTTTTAATTTCTGCATATACATCCGCAGGTAAAATCATATCACCTGTTAAACCTAAAAGCATTAATCCTAACCCGTCATTTCCTTCAGGTAATTTACCTTGATAAACAGGTCTTTCTAAATCTTTTGAATCGTAAATTTCTTTGAATTTCGCTTCAACTTGTTTTTCTAACTTGTTTTCTTTGATGTATTTCTCACAATTCTGATCGATAGCAGCATTCATGAAAAAACCTAACAACATTGGTGCAGGCCCATTAATTGTTAAACTTACAGATGTTAAAGCATGCGTTAGTTCGAAACCAGAAAATAATTTTTTGGCATCATCTAAGCAGCATATAGAAACTCCTGCGTTACCAATTTTACCATAAATATCAGGTCTTACTCCTGGGTCATTACCGTATAAAGTAACAGAATCGAAAGCAGTAGATAAACGCTTTGCAGGCATTCCTAAACTTACGTAATGAAAACGTCTGTTCGTACGTTCTGGACCTCCTTCACCAGCAAACATTCTTGTTGGATCTTCACCTGTTCTTTTAAACGGATACAATCCTGCGGTATATGGAAACTCTCCAGGAACGTTTTCTTGTAAATTCCAACGTAATAAATCTCCCCAAGCTTGGTATTTTGGTAAGGCTACTTTCGGAACTTGTGTATGTGATAAAGTTTCACTGTGTGTATCTATATTTATAACTTTATCTCTTACTTTAAAGCTATAAACAGGGTCTTTATATTTTTTTACTTTATCAGCCCAGTTTAAAATAATTTCCCAGTTATGAGGATCGAGATTTAATTTTACTTTGTCGAATTGAGCTATTAGTAATTTCAAGAACTCTTTGTCATCTCGAGCGGAGTCGAGAGACAGAATCGCATCAGCATCTAATCCAATTTTAGAAATGGCAACATTCGAATTTGTAATAGATTCGATAGTTTGATAAATACCATATAATTTCTGAGCAACGATAACTTGACTATCCACTTTTTTGTCATAAGCTCTATTACTTTCTGATATTTCAGATAAATAACGAACTCTACTTGGCGGAATTACAAATATCTTTTCAGACATTTCTTTGGTAATTTCCATCTTCGATTTTAAATCAACTCCAGTTTTTTCAATTAATTTATCCATAATACGTTTGTATAGCGTATTCATTCCTGGATCATTAAATTGAGAAGCAATGGTTCCGAAAACCGGCATGTCATCCATATGAACATCCCAAAGGTTGTTGTTACGCATGTATTGTTTCTTCACATCACGGATGGCATCTAAAGCACCACGTTTATCAAATTTGTTAAGAGCCACTAAATCAGCAAAATCAAGCATGTCGATTTTCTCCAACTGCGTTGCTGCTCCAAATTCTGGAGTCATTACATATAATGATGTATCAGAATGTTCTATAATTTCGGTATCCGATTGCCCGATACCAGAAGTTTCTAAAATAATTAAATCAAACTCAGCAGCTTTTAAAACTTGTACTGCTTCGTTTACATATTTAGATAATGCTAAATTAGATTGACGTGTTGCTAACGAGCGCATGTATACACGATCGTTATTAATTGCATTCATACGAATACGGTCTCCTAATAAAGCACCTCCTGTTTTTCTTTTTGATGGGTCAACAGAAATTAAACCAATTGTTTTTTCTGGAAAATCAATTAAAAATCGACGAACTAACTCATCAACTAAAGATGATTTTCCTGCTCCACCAGTTCCGGTAATTCCTAAAACCGGCGTTTTAGAATTTTTATTTTTTTCATGAATTGCGGCTAAAGTTTCTTTTGCTACTTCAGGGAAGTTTTCTGCCGAAGAAATAATACGTGCAATGCTTCCGATTTCTTTATTGGCTAAATGATCAATTTCATCATTTAAAACATCACCAATTGCAAAATCAGAAGTTTTAACTAAATCGTTAATCATTCCTTGTAAACCAAGTTCACGACCGTCATCAGGAGAATAGATACGAGTAATTCCATAATCCATTAATTCCTTAATTTCTTCAGGAAGAATTACACCACCACCACCACCAAAAATTCTGATGTGGCTAGCTCCTTTTTCTTTTAATAAATCATACATGTATTTAAAATACTCATTGTGTCCTCCTTGGTAAGATGTAATCGCAATAGCATTTGCATCTTCCTGAATTGCACAATTAACTACTTCTTCAACACTTCTATCATGCCCAAGATGAATTACTTCTACTCCTGTAGATTGAATAATTCGACGCATAATATTTATGGCAGCATCATGGCCATCAAATAATGCAGCAGCAGTTACAATTCGTACTTTATGTATAGGTTTATAGGGTGCTATTTGTTCCATTCGTAAATTTTATAAAAAATTGATGGGGCAATTTACGAATTTCTTAAAAGATATAAGAATTGTTTAAGGATTATAAATAGTTAAGAAAAGCCCAAAACTTTCTTTTTTCGATGTAGTATAAATTGTTTTCGTTTAAATAAGCTTCGCGTTCAAAGCTTAAATTTTTGTAGGCTTTTAATTTGTCTTTATATTTTAAAAATTTAATAAACCATTCTATAAAATAGAATAGAAAAAAGAAGATGATAAGAAGCTCTCGCTGTTGCTCTAAATGTATTTTTTCGTGATTTACAAGTTCAGCATTATGCTTTAAATCTTTTCTTTTTAAAAAGATAAAAGGATATAAGGTTACCCCAACAAACCCTTTAGGTACCATGCGTTTAGAAACGAGAATCATCAATAATTATGAGAAATTTATAGGTAAAAATACTCATTTATATCGTAACTATTTATGAAGTAATCTTATTTAGAAGTGATTTTAGAATCGGGTTCCTATTATTTTTGTCCCAAACTACCGATAAAGTGGTACGTTGCGGTATGTTTTTCAGTTCAATAAATTTTACCTTCATATCATACCCGTGTTGTAAGGATTTTGGAACAATTGATAAGCCAAAATTATTTTCTACTAGTTTGTAAATAGATGCAGCATGAATTGTATTGTGCGTAACAAGGGGAGTGAAATTACTGTCATCGAAAATTTGCATTACTTTTTCAAAATAAGACGGACTGTATGAGGCATCAAAGAGAATGAAAGATTCATTTTTTAATTGATACAATCCTTTAAAGTTATTTTTATTTACAGGATGATTTTTAGGTAAAACCAAGCAAAAAGATTCTTTTAAAAGAGGTTTTATTGCAAGTCCTCTTGGTACACGATCTAGCCTTACAAAACCTACATCAATATCGTTAGAAAGTAAACTGTCTATCTGTTTTTTATTGTCCATTTCCTTTAACCCGAACTGAACATTGGGGTATTCTTTTTTAAACTCAACTAATAAATTAGGAATAATATTTTGCATTGCAGAACCAACATAACCAAAGTTTAAATGCCCGTCTTTTCCGTCTTGTAATAGTTTAGCATTCTCAAAAATATGGTTGAGGTTTTTTAAACTCTGAGTAAGTTCGGTTTTGATATATATACCTGCTTCGGTTAATGCTACCTTTCGATTATGACGAACAAATAATTGAATTTCTAAATCCTCTTCCATTTGTTTTATCTGTCTACTCAAACCTGGTTGAGAAATAAAGAGTCTTTCAGCAGCTTTTCGAAAGTGTAAATCTTCAGCAACAGCTAAAAAATAACGGATATGTCTTAATTCAATTTGATTACTCATAGTTATTAAATGATGATTATTTAAGTCTTATTGGTTATCAAAAATAAAAATAACTTTGTTAAAAAGATAATAGAAACCGATGTTTAAATACGGAATAGATAAATTAACTGTAAATAAGGTAATTGCAATTGCAGAAGGTACTTTAAAAGCGGTGATTACGAGCGATGCAATTAAGGCAGTAAATGAATGCAGAAGAAAGGTAGAGGTAATGGCAAACTCTAATGTTGCTACTTATGGTATTAATACAGGTTTTGGTCCTTTATGTGATGTGCAAATTACGCCTGCAGAGACAAGTAAATTACAAGAAAACTTATTAATTACACATGCTGTTGGTGTAGGGAATCCTATTGATAAAAAATTATCTAAAATTATGATGATTTGTAAAGTGCATGCACTTTGTCAAGGTTTTTCGGGTGTACGATTAGAGTTAATAGAACGTATTATTTATTTTATAGAAAATGATTTATTGCCAATTGTGCCAGAACAAGGATCGGTTGGAGCATCGGGAGATCTAGCGCCGTTATCGCACTTGTTTTTACCATTGTTAGGTGAAGGAGAATTTTGGCAAGAAGGTGAAATCATTCCAGCAAAGGAAGTCTTGAAAAAGCACAATTTAGCACCGTTAACTTTAATGGCTAAAGAAGGTTTAGGATTAATTAACGGAACGCAATTTATTTTAGCCCATGCTATTTTAGGGTTGAATAAAATGGAGTATGTATTAGATTTAGCAGATGTTGCCGGAGCAATGACATTAGAAGGTTATTCAGGAAATGTGTCGCCATTTAAAGATGAGTTACATCAAATTCGTCCGTTTAAAGGGAATTTAAAAGTAGCAGAACGCATGCGTATGTTATTAAAAGATTCTGAAAATGCTGACGATAATAGTTTCCCAAGAGTGCAAGATCCATATTCAATACGGTGTATTCCACAGGTACATGGAGCGTCTAGAAACGCGTACGCGCATTTGTTTGAATTAGCCGAAATAGAAATGAATTCGGTTACCGATAACCCAATTGTATTAAGTGAAACAGAGGCAATATCTGGAGGTAATTTTCATGGTCAGCCATTAGCGATGGCATTAGATTATACCTCAATTGCAGCATCAGAGTTAGGAAATATAGCAGACAGGCGTTGTTATTTATTATTAGAAGGAAAACACGGTTTGCCAAGATTGTTAACAGCAGCAGGTGGTTTAAATTCAGGGTTTATGATTCCGCAATACACTACCGCAGCTTTGGTTACAGAAAATAAATCGTTATGTTTTCCGCCTTCGGCAGATAGCGTTCCAACTTCATTAGGACAAGAAGATCATGTTTCTATGGGAAGTATTTCAGGAAGGAAGTTCAATCAGATTTTAGGAAATATTGATAAAATTTTGGCAATTGAATTAATGTATGCTGCACAAGCGATGGATTTTAGAAGACCCAATACGTTTTCTTCAATAATAGAAGAAAACTTTAAAATAATTAGAAATAAAGTAGATAAATTAGAAGAAGATCGTGTACTTAAAGATGATATTAATGCATTGATAAGTATGGTTAAAAATCAAGAATTTACAGTTCGTTAAAAAAAGAAATTATGATGTCATTTAAAAAACAAATAAAACAAGGTATTCCAAGCGAGTTACCAGAAATGCCAGTTTATGATTCTTCAATAAACAGAGCGCCAAAACGTAAAGATATTTTAACGGTTGAAGAAAAAAAATTGGCATTAAGAAATGCTTTGCGATATTTTGATAAAAAACATCACGAAGTTTTATTACCTGAATTTGCTAAGGAATTAGAAGATTATGGTAGAATTTACATGTACCGTTTTCGTCCTACTTATAAAATGTATGCGAGAGATATTAAAGAGTATCCAGGGAAATGTACTCAGGCAAAAGCAATCATGTTAATGATTCAGAATAATTTAGATTATGCAGTAGCGCAACACCCACATGAACTGATTACGTATGGTGGTAATGGAGCTGTTTTTTCTAACTGGGCACAGTATTTATTAACCATGCAATATTTGTCTAAAATGACAGATAAACAAACGTTAACTATGTATTCAGGACATCCGATGGGATTATTTCCATCACATAAAGATGCGCCAAGGGTGGTGGTTACGAACGGAATGATGATTCCGAATTACTCGAAACCAGATGATTTAGAAAAATTCAATGCGTTAGGCGTTTCTCAATATGGGCAAATGACTGCTGGTAGTTACATGTATATTGGCCCACAAGGAATTGTACACGGAACAACAATAACCGTTTTAAACGGATTTAGAAAAATAAATAAAGAGCCAAAAGGAAACTTATTTGTTACTGCAGGTTTAGGTGGAATGAGTGGAGCACAACCAAAAGCTGGTAACATTGCTGGTTGCATTACGGTTTGTGCTGAGGTAAATCCAAAAATTACGCAATTACGCTTAGATCAAGGTTGGATTGATGAAAAAATTACTGATTTAGACACATTAGTTGCTAGAGTAAAATTGGCAAAAGAAAGTCAAGAAACAGTATCAATCGCCTATTTAGGTAATATTGTTGATGTTTGGGAAAAGTTTGATGAAGCAAATGTTCATGTAGATTTAGGTTCAGATCAAACATCATTACATAATCCTTGGGCAGGAGGTTATTATCCAGCAGAGATTTCATTTGATGATGCCAATGAAATGATGGCAAATGAGCCTGAGTTGTTTAAAGAAAAAGTGCAAGAAACATTACGTCGTCATGCAAAAGCGATTAATAAACATACAGCTAAGGGAACTTATTTCTTTGATTACGGAAACGCTTTTTTACTAGAAGCAAGTAGAGCAGGAGCAGATGTAATGGCAGAAAATCCAACAATTGGAAGAGAGTTTAAATATCCATCTTATGTACAAGATATTATGGGACCAATGTGTTTCGATTATGGCTTTGGTCCTTTTCGTTGGGTTTGTGCCTCTGGGAAATCGGAAGATTTAGCAAAAACGGATGCAATTGCATGTAAAGTTTTAGAAACGATAAAAAAGAATTCACCAGAAGAGATTCAGCAACAAATGGCTGATAATATTCAGTGGATTAAAGGAGCGCAAAAGAATAAATTAGTAGTGGGTTCGCAAGCACGTATTTTATATGCTGATGCTGAAGGACGCACAAAAATTGCCGAAGCTTTTAACAAGGCTATTAAAAAAGGTAAAATAGGAAATGTAGTGTTAGGGCGTGATCATCATGATGTTTCTGGTACCGATTCACCTTATAGAGAAACCTCTAACATTTATGATGGTTCTCGTTATACGGCAGACATGGCCATACAAAACGTAATTGGCGATAGTTTTAGAGGTGCTACTTGGGTTTCTATTCATAATGGAGGTGGAGTAGGTTGGGGTGAAGTTATTAATGGAGGATTTGGCATGCTTCTTGATGGTTCTAAGAGTGCATCAAGGCGCTTAAAATCAATGCTTTTCTGGGATGTTAATAACGGAATAGCAAGGAGAAGTTGGGCTAGGAATGAAGAAGCTGTTTTTGCTATAAAACGAGCAATGAAAGCCGAAAATGACTTGCAGGTTACCCTTCCTAATTTAGTAGATGATGCATTATTAGATAATTTATAAATCCTAAGAAAATGAAGATATCAAAATTACTTTTTTTGCCAATCATCGCTTTAATTATTACGTCATGTAGTTCTGTTAAAGTAACAACAGATTATGATACGAAAGTAGATTTTAATCAATACAAAACTTTTGCTTTTTATAAAAAAGGAATCGATAAAGCCGCTATTTCAGACTTAGATAAAAAACGAATCATGCGTGCTGTTGAATCAGAATTAATGGCAAAAGGAATGACAAAATCAGCCACTCCAGATATTTTAGTGAGTCTGTTTACAAAGTCGCGTGAAAAAATCAATATAAACGATAATATGTACGGCGGATTTTATTATCCATATTATTACGGTATGAATCGTATGAGTGTTTCTCAGTATACAGAAGGAACCTTATTTGTTGATTTATTAGATGCGAAAAAGAAAGAGCTAGTTTGGCAAGGTGTTGGTACGGGAGCGTTAAAGACGAGTAATGTTGAAAAAAGAGAAGCTCGCGTTAAAGAATTTGTGAATGAAATAATGGCTAAATATCCGCCAGAAAAAGGAAGAAAATAAATAATTTTTCCATAAAAAATAAAGAGATACATTAAATCAACAGTTAATAAATGCTGATTTAATGTATCTTTTTTTGATATTTGTACTATGAGAAATGAAATTTTAAGGGCAACTCCTGATGAGTATTATATTAACGAAGACGGATATAGGGTTTTTAAAGAAACCTATCACTTAAGGCGAGGTTACTGTTGTAAAAGTGGTTGTAAACATTGCCCATATAGTTATGATAAAAAAACAGATAGCTTTCAATAAAAAATTTAAATAATGTGACAATTACAAATTAATTGTTTCTAAAAGATAGATTAAATCAAACAAACATGAAAAAAATTATAGCATTAGCATTTGTTGTTTTACTTACAGGATGCGCAGAATTACAGAAAGTTGTAAACCAATTACCACAAAGCGGCGCATTGTCACAGCAACAAATAGGAAACGGTTTACGCCAGGCATTAGATAACGGAATCGAAAATCAGGTTTCTAAACTAACAGCAAAAGATGGTTTTTATAGAAACAAACTAGTAAAAATTCTTTTACCAAAAGAATTACAAGCGGTAGATAAAGGGTTGCGTAAGATTGGTTTAAGTAATTTAGCAGATGAAGGTTTAAAAGCAATTAACAGAACAGCAGAAGATGCCGTTAAAACAGCAACGCCAATTTTTGTAAACGCAGTTAAAGAAATAAGTTTTAATGATGCTAAAAACATCTTATTAGGTGAGCAAAATGCAGCAACAACTTATTTAAAAGGAAAAACAAATACAGCTTTATACAATCAATTTAATCCGGTCATTAAAAATTCTTTTGCAAAAGTAGGTGCAGATAAAATTTGGTCGAACTTAATTAATAAATACAATAGTATCCCTTTTGTTAAGAAAGTGAATCCAGATTTAACAGATTATGTTACAGGAGAAGCTTTAAAAGGTGTTTTTACGATGATAGCTGTCGAAGAAAAAGGTATTCGTGAAAAAGCAGGTTTGCGTAATACAGCTTTATTACGCCAAGTATTTGCATTGCAAGATTAGTAAGTTATTTATCTTAAAAAAATCTAGTAAAAAAAGCCTCACAAATTTGTGAGGCTTTTTTTTAGAACAGTAAAAATATTTTTTTTTAAAGTAGGTTGTTTTTATGTGGTTGTAATTCAAATATTTATGTATATTTATGAACAGCATAACCAAATTTAAAATGTCAAGAATTAATCAACTACAAACATATAGGAAGCACCTAGAAGAAAGGTATCGTAAATTGGTTGAAAGAGCGAATGATTATAAGTATGAAGACGAATGTAAAAGTGATCGATCGGCTTTTAAAGCAATGCAAGTGTTAGAGAAGTTAAATAGAGTTAAGTATTTAGATAAAGATTCATCAAGTTATATTGTGTAATTCTTTAAAATAATCAAAAGACTTTAATAATCTGCTGCCGTACCACGAAAACATTTCTCCGTCAACTAAAATAACTTTAGCGTTATTACAGTGCTTTTTTAGTTCTTCAATATGTTTTTCTTTAAACGGATATGGTTCCGATGAAAGGAATATTAAATCAGGTTCACCATTTTTAACAAGCTCCTGTAGATCTATTTCTGGGTAACGCTCCTTATTGGTGTAAATATTATGAAACTTATTTAGCTCTAAAAGGTGGTTGATAAAGGTATTATTTCCTGCAACCATCCAAGGTTTTCTCCAAATAAAATAAGCTACTTTTTTAGCTGTTTTAGTTTTGGTGAATAATTGAAAATCATTCAATTTATTGTCTAATTCTTTCGTTATTATATTTGCTTGAGTTTCACAAGAAAGAATTTCTCCGTATTGAAGTATAAGTTCTTTTGAATCATCAAGTGTAAAAATATCTGAAACATGTGTTGGTGCAATTTTCTCACAAGCTTCTACGATTTCTTTGGTGTTCTCTTCTTTATTACAAAGAATAATATCAGGCTTTAAGGCCTTAATTTTATTAATATTTATGGTTTTTGTGCCACCAACAACTGTTTTGTTTTTTCTTAAAGAAGCTGGGTGAATACAAAATTTTGTAACACCCACTATAAATTCATCTAAGCCTAAATCAACCAATAATTCAGTTTGACTAGGAACTAAAGAAATTATTCTTTTTGGAGTTTCTGGCAATTCAAAAACTCTATTTATTTGGTCTTTGAACTCCATATTTTTAGTTTAAGATAGCACTCATTTGTAACTGTAATTCTGCTGCTTTTTTAGCAGCTTCACTTGCAAATTTTTCGTTGTTAGATGCGTAAATAATTCCGCGAGATGAGTTTATTAACAAGCCAATATTTTTGCTCATTCCGTATTTACAAACATCCTGTAGATTTCCGCCTTGTGCGCCAACACCAGGAACTAGTAAAAAACTATCAGGAACAATTTTTCTAATTTCTTTAAAGTATTCGGCTTTGGTGGCACCCACAACATACATTAAGTTTTCTGAGTTTTTCCAGTTTTTTGATACCTTTAAAACTTCTTTATATAATTCATTATTATTAACGCTTAGCGTCTGAAAATCGAATGCGCCTTGGTTAGATGTTAGTGCCAACATAATGGTATGTTTATCTTTAAAAGCTAAAAAAGGCTCTACAGAATCTTTTCCCATATAAGGAGCCACTGTAACTGAATCGAATGCTAAATCTTCAAAAAAAGCTTTTGCATACATCGTTGAGGTATTGCCAATATCACCACGTTTTGCATCCGCAATGGTAAAAATTTCAGGGTGCTTTTTGTTTAAGTATTTTATTGTTTTTTCTAAAGATTTCCAACCTTTAATTCCGTAAGCTTCATAAAAAGCAGTGTTCGGTTTATAGGCAACGCACAAATGATGAGTTGCATCAATAATTGCTTTGTTAAATGCAAAAATAGGATCTTCTTCTTTTAATAAATGTGGTGGTATTTTGGTTAAATCGACATCTAGACCGATGCATAAAAACGATTTTTTTCTTTTAATTTCGTTAACTAATTGTTGTGTAGTCATGTGTTGTTGTAAAAGTTACACAAAAGTACACTTTTTTAACACTTTCTTTTATCTTTGTTATATATGTTTCAATATATAATTAATAAAATTTTCTACGGATTCTTAACTTTATTTGGAGTCGTTACAGTTATTTTCTTTTTGTTTAATGTGTTGCCAGGTGATCCGGCAAGAATGATGTTAGACCAGCGAGAAGATACTGAACAGCTACAGAATATACGACAAAAGTATGGTTTTGATAAACCGGTATTTACACAGTATTTGTATTATTTAAACGATGTTTCGCCGTTGTCGTTACATAGCAGTAACACTGACGATTATACTTTTTTATCCGAAGGGAAATATACTGCTCAAAAATTATTTACGATAGGTAAAGTGAATCTGGTGATTAAATATCCGTACTTAAGACAATCATTTCAAAAAAACGGAAAGAATGTATCCGAAGTAATTGCAGAAACATTACCAAATACCGCAGTTTTAGCAATTTTTGCAATTGTAATAGCGTTGCTGTTAGGAATCGTTTTAGGAATTTTATCAGCCTTATATAAAGATACTTTTTTCGACAGAATTATAGCAGTAATAAGTACATTAGGTATGAGTGTGCCGTCTTTTTTCTCGGCAATTTTATTTGCTTGGTTTTTCGGATTTGTATTGCATGAATACACGGGTTTAGAAATGACAGGTAGTTTGTATGAAGTTGATGATTTCGGAGAAAGAATGCGTATTCAGTGGAAAAACTTGTTGTTGCCAGCAATTGTATTAGGTATTCGTCCGTTAGCGGTAGTAATACAATTAATGCGTAACTCGTTGTTAGAAACGATGAATCAAGATTATATAAGAACCGCCAAAGCAAAAGGATTAACCATGTATCAGGTAATTCGTAAACACGCGTTAAAAAATTCGTTAAATCCAGTAGTAACTGCAATTTCTGGTTGGTTTGCATCGATGTTAGCAGGAGCCGTTTTTGTGGAGTATATTTTTAACTGGAATGGCTTAGGTAAAGAAATAGTAAACTCGCTAAACACGTTAGATTTACCTGTAATTATGGGAAGTGTGTTAGTCGTGGCAACATTATTTATTTTGATAAATATATTGGTTGATGTTATTTACAGTTGGTTAGATCCGCGAATTAAATTAAACTAAAATGAGAATATTTTTATTTTTGATAGCACTTTTAACGCTCAATAGTTGTGCTGTTTTTCAGCCTAAGTCTTTTAATAAAGAAGCTTTAGATGAAAAATTGGTAACAACAGAAAGAGATTCTATTACATTAAGAACAGTTTTGACAAACAATAAAGGAGCGAAACAATTTGTGCAAATTTTTGCAACGTATTGTCCGGTAAGTCAAGATAGTTTTGATAATGTTGCTGCGTTGCAAAAAGAAAATCCATCAATTAAATATGTTTTTTTGTCAGTAGATCATTCTTATTTCGACTGGAAAAGAGGACTTGAAAATTTGAGTATAAAAGGTCAGCATTATTACATTCCGAAGAAGGGAAAAGGGAAGTTAGGAGCTTTTTTAAACTTAAAAACAATTCCGAGGTTTATGATTATTGATGAAAAAGGAGATATTAAACTTTTTAAATCATCAAAAGTGTCTAATAAAATTAAAAATAAGATTAAATAGTATGAAAAAAAGTATCGTATTCGTTTTTATAACAATGCTGTTAGTAAGTTGTTCTGTTGAAAACCCTACGGAGTTTTCTGAAAAAGCACTAAATGATGTTTTTACTTCTATAAATAACGAAGAAGTAAAGTTTAAAGAAATTTTAGAAAAAAATAAAGGTAAAAAAATAGTGATTGATGTTTGGGCTTCTTGGTGTAAAGATTGCCTTGAAAATTTACCAGATGTTAAAAAACAGCAAGAAGAAAATAGTGAAGTTGCTTATTTATACCTGTCGTTAGATAGAGATTTAGATTCTTGGAAAGAAGGAGTTAAAAGGTTGAAGTTAAAAGGGCAACATTATTTTATGAAATCTGGTTGGGAAGGTAGTTTCGGGAAGTTTTTGGCGCTAAGTTGGATTCCTCGTTATTTAGTGATTGACGAAGAAGGAAAAATAGCAGTTTTTAACAAAACAAAGATCACGGATAGTGTAATTATTAAGGAATTAAAAAAATAACGTATTTTTAGCTGTTAAATTTCACCAAAATTTTAAATAAAATTATGAAAAAAATTATTTATGTATTCGTTTTTGCTTTACTTGCATCATGTAATGGGAAGAAACCAGCTGCTTTTTCACAAGATGTTTTAAATGAGAAGTTTTTAACCTTAGATGAGGAATCAATCACGTTTAAAGAGATTTTAGCAAAACATAAAGGAAAAAAAATAATGTTCGAGCTTTGCGCGTCATGGTGTGCTGAGTGTATTTCTGGAATACCAGATATTAAAAAATTAAAAGCAGAAAATCCAGATGTTGTTTTTGTATTCTTATCAATAGATAAAACAGTCGAGCAATGGAAAAAAGGAAAAGAACGATTTTTTAATATAGAAGGTGATCATTACTTTTTACCAGCAGCGCTTAAAGGCGGTTATGCAAAAGGTTTAGGGATAAAAGATGTACCAAGTTATATGGTTGTAAATGAAAAAGGAATTACAGCTTTGGGGCATGTAGCAGAATCTATCGATCCGAGGATGAAAGCGGCATTAAGTAAATAATAAAAACATAAATTATATAGTAATTTTGAGAAAAAAAATAGTTGCAGGTAACTGGAAAATGAATAATAACCTTGATGAAACTAAAACGTTAATCAAGCAGATAAAAAAAGGAGTAAAAAAGCAAATAGGTGATGATACGCGAGTAATCATTGCACCTAGTTTTGTGAATTTGAATACCGCAATTAAAAGAACTAAAAAATCTGAAATTGAAGTAGCAGCACAAAACATGCATCAATCTAAAAATGGTGCTTATACAGGAGAAGTTTCTGCAGATATGTTAACTTCTTTAGGATTAAATTTAGTGATTCTTGGTCATTCTGAACGCAGAGAGTATTTTGGAGAAACAAATGAGCTTCTTGCTGAAAAAGTAACCACAGCGTTAGAAAATAATTTAGAAACAATTTTTTGTTTTGGAGAGGTTTTAGAAGATCGAAAATCAGAAAATCACTTTAAAGTTGTTGATAATCAGTTAAAAGAAGGATTGTTTCATTTAAAAAAACGCGATTTTTCTAAAATCATATTAGCTTATGAACCAGTTTGGGCAATAGGAACTGGAGAAACAGCATCGCCAGAGCAAGTACAAGAAATGCACGCTTTTATAAGAACAACTATAGCGAATGACTATGGAGGTGAAGTGGCTGAAAAAATTTCAATTTTATATGGTGGTAGTGTAAAGCCAGCAAATGCAAAAGAAATTTTTTCTAAACCAGATGTTGACGGAGGATTAATTGGAGGAGCAGCTTTAAAAGCTGATGATTTTGTAGCTATAATTAAATCAATTTAATGGATAATATTTATATAGAGTATATTTTTGAAGTATCACCTAAAGAACCAGCAACAGAAATTTTAATAGCTGAATTAGGTGAAGTTGGTTTTGAAAGTTTTGTAGAGAATGAAAACGGAGTTACCGCATACATTCAGAAAAACGATTGGAAAGAAAATTTATTAGAAAACGTTTTTATTTTGAAATCAGACGCATTTTCAATCAATTTTAAACACAACGAAATCGCACAAACAAATTGGAATGCCGAGTGGGAGAAAAATTTTAATCAAATTCAGGTTGACGACTTGGTAAGCATTAGAGCACCATTTCATGAAAACCCTAATTTAAAGTACGATATCGTTATAGAGCCAAAAATGAGTTTTGGTACAGGTCATCATGAAACAACACATATGATGGTACAACATTTAATTAATTTAGATGTAACCAACAAAAAAGTGTTAGATATGGGCTGTGGAACCGGAATTTTAGCAATTTTTGCTGAAATGAAAGGTGCTAATCCAATAGATGCTATAGACATTGATGCTTGGTGTTACGAGAATTCGTTAGAGAATGTTCAGAGAAACGGATGTGAAAATATTACCGTTTATGAAGGAGATTCTTCTCTCTTAACAAATAAAAAGTACGACATTATTATTGCAAATATTAATCGTAATATTTTGCTGAGTGATATGGAAATATATGCAAGTTGCTTAAATAAAAACGGCGTTTTATTGTTAAGTGGATTCTATAAAGAAGATATTTCTATTATAGATGCCGAGGTTTCTAAGCACGGTTTAACATTAAATAAAACAATTAACAGAAATAATTGGGTAGCTTTGCAGTATCAAAAATAGCGTAGATGAGTACAATAGAAAAAATACAAGAAGAGCTAGATGTCTTAATTCAGGAAACAAAAAAGCACGAAATTATTTTACATAATGATGATGTAAATACTTTCGATCATGTAATTGATAGTTTAGTAGATGTATGTGATCATACTTTAGAACAAGCAGAACAATGCTCTTTTTTAGTTCATTACAAAGGTAAATGTGCCGTAAAAACAGGCGAATATAAAGAGCTAGAGGCTATGTGTTCTAAATTATTACAATTAGGTTTATCTGTAGAGATCGTTTAGTATGGAAAATGTTTTTAGATACTATGAATTTTCTGATTTTATAAAAGACGAATCGGAAGCTTTTTCAGGAAATGAAATATGTTTTACGATATTAAATGAAGAACATTTTTTGATTTTCGAAAAAAATAAAGAAACCTATAACTTATATGTTTCTAAGTATAAATCAAAAAAAGAAGTTGGTTTAAAACCACCTGAAATATTAGAATTATTGATAAGTGATTACGATAAATCATTGCCTGAACATCGAATAATTTTAAGAAAATATGTAGATTAAAAAACCTCAAAAAAAACTTTTTTGAGGTTTTTTTGTTTTTGATGTGACTTTTAAAAAAAAGAGGTGTCTTAATTAATAACAGTATGTATAAAACAACTTTAATACGCTATAAGTATGGTGTTGAATTACATAAATTAAGAGTAGGGTAATTCCCTGTAAAGGTTTAAAAATAGTAGGAATTAGTTTTTTTATAAGTTGGTTTGATTAAAAAGTCTTAAACATTAGTTTAAGACTTTTTTTTAAACGTTAAAAAAAGCATAAAATTTTGTTTTTTTTTGTTATATTTGTTAGTGAATTACAGGTTGTTTTAAAAAAAAAAGGTTAGAGAGTGCTAAAATAAGTATTTATTTATTTTAGTTTTTTAAACCAAAAAGTATTATTTATCGTATATATTATAGTGCAATGCAAAGCACTGTTAGAGGTTATTATAATTTAAATTGCGTTTTTATGAAAAAAAATTACATTTATTCTTCGAAGAATGTAGTGCCTATGTTTTTTGTTTTTTTATTCGCTACTATATTTTCTTATGGTAGCCCTATAGATCCTATTAAAGTTACAAACGCTAATTGGTGGGAAGGGTATTTCGATAGGTTAATACCAAACACACCATCAGTAAATATTTCTTTAAGAAGTAATTCTTCGGCAATGTTTGCTGCACCTACTATAGATTTAAATAGTAATACTTCTGGTAATAATCACGATTTTCAAGTTCAGCCAGTGTATTTTTCTATTTACGGAACAAGTGTTTCTCCTATTGTAACATCAGATGGAAATGAAATTACTTCTGCGACTATAAGTTTAAGTGGAGTAGTTGATGAATTTGAATTGATATATATAAATAACGCAGAATTTACCGACGGGGCTGCAGGAGCCCCATATGAGTATAGATTTACTACCCCAAATGAAACACATACCCATACATATAGTGGTGTTCAATTAACATTAACGAGAACAAATAGTTCTTTTTCTGTCGTTAGATCTGGCGGAGGAAATATACCTAATAGTGTTTTTTTAGAATTATTAAATGATTTTAACTACGGGAATGATAATGATGGAGTAAATAATTCACCTGTATACACGGATGGTATAAGAACCATGGATGTTACGGTGACGGATACATCAGGTGATACAGCTAGTGCTCAAACAATAATCAGGGTATTTACAACATTGCCAACAGTTATAGATGATACAAGCTCGGTAGCCGCTAATAATACAGGTACTATTTCAGGTAATGTATTAACCAATGATTCAACAACGAATGCGCCATTACTAGTAGATGATATTAATTTATATCAATCTTCTGTAAGTGTTGCTTATACAACCCTTTATGGTACTATAACAATAGAGCCTGATGGTAGTTATGTATATGATGTTGATGAAACAAATACCACGGTTACTGGTTTAAAAGATACGGAAACAATACAAGATATTTTTTCATATACAGCAATTGATAATTTAGGGATTACAGATACAGGTATTCTTTCTATAGATATTAATGGAGTTACAGAGCCGCCAGTAGCTGAAGATAATTTTGATACTATTACCGTAGATGTTAACAATACAATTAACGGAAACGTTATTACAGATGATGGTCCTGATGGGGCAGATGCTATTGATAGAGGATTATCACAGTTAATTTGGGAAGATGAATTTATCGATGGTGAAATAGTTACTGGAAAATCTAAGACTATTAATGCTACAGATTTAGATTTTACAACAGAAGATATTAGTAGTATTGGTACAACAGATGATCAAAAGGTATTCACTACTGCTCAAAACGGTGGCCATACTGGGTATTTGTATTTCAATATAGATCCAGCAACAAATATACCTGGTGCAACTACAGATTTGGTTATCGATTTTGATAAACCAGTATTTAACTTGGGTTTTTTATTAGTAGATATTGATTATTCACAAGGAGATACCTGGCAAGATCAAATAACAATAGAAGGAACAACAGCCGCAGGTGCTGTTATCTCTTCTTTTAATTATATAACAACAGAAGATGTTATTGCTACAGGGAACCCTACTTTTTACGGAACAGGGTCAGCACCAACAACAGAAGCTACAGGAAATATAAATGTTTTCTTTACAGAACCAATAGAAAAATTAAGACTAAGTTATGGGTATGGACCAGCTGTAACAGCAGTTAATCCAGGATTTCAAATAGCAGGTGTTTCAGATATATATTGGCAAGATGAGGCATCTGTTTCTGTAATTACTTTAGAAGGTAATTTAGTTCCGCCAGGAGGCTTGGTTTATGCAGGAACCTATGGTACAATAACAATAAACCCTAATGGTACATATACGTACGTTTTAGATACAGGTAATCCTGCGGTTAGTAGTTTATTAGTAGGACAAACATTAACAGAAACGTTTAATTACTTAATATCAGATACATTTACATCAGATGATGCTAACTTGATTATAACAATTAATGGTAGTGCTTGTACAGTTTCTGCAGCTTCTAGTACAGAAACAGTATGTATAAACACAATTTTAACAAATATTACTCATAGTACAGCAGGTGCTACAGGTATTTCTAATAACGGTGTTTCGGGAGCAAATGGTTTACCAGCAGGAGTAAGTGCTTCATGGGCTTCCGATGAAATAACTATTAGCGGTACACCAACTGCATCAGGAACTTTTAACTATAGTATTGAGTTAACAGGTGGTTGTAATCCTGCGGTCAACGCCATAGGAACGATAACGGTAACACCAAACAATACAGCAGCCGCGGCAAGTACAACGCCAACGTTATGTATTGATACAGCATTAACAGATATTACGATTGCAACTAGTGGAGCTACAGGTATCGGAGCAGCAACAGATTTACCAGCAGGAGTAACCGCTTCTTGGTCATCAGATGTTATTACAATTACAGGAACTCCAACAGCATCAGGAATATTTAACTATAGCATTCCATTAACAGGAGGCTGTGGAACAGTAAACGCTACAGGAACGATAACGGTAACACCAAACAATACAGCAGCCGCGGCAAGTACAACGCCAACGTTATGTATTGATACAGCATTAACAGATATTACGATTGCAACTAGTGGAGCTACAGGTATCGGAGCAGCAACAGATTTACCAGCAGGAGTAACCGCTTCTTGGTCATCAGATGTTATTACAATAACAGGAACTCCAACAGCATCAGGAATATTTAACTATAGCATTCCATTAACAGGAGGCTGTGGAACAGTAAACGCTACAGGAACGATAACGGTAACACCAAACAATACAGCAGCCGCGGCAAGTACAACGCCAACGTTATGTATTGATACAGCATTAACAGATATTACGATTGCAACTAGTGGAGCTACAGGTATCGGAGCAGCAACAGATTTACCAGCAGGAGTAACCGCTTCTTGGTCATCAGATGTTATTACAATTACAGGAACTCCAACAGCATCAGGAATATTTAACTATAGTATTCCATTAACAGGAGGCTGTGGAACAGTAAACGCTACAGGAACGATAACGGTAACACCAAACAATACAGCAGCCGCGGCAAGTACAACGCCAACGTTATGTATTGATACAGCATTAACAGATATTACGATTGCAACTAGTGGAGCTACAGGTATCGGAGCAGCAACAGATTTACCAGCAGGAGTAACCGCTTCTTGGTCATCAGATGTTATTACAATTACAGGAACTCCAACAGCATCAGGAATATTTAACTATAGTATTCCATTAACAGGAGGCTGTGGAACAGTAAACGCTACAGGAACGATAACGGTAACACCAAACAATACAGCAGCCGCGGCAAGTACAGCGCCAACGTTATGTATTGATACAGCATTAACAGATATTACGATTGCAACTAGTGGAGCTACAGGTATCGGAGCAGCAACAGATTTACCAGCAGGAGTAACCGCTTCTTGGTCATCAGATGTTATTACAATAACAGGAACTCCAACAGCATCAGGAATATTTAACTATAGCATTCCATTAACAGGAGGCTGTGGAACAGTAAACGCTACAGGAACGATAACGGTAACATCAAACAATACAGCAGCCGCGGCAAGTACAACGCCAACGTTATGTATTGATACAGCATTAACAGATATTACGATTGCAACTAGTGGAGCTACAGGTATCGGAGCAGCAACAGATTTACCAGCAGGAGTAACCGCTTCTTGGTCATCAGATGTTATTACAATAACAGGAACTCCAACAGCATCAGGAATATTTAACTATAGCATTCCATTAACAGGAGGCTGTGGAACAGTAAACGCTACAGGAACGATAACGGTAACACCAAACAATACAGCAGCCGCGGCAAGTACAACGCCAACGTTATGTATTGATACAGCATTAACAGATATTACGATTGCAACTAGTGGAGCTACAGGTATCGGAGCAGCAACAGATTTACCAGCAGGAGTAACCGCTTCTTGGTCATCAGATGTTATTACAATTACAGGAACTCCAACAGCATCAGGAATATTTAACTATAGTATTCCATTAACAGGAGGCTGTGGAACAGTAAACGCTACAGGAACGATAACGGTAACACCAAACAATACAGCAGCCGCGGCAAGTACAGCGCCAACGTTATGTATTGATACAGCATTAACAGATATTACGATTGCAACTAGTGGAGCTACAGGTATCGGAGCAGCAACAGATTTACCAGCAGGAGTAACCGCTTCTTGGTCATCAGATGTTATTACAATAACAGGAACTCCAACAGCATCAGGAATATTTAACTATAGCATTCCATTAACAGGAGGCTGTGGAACAGTAAACGCTACAGGAACGATAACGGTAACACCAAACAATACAGCAGCCGCGGCAAGTACAACGCCAACGTTATGTATTGATACAGCATTAACAGATATTACGATTGCAACTAGTGGAGCTACAGGTATCGGAGCAGCAACAGATTTACCAGCAGGAGTAACCGCTTCTTGGTCATCAGATGTTATTACAATAACAGGAACTCCAACAGCATCAGGAATATTTAACTATAGCATTCCATTAACAGGAGGCTGTGGAACAGTAAACGCTACAGGAACGATAACGGTAACACCAAACAATACAGCAGCCGCGGCAAGTACAACGCCAACGTTATGTATTGATACAGCATTAACAGATATTACGATTGCAACTAGTGGAGCTACAGGTATCGGAGCAGCAACAGATTTACCAGCAGGAGTAACCGCTTCTTGGTCATCAGATGTTATTACAATAACAGGAACTCCAACAGCATCAGGAATATTTAACTATAGTATTCCATTAACAGGAGGCTGTGGAACAGTAAACGCTACAGGAACGATAACGGTAACACCAAACAATACAGCAGCCGCGGCAAGTACAGCGCCAACGTTATGTATTGATACAGCATTAACAGATATTACGATTGCAACTAGTGGAGCTACAGGTATCGGAGCAGCAACAGATTTACCAGCAGGAGTAACCGCTTCTTGGTCATCAGATGTTATTACAATAACAGGAACTCCAACAGCATCAGGAATATTTAACTATAGTATTCCATTAACAGGAGGCTGTGGAACAGTAAACGCTACAGGAACGATAACGGTAACACCAAACAATACAGCAGCCGCGGCAAGTACAGCGCCAACGTTATGTATTGATACAGCATTAACAGATATTACGATTGCAACTAGTGGAGCTACAGGTATCGGAGCAGCAACAGATTTACCAGCAGGAGTAACCGCTTCTTGGTCATCAGATGTTATTACAATAACAGGAACTCCAACAGCATCAGGAATATTTAACTATAGCATTCCATTAACAGGAGGCTGTGGAACAGTAAACGCTACAGGAACGATAACGGTAACACCAAACAATACAGCAGCCGCGGCAAGTACAACGCCAACGTTATGTATTGATACAGCATTAACAGATATTACGATTGCAACTAGTGGAGCTACAGGTATCGGAGCAGCAACAGATTTACCAGCAGGAGTAACCGCTTCTTGGTCATCAGATGTTATTACAATAACAGGAACTCCAACAGCATCAGGAATATTTAACTATAGCATTCCATTAACAGGAGGCTGTGGAACAGTAAACGCTACAGGAACGATAACGGTAACACCAAACAATACAGCAGCCGCGGCAAGTACAGCGCCAACGTTATGTATTGATACAGCATTAACAGATATTACGATTGCAACTAGTGGAGCTACAGGTATCGGAGCAGCAACAGATTTACCAGCAGGAGTAACCGCTTCTTGGTCATCAGATGTTATTACAATAACAGGAACTCCAACAGCATCAGGAATATTTAACTATAGCATTCCATTAACAGGAGGCTGTGGAACAGTAAACGCTACAGGAACGATAACGGTAACACCAAACAATACAGCAGCCGCGGCAAGTACAACGCCAACGTTATGTATTGATACAGCATTAACAGATATTACGATTGCAACTAGTGGAGCTACAGGTATCGGAGCAGCAACAGATTTACCAGCAGGAGTAACCGCTTCTTGGTCATCAGATGTTATTACAATAACAGGAACTCCAACAGCATCAGGAATATTTAACTATAGCATTCCATTAACAGGAGGCTGTGGAACAGTAAACGCTACAGGAACGATAACGGTAACACCAAACAATACAGCAGCCGCGGCAAGTACAACGCCAACGTTATGTATTGATACAGCATTAACAGATATTACGATTGCAACTAGTGGAGCTACAGGTATCGGAGCAGCAACAGATTTACCAGCAGGAGTAACCGCTTCTTGGTCATCAGATGTTATTACAATAACAGGAACTCCAACAGCATCAGGAATATTTAACTATAGTATTCCATTAACAGGAGGCTGTGGAACAGTAAACGCTACAGGAACGATAACGGTAACACCAAACAATACAGCAGCCGCGGCAAGTACAGCGCCAACGTTATGTATTGATACAGCATTAACAGATATTACGATTGCAACTAGTGGAGCTACAGGTATCGGAGCAGCAACAGATTTACCAGCAGGAGTAACCGCTTCTTGGTCATCAGATGTTATTACAATAACAGGAACTCCAACAGCATCAGGAATATTTAACTATAGTATTCCATTAACAGGAGGCTGTGGAACAGTAAACGCTACAGGAACGATAACGGTAACACCAAACAATACAGCAGCCGCGGCAAGTACAGCGCCAACGTTATGTATTGATACAGCATTAACAGATATTACGATTGCAACTAGTGGAGCTACAGGTATCGGAGCAGCAACAGATTTACCAGCAGGAGTAACCGCTTCTTGGTCATCAGATGTTATTACAATAACAGGAACTCCAACAGCATCAGGAATATTTAACTATAGCATTCCATTAACAGGAGGCTGTGGAACAGTAAACGCTACAGGAACGATAACGGTAACACCAAACAATACAGCAGCCGCGGCAAGTACAACGCCAACGTTATGTATTGATACAGCATTAACAGATATTACGATTGCAACTAGTGGAGCTACAGGTATCGGAGCAGCAACAGATTTACCAGCAGGAGTAACCGCTTCTTGGTCATCAGATGTTATTACAATAACAGGAACTCCAACAGCATCAGGAATATTTAACTATAGTATTCCATTAACAGGAGGCTGTGGAACAGTAAACGCTACAGGAACGATAACGGTAACACCAAACAATACAGCAGCCGCGGCAAGTACAACGCCAACGTTATGTATTGATACAGCATTAACAGATATTACGATTGCAACTAGTGGAGCTACAGGTATCGGAGCAGCAACAGATTTACCAGCAGGAGTAACCGCTTCTTGGTCATCAGATGTTATTACAATTACAGGAACTCCAACAGCATCAGGAATATTTAACTATAGTATTCCATTAACAGGAGGCTGTGGAACAGTAAACGCTACAGGAACGATAACGGTAACACCAAACAATACAGCAGCCGCGGCAAGTACAACGCCAACGTTATGTATTGATACAGCATTAACAGATATTACGATTGCAACTAGTGGAGCTACAGGTATCGGAGCAGCAACAGATTTACCAGCAGGAGTAACCGCTTCTTGGTCATCAGATGTTATTACAATTACAGGAACTCCAACAGCATCAGGAATATTTAACTATAGTATTCCATTAACAGGAGGCTGTGGAACAGTAAACGCTACAGGAACGATAACGGTAACACCAAACAATACAGCAGCCGCGGCAAGTACAGCGCCAACGTTATGTATTGATACAGCATTAACAGATATTACGATTGCAACTAGTGGAGCTACAGGTATCGGAGCAGCAACAGATTTACCAGCAGGAGTAACCGCTTCTTGGTCATCAGATGTTATTACAATAACAGGAACTCCAACAGCATCAGGAATATTTAACTATAGCATTCCATTAACAGGAGGCTGTGGAACAGTAAACGCTACAGGAACGATAACGGTAACACCAAACAATACAGCAGCCGCGGCAAGTACAACGCCAACGTTATGTATTGATACAGCATTAACAGATATTACGATTGCAACTAGTGGAGCTACAGGTATCGGAGCAGCAACAGATTTACCAGCAGGAGTAACCGCTTCTTGGTCATCAGATGTTATTACAATTGCAGGAACTCCAACAGCATCAGGAATATTTAACTATAGTATTCCATTAACAGGAGGCTGTGGAACAGTAAACGCTACAGGAACGATAACGGTAAATGCCTTAGACGATGCAAGTTTTAATTATAACGCAGCATCTTATTGTCAGACTGGAGTAGACCCAACACCAACTATTGGAGGATTAGCTGGTGGAACATTTACTAGCTCACCAGCAGGCTTAAATATAAAGCCCGGTAATGGTGGTATTGATTTAGATGTATCAACACCGGGTACATATACAGTGACTTATACCACATCAGGAGCTTGTCCTAATAGTTCGGACGTATCAGTAACTATTAATGATTTAGAACATTCTAGTTTTAATTATAGCACAGGAGCATATTGCGCAGATGCAACAGATCCAACACCTACAATAACGGGAGATACTGGAGGTAATTTTACAAGTACAGTAGGACTTATAATTAATGCTTCTTCAGGAGTAATTGATGTTAGTGCATCAACACCAGGAGCATATACCGTAACATATATTACAACAGGTCCTTGTCCCGATAGTTCAGATGTATCAGTAACAATTAATTCTGTTCCAAATGCTCCTGGTATAACAGGAGATAATCTTCTTTGTAATGGGGAAATGACTACTTTATCAACAACAGCGATTGGGACTATCGTTTGGAGTTCTGACACTCCTGGAGTCGCTTCAATTAACACTAGTACAGGAGAAGTTACTGCTGTTTCTGCAGGTACAACGAATATTACTTACACAGTAACAGACGGAAACGGTTGTTCTACTGAATCTTCATCATTTACAATTACAGTTAGTTGTATCGATGCGGTAGTAGATGATTTCACAGCAACCCCAGTAGATGGAGCAGCAGGAGGAACCTCAGGCGATGTCACCGCAAACGATACTTTAAACGGAGTAGCAGTTGTAGATTCAGAAATCAATATCACCTTAGATAACGATGACGGATCAGGAATCACAATAGATGGCAACGGAAACGTTGTTGTACCAGCAGGTACAGATTCAGGAAACTATACATTAACGTATACTATTTGTGAGATAGCAGTACCAAGTAACTGTGATACAACCACTGTAGATGTAATTGTAAACGGAACAATCGATGCGGTAGTAGATGATTTCACAGCAACCCCAGTAGATGGAGCAGCAGGAGGAACCTCAGGCGATGTCACCGCAAACGATACTTTAAACGGAGTAGCAGTTGTAGATTCAGAAATCAATATCACCTTAGATAACGATGACGGATCAGGAATCACAATAGATGGCAACGGAAACGTTGTTGTACCAGCAGGTACAGATTCAGGAAACTACACATTAACGTATACTATTTGTGAGATAGCAGTACCAAGTAACTGTGATACAACCACTGTAGATGTAATTGTAAACGGAACAATCGATGCGGTAGTAGATGATTTCACAGCAACCCCAGTAGATGGAGCAGCAGGAGGAACCTCAGGCGATGTCACCGCAAACGATACTTTAAACGGAGTAGCAGTTGTAGATTCAGAAATCAATATCACCTTAGATAACGATGACGGATCAGGAATCACAATAGATGGCAACGGAAACGTTGTTGTACCAGCAGGTACAGATTCAGGAAACTACACATTAACGTATACTATTTGTGAGATAGCAGTACCAAGTAACTGTGATACAACCACTGTAGATGTAATTGTAAACGGAACAATCGATGCGGTAGTAGATGATTTCACAGCAACCCCAGTAGATGGAGCAGCAGGAGGAACCTCAGGCGATGTCACCGCAAACGATACTTTAAACGGAGTAGCAGTTGTAGATTCAGAAATCAATATCACCTTAGATAACGATGACGGATCAGGAATCACAATAGATGGCAACGGAAACGTTGTTGTACCAGCAGGTACAGATTCAGGAAACTATACATTAACGTATACTATTTGTGAGATAGCAGTACCAAGTAACTGTGATACAACCACTGTAGATGTAATTGTAAACGGAACAATCGATGCGGTAGTAGATGATTTCACAGCAACCCCAGTAGATGGAGCAGCAGGAGGAACCTCAGGCGATGTCACCGCAAACGATACTTTAAACGGAGTAGCAGTTGTAGATTCAGAAATCAATATCACCTTAGATAACGATGACGGATCAGGAATCACAATAGATGGCAACGGAAACGTTGTTGTACCAGCAGGTACAGATTCAGGAAACTACACATTAACGTATACTATTTGTGAGATAGCAGTACCAAGTAACTGTGATACAACCACTGTAGATGTAATTGTAAACGGAACAATCGATGCGGTAGTAGATGATTTCACAGCAACCCCAGTAGATGGAGCAGCAGGAGGAACCTCAGGCGATGTCACCGCAAACGATACTTTAAACGGAGTAGCAGTTGTAGATTCAGAAATCAATATCACCTTAGATAACGATGACGGATCAGGAATCACAATAGATGGCAACGGAAACGTTGTTGTACCAGCAGGTACAGATTCAGGAAACTACACATTAACGTATACTATTTGTGAGATAGCAGTACCAAGTAACTGTGATACAACCACTGTAGATGTAATTGTAAACGGAACAATCGATGCGGTAGTAGATGATTTCACAGCAACCCCAGTAGATGGAGCAGCAGGAGGAACCTCAGGCGATGTCACCGCAAACGATACTTTAAACGGAGTAGCAGTTGTAGATTCAGAAATCAATATCACCTTAGATAACGATGACGGATCAGGAATCACAATAGATGGCAACGGAAACGTTGTTGTACCAGCAGGTACAGATTCAGGAAACTACACATTAACGTATACTATTTGTGAGATAGCAGTACCAAGTAACTGTGATACAACCACTGTAGATGTAATTGTAAACGGAACAATCGATGCGGTAGTAGATGATTTCACAGCAACCCCAGTAGATGGAGCAGCAGGAGGAACCTCAGGCGATGTCACCGCAAACGATACTTTAAACGGAGTAGCAGTTGTAGATTCAGAAATCAATATCACCTTAGATAACGATGACGGATCAGGAATCACAATAGATGGCAACGGAAACGTTGTTGTACCAGCAGGTACAGATTCAGGAAACTACACATTAACGTATACTATTTGTGAGATAGCAGTACCAAGTAACTGTGATACAACCACTGTAGATGTAATTGTAAACGGAACAATCGATGCGGTAGTAGATGATTTCACAGCAACCCCAGTAGATGGAGCAGCAGGAGGAACCTCAGGCGATGTCACCGCAAACGATACTTTAAACGGAGTAGCAGTTGTAGATTCAGAAATCAATATCACCTTAGATAACGATGACGGATCAGGAATCACAATAGATGGCAACGGAAACGTTGTTGTACCAGCAGGTACAGATTCAGGAAACTACACATTAACGTATACTATTTGTGAGATAGCAGTACCAAGTAACTGTGATACAACCACTGTAGATGTAATTGTAAACGGAACAATCGATGCGGTAGTAGATGATTTCACAGCAACCCCAGTAGATGGAGCAGCAGGAGGAACCTCAGGCGATGTCACCGCAAACGATACTTTAAACGGAGTAGCAGTTGTAGATTCAGAAATCAATATCACCTTAGATAACGATGACGGATCAGGAATCACAATAGATGGCAACGGAAACGTTGTTGTACCAGCAGGTACAGATTCAGGAAACTACACATTAACGTATACTATTTGTGAGATAGCAGTACCAAGTAACTGTGATACAACCACTGTAGATGTAATTGTAAACGGAACAATCGATGCGGTAGTAGATGATTTCACAGCAACCCCAGTAGATGGAGCAGCAGGAGGAACCTCAGGCGATGTCACCGCAAACGATACTTTAAACGGAGTAGCAGTTGTAGATTCAGAAATCAATATCACCTTAGATAACGATGACGGATCAGGAATCACAATAGATGGCAACGGAAACGTTGTTGTACCAGCAGGTACAGATTCAGGAAACTACACATTAACGTATACTATTTGTGAGATAGCAGTACCAAGTAACTGTGATACAACCACTGTAGATGTAATTGTAAACGGAACAATCGATGCGGTAGTAGATGATTTCACAGCAACCCCAGTAGATGGAGCAGCAGGAGGAACCTCAGGCGATGTCACCGCAAACGATACTTTAAACGGAGTAGCAGTTGTAGATTCAGAAATCAATATCACCTTAGATAACGATGACGGATCAGGAATCACAATAGATGGCAACGGAAACGTTGTTGTACCAGCAGGTACAGATTCAGGAAACTACACATTAACGTATACTATTTGTGAGATAGCAGTACCAAGTAACTGTGATACAACCACTGTAGATGTAATTGTAAACGGAACAATCGATGCGGTAGTAGATGATTTCACAGCAACCCCAGTAGATGGAGCAGCAGGAGGAACCTCAGGCGATGTCACCGCAAACGATACTTTAAACGGAGTAGCAGTTGTAGATTCAGAAATCAATATCACCTTAGATAACGATGACGGATCAGGAATCACAATAGATGGCAACGGAAACGTTGTTGTACCAGCAGGTACAGATTCAGGAAACTATACATTAACGTATACTATTTGTGAGATAGCAGTACCAAGTAACTGTGATACAACCACTGTAGATGTAATTGTGTTTTTAGACACTGATGGAGATGGAATTGTAGATGCAGATGATATAGATGATGACAACGATGGTATTCCAGATATAGCAGAAGGAAACGGCGATACAGACGGTGACGGAATTCCAGATAGTTTAGACTTAGACTCAGATAATGACGGGATTTTAGATGTTAATGAAGGTGGAAATGGAGACTTAGATACAAACGGAGACGGTGTAATCGATGCAAATGATGGGGCATCTGGAGCTGATTCAGATGGCGATGGTCAAGCAGACGCATCAGTAGATGCAGATGAAGAACCAGATACCGATGGAGATGGCGTACCAGATTATCAAGATTTAGATTCAGATAATGACGGAATCAACGATGTTATAGAAGATGATAATATCGATGCAAATAACGATGGAATTGCAGACGGAATAGATGCCGATGGCGATGGAATTGTAGACAGTGCAGATGCAGACGATGCTAACTTCGGAGAAGGAAACGGCGGAGAGCCAGATAATACGGACAGCGATGGCGATGGCGTACCAGACTATCAAGATTTAGATAGTGACGACGACGGAATCAATGATGTTGTAGAAGGCGGAAACGAAGAATCAGATGCTAATGGCGATGGAATCGTTGATGGAGCAGATACAGACGGCGACGGAATCTTAGACGAAGTAGATGAAGATGACGGAAACTTTGGAGATGCAGGAAATACAGATGTAAACGATACTGATCCAACTGATCCAACCGATGGCGGAAACGGAACAGTAGGCGATAGCGGAACCGATGCTGATGGCGATGGAATTGCAGATAGTGTAGATGGTGATGACGCGAACTTCGGAGATGCAATCGACACCGACGGTGATGGAATTGTAGATGCAGATGATGTAGATGATGACAACGATGGTATTCCAGATACAGCAGAAGGAAACGGCGATACAGACGGGGACGGAATTCCAGATAGTTTAGACTTAGACTCAGATAATGACGGGATTTTAGATGTTAATGAGGGAGGAAATGGAGATTTAGATACAAACGGAGACGGTGTAATCGATGCAAACGATGGCGCATCAGGAGCCGATACAAATGGCGATGGTCAAGCAGACGCATCAGTAGATGCAGATGAAGAACCAGATACCGATGGAGATGGCGTACCAGATTATCAAGATTTAGATTCAGATAATGACGGAATCAACGATGTTATAGAAGATGATAATATCGATGCAAATAACGATGGAATTGCAGACGGAATAGATGCCGATGGCGATGGAATTGTAGACAGTGCAGATGCAGACGATGCTAACTTCGGAGAAGGTAATGGAGGAGAACCTGATAATACCGACAGTGATGGCGATGGCGTACCAGACTATCAAGATTTAGATAGTGACGACGACGGAATCAATGATGTTGTAGAAGGCGGAAACGAAGAATCAGATGCTAATGGCGATGGAATCGTTGATGGAGCAGATACAGATGGCGACGGAATCTTAGACGAAGTAGATGAAGATGACGGAAACTTTGGAGACGCAGGAAATACAGATGTAAACGATACCGATCCAACTGATCCAACCGATGGCGGAAACGGAACAGTAGGTGATAGTGGAACCGATGCCGATGGCGATGGAATTGCAGATAGTGTAGATGGTGATGATGGTGTTTTTGGAGATGTAGAAGCATGTATAAAAATATTTAATGAATTTACACCTAATGGTGATGGAAATAATGATGTTTTTGTAATCGATTGTATAGAGAATTACCCTAACAATAGCTTAGAGATTTATAACAGATGGGGAAACACTGTTTATAAAGCTTCAGGTTACAATAATACTGATGTTTCATTCAAAGGAATATCTAACGGTAGGGTGACAATAAATGAAGAAGGTAAGTTACCTGTTGGAACTTATTTTTATGTGTTAGATCTTGGAGATGGTTCTGAACCTACATCTGGATGGTTATATATAAATAGATAAAATAATTAAATCATAAAATGAAATACTTTAAGTATGAATAGAATAAATTTTCATATAAAAATAACATTACTATTGTTATTAAGTTTATCAGGAGTTGTTTACTCACAGCAAGATCCGCAGTATACTCAATATATGTATAATACAATGAGTGTTAACCCTGCTTATGTAGGCTCTAGGGGGCATACAACAATAACTGCACTAGGTAGAACTCAGTGGGTTGGTTTAGATGGTGCGCCAGATACCCAAACATTAAGTTATGACACTCCTTTGGGATATAGTGGAGTAGGATTAGGGGTTAATTTAACAAATGACAGAATTGGGCCTTCAAATGAAATTTATTTAGATGCTAATGTTTCGTATACAATACGTACAGGTGATGAAGGAAATTTAGCATTTGGATTAAAGTTAGGGGCTAGACATTTAAGTATTGACTGGAGTAAAGGGCTTTCACAAAATCCAGATGCTCTTTTGTCTGATAATGTTAGTGAGTTTTTACCAACTATTGGAGCAGGTGTATATTTTCATAAACCAAAATGGTATGTTGGTTTAGCGGTTCCTAATTTATTAAGAACAGACCATTATGATGATACAGTAAATGGAGGAGATGTAGCTGAAGAACGTTTACATTTCTTTTTAATAACAGGTTATGTTTTTGATATAAATGAGGATTTAAAATTCAAACCAGCGGCCTTGGCAAAAATTGTAAAAGGAGCTCCTTTGTCTATAGATGTTTCTGCAAATTTCCTATTTCAAGAAAAGTTTACTGCAGGATTAGCATGGAGGTGGGATGATTCGTTAAGTGCTTTATTAGGTTTCCAAGCAAGTAGAAGTATGTATATAGGATTTGCATATGATTTAACGACTTCTAATTATAGTAATTATAATTCAGGGACTTATGAATTAATGCTACGTTACGAGATTTTTAAACAACAAACAATGAAGTCGCCAAGATTCTTCTAAATATAATAACAGATGAAAAAAACAATACTATTAGTATTCTTAATTACCAGCGTTGTTAGTTTTGGACAACGAAAATATGCAGCAGACAGATACTTTAAAGAGTTTGCTTATAAAAAATCTGCAGAGCTTTATGAAGTTTTGTATCAAAAAGGAGATACATCACAAGTAGTTGTAAGTAGGTTAGCTGATTCATATTATTATAATGCAGAGTTTGTGAAGGCAGAGGTGTGGTATGAAGAATTAATGCAGAATTTTGAAAATAAAGAAACAACAAAACACTTTTTTAGATATGCACAGGTATTAAAAAGTAACGGTAAAGTTTCTGAATCAGATAAATGGCTTCAAAAAATAAAAAAAATTGAAGCAACAGATAGTAGACCAATTGCATTAGATGAAAATCAAGATTATTTTGTAGAATACACGAATAAAGAAAAGATTTATATAAATGTTCATAATGTAGCTACAAACACAAAATATTCAGATTTCGGTGGTTTTATATTTGATAACAAATTATATTATGCCTCAACTAAACCTTTAAATATTAAAAAAGATGTTAAGTTATATGAATGGAATAATCAACCTTTCTTAAACATATATAGCTCTGAATTAAAAGATATAGATGCTGATAAAATCCTTGATATTTCTGAAGCAAAAAGGTTAAAAGAATTATCAACAAGTTATCACGAGTCAAACACTATTATCACTAAAAACGGTAAAACAATGTATTTTACTAGAGATAATTTTGACGGTGAAGAGCTAAAAGGAGATGATAATCGTACAACTCATTTAAAAATTTATAAAGCAACTAATGTTGATGGTGAATGGTCAAAAGTAAGAGAACTACCTTTTAATACAGATAATTATTCATACGGACATCCAGCATTAAGTCCTGATGAAAAGACATTATATTTTGTTTCTGATATGCCAAATGGATTTGGAGAAACAGATATTTATAAAGTAGCTATATTAGAAGATGATAAATACGGAGAACCTATCAATTTAGGAAAACAAATTAATACAGAAAGTAGAGAGATGTTTCCTTTTGTAGGTATTGATAATACTCTTTATTTTGCCTCAGATGGTCATATAGGGCTAGGAGCTTTAGATGTTTTTGAATCGAAAATAAAAAACAGTAAATTTTCAAGACCAATAAACTTAGGGGCACCCGTAAATGGCCCTTTAGATGATTTTTCTTTTGTAATAAATAATCAAAGAAGTAAAGGTTTTTTCTCGTCAAATAGAAAAGGTGGTAAAGGAGATGATGATATTTATAGCTTTTTAATTTATGACTGTAAAGAAGATATAGAAGGTGTTGTTACTAATTCTCGTACAGGTAATCCAATGTTTAATGTAGAGGTTAGATTGATTGATTCAGAAGGCAACCCTATTTCAAAACAGATAACAAAAGAAGATGGAAGGTATGTTTTTAAAAGAATAGATTGTGAGAATAATTTTACAGTAGTAGCTTCTAAAGTAGATTTTAAAGATACACAAAAACAAGTGCAAACAGTAGATGTAAATAATAAGTTAATTAATGTAAATTTAACACTGGAGTCTCTTATTGTAGAGGATCAAATAGTAATTAAACCTATTTATTTTGATTTTGACTTATCTAATATTAGAGAAGATGCAGAATATGAATTGGAGCATATAGTATCTGTGATGAAAAATCACCCCGAAATGGTTATAAAAATAGAATCACATACCGATAGTAGAGGAACTAAAGAGTATAATAAGCGTTTATCAACTAGTAGAGCTATTTCTACGAGAGATTATATTGTTTCTAGAGGTATTGCATCAAACAGAATTAAAAGTGCTTTAGGATTTGGAGAAAGTCAATTATTAAACGACTGTGATGATGCAAATCAAAGTAAATGTAGTAAAGAGGAGCATCAAAAAAATAGACGTTCTTATTTTTATATTTTAGATGGAGGAAAAAACGTAAAGGTCAATAATTAATGTGCTTTACATAGTCATAAAAAAACCTCGAAGTTATCTTCGAGGTTTTTTTATGACTGTATTTTACGCTATTTATTAAAAGCAAAAAAACCACATAAATTAATATGTGGTTTTTTTTGTGACCTCGGCTGGATTCAAACCAGCAACCTCTTGAGCCGTAATCAAGTGCGCTATTCAGTTGCGCCACGAGGCCGTTTTGCGGGTGCAAATATACAGATGTTTTTTAATTAAAAAAGCAAAAAAACATTTTTTTTTGCTTTTTATTTTTTAAAATTAATTAACCTCTTGCTTAAAATTATCTATTATTTCCTGAGCATGCTCAGAATCAGATTTGTAGATGAATAATTCACAAGAATCTCCAGTTGATCCAAAACCAGCTAATCTACCAGATTCTTTACTGTCTTTAATTAAAGTTGCTATGTTAGCTTCGTCAAGTAAAAAAGCTAGTCTGTTTGTTAAAATAGTGGTTCCTGTATATACTTTTATATGCTCTTTCATAATTATAAGTTTTTTAGTCTAGTGAGTTTATTGTTACAAAAGCACGCCATCCAATAATTGCTAATTGAAATTTAGTAGCTTTAGAAATGTCTAACTCTTTTTGTGTAAAAGAGGGTAGTATCATTTTATTTAACTTTGCTAAAAATTTAAAAAATTGTTTTTTCATTATAAGTTTGATTCTATATCAAAAATACTGAAAAATAATTTGTTAAACTGAGTGAAGTGAAAAAGGATTACTCCACTCAATTTAATAAATATGATGTTTACTTTTTACTTTCCATCATTTTCTTGGCGAGATCTGCTCCAATTAGCGATTGTAACAAGTTTCCGTCATTCCCGTTCTTACTCCCTTCAATATATGTAGATGGTAGCTGTAAATCTTTTATTTGGCCTGCTACTCCAACTGCTGTTTTGTATTCCCACTCAGCCTTTTCTTGCGGAGTTAAACCAGCGCTAACTAGTTTAGAATTTTCGTAATACATTGCATCAGCAGCAACTTTTTTACTTTTTGCTTTAAACTGTTCAACTTCGTATTGTTTTTTTCTTTGATTAAGTTAAAACCAGCAACTTTTGCTTCGGTTTCAGCTTCAATGGTTTGCTGAATTTGAATTTTCTCTAAACGAGCTCTTTCTTTTGCTTTTTCAGACTCTCCTTTTGCAACTTCTTTTTTAGCTCTATAATATTCGCGCTCTGCTTGTTGTTTTTCAAGTTGTGTTTGTGCAACTTCATTTTTTTGTAAATCTAAGCGTTCGTCAAAAGAAGCTTCCCAATCGATACCCGTTACTTGTGCTTGGTATATTTTTAAACCATATTGTTTTAAGGTATTAGAGTTGTCTCTAACAATATTACCATTGTCATTTCTTTTTATTCTGAACTTTTTTTGCTTACTAGATTTACCAACCTTTATTTTTCTGATGGTAGTGGTGTCACCTACAATTTCATTCATGTTTTCAGCTTCATAATATTGCTCTACTTGATACATTCCGTTTTCTAATTGATCTCTAAAATACCTGTCAAAATCAGATGCTTGACCAGAAATGTAATCTTGTGCATCCATTAGCTTACATGTATTTTTAATCGCTGCGTCAATATTCGGTAAAACTCTTCCGTATATTAATTTAGATTCACTCCTGTTTCTGTCGGCCATATTTAAAAATACTTCCTCGTCGTTAATGTTAACTCCTACAATTACAGAAGTGCTTATCTCCGCTTTAATAGCATCACTGAATTCCCATTTCTGAGCTTTTCGGTTATAAATTCCTTGATCACTTTTAGGTAATTCACTTTCATCATCAACAATAATATCTTTTATTGATGTTTCGTATGAAAGCGGAATAATTCTACCCCACCATTTAAGTTTTAAACCCTGTGTGGTAATCATTTTATCACCACCAGAAACAAATTGTACGGCATAGGCTGTACCGGCATCTGCGTAAAAAAACATTCCTGTAATAATACTCATAAGAGCACCAAGTATGGTTAGCTGAATGCTTCTTTGTAGGGTGAACCAGTTTAGTATTTTACTGTTTTTAAAAATTGAATTTAATACAATGGTAATTAACCCTGTAATAATTAATAATACTCCGATAAATGTTAGCATAATATATAGTTTGGTTTTAAAAGTTGATTAGTATAATAGTGTTATAATAGTTGCAATTTTTACTGCAATAGTAATTATTTTAGTAGTAATAGTTATCATGAATTTTAATGTTTTTAATAGGTTAATACTGATTGATTCCGGAATTGTTTTATCAATATATATCAAAGAGAATCATACTTCCAAAAACTTAAGTATAAATTAATCTGTTTGTGTTTTATTATTAATAAAAAAAAATACATTGTGTTTTAATATGAAACTAAAATTACTTGTTTTTTGTTTTATTTATTAATTTTTTAGGTTGTTTTGTGTTTTAATATGTAATAAACTAAAGAAGTTTTTTAAATGAATACTTAAAACTAAAGCAAAAAGTGTTTAAATAGCAGCTTTTTTTAGTTGTTTGATTATTGAAAACTAAATAAAAAGTGTTGTTTTAAAAATTAGGTGAAGGTATTTTTTGATGTATTTGAAGGTTGTAATTTTTGAAATCAAAGCAGTATCTTCGCAAAAAATAATAATATTACATGAGTGTTGTATATATAATAATAGGATTGATTTTGTTGGTTTTTGGAGGGGAGTTTTTAGTTCGTTCTTCTGTGGGATTATCTTTTAAATTGAATATCTCTAAAATGGTAATTGGTATGACGGTGGTTTCTTTTGCAACTTCAGCACCAGAACTATTAGTTAGTTTGCAGGCAGCTTTAGATGGTTCTCCGGCAATTGCCATAAACAATGTTATTGGATCTAATATTGCTAATATCGGAATGGTTTTAGGTATAACAGCGTTAATTGGTCCTATTGCAATAAGTAAAGATTTTTATAAAATAAATTGGCCAGTGATGATGTTGTTTTCTCTAGCTCTTTGGGGAATGTTGAGCTATAACAATGATTTAAATGCTATTGAAGGTGGTGTTTTATTGATTGGTTTAGCGTTGTTTTTAGTTTATTTAATAAAAAATGCAAAATCAGATCAAAGCAGTGAAGAGGTAGATGATGCACTGGCGGCGGTAAGTTATTTTAAAATAATCATTTGGTTGTTAATCGGTGGATTGGCATTGTATTTTGGTTCTGAGTTATTGGTAGATGGCGCAAAAACATTGGCAAGAAATCAAGGAATTAGTGAAGGGGTAATATCTGTAACGATGATTGCTATCGGAACTAGTGTTCCGGAATTAGCAGCTTCAGTAATAGCGGCAATAAGAGGTGAAAAGGCAATATCATTAGGGAACTTGTTAGGGTCTAATATTTTTAATATTGCTTCTGTATTGGGTTTAACTTCTATGATAACAACTATAAAAGTAACCGAGCCACAAATATTAAGTAAAGATATATTCTGGATGTTAGGTTTCGCTTTTGTTTTATTACCGATGGCTTATTTTTATAAAAAAAATGAAATAGGAAGAATCAAAGGTTTTGTGCTGCTAATAGGATATGTTTCTTTTATCTATTTAGCTTTTAAATAGAATTATAAAGCTGTTTTTTATTTTTGATAAAACTTTATCAATTGAGTGAGTAAAATTTATTACTTAACCTTTAGTTTAGAATAGTTTTCGATGTGGTTCTTTATCAGAAATTATTCAAATTAGAATACATAACAGATACTGTTTAATTATATAAAACAGAAAAGCCTTTAAATTAATTTAAAGGCTTTTTAGTTGTTGTTAGTGTGTGTTGTTATGGAAATTATTTATTTGAATTGTTCGCTTACTGGTTTTACTGTTTTAATAATTCTCGCTGCAATTTTATAAGGATCACCGTTAGAAGCAGGTCTTCTGTCTTCTAGCCATCCTTTCCAGCCTTTTTCTACCGTAATTATTGGTATACGTATTGATGCTCCTCTATCTGAAACACCAAAACTAAAGTCTGTTATAGAAGCTGTTTCGTGTAAACCTGTTAAACGTTCGTCATTGTAAGCTCCGTAAACAGCAATGTGTTCTTTAGTTACAGGTCTAAATGCTTCACAAATAGTTTCATATATTTCTTGAGAACCACAAGTTCTTAATACTTCATTAGAAAAATTGGCATGCATTCCAGAACCATTCCAGTCTCCTTTTACAGGTTTAGGGTGGTATTCTATGTAGTAACCATATTTTTCTGTTAATCTATCTAGTAAATATCTAGAGATCCAAATTTCATCACCCGCTTTTTTTGCTCCTTGTGCGAATAATTGGTATTCCCATTGTCCTGAAGCAACCTCTTGGTTAATTCCTTCAAAATTTAAACCTGCTTCAATACATAAATCAGCATGTTCTTCAACGAAATCTCTACCATGTGTATTTTTTCCGCCTACAGAACAATAATACATTCCTTGTGGTCCTGGGTAACCGCCTATAGGAAACCCTAAAGGTAGTTGAGTTGCGGTATCCATAATAAAATACTCTTGCTCAAATCCAAACCAAAAATCATTATCATTATCATCAATAGTAGCTCTTCCGTTAGTTTCGTGCGGCGTACCATCTGCATTCATAACTTCTGTCATAACTAAATAACCGTTAACTCTTGCAGGATCTGGATAAATTGCCACAGGAACCAGTAAGCAATCTGATGCTCCACCAGAAGCTTGTTTTGTAGAAGATCCATCAAAAGACCAATTTCCTATCTCTTCAATTGTTCCTTGAAAATTATCGTGTTCTTCAACTTTTGTTTTGCTTCTTAGGTTTTGTGTTGGTTTATAACCGTCTAACCAAATGTACTCTAACTTAATTTTTGCCATGATAATATCGGAATGTGTTTATAATCAAATTCAATGCAAAAATGAATATTTTATATTTAATATTAAAATTTACGGGGGTAAAACTTTAAAAATTAACTTTAATTTAATTTTGACCCTATTTTTTAGGGGGTATTATTTAAAATAGATTATATTTTGTATTTTTGATATCGAATTTTACACCATATATAATGTCAACTTTAAGATTTAGCGCTTTAAAAGAAACTTTACATAGAAAACCAGTTTTTATAGAAGAAAAAGGACGTCGCTCTGAATTGTTCGGGAAAAATGTTTTTAATGAGCAAGCCATGCGTCAGTATATGACTAGAGATGCTTATAAGAGTGTTAAGGACGCAATTGAATTTGGAAGTAAAATAGATAGAAAAGTTGCCGATCAAATAGCGGTCAGTATGAAAGATTGGGCGTTGTCTAAAGGAGCAACACATTATACACATTGGTTTCAGCCGTTAACGGGTGCTACAGCTGAAAAGCACGATGCTTTTTTTGACACCATTGAAGGAGGTGGTGCAATGGAGCGTTTTGATGGAGAGCAATTAGTGCAGCAAGAACCAGACGCGTCTAGTTTTCCGCATGGCGGAATTAGAAATACATTTGAGGCCCGTGGTTATACAGCTTGGGACCCAACATCGCCCGCATTTATATATGGTACAACATTATGTATTCCAACTGTTTTTGTAGCGTATACAGGTGAAGCTTTAGATAATAAAGCTCCCTTGCTTAGGGCTTTACAGGCTGTGGATATAGCTGCAACGGCGGTTTGTAAGTATTTCGATAAAAATGTATCTAAAGTAAATGCTACTTTGGGCTGGGAGCAAGAATATTTTTTAATAGATACAGCTTTAATGTCTGCGCGTCCTGATTTAATGATGACAGGTAGAACTTTGTTAGGACATTCACCTGCAAAAGGACAACAATTAGATGATCATTATTTCGGGTCTATTCCTGATAGAGTGATGAGTTTTATGCGTGATTTGGAGCAGGAATGTATGTTGTTAGGAATCCCTGTAAAAACACGCCATAATGAAGTTGCTCCGAACCAATTTGAATTAGCACCAATTTTCGAAGAAGCAAATTTAGCAGTAGATCATAATTCGTTATTAATGGATGTGATGGAAAAAGTATCGCAACGTCATCAATTTAAAGTACTATTTCACGAAAAACCATTTAAAGGAATTAATGGTTCGGGTAAGCATAATAATTGGTCTTTGGCAACAAATACCGGAATTAATTTATTGAGTCCTGGTAAAACACCAATGAAAAATTTACAATTTTTAACCTTTTTTGTAAACACTATAAAAGCAGTTCATGATTACGAAGAATTAATAAGGGCTTCAATTGCAAGTGCGAGTAATGATCATCGATTAGGGGCAAATGAAGCTCCGCCAGCAATTATATCTGTATTTATAGGTTCGCAATTGTCTGAAGTTTTAGATGAGTTAGAAAATGTTACAAAAGGAAAGCTGTCACCACAAGAAAAAACAGACTTGAAGTTAAATATCGTAGGTAAAATTCCTGAAATATTATTAGATAATACAGATAGAAATAGAACATCTCCTTTTGCTTTCACTGGAAATAAATTCGAACTACGAGCTGTTGGTTCTTGGTCTAATTGTGCTGGGCCAATGACAGTTTTAAATACGATTATAGCGAAACAGTTAAAAGAATTTAAAATAGAGGTTGATGACTTGATAGATACTAAAAAGTTGAAAAAAGATGAGGCTGTTTTTAATGTGCTGCGAGAGTATATTAAAGCTTCAAAGAAAATTAGGTTTGAAGGTGATGGTTATGGTGAAGCATGGGAAAAAGAAGCTTTAAGAAGAGGTTTAAGTAATAATAAAACGACTCCTCAAGCTTTGAAAGCTAAAGCTTCTAAAAAAGCAATAGCACTTTTTATAGAAATGAATGTGATGAATAAAGTAGAGGTAGCTGCTCGTCACGAAATTGAATTAGAAGAATATGCTAAGCGCATTCAAATAGAAAGTAGGGTTTTAGGAGATATTGCAAGAAACCATGTAATTCCTACTGCAATTCAATATCAAAATACATTGATAGAAAATGTAAAAGGGTTAAAGGAAATTTTCGGAAAAGGGTTTGAGCAATATGCTAAAGAACAGATTGATTTAATTAAAACAATATCGATTCATATAGCGGAAATTAACTCGAAAATTGAAAAAATGACCGAAGAACGCAAAAAATCAAACAAACTCATTGGTCAAGAAAATGCAGATAGTTATTGCGATAAAGTAAAACCTTTTTTTGCTGAGATTCGTTATCATTGCGATAAGCTAGAGCTTATGGTTGATGATAATTTATGGCCTTTAACAAAGTATAGAGAATTGTTATTTACGAAGTAAGAAAAACTCTTTTTTTACAAAAGGAATTCCTTTGCACAACAAGGGTGTTTTCACCCTTTTTTTAATTTTATAGAAAGTAGAAAAGAAAGCTACGCCCTTTATTTTACTTGTTTTTATTGCTTTTTTATAAAAAAAAAACTACTGTTTATTAGTTAGTTACCCTTTGTAATAGAAGTGAATCTATGATCAGAAAATAAGTATAGATAAGCTATTAAAACATTAGAATAATTATGCTATATCAAAATGATCATAAATGTCTGTAGCTCCAAGGCCTACAGTGAAAAAAATATTTTTGTTTCTAAGAGCAATTTTCATCAATTTTTTTATACCATTAAGGCCATCAGAATCAATCTCTTTAATTTTGTCGATGTTTATAATTGTTTTTTTATTTCTTGAAATATAGTTTTCAAAATGAGTAATAAAAGATTTAATCGTCGAACAATTAATTTACCTTTTAAGTGAGAAATTCCTTTTTTATTTGAGATTTGTAAAGCCATGATTATGTGTTTTAATTGTTAGTGTTTTGTAAATATCTGGTTTAAATAAACTTGTATGTGTTTCTTTAGCTTAACTACATTTTTATGTAGGTAAGTGGTAGAAGTTAATTGATAATTAAAAACTTGTAGATATGTTTCTGGTTTGTTTAGTTGTAAGGATATACAAGGAATTTATATTCATTTGGTTTGTTTGATATATTAGTGTAATAGTCTTTATCAACAGTTGTTTTAAGTTTAAGTATTGGGAATTTAAGAATGTATTTATTACCTAATACTTTAATAAGTCTTACTAATGTCGGTTTAGATTTCATAATTATGTTATTTATTCTGCAATGTAGTTTGTGACATTAATAATTATAATTTTTTTAGATAAACACAAATAAACTTTAGATGAAATGGGAAAAACTAAGGGTTAATTAAAGTAGGAAAACATAAAATAAGAAACAGCTAAATATATGCCTTAAATAAAAATTAATAGAATTTTAACTGCAGAATGAGAGATATAAAAAAGCGAACCTAAGTTCGCTTAGTTTTAGATACAGTAACCAGATGCATAATGGTATTGACAGCTAGTAGCATAGGTTTCTCCAAAAGATGAATTGTTTTGAGCCAGATTAGAAGTAGTCCAACAATGTAAGCTTATGTTATAACATCTTTGTAGGCTGCCAGGACGATTACTTCCATTAATTTTTTTGTTCTGATTTATTTAGAATAGCACCAAATTTTAATTTTTTTTCAACATAATGTAAGTCTTAAGTTGTTAAATTTAGTTAGAGAAGAAAAAATCGTAATAAAAATAAAGCGAAATTATAAATATTAAATTATAAAAACAGTAGATTTTCTGACGCTTTAAAGCTGAAAGAAGATCATAGACGTAATTGTACTAAGTAAAAATATTTTTATAAAGATTATTTATTTAAGTTATAAAAAATATGATAATTATATCCGCTATTTATAAATAAAAAAATAAAAGTCCCTTCGATAAATTTAAACTTAATAATACTCTAAAAGTTATGTATAGATTATATGGCTCTAACTAGGTAATTTCCCTGTAATATATGCTACTATTGCATTATTAACTGTTCCCTTGGTAGCGTTTACAACATATCCACTAAATGTGATAACGTATACATTTAAATTTTTATCTTCAATTAATTTAAAGTATCCAGATCCATTTGTAATTGTTCCTACTGATATATGTTTATTTAAATCTTTAGATGTAAATTTATAGACAGTTTCACCATTAGTAATAGTTACGGTGATTGTGTTTTCGCTTATTCTTTTTTCTGCTGAAAAGACTAATGTTGCCTGAGGTACAGTTGTATTGGTTTTACTAATAGATAAACTTAATGGATAAATTGATAGTTGTTTCATATTTATATAATTTAAAATGACCTACTCTATTTAAATTAGGTTTTTCGGATTCCACCTTTAATAAAAAAAAAGGATAATAGCTATTCAATTAAGCATTATATTTTTCTAATTACGTTATAAAATTGAGGAATTAGTGACTGTAATTTTGAGAGAATTTAATAAGGTTCAGGTTTTTAGGTACAAGTGTAGTAATACCTATCATTAAATAATAAATAGTTGAATGAAATTTACCACAAGATCTTCAAATTGAAGCTCATTTTTATTGTCAAAAATTTTAGAAAACGAATATTAAAATAATTGTAGGTATTCCAGTCAACCAAAGAATGAAAAGGCGTTTTATGCACAGTTGTCTGGAGTACTTAAATTAGAACTAAAATATGATTAAAAACAGTAATAAAAGAGATATGAAATTAAAAACAAACACAACAAAAGATTTAGGAAGATATCCTATAAATGTTTATAGACTTAACAGAATATCAAAATAATTGTAGTAAAAAGGAAAAGAAGCATTCCATCAAAGTAATGCTTCTTTTTAAATCAAATAACCAACTAAACTATATAAACGAAAAATCAAATTTTAAACTATGCATTAAATATAATTTAAGAAGATGGTTGAATTTTTAAAAATTAGATAAATGGTATTTAAGTGTCGATAAAAAAACAAAGAATAAGGATAAGCAAACAGTGGGTACTTCAGTCAACAAAGTAGAATTAAAACTGTAGAAACTATTATAAACAATATAACAGTTAGATAAGTATTAGAAGAATATTTTGAAGAAGAATTTCCAAAATGTAAAAAACTAAATGGAGACGATTATGTATTTGAATTCAATAACTTACTTCAGCTAAATTGCGTAAAGTATATTTAACAACAAGATATAAGGTAACTAAGTACTTTAATAAAGATCACATAAATGTTATTGAAGTATTTTCTTTAATTGTCGTAATTTTAAAATAAATTTAGAGTAACAATTGAAGGGGCTACAATCATAGTAAGACGAATAAAAAGTGTAGAATCATCTATTAGTCACAGAATACTTTTATTCAAATTAGATATTTATGGTAGGTTTATTTTTGCTAAAACCGCAAATAACCTTCTAAACTTAAAAAAAGATGAACCCGATAGTTTTAGAAAAGGAGAGAGAAAATATGGGGCAATGCATTTTACTCTTAGGTCTTTATTGGTTCATTTCAGAGGTTGCTTTAAAATACATTTAGAAAAAAAAACATTTTCTTTTATCATAACCGAATAATAGAGTTGAATTAACACAACAAACTGTAGGTTTTATAAGAAGAAAAACTCTTCGTAAAAGGGCTTGACTATGTTAGAAGTGCTAGTTTTTTAATTTGGATGGTACTAGAAGTAAGTAAATGTTTTTAGAAATAAAAAAGAAAATGAATCATTACTGATTCCCTTTAATACTCAAATATAAAGTCCCCCGAATTTATATAGAATTAAACATTAGATGAAAAGGTTAATAAAACTTACAAACTATAATAACTGTAGTTTATGGGGAACGAAAATTTATTAGCAGATATTAGAAACAAACTTTCTCCTACAAGCAACATAATAGCATTGGCACAGGAATTAATTAACGTCCCTAATAGAAAAAATAGGGAATAAATAATTAGCTATATGAAAGAAGGGGTTGCCACAAGCTAAAGGAAGTATTGAGCACGTAAGAGAATTTAAACTGTAGGTTTTCAGAACCTTTAAAAATAAAAAGTTCATTGACATAATTGTGGTAAGTGAAAAGAATATACTTATATCTTAAAAGAGAAAAAAACTTCAAAAATTTAAATAATATGTTTTTGTAATTGGCGTTATATTGTTTACAAGTACTTATGTTTTTACAAGACCATTTATTTTAAAAAATTTTAATTTTAGTGAAACAGGACAGATTGGAGATACAATTGGAGGAATAACAGCGTCAATAATAAATTTAATAGGAGCAGTATTAGTTTACATTTCTTTTAAAGAACAAATAAAAGCTAATGAAACATAATCCAGATTACTTGAGAATGAAATTGACAATCAAAAATATGATAGAAATTTTCAAATAGCACTTGATCTATTTAAATCCCTTAAAGAGGATTACAGAGAAATAAAGAAAGGTAAAATACAGGTAAAACAGCATTAATAGATTTTGTTAATGTAATATTTGAATACAAAGATTCGGAAGATTTTAAAGATAATAATTTTAATAAATCTCCCAATTTATTCTCAATGGAAATTTTTAATAGTAGAGTTTGACATAATTTATTCTCACCTTGAGCAATCAAAATTTAGAAAAGTTGAATACATTAATAAAAAACTATTATAAAATTCAACTTGAACCTCAAACTAATTTTATAAAGAAAATATTAGAAAAGTATGATTATGATTTAGAATTGATAAAAATAATTAATAATATAATTAAGGATTAACTAAAAAGCTATTACATACAAAATATTACTTAGCACAAAGCAACTCCCACAAGGTGTTGTTTTTTTATATCCAAGACTTGAGTAAATGAGTATTAATAAACCTGTAGGTTTTAAAACAAAAAAAGCTCCTGCGGGAGGAGCCATAAAAACAAAACTGGGGATTAATATTTTAAGGGGAAAATCAATGACTTATAAATTTTAATTTAATTATTTTTTTCAAAATTTAGAGGTAATTGTTAAAAAGGGATAAAATAACTTTTACACTATTGAGACACGGTTATTTATAATAAGTCACAAATAAAGAGGAAAAGAAAAGAAGCCGTCCTTTCTGATAAATCCCATTCAAGATAATTAATTCAAACTTAAACTATGCCATAAAGATAATTTAGTAAGAGAGGCTAGTTTTTGAATGTGAGATAAATAGTATTAAAGTATTGATTAAAAAAATTAAAAAGTAAGGATAAATAAACTGTAGTAAAATAATTTTAAATAAAGGTTTTAAGTATCAAATTATGATTCAAAGTATAGAGTGCAACAGTTCATATAGTATCAAAATTTAAAAAAATAGATTTTAATTGGTTTTCGAAATTCATATTCCGTCTAATTGGTATCGTATTTTAGTTTATCAAAAAACAACTTTCATAAAAGAGGAATTTACAAGAGAGCATCTATGGGAGTTGTTGAAAAAAATAACTATATAACAATTAAAAGAAAGTATTAAATAACAGTAGATTTTAAATAAAAAAATGACCCCTGGGGAGGAGTCATAAAAACAAAAAGGGGAAATAAATTTTATTGTCAAATAACCCTTCAAAAGAAAATTTAACTATAAAACGAAAATCAAATTTTAAACTACACAATAAAGATAATTTAAGGAGATTACTAATTTTTAAAAATTAGATTATTGGTGTTTAAGTATCGATGAAAAGAAAAATAGTATAGGTAAACAAACTTTAGATAAGAAGAATAAAAAAAGAAACCTTTACATCTCCTTTTAATATTCAAAGTATAAAGTCACCTGAATTTATATAAATTGATCAGGTTTTTAGACTAAATAGCTTGAAATTAAAAAACAAACTGTAGTTTGGTAAACTAAATTGATAATGATAATTAATATAAAGTTAATAAAGGCGCTTATGAATGAGTTAACAATGCTTCATTCATATTTCAAATAGGTAAGATGAACAAGGTTCAGGTTATTTAAACTAATCTAGGTGGTTTTTATCAGTTTAAAAGTAGAGTGATATATTTGTTTTCTTTATTTAAAAATGTAAATTTATGATGTGACATCACTTTATATTCCATGATTTTTTTAGAATACGCGTCTGTTATTAAGGCAAAATAACTTGGGTTTTTGTTTTTTTCTGATAAGAATCTTAAACTCTTTATTGGTAAAATCTATCATCATATCAAATATAATTACTTTCATACCATCTCTGACGGCTAAATATTTAGCTCTGTTCTTTTTGCTTCTCTAACAACCTAACTTATTATTCTAATTCTAAAAGATGCTGTGCTGGTGTTTGGAATATGCATTTGTGAATTGTAAAATTGATAATCAAAATCACCGTATTTTTTTAATCAAGTTCTAACTTTAGAGTTTACTTGAATACCACACTTATTTAATGCTTTGGTTTTAGTTAGTAGACCTTATTCAGACTTTTGTAGAATCTTTAGATTTAAACTATAAATCCTTTTTGGTAGGCTTTCTGTAGTTTGATTCCATTTTATAATGTTGAGTATAACAATATATCAGGATGGGACAGTAAATCAATAAAAAAAGCGAACGTTAAAAAACGTTCGCTTTTTTTATTGATTTAAAATATAGATAAACTAAATTTGCAGTAACAACAACACAACACATGGGTAACGAAGTATCTAAACGCTACGCACAGCGCGGAGTATCAGCATCTAAAGAAGATGTGCACAATGCAATTAAAAATATAGACAAAGGCTTGTTTCCAAAAGCTTTCTGTAAAATTGTTCCAGATTATTTAACAAATGATGATGATTATTGTTTAATTATGCATGCAGATGGTGCAGGAACAAAATCATCTTTGGCATATATGTATTGGAAAGAAACAGGAGACATTTCTGTTTGGAAAGGAATTGCACAAGATGCACTAATTATGAATATTGATGATTTATTATGTGTAGGCGCTACAGATAATATTATGTTATCATCAACTATTGGACGTAATAAAAGTAAAATTCCTGGAGAAGTTTTATCAGCAATTATTAATGGTACAGAAGAATTAATCGAAGATCTAAAAGGTTTCGGAGTAACTATTCATTCAACCGGAGGTGAAACTGCAGATGTTGGTGATTTGGTTCGTACAATTATTGTAGATTCTACTGTAACAGCACGTATGAAACGTACCGATGTTATTGATAATGCAAATATTAAAGCCGGAGATGTAATTGTTGGTTTAGAATCGTTTGGACAAGCAACTTACGAAACTGAATATAATGGAGGAATGGGATCTAACGGATTAACATCTGCCCGTCATGATGTTTTTGACAACTATTTAGCTGCTAAATATCCTGAGAGTTATGATGCAGCAGTTCCTGCAGATCTCGTGTATTCTGGTAACGCAAAATTAACTGATGAAGTAGAGGATTCGCCTATAGATGCAGGTAAATTGGTATTGTCGCCAACAAGAACGTATGCGCCAATTATTAAAGAAATTTTATCAAAATTTAATACAGATACTGTTCACGGAATGATTCATTGTTCTGGAGGCGCTCAAACTAAAATTTTGCATTTTGTTGATGAATTACATATTATAAAAGATAATATGTTTCCAATTCCGCCTTTATTTAAATTGATACAAGAACAATCTAAAACAGATTGGAAAGAAATGTATCAGGTATTTAATTGCGGGCATAGAATGGAATTATATGTATCACCAGAGGTAGCTGAAGATATTATTGCTATTTCTAAAAGCTATAATGTAAATGCGCAGATTGTTGGTAGAGTGGAAGCCTCTGAAACTAAAAAACTGACTATAAATAGTGAGTTTGGAACTTTTGAATATTAAACTAAAAAGTATTTCATATTTAAAAACCTCAGTTATTATGCTGAGGTTTTTTGTTTTAATTTAAAACAGAAGTATGTAGTTTTATTTCATTAAGTGTTTTCCATACTTTATGATTAAACTCTTTAGGCGAGAACTTAAATAGAATAACTGTTTTTTTTTCTTTTTTGCAATAATTGCTTTCTATTAAAACATTTAGAGTAATTAACTTATTGGTAGCAAAACGATCAAAAGTATTAATATATCCTTTGAAAAAAGTAGTTGATTTGACCTTTTTTATACTAGTTATTTTAGCAGACGCATACTTTTTATCAGCTGTAGCATTCATATCAACTTTATTTAAGCTATTAAAATATTTTACTAAATCGAGTGTTAGTTCTTCTTCGGTAATTTTTCTATTTACATTAATATTCCAAGCATATGTGTATGACCAAAAAAACGTGTGCTCTGGCTTTATCCAACCTTTAGGAGGGAATCTTATATCGCCTACACCAATATAATTCATATGTCTTGCGGGAAAACGAAGAACTTCTTGTCCCCAGGTAGAATCTAGTGCAATCAAATTAAATTCATCCTTTTGAGAAAATATAGTTGTAATGCTAAATAGTAGAGTAATAAGTGTAATAATTTTATTATTCATAGTATTAGTTTTTTTATTGAATATGATAACTGTTATAATGTATCGTATGTCTAAATTAACAACCAAATAATTCTACACTCATTTTACCATTTACTTGTTTTATGATAAATGATATTTTTTCTAAAGTACATCGTGGTTCAATAGTAAATTGAATGTATCCTTTTATTTGAAAGTTTTTAGTTGAGTTTAGTTTTATTTTCTGACGATATGTGGTGTTTTTTCTAACCCAATTAACTGTGCCGTTCGTAAACGGATGCTCATCATATTCTTCAACAGAAAGCGGTTTTTCAATAAGCTTACCTAATAAACTAAATTTATCAGTAGTGTTAAAAACTACTTTAAACTTTCCTTTAAATTCACGTTTAGCATTCGGAGATATAAAATGAGCATTATCAAATAATTCCATTGAGATTGATAAGTCATATTCATTATTTTGTAATTTTTTTGAAGCTAATTTTAATTTGTAAGGCTCAGAATTTTTTCTTTTTTGGCTATCAAAATAGTTTAAAGGAGTTTGTGTAGTTGTATATTGAGTTGCTACATTGTTGGCGACTATTAAATTTACTGGATTAACACTTTGTTTTTTACAGCTTATTGTAAGAATTAGACAACAACATATTATTGTATTTTTCATTTTATAGAGATTTAAAAATTACTATTGAATAGAAATTCACTATTATATTAAGAACATGATAAAAGTAAGGTTAGCAATTGCTAAGAGTGTCAAAAAAATGTAAAAGAAGTGTGAATGGTTGTAAAAAGTCATAAAAATGTATGTTATTTACCAGGATTATGAACAAGAACAAAATTTATATATATTGCGGCTTTGCTTTTTTTCTCCTTTTAGGATGGTTTTTTTCTACTACAAATAGTAGTAAAGATTTTACAGAAAGAGTAAAGGTTTCTTTGCGAGATGTAGGTAATCAATTATTGCTTTCTGATAAAGATTCAACATCTTTAGTTTTACCAATTATCGAATTAGAAAATAATAAGTATGAATTGTCTTTTCAAAAGAAGTTTTCTTTTGAGCCAGACAATTTAGTTACTTTTATAAATACTAGTTTTAGTAAAGTAAAATTACCAAATGATTATAGGGTAGAAGTATTGCGATGTTTAAATAGTGAAGTAAGTTATAGTTATCAAAACAGCGCTTTAAAAAAGAGTACAATAATACCTTGCAGAGAACGTGTTTTACCTAAAGGATGTTATGTTATTCAGGTAGTGTTTTTTGCGTATGAAATTTCTTTTTGGCATAGTAATTTCTTTTTAATTGGATTACTTCTTTTGGTAATCGTTTTTATAATTCATATACTATTTTCTGGAAAAAAGGAAGTTGTTAATACAAGCGAAAATATTAAAGAGTATACTAAAATAGGAAGCTTTCAGTTTTACCCAACACAAAATAAATTGGTAAAAAAAGCAACAGAAATAAGTCTTTCTAAAAAAGAATGTGAAATTCTTGCAATCTTTGTGGCAAGCCCAAATCAAATTATAAAACGAGAAGATCTTACTAAAAAAGTATGGGAAGATAACGGTGTTTTTGTGGGTAGAAGCTTAGATACGTATATATCTAAATTACGAAAAAAATTAAAAGAAGACAGTTCTATTAAATTAACCAATGTGCATGGTGTTGGTTATAAGTTAGAGGTTTTTTAGTTTTATTTTAAACATTTTAGCAGCAGAGGTATAACCACCTTCGGTGCCATCTACAAAATGAGAGTGTTTTGTTTTTCTATCTAATACATAGCATGACATAACAGAAGCATGGGTTATATGAATACCATATATAATTTTTTTATCTCTTTCTAGTTCGTCTAAATACTTTATAAAAGGTTTAATTTTGTCTTCATCAGCAATAAAAATAGTGTTTATCATACCGTCTAACATAAAAGTATGTGATAATTGACCAATTTGCTTTAAATATTGTTTCCCATCATCAGAAAGGTTCAAGTAAAATTTACCTATAAGAGTAGAAGTCCATTTTTTTAATAAATAGGCTAAACTTTTATCAGCTAAACTAATTTTCATTTCTTTCCATATTTTAGAAATATTAAAGTTTAACTTTAAATTAGTCGCCACTATAGGTTGTCTGTCTTTAAAAGAACCAAAACTTAAATCCATTTTAGCAAGCACGTTTCTGTAAACTTCTCTTTGATTAATTTCAGTTATAGAATCTAGTAGTAAACAGATAACCTTTTGTTTGTTTTGATTCGGTTTTATTTGTTTCCATCTACACTCCATGCCTTCTAAATTTAAAAGGTTTTCATTAAAACTGATAGCATTTTTTTCTTCGAAAGTTTTTTTAATATATTCTTCAGCTTTCTTTAAACTGTTTCCTAGTACAACCGGAATAGTTAGTTGATTTGTTAGTTGATGTTTTGCAATCTTTAAATTATGTTTTTCAGAAGTTAGTTTATTAACAGAAATATGACCAACCCTAAGTGTTAGGTTCGTATTTCTTTTAATATGAAGGCTATAGTTTTCTAAGATGATTAAAATAGGTTTTAAGATAGTTTTAGGTATAATAAAAGTAGCTCCGTCGCCGCCAAAAAAATAAGGTATTTCAATATTTTTTTTCTCTTTTCTAATGGTATTTAAAACAGAGATAATTGCTCCGGTAGCCGTTAAGTTTACCTGGTGGTGCTTTCCTTCGTTAACAGCTTTTGTAGAATTTTCAATATCAACCACTACCACATACCAGGTTTTTGGTATGTCAGAAAAACACGATTCATCAGTTAGAAGGTTAACAAGAGTATCTTCATATTTTTTTAAATTATTGTAGTATTTGATGTTTTCTGCCATTAGTACATATTATAGCTTTGTTTATATATTATTTTAGTATATTTTTTAAAAAAAAGAGATTATAAAAGGTGAATTTTATTTAAAGGTAGCTATTTTCTTATTGTTTGTTAAAAACAAAATCTACAGAAAATTCCTCATTAGATATTTTACATTTTAATTGCTGATTGTCTAAAAAATAGTAAATCTTTTTAGGAAACTCATTCTCTTTATTTTCACAGACAAAAGAAGTGTCAGTTTGTTGGGTAAACTTAAATAAAGTAGGTTTTTCGTTTACACCTTCAACTTTTAAATGTAAAGTGTCCTTAATAGTTACGATGCTCATTATTTCTTTAAAAATAGTATCCGATTCTTTTAAAGTAAAGCCAATCGCTGTTAAATCTTTGTTCCAAAAATCGAAGGTGCTTTTGCCCGGTTTTTCATTTACACGTTCCCATTTACCAACGAGCCAATTAGGTTGTGGTTTTTGTGCTTTTTTACAAGAAAATAATGCAATAGCAAAGAGTAAAAGGAAGTAGTTTTTCATAAATTTAGATTTTTATAAGGCGTTTATATAGTTGTATTGAATTAATTCTTCGGGAGATTTTAATAATCTACTCCAACCATCTTTTAGTAAATACAGGGTGTCGGAAATATCTAAAATATCTTTATATAAATGATCGGTAATAATAATTATTTTATGCTGTTTTTCAATCTCTAGTACTTCTTTTAGTTTTTTAATATAAAGCGGTGCTAAATGAGAAAAAGGTTCATCAAATAGTACAATTTTTGCATCAGATTTTAGAATGATGTACGTTTCTATCAATCTTTTTTCTCCTCCAGAAAACTTAGAGAAACGATGCTGTTTCTGAGATTCAAAAAGAGGGAAATCAGTTAAGAAATCAGTAAAAGAAGCATTGAAAAATTTAAAACCTTCTTGCAAAGAAATAGTATTAGGTATGATATGAAACTGTGGTAAATATTTAACAATCCCTTTTTTGTAAAGTGGCGTTAAAATAGGTTTGCTATCTATTCTAAGTAGTTTGCTTTTTGGTAGCAGTTCGCCAAAGATAATTCTTAATAAAGATGTTTTTCCGGATCCGTTGCTTCCTAAAATACCTGTAATTTTTCCTTTTTTGGCATTAAAGTAAATGGCTTTTAAAATTTCGGTAGCGCCAAAATTTAGTTCAATATTATCAATTTCTAAACAATCCATTTCATGCAAATGTTTAGTGTTATGGTAATAATAAGGTTGATGAAAAAAACGAAAGCATATAATTTAAGTTCAGTAATACCCATATTGTAATAAAAATATAGTTTTTCTTTTTTTCGATCATTAATAAAATTCTGATAAAACCAAACTAATAAAGAAGCTATAAATAAGGTAAGTACAGCCAATGGCATCATTTTGAACTTAAGTACCACAAAAAGAGTAAGCGCTAAGGGAAGGAAAAACTTAGTTTTATAAAAAAGAAAATAAAGCTGCAATGTTTTCATTATTGATGAATCAGTTTTAAATCAAATATAGTTAATTGAATTTTAAAAATAATTCCGATAAAAAACGTAAATTCGCAAACCAGAAAAGTTAGAAGATGTTAGATAAAATTAGAATTATAAAACAACGTTATGATGAGGTTTCGGATTTAATTATCCAACCAGATATTATAATGGATCAAAAGCGTTACGCTAAATTAAGCAAAGAATATAAAGATTTAGGTAAGGTTGTAGAAAAAGGTAATGAATATAAAAGTCTAACTGATTCAATTGAAGAGGCTAAGGAAATTATTGCAGATGGAAGTGATGCAGAAATGACTGAGATGGCTAAAATGGAAATGGATGAGGCAAAGAAGCGTATTCCGGTTTTAGAAGATGAAATTAAATTCATGTTAATACCTAAAGATCCAGAAGATGCCAAAAATGCCGTTGTAGAATTGAGAGCTGGTGCAGGTGGTGATGAAGCCAGTATTTTTGCTGGTGAATTATTTAGAATGTATACTAAATACTGTGAAGGTAGAGGGTGGAAAGTAAGTACAGTAGATTATTCTGAAGGAACTAACGGAGGATTTAAAGAAATTCAGTTTGAAGTTTCTGGAGATGATGTTTACGGAACGTTAAAGTTTGAAGCAGGTGTACACCGTGTGCAACGTGTGCCGCAAACAGAAACTCAGGGTCGCGTGCATACGTCGGCAGCTACTTGTATGGTTTTTCCTGAAGCAGAAGAGTTTGATGTAGAGATAAACCCAAAAGAAGTAAGAATCGATTTTTTCTGTTCTTCAGGTCCAGGAGGTCAGTCGGTAAACACAACTTATTCGGCAGTACGATTAACGCACATTCCTACTGGTTTAGTAGCGCAATGTCAAGATCAGAAATCGCAGCATAAAAATAAAGAAAAGGCTTTTAAAGTATTACGTTCTCGTTTATACGAAATGGAATTGGCTAAGAAAAATGCCGAGGATGCTTTAAAAAGAGGTACGATGGTTACTTCTGGAGATAGATCTGCTAAGATTAGAACGTATAACTTTCCACAAGGTCGTATGACAGACCACAGAATCGGATTGACATTATATGATTTATCGAATATTATAAATGGAGATATCCAAAAAATTATTGATGAGTTAATGATGGCAGAAAATACCTCTAAACTAAAAGAGTTAGGAGAATCTATTTAAGCATTTTCTGTTTAATACTATAAAGAATAAAAAAAGCAACCAAATTGGTTGCTTTTTTAGTATTGTAAAAAAAAGATATTTAATAGGTACTACTCAAATTCTTCGTCGAAATTAATCTCATCAAAAGAATCTTCATCGTCAGCATAATCTTCCATTGTTTGCTCTAGTTTAGAGCTGATTTTGACTAAATATAAAGTGTCGTCTGTTTTAACCTCTACAGCTTTAATAGTCTCGTTTTTGGCATTTTTAAACGAAATAATATCACTGTGATCGTATCCGTTAGGATATTCTTCAATTAACAAATCTAAAATACTAGCTGTTAGTTTTTCGTAGCTTACAATAACTCTTTTCATCCTTTTACATTTTTAATAGATAGGCAAAAATTAACGGAGCAACAATAGTAGCATCACTTTCTATAATAAACTTAGGCGTATCAATATCTAATTTACCCCAAGTAATTTTTTCATTTGGTACCGCACCAGAGTATGAACCATAACTTGTTGTAGAATCAGAAATCTGACAGAAATAACTCCAAAATGGTGTTTCTGGTTTTTCCATATCTTGGTACAGCATTGGCACAACACAAATTGGGAAATCACCAGCAATACCACCACCTATTTGGAAAAATCCAATTCCGTTTTCAGAATTATTTGTATACCAATCGGCAAGGAAAGTCATGTATTCTATACCCGATTTTACTGTACTTGCTTTTAACTCACCTTTTAAAACATAAGAAGCAAAAATATTCCCCATGGTAGAATCTTCCCAACCAGGACAAATAATTGGCAAGTTTTTTTCTGCAGCAGCATACATCCAAGAATCTTTAATGTCTATTTCGTAATATTCTTCTAAAACGCCAGATAACAATAATTTGTACATATATTCATGTGGCAAATAACGTTCACCTTTTGCTTCTGCATCTTTCCATATTTTTACAATATGCTCTTGAATTCTTCTAAAAGCTTCTTCTTCAGGGATACAAGTATCGGTAACACGGTTTAACCCTTTTTCTAATAAATCCCACTCATCTTGTGGCGTTAAATCGCGGTAGTTAGGTATGCGCTTGTAATGAGAATGTGCTACTAAATTCATTACATCCTCCTCTAAATTAGCACCGGTACACGAAATAATATGTACTTTATCTTGACGAATCATTTCTGCAAAAATCTTACCTAATTCAGCCGTGCTCATTGCACCCGCTAAAGAAACTAACATTTTAGAACCTTTTTCTAATTGTGTTTCGTACCCTTTGGCAGCATCTACTAAAGATGCTGCGTTAAAGTGTAAAAAGTATTTTTCTATAAAATTTGATATTGGTTTGTTCATTTTTATTTTTTTGTTCTCGATACGATTTTTCAGAAATTTTGTATCGAGATGTTTTTTATATTTTAAATTATTTTTTAGTAAGTTTTCTTACTTCAAATATATCTGTTCTTCTATCTTTTAAATTTCGTACGCTACCAAATTGATTTAAATCCTTTAGTAAATCTAAATCTACATCAGCAATTAAAATCATTTCAGTATTTGTGGTTGCTTCTGCTTTTATTCCGTTTGCAGGAAAAGAAAAATCGCAGGGTGTAAAAACCATAGATTGTGCGTACTGAATATCCATATTATTTACTTTTGGTAAATTACCAACACTACCTGCAATGGCAACATAACATTCGTTTTCTATTGCTCTGGCTTGCGCACAATGACGTACTCTTGAATATCCGTTTTGAGTATCTGTTAAAAACGGAACAAACAAAATATCCATTCCTTCTTCTGCTAAAATTCTACTTAATTCAGGAAACTCAGAATCATAACAAATTAAAACACCAATTTTACCACAATCTGTATCAAAAGTTTTTAGCTCATTTCCGCCTTGCATTCCCCAAACTTTAGCTTCATCTGGTGTAACATGTAATTTTTCATAGCGATCTGTAGAGCCATCTCTTTTGCATATATAACCAGCATTGTATAACAGTTCATCTTTAATTTCTGGCATACTACCAGTAATAATATTAATGTTATACGTAATTGCCAATTCAGAGAATTTCTGAACAATTTGCGGTGTATATTTAGCTAACTCTCTAATTGCTTCCGATTCTGGCAAGTGATTATTGTCAGCCATTAAAGGCGCATTAAAAAACTCGGGGAATAATGCAAAATCAGATCTGTAAGCAGAAACTGCGTCTACAAAATATTCTGCTTGCTGCATTAATTCTTCCAAATCTTTATACAAGCGCATTTGCCACTGAATTAATCCTAAACGAACAACCTTTTTCTTTGTTGCTGCTTTTTTAGATTTTTTTTCATAGTAAATATTATCCCATTCTAATAAAACGGCAAATTCACCCGAATTTTCATCGCCTTCTAAATATCCTTTTAAAATTTTTGAAGGATGAAAGTCATTCGAAATTTGAAAGTTTAAAACAGGATCTTGAATTTCTTTACGTTTTACGCTTTCTATATATTCTTTTGGTGATAAAGTTGCCGCGTATTTATGATAATTCGGAATTCTACCTCCAAACGCAATTCCTCTTAAATTTTGTTTTTCAGCCAATTCTTTTCTATAATCATAAAGTCTTCTGCCTAAACGCAAACCTCTATATTCCGATTTTATAAAAACATCTATTCCGTATAATACATCACCATTTTCATTATGAGTGTCAAATGTATAATTGCCAGTAATATCTTCGTAGGTATGCTGGTCATCGAAACTATCATAATCTAATTTGATAGAAAGTGCACAGCCTGCCAAATCTCCGTTTATTTTTATAACAACTTGCCCTTCAGGAAATTTGTTGATTAACGATTTAATTTGATCTTCTTTCCAATAAGAATCCGGCATACTTGAGTATGCCTGGATCATGGCTTCTTTTAACTGTTTATAATCAGTTAATGTTAAGTAATGAAGCTCAATATTTTCGATATTTTTTAACATCTTACAGAATTAAAAATCGTCATTATCATTGTCTTTAAACTTAGAAACAGTAGCACGATTCTCTTTTTTGTTGTCAATATCTTCCTCATCATCTGTATCGTTAGAAAATTTATAGCTTAACATTTTATAGTAAAGTTTAGCTGCTAAAAAGTCTGATGATTTTTCAGACGGATTAGGGCATAACTCAACAATATCAAAACCAACAACGTTTTTGGTTGTAAAAACTTTCTTTAAAAACTCTAATGTTTCATAGTAAAATAAACCACCCGGTTCTGGTGTTCCGGTTGATGGTAATAAAGAAGGATCGAAAGCATCTAAATCGAATGTGATAAAAACGTTATCTGTTAATTGATCAACAACATCGTCCATCCAATCTTCATTTACAGCCATATCGTGTGCAAAAAACACTTTGTCTTCATTTATTTCCTTTCGCTCAGAAACATCCATGCTTCTAATACCAACCTGAACTAAATTAGTATTCTGATTTGCTTCATAAACAGCACAAGCGTGGTTACAAGAAGAACCTTCGTATTCTTTTCTTAAATCGGCATGCGCATCAATATGTAAAACAGTTAAGTTGTTAAAACATTCATCAAAAGCTCTTATCGTTCCGATAGAAATAGAATGTTCACCACCAAAAAGGGTTACAAATTTTTTCTTATTGATAAACTTTTTAGTTGCTGCATGAACTGCTTCTACCATTGCTTCTGGCGATGATTTTTCTGTTACAGCATCCGCTAAATAAATACCTTGTTTATAAACTTCGGTATTTGTTTCGATATCATACAGCTCCATGTTTTCTGAAGCTTCTAAAAATGCATCAGGACCTTTATCAGCTCCTTTTTGCCAAGTACTAGTTCCGTCATAAGGAACTGGAATTAATACGATTTGTGCATTTTCTAGTTTTGCGTATTGATCTGGAATTCCTGCGTAATTTTTATTTTTCATTATACTATATTGTTAGTAACCAAGAATTGATAAGAATTCTTCGCTTTTTTGTTGGTCTTTAAATAATTTGGTAACAATGTTTCCTTCTTCGTTTTTTGATATCAGAACATGTTTTGGTGCTGGTATTAAGCAGTGTTGTAAGCCGCCAAAACCACCAATTGTTTCTTGGTAAGCTCCGGTATTAAAGAAACCAACATACAGCGGATTCTCTTTTTCATATATCGGTAAATAAATACCATTAACATGTTGCTCTGAGTTGTAATAGTCATCACTATCACAAGTTAAACCACCTAATAAAACACGTTCATATCTATGATTCCATTTATTAACAGGAAGCATAATAAAGCGTTTGTTAATAGCCCAAGAATCTGGTAATGTTGTAATGAAAGATGAGTTAATCATGTTCCATTTTTCACGATCGTTTTGCTTTTTTTGATACAATACTTCGTATACAGCACCGCCAGCTTCACCAACAGTAAAACTACCAAATTCAGTAAAAATATTAGGAACTTCTACTTCAGCTTCGTCACAAGCAGCTTTAATTTGATTGATAATTTCATCAACCATATATTCATAGTCATAATCAAAGGCTAATGAGTTTTTAATAGGGAAACCACCACCAATATTTAGGCTATTTAAAGTAGGACATACCTTTTTTAATTTTATATATACCGTTAAACATTTTAGTAATTCGTTCCAATAGTAAGCGTTATCTCTTATACCTGTGTTGATAAAAAAGTGAAGCATTTTTAGCTCTACTTGTGGGTTTTTAGCAATTTCACGCTCGTAAAAAGAAACAATATTTTTGTAACCAATGCCTAAACGGCTGGTGTAAAACTCGAATTTAGGTTCTTCTTCAGAAGCAATTCTAATACCAACTTTAAACTTACTTTTAGTTTCGTTTAATAAAAGATCTAGCTCCTCATAATTATCTATAATGGGAATACAGTTTTTATGCCCGCCATCAATTAAACTTACAATGTTAGTAATATATTTATCGCGTTTAAAACCATTACAAAGTACATAAGCATCGTTACTTAGCTTGCCAGATTTTTTAAGCGCCCTTACAATATCAATATCAAAAGCAGATGATGTTTCAATATGAATATCATTCTTTAAAGCTTCATCTAACACATATTTAAAGTGTGAGCTTTTAGTACAGTAGCTGTAGTTGTAGCTACCGTTATATTGGTGTTTTTTTATTGCTTTTGCAAACCAACTTTTAGCATTGTTAATGTTTTCGGATATTTTAGGTAAATAGGTAAACTTTAACGGCGCACCGTATTGTTTAACCAGCTCCATCATATCTATATCATGAAAAAATAAATTGTTTTTTTCTGTACGAAATTCCGCTTGTGGAAAATCGAAAGTTTGTGCTATTAAATCTTTATATTTAGTATTCATTTTGTTTTTTAATGTAACCCTGTAAATGTTGTGTACAGAGAAGTTGTTTAAAAAATAGATATAACGAAATCGTATATCTTTTTTAAAATAATGCGTAACAAATTATAGGCTATATTTTATAGCAGATTTGTTAAAAACTAAAATGTATATGAATATATCAGACTCTTAGAGCCAAACAGTCACCGCACTGATTGTCGAAATTCAGTGGTAAAGAGTAGTTATTTGAAAAAGAAGAAACCTTAATTTTTTCGCTGTGTTTCCAAAACACCAAACAGCTTTTTATCTTCTCATAAAAGTTGTTTACGAAATAAGTAGAACGATACATTAAACCTATCTAATAAGATGCAGTAAATGTAAACTATTTTTTAAAACAACAAATTTTTTTTTATTTTTTTTCGAAAAAAAATATACAAGAAGTATTTCTAGTTGCCTTAAAAATAAAAAACCCTGTAAACACAATGCTTACAGGGTTTTGTTGTGGAGACGCCGGGAATCGAACCCGGGTCCAAACAAGCAGCTCAAATGCTTTCTACATACTTATTTCTTTCTTAATTTTCGACTTATAACTGATTAAGAACAATCTGTTAAAAGCTTATCTTCTTTAGCTTCAAAAACCTGTCGAAGCAGCAAGTTTTCTATATTTACTTTTACGATATCCAAAAGTGAAGCGCCGTAAATCAAGGCTATCCGTGGACATAAAGCTTGCACACCTTGTGTGCCTAGGCCAATCCTACTATGATTCGGATTAAGCAGCTAAAGCGTAGTTATTCTCGCCGTTTAAAAAGTTGAAAAAAAGTTTAACGAGTGTATCTCTTCGCTCCTCGGTATGCTTACATTATCACTGGCCTCGCTGTCAAAACCAGTCGTCCCCATTATGTCAAATAATTAGTCAAAAACTATACCAATTATTTGGGCGTTCGGGCGGGCTTTTCGCAGTCGCTCTTTTCAAGGAGCTTCAACAAATGCTTCAATCCCTAACGCGGTCGGCAAAGATAATAAAAACAAGGTTGTACAAACCTATAAAAAAGAGTAAATTCGCAGGGCTTCAAAAAAATAAAATATAAGTATGAAATTTGCAATCATAAAAGAACGTAAAAACCCACCAGATAGGCGTGTCGTATTTTCACCACAAAAATTAAAAGAATTTAAACAACAATTTCCACAAGCTGAAATAGTTGTAGAAAGTTCTGATATTAGAATTTTCACAGATGAAGACTATCAGAAAGCTGGTTTTGAAGTGGTAAAAGACGTTTCAGATTGCGATGTTTTATTAGGAGTAAAAGAAGTTCCTGTAGAGAGCTTAATTCCTAATAAAAAATATTTTTATTTTAGTCATACCATCAAAAAACAACCATATAACCGTAAGTTGTTAAAAGAAATGTTGGCAAAAAACATTGAAATGTTTGACCATGAAACAATTGTTAAAGAAAACGGAGCGCGTTTAATCGGTTTTGGTCGTTACGCAGGTTTAGTTGGTGCTTATAACGGATTTAGAGCAATTGGTTTACGAGAAAATACGTTTACCTTACCTAAAGTAGAAACATTGGCAGATTTAAACGCTGTAAAAGATGCGTTAGATAAAATTAAACTTCCGAATTTTAAAATATTATTAACAGGAACAGGTAAAGTTGCATACGGAGCTAAAGAAATTTTAGATTATTTAGGTATAAAGCAAGTTTCTGATGCCTTGTATTTGACATCAACATTTACAGAACCGGTATATTGCATGGCAGATGTTATGGAATATGCAAAGCGTAAAGATGGTAAGGTAGGGGATAAGGCAGCTTTTTATAAAGATCCTACAGGTTATGAAAGTAATTTTATGCCATACGCAAAGGAAACAGATTTCTTTATTGCTGGTCATTTTTACGGAAACGAAGCACCTTATTTATATACAAGAGAAGATGCTAAATCAGCAGAATTTAAGATAAAATATGTGGCAGACATTTCGTGTGATGTTGATGGCCCAGTTGCATCGACAATAAAAGCATCTACAATTGCCGATCCCATTTATGGTTATGATCCGCAAACAGAAAAAGAAGTCGATTTTAAAAGTGCTGAAGCAATAACGGTAATGGCGGTAGATAATTTACCTTGTGAATTACCTAAAGATGCCAGTGAAGGTTTTGGTGAGATGTTTTTAAAACATGTTATTCCGTCGTTTTTTAATAATGATAAAGAGGGCGTTTTAGCAAGAGCAAAAATGACAACTAGCAAAGGGGAATTAGCAGCGAGATATTCGTATTTACAAGACTACGTAGACGGAAAAGAATAACTAAAAACCCCCTGCTTAACGGGGGTTTTAGTTTGTATAAAATTACGAGTAATAAAGGGGTTAATGACTTTCTTTTTAAAAATACTCATTTTTACATCTAACACTTTTAAAAAACATGATTTTAAGTTATACATATTTTGGAGTGTCTATTTTAGGAATTTTCCTATTTTTTTATCTATTAAAAAAACTTTTCAATTGGTTTCAATCTAAGTTAGATAAGTTAGATCGAAATTTCTTTTTTAGAAAAATCGAATTAGTTAATTTCTTTAAGTTTATAACACCAAGAAGAGAAAAACATATCTTAAAATTTGTAACAAAAACCTTAAGATATGCAATAAGTATTTTGTTTTTAATCTTTTATTTACCGCTTGTTTTTAGTTTTATACCAGAAACAGAAGCGTATGCAAAAAAAGCTTTTGAGTATTTATTAAAGCCAGTATACTTTATAGTTGAAGGTTTTTTAGATTTTATACCTGGCTTGTTCTTTATAATTGTAATTTTTTATGGTACCAAATACCTATTAAAGTTTTTAAAGTACTTAACGAGTGAGTTGGAGCGTGAGGCTGTAAAATTAGATGGTTTTCATGCAGATTGGGCCAAGCCAACTTTTAATTTATTAAGAGTGGTTATAATTGCTTTTGCTGTAATAATTTGTTGGCCATACATACCAGGTTCTCAGTCTGATGGCTTTAAAGGTGTTTCTATCTTTTTTGGAGTCTTATTCTCTTTGGGCTCAACAGCAGCAATATCTAATATCGTTGCCGGTATTGTAATTACTTATATGCGCCCTTTTAAAGTTGGTGATCGTGTAGAAATAGGAACTACTATTGGTGATGTTACCGAAAGAAGTTTATTGGTTACAAGAGTTAAAACAATTAAAAATATTGATGTTACCATTCCTAATTCATCAATTTTAGGGAATCATATCATCAATTTTAGTAAAAATGCCACAGAAGATGTTGGGGTGATTTTGCACACTTCTGTAACGATTGGTTACGATGTGCCTAGTGGAGAGGTAATAAAGGCTTTAGTTGAAGGAGCAAAAAATACTCCGATGGTTTTAGATAAACCTGTGCCTTTTGTGCTAGTGAAAAGTTTAGATGATTTTTATATCAATTACGAAATTAATTGTCATACTAAAAATCCAGAAAAAGCTGCTGTAATATATTCTCATTTACATGAAAGTATTAAAAATGAGTTACACAAAGCAGGTATCGAAATACTATCTCCGTATTACAATGCTGTTAGAGATGGAAATGTGTTAACTGTTCCGCCAGAAAATGTGCCCAAAGGATATGTAAAACCAGGTTTTAAGATTGATAATTAATTTTTTATCAATATAATTTTTAATACTATTAAATGATACCAGACCAACAATTTTTAATAGATACCGCCAAAATGCGAATGCCATTTGGTAAATATAAAGGAGTTTATTTAGTAGATATTCCTGAGTATTATATAGTGTGGTACAAAAACAAAGGTTTCCCTGACGGTAAGTTGGGTAAAATGATGGGATTGGTTTATGAGCTACAACTAAATGGTTTAGAAGATATTCTTAAGAAGATAAAAGCAAATTTTTAAAATTTAATTATTTTAGAAGATGAAACCAGCAGAAGAGTATATTCTAAAACAAGAAGAATCATTAAGGTCAATTTTGTTATACCTTCAGGTTTTAATAGAAGCGAATTTTAGTGAAGCAGAATTGTTGTATAAATGGAAACTTCCGTTTTATTATTTAAATAATAAGCCTTTGTGTTATTTTAATGCAACTAAAAAAGGATTTGTTGATGTTGGATTTTATGCTAAAACAAATCTTAAAAAATACAATGAATTTTTAGTGTCAGAGAAAAGAAAAGCAGTAAAATCTCTTCGGTATTACCGAGTAGAAGATATTAATGAAGAAATATTAGTTTGTGTTTTATTAGAGGCTTATAATATAAGGTTATTGTAATTTATTTTAACAGGTACTCTAGCACGACTTCTTTATCAATAATTAAATAAATCTCTTTACTGTTAGCGGGAGGTATAATACTAATAGTTGCTGTGTTTTTATTAAAGGTAACTTTAGGTTTTTTAGTATATTTAGAATTTCTAAATCCACAATAAATAGATTGATTGGATTTTACATTTTTAAGCGTAAGACTAACAGGTTTATTAGGTTTTCGGTATACAATGCCAGATGTTGGTGTAACTACTTCATAGTCGTTTTTAAGAAAGTAAGAAGAATATATCGGTTGATTAAAATACTCTTTTAAGCTCATTCGTTTTACACGTAATTGCCATAGTACACCTTCAGGAAAGTGAGTGAAGAAATATTTTTCTTTCGGTATGTTGTAGTAATAATTATTAAAGTTGCGTTGCCATTTTCCGTAAGTCACCGATCCTGCTGCCCAAGTAGCATCAATATACATCCATTTGTTATTTAGCTTTACAGCATTCCAAGCGTGATTTGTACGATTGTTTATTTTGCCGATATCGCTAGAGGAGTTTCTTACATGGCCTTTTATTACTTCATTTTCAATATTTAAAAGAGAACAAATTTTGCTAAATGTTTGTGCATAACCTTCACAAACAGCACTCCTACTAGAAAGTGTCTTAGTTACAATAGCTTCTTTTATAGCTTTAATTTTGGCTTGTTTTTCATTTTCCGTTCTATATCTAAAGCCAATTTTTTTTTGACTAGGATTATAAAACTCTTCTAAATCATACCTAATATTAAAAGCTAGCCACGAAAATACAGCTCTCACTTTTTCTTGATCAGAATTAAAATCAGCAGTAATTTTATTCGCTAATTTATCTGCTGTAATTAATTTAGGATACGTTTTTATTTTTTCATCAATAGAAGTGAAATCTTGAGCATATAATGACGAAAACGTTAAGAAAAAAAGAAAATAAAGTTGTTTCATAGATGTAGTTATAACAACTTTATTTATCAAAGATTGTGCCTATAAATTATTTGCTTTAAAGGTAAAAAAACTAAAAAATTAAATTGGCTATATTTAGCCTTTCAAATTAAATAACAAATAGAATTAAATAATCAGATGAGAAAAATAATATATATGTCTTCAGTGGTAACATTATCTATGTTATCATGTAAAACAGTACAAAATGATAGTAAAAAATCAACAGCTACCAAATCAGTAGTTTCATCAAAAACTGAAAAAAGTGTAATTAATATTGATTCATCTCTTGTTAAAAAACATTTATATACATTGGCTTCTGATGAAATGGCAGGTAGAAAACCTGGTACAGAAGGTATTGAAAAAGCAGCAAAATATATTGAAAATGAATTCGAAAAAATCGGATTGAAAAAATACAATTCACTACCAACTTTTCGTCAGAACTTTGAATATAAGGGGATTAAAATGTTCAATGTAATTGGCGTTTTAGAAGGTAAGAGTAAAAAAGACGAATATGTGGTAGTTTCTGCACATTACGATCATTTAGGTACAAAAAAAACAGGAGAAGGAGATTTAATTTTTAACGGAGCAAATGACGATGCATCTGGTGTGACGGGAGTTTTAGCGTTAGCAAAATATTTTAAAAATAAAGGACAAAACGAAAGAACAATCATTTTTGTTGCTTTTACAGCAGAAGAAATGGGTTTAATAGGTTCTACACATTTTGGTAAAGGGATTGATGCGAGTAAATTTGTTGCAGGAATTAATTTAGAAATGATAGGGAAAACGCCAAGTTTTGGACCAAACACAGCTTGGTTAACAGGTTTTGAACGCTCTGATTTTGGTAAAATTATTCAGAAAAACTTAGTGGGTACAGGATACCAATTATTTCCGGATCCATATAAAAAATTCAATTTATTTTTTAGATCAGATAATGCTTCTTTAGCTCGTTTAGGAGTGCCTTCACATACGTTCTCTACTACGCCAATTGATGTAGATAAAGATTATCATAAAGTTTCAGATGAAGCAGAAACTTTAAATATGACGGTAATTACACAAACGATACAGGCAGTAGCAAAAGGAACAGAAAGTATTATAAATGGTAAAGACACCCCTACAAGAGTAGTCCTTGAAAAGTAATTTTCAACCAAGTAAAACAAGAAAAGAGCCTTTATAAAGGCTCTTTTCTTGTTTTACGAAAAATTTAAAAATTATTAAAATCTTTCTTTTGTATCTTGATGTTGTGATTTATGTTAAAATATTATTAAAATTTTACTATATTCGCAATTGTTTAATCTAAACCCTTCAAAGTAAGATGAAAAAAAGAATATTAAGTTTGGCTATTGTTTTAGCAATGTTTTCTTGTTCTAGTAACGAAACATTAGAGATGCAAGAAGAGCAAAATGAACTGCTTTCAAAAAAAGAAATTAATTCAATTATTAATACCTCACTGCAAACTACTGGCGATTTTAATTGGACAACACAAAGCGCTCATACAATTTGGAGTGCTGTAAAACATGGAGAGAATATTTTAACCATTGGTTATGGAAACTCTAAAAATCAATTTGCAAGAACTACTGAGACAAGTAATATTAAAAATGATTTAATTCAACTTGTTCATAGCCTAGAAAAAACATCTGCAAAAGGAGTTAGTGAATTACATGTTGATGAGATTATTAATGTTATTGACATAAGAGTTACAAATAAAGAAACGATAGCAACATTATTAAAAGATAGTAGGGTGCGTTATATAGAGCCTGGAGGATATAATTTTTTAGATTCAGATAATCAAGCTCGATCAGAAGGCGGTTCAGGTTGTGGTTATGGAAGTACTACATTAAGTACAAATGATTACCGTACAGTATCGCCAGGAGCAAGAGTGCCTTGGTCTTTTGATGCACATAATATTCCTGCTGCATGGAACTATAGTACAGGTGCAGGAGTAACGGTTGCTATTATCGATTCAGGTTTGTCGCCTCAACAAAAATGGATGAATCAATATTTTAATGATGGAGATTCTTCAGGAAGAACTGTTCAGAAGTATGGAACATTTGTAGATTCTTGGTGGGCATGGTCTAATAGTTACGATGGTGTTAACGATAAATGTGGGCATGGAACTAAAATGGCAGCTGTAGCAACAGCACCAAGAAATAATGATAATTTACCAGTAGGTGTAGCATACAACTCTAATTTAGTAACATATAGAGCTGTAGAGAATGTTATTATTAATGATTATCATGAAAAAAGAGGAGTTGTAGAAGCATTAACAGCTTTAGCTAATAGAAGTGATGTAAAAGTAATTTCAATGTCTATAGGATCTCCTTTTAATATCGGTAATGTCTCTGATGCAATTAAATATGCACATAGTAAAGGGAAAATGATTTTAGCAGCAGGTGGTACTTCAACTTCATTTACAACTTGGTATGGTGTTATTTTTCCGGCAAGTATGTCAGAAACAGTTGCTGTTACTGGAGTTAAAGAAGGTGAGTATGATAAGTGTGATGTTTGTCATACAGGTTCTAAAATCGATTTTACTATTCAAATGCAAAGAACTAACGGTACAGATAATAAAATTCCGGTATTAAGTTATTATGACGGACAGGCTAATTACATCGGTGGTTCATCTGTTGCGACAGCAACAACAGCAGGAATTGCATCTTTAGTATGGTCTAAAAATCCATCTTGGTCTCGTGAACAAGTATTACAAAAAATGAAAGAAGCAGCAGATTTTTATCCAAATAAACACTCAGAATACGGATATGGGAATATTGATGCGCTAAAAGCTGTTCAATAAAAAAATCAACTAACTTACCTAAGAAAAACCTCGAATATTCGAGGTTTTTTGTATTTTTATAAAAACTGGATTATAGAAATTATAATATTATGAGACCATTAAAATATCTTTTTTTAATCTTTATCGTTGGATGTTCTTCTACCAATGTAGTATATGATTATGATAGTAAAACTGATTTTAAAGCATATAAAACATTTAATTTTTTTGAAGATGCAGGTGAAGGCTTAAATGAATTAGATGTTAAGAGAATTACGAACGAATTAACCAGCGGATTACAACAAAAAGGAATGAAATTATCTGAAGATCCAGATATGTACATAAACATCTTATCAAAAGAAAGTAAGAAAATTGATAGAAGTACCATTGGTATTGGTATGGGAGGTGGACGAAATGTAGGTTTTGGGATTTCTGGAGGAATACCTATTGGAAGCAAAAAAATAAATCAAAGGTTAATTATTGATTTTGTAAAGAGCGAAAACGATGAATTATTGTGGCAAGGAATATCAAACGGAGCAATAAAAGAACGAACAACGCCAGAGGAAAGGTTGATACATTATAAAAAGATAATTGAAAAAATATTGATGAATTATCCGCCTAAGAAATAGTATTGTAAATAGAAAAACCTCCAATTAAGGAGGTTTTTTTATGTCAAAAAAGTTGATTAAAATTGGTAACGAAGACCTAATCCGAAATCAGACTGAAAACCGTCGTAAAAATCACTAAAACCTACTTCTGGTCTAAAATCTAAAGAAATCATTAAAGGAATATCAAAGTTATATTCAATACCAATAACACCAGCTCCGAAAATAGCACTATTACTATTAGCAGAAGCAATTCCACCTCCAAAACCAGCATACCAATTAAATTGGTCTTCTAAAGCCCATACCCATTGGTATAACCCTGTAGCTTTAAAAGCATCTCCTTTTCTTAGGCCTAAATCAATTTCTAATCTATTATTGCTCCCTAAAGCTCTTTGGTATGAAATTTCACCTCCAAAACCATTATTTCCTCCAAAACGAACACCAATAGCATTTTTAGAAATGTCTTGAGCATTTGCAGAAAAAACGCCTATAAATAATATGGCGATAATAAAAAATGTTTTTTTCATAATTTTAAGTTTTAATTATTGTTAAAAGTAGTTTATTATAAATTGGAAGCAAAGTTACTTAATAACTAATCGTTTTCCTTTTGAATAACTACTAAATTCAGGCGCATACATACTTTGTATTGTTGTAATTCCGTTACTAAAATTCCCTGAGTTATTTACTCGTACATCATATTCGAAAATATAAACCCCTTTAGGTAAACGATCAAAAAAGAAATTTGTTGCAGCATCTTTTGTTGCTTCATAATACCCTAAGCCGTCTTGCCATTTGTATTGCGAAATCACATTTATTGGTTCTACACCAGAAGCTCTCATATCTTTCATATGGATAAATTCCATGTCTCTGTCGGAGCGAAGCTCAATTCTTACGGTAATTAAATCACCAACTTTTAAATCCGTTGTATCAGTAATCTCAACAAGTTCTTTACCTGCATCAGTATTTATCTTTTTAAATAGTTTTTTCTTTAATTTTAACGGAGTTTCAGCTGATGTAATTTTATCTAAATCTTCAAAATATTGCCAATACAATCCTCCCCAAGCAATACCGTTTCCTTTTTTAGAAATCGTTACTTCTGCCATAGTTGGTTTTATATCATTTTCATTCCATGAGGTTTTAAAATAACCTGTTTCAGCTTCAATTTTTACGTTTTTTAGCTTTGCAGGGTCAATTTTTTGATTTCCTATTTTAATAGCAACCATATCAGTAATTGAAAGCCAATCACTTCCTTGTAATAACAAGGCGTAAACAGCTTCTGTGGTTGCTTTGGTTGTTTGCCAACGATTGGTTTGCTTGTTTTTTAATAACCATATTTTTAGGTTATCAATTGTTTTGGTGTCATTTTCAATTTCAGAAAAAGCTTCAATTAATAAAGCTTGTGTTTCAATAGGAGCTTCGTGATTATAATATCCTGCAATGTTCGTTTTCCAGTACATACCTAATTCATCAGAAGTAATACTATTTTCTTTTAAAGATTCGATAATTTTAGATGAAACAGTTTTATTCCCTTCTCTAAATTGAATTAGAGCAATCTGACCTTTTGCATATAAATTATAGGTATTCCAATAAGTAGCAGTTTGATTTTTATAATATTTGATTGCGCTTTTAGTGGTGTTTGATAAAGCAATTTCAGGATAAAAACTACGCATGTATAAATACTGAATCGTAAAATAACTTAAATGATTTTTCTTTAGATATTCTTCATATTTAACAACGCCTTTTGTTTCTTTTATCTTATTAGCTTGCTTTAATAAATTTGTGTATTGTGCTACAATTTTTTCATCTAAAAAACGAATTGCTTTTTGAAGCATATCGGTTGTTGAAGTATCAAAATTATGTACGCCTAATTTTTTTAAATGACCAAATCCACTAACAACGTGTTGCGTTATATATGTATTGGCATAATCACTTCCTTTAAACCAAGGGAAACCTCCAGTATTCAATTGCATGTTTTTTAGTTTATGGATGCTTTTTTGCTGCTCGTTTTTCATTTTATTTAAATCGAACAATAGGGCAATACGCTTTTTTTGTTCGGTTTCAGATTGCGCATCTCGTAACCAAGGAGTTTCTTGAATAATCAGCGATTTTAATTGCTGATTTTTTTCTAAGTTACTTACTAAAGCATCCGAAGTTTTCCATTGTTTAAAAACTTCTTTAATTCTTGGGTTTGAATTAGCAATATGACTCGCCAATGTATTTGCATAATAACGCGCAAAAGTTTGTTCGCTACATTCATACGGATACTCCATTAAATATGGCAACGCTTGTACAGCATACCAAGTCGGATTAGATGTTACTTCTAACGTTAGTTTGTGGTGTTTTAAGCTTGTAGAGGTATTGTTTTTTAGTTTATCTAACGTAAATGTTTTTGTTTGATTAGAGCGTACCCACATTGGCAGTGTTTCAGTTACCAACATTCGATTAGATAAAACTGGTAAAACATTTTGTTCTCCGTCAGAAAAATCACCGGCTTTGGCTATAATTTTATATTGAACGCCTTGTACAGTATTTGGAATAGCCAAATTCCAAGAAACATTTGTATTTCCGTTTGTATCAACTTTAAAAGATTGATTTTTTGTTGCGTTTTCTAACAGATTAATCTCTTTACCTGTAATCGCATCCGTTAAAATTAATTGAGATATCCCTTGCAGGTTTTTATTTGACAGATTCGAAATTTTAGCACTCAACGTTATTTTGTCACCTTCTCTTAAAAATCGTGGAGCATTTGGTATAACCATTAACTCTTTTTGAGTAACCGTTGTTAATGTTTTTGTAGCCGATTGCGCTTTTTTAGTATGTGCTAATAATTGTAATTTCCATTTAGTTAACGCTTCGGGAGTTGTAAAACAAAAGGTAATATCTCCGTTTTTATCGGTTGTTAAATGCGGATAAAAGAAAGCTGTTTCTTGTAAGTTTTTACGAACTTGAATTCCTTTTAAGGCTATTTTTTCTTGGTTTTTTTGAATGTTTTCAGATGAGCTTACTTCTGATTCATCAGCTTCATTACTTTCAATATTGACTCCAGATACTTTTCCAGAAAGAGCCATACGAGCTGTTCCTGTAAATGCTTTTTTTGTACTCGTTCCATACCCCATAACAACAACTTCATCTAGAACACTATCATTAATCATCCATATATTTATAGATGAAAAATCACCAATAACTTTTTCAATAGTTTGCATACCAACAAAACTGAAAACTAAAACATCTCCTTTTTTAGCTTTGATTGTAAAATCGCCATCAAAATCTGTTTCAGTACCTTCTGTACTTCCTTTTATTATAATAGTTACGCCAGGTAAAGGACCAGACTCATCAGAGATAATACCTTTTATTGTTCCTGAGTATTTTCCCGAAGTTTTAATTTTATCTCTTTGGTTTAATTTTTTCAGGTATCTTTCATTTGTCCAACTATGATTATTTAAACTAAACCCAAACCAGTTAAATTTATCATATTGTTGAGGTTGATAACGGTTATTCGAATAACTACGGTTATAAATTCTAAAACTATTATTACCAAAACTTTGGCGAGCGTTTGCAGTATTTCCGTATGAATAATAATTGGAGGTTGTTATTGGGTTAAATTGCCAATTATGAGGTTTAAACTCATCTAAAGAAGCATCGTACATACTTGCTAAAACTTCGGCAGTTACTTTATTTTTTTGATCATTTTTAATGATGAAACTCCATTTTTCAGAAGTACCTGGTTTTAGTTTATTTCTAAAAGTAGTGGTTTCAATAGTAATAAGTTCTTCTTTTTTAGGAGCCGAAATAGTAATAACTCCGCTGCCAAAAGAATTATAGTTTACAAAGTAGTATTTAATTGCAAAGCCGCCAATATCTTCTTTATTTACAGGGATTTCAATTGATTTTACGTTATTATTTAAATGGACTAATTGAGTGTTTACAATTTTGTGATTTTTTTCAACCTGAACAATTACTGTAATATCTTTTGACGCAGAAGCAAGTTCTAAACAAACCATATCGTTTACCGAATAATTAGTTTTATCAGTGCTAATAAAAAATAAATTATTATCAGCAATTTTTTTCTCACGAGCACTAGTAACAGTAAAATTAACTTTGTCGGTTACTTGCTGTTTAAATTTATCTTGCGTAGTTAAAACGGCAATATATTTACCTGAAGTCCAACTTTTGATGTTTTTAAAAATAAGCTCTTTCGATTTTTTAGTGTCAAACTCTTTTTCAAAAACCAATTTCCCTTTCTTCCAAGAAGTTTCATTTTGTTCTTCTTTAGTATAAGCATCATGCGGAAATAATTTTCTAAACTCATCTTCTGGAATATCTTGATAATCGGGAGTATTCCAAGGTCTTTTTCGTAACGGATTTTTAGGAGCTTGTAACTTGTAAATTTTTACAGTTCCGTTAGCAGCGGCAAACTCGTTGTTTAAGTTTTCGGTGTTAACTTTTATTGTATGCTGTTTATCTTCTTTATCAATAATCGGATTGATATGTAAAGAAGCCGTTAATGCATGATAACCTACTTTTACGATTGTGGTAGCACTTCGGGTTTCTCCATTAATATCGGTAACATCAGCCGTAATTTCATAATTAAAAATTGGTAAATCTATTTTAGAAACATTCTCGTCTGGAAGTGCTTTAAATTTGATAGAAAAATTACCTGCTGCATCGGTGGTACTTTCTCCGTGTGTAATTTCTTGTGCTTCAGACGATGAATTTGGTCTGCGCCAATACCACCAATTAGGATATTGTACTTTTCTATGAACACGATACACTACTTTAGCATCAGTAATATTTGCTCCAGAAAAAGCTTTTGCAAATCCGTTTACGGTAACACTATTATTTAGTTTAAAAGTTTCGATAACTGGTTTAAAATCGGTTTCAAATTTTGGTAGCTTGTATTCTTCAACTGAGATTGAATGGTATCTACTATTAAGATAATAATTTTCATATTTACTTTCATCGGTTTTGTCACTTCCGTCAATTTCAAAAGAGTATTCACCAGTTAAACCGTTATTAGGTAATACTATTTCGCCAGATGTTGAGCCAAATTCATTTAATTTTAATTCAAGTTTTTTTACTTGTTGTCCGTTTACATCATTTAAATTGATTTCAATATATTCATTGGTAAAAGGTGTCTGTTTTTTTCCTTCCTTCTGAATGAAAATAGCTTTAAAATACACGGTTTGTCCAGGCCTGTAAATACTTCTGTCGGTAAAAATAAATGGAGTTATTTGTATTTCTTCATTTTCGCCAATAGTGTTTTTGTCATAATATTTATAAAAGTTACGATTCCCAAAAACAGCCGAATCATCTTTGTACTTAACAGTAATAGTTACGTTTAAGTGCTTGTAAGGAGTTGTAAAAGAAGTAAATCCATCTTTATCTGTAATTATTTTTTTATCAATAGTAACACTATTTCTGTAGTCTGATTTGTAGTTTTTTAAGTGAACAGAAGCATTTTTAATCGGTTTACCAGTATTTCTATCAACTACTTGGTACGTTTTTATATTATTATCTGTGCTTTCAATTAAAGCCAAATTACTTACCTGAATATTGGCAGTAGCAAACAAATTAGTTACATTTATAATCTTGTTTTCATGGGAAACGATTAAATAATTTCCTTGCGAAAGTTTAGGGACGATAATCTCGGTTGTGTGCGATAAATAATCAGCTTCGTTTCTTAACTTAGTATTCCAAGATGTTGCTATTGTTAGCTTTTTTATAAAATTTATGCGTTCCTCTTCCTTATAAATATTATTTAGTTTTTCAATTTGAGTTCTACTTATTTTATAAACTGAAAAATATAATTTATCAATATTATTGTAGGTTATTAATAAACGAGAAGCAGTATTTATTGGGCTGAATTTTTCTGATAAAATTGAAAGCGCTTTTGTTTTTATTTGCTGCTTTAAAGCTTCACATTTTTTAGCGCCAATACTTTTAGGAAACTGCGTAATTACACGATTACAAATGGTAAGTGCTTCTTTGTTTTTAAAACGAAAATTTTCATTTTTGGTGGCTTTGTAATTGCTTGCTTGTTGTTTGTAAATTTCAGCAATTTTGTAACTATACAATCCAGCTATTTCTTGTTTTTTATAGTTGTTTTCAGTTGATTTTAATGTTTTTAAAAACAGTTCTTGCTTATCATTAAAAGTAGCATGTTGATTCACAAAATTTAAGCGTTCTAAATCTACCGTAGCTAAAGCTTTTAAATTGTTGTTTTTTAAATGAAAACTTATGAGTTCTTGATAAATTTTCAACGCATTTAATTGAAGTGAAACAGTATCTTTTGAAGTTAAGTTGATAGTAGAAAAACTGACTATATCACTTATCAATTTAGGATTATCAATTTTAAATTGATACGCAGGTTTTGTAATATTTGTTTCAGAAGTTTTATAAAATTTTAGCGCATTATGTGCTAAGAAATCGAACAATGTAGGGCGGTATTCTTTTGAGTCTTTAGCGATATGTAAAATATCACTAAATTCAGAAATATCCGTTTGTTGTAATAACAATCCGTTTGCTAATGATTTCTGATAAAAATTGTGAATTTCTGCGAATAAAGTATCTAAATCCCAAGTTCTAAAATCGTTTTCATCAATTTTTTCGGATCTTTTGGTGCGTTGATAAAACTTCCACCTATTTTGATTAAAATATTGCCAATACAAATTAGCTAAAACATTTTCTAAAACGTTTTTTGTAGGGAAACTACTTTTATCAATATGTTTTTTAAATTGATTGATGATTTTTAATTGTGCATCTTCTTCTAAAGTTAACGAAAACTTACTTTTATAAAATAATGCTTTAATAATTTGTGGCGAATTCTTAGCGACTTCCGCTTTAGCGTAAATAATATTTACAATTTTTAAGGCAGATTTTGGTAGGTTGTCTTTTTCAAATTGCTCAACTTCATCCCAAAGGTTTTTATAATTTTCTTGGGCATGTATAACAGATGAAAATAAAATTAGTAGTAAAATAGATGTCAATTTTTTCATAGCGGAATTCGTTTATAAGATCAAAACACTTAAATTATCTTAAATATAACAACCAAAACTTTGTGAAATTAGTATTTGAATGCGTGAACATAACTTTTCAATGAGTTTCGATTTAAAGATACTTAAATTTTAACAGGGTTTTGTATTTTTGCTTTATACTAGAGATACCTAAAACATGAAAATTCATTTTATAGCCATCGGTGGAAGTGCAATGCACAATTTAGCAATTGCTTTACACCAAAAAGGATACCAAATTACAGGAAGCGACGATACAATTCACGATCCTTCTAAATCTCGTTTAGCAAAACGTGGATTATTACCAGAAAAATTTGGTTGGTTTCCAGGAAAAATCAATACCGATTTAGATGCTATAATTTTAGGAATGCATGCCAAGAAAGATAATGTTGAGTTGTTGAAAGCCCAAGAGTTAGGTGTTAAAATATATTCATATCCAGAATTTTTATACGAGCAATCTAAAGATAAAACACGTGTAGTAATTGGTGGTTCTCACGGAAAAACTACCATTACTTCAATGATTTTACATGTGTTGAATTATCATGAAAGAGAAGTTGATTACATGGTAGGAGCACAGTTAGATGGTTTTGATACGATGGTGCATTTAACTGAAAAAAATGAATTTATTGTTTTAGAAGGAGATGAGTATTTAAGTTCTCCGATAGATATGCGTCCTAAATTTCATTTATACAAGCCAAATATAGCGTTGTTAACAGGAATTGCTTGGGATCATATTAATGTATTTCCTACGTTTGATAATTATGTAGCGCAGTTTAAGATATTTACAGATTCGCTTACCAATGGCGGAATAATGGTATACAATGAAGAGGATACTATTTTAAAAGAGGTTGTAGAGAATTCGAACCATCCGATAAAAAAATATCCATACAAAACACCTACTTATTTTATAGATAACGGTATTACCTATTTAGATACTCCGGATGGAGATTTGCCTTTAGAAATTTTTGGTGATCATAATTTACAAAACTTAGCAGGAGCAAAGTGGATTTGTCAGCACATGGGTGTTGATGAAGATGATTTTTATGAAGCGATTGCTAGTTTTAAAGGAGCAAGTAAGCGATTAGAGAAAATTGCAGAAAATAAATCAACCGTAATTTTTAAAGATTTTGCGCATAGTCCTAGTAAAGTAGCAGCAACTACTACAGCAGTAAAAAAGCAATATTCAGAAAGAACAGTATTGGCGTGTTTAGAATTGCATACATACTCTAGTTTAAATGCTGAGTTTTTAGCAGAGTATAAAGGTGCTTTAGATAAAGCAGACAAAGCAGTAGTGTTTTATTCACCACACGCAGTAAAAATTAAGCAACTAGAAGAGGTTACAGAACAACAAATTGCAGGTGCTTTTAAACGTGATGATTTAATTATATATACGAATCCTGCTGAGTTTAAAGAGTACTTATTTAATCAGAATTTAGAAAATACTGCTTTATTACTAATGAGTTCTGGTAATTATGGAGGATTGGATTTTGATGAAGTTAAGAGGTTGGTTTAGAAACCTAACTTTCTCTTATACCAGTTGTAATCTGTTATTTTAGAGATGACAAATGTATAATAAGATCTACTAGAAAATGCTTTCATTAATATTGTAAACCTTTGTTTTACAGAAATAACTTGTTGAATTATTAAGGTATTTAGTCGTGTTTTAAAACCATTGTCTAAACTTATTAGAGTTTTTTTAGTAAATAACTGACTTTCTTTATTGGAAGTGAATTCAATATTTTTCGGAATAGATATTATTGAGCTATATAACTCTAAGCCTGAAATTAATTCTTTATTTAAATTTATATCTCCAATATTAGTTTTTGATTCTAATTTATTTCCTAGTAGAAAAATATCGTAAGCAGCTCTTAAATTTATTGTTTTTAATTGATAATTAAAGTCATTAATAAACTTAGAAAAAACTGTTAATTTAATCTGGTTTTTAAAAGATAAAAAAGATATATTATTAGTTCTTATTAGTGAGTTCTTTACAGTATTATAATTAAAAAATGCTGATTTTTCTTTACGGAGCATTTCTTTATGAACTTCAATTGCAGCAATTTTTTTTGGATGTGTTATTCTAGGTAAATGCCTATGGTCATTAAAAAGCTCTGAAACTTTATCTCTGTAACCATTTTTTTGAAGAATATTGAAAGCAGACATACATTTTTTTTCATCTATCAAAAAATCAATATCACCAACCATGCGTTCAGCAATGTCTTCATATAAACCTTCTAATAAATTACCGGTTCCTTTTAAGAAAATGGGAGTTATGTTCTTAGAAAGTAACAATTCATTTATTTCCTTTGCTTGTTGTATAATTTGTTGATTTCGTTCTCTATTTAAGTTTGTAATATGTTTCATATACGCAACTAAATCAGTTGGTAATAGATGTAAAAAATCAGCACGTTTTAAATTACAATACAATGCAGGAAACACATAATGAGAAGTACTTAATTTAACCACATCATCCCAATCGATATTTCCTGTTTTTAATAATTGCTCAACTAATTCACGATTGTGTTTTTCATGTGTAATTGTAAGGCATTTACCAACGAATAATAATGTTTCTTTATAAGTCATCATTAAAAATTTTAGTGACTGTATTTATCATTTTTGTATTATCAGAATAAGTAAGTTGGTAGCAAGGAATTTTTAGAAACCAATCTAAAAAAATACTTGCATTTTCTATTTTAGGTGAAAGCCATGAATCGGGTACTAATTGCTCTAAAGCATTTAGGTTAGAAATTTTAGAAATAGCTAAATCACTATCTTTTTTATATTTAATAAAAACCAATGCTTTACAAGGTAAGTTTTGCTTGTAATCATTGTTGTTAGGTACAATGTAGCGAACAATTTTATTCAATCTTTTAAAATGATATTCAGCAGAATTTTCTAGCTCAGGATATATTGGTAATAGTGTTTGTAAACTATTTTTTTTAATAGAAATTGCAGAAGGAAAACTATATATATGTTTATTTTTAGCAGCAACAGGAACAAAATCATCTGCTAAGCAAGTAAAACCGTTTGCTTGTAACAACGCTAAAGAAGTACTTTTTCCGTTGCCGGAATCGCCTAAAAAAAGCATTGAAGACGTACCATTACTAATTGCAGATGCATGAAAAACACCAAGCCATTCATCTTCTATTTTTTGATGCATGTGTTCTACTATTTTCATGGAAAATTTTCCCTGAAAAAAGTGAACATCTTTTAATAGCCAAGTTTCTATAACTTCATTATTTATAGAGAAAGAAATATGCTGGTCGTTACTATACACATGAAATGAATCTATTTTACCTTCAGGTTTACTAGTTTCTAAGTGTGCAAATTTTGGATGTACTAAAAATCGTTCATATTCGGTAGAATAGTGAACATGAATAATAACATCATTAATTTTATAATAAGATTGGTATTGAAATAGTTGAGGTTTTTTAACTAAATAATTATTGGGTTTTTCTTTTGACGGTGAAGTTAATAGTCTAGAAATATCATCTATAATAACAGATAGTTTATGGTTTGTGGTGCTGTTTTTATCAGATAAAGCAGTTATGATTTCTTCTTTAGTAACTTGATTGTTTAAAAGAGAAATAATCTCAGCAACAATAGGTTGTACTATTAAGTATTGGTTGCTGTTTTGAAGCCATAAGATAGTTTTGTTTTCTAGTGTTCGCTGTAAAATCATAGGTGATAAAAATAATAAAACCCCGAAACAATCGAGGTTTTATTGTTAAAAATAAAAAAGATGTTAAAAGTCATTTCCTGGAGCTCCAGGGCTTTGCGCTTGTGCTTTTTGAGGACTTAAAATAAGATAAGTTCCTAAAGCAGTTAAAGCTGCATACTTACCATAACCACCTATTTTTTTTAGAGCCTCTTTTCTAGAGATGTCTGTACTTTTATTTTGAATTTGTTTTTTCATGATAGTATTTTGTATTACTCTAAAATAATTTTCTTGCTAATTTTCCCTAAACTAGATCTTAATTCAACGATATAAACACCTACAGCTGTTTTAGGTAATTGAATTACGTGAGAACCTGTTGATTTAAGTTCAGTACTAATTACTTTTTTACCTAAAATTGAATATACATTTACAGAAGTTTTATCGGTTTGTAAACCAGCAACAGTTAAGGTATTGTTAGTAGATCTATAAATACTTACATTTTGTAACTCTTGTGTAGTAGGTATATTCTCTAATTTTTTAGAAGTAGTATGAATATAAAACTGTCCAGTTGATTTACTAGTGTTCTTTACAGTTATTTTATAATTACCCTGAGAAAGATTTGTAAAAGTATTTGCAATTCTATCTTCTAAATATACATCCATTCCTTCAGGAAGGTTTTTAGAGCTAACAGAAAATGTTAATTCCTTTCCAGCTTCAGTAGTTAACCCAATAGGTATTACCATTGTTTCTAAATTAGTATTTGGTAAGGTTTGAATAGCTAGTTTTTTACCTTTATTGTTTTCTAACAACTCAGTATATATAGTAAAATCTTCTTTTACACCACTAAATATTTTAGAATCATAGCCGTTATCAAAACCAGTAGTCTTGTTAGCTACGTAAAATACTTTAGTTGATTTTTTACTTGCATCATTTTCTACAAATAGCTCAAAAGAAGTTTTTGGAGTTTGTCTCATAAAAGTATCAGTATTTTGATGACTTCTATTACTTGTGCTATATAAAACAGTATTATTAGTACTGGCCTCAACAAAGAACCCTTGCGCAGGTGCAATTTCTATAGGACTAACAGCATTATATGTTACATATTGCGTTCCATCCCATAACCAAATTGTTTCCTCTGTAAGAACAGTTGTATTTGTGGTAGTAAAGGCAGCTGAATTTATATATGAAGTATAAGGATTACCTAATAAGTTAAAGTTATCTCTAGTTCCTTGATTAACAGGAAAGCTAACATTAGATGTGTTTATACTACCTGTGATAGATACATCACCAGGTACAGTTAATTTCATAGAGATTCCAACTCCTGAAGGAATAGCTCCTGTAGAAGCAGCAGTAGAATATATCCAACTTGGTCCGGTATTATTTAAGTATCCTCCAAGACCAATATTACTTCCTGTTCCGTTCGCAAAAGTATGGCTTGCAATAACGTCTTGTTGCGTTTCACCATTAACCGGTGCCGCAACTAAATACCAGTTAGTAGTAGGTAAGTTTCTTTTATAAGTAACAGGCCCTGTAACAGTGCTGTTTGGCTTAAAAGTAGCTCCTGAATTAATAGTTAATGAATTAAATGTTACCGCAACATTGGCTGTAGGGTAATTATTTAAACCACTAGGAATAATAATATCTGCATTTGTAGATGGTACTGTATTCGTATTCCAGTTTAATGCCGTAGCCCAATCGTTGCTTGTACTTCCTGTCCAAGTAACATTACTTGAGGTAATTGTTACAGAAACGTTAGAGCTATTAGGACAAGACCCAGTAGTTGTATATGTTATTGTATACGTATTGGCTGTAGAAGCTGAAACATCAATAGTACCAGTTGCAGCATTTATACTTAAACCAGCAGTAGAACTAAAAGTACCGCCACCTAAGCCTGTTATTGTTGGTGTTGGATCTGAATCGTTAGTAGTATAGTTTCCTGCTCCATAACTAAAACTTGCATCATCTATAGCATTAACGGTAATACTTGTTGTTTTTGTTGCTGAGCATAAACCAGGAGTTTCATAGCGTACCATATAGGTGTTAGGGGTGCTTGCCGAAAGATCAATTGTTCCTGTATTAGAATTAATACTTAAGCCAGCAGCTGATGAAAACGTACCTCCTGATACACCTGTAATAGTAGGTGTTGGGTCTGCCTCATCAGCACAATATGCAGAAGCGTTATAACTAAATGAAGCATCTTCTCTTGTTGTCGTTGTAATGGTTACTGTTCCACATGTACTAGGAGTAACACAACCTCCCTCTCCTCTAATATAATAGGTTGTTGTTCCGACAGGTGGTGTTACTATAGCTGAACTAGAAGTAGTTGTGGCAACAAGTGTACCACCACAAGAACCTGTATACACATGCCATTGTATAGCATCATTTAATGTACCTGATATTGAAATTAAAGCAGAATTTCCATCACAAATTATACCAGGAGCATAAGTTACTGATGGGATAGTTGGAGCTGTACACGTGCTAACTAAAACATTTGTAGTTGCCCCAACACTATTTAAGGTAGTGTTAGCATTAGCGTTTCCTGAATCAGCTAAAGTACCACCATTGGTAGCTAAAGTACCAATAGCAATACCATCTGTATCTAAATCACCACTTTGCACGGTATATCTAAATAATAAAGTACTAGACCCGCTACCACTTATATACGCTGCTTGATTTACAGTAGCGCCAATAGTAATTGCTATCTGAGGAGTACCACCTGTAGTAACAGCGGTTATATTTTCATTAAAGTTAACAGTGAAATCTAAATTTTGTCCAAGTGCATAAGTACCATTAGCAGGTACAGCTACACTACTAACTATAGGGCTTACTGCACTTGAAATTACAGTAGTTGCAGTATCAGTATCAGTATCAGTGCCGTCATTTATAACTACTGTGAATGTTGTAGTTTCTGAGGTACTTGTTCTGTTATCTGTTGGATCATAAGATAAAACTCTTAATTTAGCTTGTAAATCTGCAGGAGTAGTACTTGCAATAGCGTAAGGACCAGTACCAGTTAATCCTGTACCAGATAACACACCTTTTGCATTATCATCTAAAGTAATAGTTGCTGAAAGATTATCTCCATCGGCATCAGTTGTTGTTATAGCAGAAAAAGGTAATATTGTAGCATTATCATTTACTACTTGACCTGCTGATGTACCAGCGACTAATGGAGCAGTGTTTGATACTGCGGCTGTTATAATAATAGTATCTAATGACCATCCTCCAATAAAAGGAGAAGAAGGTGTTAATACTAATTCATCAATATCTAAGAAAGATCCTGTTGTTGGGTTTGTTAAATCAACATTAATTAGAGTATTGTGTCCTACATTAATAAGCTTTGTACCTACTTCTATCCCATTTTTTTTTCCTGATGCGGTAAATGATAAAGTTGAAGCTCCAGAATTATATTCGTATGCAAAATCAAAACTTGTAATGCCTATTTCTCCACCTGAATCGGTAGATAAAGTGGATGAATTTGTTGTTCCTGAAGAATCACCTCCAAAAAACAAAGAAGCCTCAGCTCCTCCAGCTGTAGAATTTGTTCCTGCTCCATTTCCTGATAAAGCAAAAGCAATAATTCTTGAATTTGAAGAAGTCATAGATACATCAAATCCGTTTAATAAAGGATTTGTACTTTGATCAGCACTTGGATTTAGTGCATTAACTATAACTGTAGTTGAGGTACCAAATTCCATTGTGCTTGGAGTCTGTGCATATAATTGCATTGATAAAGTAAAAAGTGGAATTAATAAAAGTTTTAAGTAATATTGTTTCATTTTTTATTATGTATTTGGTTAAGTATTTTAAATATAGTTAGAAAATATTTCTTAACATGAAGATTTTCAGCCTATTTAATAGGAGGTACTAATTAAGACTCTAATGAAATTCCATTAGAGTCTTAGTTAATATGGTAAAGTAATTTAATTTCTAGAAGGAAATATTCCTTGTAAAGCTATTATATAATTTACTGCTATATATGGTTGTCTGTTATCAAAGGCTTGGTTCCCACCGTTATTTAAAATAGTTAAACCAGCATTACCACTAATGGGTTGTCCGTTTACAATATTTCCCGCACTAGGAGGGCCAAAAGATTTCACTTTTGTAGCACTTAAACCATTACCATATTCTGCAGCAGCAGGTACATCTCCAGCTTGAGGTGTTTCGTTTACAGCATTTTCAGTGCTCAATAAAATGTGCTGATTGCCACTAGTAGTGTTAGTTGTTAAGTGGTTGTGAGATGGCATTTGTGCTACAGTTAGTGTTCTGGTTTCAGCACCTCCCCTTTGCCCCCATCTATAAGTAGATAACCCTGGTCCGCTTCTAGGTCCAAAAGGAACTCTACCACGTAAATCTGGTAAAGCAAAAGTTGATCTTCCATCTCCACCATAAGTAGTTCCTAACAACGAAAACAATGCCTGGTTTTGAGAGATAGATAATAATTGTCCATCACAAAAAGCCCATCCTCTAGGAGCAAAGTTCCCAGCAAATATTTTAACTTCACCTAGCATTGCTTCTTGCGCTTTACTTGTTGTAGTTGAAAGTAAGTAAATAAACAATAGCCCTAGAAATTTAATTTTTAGTTTCATAATCTGTAAAATTTAGTTTATTAATATTTTTTTCTCTAAAGACATTGATGTTAATCTCTTTACTATTAAAGTAAAAAAGAATATGTTGTGTACGTGTCTTCTGTACTCAAATTTAGGAATAGAGGTAATAGAAATAGTAAAAAATTCCTTAAGCGTATAAATTATAGGCATAAAGAATAATATAAAAGGTATAGGAAAAACGTTTTATTTAAAGAAAACATTTTACAAAGAAAAAAACTAATAAGCGTAATTAACTTTTACGCCAGAAGAATGGGGTTAATAATATTAATACAGTAAAAAGCTCTAAACGACCAATTAACATTAGGAAAGAGCAGAACCATTTTGCTCCGATAGATAAATGATTAAAATTATCAACGGGGCTTACAGTTCCTATTGCAGGTCCGATATTACCCAAAGACGATGCACATGCACCTAAGGCTGAATAAAAATCTAAACCAAAAAAAGTTAATACTACTGTACCTGATATAAAAATAAGCATGTATACAACAAAGAACGAAAGTATGTTAAATACAATGGTTTGTTTTACGGCTTTACCATCATAACGAACGGGAATAATAGCATTAGGATGTAATGATTTTTTAAATTCTAAAAAGCTGTTTTTAAGCATTACAATATGGCGAACAATTTTTACACCACCAGAAGTAGACCCTGCTGATCCTCCCAAGAAGAATAAAGAGAAGAACATTGCTGTTACAAAAAAGCTCCACATTGTAAAATCGGCAGTTACAAATCCGGTTGTAGTTACAACTGAAATTACAGAAAATAACGCATGTCTAACAGCACTTTCTACCTTTCCGAAAACCATTGGGTGATCGATAGAAGTTTGTAAAGCCGGATCTTGATAAAAAATAATCATAACCGCAATAATTGCAGATATGGTTAATGTACCAAATAAATAATATTTAAATTCTTCACTCTGAATTACTTTCCTGAATTTTCCTTTTAAAGCAAAATAAGTTAGTACAAAATTAGTACCTGCTACAAACATGAAAAATATAATAATATATTGAATTAAAGGAGAACCATTCCAATGAGCAACACTTGCGTTTTTAGTTGAGAATCCACCAGTACTAACCGTTGCCATAGCATGGTTAATGGCATCAAACCAATTCATACCTGCTACTTTTAAAAGTAAGAGTTCAACAATAGTAAGTAGTACATAAATTTGCCATAATCGTTTAGCAGTGTCTGTAATACGTGGGTGTAATTTATCTGCCGACGGTCCTGGAGCTTCCGCCATAAATAATTGCATTCCTCCAATACCTAATAAAGGCAATATTGCAATGGTTAGTACAATAATTCCCATACCACCAATCCAATGTGTTGCACTACGCCAAAAAAGAATTCCTTTAGGCATAGATTCTATATCTGTTAAGATAGATGAACCGGTTGTTGAATAACCAGATATTGTTTCAAAGAAAGCATTTGTAATACTAGGAATACTACCAGATAATAAATAAGGTAGCATACCTGTAATAGACAGCGTAAGCCATCCGAAGGTAACTATAAGATACCCTTCTTTTTTTTGAATTTTTTTATTATCAGGCTTGTTAAAAAAATAGAGAATTGAGCCAATCGCAATAGTAATAACACCCGCATTTAAAATTCCCCATTTACAATTTTCATCATAATAAAAGCTAAAAGGTAATGAAAGCCACATGAATAAACCGTTAAGAATAGCGGTTACACCTAAAAAACGATAAATTAATTTTAGATTAAGGTTTTCCATTATTTAAATAAATCTTCTACAACTGATATTGCCTCTGGTAAACAAAAAACGATAGCTTTATCTCCTCCTTTTAATTGAAAATCTCCAAAAGACATATGAGGTTTACCATCTCTAATTACACCTCCAAAAACTGCTTCTCTCGGAAAACGTAAATCTTTAATAGGCTTTTCTGTTACTTTAGCATTTGATGGTACTTCAAACTCAAAAACTTCGGCATCAATATTATGTAAATTAGCTAAAGCTAATATATCTCCTTTACGGATGTGACGAAAAATGCTACTAGCAGCAATTAATTTTTTATTAATAAGCGTATCTATACCTATAGTTTGCGATATGTTTATATAATCCATATTTTCAACTAAAGCGACTGTTTTTTTAACACCTTTAGATTTTGCAACTAAACAAGACATAATATTGGTTTCAGAGTCACCAGTAACGGCAACAAAAGCATCCATTTCTCGAATATTTTCACCTTCTAAAAGTTCTATATTTCTACCGTCACCATGAACAACTAACGTATCCATTAAATCTTCAGCAAGGCTTAATGCCTTTTCTCTTTTACGTTCTATTAATTTTACTTTAAAATTATCTTTACAAAGACTTCTTGCTGTTTTTCTACCAATACTACTACCGCCAAGAATCATAACATTTTTAATGTTAACATGTTCTTTTCCAATAATAGGATATAGTTTAGATATACTATAATTTGGTACTGAAAAATAAACTTGATCGTTCATTTTATAGGTAGTATCACCACGAGGAATAATAGTTTGTGCTATTCCTTCTCGCTTTATTGCAATGGTAATAAAATCGACTAAACTAAATTTTTCTTTAGCTTCCCTAACGGTTAGATCTAATATTTTTGATTTATAACCAAGGGCAGTTCCCATAATATTAAAGACACCATTTTCAAAGGCAACAGTATCATTAAAGGAGGATTGATTTAAAAGTAATTTTATTTCTTCAGCAGCTAAAGCTTCTGGAGAAATCATGAAATCTACTCCAAAATCTTTAAAATTGATACTATCATTTTTTAAAAACTCGGGGTTGTTTATTCTTGCAATTGTCTTTTTTACACCTAATGCTTTACCTATTACAGATATGGCGAAGTTGGTGTTTTGACTCTCGGTAACAGCCAATAATAAATCAGCAGAACCAATACCAATTTCTTTTAATAACTTAATAGAAGTTGCATCTCCTTTTTTGGTAATTACATCTAAATGATTATTGATATAATTCAGCTTTTCGCCGTCAAAATCAATCACAAAAGTATCTTGAGATTCGTAAGAAAGGAGTTTAGCCAAGTGAAAACCTACGCTTCCTGCTCCGGCTATTATAATTTTCATATGTAAGTTTGAAAAATGATAGAATGCAAAGATACTGTGCTTCTTTTGGTTGTGCAAAAAATGAATTATATTTATCTATAATTCTGATACTGTAATAGATGAAAAAGATATCAATTAAATCTTGGGCTTTAGATGATAGGCCTCGTGAAAAATTAATGCTAAAAGGTAAATCTGTTTTATCGGATGCAGAGTTGGTTGCTATTTTAATAGGCTCGGGTAATAGAGAAGAAAGTGCTGTTGCATTGTCTCAAAAAATATTAGCATCCGTAAATCATGATTTAAACACTTTAGCAAAATTATCTATTGAAGAATTAATGGAATTTAAAGGAATAGGGGAGGCAAAGGCAATTTCAATAATAACAGCCTTAGAGTTCGGGAAAAGAAGACAGTTTAAAGAAAGTAATACGGTTTCAAAAATAAAAAGCTCATTAGACGTCGCTACCATATTACAACCGTTTTTAGGAGATTTAGAACATGAAGAGTTTTGGGTGTTGTATTTAAATAATTCAAATAAAATATTAGCAAAACATCAATTAAGTAAAGGAGGTTTTACGGCAACTTTGGTAGATGTACGATTGTTATATCAAAAGGCATTAAAGTTATCAGCAGTAGGTATTATTGTATCTCATAATCATCCGTCAGGAAAATTAAGCCCTAGTAAATCAGATATTGAACTTACCAATAAAATTAAAGAAGCTGGAGCTACTTTAGATATAAAACTCTTAGACCATTTAATAATTACTGAAAAAACGTATTTTAGCTTTGCAGACGAAGGTATACTATAGTAGTTTGCACATATCTTTAATACTATGATACTTATTTATACTCATAAAATTACGCCTCGTGTTCGGTATGTTTTTAAGCATATTTTTACACGCATACTGCAAATTCCTATCGATTTTACAGGTAAAGTAGAAGAGTTTGTTGCGTATAATGGACCTAAGTTTTCGTATACAAACGTAGCTTTAGGAAAAGAGTTTTTTGTAAAAAGTAACGAATTATTGTTTCAGCAAGGAGTGAAAGATTTTGAAGTGATTTTTAAAAAATGGGATGATATTCCTTGCTTTTTTCCAACAGACGAACAATCAGAAATACCTTTTGATATTTTTGCTGCAAGCTTTTATTTGGTATCTAGATATGAAGAGTATTTACCACAAGTAAAAGATGAACATGGACGATTTACGGCAAAAAATAGTATTGCTTTTAAACATGGTTTTTTAGAAAAGCCAGTAGTTGATATTTGGGCATATAAATTTTTAGAAACTTTAAAAGTTAAGTTCCCCGATTATGAGCATTCTGTAAGAAAATATCAATACATCTCTACAGTTGATGTAGACAATGCTTTTGCATACAAGTATAAAAGTTTTGTTAGAACTGTAGGTGGGTTTTTAAAAGATGCATCACATTTAAAAATATTTACAATTTGGGATAGGTTAGCAGTTTTGTTTAATATAAAAAGAGATCCTTTTAATACTTTTAAATCAATAATAGAGTTAAAAAAAATATATGAAGTAAGAACTATTTTTTTCTTCCTAATAGGTGATTATACTACTTTTGATACCAATGTATCAGCATCAAAAAGAAAGTTTAAGCTCTTAATAAAAGACACGGTAGATTATGCTCGGGTAGGTTTACACCCATCATATTACACTATGAATAATAGTGATATGTTAAAGAAAGAAAAAGAACGGTTAGAAAACATTATAAATATGCCAATACGCCGTTCACGACAGCATTATTTACGATTATCTTTGCCTGAAACATATCAGAATTTAATCGATTTAGAGATAGAGGAAGATTATTCGATGGGATATGCAAGTCATACTGGTTTTAGGGCAGGAACCTGTACTCCTTTTTATTTTTACGATTTAGAATTTGAAATTCAAACACCTTTAAAAGTATTTCCGTTTGCTTTAATTGATACAACTTTAAATGATTACCTGAAGCTGACACCGAAACAGTCATTAGGTAAAATTAGAGATCTTAAAAACGAAGTAAAAGCTGTAAACGGACTTTTTATTACCGTTTTTCATAATGAAAGTTTAGGTAATTATCAACGATGGAAAGGTTGGAGGCGGGTATATAGTTCGATGCTTAAAATAGTTAGAAATTAATTAAAACCCTTTTTGGGCACTATATTAGTATGAATATAAAACATATTTTTTTTGATTTAGATCACACACTTTGGGATTTTGATAAAAATTCAAAATTAACCTTTAAACAAATTATTGAAGAGCAGGGTGTAAAATTGAACGTAGATGAATTTTTAAACATTTATTTACCTATTAATTTAAAATACTGGAAGCTATATAGAGATGAAAAAGTATCTAAATCAACTTTAAGATATGGTAGGTTAAAAGAAACTTTTGATGCTTTAAACTATAAAATATCAGACGATTTAATTAGTATCATTTCTGAAGATTATATTAAATACTTACCTAATTATAATCATTTGTTTGAAGGAACTGTGGAGGTTTTAGAGTATTTAAAACAAAAATATGAATTGCATATCATTACGAATGGTTTTGAAGAGGTTCAAAATTTAAAGATGCAAAAAGCAGGAATAGATACATATTTTAAAGAAGTTATTACTTCGGAAAGTGTGGGTGTTAAGAAACCAAACCCTAAAGTATTTGAGTTTGCCTTAATGAAAGCAGAAACAATAGCAAAAGAAGCTATAATGATAGGAGATAGTTATGAAGCAGATATTTTAGGTGCTTTAAATTGTGGTATGTTAGCGATTCATTTTACAAATGAAACTACACCTAAAAAAGGAGTGATAAATATTCAATCATTAATACAATTAAAACAATATTTATAAAATAATTTTTATATAATTTATAATAAACATGAATAAATTACTTTTTATTTTTTTGATGCTATCAGCATCAATCTTTGCTCAAAAAAACATTAACAATTATAAGTATGTAATTGTGCCTAAGAAATTTGATTTTGTTAAAAAAGAGGATCAATATCAAACAAGTTCATTAACTAAATTTTTGTTTAATAACGCAAATTTTAATGCGTTATCTTCAGAAGAAGAATTCCCATTAGGTTTAGCTAATGATAGATGTTTAGGGCTAGTAGCTTTTGTTAAAGATGATTCACGTTTATTCACTACTAAAATTGTGATAGAGTTAAAGGATTGTTTTAACAATATTATTTTTTCATCTAAAGAAGGGAGAAGTAAACAGAAAGATTATAAGAAAGCTTATCACGAATCTATACGTGATGCTTTTAAATCTATTGAAGCTTTAAACTATAGTTATACACCTCTTAAAGTAGAAAAGGCATCTTCGCCTATAGCGGTTTCAAAGATTAAAGTTATAGAACCTAAAATAGATGTAAAAAATAATATTAAAGAAACAAAAGCAACAAGTTTATATGCGCAATCAACCCCTAAAGGATTTCAATTGGTAAATACAAAACCAGAAGTTATTTTTCAAATATTAAAAACAAATGCTAAAGATGTTTTTATACTGAAGGATAAAAACGGAATTTTATACAAATATAATGGTATTTGGATTGCAGAATATTATAAAGAAAGTATAAAAGTTATTGAGAAATACGAAGTTAAATTTTAATTTCTATTTAAAATAATATTAAAAAAGAGCACTATTTTAGCGCTCTTTTTTAATAATTATATTTATCCTTCCAGCGTTGTTTTAATAATTCTCTAAATTGATTTTCTCTAGCATTATTACCAGGCTCATATAGTTTCGTGTTCTTAATCTCATCAGGTAAAAATTCTTGATTCACAAAGTTACCAGCATAATTATGTGAATATTGGTACTCTTTACCATAATCTAAATCTTTCATTAGTTTTGTAGGAGCATTTCTTAAGTGCAACGGAATTGATAAATCTCCTGTTGTTCTTACTAAGTTCTGAGCTTCGCCAATTGCCATATAAGAAGCATTACTTTTTGCAGAATTAGCTAAGTAAATAGCGCATTGACTTAATATAATCCTAGATTCAGGATAACCAATTACAGACACAGCCTGGAATGTATTATTGGCCATAATAAAGGCAGTAGGGTTTGCATTACCAATATCTTCTGAAGCAGCAATAAGAAGCCTACGGGCAATAAATTTCACATCTTCGCCACCTTCAATCATTCTAGCCAACCAATACACAGCACCGTTAGGATCGCTACCTCTTATCGATTTTATAAAAGCCGAAACAATATCGTAATGTTGGTCACCAGTTTTATCATAACGAACAGTATTTTTCTGAATTTTAGATAACACTAATTCATTTGTAATTTCAATCTCATCATCAGCGGCTACTAATAATTCAAAAATATTTAATAATTTACGAGCATCTCCTCCTGATACTTGCAATAAGGCATCGGTTTCTTTTAAAGTTATCTTTTTTTGTGATATAAGATCGTCTTCTTTCATAGCTCTGTTCAAAAGAGCTATTAAATCATTTTTATCAAAAGAATTTAAAATATATACTTGGCAGCGAGAGAGTAGGGCAGGTATCACTTCAAAACTAGGGTTTTCAGTTGTTGCGCCGACTAAAGTAACCCATCCTTTTTCTACGGCGGCTAAGAGTGAATCTTGCTGAGATTTACTAAAACGATGAATTTCATCAATAAATAGAATAGGATTTTTTTGTGTAAACAATCCACCACTTTTTTTAGCTTTTTCAATGACTTCTCTAACATCTTTCACGCCCGAACTTATTGCACTTAAGGTGTAAAAAGGACGGCCAGATTCATTGGCAATAATATTTGCTAATGTTGTTTTTCCGATACCAGGAGGTCCCCAAAGAATTAAAGAAGGAATGATGCCTTGTTTAATATGATTTGTTAAAATTCCGCTTTCGCCAACCAGGTGTTGTTGACTAATATAATCTGATAATTTTTGTGGACGTATTCTTTCTGCCAAAGGTTCATTCATGATGTAAAAATATAAAAGATTTATGACAGATGTTCCGAAATTGTTGTTTGGATTTATTTTTGTTATTTTCATACTGATGAAAACAGATACTCAATTAAAATTTTCTAACAACGTTTTTCTTATTCCGGTTATTTTTGTTTTCCTAATATGGTTTATTTATTGGGTAGAAATTACTTTCGGATTAAATTTTAATAAATATGGGGTAGCACCCAGAAAATTTTATGGTTTAAGAGGTGTTTTAGCATCTCCATTTATACATAGTGATACGAGTCACCTTTTTAATAACTCGGTGCCTTTATTTGTGCTTTCTAGTTGTCTTTTTTATTTTTATAATAAGGTAGCACTAAAAGTTTTAACTTTAGGAGCTTTATTAACAGGTCTTTTAACATGGATTATAGCCTCTAGTTCCTACCATATTGGCGCGAGTGGTATTGTATATTTATTGTTCAGTTTTATTTTTTTTAGCGGAATAATAAGAAAACACTATCGATTGGTAGCTGTTTCGTTAATTATAATTTTTCTCTACGGAAGTATGATTTGGTATGTATTACCAATTAAAGAAGGTATGTCTTGGGAAGGACATCTTTCTGGATTAATATCTGGCCTTATTTTAGCTGTTTTTTATAGAAATATAGGTATAGTAAAAGAGAAATATCAGTTTTCTAAAACTGATTTTGACGATTTGTTTGATGAAGAAGGTAATTATATGCCACCTGAAATTAACGAAGAGGTTGAATTAACTAAATTATCAGAAATACATTATAAGTATTTTTATAAAGAAGAATAAAAAAAACCTGCTATACAGCAGGTTTTTTATTTATATTATTGTCGTTGTCTTAGTGTTTCATATAGAAATACACCACAGGCAACTGAAACATTTAAAGATTCAATTTCACCAAGTAAAGGCAATTTGGCTTTGTAATCTACCATTTTTAAAACAGAAGAACTTACACCTTTGTGCTCAGAACCCATTATAATTGCCATTGGTTGATTTAAATCAACATCAAAAACAGAATCTTCTGTTTTTTCGCTAGCAGCAACCATTTTTATATCTGCCGCTTGTAATTGAAACATAGCATCTTTAATATGATCTACTTTACAGATAGGTATTTTAAAAGCTGCACCAGCTGATGTTTTTATAGTTTCAGCATTTACAGGAGCACTACCACTTTTTTGAATGATAATTCCGTTAACACCAGTACATTCAGCAGTTCTAATAATAGCACCAAAATTACGTACATCAGATACCTGATCTAACAGCAAGAATAAAGGCATTTTATCAGACTCTAAAGTAGTTTCAATTAATGTTTCTAAATCATTAAAATCTACTGGAGAAATTTTAGCAACAGCTCCTTGATGATTGCTGTGCTTAGACAATCTATCAAGTTTTTCTATAGGAACAACACTAGTTGATACTCTGTTTTTTCGTAATAACTTATCTAATTCAAAAAATAACTCGCCTCTAAGTCCTTTTTGTAGATATACTTTGTTAATTGATGCATCACTTTCAATAGCCTCAATAATTGCTCTAATACCAAAAATAGTAGTGTTTTCTTCCATGCTGCAAATGTAGTTGAATTTATTGTAAAAAAAAACCACCTCGTTAGAGGTGGTTCTTTCGCTTAAATATTTAAAATATTATAAAGTAAAAGCTATAGCTGCAGAACTTGTAAAACTATCTTGCGCTATTGTTGCGATAGTAGCCCCGTTGGCTTTAACGCTGTAACCATGACCTCCATCACCATAAGAATCATATACTTCTAGTGTATAATCTCCTTCAGGTAAACACCCAGCAGCAACAGAAATACCGTCTTCTAAATCAGCATATGCACCATAACCGAATGGAGTAGCACTTGCTATTACAGTTGCTCCTGTAGCATCTAAAATTCTCCAAGCAATTTCTTCAGGATAACCATCATCAAAAGTAATATCCATTGCAAGTTTTACAGTTCCTGCACCACAAAGTCTAGAAACATTGTAAGTAGCAACTTGACCAACTGCGTATTCATCTGAAGTTAATCTTAACATGATAGTTTGGTCTGTATCTAACCAAGTCCCATCAGTTATAGAAATTGAAATCATCCCTTTATTAGATCCTCCTGGAACTGTCACAGTAGAAGGTATAGAATAAAACCCTGCATCAGCAGTACTAGCTTCCAATACTTCTATATTAAACGTTTTATCGCTAGAAGATTTATTTGTAGTGTAGAAATAAAATTCTTGAGAAGCTTCTGTCCCTTCAGATACGTCAAAAGAAACATCAGTTTTTCCAAAAGAGATATATTTTAAATCAGATGTTTCAATTTGTTCTTCACAACTAGTAAAGGTTAAAAAAGAGATAGAAAGTAAAAATAAAAATAAATATTTTTTCATAATTATTGGTTTTCAAAAAATATAATTATAGAAAGCTTTCTGTAATTATAGAAAGCTTTCTAAATATATATTATTAGTTAATAAAAGGGTTATTTTGAACTTCTGAACGTGGAATAGGATAAGTTAATCTTTCATCTGTATGAGGAATAGATAATCCAGAAAGAAAAACATGATTAGTACCTCTAGTCATCATTTGCTTATTCCTTTTCATAGATAAATAACTCTTTCCTTCACCCCATAATTCTTTTCTTGTTTCTAAAATAACTTCATCTAATAATGCACTACCAGCTAATGCATCAACATAAGCATAATCAGCAGCATTAGTATATCTTTTTGATAATAATTGCTTTAAAGTACTTTTAGCATCACCATCCATACCTTCTTTAGCTGACATCTCAGCAGATAATAAATACATTTCAGCAACTCTCATGAATACATAATCATCTTCAATGTTCCTTTGTCCACCAATAACTCTAGCACCATTATAAAACTTGTTTCTAGGTTGTAAGTCGTTAGTAGGATCAAATTGAGTTTTTCTAATGTCGTTAGCATCTATAGAAGCATATAAAACATCATCCATTCCTTTTTTATCACCAGCCCATTGGTAACTGTATGTAAATACATCCATTTGACCCCACCATGAAACTAAATCTAAACCGTTAGCTAAAGTAACATCAAATCCCCAGATCCATCCTGGTGTACCAACGTTATTAAAACCTCCAGTAACTTCACTAGCATCCATAAGAGGATAACCTGCAATTACTTCATTAGCTAAGTTTTTAGCTTTAATGTTTGAAGCGCTATCGCCTTTAGCAGCATAAGTATATGCTAGTAATCCTTTTGCGACATCGGCATTTACAGCAGATTTTGAAGTTCTTGAAAAACCATCTAAAAGAGTAATAGCAGATGAAAGATCGCTAATAATTTGATCGAACACCTCACTCATTGGAGCTTGAGGTTCCACGTCTTTTACCTCTGTATATAAAGGTAATATAGCTTCAGAAGCATTATACTCTGCTTGATACAATTGAGATAAGTAAAAATATGCGTAAGCTCTTAAAGCTTTTGCTTGACCTAAAGAGTGTCTTGCAGATTCAGAGTCAGGAATTGCTGTATTACCTCCAAGAGAAGCAATGATTAAATTACTAGACTTAATAACTCTATAATAATATCTCCAAGGAATATAGTTATCATTGTTAGAGAAATCTAAGGTAGATTGTAAGTTAGCAAAATCACCATATCTATTATAGTTGTTTGCTGTTAAAGCTAAATCACCAGATAAAAAATCTGTGTATATATCATATCCTTTTTGACCAAAATCACTATGGTCAGTAGTACCTCCAGTAAAAGCATTTACCATCATAGAGTAAACACCATTAAGTGTAGATTCTAAAATTACAGGATTTAATGCACCAGAAGCACCTGCATCATCAACATTTATAAATTGAGTAGGGCTTTTGTCTAAGAGCTCATCACCACAACTAAATAATGTTGTAATTACAGTAAGAGCAAATACTGTTTTGATTAAATTACGTTTCATTTTTTAAATTTTTTAAATTAAATTTTTATACGAACACCTAATGTGAATGTAGATAATGGGTTGTATCTGTATCTTGCAGAAGATCCTACTAATGAAGTAGATGGGTTGTATCCTTCTCTAGCGCTTAATAAGAAAAGATTATCACCAGCTAACCATATGTTAACTCCAGAAACACCAGTGTTGTTTAGGAAGTTAGACGGTATAGTATAACCAATCCTTACATTATTTAATGCTAAATAATCAGATTTTGTTAAAAAACGAGTAGATTGACTAGTAACTCTGATATTTTGGTTACTATATAATCTTGGTACATTTGTTACATCTCCTGGGTTTTGCCATCTATCTCTGATGTCTATATGGTAGTTGTTACCACCTGCTTGATCATTACCCATAACGCTTGCGTAGTTACCATCATAACCATAACCACCTAAACTATAAGCGAATTGAGAGCTAATGTCAAAATCATGAATTTTAGCAGATAATCTAAATGCTCCTCTTACAGTAGGAATAGCAGATTTACCAACAAATTTATTTGAAGCTTCAGTATAGTCACTCGTAAGAGCTTGTTCTATTGTAGCGTCAGGGTTTAGTACTTTATATTCATATAGTTCTAAAATTTCTTCTCCAGAGTCAAACGCCCCGTTACTATTGGTATCTACATAGTTTGTTTCCCATAAAGGATTACCGTTAGAAGCATCTACACCTGCCCATACTGGCATGTAGTAATCAAATCTACTTCTTCCTTCAGTCCTACCAAAGTTACCGTCTATATCAATTATTTTATTTCTTCCTGCTGGTGTATCAAAAGGCATTTGAGTTATTTCATTTTCTAACATTTCACCATTAACAGATAAATCTAATTTAAAATTCTCTTTATTTATAATGTGACCAGTTAAATCAAATTCAAAACCTCTGTTTACAATTGATCCATCATTTTTAGTTAAAATAGCATCACCTGCTGAGATTGGAATACGAACATCAAAAAGTAAATCATCAGTATCTTTAATGTAGTAATCTAAAGAACCATCAATAATGTTATTAAATAGTCTAAATTCAGTACCTACTTGGTACATATTACTAGATTCCCATGTTAATTCTGGGTTTTCAATAGCTCCAAGAATTAAAGAAATATTACCATCTAAATTATCAATGTTATAATTGTTTTGTCCAGAATAGAAACCAGCACCACCTTGATCACCAGTTATACCGTAACTAGCTTTTAATTTTAAATAGTTTACAAAACTAGCATTACTCATGAAGTTTTCTTTACTCATAATCCATGATGCACCTGCAGACCAGAATGTACCCCATTTGTTTTTAGCAAAACGAGAAGAACCATCACGTCTAATAGTACCTGATAAGAAGTATTTATCATTATAACTATAATTTACTTGTGTAAAATAACTTTCTAAACCTGTCTCTTCAGTATATCCTTCTGGATTAGAACCCACGTTAACATAGTTAGTTGGGTTGTCTAAACCGTTAACTAAATTAACTACAGTGTTTTTACTTATAAAAGTACGATCTCTCTTCCATTCATTACTTTCATGTGCTAATAAAGCAGTTATGTTATGGTTTCCAAAACTTTTACTGTAGTTAAACATTTGTAAAAAGTTTTGTGTTAAAGCTTGACGTTGTTCTTTAAATAAACTACCACCTTGTCCTGCAGCAGAACCATAGAAAGGGTTGTTGATACTATCGTCAATAAAGCTATAATAGTTAGCTCCATATTTAGCAGTGAAAGATAAATCTTCTGTTAGGTTAAATTTAAAAGAGAAATTACCATTTATAGAATGACGCTTATTTTGACTTAAATCATAGTTAGCGTCAGCAATAGCATTTGTTAAACCTCCAAAACCTCTATTCTGACCATAATCATATTGATTACCTCCATAAAAAGGATCTTTAACGATAGCCCCATTAGCATCACGTAAAAATAAAGGATAAATAGAAGGTATATTATCTGTAAACCAAAAAATTGATCCAGAATCTTCAGATTGTCCGTTAGCAGTTTGCACTGCATAAGAGTAGTCCATATTAGCGTTAGCTTCGATCCATTTAGCAGGCTTATGCGTTACATTTAATCTTGTGCTGTAACGTTGAAAATCAGAATTCACCAAATATCCAACATCATCTAAATAACCAAATGAAGAGAAATATGTAGTTGAATCATTACCGCCACTCATACTTACGTTAGCTTCAGTTCTTATAGAAGATTGAAACCCATAATCTGACCAGTCTTCTGGAGTATATTTACGAGTAACACCAGGTCTAACTTTACCAGTAGTAGGGTCAATAAGTTCACTTACACTATTAACATTCCACATATTGTAGTCAGGGCTAATTCCAGCTCCTGAGAATAAATTAGCATTTGCATAAGCAGCCGGATCAGAACTTCCTAAGAAGTCTCCTGTGTTTCTTAATGATTCCCAAGAAAGTCCAATAAATTCATCTTGAGATTTTACAACTTCATACGCAGGTAATAACCTCATGTTAACACCTGTTTTAATATCAACAGAGATATTAGAAACTCCGTTTCTACCTTTTTTAGTTGTTATAACAATAACACCATTAGCACCTCTAGAACCATATATAGAAGTTGCAGTTGCATCTTTTAAAATAGTAGTTGATTCAATATCAGCAGGGTTAATATTACTTATACTGTTTACATAAGGTACACCATCAACAACATATAAAGGAGCACTACTACCATTAATAGTACCAAAACCTCTAATTCTAATTGTAGCAGCACTACCTGGTTGACCAGAACCGTTAACAACGGTAACACCTGCAACTTCACCTGCCAAAGCTTGTGAAACGTTAGATACAGATTTAGCTTCTAAGTATTCACTCTTAACAACTTTTGCTGTACCTGTAAACGCTTGTTTTGTAGAAGTACCGTAACCTGTAACAACAACTTCTTCTAGTAAATTGTCAGTTTCTAAAATTACATTAATAGTACTATTAGTACCAACAGATTTCTCTGCAGGTTTCATACCCACGAAAGTGTAAACTAATACATCTCCAACATTTGCTTTAATAGTATAATTACCATCAAAATCTGTTTCAGTACCTATTGTTGTACCTTTTTTAATTACTGTAACCCCAGGTAAAGGACCCGATTCATCAGAAACGGTACCTGAAATTGTTTTGTCTTGTGCAAAGGATATTTGCACAACCAACGCTAGCAAAAGCGTTAAAATTCCATTAAACTTTGTTCTCATTGTATAATTATTTGAATTAATTAGCTGCTAAAGTCCTAATTTTATCTTAAATAAACAATTTTTTAACACAATATGTTTGTTTTATTGGTAGTTGCAGGTGTTTTTTTTGAGATATTTTTGTTCTTATAGATAAAAAAACACCCAGTCCTTAATGAACTGGGTGCAATTATTGTAAAGAGATAATAGATGTATTTAGTTTACGTCCCACCAAAGTTTGGTGAATAAACCATCTGGGCCTTGAGCAGCGACAGCAGCATCATAATTAGCTTTATTCTGAGATACTTCTGCAGTAGGATAACCATGTCTTACAGGTATAGAAGTACCGTTTAAAGGATTAACTGCAGGTGATAAATTAGGGAAATCTAATCTTCTCCATTCAGCCCAAGCTTCATAAGGTTGGTAAAATAATGCTAACCATTTTTGTTCAGCTATCTGATTCATCGCTGAAGCAGCATTGTATGCAACATCTGCTTCTAATAAATAAGCATCTGCATCGGCAGAATCTACAGACCATTGCACCATAGATGCTTTTACAGCGTCTTCATAAAATGTTTGAGCACTTCCTGGAATCCAACCTAATAAAGCTGCTTCAGCTTTGTTAAATGAGATTTGAGAATAAGTAAACATTGGTAAATCTCTTTCACTATTCTTAATTAGATCATCGTTCATAAAAGATACATCAGCATTAGGAATAGTACCTGACTGAGACCATCCGTAAAGTAAACCAACAAAGGTTCCTGTAGATGCAGCTGGTTCACCAAATTTAGGTAAACGAGGATCGTTTAAACCTAACATTCTATCAACAAGAACATCACTTAAACATTCATCTGTTCTTCCTAAATCAATATAATCATCCTGGTAAGGATTGTCATATGCATCATTAGCAATAGAAGGGAACATAATATCTTCAGAATTAGATGATATAGCACCTGCCATAGCTTCGTTGAACTTTGTTGCAGCATAACCACCTGCAGCAGGATATACTTTTGCTAAACGAATAGCCATATTCATTTTTAAAGTGTTTCCAAATTTAGTCCATTTAGCCATGTCTCCACCAAATAAAATATCTCCTTGTGGTGCATCACCTGAATCCATTTGAGCTAACGCTTCATCTATTTTATTAAATAAATCCTTGTAAATATCCTCTTGTGAATCATATTTAGACTTTGAAGAAGATCTTCCTCCAAATGCATCGCTATAAGGTAGCATACCCCAACGGTCTGTTGCCCATTGAAAATAATAAGACCACATTAACTTAGCTACAGCTATTTGGTTGTTGTTAGAACCATACACTGCTGCTGCAACTTTTGTGCTTTCATTAGTGTTTAAATCTATTATTTGTAACAAGTTAGGAAATACTTTGTTGTAAAAATTTACAGTACCATCTACTCCTGCACCACTACCCACAACATTCCAGTTATAGTTTATAGTTTGGTATCTCGACTCTTCAGTGTACTGCGTTTGTGATAAATGCTGTACATATAAAGAAGGAGTTGCAGTTGAACTTAAACTTACAGTTCCTACTATTTTTGATTGTGCTCCTGTTAAAAGTGACGATGGAATCGCTACTACAGGATTATTTTTGTCTACACCTGTGTCACCAAAGTCGTAACTTTCACAACCTACTAATAAAACAGAGGCAGCTACAGTAGCTAACAAGCTTTTGAATTTTTTATTCATTTTCTTAATATTTTTAATTAAAATTTAACTTTTACGTTTATTCCGAAAGAACGGCTACTTGGTAACTGACCACCTTCTTCCCAACGTAATCCACCAGCAGAAGTGTTTTCTAGCTCAGAAGGATCCACTCCGTCTACGCTTGAATATATCAACCAAAGGTTATTAGCAAAAGCATTTAAAGAAATACTTTCGATAAATGAATCTTCAAATATCGTAGAAGGTAAATCATACCCTAAAGATACTTGTCTTAGCTTAACGTAAGATGCGTCATATAACCACTTTTCATGTAAAGCGAATAAACTACCGTAATAGGTTTGAGGTTCAACATAATAAGAAGCAGGTTGGCCAGTTGTAGAATCAACTCCGCTAACTAACACACCACCTGTGTTTGCGTTTGCTGAATCACCAAATATTACATTGTCATTAGTTGCGGAAGGATCTGCATCAGTTGGTGCAGGAACATTCGTTCCGCTAATGGCATCTCTTACTGGGTTACCAGCGGCGTTGTTACCTACAGTTGGTGCTAATAAACCAGAGTAGTTACCAAACATTTGAGTTACAGAGAAGAATTTACCACCACTTTGGAAATCAACATTAGCACTTAATGTAAAGTTTTTGTATTTAATTCTGTTAGATAAACCACCAGTAAAATCAGGAAGTAAGTTACCTAAATATTGGTTTTGTTCAAACTGAATTTCACCTTGATTATTTAATACCTGGTTACCAGCATCATCTCTAATTATTTTTCTACCATAGATAGCTCCATATTCTTCACCTACTCTAGATTCAATATTAATACCTCTCCAAGTAGTGTCTAAAATTTCATTTTCAATAGCTTCACCTGTATCAGGATCTACATATAACTCATCAGTAGTTTTTTCTAATGTAGCAAAGTTAACACCAATGTTCCATTCAAAATTTTCATTCCTAACAGGTGTTGCATTTAAAGCAATCTCAAGACCTTTACTAGTAAATTTACCAGAGTTTACAGCAGCTCCAAAATAACCAGATGCTGGAGATAGTGGCACATCAATAGCTAAGTTTTTGTCTTTTCTATTAAAGTAAGTAAAATCTACACCAAATCTATTTCTAAAAAATTGTAATTCAGTACCAACTTCAAATTCTGTTCTCACACCACCTTCAATAAAAGGATTAGCTTGATTTGAGTTGTTGTAGAAAGGAACAACACCATTATTGTTAGAACCTAACGTGTAAGTTTGTGTTGTACTTCCAAATCTTGGGAAATCAGGTGCTTCAGCATAACCAAGTCTTAATTTACCAAAAGAAAAAGCTTCTGATTCAATTAATTTGCTAAACAAGAAACTTCCAGAAACACCATAAGTTATTACTCTGTTATTTTCATTATCAGCATTAGAGTTCCAGTCACCTCTTATAGAACCGTCTAAATATAACATGTCTTTAAAACCTAAAGATGCTGTAGCAAATAAACCATTGTTTCTTGCTTGAGAATTGAAAGCAGTATAAGTTGGCCTATCTTTTGAAGATGCAATTGTAAAAATACCAGGTATTGTTAACCCACCAACAGATGTAGCAGTTGTTCTTCTTTCTTTATCAGTTCTAAGCTCAGTACCTAACGTTGCAGTTAAATCTAAATCTTCAGTTAAGTCTTTTTGATATGTTGCTGCAGCAAAAAATTCGAAAGACGTTAAAGTGTTTTCTTGTTCAGTAAATTCAGTTTGGTTTAAACCACCAAATCCAACTCTAGCATCACTTTTAAAAGTGTTAACAGTTCTTCTTAACTCTACATTTAAGTTTATGTCATCATTAACTTCATAATTTAAACCAAAGTTACCAAAAGTAGCATCTTTTACTTGGTTTTTAGTATTGTTCTCTACCTCGAAAAATGGAGAATCCCAATATAATGGACGAGGATCAGCATTACTTCTTAGGTTCCAAGAATACCATTGATCATTTTGGAAGTCATTTTTTCTTATTCTATCCATGTCTAATTGTCTTTGCCACCATTGGTTAAAACCAGAAGCAAGACCATTATAACCACCTGTAGGGTTGTTTACTGTAGTTCTATTTTGATAGTTAATATTAGTGTAAACATTTAATCTTTCACTAACATCAAAGTTAGCTTGAACACTAACTTGGTTAAGTTGTCTTTCAGAATTTGGTATAACTCCTTCAATATCAACATTTCTTACAGAAGCTTTTACATTATAACCATCTCCTCCTTTAGAAAAAGCAAGGTTGGTATTTCTTGTAACACCTGTGTTAAAGAAATCTTTAATGTTATTAGCGTTAGGAGACCATGCTCTTAACTCTCCAAATTCAGCACTATTAGGAATCCAGCTATCCCAGTGTCTAACTAATCTTCCATCTAATTTAGGGCCCCAAGAAGCATCTGCTGCATAATTAGGAATGTTTTGACCATTTAAGGTAGAGAACTCTTGAGAGTAACCTCCACCGTATTCATTCTGGTATTCAGGTAAAACATAAACGTTAGAAACCTGTATAGATTGATCTAAAACAATAGATGTTTTTCCGTTTTTAGCTTTTTTAGATGTAATTACAACTACACCATTTTTACCAATAGGACCATAAAGAGCTGTTGCAGCACTACCTTTTAATACACTTAAGTTTTCAATATCGTCCGTGTTAATATCAGATGAGCTAGAAACTTTTACTCCGTCTACCACGTATAATAAATCTGACTCACCTCTTAATCTTACTAAGGCGTTACCAAAACCAGTACTAGGAGCACCAAGTATTTGAACACCTGCAACTCTACCAGCGATAGAATTGTTAAGGTCAACCTCTCTTGTTTGAGTAAGTTGTTCTGCCTCTACAGTTTGTTGAGCAAAACCTAAACTTTTCTTTTCTCTTTTAATACCTAGGGCAGTAACAACAATCTCGTCAAGTACGTTGTTGTTTATCATTAATACATTAAGTTGATTAGAACTTCCAACTGTTTTTTCAGCAGTTTTCATTCCAACAAAACTAAAAACAAGTACTTCGCCTGTTTTAGCACTGATAGAATAATTACCATTGAAGTCTGATTCTACACCAACAGTAGTTCCTTTTTTAATTACGTTAACTCCAGGCAGAGGACCTGTTTCGTCAGAAACAACACCTGAAATTGTTCTTTCTTGCGCGAATGTTACTTGAACAAGTAGCGCTAAAAAGAAAGTTAAAATCCCATTAAATTTCGTTTTCATTTTATAATTGTTTGAATTAATTGTTCAAAAATCTTAAATAATTCTTAATTAAACAACATAAAAGTTAATTATTTCTTAATAAAACACATAAATTATTGTGTTCGTTGTAAGTGTGTTGGGTGTAGGGTATACTGAAGGTTTTTAATTTTTGCTTCTACTTGTAAGAATTTTTATTTTTTGCAGGGGGATCTGTTTTTTAAAAATAACTCATTGATATTTGAATAATTAGAAAATAATTGTACATTTGCACACTCTTTTAAAGAGAGTAATTTTTAGTACAAATTAAAAACAAGTAATAATAGTATGCCAACTATTCAACAATTAGTTCGTAAAGGAAGAACCAAAATAACTAAGAAGAGTAAATCGGCTGCTTTACAAGCTTGTCCTCAGAGACGTGGAGTTTGTACGCGTGTGTATACCACTACACCTAAGAAACCTAACTCAGCAATGAGAAAGGTAGCAAGGGTAAGATTAACAAATGGTAACGAAATTAACGCGTATATTCCAGGAGAAGGGCACAACTTGCAAGAGCACTCGATAGTATTAGTTAGAGGTGGAAGGGTAAAAGATTTGCCAGGAGTTAAGTATCACGTAGTACGTGGTGCATTAGATACTGCAGGAGTTGAGGGTAGAACCCAACGTAGATCTAAGTACGGTGCAAAACGCCCAAAGAAGTAAAAACAATCAATTAACTTTTTTAATGTAAAGACATGAGAAAAAGAAAAGCGAAAAAAAGGGTTCTTTTACCAGATCCAAGGTTTAACGACCAATTAGTAACACGTTTTGTAAACAACTTAATGTGGGATGGTAAAAAATCTGTAGCTTTTAAAGTATTTTACGATGCAATGGATATCGTAAACGAAAAAAAGACTGACGAAGAAAAATCAGCCTTAGAAATTTGGAAAGATGGTTTGTCAAATGTAATGCCACATGTAGAGGTTCGTTCTCGTCGTGTAGGTGGAGCAACATTCCAAATTCCAATGCAAATTCGCCCAGACCGTAAAGTGTCTATGGCTATTAAATGGATGATAACATATACGCGAAAGCGTAATGAGAAAACAATGGCACAGCGTTTAGCTGCTGAAATTTTAGCTGCGGCTAAGGAAGAAGGTGCTGCTGTTAAGAAGCGTACAGACACTCATAAGATGGCTGAAGCTAACAAAGCATTCTCACACTTTAGATTCTAAGAAATGGCTAGAGATTTAAAATTTACTAGAAACATTGGTATTGCTGCGCACATTGATGCTGGTAAAACCACTACGACAGAACGTGTATTATATTATACAGGTGTTAGTCATAAAATAGGTGAGGTGCATGATGGTGCCGCAACTATGGACTGGATGGAGCAAGAACAGGAAAGAGGTATTACAATTACTTCTGCTGCTACTACTTGTGAATGGAAATTCCCATTAAACAATGGTGAATCTACAGATGAAACAAAAGGATATCACTTTAATATTATTGATACTCCAGGTCACGTTGATTTTACAGTTGAAGTAAATCGTTCATTAAGAGTACTTGATGGATTAGTTTTCTTATTTAGTGCAGTTGATGGTGTTGAGCCTCAGTCTGAAACTAACTGGAGACTTGCTGATAACTATAAAGTGCCACGTATCGGTTTTGTTAACAAAATGGATCGTCAAGGATCTAACTTTATGGCAGTATGTCAGCAAGTTAAGGATATGTTAAAGTCAAACGCAGTGCCAATTGTTATGAACATTGGTGATGAAGATGAGTTTAAAGGTATTGTAGATTTAGTGAAGAACCGTGCTATTGTATGGCATGATGCTACACAAGGAGCTACATTTGATGTTATTGATATTCCAGAAGATTTAAAAGAAGAAGCTGCTGAATTAAGAGGTAAACTTATTGAAGAGGTTGCTGCTTATGATGAAAATCTTTTAGAGAAATTCATGGAAGATGAAGACTCTATTACTGAAGAAGAAGTGCATGCTGCGCTTCGTGCTGCAGTTATGGATATGTCTATCATTCCTATGATTTGTGGATCAGCGTTTAAAAATAAAGGAGTACAGTTCTTATTAGATGCTGTTTGTCGTTATTTACCTTCTCCAATGGATAAGGAAGCAATCGTTGGTACTAACCCAGATAATGGTGAAGAGATTTCTCGTAAGCCAGATGTAAAGGAGCCTTTCGCTGCTTTAGCATTTAAAATTGCTACTGATCCTTTCGTAGGACGTTTAGCATTCTTTAGAACATATTCTGGTCGTTTAGATGCAGGTTCTTATGTTTTAAACAACCGTTCAGGAAAAAAAGAACGTATCTCTCGTATCTACCAAATGCATGCTAACAAGCAAAACGCTATTCCTTTCATTGAGGCAGGAGATATCGGTGCAGCAGTAGGTTTTAAATCAATTAAAACAGGAGATACTTTGTCGGATGAAAAACATCCTATTGTTTTAGAATCTATGGACTTCCCAGATCCAGTAATTGGTATTGCGGTTGAGCCTAAAACTAAAGCAGATGTAGATAAATTAGGAATGTCTTTAGCAAAATTAGCAGAAGAGGATCCTACATTTACAGTAAGAACAGATGAAGCTTCAGGGCAAACTATTATCTCAGGAATGGGAGAGTTACACTTAGATATTATTGTTGATCGTTTAAAACGTGAATTCAAAGTAGAGGTGAACGAAGGTCAGCCACAGGTAGAATACAAAGAAGCAATTACAGCTGCAGCTGAACACAGAGAGGTTTTTAAGAAACAATCTGGTGGACGTGGTAAATTTGCTGATATAGCATTTACGATGGAGCCTGCTGATGAAGGTGTTCAAGGTTTAGTGTTCGAATCTGTAATTAAAGGAGGTAACGTTCCTAAAGAATTTGTTCCTTCTGTAGAGAAAGGTTTCAAAGAAGCTATGAAGAACGGTCCTTTAGCTGGATATGAAATGGATTCAATGAAAGTAACTTTAAGAGATGGATCTTTCCACCCTGTGGATTCTGACGCATTATCTTTCGAGTTAGCTGCAAAAATGGGTTATAAAGCTGCTGCTAAAGCTGCCAAAGCCAGAATTATGGAGCCATTAATGAAAGTTGAAGTATTAACTCCTGAAGAAAACATGGGAGATATTGTAGGAGATTTAAACAGAAGAAGAGGTCAGGTTAACGATATGAGTGATCGTGCTGGATCTAAAGTTGTAAAAGCATTAGTTCCATTATCTGAAATGTTCGGATATGTAACAGCTTTAAGAACAATGTCTTCTGGTAGAGCTACTTCTACTATGGAATTTTCTCACTACGCAGAAACTCCTTCTAATGTTTCAGAAGATGTTATTGCAAAATCTAAAGGTTAATAAGATATTAAGATGAGCCAAAAAATTAGAATTAAATTAAAATCTTACGATTACAACTTAGTAGATAAATCTGCTGAAAAAATCGTAAAGACAGTAAAGTCAACAGGAGCTGTAGTAAACGGTCCTATTCCTTTACCAACAAATAAAAAGATTTTTACAGTATTACGTTCACCACACGTAAACAAAAAATCTAGAGAACAATTTCAATTATCTGCTTACAAAAGATTATTAGACATTTATAGTTCTTCTTCGAAAACTATTGATGCTTTAATGAAACTTGAGTTACCAAGTGGAGTTGAAGTTGAGATTAAAGTATAAGTAATTAACTAACTTTCGGTTTAATTTTTTTAAACCGAAAGTTTTTTATACTTTTGCGCACCGGAATTAACGTTTCGTGGTGTAAAAATGCTGATTTGTTCAGTGTTTAACATGTCCTGAGGGTTTCGCGAAGGAAAAATGGTAAAAACAAATTCAGAGTGAAGATGTTTTTCGCTCTTTTTTTTGTGTGAAATTTAAAAGGAAAAAACTGAAACATTTGTTTCAAAAAATTTTTATTAATAGACGCGCTGGATAAATAAAATCTATCGTCTTAAAATTAACAAATATGTCTGGGTTAATAGGTAGAAAAGTAGGTATGACCAGCTTATTCGATGAGAACGGGAAAAACATTCCTTGTACTGTAATCGAAGCAGGGCCATGCGTGGTTACCCAAGTCAGAACCGAAGAGGTAGACGGCTATAGTGCGTTACAACTTGGTTTCGATGACAAAAAAGCAAAAAGCTCTAATAAAGCTTTAGATGGACACTTTAAAAAAGCTGGTACATCTGCTAAGAAAAAAGTCATTGAATTTCAAGGATTTGACGGAGAGTATAAATTAGGTGATTCAATTACTGTTGAGCACTTTGCTGAAGGAGAATTCGTAGATGTTTCTGGAGTTTCTAAAGGTAAAGGTTTTCAAGGTGTTGTTAAACGTCATGGGTTTGCCGGTGTTGGTCAAGCAACTCACGGTCAGCATAACCGTTTAAGGGCTCCTGGTTCGATTGGTGCTGCATCATATCCTGCAAGAGTATTCAAAGGAATGCGCATGGCAGGTCGTATGGGTGGAGACAAAGTAAAAGTTCAAAATTTAAAAGTATTAAAAGTGGTTGCTGATAAGAATCTTATCGTAGTTAAAGGAGCAATTCCTGGTCACAAGAATACTTTTGTAACTATCGAAAAATAATGAAAGTAGCAGTTTTAGATATTACAGGAAAAGATACCGGTAGAAAAGTTGAACTTTCTAACGAGGTATTTGGTATTGAACCAAACGATCACGCAATTTATTTAGATGTAAAGCAGTACTTGGCGAATCAAAGACAAGGAACTCACAAGTCTAAAGAAAGAGCAGAAATCGCTGGTAGTACAAGAAAGATTAAAAAGCAAAAAGGAACAGGTACCGCACGTGCTGGTTCAATCAAATCTGGAGTTTTCAGAGGGGGTGGACGTATGTTTGGACCAAGACCTAGAAACTACTCTTTTAAATTGAATAAAAACTTAAAGCGTTTAGCACGTAAGTCTGCTTTAAGTATTCAAGCAAAAGAAAGCAATTTAGTTGTTGTTGAAGATTTCAATTTTGAAACTCCAAAAACTAAAGAGTTTATCAATGTTTTAAAAGCTTTAGAGTTAGACTCTAAAAAATCTTTATTTGTATTAGGAGAAGAAAGTAACAATGTTTACTTATCATCTCGTAACATAAAAGGATCTAAAGTAGTAAACGCTACAGGAGTTAATACTTACAGTGTTTTAAACGCTAACAAAGTAGTTATTTCTGAAAGCTCTTTAGAAGGAATTCAAATTAACTTAAGTAAATAGGGAAAGATATGAGTATTTTAATTAAACCTATTATTACGGAAAAAGCAACTAAAGATAGCGAAGTATTTAATCGTTATGCATTTGTTGTGAATAGTAAGGCTAATAAATTGGAAATCAAAGGAGCTGTTGAGGCAACTTATGGTGTAGCAATTAAGTCTGTTAAGACCATGAACTACCCTATTCAAAGAAATACTAAGCACACAAAAAAAGGTTTAGTAACAGGGATAACTAGTGGATACAAGAAGGCAATCGTTCAGTTAGCTGAAGGAGAAACTATTGATTTTTATAACAATCTTTAAGAAAAGACAGAATGTCAGTTAGAAAATTAAAACCAATAACACCAGGTCAGCGTTTTAGAGTTGTAAATGGGTTCGACACCATAACAACTGATAAGCCGGAGAAAAGTTTACTTGCTCCGAAAAAACGATCTGGAGGTCGAAACAACCAGGGTAGAATGACAACACGTAATATCGGTGGTGGTCATAAACAAAAATACCGTATTATTGATTTCAAAAGAAACAAACAAGGTATCCCTGCAACAGTAAAAACTATAGAGTACGATCCAAATCGTACGGCATTTATTGCTTTACTTAGTTATGCTGATGGTGAAAAGCGTTATGTAATTGCACAAAACGGTTTAAAAGTAGGTCAGGTAATCGTTTCAGGTAAAGGATTAGCTCCAGAAGTGGGGAATGGTTTATACTTAAGCGAAATTCCTTTAGGAACAACTATTTCTTGTATTGAGTTACATCCAGGTCAAGGAGCTGTTATGGCTCGTTCTGCTGGTTCATTTGCTCAGTTAATGGCAAGAGATGGTAAATACGCTACAGTTAAGTTACCTTCAGGTGAAACAAGATTAATCTTGTTAACTTGTATGGCAACTATCGGAGTTGTATCTAATTCAGATCATCAATTACTAGTTTCTGGTAAAGCAGGTAGATCTAGATGGTTAGGTAAACGTCCAAGAACAAATGCTGTTCGTATGAATCCAGTTGATCACCCAATGGGTGGTGGTGAAGGACGTTCTTCAGGAGGACATCCAAGATCAAGAAACGGTATTCCAGCTAAAGGGTTTAAGACTAGATCTAAAACTAAAGCTAGTAATAAGTATATTTTAGAACGTAGAAAGAAATAAACCATGGCAAGATCATTAAAAAAAGGACCTTTCGTTCACTATAAGTTAGAGAAAAAAGTGTTAACTAACGTTGAAACTGAGAGTAAGTCAGTTATCAAAACTTGGTCAAGAGCAAGTATGATTACTCCAGATTTCGTTGGTCAAACAATTGCTGTTCATAACGGACGTCAGTTTGTACCAGTTTACGTTACTGAAAACATGGTAGGTCATAAATTAGGCGAATTTTCACCAACACGTTCTTTTAGAGGACACGCTGGTGCAAAAAATAAAGGTAAAAAATAGTAGGAAATTATGGGAAGTCGTAAACATAACATGGCAACACAGTTAAAAGAAGCAAGAAAGTCTAAAGCTTTCGCTAAAATAACTAATTGTCCTACATCACCAAGAAAAATGCGTTTGGTAGCAGATTTAGTAAGAGGAGTAGAGGTTGAAAAAGCTTTGCAAATCTTAAAGTTTAGTCCAAAAGAAGCATCAAGAAACTTAGAGAAATTGTTAATGTCTGCAATAGCAAACTGGCAAGCTAAGAATGAAGATGCTAGTATCGAAGATGCTGGGTTATTCGTTAAGTCTATTTTTGTAGATAGCGCAGGTATGTTAAAGAGATTAAGACCAGCTCCACAAGGGCGTGCACACAGAATTCGTAAGCGTTCTAATCACGTTACTTTAGAGCTAGGAGCTAAAAATAAAAGTAATTAATCAAAGTAGAAATGGGACAAAAAACAAATCCAATAGGAAATCGTTTAGGAATTATCAGAGGATGGGAATCTAACTGGTATGGTGGAAATGACTACGGAGATAAATTAGCTGAAGACTATAAAATAAGAGAGTATATTAATGCTCGTTTATTTAAAGCAAGTGTATCAAGAGTAATTATTGAGCGTACGCTTAAACTTGTAACCGTTACTATCACTACTGCACGTCCAGGTATCATTATTGGTAAAGGAGGTCAAGAGGTAGACAAGTTAAAAGAAGAGCTTAAGAAAATTACAGGAAAAGAAGTTCAAATTAATATTTTTGAGATTAAGCGTCCAGAATTAGATGCTACATTAGTAGCGGCTAGTATTGCTCGTCAAATTGAAAATAGAATTTCTTACAAGCGTGCTACAAAAATGGCTATTACTGCAGCAATGAGAATGAATTCAGAGGGGATTAAAGTCCAAATTTCTGGTCGTTTAAATGGAGCAGAAATGGCACGTTCTGAGCATTATAAAGAAGGAAGAATTCCTCTTTCTACTTTTAGAGCAGACATTGATTATGCACTTGTTGAGGCACATACACAATACGGAAGATTAGGTATTAAGGTATGGATCATGAAAGGTGAGGTTTATGGAAAACGTGAATTATCTCCATTAGTAGGATTATCTAAGCAAAAAGGTGGTGCTAATAAAGGTGGTGGAAACAAACGTCAACAACCTCGCAGAAGAAAATAATTTTTAAAATTAGAAATTAAAAATGTTACAGCCAAAAAGAGTAAAATACCGTAAGGTACAGAAGGCGAAAGGAAATATGAAAGGTAACTCTGGTAGAGGTGCTCAACTTTCTAACGGAATGTTTGGTATCAAATCATTAGATCAGAATTTACTTACCTCTCGCCAAATAGAGGCAGCTCGTATTGCGGCAACTCGTCACATGAAGAGAGAAGGACAGCTTTGGATTAAGATATTTCCAGACAAGCCTATTACCAAGAAACCATTAGAAGTACGTATGGGTAAAGGTAAAGGTGCTCCTGACCATTTTGTGTCAGTAATTAAACCAGGTAGAATTTTGTTTGAAATTGGTGGTGTACCAATGGATGTTGCAAAAGAAGCTTTACGTTTAGCTGCACAAAAACTTCCAGTAAAAACGAAGTTTGTTATTGCAAGAGATTTTGATTTTAACGCTTAATTCTATATACTATGAAACAATCAGCAATTAAAGAATTAACCACAACTGACTTACAAGGAAGGTTTGTGACGTTAAAGAAAAATTATACGGATCTTAAGATGGCTCACGCCATAACTCCATTGGAAAACCCAATGCAGATTAAAAGCTTAAGAAAAACTGTAGCAAGAATTGCTACGGAGTTAACTAAAAGAGAATTACAATAATTCTAGTCAGTTTTAAAGATGGAAAAAAGAAATCTTAGAAAAGAGAGAATAGGTGTAGTATCTAGTAGCAAAATGGAGAAATCTATTGTTGTTAATGAGGTAAAAAGAACTAAGCACCCAATGTACGGTAAATTCGTATTAAAAACGAAAAAGTATGTTGCACATGACGAGAATAACGACTGCAACGAAGGAGATACAGTTAGGATAATGGAAACACGTCCTATGAGTAAATCTAAACGTTGGAGATTAGTAGAAATCTTAGAAAGAGCTAAATAATATGTTACAGACAGAATCAAGATTAAGAGTCGCAGATAACACTGGAGCAAAAGAAGTTTTAGTGATAAGAGTTTTAGGAGGAACAAGAAAGCGTTATGCTAGCGTTGGAGATAAAATTGTAGTAACTGTAAAGTCTACATCTCCAAACGGAAGTGTAAAAAAAGGTCAAGTATCTCGCGCAGTTGTTGTTCGTACTAAAAAAGAAATTAGACGTAAAGACGGATCATACATCAGATTTGATGATAATGCTTGTGTACTTTTAAATCCTACAGAGGAAATGAGAGGAACTCGTGTATTTGGTCCTGTAGCCCGTGAATTACGTGATAAGCAATTTATGAAGATAGTATCATTAGCACCTGAAGTGCTTTAAATCGACATTAAGATGAAAAAGTTCAAAATCAAATCAGGAGATACTGTAAAAGTATTAGCAGGAGATCACAAAGGATCGGAAGGTAAAGTTTTACAAATCTTTAAGGATAAAGATAGAGTATTAGTTGAAGGTGTTAACATGGTGTCTAAGCACACTAAGCCATCTGCAGCTAATCCTCAGGGAGGAATTGTAAAAAAGGAAGCTTCTTTACATATATCAAACTTAGCATTAATCGAAAACGGTGAAGCTGTAAAAGTTGGATATAAAGTAGAAGGAGATAAGAAAGTTAGATTTTCAAAAAAATCAGATAAAGCAATATAACAATGAGTTACGTACCAAGATTAAAAGAGGAGTACAAGAGCAGAGTTATAAAAGCTCTTACTGAAGAATTCGGTTATAGTAATGTAATGCAAGTACCTAAATTACAAAAGATTGTTGTAAATAAAGGTGTTGGGGCAGCTATAGCAGATAAGAAATTAATAGAATACGCTATTGACGAGTTAACTACAATTACAGGTCAAAAAGCAGTTTCAACCATCTCTAAGAAAGATGTTGCAAACTTCAAATTACGTAAGGGAATGCCAATTGGTGCAAAAGTTACGTTAAGAGGAGTTAAAATGTACGAATTTTTAGACAGATTAGTTACTGCTTCTTTACCACGTGTAAGAGATTTTAACGGAATCAAAGCTAATGGTTTTGATGGTAGAGGTAATTATAATTTAGGAATTACTGAACAAATCATCTACCCTGAAATTAATATTGATCAAGTAAAAAAGATTAGTGGAATGGATATTACTTTTGTAACATCTGCTAACACTGATAAAGAAGCTAAATCATTATTAACAGAATTAGGTTTACCATTTAAAAAGAACTAAGACATGGCTAAAGAATCAATGAAAGCGCGTGAGCGCAAAAGAGCTAAAGTGGTAGCAAAGTATGCAGAGAAGAGAAAAGCTTTAAAAGAAGCTGGAGACTACGAAGCATTACAAAAGTTACCAAAGAATGCATCACCAGTTAGAATGCACAATCGTTGTAAATTAACAGGTCGTCCTAAAGGATATATGCGTCAGTTCGGAGTTTCACGTGTTACTTTTCGTGAAATGGCTAACCAAGGATTAATTCCAGGTGTTAAAAAAGCAAGCTGGTAAACAGCACTTTTTATTAAAGTTTAAAAAAGCGTATCACATTTTTGTGGTATGCTTTTTTGTTTATAAAACAGTACAATTTTGTGTTTTTTGATGGCTGATATATTTAATTTTTTCACCAATAAATTAAGACTCAAAATGATAAGGTATTAAATGCTTGATTTTTAAAAAGTTTATGTATATTTGCACACTGTTTTTACAGGGTATGTTGTGTCTTGTAGGTAAATACTGTGTAACAGTATAATGCTTATGATATTTTATCCGAAAAGCAAAAAATAAATATTAACTGGTTTCAGGTTCGTTGGTAGTTGATTTTCATACTGGAAATAACTATAAATGAAAACCAAAACCGAAATTTAATTAATTATGTATACAGATCCAATCGCGGATTTTCTTACTCGTGTTAGAAATGCTATCGCAGCAAATCACCGAGTAGTCGAGATTCCTGCTTCAAAATTGAAGAAGGAAATGACGAAAATTTTGTTCGATCAAGGTTATGTTTTAAGCTACCAGTTCAATGACGATAAAGTTCAGGGAACAATCAAGATAGCTTTAAAGTATGATCGTGAAACGAAAGAATCAGTAATCAGAAAAATTCAAAGAATTTCAACACCAGGTTTACGTAAATACGTTGGTTCGAAAGAGATGCCAAGAGTATTAAACGGTTTAGGTATTGCTATTGTTTCTACATCTAGAGGTGTAATGACAAACAAAAAAGCAAAACTTGAAAACGTTGGTGGAGAAGTATTATGTTACGTTTATTAATCACTTTGTACAATGAGTAGAATAGGAAAAAATCCAATCGCATTACCACAAGGTGTTGAAGTTAAAGTAGACGGAAATGTGGTTACAGTAAAAGGTAAATTAGGAGAATTAACTCAAGAGTTAAAATCTGAAATTACTGCAGAAATTGAAGATGGTGTTTTAACAGTTAAAAGAACATCAGATAGTAAAGACCATAGAGCAGCACACGGTTTATATCGTGCTTTAATCAATAACATGATTGAAGGTGTTTCTAATGGTTATACTAAGGAATTAGAGTTAGTAGGTGTAGGTTATAGAGCATCTAACCAAGGGCAAAAATTAGATTTAGCTTTAGGTTTTTCTCATAACATTGTTTTAAACTTAGCTCCTGAAGTAAAGGTTGAAACAGTATCTGATAAAGGTAAAAACCCAATCATTAAATTATCTTCATTTGATAAGCAATTAGTTGGTCAAGTAGCAGCTAAAATTCGTTCTTTCCGTGCTCCAGAGCCGTATAAAGGAAAAGGAATTAAGTTTGTAGGAGAAGTATTAAGAAGAAAAGCAGGTAAATCTGCATAATAAATAAGAGATATTATTATGGCATTATCAAAGCTTGAAAGAAGACAACGAATTAAGTATAGAATTAGAAAAGTTGTTACAGGAACTACTGCTAAACCTAGGTTATCAGTTTTTAGAAGTAACAAAGAAATCTATGCTCAATTAATTGATGACGTTGCTGGTGTAACATTAGCATCTGCATCATCAAGAGATAAAGAAATTACATCTGGTTCTAAATCAGAAGCTGCAAGTGCAGTAGGTAAAGCAATTGCTGAAAAGGCTGCTGCAAAAGGTTTTGAAACTATTTCTTTTGATAGGAATGGATTTTTATACCACGGTAGAATTAAGGTGTTAGCAGAAGCTGCTAGAGAAGCTGGTTTAAAATTTTAAGAAATTATATTATGTTAGGATATAAAAACGTAGAAAGAGTAAAACCAAGCGGATTAGAGCTTGTAGATAAATTAGTAGGTGTACAACGTGTAACCAAAGTAACAAAAGGTGGTAGAGCATTTGGTTTCTCTGCAATCGTAGTAGTTGGAGATGGTAACGGAGTTGTAGGTCATGGATTAGGAAAGTCTAAAGATGTTGCTTCAGCAATTGCAAAAGCAATTGAAGATGCAAAGAAAAGTTTAGTGCGTATTCCTCTTTTAGACGGAACTTTACCTCACGAACAAAAAGGTAAATTTGGTGGAGCAAAAGTATTCATCAAGCCAGCCTCACATGGTACGGGAGTTATAGCCGGTGGTGCAGTACGTTCAGTATTGGAATCTGTTGGTATTAAAGACGTATTATCTAAGTCTCAAGGATCATCAAACCCTCACAACGTAGTAAAGGCAACTTTTGATGCTTTATTACAATTACGTAGCGCGGCAACAATTGCTAAGCAAAGAGGAATTTCTTTAGAGAAAGTTTTTAACGGTTAAAATTTAAGACGATGAGTAAAATTAAAGTTACACAAGTAAGAAGTAAAATCGGTCGCCTTAAAAGTCAAAAATTAACCTTAGCGGCTTTAGGTTTACGTAAGATGAATCATACTGTAGAACACAATGCAACAGCATCAATTTTAGGTATGGTAAAAACAGTTTCACACTTAGTTTCTGTAGAAGAAATTAAATAAGACAATATAAGATGAGTTTACACAACTTAAAACCTGCAGCAGGATCTACTAAGAGCGGAAAAAGAATCGCTCGTGGTGAAGGATCTGGACATGGAGGTACCTCTACAAGAGGTCATAATGGTCAGAAGTCTCGTTCTGGTTATTCTCGTAAAATAGGATTTGAAGGAGGACAAATGCCTCTTCAAAGACGTGTACCTAAATTTGGTTTCACAAACATTAATCGTAAAGAGTATGTTGGTGTTAATTTAGATAAATTACAAGGATTAGTAGAGAACGGAAAAATTACAGATACAGTTACTTTAGAGGTTTTAGTAGAAAACCGTTTAGCTCGTAAAAACGATTTAGTAAAAATACTAGGTGGTGGTGAGTTAAAGGCTAAATTAAACATAACTGTACATAAATTTACTGCAACAGCAAAAGCGGCTATTGAAGCTGCAGGAGGTGAAGTAGTTACATTATAAGAAAATTGTAAATGATGAATTTTATAAATACGTTAAAAGACATTTGGAAGATAGAAGAGTTAAAAGAGAAATTACTTTTAACTTTAGGTTTAATCGCTGTTTACCGTTTTATGGCAGCAGTTCCATTACCAGGAATTGACCCGACACAGTTATCAGCTTTACAAGACAGTACTTCTAGTGGACTTTTAGGTTTATTAAACGCATTTACAGGAGGGGCATTTGCAAGAGCGTCAGTAATGGCACTAGGTATAATGCCTTATATTTCTGCATCGATTGTAGTACAGTTAATGGGTATCGCGGTACCTTATTTACAGAAGTTACAAAAAGATGGAGAAAGTGGACGTAAGAAGATTACACAAATAACAAGATGGCTAACAATTGCTATTACATTGTTTCAAGCACCAACCTATATTGGTATTATTCAAAACCAAATGGGATTAGGACCTGAAGCATTTTTAGTAACAGGAGCTACATTTTGGGTATCATCAATAATCCTATTATCTGCAGGAACAATTTTTGCAATGTGGTTAGGAGAGCGTATTACAGACAAAGGAGTTGGTAATGGAATTTCATTATTAATTACTGTAGGTATTATCGCTAACTTTCCAGCTGCATTTATTCAAGAATTAGTTTCTAAACAAACAGCAGGAGCAGGAGGTATTATGATGATTCTAATCGAATTAATAGTTTGGTTTGTAGTAATTTTGTTAACCGTTTTATTAGTTACAGCAGTACGTAAAGTAGCAGTTCAATACGCACGTCGTACAGCCGTTACAGACATTAAAGATGTTGACGGTGCTCGCCAGTACATTCCATTAAAATTGAATGCATCTGGTGTAATGCCAATTATTTTTGCACAAGCTATTATGTTTTTACCAGTAGCATTAGGTCAGAAATTTCCAGCATTAAACAGTTTAACTGATAACTTCGGATGGCAGTATAACCTTATATTTGCTCTTTTGATAATCATTTTTAGTTATTTTTATACGGCGATTACGATCCCTACAAACAAAATGGCGGAAGATTTAAAAAGAAGTAATGGTTTTGTTCCAGGTTATAAGCCAGGAGAAGAAACTGCAGATTATTTAGACTCTGTGTTATCGAAGATAACATTTCCAGGTTCTTTATTTTTAGCAGCTTTATCTATATTACCAGCAATTATTGTAAAGTTTGGAGTTACTCAAAACTGGGCAATGTTTTTTGGAGGTACATCTTTAATCATTATGGTTGGTGTAGCAATAGATACCATACAGCAAATTAACTCGTATTTATTAAATAGTCGTTATGACGGTTTAATGAAATCAGGTAACAGTAACAGAAAATCATTAAAATAATATGGCTAAGCAATCAGCAATTCAGCAAGACGGAACAATAACAGAAGCATTATCTAATGCAATGTTTCGTGTAGAATTAGAGAACGGCCATGTTGTAACGGCACACATTTCTGGTAAAATGCGTATGCATTATATCAAATTATTACCTGGAGACAAGGTGAAATTAGAAATGAGTCCGTATGATTTATCAAAGGCAAGAATTACTTACAGATACTAAAAACACACACTGATGAAAGTAAGAGCATCATTAAAGAAAAGAAGCGCCGAGTGCAAGATTGTACGTAGAAAGGGCAGATTATATGTAATTAACAAAAAGAATCCTAGATTTAAACAAAGACAAGGGTAATGGCAAGAATAGCAGGTATTGATATTCCAAAGAATAAAAGAGGTGTTATCGCTTTAACTTACATCTTTGGTATAGGAAACAGCAGATCTAAAGAAATTTTAGCAACTGCAAAGGTAGACGAAAGTATCAAGGTTCAAGATTGGACTGATGATCAAATTGCAGCGATTCGTGAGCAAGCAGGAACATTTACTATTGAAGGTGAATTACGTTCAGAAGTTCAGTTAAGCATCAAACGTTTAATGGACATTGGATGTCAAAGAGGTATTCGTCACAGATTAGGTCTTCCTTTAAGAGGTCAAAGAACTAAGAATAACTCTCGTACTAGAAAAGGTAAGAGAAAAACTGTAGCTAACAAGAAAAAATAAGTTAGATAAGTAATAAAGATCTAATAGTAGTTGTAAAACTATAAGGTTAGAAAACTAAATTACTAAAACTATAATAATCATGGCAAAGTCTAAAATAACAAAAAAACGTAAAGTTGTAATAGAATCAGTAGGTGAAGCTCACGTTACTGCATCATTCAACAACATTATTATTTCTTTAACAAACAAAAAAGGTGACGTTATTTCTTGGTCATCTGCAGGTAAAATGGGTTTCAGAGGTTCTAAAAAGAACACTCCGTATGCAGCTCAATTAGCAGCAGAAGATTGTGCTAACGTGGCAAAAGAAGCAGGTTTACGTAAAGTAAAGGTGTATGTTAAAGGACCTGGTAACGGTAGAGAATCTGCAATCAGATCTATCCACAATGCTGGAATCGAAGTAACTGAAATTATTGATGTTACACCTATTCCTCATAACGGATGTCGTCCACCAAAAAGAAGAAGAGTATAAGTTGAATTAATTTTCAGCTTATATTTTTATTTTGTGTACTTTTGTGCGCGCAAAAAATAAAATATTTTAACTAAAGTAGGAATCAGGTTATCGAAGGATTAAGCCTTAATTCATAACCCCTGCTAAAACAATAAGAAATGGCAAGATATACAGGACCAAAAACTAAAATTGCTCGTAAGTTTGGCGAGGCAATTTTCGGAGATGATAAAAACTTCGAAAAGAGAAATTACCCTCCAGGGCAGCATGGAAATGCAAGAAGAAGAGGTAAGAAATCTGAATATGCAACTCAGTTAATGGAGAAGCAAAAAGCGAAATACATGTATGGTATTTTAGAACGTCAATTCCGTAACTTATTCAAAAGCGCTCAGGCTGCTGGAGGTGTTACTGGTGAGGTTTTATTACAATTATGTGAATCTCGTTTAGACAATGTAGTATACAGATTAGGTGTTTCTAACTCTCGTAGTGGAGCACGTCAATTAGTATCTCACCGTCATATTACTGTAAATGGAGAAATAGTAAATATTCCTTCTTATAGTGTACAAGCAGGTGATGTTGTTGCAGTAAGAGAAAAATCTAAATCATTAATAGCTATTGAAGATGCTTTGGCATCAAACAGTAACGTTTATGAATGGTTAAGCTGGAACTCTGATTTAAAATCTGGAACTTTTATTAAAGCACCAGAGAGATTACAAATTCCTGAAAACATTAAGGAACAGTTAATCGTAGAATTATATTCTAAATAATAAATTATTCATATTGGTATTTAGCCAAAGGGTTTATGTGTACATCTTCGAACTAATAAACCGCGCAACTAAATAACAATTAAAAAGAAGATACAATGGCAATTTTAAATTTTCAGAAACCAGATAAAGTAATAATGGTTGAATCTACTGATTTTACAGGTAGATTTGAATTCAGACCTCTTGAACCAGGTTTTGGATTAACAATTGGTAACGCTTTAAGAAGAGTATTATTATCTTCATTAGAAGGGTTTGCAATAACATCATTACGTGTTGACGGTGTAGATCATGAGTTTTCAACAATTCAAGGAGTTGTAGAAGATGTAACAGAAATCATCTTAAACTTAAAACAAGTTCGTTTTAAGAAACAAATTGAAGAAACTGATAGAGAAACAGTATCTATATCAGTATCAGGTCAAGAACAATTGACTGCAGGAGATTTACAGAAATTTACCTCAGGTTTTCAAGTATTAAATCCAGATTTAGTAATTTGTAACTTGGATAAATCAGTAAGTTTTAATGCTGAAATCACTATCGAAAAGGGTAGAGGTTTCGTACCAGCAGAAGAAAATAAAAGAGCAGGTGCACCTTTAGGAACAATTTTTACAGATTCTATTTACACTCCTATAAAGAATGTAAAGTATGCTGTTGAAAATTTTCGTGTAGAACAAAAGACCGATTATGAAAAATTAGTTTTTGATATCGATACAGATGGTTCTATCAACCCAAAAGATGCCTTAACTGAAGCAGCTAAAATTTTAATCCACCACTTTATGTTATTCTCTGATGAGCGTATCACTTTAGAGGCAGATGAAATTGCTCAGACTGAAACATATGATGAGGAATCATTACACATGCGTCAGTTATTAAAGACGAAATTAGTTGATATGGATTTATCAGTTCGTGCTTTAAACTGTTTAAAAGCTGCGGAAGTTGATACTTTAGGAGATTTAGTATCATTCAACAAAAGCGATTTAATGAAATTTAGAAACTTTGGTAAGAAATCATTAACTGAATTAGATGAGTTAGTGGCAAACAAAAACCTTAATTTCGGAATGGACTTAAGCAAATACAAATTAGATAGAGATTAACCTTTCATATTTTGCTCCCCAAAATGGGTTGTAGCAAGATGAAAGCCAAAACCAAATGTCATGAGACACGGAAAGAAATTTAATCATTTAGGAAGACAAACAGCGCATAGAAAGGCGATGTTAGCAAATATGGGTTGTTCTTTAATAGAGCACAAACGTATAAACACTACAGTTGCTAAGGCGAAAGCTTTTCGTACGTTTATCGAACCTATAATTACTAAGTCTAAAACAGATACTACTCATAATCGTCGTACAGTATTTAGCTATTTACGTAGTAAAGATGCAGTAACGGAATTATTTAAGGAAATTTCTGTGAAAATAGCTGACAGACCAGGAGGTTATGTTCGTATTATCAAATTAGGAAACCGTCAGGGAGATAATGCTCCTATGGCAATGGTAGAATTAGTTGATTACAACGAATTATACAACCCGAAAGGAAACAAAGCTAAGAAGAACACTCGTCGTAGCCGTCGTGGTGGAGCAAAAACTACTGATGCAGCAGTTGAAACTCAAACTTCACAAGAAGAAGAATAAAAATGAAAATTTTTATAATTTATATCAAAGGGATAAACATTTAATGTTTATCCCTTTTTTTATATATTTTTGCAAAACAAACTACACAACACACTAAATGAAATATCAACAACGTAAAAAAGCATTAGTTCTTTTAGCAGACGGGACCATTTTCTACGGTAAGTCTATTGGAATAGAGGGAACATCAACAGGAGAAATTTGTTTTAACACTGGTATGACTGGTTATCAGGAAATTTTTACAGATCCTTCTTATTATGGGCAACTTATGGTAACAACCAACGCCCATATTGGTAATTATGGAGTAAATAATAAGGAAGTAGAATCTGAGGGTATAAAAATAGCAGGCTTAATTTGTCGTAATTTTAGTTTTACACACTCTCGTGTAGATTCTGATGGAAATTTATTTGACTGGTTTAAAGAACATAATTTAGTTGCTATTTCTGATGTAGATACGCGTGCTTTGGTTGCTTATATTAGAGATAACGGAGCAATGAATGCTATTATTTCTACGGAAGTTGATAATATTGATGCTCTTAAAAAACAATTAGCAGCGACTCCAAATATGGAAGGCTTAGAATTAGCATCTAAAGTATCAACTAAAGAACCTTATTTTATAGGGGATGAAAATGCACCAATTAAAGTATCTGCCTTAGATATCGGTATCAAAAAGAATATTTTAAGAAACTTAGTAAAAAGAGGAGCCTATATAAAAGTATATCCTTACAATGCTACTTTCGAACAGATGAGCGATTTTAATCCTGATGGCTATTTTATTTCTAACGGACCTGGAGATCCTGAGCCGTTAGTGGATGCACAAAACACCGCAAAAGAAATCATTAAAAGAAATTTACCATTATTTGGTATTTGTTTAGGACACCAAGTTATTGCATTGGCAAACGGAATTTCTACATACAAAATGCACAATGGTCATAGAGGAATAAACCATCCTGTTAAGAATTTAATTACAGGTAAAGGGGAAATTACTTCTCAGAACCATGGATTTGCTATTAATCGTAAAGAAACAGAAGAGCATGGAGATGTTGAGATCTCTCATGTACACTTAAACGACCATACGGTAGCAGGAATTAGAATGAAATCTAAAAATGTATTTTCTGTTCAGTACCATCCAGAAGCAAGTCCTGGGCCACATGATGCAGAATATTTATTTGATGAGTTTATAGAAAACATCAAAAAAGCAAAAGTTGAAGCGTAATTAATTATTGATTAATATACCAAAATCAACCACAATTAGTAAATTAGCAACTATATAAATTAGTATTCCCGTGAATTGAAAAGTCACGGGTTTCTGTATTAAAAATAAAGAACTATGAGTATTATAATCAACATTCATGCACGTCAAATTTTCGATTCAAGAGGTAATCCAACTGTAGAGGTAGATGTAACTACAGAAAATGGAGTTATGGGAAGAGCAGCAGTTCCTTCAGGAGCTTCTACTGGTGAGCATGAAGCTGTAGAATTACGCGATGGCGGTAAAGATTATATGGGTAAAGGAGTTTTAAACGCGGTTAAAAACGTAAACACTTTAATAGCACAAGAATTATTAGGTGTTTCTGTTTTTGAACAAAATATGATTGATCAAATAATGATTGATTTAGACGGTACATCAAACAAATCTGTTTTAGGAGCTAACGCTATTTTAGGTGTTTCTTTAGCCGCAGCAAAAGCAGCAGCTAACGAGCTAGGTTTACCTTTGTATAGATATGTTGGTGGAGTATCAGCAAATACGTTACCAGTTCCGATGATGAACATTATCAACGGAGGTTCGCATTCTGATGCACCAATTGCATTCCAAGAATTTATGGTAATGCCGGTAAAAGCTAAAAATTTTACTGAAGCAATGCAAATTGGGTCTGAAATTTTCCATAACCTTAAAAAAGTTTTACACGACCGTAATTTATCAACAGCTGTTGGAGATGAAGGAGGTTTTGCTCCAACTTTAAATGGTACTGAAGATGCCATTGAAACAATTGCATTAGCGACTAAAAATGCAGGTTATAAGTTCGGAGAAGAAGTAATGATTGCTTTAGATTGTGCTGCTGCTGAATTTTTTGTTGATGGTAAATACGATTACACAAAGTTTGAAGGCGCAAAAGGAAAAGTACGTTCTAGTAAAGAACAAGCTGATTATTTAGCGGAGTTAGCAGCTAAATATCCAATTATTTCTATTGAAGACGGTATGGATGAAAATGACTGGGAAGGTTGGAGGTATTTAACTGAAATTTGCGGTGATAAAGTACAATTAGTAGGTGATGATTTATTTGTAACCAATGTAGAGCGTTTATCAAGAGGAATTGAAAACGGAATAGCAAATTCAATTTTAATTAAAGTAAACCAAATAGGAACGTTAACTGAAACTATTGCAGCGGTTAATATGGCACACAATGCAGGTTATACATCTGTTATGAGCCATAGATCTGGTGAAACAGAAGATTATACAATTGCCGATTTAGCAGTAGCTTTAAACTGTGGCCAAATAAAAACAGGTTCGGCTTCTCGTTCAGATCGTATGGCAAAATACAATCAATTATTGCGTATTGAAGAGCAATTAGATGGTGTTGCTTATTATCCGCAAGAAAAAGCGTTTAAAATAAAGTAATTTAAAATTTACGATTTAAATAAATATAAAAACCTTGTTATTTAGATAACAAGGTTTTTGATTTTAGAGAAAGCACAAAAATAATCCTATGAAAAAGATACTAGCCTTACTAATAGTTATAACCTTTACATCATGTCACTCTACAAAGTACACACATTCAGGAAATGTAAATTCACGTTTAGATTTCAAAAAAGGTAAATGGTTGTTGTATACTATTGATGCTCCAAAAAGTATAAAAGAAAGCTTAACGAATATAGCGACCGAAAAGTTTACTGAGTTATTAGGAAATCGTTTTTCTGATTCGTTTACAACTAGAGGTATATTATTGCCAAGCAATATAAATAACGATCTAAGTAAAGCTGATTTAAAAGATATTAAAAACGGAACCGGTTCTGATTTTTTTATAAAGATTAATGCAACTGTTATTTCTGATGAAGTTGGTGTTTTAGGACAAGGAAATATAATGTCTTCATCTGAAAACAGAGGGGAGGTAACAGTAACTATTTACGATTTAAATTTACTTGAAGAAATGTATTCTCAATCAGTTGTAGGTAATGTCTTTGTTCCAGAAAACTATGATAATTTGGCTTTAACAAAAAGTGCAGGGAGTATAATTATAAAAGGATTGGAAAGAATCATGAAAAACATTCATAAAAATCAGATTAAAAACTAAATGAGCCAATTTTTAGATAGGTTTTTAGTTTGAATTATAACTTAATTATCAGAGCGTCATTCTGAATTTATTTCAGAATTACATTTTTTTAGTTATCAGTTTTTTATAGTGTTAATTTAAAGCGTATTTAAGTTTGTGTAAAACAATTTTTAATTAAATTTATATACTATAAAAACCTTATAAAAGTATGTTTATGAAGTTTTGTTTTTTTAAGTGATTTATAATAAACTATTTCTATTTTCTGATATTAAAAATCTATCAAAACCTATTTTTAAAATACTACAAAAAATGGTATCTTCGCAACTCAGTTCAATCATAAAATTCAAGATATAAATGGCAGATATAGCAAAACTACAAATTGGTGATAAGACGTATGAGTTCCCTATAATAGAAGGAACAGAAAAAGAAAAAGCGATTGACATTAAAACGTTAAGAGGTGCAACCGAAGGTGTTATTACTATAGATCCAGGATATAAGAATACAGGTTCTTGTCAAAGTGCTATTACATTTTTAAATGGAGAGGAAGGAGTTTTAAGATATAGAGGATATGCTATTGAAGAATTAGCTGAAAAAGCAGATTTTTTAGAAGTAGCTTATTTATTGATTTTTGGAGAATTACCATCTAAAGATAAGTTAGAAAAGTTTCATAACGATATTAGAGAAAAAGCAATTGTAGATGAAGATATTAAAAAAATCATCGAAGCTTTTCCTAAGAATGCCCATCCAATGGGAGTTTTATCATCATTAACAAGTGCATTAATAGCATTTAATCCATCTTCAGTAAATGTTGATTCGGAAGAAGAAATGTACAATGCAATCGTTAAGATTTTAGCAAAGTTCCCAGTATTAGTTGCTTGGGCAATGCGTAAAAAACAAGGATTACCATTAAACTATGGATCTAAAAAATTAGGATATGTAGAGAATATTATGAAAATGATGTTTGAGCAGCCTAATGAAGAATATACCATAAACCCAATTATAAAAAATGCACTAGATAAATTGTTAATCTTACATGCTGATCACGAACAAAATTGTTCTACATCAACAGTAAGAATTGTAGGTTCGTCTCATGCAGGTTTATTTGCATCTCTTTCTGCAGGAATTTCTGCACTATGGGGACCATTACATGGTGGTGCAAATCAAGCAGTATTAGAAATGCTTGAAGCGATTAAAGAAGATGGTGGTGATACTAAAAAGTACATGGCAAAGGCAAAAGATAAAAACGATCCTTTCCGTTTAATGGGATTCGGACACCGTGTTTATAAAAACTTTGATCCAAGAGCAACGATTATTAAAGTAGCAGCTGATGAAGTATTAGCAGATTTAGGAATTAACGATCCTATTTTAGAAATAGCTAAAGGGTTAGAGCAAGAAGCATTAAACGATCCTTATTTTGTAGATAGAAAATTATATCCAAATGTAGATTTCTATTCTGGTATTATATATCGTGCAATGGGAATTCCTGTAGAGATGTTTACAGTAATGTTTGCATTAGGTCGTTTACCAGGTTGGATTGCGCAATGGAAAGAAATGAGAGAAAATAAAGAACCAATTGGTCGTCCTCGTCAAATTTATGTAGGTGAAAACCTTAGGAGTTTTGTAGACGTAAATAAAAGATAAATCAACAAAAAATGCCATTTAATATTTAGATGGCATTTTTTTATTAAATATAATTGATGATGAAAGAAATAAAAATTATCAAAAACAGATCAGACATTGGTGCAGGAACACGTGGATCTGATATGGGAATTGATGCTATTGAAATTGCAGCTATTAATCAAAACAATGATTTTTTTAATCGTTTTGAATCTGAAGATGTAATTACAGAAAATGAATCTGTTTACAACAAAAAAAACAATTCGTTTGGTAAGCAAATAAGTAGTGTTTTTAATCAATGTAAAAGATTAAGTAACCATGTAAAAGTAAATTTACAAGAAGGTAAATTTCCGATAGTTCTTTCAGGAGATCATTCGTCTGCTTTAGGAACTATAAGTGGAGTTAAGGCAGCGAACCCTAATAAAAAAGTTGGCGTAGTTTGGATTGATGCTCACGGAGATTTACATACACCTTACACTTCTCCATCAGGAAATATTCACGGAATGCCATTAGGAGCAGCAATTTCAGATGATAACTTAGATTGTCAGATTAACGATGTAAGTAGAGAAACTGCCGACTTGTGGGATAGAATGAAAAATATCGGAATGCCAGGTCAAAAAGTTTTACCTGAGGATATTGTGTTTTTCGGAGTTAGAGATACTGAAGAGCCAGAAGAAAAACAAATGGCAAAATATGGTATTAAAAACTATATGGTGGCCGAAGTTCGCTATCGCGGATTAGAAATTTGTGTAAACGAAGCGTTGGAAAAATTAACTGATTGTGACATTATTTATGTGTCTTTTGATGTTGATTCGATGGACTGTGATATGATTTCTTATGGTACAGGTACACCAGTTCCAAAAGGATTTGATGATAAAGAAATCGTTGAAATTATAAATGGATTATTAGCAAGTAAAAAAGTAGCTTGTGTAGAATTTGTAGAAGTAAACCCGTTGTTAGATTTAAAAGGAAATAAAATGGCAGAAACGGCATTTAAAGTACTTGAAGAAGTAACGAAAGAAATACAGAAGTTATAAATAGATAATTTATAAGTATAATATAAGCATTCAACTATTCTATTCGGTTGAATGCTTTTTTGTTTTTTATGAATTTAATATACGTTTTCTAAAAAATAATAATACATTTGTTTTGTAAACTTTAGGAGTAGCTATTAAATTAGTTTGAGAAACATCCTTAGAACCTGATTTGGTTAATACCAGCGTAGGAAAAAGTTATGTTCGATACCATATCGAAATACTACCATTTGGTTTACAGTAATATTTTATAAATATGATTACTATAAAAGTAAACCAAGAAAACCACCAGTTTTTAGAAACCTTAACATTACAAGAACTCGTTGAATATTTAAAAATTCAAACGAATGGTATTGCTATTGCTATAAATAGTACTGTGATAAAAAGAGCTGATTGGTCTTTAAAGTTGCTTCAAAATAATGATGATATTTTAATAATAAAATCTACCCAAGGAGGATGATTTTGTTTTAAAACCTAACGTATTAATTATCTTATGAAGAATAAAGACACTGCACCAAAGCAAAACGGAATTACAAGAAATCCGTTTCCGAATTCGCAAAAAATTTATGTAAACGGTAAAATTCACCCGCAAATTAAAGTTGCCATGCGTGAAATTACTTTAAGCGATACGGTTGATTCTATGACGAAAAAGAAAACACCAAACGAATCTGTAACTGTTTACGATACTTCTGGGCCTTATACCGATCCTAATAAAGAAATAGATGTACATAATGGTATTGAAAGAATTCGTGAACAATGGATTAAAGATCGTGGAGATGTAGAGCAATTAACATCTTTTTCTTCGGATTATTGTAATGAGCGTTTAAACGACGCTAGTTTAGATCATATGCGTTTTAAGTTAGTAAAAAAACCATTACGTGCTAAAAAAGGGCAAAATGTAACACAATTGCATTATGCTAAAAAAGGAATGATTACGCCAGAAATGGAATACATCGCTATTCGTGAAAATCAACGAATAGATGAAATGACAGAGATTAGAAAGCAACATAAAGGCGAACATTTTGGTGCTAATATTCCTGATAAAATTACACCAGAATTTGTAAGATCAGAAGTAGCGAGAGGTAGAGCTATTATTCCGTCAAACATAAATCACCCAGAAGCAGAACCTATGATTTTAGGTAGAAATTTCTTAGTAAAAATAAACGCTAACATTGGTAATTCAGCTGTTACATCATCTATTGAAGAGGAAGTAGAAAAAGCAGTTTGGGCATGTCGTTGGGGAGCAGATAATATTATGGATTTATCTACCGGAGAAAATATTCATGAAACACGTGAGTGGATTGTTCGTAACTCGCCAGTTCCAGTGGGTACTGTGCCAATTTATCAAGCATTAGAAAAAGTAAACGGAGTTGCAGAAGATTTAACATGGGAGATTTTCCGTGATACTTTAATTGAACAAGCAGAACAAGGTGTAGATTATTTTACCATTCACGCCGGAGTTTTATTGCGTTACGTGCCAATGACGGCAAAACGTGTTACAGGTATCGTTTCTCGTGGAGGATCAATTATGGCAAAATGGTGTTTAGCGCATCATAAAGAAAGCTTTTTATATACGCATTTCGAAGATATTTGCGAGATTTTAAAACAATACGATGTTGCTTTTTCTTTAGGAGACGGATTACGACCGGGTTCAGTTGCTGATGCAAATGACGAAGCACAATTTGCTGAACTAGAAACGTTGGGAGAGTTAACGCAGATCGCTCGCAAGCATGAAGTACAATGTTTTATTGAAGGACCAGGGCACGTGCCAATGCACATGATAAAAGAAAATATGGAGAAGCAAATAGAACTTTGCGACGAAGCTCCTTTTTATACATTAGGCCCTTTAACTACCGATATTGCGCCAGGTTACGACCATATTACTTCAGGTATCGGAGCGGCAATGATTGGCTGGTATGGTTGCGCAATGTTGTGTTACGTAACGCCAAAAGAACATTTAGGATTGCCAAATAAAGAAGATGTAAGAGTGGGAGTTGTGACCTATAAATTGGCTGCACATGCTGCCGATTTAGCAAAAGGACACCCAGGTTCTCAGCACAGAGATAATGCGTTGAGTATGGCGCGTTTCGAGTTTCGTTGGGAAGATCAGTTTAATTTAGGCTTAGATCCAGAGCGTGCTCGCGAGTATCACGATGAAACTTTACCTGCAGCAGGAGCAAAAATTGCACATTTTTGTTCTATGTGTGGTCCAAAATTCTGTTCTATGAAAATTTCACAAGAAGTTCGCGATTTTGCAGCCGTAAATGATATTGTAGATAATGAAGTGATTGCAAAAGGAATGGAAGAAAAATCGAAAGAGTTTAAAGAAAAAGGTTCAGAAGTGTATTTATAAAATAAAAGTAAGAAGAAGAGGAAGGAAATGAAGAAGAAGGAGGAGGTTCCTACGCCTTGAAAAAAGGCGTAGTCGGGCTTTCCGTTATATCTTTTGCAAGTTCTCGATATAAATTTATTTCGTTTTACTACATTAATTCACACGAACAAAAAGCAAAAGGATACCACTGCAATCCCTAACCCGAAAAATAGTAACCGTAATAACAAGGAGTAAACGATAAGGTAAATCTGCTATTTCAAGATTAAATTAGGTTATTTTTACACCAAATTAATAGCGACTAAATTAAACGAATATGATTGTACTTATAGCTCCAGAAAAAGATGTAGCAAACGAAATTGAAATACTACATCAATTATTTGAAGCAGGTTTAGAATACTATCATTTAAGAAAACCGTTTAAAGATTTAGAAGCGCATGTTTCATATTTAAATAAAATTGATGAAAAATATCATAATAAGATAATCGTACATTATTTTCATGAATTAACTAATGAATTTAATTTAAAAGGAATCCATTTTCAAGAACAAAAAAGACGAGATGCTTTAGAAAACGGAAACAGGTATTTTATAGGATTAAATATGTTAGGAAAAACAATGAGTAGTTCTTTTCACGAACCTAAAGATATAGAAGTTTGTGATATTGAATTCGATTATCATTTATTGAGTCCAGTTTTTTCATCCATTTCTAAAAAAGGATATGAAGGAAGAGGTTTTAATGTAAATAATATCGATAAATCAATCGTAGGAATGGGCGGAATTAATAAAGAAACCATTGCACAAACTATCGAGTTAGGTTTTAAAGGAATTGGTGTTTTAGGTGGCGTATGGAATGCAGAAAATCCTGTTGAAAGTTTTAGAGAGATAAAGCGTCATTACCAGAAGGAAACGACGATGTAATCTATTAGAGTAATAATAGATTGCTTCATTTCATTCGCAATGACGAATAAAAAGTTCTTATGAAGAACACATAATAAAGTAATTTTATTGATTTGTCAGTTCGAGCTCAGTCGAGAACTAAATTTCAGAACGAGAGTTTAGAACGACGATGTAACCTTTTAGAGTAATAATAGATTGCTTCATTTCATTCGCAATGACGAATAAAAGGTTGTTATGAAGAAGACATAATAAAGTAATTTTATTGATTTTTCAGTTCGAGCGCAGTCGAGAACTAAATGTCAGTACGAGAGTTTAGAACGACGATGTAATCTATTAGAGTAATAATAGATTGCTTCATTTCATTTGCAATGACGAATAAAAGGTTATGATGAAGAACATACAAAGAAGTGATTTTATTCGTTTGTTAGTTCGAGCTCAGTCGAGAACTATATGTCAGTTCGAGTGTTTTTATGAAGTGATAACGAAATAAAAAAGTATCGAGAACATTTTTATATTAACTATTGTTATCAGAAACAAATCAAAATAAATAGCATATTGAGTAAAAAAAACTACATACTAACCATTGCAGGTTTAGATCCATCAAGTGGCGCAGGCATCACTTCAGATATTAAAACATTTGAAGCACATGGTTTATACGGATTATCAGTATGTACAGCCGTAACTATTCAAAATGACATTGATTTTAAAAGTTGTGTTTGGATTGAAAAAGAAGTTATTCTTTCGCAAATAACAACGCTTTTTGAACGATTTTCAATATCCGTAGTAAAAATAGGAATTATAGAATCTTGGGAAGTTTTATTAGAAGTAATTCAAACTTTAAAACAATTAAATCCGAAGATAAAAATAGTTTTAGATCCGGTTTTAAAAGCTAGCGCAGGATTTAATTTTCATACAAATCAAAATTTAGAAATTTTAGAAAAAACATTAAATTTCTGTGACTTTGTAACACCTAATTACGAGGAGATAAAAGCACTTTTTCCGAATAAAAATATCGAAGAAACAATTGATTTTATATCCGAAAAAACAAATATCTATTTAAAAGGCGGACACAGAAAAGATAAAAAAGGATGGGATGAAGTGTATTATAGTAAAATTGTAAAACTAAATATTCCGCCTATTGCAAATACTGTTTTCGAAAAACACGGAAGTGGTTGTGTTTTATCATCCGCATTAGCGGCTAACTTAGCGTTAGAATTTTCTGCAGAAGATGCCAGTAAAAACACAAAAAAATATACAGAACAATTTTTAAACTCGAACGATTCCTTGTTAGGAACGCATAAATATAAATAAAATGATAAGTAAATTACAGTATATAACACAAGGAGAAACACCTCAAGATCATTTAGATAATATTCAAAAAGCATGTGCTTCGGGAGTAGAGTGGGTACAGTTGCGATTAAAAAAGGTAGATCCTAAAACGTTGTTAGAAACAGCCAAAAAAGCGAGAGAAATTACAAGTCATTTTCAAACAAGATTAATTATAAACGATCATTATAAAGTAGCCAAGGAAGTAAATGCAGATGGTGTTCATTTAGGTGCTTCAGATGCTTGTCCTTTAAAGGTTCGTGAATATTTGGGTAAATTTTATAGTATTGGCGGAACAGCAAATACGTTAGAAGATTGTAAAAAATTAATTGAAAAAAAAGTAGATTATATAGGTTTAGGGCCTTTTCGTTTTACAGAAACTAAGAAGAATTTAAGTCCGGTTTTAGGAATAGAAGGTTACAAAAAAATACTAACAGCACTACATACTGAAACGCCAATAATTGCTATTGGTGGTATTACTTTAGATGATGTTGCAGCAATTGTACATTCAGGTATTTATGGCGTTGCAACGTCTGGAGCAATTACCAATGATTTTACAAGTATTCCTGTTTTTCATAAAATTTTAAGTGCACCAAGTACACAAGAGCAAGTGTATAAAATGGACGATAAGTAGTTTAAATAGAAAGAATGAATAACATATTAAAAATAGCAGATAAAGAATTTAACTCAAGATTATTCACAGGAACAGGAAAGTTTAGTTCTTCCGAATTAATGAGTGCTTCTTTATTAGCATCCGAAAGCGAATTAATTACCGTTGCTTTAAAAAGAGTAGATGTTAAAGATGAAAATGATGATATTTTAACACATTTAAACCATGCACATATTAATTTATTACCGAATACATCTGGAGTAAGAACAGCAAAAGAAGCGGTATTTGCGGCAGAATTATCTAGAGAAGCATTAGGTACGAATTGGGTAAAACTTGAAATTCACCCAGATCCACGATATTTATTACCAGATGCTATTGAAACTTTAAAAGCAGCAGAAGAATTAGTTAAACTAGGTTTTGTGGTAATGCCTTATATTCATGCTGATCCTGTTTTATGCAAGCGTTTAGAAGATGTAGGAACACAATGTGTAATGCCATTAGGCGCACCAATAGGAAGTAATAAAGGATTACGAACTCAAGATTTTTTAGAAATTATTATCGAACAATCTAATGTTCCTGTAATTGTAGATGCTGGTATTGGTGCACCATCGCATGCTGCCTATGCAATGGAATTAGGTGCGGATGCGGTTTTAGTAAATACTGCAATAGCTGTTTCTAAAAAACCAGTAGCAATGGCAAGAGCATTTAAAATGGCAGTTGAAGCGGGGAGAATGGCGTATGAAGCAAAACTAGCACCTGTTCAAAAACAAGCCGCAGCAAGTAGCCCATTAACATCGTTTTTAAATTAATGTAATTACGAGGAGGCACGACGAAGTAATCGTTTACAATAGTATCCAGATTGCTCCATTCTATTTTATTTCATTCGCAATGACGATAACAGCATTAAAAAATTAAATTATGAGTAATTTTAAAGAACTTTTTGATACTTATAATTGGGAAGATACTTTAAAAAGTATTTTCAATAAAACAGCGGTTGAGGTTGAGAGTGCTTTAATTAAAGATAAAATCGATTTAGAAGATTTTAAAGCGTTAATATCTCCTGCTGCGCGACCGTATATCGAGCAATTAGCTCAGAAAAGTAGTTTGCTTACTAAAAAACGATTTGGCAATACTATACAAATGTATGCGCCCATGTATTTGAGTAACGAATGTCAGAATATTTGTACGTATTGCGGCTTTAGCATGACCAACAAAATACCCAGACGAACGTTAACAGATTCAGAGATTTTAAAAGAAGTGGCTTTCTTAAAAGAAAAAGGCTACGATCATATATTATTAGTTACCGGAGAAGCGAATAAAACAGTTGGTGTTAATTATATTAAAAATGCAATTGAATTAATTCGTTCTCAGTTTTCAAATATTACGATTGAAGTACAACCTTTAGATCAGGATGAATACGAATCGTTAATTGAAGCAGGATTGTATGCTGTATTAGTTTATCAAGAAACGTATCATAGAGATGAGTATAAGAAACATCATCCGAAGGGAAAAAAATCTAATTTTAATTATCGTTTAGATACACCAGACAGATTAGGAAAAGCAGGGATTCATAAAATAGGTTTAGGTGCTTTATTCGGATTAGAAGATTGGCGTGCCGATAGTTTTTTTACAGCCTTGCATTTAAAATATTTACAAAAAACGTATTGGAAAACGAAGTACTCTATTTCTTTTCCAAGGTTACGACCACATTCTGGCGGATTAGAGCCAAAAGTAGAGATGACTGATACAGATTTGGTGCAGTTAATTTGTGCTTTTCGTTTACTTGATGAAGATGTAGAACTGTCGATGTCTACCAGAGAAAGTGAAATTTTTAGAAATAATATTGTTAATTTAGGAGCTACATCAATCAGCGCAGAATCTAAAACGAATCCCGGAGGTTATACCGTAGAGCCACAATCGTTAGAACAGTTTGAAATTTCTGATGAACGAAGCACAGCGGAAGTGGTAAAAATGTTAAAAGATAAAGGTTTAGAAGTCGTTTGGAAAGATTGGGCACATTTTGAGTCAATAGAAAAATAATGAATTTAACCAACGAAGAACAAAAACAATATAATCGTCATCTTATTTTAGATAAAATAGGAGAAACAGGTCAATTAAAATTAAAGCAAGCAAAAGTTTTGGTGATTGGTGCTGGCGGATTGGGTTGCCCTGTATTACAGTATTTAACAGCAGCAGGTGTTGGAACAATCGGAATTATAGATGACGATATTATTGATCAAAGTAATTTGCAGCGTCAAATTTTATATACCATTGATGATATTGGCTTGTCGAAGGCTGAAACAGCTGCAAAGCGATTATCTAGGTTAAATCCGTTTGTAAACTTTAAAGTATATAAAGAAAAATTAACCAACAAAAATGCCATTTCATTGTTTGAAAAATATGATGTTATTGTAGATGGAAGTGATAATTTTTCTACCCGTTATTTAACAAACGATGCCGCTGTAATTACCAAAAAACCATTGGTGTACGGCGCTATTTTTAAGTTTGAAGGGCAGGTTAGTGTATTTAATTATCAAGGAAGTGCTACGTATAGATGTTTATATCCGACACCACCAAAACCAGATGAGTCTCCAAACTGTTCTGAAATTGGAGTTTTAGGTGTTTTACCAGGGATTATTGGTAGTTTGCAAGCGAATGAAACTATTAAGATAATTTGCGAAATAGGAGAGGTTTTAGCCAATAAATTATTGATGTATGATACGTTGACTATGCGTCAAATGATTTTGAAATTTCAGAAATCAACCAATATAGCGGTTACAGCATTAGAAAAAGATTATGATTTTTTCTGCGGAATAAAAGCAGTTAAGAATGAAATTACTTTTGAGGAACTTCAAAAGAATTTACCGAAATATAATTTATTAGATGTGCGTGAAAATTGGGAGCGCGAACAACATCATATAAACGGACAGCATATTCCTTTAGGACAATTACAAAATCGATTTAAAGAGTTAAATATTGAAAAACCTTTAGTTGTGTATTGTAAATCAGGAATACGAAGTAAAAAAGCAATAACCTTTTTAGAAGAGGAATTTGATGAGGTTATTTTTATCAACCTAAAAAACGGAGTTAAATAAAAGAAATACAGATTCATAATTCAAAAAAGTATAAAAACAAAAAACTCACCAATTTGGTGAGTTTTTTATACTAAAATATGTTTTTTACTTTGTTGTTTCTCCTTTATCAACAATTACACGATTCTCGCGATTTGCAAGTTCCCATGCTGTATGAAAAACCAAACGAGTTCTGTTTTCTAACATCTCGTAGTTAATCTTATCAGGAGTATCTGTTGGCTGGTGGTAATCATCATGTGTACCGTTAAAATAGAAAATAACAGGAATGTTATTCTTAGCAAAATTATAATGGTCTGAACGATAGTAGTAACGATTCGGATCTTTTTCGTCGTTATATTTATAGTCTAAAGCTACATTTGTGTATTTATTATTCATTGCTTCAGAAATGTCATGTAACTCAGTACTTAACTTATCAGCACCAATTAAATATACATAATTAGGATTTCCTTTATGACGGTCATCAACTCTACCAATCATATCAATATTTAAATTAGTAACGGTATTCGCTAAAGGGAAAATAGGATTTTCAGTATAATACTTAGAACCTAATAAACCTTTTTCTTCACCTGTAACATGTAAAAATAAAATAGAACGTTTTGGTTTTTTACCTTCGTTATAAGCTTGTTTAAAAGCTTCAGCAATTTCTAAAATGGCAACTGTACCTGAACCGTCATCATCTGCACCATTATAAATTTTTCCGTTTTTAACACCTTCATGATCTAAATGTGCAGAAATTACTAAAATCTCTTCTGGTTTTTCTGTTCCTTTAATAAAAGCAACAACATTTTCAGAATCATTTAATTTCATTCCTCTACGATTATTACTTAAGTAAGCAGAAGGAACTTTTTGAAAATAGTTATCATTTTCTAAAGGAGATACAATTCCTTCGCTTTTATAAAAGTCTCTTAAATAGTTAACAGCTTTTTTCTGACCAGGCTCACCAGTATTACGCCCTTCAAATTCATCAGAAGCATATATAAATAAATGTTTTCCTAAATCTTTAGCTGTAATAGTTTTTGCATATTTCGCTGCATAATCTATAGTAGTGTCATTAGTTTCGGTGCTAGCGGTATCTTTACTTGCTCCACAAGCTACAAATGCAAAAGCACTTGCTAAATAAAGTAGTTTTTTCATTAATATTTAATTAAGATTTTGGTTTGATTAGTATCTAAAAGTAACGAAATGTTACAGAAATTCAAATTTAATTTTTCTTTATGACGAATTGTTCTAATGTTTTGTTAAAACTTATCAATTCTTTAGGAAATAATTGCTCAAAAGCGTTTTGATTGATTAACTCTTTAGATGTTCCGCTGTAAATTTTATTTTCAGAAAGTAAAATAAACTCATCAGCTAACTGAATAGCAAGGTTTACTTCGTGAGTAGAAATAACAATAGTTTTTCCTGTTTTTTCGACTAACTGTTTTAAGAGTGAGAATATTTTAATGGTATGATGAATATCTAGATGAGCAGTTGGTTCATCTAAAATAATGATGTCAGTATCTTGAGCCAATGCACGAGCGATAAGAACACGTTGTAGTTGCCCATCACTTAGTTCATAAAAACGTTTATCTTTTAAATGCTCAATAGCTGTTTGTTCAATTGCCCAAAGAATTTTTTTGAGATCTTTGGCTGATAATTTATCTATCCAATTTGTGTATGGCTGACGTCCTAAGGCGATTAATTCGAAAACGGTTAGTTGACTTTGAGGTAAGCGCTCTGTTAAAACCAAGCTTAAAGAAGTAGCTAGTTCGTGATGCGAATAATCAAGAATGTTTTTTTTGTTAATTTCTATACTTCCGCTTAACGGCATTTGAACTTTAGAAAGTGTGCGCAGTAAAGTAGATTTTCCAATTCCGTTTTTACCTAACAAAGCTACAAACTTTCCTTTCTCTACAGAAAAATTAATGTCAGAAGCAATTACAGTTTGTTGCTTTTTTGTTTTATAACCTATTGCCAGGTTTTCAATATTAAGAACGATATGTTTTTTAGAATCAGTCAAATTTATACATATATTTTCTTTTTTCGTACCAACAACCAAATAACTACAGGAGCACCAAATAAAGAGGTGATTGCGTTTATAGGTAAAGTAAACTCGCTTGTAGGTAGCTGAGCAATAGCATCGCAAATTAGTAACACTATTGCTCCTAAAAGAGCTGTTGCGGGTAAAAGTGTTTTATGGTTAGAAGTAGAAAAAATCATTTTAGAAATATGAGGAACTGCTAAGCCTATAAAAGCAATTGGACCCGAAAAAGCAGTAATAACACCGGTTAATAAACTGGTGATTAATAAAATAATATTTCTACTTTTTTTAATATTGATACCTAAGCTTTTTGCGTAATTTTCACCTAGCAAAAAACTATTTAAAGGTTTTATAATACTAAATGTGCCTAAAATACCAATGCTATAAATAATTCCGAAAACAGTAAGTTCTGTCCAAGTTAAATTACCTAAGCTACCAAAACTCCAAAACATGTATTGTTGAATTTGTTCGGCTTCACTAAAGTAAGATAAAACACTTATTACTGATGATGTTAATGAGCCAAACATTAAACCTATAATTAATATAGACATCGTGTTTCTAACTTTGTTAGCTGCGATAATTACAGCAAATAAGACAAAGAAAGAACCTAAACTAGCAGCGATTGCTAACGCCCAATTAGAAAAAGCAATTGAAACAAAAATACCGCCAAATAAGCCAGAGCCCAAAATAAGTAAAGCTACGCCTAAACTTGCACCCGAAGAAATACCTAAAACAAAAGGGCCAGCCAATGGGTTTCGGAATAAGGTTTGCATTAGTAATCCGCAGATTGACAAACCAGAACCAACCATAATCGCTGTAACAGCTTTAGGTAGTCGGAAATTTAAAATAATGGTTTGCCAACTGTCTTTAGAGGCAACACCACCAATTAATGCGTTAAAAATATCATCAATAGGAATTGATACGGATCCTAAACTAATATTTAATAATAAGAAAAAAACCAGCATAACTGATAAGAAAATAAAATATTTTGTGTGTTTTTTAGAAGACGTCAATTAGTTGATTGATTTTAAAAATTCAACTAATTTTCTAATGGCTAATCCACGGTGACTAATAGTGTTTTTTTCTTCAGAACTCATCTCTGCAAATGATTGCTTAAATCCTTCAGGTTGAAAAATAGGATCATATCCAAATCCTTTTTCCCCATGTTTTTTAGTTAAGATGTTTCCTTTACAAACGCCATTAAATAAAAACTGTTTGCCGTTTAAATTTAAACATATTGAGGTTCTAAATTGTGCTGTTCTATTTTCTTTTCCGTTTAACTCAGTTAGCATTTTTTGCATATTGTTTTCTGAATTACTTGGTTCACCTGCATAACGAGCAGAATATACACCTGGGGCTCCGTTTAAGCTTTCAACTTCTAGACCAGTATCATCAGCAAAACAATTAAAGTTAAATTTACTGGTAATATGATCTGCTTTTATTTTTGCATTACCATCTAAAGTGGTTGCAGTTTCTTCAATGTCATCAAAACATTGAATATCGTTTAAAGATAATAGCTCAATATTTTTAGGAAGCATTTTTTTAACTTCCGCTAGTTTGTTTAGATTATTTGTGGCAAAAACAAGTTTCATTAATCAATTTTTAATGTAAACAAATGTATTGTTTTTTATCATCTTTGTAATTAATATTTTTATTTTTATCAAAATAACAAATCTCTGTAGGTGTTGTTAATAAAGGAACGTCGTGTAAATGTCGGGTTAAAATCAATTAAAATGTTTCATAAAAAAGAAAAGCTAAAGTAAGATTGTATGGAAAATAAAAATTTACTTATTATGAAACAGCCAGCATTAGGAAAGAAAATTTCTGAATTAAGAAAACAAAAAGGTTTAACTCAAGAAGAGCTAGTAGAAAAATGTAATATCAATGTGCGTACGATTCAAAGAATAGAAGCCGGAGAAACCTCTCCGAGAAGTTTTACTATTAAAACAATTTTAGAGGCGTTAGAAGCAGATTTTGATATAAGTAGTTTTACAAATGATATAGAAATTAACGAGTATGACAGAAAGGTGTTAAACACAGCTTGGATTTTTGGAATTATATATCTTGTGTTTGGTTTTATTGAAACAACTATAGACCTGTATAGTTATATTGAAGGCGAAATTTATACTGGTGTAGTAACATATACAAGTATTAAAATAATTTCATCAATAACATTTGTAATATTTTTTAGGGGGTTTTTAAAAATAGCAAAATTATATTCATATAAGTTATTAGAAATTATTGTTTACATTTTTATGTTAGCATACGTTTTAGCAGAGTTGTATGATATTTTTTTAATATATTTTTCTGATGGATTAATAGTTACAATAACTGTTGTTGAGTTGTTAGTTTTTGGAATAATTCAAATAATATTTGGAGCTAGCTTACTGAAGTTAAAAACTAAATTAGGTACTTTAATTCAGGTTAATGGAGTTTTAGAGATAATACTAGGTGTTTGTTTGGTTACATTATTTTTAGCGGGTGTGGGCGCTTTTTTACTAATACCAACAACCATTTTAGAGATAATTGTTATTTATAGATTGGTAAAAAAATAATAAATTAAGTATAATAAAAAAGCCGAAATTTAGATGTTTCTAAATTTCGGCTTTTTTAAAGGAATAATTAAGAGTTCTTAACCTTTTAATTTATTTAGCTCTAATTTCTTAGCATTAATTTCTTCTTGTATTTTAATTAAACGATCTTTAATTTTAACTATAATAGCTTCTTTACGAGAAATACTCTCATTAGAAGTAGATGGGTCTTTTTTAGCTTTTTCTAATTTAGCATTCATTCTAGCTAAACCTTCTTTTCCGCTTGTTAAAATTTCTTCATTAATACTAATATCATCTTCAAAATCACTAATTAAAGTACTTTTTTCTTTAACGATAGATTTTTCTTCAGCCTTAATTTGGTTGTCTAATTGTTTTAATTTTTCAGCCTCTAAACGTAACGATTCTTGTTGTTTTAAATAAGCAATTTCTTTTGCTTTACGATCATTTTCTAACTTTAAACGAGCGTCTTCTAATTGTTTTTTACGTAAAGCTAATTCGCTTACTGTGTTGTTTACACTGTTATTTACAACGGTTTTTTCAGTAACTACCTTAGCTACTTTCGGAGAGCTCTTTCTAGTTTTTCTTTCTAGTTTTCTTTCAATAGCAGCTAAATCATCTTTTTGCATGTCGATTTGAGCATTTAACCTAGTTAATCTACTTTGCATGCTTGAAACAATCTTTTCTTTTCTTTTAATTTCTTCTTTAGTAGTGTTTTTACCTTTCTTGAAGTCTTCTAAATTAGCAGTTACACGTTTTAAAGCTCTAACACCACTAACTAAAACTTCTTCGTTAGCGTCAATTTGATCTTTTTTGTCTTCTACTTGTGATTTTAATAATTTAATTTCGTTTTGAGCATTTACTTGTTGTAAACTAACGAAAAAGATGAAAAAAACAGCGGTTAATAAAAATTTTAATGTTTTCATTTTGATTTATTTATTGTAATATTTAATACACTTTTTTGGGGCGACAAAACTACAAAAATTTAAATAAAAAAATAGTTGTTTTTTTAAGAACTTTATGGGCCCGAAAAAGTAGCTTAATTACTCATGATGGTAAGGTTCATTCTTAAGAATCGTAAAGCCTCTGTAAATCTGTTTAACATTAGGTTAATAATTCATTTTAGATAGTGTAATTAATATCAAGAGATGTAATTAAAATGTAAATTGCAAAAAAATGACATAAAAGCATTGTTATGTATGATTTGTCGTGTAAATGTCGGGTTAAATTCAATAAAAATAATTAGTGTAAATTAAAATAGAAGTTAACATTGTATGATAGATAAAAATATTTATATTATGAAGCAACCTGAATTAGGAAAGTATATTTTTCAATTAAGAAAAGAAAAAAGATTAACACAAGAAGAGTTAGTAGAACAATGTAATATTAATGTAAGAACAATTCAGCGAATTGAAGCAGGAGAAGTAAATCCTAGAAGTTATACGGTTAAAATTATTTTAGAAGTTTTAGGTGAGGATTTAAAAGAAATAGAAAAAAAGAATCCTTCTAAAAAAAAACAAAATGAATGGACTAATGATGAATTAAAGATATTAAAGCATAGCAGAGTTTTTGCAATTCTTTACTTAGTTATTACTCTAATAGGATTAATTCTTGAAACGTATTTTGTAGCTAACCATGTAAAGCAAGGGAAGATATTTTTTTTAAGAATACTTTATGCAATCCCATTTTTTATAATATTAATTTACTTTTTGAAAGGGTACCAAATAATAGCAAAAAAATTAAATAATAGTTTTTTAATTATCGCGGTTAAAGTTTATATCGTTACAAGCATTGTTATGCTTATAATCACCTTTTTTACAACGTCACCTGGGTTGTTAAATAGTTTAGATATTGTTTTAAGTGTTTTGTTAATGTTAGTTTTTGGAGCAGGAGAATTAACTATGGGGTTAGGTGTTTTAAAGTTAAAAGAAAATTTAGGCTCATTAGCTCAAATTACGGGTATTGTAAAAATTGTAAACGGATGTATGTTGGTAACAATCATACTATCTCCAATTTCTTTGTTTATAATAATTCCTTTATTAACTCTTGATATAATATTTTTATTTAATACATATAACAAAATTGAAAAATCAATTACTCATGATGATAGGGTTCATTCTTAAGAATAGTAAAGCCACGATAAACTTGTTCCACAATAAATAAACGTATCATTTGATGCGAGAAGGTCATTTTAGATAAAGATAACTTCCCGTTTGCTTTTTTGTATACCGCATCCGAAAATCCGTAAGGCCCACCAATTACTAAAACTAATTGTTTAATACCTGAATTCATCTTTTTTTGTAAATATTGAGAGAATTCAATAGATGTAAAATGTTTTCCTTTATCATCTAATAAAACAAGTTGATCGGTGTTTTGAAGTTTAGCCAAAATTAATTCACCTTCTTTTTCTTTTTGTTGAGATTCACTAAGATTCTTAACATTTTTAATGTCAGGTATAACCTCTAATTCAAACTTAACATAATGTTTTAATCTGTTTTGATAATTATCAATCAACTGAATCAAATTTTTATCATCAGTTTTACCAATGGCTATTAGTTTTATTTTCATGCTGTAAAATTATGAATTATGCACTACGAATTAGTATTTTTACGTCAGAATTATTGAAAACATGATATCAAAAGAACAATTTAATAAAGAACTAGATTTAATTATTGTTAATGCTATTCGCGAAGATATTGGCGATGGAGATCATACATCACTTTCTTGTATTCCTTCGGACGCTACTGGTAAAGCAAAATTATTGGTTAAAGATGACGGAATTATAGCTGGAGTAGAATTTGCCAAAATGGTTTTTAATTATGTTGATGCTGATTTGCAAATAGAAACATTAATTAACGACGGAGATGAAGTAAAATACGGGGATGTTGTTTTTTATGTGTCAGGAAAATCACAATCTATTTTAATGGCAGAACGTTTGGTGTTAAATGCAATGCAACGTATGAGTGCCATTGCAACGAAAACGAAGTTTTTTGCTAATTTATTAGAAGGAACAAAAACAAAAGTTTTAGACACTCGTAAAACAACGCCAGGTATTCGTGCTATAGAAAAATGGGCAGTTAAAATTGGTGGTGGAGAAAATCACAGATTTGCATTGTATGATATGGTAATGATAAAAGACAATCATATCGATTTTGCAGGCGGAATTACACCAGCAATTACTAAAACAAAAAAATATTTAGCAGAGAAAGGTTTAGATATTAAAATTATAGTAGAAGCGCGTAGTTTAGAAGAAATTAAAGAGATTTTATCGAACGAAGGAGTGTATCGTATTTTAATAGATAATTTTAATTATGAAGATACTCGTAAAGCGGTTGCCTTAATAGGTAATACTTGCTTAACAGAATCTTCTGGCGGAATTAATGAAGAAACAATTCGTGAGTATGCTGAGTGTGGTGTAGATTTTATATCATCAGGCGCCTTAACACATTCGGTTTATAATTTAGATTTAAGTTTAAAAGCAGTTGATTAATTTAATTTTATCAAAATGAAAAAACATATAATTATACTAGCAACCTTAGTATTGGCAATTTCATGTAATACTAAAGAAGCTAAAAAAGAAACAAAAACGAATATGGCTGTAGAAAATCCGTTATTAGTTAAAAGCACATTAGATTATGGTGCGCCAGATTTTACGAAGATAAAAAATGAACATTTTATGCCAGCTATTTTAGAAGGTATGAAATTGCAAAATGAAACAATTAAAGAAATTGTTGAAAATACAGAGACAGCAACTTTTAAAAATACTATTTTAAGTTTAGAAGAAAGTAGTAAAACTTTAGATGGAGTTACCGCTGTTTTTTATGGATTAGCAGGAGCTAATACAAACGATACAATTAAAGAGATTCAGAAAGAGTTAGCGCCAAAATTTTCTAAACACAATGATGATATTTTACTAAATACCGCATTATTTGCTAAAATTAAAACTGTTTATAATAATGTAGATAGTTTACAATTAGATGCTGAATCTAAACATTTGGTAAAAGAATATTATAAGAATTTTTCTAAAGCAGGAGCTGATTTATCAGAAGATAAAAAAGAGAAGTTAAAAGAAATTAACTCAGAAATAGCAAGCTTGGCAAATGATTTTGGTAAAAAATTATTAGATGCAAGTAAAAAAGGAGGTGTTGTTATTACTGATAAAGAAAAGTTAAAAGGATTTTCTGAAGAAAAAATTAAGTCGTTAAATAAAGACGGTAAATATGAAATTCAGTTAATTAATACAAGTCAACAACCATCATTACAAACTTTAGAAAACAGAGAAGTTCGTAAAGAGTTGTTCGAAAAATCTATTCATAGATCAGATGCTGGTGAATACGATACAAGTGAGTTGGTTAAAAAAATGGTTGCTTTACGAGCAAACAAAGCGCAGATTTTAGGTTTTAAAAACTATGCAAGTTGGAGTTTACAGGGAACAATGGCAGGAACACCAGACGAGGTTTTTAAAATGTTTAGCGGATTAATTCCGGGTGCTTTAGATAAAGTTGCTTCAGAAACTAAAGAAATTCAGGCTGAAATTAAAAAAGAAGGAAACGATTTTAAATTAGCGGCTTACGATTGGAATCATTACGCTGAAAAAGTGCGTAAATCTAAATATAATCTTAATGAAGAGGAGGTAAAGCCTTATTTTGAAGTAACAAATGTATTAGAGAAAGGTGTTTTTTATGCAGCTACTAAGTTATACGGAATTACATTTAAAAAACGCACCGATATTCCGGTTTACCATCCAGATGTTGTGGTGTATGAGTTGTTTGAAGAAGATGGATCTAAGTTAGGATTATATTATGGAGATTTCTTTGCGAGAGATAGTAAACGTGGTGGCGCTTGGATGAGTGCTTTCGTAAAACAATCTAAGTTACGCAATCAAAAACCAGTAATATATAATGTATGTAATTCGCCAAAGCCAGCAGCAGGTGAACCGGCTTTAATTAGTTTTGGTGAAGTTGAAACTATGTTTCATGAATTCGGACATGCATTACACGGTTTATTCGGTAATCAACAATATGCATCAATTTCAGGAACAAGTACAGCGAGAGATTTTGTTGAGTTCCCATCTCAGTTTAACGAAAACTGGTCAACACATCCAGAAGTATTAAATAATTATGCGGTGCATTATAAAACAGGAGAAGTAATACCTGCTGATTTATTAAAGAAAATTAAAGATGCCGGAACTTTTAATCAAGGATATTCGATGATAGAAAACTTATGTTCTTCTAGTTTAGATATGAATTGGCATACTGTTTCTGCTGATGAAAAGATAGAGGATGTTGCTAATTTTGAAGAAGATGCCTTAAAAAAGATGAAATTAAAAATAGCAGAAGTTCCGCCAAGATATCGTTCTACATATTTTGCACATGTTTTTAGCGGTGGCTACGCAGCTGGTTATTATTCGTATTTATGGACAGAGATGTTAAGTCACGATGCTTATGATTGGTTTAAGGATAACGGATTGTTAACGCGTGAAAACGGACAGAAATTCCGCGAGCAAGTTTTATCAAAAGGAAACACGATGGATTACGCTAAAATGTATAATACTTTTGCAGGAAGAGATCCAAAAGCGGCTCCAATGTTACAGGCTAGAGGGTTACAATAGTTTGGTTGTCACATCGAGTAAATCTTAGGTAATGAATGATTTTTTGCAGAGATTTTTACTCAGTGTTAAAAAAAAAATGATACTTACAATTGTGAGGTTGTCACATCGAGTAAATTAAGAGGAACGAATAAATTTGTATCGAGATGTTTTAGTGCTCATAAACACCCTAAGGTTATTTTAAAATGAACGATTACTTCGATAGCGAAACATTTACAAAAATTGATTTTAACGAAACAAAAATCAAAAAGGGGGAATACGATAATTGTACGTTCGAGAACTGTAGTTTCGAAAACGTACATGCGTCAAATATCCAATTTGTAGAATGTGAATTTATCGATTGTAATTTTAGTAATACCATTGTAACAAATAGCGCTTTTAAGGAAGCGTCTTTTGTAAAATGTAAAATGATTGGTGTAAAATTTAATGAATGTGATTCGTTTTTATTGCAGTTTAGTTTTAAAGACTGTCAATTAAATTTCTCATCATTTTATAAGTTAAAAATACCAAACACAAAATTTGTAAATTGTAATTTGCAAGAGGTTGATTTTACAGAAACAGATCTTACAAATTCATTTTTTGATACGTGCGATTTAAAAAGTGCCATATTTGATCGCTCAATATTAGAAAAGGTAGATTTTAAAACCGCCTTTAATTTTAGTATTGATCCTGATAATAATAAGCTTAAAAAAGCAAAGTTTTCAAAAGAGAATGTTATAGGATTGTTACAAAAACATAATATTGTTATTGAATAGTTTTAGTGAGAACTTGATTCAGGTTAAGACTACTCTTTATTTTTTAATGTGCTTTTGAGGTAAACCGAGAGAGACATATTAACTATTAAAGTAAATAATGCATGCTTTTACCAAAGTTTAAAGCGGAATAGTAATTAATAAAAGAACTTTAAAATCTTCGAAACTTAATAAATGACAAAACAAATAGAAGATAATTTAGAAAAAGTACCAGTATTAAACTTGTTAGTAGTTTTTGGAAAAAAATTAAAATACCAGGGTTAGAAGGAATGTCTTTATATGACTTGCTAGAAATGTATGTTATTGGTATTGTAAAAGGTGCTTTAACTACTAGAGCTGGTGGTATTGCTTTTAGTTTTTTTATGGCAATTTTTCCTTTTATGCTATTTATCTTGTCGTTAATACCTTACATACCTATTGATGGGTTTCAGGACAATCTCTTTTGGTTAATTCAAGAAATGCTGCCTCCAGAAACCTTTGAGGCTGTAGATTTGGTATTAAAAGATATTATTAACAACCAGTATGGTGGTTTATTATCATTTGGATTCTTAGCGTCAATTTTTTTAATGACAAACGGAGTAAATGCCATTTTTGGCGGATTCGAATATTCATACCATGTAACAGAATTTAGAAGTGTTTTTGTAGCCTATATTGTATCGCTAGGTGTTTCGTTATTGATGTCTTTTTTCTTGATAATAACGGTAGTTGCTATTATTTTTTACCAACTAGCATTGTCTAGAATCAATGAAATAGGATGGTTAGAAACTAGTGATTTAGATTTTTTTTATTGGGGTAGAGGTTTATTATTCTTAATAATGATTTTTACAATTGTTTCGTTACTCTTTCGTTTCGGAACCAAACAAGGAAGGGAAGTGAGGTTCTTTTCGCCAGGAGCAATTTTAACCACAGTGTTATCTTTATTTTCTTTTTATTTATTCGGAATTTATGTGGTAAAATTCGCAACATATAACCAACTTTATGGTTCTATTGGTACATTGTTAATCTTAATGTTGTTTGTGTGGTTAAACGCAATTATACTGCTTTTAGGGTTTGAATTAAACGCAGCTATTTATCGATTAAAACGCGTAAATAAAACTTTATAATTCGCCTATAAATTCAGATATTTGTCAACTAAGTTAGATTAAGTATTTTACTCTTGTGAAAACTTACTTTTAAATAACAGAATACAAACGTTTAAAAATTACAGATTTTAAGTTTTGAGAAAAACTCACGATTTATAATCCACAATTCATAATTAACTATGAAACCATCAATCCCAAAGGGAACCAGAGATTTTTCATCAAGTGAAGTAGCAAAAAGAAATTACATATTTAATACGATCAAACACGCGTTTGAGAATTTCGGATTCCAGCCTATCGAAACACCAAGTTTCGAAAACTCATCAACCTTAATGGGAAAGTATGGAGAAGAAGGAGATCGTTTAATTTTTAAGATTTTAAATTCTGGAGATTATTTAAAAAAAGTAGACGAAGCTTTATTAACAGAAAAAAACAGTCTTAAAACGACTTCAAAAATATCTGAAAAAGCTTTGCGTTACGACTTAACAGTGCCGTTTGCACGTTACGTGGTACAGCACCAAAACGATATTACGTTTCCTTTTAAAAGATACCAAATTCAACCAGTTTGGAGAGCAGATCGTCCGCAAAAAGGACGTTTCAGAGAGTTTTATCAATGTGATGCGGATGTAGTAGGAAGTAAATCATTATTGCAAGAAGTAGAATTTGTACAGTTATATGATACTGTTTTTAGTAAGTTAGGTTTAAACGGTGCGACTATAAAAATCAATAACCGAAAAATATTATCTGGTATTGCTGAGGTAATTGGCGCAAAAGATAAATTAATCGATTTTACGGTTGCTTTAGATAAGTTAGATAAAATTGGTAAAGAAGGAGTTGTAAAAGAAATGCTTGAAAAAGGAATTCCTGAAGATGCTATTGTAAAAGTAGATCCGTTATTTAATTTTTCAGGAACTAATCAAGATAAGTTAGCGTCTTTGCAAGAAATGTTACAAGCTTCAGATGAAGGATTGGCAGGTGTACAAGAATTACGTACTGTTGTAGAGATGATAGAAGAAATAGGGTTGGCGTCTGCTTCGTTAACGTTAGATGTAACTTTAGCTCGCGGATTAAATTATTACACAGGTGCCATTTATGAAGTAGCACCACCAGAAGGTGTAAAAATGGGGTCTATCGGTGGCGGAGGTCGTTATGACGATTTAACAGGAATCTTCGGATTAAAGGATGTAAGTGGCGTAGGTATTTCTTTCGGGTTAGACAGAATTTACTTGGTAATGGAAGAATTAAATTTATTTGAAGAGGTTGAGTTGCCAAAACCAAGAGTGTTATTTTTAAATTTTGATGAAGCAGAAAATCTATCGAAGATAAAAGCTATTAAGAAATTAAGAGCGCATAACATAAAATCAGAGTTGTACCCTGATACCGCGACAAGCAATAAACAAGAGAAAAAACAATGGAAATACGTTGGTAGTAGAGACATACAATATGTGGTAACTACTATTAAAAACGATATGTTTGTTTTAAAAGATATGGTAAACGGAGAGCAAACTACTTGTTCTTTAGATGAATTGATAAGTAAAGTACAGTAAATTAACAACTAATTTGTAAATTTGCGCCCTAATAATTGAAAGAAATGTTTGAAGTGAGTAGCAACAAAATGAATGACGAGAGAATAGAAGAGATAGGAGAGAATCACATAAGTACATCGGCAGAATCACCAATACGTGCGGATGCTTTTGATATTTCTGATGAAGAAAAAATAGAAAAAATTCAAGAAAGTGTTAAAGATATTTTAATCACTTTAGGAATGGATTTAACAGACGATAGTATGCAAGGTACACCAAAGCGTGTAGCAAAAGCATTTGTAAATGAAATATTTATGGGCTTAAATCCTGCAAATATGCCAAAAGCATCTACGTTTGATAATAATTACAATTACGGTGAAATGTTGGTAGAAAAGAATATCGTTGTATATTCTACCTGCGAGCATCATTTACTACCAATAATTGGTCGCGCACATGTTGCTTATATTTCTGATGGAAAAGTAATTGGACTATCTAAAATGAATCGTATTGTAGAGTATTTCTCAAAACGACCACAAGTACAAGAGCGTTTAACAATGCAAATAGTTCAGGCAATGCAAGAAGCTTTAGGAACACAAGATGTAGCTTGTATTATTGATGCAAAACATTTATGTGTTAACTCTAGAGGTATAAAAGATATAGAAAGTAGTACTGTTACGGCCGAATTTGGCGGTAAATTTAAAAATAAAGAAACAAAACGTGAGTTTTTAGATTACGTTAAAATGGATACAAAATTCGATTAATTTTATTATTATTTTAATCAAAAAGCAAAAAAACCTTAACTATTTAGTTAAGGTTTTTTTATTGCTTAACAATTTTATTACACTAAAATAGCATTATCAAAAAGTTTTCTTAATATTCAAAAGTTTACAAATAGTAAAAAAATAACGTGATTTGCGTCATGTAATTTAATTATTGTAAAACTAAACAAATGAATAATTTTAAAATTTTATTGAATACGATACTAATTCTCTTTATTAGTAATGCTGTTTTTTCACAAGAAACTGTTATTACAGGGATTATAACTGATGGTAATTTTCCGTTACCAGGAGCAAGTATTTCAGTAGCAGGAACAACAAAAGGTGTATACACTGATTTTGATGGAAATTTTGTGATAAATAAAGTTGAACAAGGAAATGTAGTATTAGAGATCTCTTATATCGGTTTTCAAACAAAAATAGTAGATGTTTCTATTGTTGGTAGTGCTAGTAAAAATATAGGAGTAATTGCATTGTTACCTTCTTCGAATGCATTAGAAGAAGTTGTAATTAATGGAGGATCAAGAAGAAATAGTGAAGCGAAAGCTTTAAGTATTCAAAAAAGATCAATGAGTATAATGAATGTGATTGCTTCTGATGGTATTGGTAAATTACCCGATCGTAATGCAGCGGAAACAGTACAACGTATTCAAGGATTATCTATTGAAAGAGATCAAGGTGAAGGACGTTTTGTATCCGTAAGGGGATTGCCTCCGTTTTGGACATCGACTACCATTAACGGAAATAGAATCCCAACTGCAGAAGAAGAAACGACTTCACGTGCAACAGCTTTTGATTTTTTTCCATCAGAATTAATTTCATACGTACAAGCAGCAAAAGCATACACGCCTGATATGGAATCAGACGGAATCGGTGGTGGTGTAAATTTTATTACACAAACAGCACCAAGCAAACAACTTTTAAATGTAAATATAGGTGGTGGTTTTAATGAAAAATCTGGTAACCCAATTTACAATGCTTCTTTAACCATTGGTAACAAAAGTAAAGACGGTAAATTCGGGTATATCGTAAACGGTTCGTATTGGAATAGAAGTTGGGGTACTGATAATTTTGAAGCACGTAGAAAAGGAGACGAAGGTGTTTTTAGAATGGAATTAAGAGATTATAACGGTGTAAGAGTTACCATGGGATTAAACGCTGCGATGGAATATAATTTTACACCTGCTCATAAAATTTATTTTAGAGGAGTTTATGGAACATTATCGGATATTGAAGAGCATTATAAACATAGAATTCGTTTTGATAAATTCGATTCAGGAACAAGTACCACAAGAGTAGAGTTACAAAATATACATAACGAATTAATTACAGAGCTTTTTGGAAAAGAAATAGGAGGAAGACATCTTACTGAAAATGGAAAATTCGATTGGAGTATTGCTTCTTATGCTAATGAATTTAAATATGGGAATACTCCGACAGCACAAGATAAAAGCTATTTTGTTGTAAAGTTTAAACAAGATGGTATTGGTGTTAATGCAGATTATTTAGATAACAGACCAAAAATAAGTGGCGGAGCTGGAGATGATAGAGCTTATTGGAAAGCAGATGGCGGAAAATTAGATTATAATGATACCGATGCTTTATTTGGTTTTTTTAGCGATGATAAATTTAAGATGGATGCAACACAAATGAAATTCTCAGATTTAGAATTATATAAAATATCAATAAAAGAAAGAGATAATATAGTAGCCTCATTAAACTATGAACATACGATTAATGATAACTTAAAAATTAAAGTAGGAACAAAATATAGAGATAAAGATCGTAGAGCAACTTTTGAAGATTTATACTACGGATGGAATGGTGCAGGAGAAACTCCAACGTTATCAGATTATTCTCAATATGTTATTCAGCAACCAGGTCGTGCAGATTATTTAAATGAAATGGGATCTAATATTCAATCAACTTTTGGGCCTGTTTTATCTACCGAAGGAATGAATCATTTTTGGACATCAAACAAAGAAAATTTAAGTGTTTTAGAAGATGATTCATCAGCTTTACAATATAATAGTGGATTAGGAAGAAATTTTGATGTTGATGAAACTCATTTATCATTTTACGGTATGGGAACTTTAAAAGCTTCTGAAAAGTGGACTATTTTAGGAGGATTAAGAGCTACGAAAACCGAAACAAAAGTATCAGGATATGTTGTTGAAAATGATGTTTTAACAAAGTCGATAAAAAATAAAAATTATTGGGCAGTATTACCAATGTTACACGTTAAGTATTCTCCTAAAAGAGATTTAAATATCCGTTTTGCCGCAACAAGAAGTTTTTCAAGACCTAATTTTGGAGACATTTCTCCATCAGGAACTTTTATATCTTTTGATAACGAATTTAAAGGAGGTAATCCTGATTTAAATCCAACGTTTTCATGGAATTTTGATTTATTAGGAGAATATTATTTCCAAAATGTAGGTGTTGTAAACGCAGGTGTTTTTTATAAATCGATTACAGATATTATTTATAATGATACCTATCAAGGAACTTACAACGGTAAAGAAGGTGTTGAATTCAGTACCCCTGTAAACGGAGGAGCAACATCATGGATTGGTGGTGTAGAGTTAGGAATTAACAGACGTTTTGATTTCTTACCAGGATTTTTTAAATATTTTGGAACACAATTAAACGCTACGTTTATGGATTCTGAAATGACAAAAGCAAGTGGTAGAAAAGTAGCGATGGCTTATCAAGCGGGAAGTTTGTTTAATGCACAATTATTTTTTGAAAAAGGCGGATTTAATACAAGGATAGCTTTTAATCATAAAGGAAAATATGCCATTGCTTACGGAGAAAGAGATATTGATGATGTGTATTACGGAAAATATAATACGTTAGATTTTTCAGCATCTTATCAAATAGGGAAAAAATGGACAATCTATACTGATTTCAATAATATTTTAAATAATCCCCTGATTTATCATTACGGTAAAAGCCAAGACCGCCCAAAACAAGTAGAATATTACGGAGTTAAAGGAAACATTGGTATTAAATTTAGTCTTTAAGTATTTTGAATTAAACGCGGAAGTAGGCTCTCGAGAAATTGAGAGCTAATTTCTGTCAAAAAAAGAACTCATGCGTTTACGTTTTTTATTACAAGCTTCTATTGCTGCATTTGGTACTTATTTTTGTATGTACGCTTTTAGAAAGCCTTTTACTGTAGCCACATTTGAAAACTTAGCTTTTTGGGGCATAGATTATAAAATTTTATTAATAGTAGCTCAAGTGGTTGGCTATACGTTATCAAAATTTGTAGGTATAAAAGTAATTTCAGAAATGAAATCGCATACAAGAATGCTTTATTTGGTTGGTTTTATTTTTTCAGCAGAATTAGCGTTGTTGGGTTTTGCAGTTACTCCAGCACCTTATAATATTCTCTTTTTATTTTTAAACGGATTACCCTTAGGAATGATTTGGGGAATTGTATTTTCTTATCTAGAAGGAAGAAAAGCTACCGAATTATTAGGAGTAATCTTATCCTCTAGTTTTATAGTTTCCTCAGGAGCTGTTAAAACAATAGGTAAAATGGTATTAGATAAGTTTCATTTTGATGAATATTGGATGCCCTTTATTACAGGACTATTTTTTATACTTCCATTATTGTTTTTTGCGTGGTTGTTAGAGAAATTACCACCGCCAACGACAGAAGATAAACTATTAAGAGCCGTAAGAAAGCCTTTAAATAAACAAGAAAGAAAGCTGTTATTTAAAAAATACGCACTGCCTTTAACTTTAATAGTATTTTTCTTTATGCTATTAACATCAATTAGAGATTTTAGAGACAATTTTGCTAGAGAAATATGGGATTCTTTAGGGTATACAGATGCCTCTATTTATAGTATTTCTGAAATACCAATAGCTATTATTGTATTAGTTGTTTTAGGGATGATAGGTAGTATTACTAAAAATTATAAAGCTTTTATGTATTACCATTATGTGTTGATTATTGGATGTATTTCAATTTTGGTATCAACATATTTATATCAACAACAAGTTATTACGCCATTGGTTTGGATGGTAGTTTCAGGAATAGGATTATACAGTTGTTACGTACCTTTTAACGGAATTTTCTTTGATAGAATGATTGCGACTTTTAAAATTAACGGAAACGTAGGTTTCTTAATTTACATAGCCGATGCCTTCGGATATTTAGGAAGTATTTTGATTCTTCTTTATAAGAATTTTGGAAAAGGAGATATCTCTTGGCTTTCATTTTTTACACAAGCATTATATTTTTTAGCATTTATAGGATTAGTAATAACAATTTATAGTTTTCAGTTTTTTAAGAATAAGTACAAAAAACCAGTACAATTAAAAGAATTAGTATATGAACAATAAGTATGATTTAATCGTTGTTGGAGGTGGAGTTTTAGGAACTTTTCACGCTTATCACGCAGCAAAAAAAGGATTATCAGTAGCTATTTTAGAAAGAGATAACAAACCACAAGGAGCTACGGTTCGCAATTTCGGACAAGTAGTGCCTTCAGGAATGAATCAAAAATGGCAAAATTATGGAAGAGAAAGCTTGTCTATTTATAAAGAAATTCAAAGTCAGTTTGATGTAACAGTTCGTCAAAATGGTACAGTTTATTTAGCTTCTAATAATGAAGAAGTTCAGTTAATTGAAGAATTGCATCAAATTAATAAAAACAATAATTATACTTCAAATTTATTAACAAAAGCACAATGTTTAGATAAATACGCAGGGTTACGTACTGATTATTGTAAAGCAGGATTGTTTTTTCCAGAGGAGGTAACCGTAGAACCAAAAACGATGATTCATCGTTTACATTCTTTTCTATCCGCAGAAAAAAATATTGATATTCATTACAACACAAGTGTAATTAATACAGCAGAAATAAATAATGAAGTAGTGGTAACATCTTCAATCGATGCGGTATTTAAAGCATCAAAAGTTATTATTTGTAACGGAGTTGATTTTAAAACTTTATATCCATCAATATATAATAATAGTGATTTAGTGGTTTCTAAGTTGCAAATGATGCAAACCAAACCTCAAAAAAATTTCACTTTAGATGGTTCTATTTTAACAGGTTCTACAATCCGAAGGTACGAGGCTTTTGAAGAATGTGCTTCATGGAATGAGATAAAAGGAAAAGAAGATCCTAATAGTTTTCAGAAAAAATATGGTGTTCATATTTTATTTAAACAAGCTACGGATGGTTCGATAATTTTGGGTGATTCGCATGAATATGCCACTGCAAAAAATAGCGATGATTTGGGTTTTGACTTAAATGAAGATATTGACAATTATATGATTACAGAAGCTAAAAAAATAATAGAGCTACCAACTTATGATATTCAGTATAAATGGGCAGGTTTTTACAGTCAATGTAAAGAAAAAGATGTTTTTGAATATGCCGTAAGTGATAATGTTCATGTTGTAACGGGTATCGGTGGAAAAGGAATGACGGGAAGTGCAGGGTTTTCAAAAGAAAATATCAATAAAATATTTAATAAATAATGATGATGAGCGAAACAAAGAGAGAAATAGAAATGGTTGTTTTTGATATGGCAGGAACAACAGTAGATGAGCAAAACGTAGTTTATAAAACATTACATAAAGCAATACAAAATTTTAATGTTGAAGTTTCTTTAGAAACTGTTTTAGAATATGGTGCAGGAAAAGAAAAGCACAAAGCAATTAAAGATGTTTTAACACATTTAAAGTCTGATAAATTAAAAGAATCTCAAATTATTTTCGAAAATTTTAAAAGTTTATTAGATACAGCTTATATTAATTTAGCAGTAAAACCTATTAAAGGGGTTGAAAATGTTTTGTTAGATTTGCGTGCCGATGGTATAAAAGTAGTTCTAAATACTGGCTATGATAGAAAAACAGCGACTTTATTATTAGATAAGTTACAGTGGAATGAAAAAACACATTATGACGCTTTAATTACAGCAAGTGATGTTGTAAAAGGACGTCCGCATCCAGATATGATATTTCAAGCAATGGACTTATTAAATGTAACAGATGCATCAAAAGTTTTAAAAGCAGGTGATTCTGCTATTGATATTGAAGAAGGAAAAAATGCAGGCTGCGGAATTACTGTGGGTGTTTTGTCTGGTGCACAAACAAAAACACAATTAGAAAAACCACAACCAACCTATATTTTAGAATCGTTGGTAAATCTAAAAGATGTTTTATAAGAAATTTAACCAGCATCAATAAAAAAATACAGCACAAGCATTGTGCAATCTTGTGCTGTATGATTAAATGGTACGTGAGGTATTTTTCCATTAAAATACAACGAATCCCCTTTATTTACAATAATTTTATCTTCGCCAATATAATAAGTACAACTACCGCTAATAATATACTTAAATTCCCAAGCATCAGTAACTACTTTTTCTCTTTTTGAATTAGGACTTATGTTTAAGATAACAGCTTCAAAACCTATAGCAGATAAACTTTTATTAAATATATGATGGTACGTGAAACCTTCAGCATCTACTTCCTTCTCTATTAATTGTTGTTCTTCTTTTGATATATGAATATATTTTTTGGTTTGAGCATTTTCTATATCCTTAAAAAAATTACTTGGATCAATTTTTAAAGCCGCTATTAGTTCTAATAAAACAGGTAATGAAGGCATTGTTCTACCATTCTCTATTCTAGAAATTAAGCCATTAGATACGCCTGCATTTGAAGCAACTTCGCTAATAGTTAATTTCTGTTTTTTTCTGATAATTTTGATTCGCTTACCAATTCCTATTAAAAAATTATTCATCCATAAATAAGTTTAACAATATAAAAATATACAAAATGTATGGTTTCTTTTGAGTTTTGAAAATAAATAAATAAAAATTTTTTTTTAAAGCTGATATTAATATTTTTGGTGTTAAATTTGCGGCTTTAATAAACTTAGCTAGCACTTAAGTTAGCGACACATAATTTTTTATAATGAATAAAGGTATCGTAAAATTCTTCAACGAATCAAAAGGATTCGGATTTATCACAGAAGAAGGAAACAACAAAGAGCATTTTGTACATGTATCAGGATTAATTGACGAAGTTCGTGAAAACGACGAAGTTGAATTCGAATTACAAGATGGAAGAAAAGGATTAAACGCTGTAAACGTAAGAGTATTATAATATATATTATTACCAGAGTAAACTTTTTAATAAAAAGCCTATCAATTATTGATAGGTTTTTTTGTGTTAAAAAATGTTTTAAACTTTTATAGTAATGCGTGTTTGTTACATGAAATTTTCAAGAATTATTTTTTTAATTGTAATAAAATCAATTATTTAGGTGTATTTAAAATATTTGGCATTACATTTGCAATACAATAAACGTTGTTAGCACTTAAGCAAACAACAAATTAATTTTTTATTATGAGTAAAGGTACCGTAAAATTCTTCAACGAATCAAAAGGATTTGGATTTATCACAGAAGAAGGATCAAACAAAGAACATTTTGTACATGTTTCTGGATTAATCGATGAAATTCGTGAAAACGACGAAGTTGAATTTGAATTACAAGAAGGAAAAAAAGGATTAAACGCTGTAGACGTAAGAGTATTATAATATATATTATTACCAGAGTAAACTTTTTAAAGAAAGTCTATCAATTAATTGATAGGCTTTTTTATTTTTAATATTTATTTTTAAGATAATTGTAATAAAATCAATTATTTAGGTGTATTTAAAAAAAATGGCATTATCTTTGCAAAACAATAAACGTTGTTAGCACTTAAGTTAACGACAAATTAATTTTTTATTATGAATAAAGGTACCGTAAAATTCTTCAACGAATCAAAAGGATTTGGATTTATCACAGAAGAAGGAAACAACAAAGAGCATTTTGTACATGTTTCAGGATTAATCGATGAAATTCGTGAAAACGATGAGGTTGAGTTTGACTTACAAGATGGAAAAAAAGGATTAAACGCTGTAAATGTAAGAGTATTATAATATATATTATTACCAGAGTAAACTTTTTAAAGAAAGCCTATCAATTAATTGATAGGCTTTTTTATTTTAATGAAAAATATTTTAAATGAAAGACGGTAGAAATAGAAATCACATTCGTATTGGTATAGAGGTTGAGGTTGTTCAAAAAAGTCATCAAAGATCGGGCGAGTTAACGATAGGTATTGTAAGTAGAATTTTAACAAACTCAGCTAATCATCCTCATGGAATTAAAGTGCAATTAGAATCTGGAATTGTAGGAAGGGTAAAAAACATAAAAGAAGATTAGATACTCTAATCTTCTTTGCTTTGTTTCAACCTCTTTATTCCGTCTATTAAAAACCAACTTGCAAATAAAACTCTTACAAGTAAGAATATATACTTATTTTCGGTTCTGAAACTTAAAAGGACCCGATAACTTTCTTGATCTTTAAAAAACTGAGAGAAAGTGACTATTAAAATAAATAGCCCAATTACAATATATATAAAAGGAAGTACTTTTTTCATTTGTTAGTTGGGAATTTTAATTTCGTATAGTTTACGACTTTTATTATTTAGTTTATTTTCTCTTAACCAAGAGTTGTGTAGTTTAAGATCTTTATAGGTGGTACCGTACTTTTTAGCAAATAAAGCTATGTTTGTAATAGCGGTGTCTACTTTAACTGTGTATGCAGATGGTAAAGTATATAAATCTTCTTTATCAAATTCAAAACCATATTTCTCAGGATTCGAAATTATTTCTTTTAACGCTAAGATTCTAAATACATAACGTTCTGTTTCATCAGGTAATAAAACGTCGTAGTAGCTAGTTACACCTTGAGTTTCCAATCTTCTTCCTACACCATAATTACCAGCATTGTATGCAGCAGCAGCAAGTGTCCAAGAATTAAAACGGCTATATGCTTTCTTTAAGTATTCAGCAGCTACTTCAGTCGATTTTTCTATATTATAGCGTTCATCTACATTATCGTTAATCTCTAAACCGTACTCACGACCAGTACTTTTCATAAAATGCCACATTCCGGCAGCGCCTACAGAAGAAGTTTCATCAATAAATGCACTTTCGGCCAAAGCTAAAAATTTAAAATCATCAGGTAAACCATGTTTAGCTAATAAAGGTTCTAGAATTGGAAAGTATTTGTTGGCACGTTTTATTAATAGTAATCCGTTTGATTGCCAATAAGTGTTTACAAGTAACTCACGATCCATACGTTCTTTAATGTCTGCTTTTTCTAAAGGCACACGTTCACCAGCTAACTCCATGTTTTTAGGGAGTTTTACAGCTTTAATTTGATAGCTTTCTGCTACATTCTTAATGACAGGTTCGTTAGATTGGCTTATTGTATTTGTAAATAAAATAGCAACAAACACAACTGTTAGTATTGATAAAAAACGCACGGATTTATTCATTTTCTTTTAATTTTTTTATTAGAACTTATTACCATCTTTAATCCATCAAAAAGCATTCCTTTTCTAAGATTTTAGAAATAGTTTTTGCTTTATTTAAAATCATAATATGAGTCCCTTTTTCTATTTTGATATAATTTTTTATATGTTTTGCAGTAAAAACTTCATCATCATTGCCATGTATGTGAATTATATTTTTCAATGGTTCTTTTTGTTGCCAATACAACACGTTGTATATAGACCATTGTAAATATTTTTTATCTCTTATCGATAAATATACTTTATACAATTCCGCTCTTTTTTTTAAATAATCGTTAAAGAAATAATGTTCGTAACTTTCGATATTCGCTATTATTTTTGAAGGGAAAAGTTTATATGCTCCTGTTATTTGCGCTAATTTTAAACGCATAGGAAGTTCTTTATTACTTTTGATACTAGAAATAATAATTACTTTTTTACAAGGAATAATTTTACTCATTTCTTGTACCATTATTCCTCCAAAAGAAACACCAACCAATATCGGGTTTTCGTGTTTAATAATTTCGCACATTCGTGCAGCATACTCTTCAATGCTTTCATTTATTGATGTAGGCAATAACCAGTCTATAAAATGAAGCTGAGCGTTTTTTCTAGGCAAAGAAATATGCTCAAATATTTTAGTGTTTGCAGCTAAACCCGGCACAAAATACACATGAGTTTTTACCATTATTCAATAAGGTTCTTATCCAGTAAAAGTTCTTCAATATACTCGTGAATATTAATTAATTCATCAGGAATATCTTTCCACAAACGAATTTTTATTTGTTTGTTATTATGTGTTATAAATGTGCTTGGTAAATCAGATATGTTTGTGTTGTCGTAAACAGTTTTAAACGAATTAAAACCATTTGTAGTAAACATATCATTAAGTTTTTTAAAATCTTTATCAGAAAGTTTAAAGGTATGAATTCCTTTTTCAAGCACATATTCGATTCCGTTAAAGGTAACATTACCTTTTTTATCAATAGTAACATTGTAAACGGCACAATCTCCAAAACAAGGCGTTTTTCGAATATTTACAAGATTGTTCTCTTTAATTGGTTCGCTTTCTAGTTTTTTAGTTTTATCAATTGTTTTTTCTACGATTATTTCTTTCTCGATAGGTTTAGAATCTTTTTTTAATTCCTTTTTAGGAACGCTACAAGTTATAATAGTTAAAGCGAAAAGTAATACTAGTGCGAATTTCATAATTTTTATTTTAAAGTAGATAAAAAACTATTCACAATTTAAGCAATAACTTCGTTTTTAACAAAGTTAAAACGAACTAAACCATCCTCGTCAATTTCGGTTAAGGAAACAGTATGTAGTGTGTTTACCAACTCCGGATTCCAAGGTGTTTTTACTTTTACATAATTCTGTGTAAAACCGTGAATATAGCCTTCTTTATTTTCACTTTCAAAAAGCACCGTTAATGTATTTCCGATTTGAGTTTCATAAAAAGCCCTACGTTTTTTAACAGATAAGCCACGTAACATTTTACTTCGTTTTGCACGTACATTTTTGGCAACTACGCCATCCATATTAACAGCTTCTGTATTTGGTCTTTCAGAATAGGTAAATACATGTAAATACGAAATATCCATTTCGTTTAAATAGTTGTAGGTTTCTAAAAATAATTCATCTGTTTCTCCAGGAAAACCAACAATAACATCTACACCAATACAAGCGTTTGGCATTACTTCTTTTATTCTAGTAACTCTATTTGTATAGGTTTGCGTTAAATAACGACGCTTCATTTTTTTTAACAATTCATCAGAACCAGATTGCAACGGAATGTGAAAATGCGGAACAAAATTGTTAGATTTAGAAACAAAATCAATCGTTTCATCTTTTAATAAATTTGGTTCGATAGACGATATTCGCAAACGGTGAATACCATCAACTTTATCTAATTCTTTAACCAATTCTAAGAAAGTATGTTCGTGTTTTTTGTTACCAAACTCACCTTTACCGTAATCACCAATATTTACACCTGTTAAAACGATCTCTTTAATTCCTCTTTCTGATATTTCTTTGGCATTTTTTAAAACGTTCTCTAAAGTATCAGATCTAGAAATGCCTCGTGCTAACGGAATTGTACAATACGTACATTTATAATCACAACCATCTTGTACTTTTAAAAAAGCACGGGTACGATCGCCAATAGAATAGGCGCCAACATAAGAATCGGCTTCTTCAATTTCGCACGAATGTACTTCGCCAATATCATTTTTAGTTAAATCATTGATGTAACTAGTAACGTTAAATTTTTCGGTAGCACCTAAAACTAAATCTACCCCATTAACATTGGCTAATTCTTCAGGTTTTAATTGCGCATAGCAACCTACACCAATTATAAAAGCATCCTCGTTTTGTTTTAAAGCTGACTTTACAATCGATTTAAAACGTTTATCAGCATTATCAGTAACCGAACATGTATTAATTACATATATAGCTGCTTTTTCATCAAACTCAACACGTTCAAAACCTTCAGAAGTAAAATTTCTAGCAATTGTTGAAGTTTCAGAAAAATTTAATTTACATCCTAAAGTGTAAAAAGCTACTTTTTTATCTACGTTCATTCTTTTAATATCCTTAATAAAAAACAAAAGGCTTGTGTAAGTCTTTAATTTTTTAGAAGTTCGTATGGTGTATTTTTATAAATCTGTTTTATACAGTATTTATCAACTGCAAAATTACAATTTATTCATGATTTTTGAAACCGAAAGATTACGCATTAGAAAACTTCTTTTAACTGACTTAAAACCTTTTTTTAAGTTAGAAAGTAATCCCGAAGTTTTACAATATGCAACAGGTGATATTAAAACAATTGTTGCGTGTGAAATAGAGCTTAAAGATTTGATGAATAGGTATGATAAGCCTAAAAATGATTTTTGGATTTATGCGATAGAACGAAAAGTTGATAAGAAGTTTATAGGAACTGTTGCTTTGGTAAAAGACAATGTAGATGATGAAATAGGATATCGATTTATTCAAGAATATTGGGGTAAAGGATATGCAACTGAAATTTGCAAAGGACTAATTTCTTATTGTAGATTTGTAGGAATGAAAAAAATTGTAGGTTATGTAGTTGATGAGAATATAGCTTCAGCTAAAATATTAAAACGATTTAATTTTACCGAAGTAAAAAAGTTTATAAGTGAAGATATTGGCTTGCCAGAAACAAAATACGAATTAATTTTATGATTGAAGATTCATTAACTCCGCCATATTACGCGGTTATTTTTACAACTATATTGTCTGATGGTCAAGAAGGATATGAAGACATGAACAACAGAATGGAAGAGTTAGCAAAAAAACAAGAAGGTTATTTAGGAATTGAGTCAGCCCGCTCGGAAGTTGGAATTACAGTTTCATATTGGCGAAGTTTAGAGGCAATTACACAATGGAAAAATAATTTATTACACATAGAAGCTCGAGAAAAAGGAAGAGAAAAATGGTACACAAAATACCAACTCCGAATTTGTAAAGTAGAGCGTGAATATGGGTTTGAAAAATAAGAGTAATTAAATGTACGCAACAATATCTAAGGTTTTAAGTACTTTTTTAAAACAAAGTACTATTTTTAAATACGGATTTAATATTTCACCAATGTATCGTAGATCTACAGGTAAAATTATTGAAGTATCTGACGATTTGTATAATGTAAAAGTTAAAATTCCTATTAGTTATAAAAACAAAAACTATGTAGGATCTATTTTCGGAGGAAGTTTATTTTCGGCAACAGACCCTGTTTTTATGATTCAGCTAATGAATATTCTAGGCAACGATTATGTAGTTTGGGATAAAAGTGCCAATATTAAGTTTAAAAGACCTGCAAAATCAAATTCGTATGCTGATTTTATTTTTTCTGAAGAGGAGGTTCAGCAAATAAAAGAACGACTAAAAGATGCGCAAGAAATAGATTTACAAAAAGATATTAAAATAACAAATAAAGATGCTTCAACGATATATGCTGAAGTTTCTAAAATCATATACATTGCAGATAAATCATATTATAAAAATAAAAGGAAGAACAAGTAAGTTTTTTGTTTTAGTACTTCTTTTTATCGGTTTTTATTCTTGTGCTAAAGAGACTAGTTCTTTTTCTGAAACTCAGGTTTTTCGTTATAATGAACATTCGAATATTACTTCGCTGGATCCTGCTTTTGCAAAAGATCAACGAAATATTTGGGCGGTAAATCAGTTATTTAATGGTTTGGTGCAGTTAGATGATAGTTTACATGTACAACCCGACATCGCTAAAAATTGGACGCTTTCTGAAGACGGAAAAAAATATAAGTTCAACCTACGAAAAGATGTGAATTTTCATAAACACTCATTGTTCGGAAAAGATTCAACGAGAAATGTTACTGCCAATGATTTTGAATATTCATTTAGTAGGTTATTAGATAAAAATGTTGCCTCTCCAGGAGGTTGGGTTTTACAAAACGTAGCAAATTTTAAGGCTGAAAACGATTCGCTTTTTACAATCAATTTAAAACAGCCATTTCCACCTTTTTTAGGGTTGTTGGCTATGAAATATTGTTCGGTAGTTCCGAAAGAAGCGGTAACTTATTTTGGCAACTCTTTTAGAGCAAATCCGATTGGTACAGGTCCTTTTAAATTTAAATTATGGGTAGAAAACACAAAATTAGTATTACGTAAAAACAAGATGTTTTATGAAAAAGATATAACAGGGAATTCATTGCCTTATTTAGAAGCTGTTGCAATTACTTTTTTACCTGATAAGCAGAGTGAATTTTTACAATTTATACAAGGAAATCTCGACTTTATGAAAAGTCTTGACGCTTCTTATAAAGATGATATTTTAAATACAGACGGAACTTTAAAAGAGAAATATGTAAGTGAGATTAAGATGGAAACAGGCGCATATTTGAACACTGAATATTTAGGGATTTATTTAGATGGTGAAAATGAAGAACCAACAAAATCAAAATTAATAAGGCAAGCTATAAATTATGGATTTGATCGTGTAAAAATGATTAAATTCTTGCGAAACGGAATTGGTACACCTGCCACAAGTGGATTTATACCAAAAGGATTGCCGTCGTTTAATAACCAAAAAGGATATTCTTATCAGCCAGAAAAAGCGGCTGCGTTGGTTTCTGAATACATAAAGGTGACAGGAAATATAAATCCAGAAATTACGATTACTACGAATGGTAATTATTTAGACTTATGTGAATTTATTCAGCGTGAATTACAAAATATAGGCTTGCAAACTAAAGTAGATGTAATTCCGCCTTCAACCTTACGACAAGGAAAGTCAAGTGGAAAACTACCTGTTTTTAGAGCAAGTTGGATTGCTGATTATCCAGACGCAGAAAACTACGTATCGTTATTTTATAGTAAAAATTTTACGCCCAACGGACCAAATTACACGCATTTTAAGAATGAGAAATTTGATAATTTGTATGAGAAATCAATAAAGGAAATCGATGTTAAAAAGCGTTACAAATTGTATCAACAAATGGATAGTATTATTATAGAAGAAGCTCCGATTGTTCCGTTATATTATGATGAAGTAATTCGTTTTAGTCAAAAAAATATTCAAGGATTGGGTATAAATCCGGTTGATTTACTAAATTTAAAAAGAGTACGTAAAGAGTAAAATCAGTTATAAAATGAAAAGACACCGTTTATATAATCTAAACGGTGTCTTTTTTTCTATAAATCTTCGATTAAGAAACCAACGATTTTATTTTGTTTTTTATAGTCTGTTTAATGTCTTTTGGGTAAGAGCGTTTTCCATGAAAAACGTCTGCCATTGCTTCGCTAAAACGTTGCCCATATTTTTTTAATAAAAGATTACGGATCGTTTTTTGCTCATAAAACCACTTAGAAAGCCATAAACCAGTATTAAGTTCTGGTAGTAGTTTTTCACTTATTTTAGCAAGGTATAATTCCTCTGCAAGTTTCTCATTTAAGTTGCTTTCACTTATTGCTTCAGCAGCTAATTTACCGCTATAAATAGCATTTGAAATACCTTCAGCAGTAACAGGATCTGCAAAACCAGCAGCATCTCCAATTAAAAACACGTTGTTTTTCACAAATCCATCAGTTCTTGGTGCCACAGGAATTTGGAATCCGTGTTGAGATTCATTAATTACATTAGTAATACCAAGTGTTTCCATATACTCTTGGTAAAATTTCTTTAAATTTATTTTTGTTCTTCTTGCAGATGCAACTCCTATTGATAAATGATTTTTCTTAGGGAAACTCCACGCGTAACCGTAAGGTATAGCATCAATATCAAAACGAACTTCGTCTTTTAAGCGATTAAAATCGTCGTCAGAAACCTCTACTTCATATTCTAAAGCGGGTATTAATTTTCGAGTATCTTCTTTCCATCCAGCCATTTTTGCGGTAGGACTTAAAGCACCGTCTGCAGCAATTATAAATTTAGCAGAAAGTTCTCCTTGAGATGTTTCTAAAGTGATTTTATCATCAGAAAAATGTAATTTATTTAACTTATGATTCTCTAATAAAGTAACACCAAGCTCCTTCGCTTTTTCTACGATTAAATGATCGAAAGAATCTCTCATAATCATAGTAACTGTAGGGTCTTCTCTTTGTGTTTTAAAATGTAGTTTTTCACCTAAATATATATCGATCGTGTTAAATTCACGCTCAACAACAGAAGAGATATCAAAAGGTAAATCTTTACGGCCTCTAAAAACAAATCCACCACCACAAGTTTTATAGCGAGGTAATGTTTCTTTCTCTATTATAACAGTTGAAATTCCTTTTTTAGCTAAATGAAAAGCAGTTGAAGCCCCAGAAGGACCACTACCAATAATAGCTACATCAAAATGTTGCATAAGTTGTTTTTTTAAAACGCAATATACGTATTACTTCCAATTTATAAGAAGTGTTAGGAAAGGGTTTTTTAATAGTTGAAAACGAATTATTTGCTATTGGAAAAAAAGCATTTTTAGATTTAATATATTTGTTAGCTTATTAAACAACATAACAAATGAAAAAAGCTTTTTTACTACTATTGATAATGGTATCAATCTCTGTAACTGCACAACAAAAATTAGATTTATCGTATTACCTACCTAATGATGTTTCTTATGCTAAAAATATACCAACACCAAAATCGGTTATAGGTCATGAAGTAGGAGAGTGGCATGTAACACACGATAAGTTGGTAGAATATATGAAAGCTTTGGCAAAGGCTTCTGAAAGAGTTTTTATTGAAGATAGAGGGCAAACCTATGAAGGAAGACCTTTATTATTATTAACAATTACTTCGCCTAAAAATCATGAAAATTTAGAGCAAATTAGAAAGCAACACATAAAAGCGACTGATGATGCTTCGGTAAATGTTTCGAGTCAACCTATAGTGGTTTATCAGGGTTTTTCTATTCATGGAAATGAACCTAGTGGAACAAACTCTGCATTAGCATCGGCTTATTATTTAGCAGCTGCAGAAGGAGCTAAAATTGATGAGTTATTAGAGAATACAATTATATTGTTCGATCCATCTTTGAATCCTGATGGTTTACAGCGTTTTGCATATTGGGTAAATACAAACAAGGCGGACAATATAAACCCTGACCCTAATGATAGAGAATATCATGAAGTTTGGCCTGGCGGAAGAACAAATCACTATTGGTTTGATATGAACCGTGATTGGTTGCCAGTTCAGTTACCTGAAAGTGCTGCAAGAATAGCTTCTTTTCATAAATGGTTACCAAATATTTTAACCGATCATCATGAAATGGGAACCAACTCGAGTTTCTTTTTTCAACCGGGAATTCCGAGTAGAACAAATCCGTTAACGCCGCAGATGAACCAGGATTTAACCAAAGAAATTGCAACCTACCATGCAAAGGCTTTTGATAAAATAGGATCAACGTATTATAGTGAAGAAAGTTTTGATGATTTTTACTACGGAAAAGGCTCAACATTCCCAGATATTAACGGAAGTATCGGTATTTTGTTCGAGCAAGGAAGTTCTCGTGGACATGCACAAGAAAGTGAAAACGGAGTGTTAACTTTTCCGTTTACAATTCGCAATCAATTTACAGCTACTTTATCAACTTTAGAAGCAGCTAAAAATATGCGTGTAAAAATCTTAAAATATCAACAAAGTTTTTATGAGAAATCTCGACATTCAGGAGATAATAAAGCGATTGTTTTTGGAGATGAAAAAGATGCTGTAAAAACCTATCATTTAGCAGCAGTTTTAAAAAAGCATCAAATAAAAATACACGAATTAAAAACTGATTTTACATCAAAAGGAAAAAATTTTAAAAAAGGGTATAGTTATGTTGTACCAATGAATCAGAAGAATAACCGATTGGTAAAAGCAATGTTTGATGTACGAACTACTTTTAAAGATAGTTTATTTTACGATGTTTCTGCATGGACATTCAATCATGCCTTTGGAGTAGATTTTGCTGATAATATTTCTTTATCAAAAGCAGGGGAAGAGATTGTTGATTTAAAGAAAAAAGAAGGAACAATTAAAAATAAAAGTAGTGTTGGGTATTTGTTTTCTTGGAATGAATATGAAACTCCGAAAGCTTTAAATACGATTTTAGAAAAAGGATTGCGTGCAAAAGTGGCTATGAAGCAGTTTAAAAATAATGGAGAATCGTTTGATTATGGAACTATTTTTATTCCAGCTCAAAATCAGAAATTAAACAACTCAGAATTATATGAGTTTTTAAATAAAATTGCGGTTAAGAATCATATTAACCTAAAAGGTGTTGCTACGGGGTTAAATGAGGGAATTGATTTAGGGAGTAGGAACTTCAGAGTAATAAAACCACAAAAAATAGCGATGTTAGTTGGTAGCGGGATGACGAGTTATGATGCTGGTGAAATTTGGCATTTATTAGATCAGCGTTTTGAAATGAAATTAACCAAGTTAGATGTTTCGTATGCTTCAAGAATAAACTTAGATAAGTATACAACGATTGTTGTGCCTAATAGTTATTCGGTTGATAAAAGATTAGAAGACAAGTTAAAAGTTTGGGTACGAAACGGTGGTGTTCTAATAGGATATAGAAATGCAGTTAATTGGTTGTCTAATAAAAAATTCATCGATTTAAAATTTAATAAAACAAAGATAGATACAGTTGAAAATATATCGTTTGAAAATAAATCGTTACAATCAGGTGCACAAGTAATCGGTGGTGCAATTTTTGAAGCAAAAACAGATCGTTCGCATCCTGTAAATTTCGGATACAAGAGTGATAAAATCGCTTTATTTAGAAATACACGTCAGTTTATTCAGGCAGACAAAAAGAGTTATAATAATCCGATACAATATACCGACAGCCCTTTATTGAGTGGTTATGTCTCTAAAGAAAACTTGAATGTATTAAAAAACACGGTTCCGTTTAAAGTTAATAGATTAGGGTCTGGTAAGGTTATTGTTTTTACAGACAATACAAACTTTAGAGCTTTTTGGTTTGGAACAAACAAATTGTTAATGAACGCTATTTTCTTCGGGAAATTAATGTAGATTTTAACAGGTTCTAAAAAAAAGTCTCCTTTATAATTTATAAAGGAGACTTTTTTATGAAGTAGAATTACTTAATATATTAAAGAGAAATGCGATTTAACCTGTTGCTTTATTCCATAATCATTAGTGTAAGTTAATATAAACCAATAGTCGTTTTTAGGCATTCTTATACCGTTATAAAAACCATCCCAGCCTTTAGATCCTTTTGTTAATGTAAATAATGGTTTACCAAACCTGTTAGCTATTTGAACTGTTGGGTTTGTTAGATATTCTATTCCTATGATTTGCCATGTATCGTTAGATCCATCGTTGTTAGGAGTAAAGAATCTTGGGTAATCAATAATAGTTTTACTGATACTTGTTTCACCACAACCGTTCTCATCTAAAACATAAAAAGTATTAAAACCAGCAGGAACATTTTCAAAAACTGGGCTTTCTTGAAAAGGCTCATCATTAAGTCTGTATATGTAATTTCCGCTACCAAGGGCATTTATAGTTATTGTGTGATTGTTAGCAAATAATTCTGAATTTAAAAATAAATCTAATTTATCTGGTTCTCCAGAAGGGATAACTTCAGCTTCTTCGGTAATAGAGCATCCTGTAGTTATTGTAGTTGCTTTTACTTTATATGTCCCTGCTGTATTAATAAAAATGTTAGGTGTTGTTTCAGGTAATAAAACATCATTTAAATACCATTGAAAAGTATATAAACTATCATCTAGGTTTGTGTCAATTTCGGGCGTTATAAAGTTGTCATCTGTAGTTTTACATAAAAAAAGATCTTCTATTTCAAAATTAGCAGGAGTATTTATAAGTATTATAAAAGGTTCTATCTCATAACAACCTGTTGTATTGTTTTTAATTTTAGCAAATAAAGAATAAGTAGGTATACCAGTAGTGTTATAATTGTTTTTATCAAGATCTATACTATTATTTGCATTATCTATAGAAGAATGATAAGATACTGAAAATTCAGAAGAGCTTAAAACACCTAATGCAATATTGTCAACTACGCTAAGTTGAATATTGGTTATAAAGTCAAAATTAATATCACAAAAAGACTGATCGGGTATGTTTGTTGTAGTAAAAGGAGTTGTACCATTTAAAACAATAATATCACTTGGAGTTCTAGAGCAACTTGAAGAGATATATTCTAAACTAAAATCTGAAAAAGTACCATTTGAAAGGTTATTTAGTGCTATTTCACCAGCACTATTAGGTGCGTAAATTGTTTCAGGAGCAGCTGTTCCGTTTACTTTGTAGTTAATTACTGTTTGCTCACCATCTGTTAGTCCAGAAATAATAATAGTACCATCATCTCCATTACAGTTTGTAGGGTTTACGCTGCTAAATACGGGGTTTAAGGGTGTTGGAGGGCTTAATGTGTGAGTTGAACTAAGTTGTGTAACGCAACTCTTATAAGTAATTTTAAAGTCAGAATAATCGCCTTCTATTAAATTAATAATCTCAATTTCACCTAAACTATTTGTAGTAAAGGTTGCATCAGGGATTAATATTCCATTTTTAATATAGCTAATAATGTAATTTTCATTAGCATTTAAATCGGTTAAAATTATACTTCCATCGTTTCCATCACATTTCGTAGGGTTTTTAGTTAAAAATGTAGGATTTAACGGAGCAGGTGGATTTAGGGAGTAGGTTGTGTCTAATTTAGAAGTACAGGTTGTGTCTCCTATTTTAAAGTCAGAATAATCACCCACTATTAAGTTAGCTATTTCAATATTTCCTAAATTATCAGTTGTATATGTTTTTTCTGGAATTGGAGTTCCGTTTTGACTATAGCTAATTGTATAATCTTCATTAGCGTTTAAACCAGATAAAAGTAAACTCCCATCATTTCCGTTACATTCTGTGGGATTAGATGTAGATATGTTTACAATTATAGGAACAAATGTTTTATCTACTTCTTTTAAGAAATAGTAGTAAACAAAATTTTTAGTTTCTTTTGGAGCAATATTTCCTATATTAAAAGAGATAGACATGGCAATGTCATCGAAAGTTGTTGCCCCAATAGTATTTGTTACAGTTGTACCATTCCAAATATTACTAGCACTCCTGTTAGAAAAGCCACCAAAACTAACTTTAGCTCTTTTATCATTTGCATAAAAACTAACAGCAGATCCGTCAGTATCTTCAACACCACCAACAGCATCTTGAGTTGCCATAACAAGTGCTATATCATCACTGGCACTAGGTTGACTTAATATTTCTAAATTAGTCGCGTAAACAGAAGAAAGAGAAACATTATTGTCAGGATCTACATTGTGCATAAAAAAAACATTCTTTTTTATGTCATTTGATGTATTACTGATTGAAGTGATCATTTGAATAAACGTTCCGTTTTCAGTAACACTGTAAGATCTTTTTATTTGCAAACCATCTACAGAACCTTCCCATATAATTTGTGCTAAACTTTCGAAGCAGTCAGATTCTATTTTTTTACTACTAACTATTCCTCCCATAACACCATCAAAGAAGGAAACATTATTGTTATTGTGATTTATACCATCTATTTCAATAGAAAAACCTTCTTCTGCTTCACCAGGGGTAAAGAAGTCGCCATCATAATCTACCCAATTATCTTTCTTAGGATTTGCTATAAAACCAAATAATAAATTACTAAATTCTCTGTTTTCATGAAATGATGTAGGTTTGTTATTCTTTTTAGTACCAAAAACACCTTTTTCATTAATACCTATTTCAACATAATTACCTTTAACCCAACCTTGGTTTTCGATTAAATGGGCTTCTAATTGAGCAAATAAATTTAAAGAAGATAAAAGAAGTAAAGTGTAAATTAACTTTAGGGGTGATAAATTTTTCAAAGCTTTTTTTTACAAATATAAACTGTTGAATAATCACAGACAATGCTTAATTAGAAATATTTTGTATTATAATATTTGTAACAATTTTTAAGAACAGTAGTCTTTATTATATATTAAATTAACTAAAAATTAAAATGAGTTTATTAAGAGTTTTATTGGCTGTTTTTTTTCCGCCATTAGCAGTAATAGGAAAAGGCTGTGGTTCAATTATAATAGTATTTCTACTAACTTTATGCGGTTGGGTACCAGGTGTTATTGCAGCACTTATAATATTAAATAATCCAAAATAAATAAAAATGTGACTTTTTGTGAAATTATGTTTTTAACTAATTAGAAAACAAATTTATAACAATATGATTTACATTTTTATTATACTACTTACTGTCATTTTTTATAATTATATAATTAAATCAAATAATAGAAAAATGAGTAAGATATACTGTAAGGTTAAGAATAAAAAAAATAGTTAAATAAATACATATATCTACCTCTTCTGTGTTATAGTTCTATATCCTATTTAAATTAAAAAAAGCGCTCTATGAGCGCTTTTTTTAATTTAAAACTTCTTCTATAATTTTACCTGTTGAACCGTTGGGAAATTCAATTTGTAATAGGTTAGAGATTGTAGGAGCAATATCTATAATTTCATATTTCTTTTTAGAAGCACCTTGTTTAATTCCGTTACCATAAAAAATAATAGGTATGTGAGTATCATAAGAATATCCTGAACCATGTGAGGTTCCACCATCTTTGTAATAAGTACTTAGTGTAGACGGATTAGGAATTAATAAAATATCTCCCGAAAATTTTTGATTATAACCGTTTTGTAATGAGTTTAAAATTCCAGAAGTAAAAGAAGTAGTTTGTAAAGTTCTTGCAGTTACTGATTTATATATCCCTTTGTAATTAATTACTTGATCAGTAATTCTCTGAACTACTTCATTAGCGTTAAGCTTTAATTCTTCAATTTTTTCTTTATCTAAGAAAATTTGAAAGTTAGAAATATTTTCTACTAATTCATCAGACTTAAAATATTTCAAAGTAATATTGTTTACATACTCTTTAAATTTTTTGTAGCTAAAATAGTTGGCAGGAATTTTAACCGATTTTAAAAACTTAGGAACTTGAACAGCTGCGTGATCTGCAGTTAAAAATAAGGTGTAATTACCTTCGCCAACTTGTGTATCTAAAAACTGAAAAAAGTTAGCCAAGTCTTTATCTAAACGTAAATAAGTATCTTCAACTTCTTTGGATGCAACACCAAATTGATGACCAACATAATCAGTAGAAGAGTAACTAACGGCTAAAAAATCAGTGTAATCCGATTTGCCTAAATTCTCTCCTATGATAGCTGCTTTTGCAAAATCGGTAGTCAAAGAGTTTCCAGCAGGAATTGCTTTTATAATACTATAATTATTGTTTTTATCTTTTAATTTTGGAATATCGTGAGGGAAAACTGGTTTTTCTTCTCCTTTAAAAGACATTTCAAAGTTATTATCGTCAGCAATACTTTCCGTATAAGTATTAATATCATAAAGAGTTTCCCAGGGTTGTGCTAGGTAATTATCAACAATTTTAGAGTTATTAAACTTTCGCACCCAATTAGGTAATTTATTTAGGTAGTATGACGAAGTTATCCAATCGCCTTTGCTACCTCCATCAAACCAATAGGCAGTATTAGCTGTATGACCAGCGGGTAAAATAGCAGAACGATCTTTAATTGCAATACCAATAGTTTTTCCGTTCATGTTTTGTGCCAATCTTAATTGATCTGTAACGGTAGTAGTAAGCATTCTTTGAGGTGATTTTTCACCACCATTACCATCATTTCCAACAGTTTTGTAATTGCTGTCATCAACACAATAAATAGTTTCTTTTAAGTATTTATCATACCAATTGTTACTAATTATGGCGTGATTTACAGGGGTAGTACCTGTGTAAATTGATGCATGCCCAACAGCCGTATAAGTAGGTATGTAGTTATAGTGAGCGTTTTCGAGTGAAAAACCACCATTTAATAAACGATTAAAGCCATCTTTACCATATTTACTAGCAAAACGAGTAAGATAATCATAGCGCATCTGATCGATAACAATACCTATAACTAGTTTCGGTTTTTTAGGGTCCTTTTTTTTAATAGGGGTAAAACTATATAAACCAAACAAGGCAATGGCAGCTAAAGTTATTAATTTTTTCATTTTGATTTTTAAAAATTATAAAATCAAAGGTAAGTAAATGCGTACTAAAATAGATAATAAAGCAAAGAGTTAATGGTTTTTTAATACTTTAGCAAAAAGAAAAATAGATTAGTTTAATGAACTACATTGAGCATATAGGTAAGTATTTTGGAATGCTAAAACAAGTATTTACAAAACCACAGAGAGCACGTGTTTTTAGAGAAGCTTTGTTTAGAGAGATAGATGAATTAGGTCTTAAATCTTTAGGTATTATTGCTTTTATATCTTTTTTTATTGGTGGAGTAATAGCATTGCAGACAGCTTTAAATTTAGAAAGTCCGTTTATACCAAGGTCTTTAATAGGTTTCGCAGCCAAAAGATCTATCATATTAGAATTTGCTCCTACGTTTTGTTCTATTATTTTGGCAGGGAAAGTAGGTTCATATATTACTTCAAGTATCGGAGCAATGCGTGTTACCGAACAAATTGATGCCTTAGAAGTAATGGGGATTAATTCATTAAATTATTTAGTATTGCCTAAAATAATAGCTACGGTATTCTTTTACCCTTTTTTAATAGTTCTTGGAATGTTCTTAGGAATTTTCGGAGGATGGTTAGCAGGTGTGCTATCAGGATTGTTTTCTGGAGTAGATTATATAGCAGGTGTACAGATGGATTTCAATCCGTTTTTACTAACCTATGCAATTATAAAAACATTAATTTTTGCCTTTTTAATAGCTACTGTGCCCTCTTATCATGGGTATTATGTAAAAGGTGGTTCGTTAGAAGTGGGTAAGGCAAGTACGCAATCTGTTGTTTGGACAACCGTTCTTATTGTTATCGCTAATTATTTATTAACTCAAATGTTGCTAACCTAATGATTGAAGTAAATAACTTACATAAAGGGTTTAATGGTGTTGAAATTTTAAAAGGAATTTCAACTTCATTTTCTCCAGGAGAAACAAGTTTAATTATAGGACAAAGTGGTTCTGGTAAAACTGTTTTTTTAAAATCATTAATTGGGCTTCACATTCCTGAAAAAGGAAGTATCGTATATGATGGTCGCGTAAATAATGAAATGTCTATAGAAGATAAAAGAGACTTTAGAAAAGAGCTAGGAATGGTTTTTCAAGGAAGTGCACTGTTTGATTCACAAACTGTAGAGGAAAATGTAATGTTTCCTTTAAAAATGTTTACAAAGCAGCCAGAAAGCGAAATGCTAGATAGAGTTAACTTTGTTTTAAAACGAGTGAACTTAGAGAATTCAAATAAAAAATTTCCAGCAGAACTATCAGGAGGAATGCAAAAACGTGTTGCAATAGCACGTGCTATTGTAATGAAACCTAAATATTTGTTTTGTGACGAACCAAATTCAGGTTTAGATCCGCAAACATCAATTGTAATCGATAATTTAATTCAAGAAATTACAGACGAGTATAAAATAACAACGATTATTAATACGCATGATATGAATTCTGTGATGGAAATAGGAGATAAAATTGTTTTTCTTAAAGATGGAATAAAAGCATGGGAAGGCTCTCATAAGGAGATTTTTAAAACGGATAATAAAGCAGTAGTAGATTTTGTATATTCATCTAATCTGTTCAAAAAAGTACGTCAAGCATATTTATCAGAAAAATAATTTTAGTGTTAAATTATTGTAAAACAAAGAACTAAAATAAATATTGATAAATCGGTTATTTTTTTGATAAAAAGGTTTTGTAGAAGTAAAAAAGGACTGTATATTTGCACCCGCTAAGGAGAAAAATAAATGACCTGGTAGCTCAGTTGGTAGAGCATCTCCCTTTTAAGGAGAGGGTCCTGGGTTCGAGCCCCAGCCCGGTCACAAAAAGCTTTTCTTATTTAAGAAAAGCTTTTATTTTTTTCTAAAGCTTTGGGGAGATACCAAAGCGGCCAACTGGGACGGACTGTAACTCCGTTGTCTTACGACTTCGCAGGTTCGAATCCTGCTCTCCCCACAAAAACCTCAATCTATTTAGATTGAGGTTTTTTATTGTTCGTATTTTGTTTACTTACAGGTGTTTATCAAGTTTTTATTCAGTGTTATGTCAAAAAAAGGCCATTTACACATAATCGAATACCATTTATACATTAGTTGTTTAGCAGAGTATTGTTTCTATGTATATTTATAGTATAATACACAAGGGTTTATTATTGATGAATTGGGGGATTAATCAATAATAGCATAAAACAAAAAAGCATTACTAAAATTTTAGTAATGCTTTTTTGTTTTATGCCGTATTTGGATGATGTAGAAATAAGTTTTAAAGTCGTAGCTTAATCATATGCAAACTTAAAAATTGTTTTTTTATAAAATATTATTTCATCTAATATTCAGATAATCAGTCTTGTTTAATTTTTAGTTTTATTTAAGTAGTTTTTTTTGATAAAAAAGTTTGTAGATGTGAAAAAGGAGTGTATATTTGCACCCGCTAAGGAGAAAAATAAATGACCTGGTAGCTCAGTTGGTAGAGCATCTCCCTTTTAAGGAGAGGGTCCTGGGTTCGAGCCCCAGCCCGGTCACAAAAAGCTTTTCTTAAATAAGAAAAGCTTTTATTTTTTTCTAAAGCTTTGGGGAGATACCAAAGCGGCCAACTGGGACGGACTGTAACTCCGTTGTCTTACGACTTCGCAGGTTCGAATCCTGCTCTCCCCACAAAAACCTCAATCTTTTTAGATTGAGGTTTTTTACCTTTAAAATGTATTTTGTTTATCTTTTTTAATTTTTAATTAAACAATATTGTATTTTTGTTAAATCTTAACGATTCCAATTATGAAAAAGCTAGTACTATTTATTTTGTTATTACAGGTATTTGTATCCGCAGGTCAAGGCCAAGGAGTAATTACAGGTAAAGTAATTGACGAAAAAACAAGAGAAGTAATTCCTTTTGTAAACGTATTAATTTATGGAACATCCATTGGAATGGCATCTGATGAGGAAGGTAATTTTAAAATATCTAACGTTCCTTTAGGTTACAATAAATTACAGGTTTCTTTTATTGGCTACGAAACATTAATATCAGACGAGTATTTGGTTACGAATGATAATGCACCCTTTATTATTATCAAATTAAAAGAAAGTAGTACTAACTTAAAGGAGGTAGAAGTTAAGGCTAGCTTGTTTAAAAAATCAATAGAAAGTCCGTTATCATTACAATCTTTGGGGGTTGCTGAGATAGAGAAAAATCCAGGGGGAAATAGAGATGTTTTAAAAGTGATTCAATCATTTCCAGGAGTAGCTTCAAATCCAGGTTTTAGAAATGATATTATAATAAGAGGAGGAGCAACATCAGAAAATAAGTTTTATTTAGATGGAATTGAAGTTCCGGTAATAAATCATTTTCAAACACAAGGAGCTACCGGCGGACCAGTAGGAATCATAAATGCTGATTTAATTCGTAAGGTTGATTTTTATTCAAGTGCTTTTCCTGCAAATAGAGGTAATACATTAAGTTCGGTAATAGAATTTACACAAAAGAAAGGAAACCTTACAGCTCTTAATACAAGAGCAACTTTAGGAACTTCGGATGCTGGTATAACTTTAGATGGTCCTATAGGAGATAAAACTACCTTTATGCTCTCTGTGCGTCAATCTTATCTTCAGTTATTATTTAAGTTAATTAAATTGCCTTTTTTACCAACTTATAATGATTTTCAGTTAAATGTTAATTCGCAATTATCTAAAAATAGTGAGTTATCTATAGTGGCGTTAGGAGCCATTGACGATTTTGAATTAAATACATCAGTTAATGATGGTGAAACAGATGAAGAAACAATAAAAAGTAATAAGGTATTTTTAAATACGGTGCCTGTAAATAGTCAGTGGAACTATACAGTAGGAGCGAGTTATAAGTATTTTGCAGATGATGTTACTCATTTATTTGTTTTAAGCAGAAATGAGCTTAAAAATAAGGCTGTGAAGTATTTTATGAATGAGGAAACACCACAGAACTTATTATTAGATTATGATTCTAAAGAAATAGAAACTAAATTTAGGTACGAGAGTAATTTTAGTACTAAAAATAATTATAAAGTTAATATAGGTGCCAATTTAGAAAAAGCGACTTACATTAACAATACCTATAGAAAAGTAGCTAATTCAGATGGTGTTTTTGAGGATATATTTAATTCAGAAATTGATTTTATAAAGTATGGTGTGTTTGGTCAGGTTTCTAAAGAATATTTAAATAATAAACTAGGAGTTTCTTTTGGATTTAGATTAGATGGAGTTGATTATAATAGTGAAATGAAAAATCTTTTAAATCAATTTTCACCAAGACTTTCTTTAAGTTATAGCTTTAATGATAAGTTGTCTTTAAATTCATCACTAGGTCGTTATTATCAATTACCATCTTATACTGTTTTAGGTTTTAAAAATAATGTTGGTGAGTTTGCGAATAAAAAAGGTTTGAAATATATACAATCAGATCACTTTGTAAGCGGATTAGCATATAGGCCAAACACGAGTTCTAAAATTACTTTAGAAGGTTTTTATAAAGCGTATAGTAAGTATCCTTTTTCAGTAAGAAATCAAATAAGTTTGGCAAATTTAGGAGCAGATTTTGGTGTAGTAGGTAATGAAGAAGTTGTTTCTAATTCTAAAGGAAGAGCATACGGATTTGAAGTGCTTGCGCAAAAAAAATCATATAATGGTTTGTACGGAATAGCATCTTACACCTTTGTAAGAAGTGAATTTAAAAATACACTAGGTAATTATATTCCGTCTACTTGGGATAATAAACATCTGGTAACGATAACTGCAGGTAAAAAATTAAAAAGAAACTGGGAAATAGGTTCTAAGTTCAGATTAGTTGGAGGTAGGCCTTATACACCTTACGATAGGGATGCTTCTTCATTAAAAGAAAATTACGATGTTGTAAACAGTGGTATTTTAGATTACACAAAGTTAAATGGTCAACGTTTTGATAGTTACACACAGTTAGATGTTCGGGTAGATAAAACATGGTTCTTAAAAAAAGCTGCTATTAATTTATATGTTGATATTCAGAATATTTATGCAAGTAGCTCAAATCAGCAACCGTATTTATTGCCAATAGAAGATGAAAACGGTAGGGTTTCAGATCCTAGTGATAATTCGAGGTATGTGTTAGAAGAAATTGAAAACACCTCAGGAAGAGCTTTGCCAAGAATAGGCGTAATTGTAGATTTTTAGCAGGTTGAAATTTTTAAAGTCATTATAAAAACTGTAAATTGCTCTATTAATAAAATTCAAACATGAAAAATTTATTTATAGGAGCCGCTTTTACCGTTTTAAGTATCGGTGCTATTACAGCTCAAGAATATGAGTTTAAAACCATAAAAGATATCGAAAACACGCAAGTAAAAAGCCAAGGAAATACTGGTACTTGTTGGAGTTTTTCTACAACATCATTTTTAGAATCTGAAATTATACGGTTAACAGGTAAAAACATCGATTTATCAGAAATGTATACCGTTCGTAATACGTATTCAGATAAAGCTAGTAATTATTTATATCGTCAAGGAAAAGCGCAGTTTAGTGAAGGTGGTTTAGGTCATGATGTTATTAATTCTGTAGCGAGATACGGATTGGTTCCAGAGCAAGTTTTTTCGGGATTAGATATGGGGCAACAAACTCATAATCACGCTGAGGTTGTAGCTGTTTTAAAATCGATGTTAGATGCGTATATTAAAAATCCGGCTAAAGAATTAAGTCCGAAATGGAAAAAAGCAACAGAAAGTGTTTTAGATGTTTATTTAGGCGAGAATAAAGAAAAGTTCGAGTTTGAAGGTAAAGAATATACGCCCAAAAGTTTTGCAGAGTATGTAAAAATAAATCCGTCAAACTACGTAACAATTACTTCTTTTAAACATGCTAAAATGTATGATGATTTTGTTTTAAATATTCCTGATAATTTTTCAAACGGATCATTCTATAATGTTTCTTTAGATGAATTGGTTGCTGTTACAGAAAATGCTTTAGAAAAAGGCTTTACGATTGAACTAGATTGTGATGTTTCAGAAAAAACATTTTCATCAAAAAACGGAGTAGCGTTTATACCTGCAAGTGTTTTAGATAGTGAGAAGGGATTAAAAGAAATTATTAAAGAAAAAAATATAACGCCAAGTTTTCGTCAATCAGAATTCGAAAACTTTAATACTACTGATGATCACCTAATGCACATTGTAGGCTTGGTTAAAGATCAGCAAGGGAATAGGTATTTTAAAGTGAAAAATTCTTGGGGAACAAAGCAAGGAAACAACGGATATGTATACATGTCTATTCCTTATTTTAAATTAAAAACTATTTCTGTTTTAGTTCATAAAGATGGTCTGTTAAACGATTTAAAAAAGAAGTTAAATATCAATTAAATGATGATGTAAATGCATCGTTAAAAAGCTCAAAGAAACATCTTTGAGCTTTTTTTATTTTTATAAAATAAATAAGGAATTTTGTATCTTTCGCAAGTTATAAAACAACATAAATGGAAGAAAAACTAAATCAAGATGAAAGTGTAGAGCAATCTAAACAAGCTATTCAAGAAGATGCGAAAGGTTTGTGGGAGAGTTCTAAAAAATTTATTGTTGAGTTATTAGATTTTCGTGAAGACACCGATCAAGAAGCAACAATTGAAGCCATAAAAGTTGATATTCCGTTTAAAGGAGCAACAGCTTGGATTTTAATATGTTCGATATTTGTGGCTTCTATAGGTTTAAATGCAAACTCTACAGCAGTTGTAATTGGAGCCATGTTAATATCGCCTTTAATGGGGCCAATTTTAGGAATAGGAATGTCTATTGCTATAAACGATATTGATACGTTAAAGAAGTCATTGGTCAACTTAGCAACGATGATTGGGTTGAGTTTATTAACAGCATTTTTCTTTTTCTTTCTATTTCCATTAAAAGAAGATACGTCTGAGTTATTAGGTAGAGTAAAACCAGATATTAGAGATGTATTAATCGCCTTTTTTGGAGGTTTGGCTTTAATTATAGCACGTACAAAAAAAGGAACAATAGCTTCTGTTATTTTTGGTGTTGCAATTGCAACAGCCCTAATGCCGCCTTTATGTACAGCTGGTTATGGTTTGGCAATTGGTAATTTCGATTACTTTTTTGGTGCTATGTATTTATTTATTATTAACACCATATTTATAGCATTAGCAACATTTTTAGTTTTAAAATTATTAGGGTTTACAATGATTCGTTATGTAAATTCAGTAAAAAGAAAACGAATTGCACGTTTAGCATCTGTTGTAGCTTTTTTAGTTATGGTGCCTGCGGTATTTACATTTATTAGTGTTTATAAAGAAAGCGTTATAAATGCAAGTTATAAGAAGTTTTTAAAAGAGAAAATAGAGTCTAATAAAGATTTATGGTTGCAAAGAGAAAAAATTCATAGAGATACTAAAAAAGTAAACTTGTTCTTTAACGGAGATGTAACTGATGCTACAGAAACCTTTTTAAGAAATGAATTAAAAACCTATGCAAAGTTAGATACTTACGAGCTTATAATAAATGAAAATAAAGCACGTAGTGTAGATAGGGTAGTAGATGCTTATGATAGAGCAATTACAGATTTAGATTTAAAAGACAATATAATAAAAGGATTACAGCGTGAAATTGAAGATCTGAAAAGTACAATTTCAACCTTGAATACTAATATTGAACAAAACGCTTTAGATAGAGATAAAAATAGTGTACCATTTAGCAAAGTGGCAAAAGAAGCTAAAATTAGATTTAATGATATTAAAGAAATCAGTTTTTCTAAAAAATTATCTTCTAAAGATTTTATAAAGGTTGATACAATTCCTGAGTTATCAGTAATATGGAATCCTAAACTGGCAGATTCGATTGTAAAAAAGAACGAAAATGAACTTAAAACATGGTTGCAAAAAGAACTTAAATTAAAGATTACTATAGTGAAGTAAAAGCAATCTATTTCAAACAAAAAAACCGAGCATTTGCTCGGTTTTTTTGTTTTTATTAAAAGAAATATCTATAATTTATTAAGGTATAAGCTTTTTATAATTCCATCAGAAAGTCCGATTTTAGGAACAAATATTTTTCTAGCTCCACTCCATTTCATTGCAGAAAGATAAATTTTTGTAGCCGGAACAATAACATCTGCTCTATCAGGATTTAAACTCAATTCAGAAATACGTTCTTTATAGCTCATATTCTTTAAAAACTGATATTGAGCATTCAGATATATGTAAGAGATTGGTTTGCCAATATCTCTACCCGACATTTTAAATATTTTATTAATGTTTCCGCCAGAACCTATTAAAGAAATACGTTTGTATATTTTAGTATTGCCTTCAATCCATTCTTGTACCTCTTTAAAAATAGCTTTGTTTTCTGTTTTTTTATTATTGATTAATCGTACGGTACCTATTTTAAAAGATTTCGATTTAATAATTCTTCCTTTAGAAAACAAGGTGAATTCTGTACTACCACCACCAACATCAACATAAAGATACGTTAGGTCTGATTCTATTAATTGATTTAAATCGGTTGCAAATATAATAGCAGCTTCTTTTTTACCATCAATAACATCAATTTCTATATTGGTTTTCTTAAAAATGGTATTTACAACTTCCGTTCCGTTTTTAGCTTCTCTCATTGCTGAGGTAGCACAGGCTTTGTATCTTTCAACACCATGAACTTTCATCAGTAATTTAAAAGCCTCCATAGCATCAATCATTCTGTTGGTGTTTTCTTCAGAAATAACACCGGTAACAAAAGAGTCTGTTCCTAAACGAATAGGAACACGAACTAATGAAGATTTTTTAAATTGAGGTTCTTTATTTTTTTCTTCAATAACATTTGCTATTAAAAGTCTTACAGCATTCGAACCTATATCTATCGCACCGTATTTTTTAATTTTCAAACTATATAGATTTATCGATGGTTTTTAGGAAATTCTACTAAACATGTACTTCCTTTTTTTATGTTTTTCCAATGTTTTTCATCAAACTGAATACCAATTACACCGCAAGTAGATACGTGAGCAATAGGTTTATCGCCAAATTTATTTACAAAACTATTAATACCATGGTCATGGCTAAATATAATAGCACTGTCAAAACTATCATCTAAAGCTTTTACAGTTTTTACTAAGTACCCATCGCTAAAACTATATAACTGACGTTTTATTTTAAGGTTTGCAAGCGGGTATTTAAAGTTTTCGCAAAAAATAACAGCAGTATGTAAAGCCCTGTTTGCACTACTAGATACAAATACATCGGGTCTTTTTATTTCTTCTGATAGGTATTTCGATAAAAGATGCGCGTCGTTTATACCGCGTTCTTTTAAGGGTCTATCAATATCTTCTATACTTTCGTACTTCCATGAAGATTTTGCGTGGCGAACAATATAAAGTGTTTTCATTTAATTTTTTATAGCTGTGTAAATATAAAACTAAGGAGCTAAACGTTCAAGTTTCCAAGAGAAATCTTTTTGCAAGGTATATCTTATACGATCATGCATTCTGTTAGGGCGTCCTTGCCAAAACTCAATAGATATTGGTTTAACCATAAAACCGCCCCAATGTGGTGGTCTTACAATTTCTTTACCATTAAATTTTTCTGTTATTTTTTTTAGTTGCTCATCAAGTTCGTTACGAGAATTAACAACATCACTTTGGTTAGATGCCCAAGCGCCTAACTTGCTTCCATCAGGTCTTGATTCAAAATAACCATCCGATAAGTTTTCTGATAACTTTTCAGCTTTTCCTTTTATAATTATCTGCTGTTCTAAACCAGCCCAAAAAAACGAAAGGCATACATTATTGTTATTCAAAATAGCTTTTCCTTTTTCAGAATTATAATTGGTGTAAAAAATAAAACCTTCCCAAGTGTACTTTTTTAACAATACAATTCTGCTTTTAGGAAAACCATCTAAGCCTATTGATGCAATGCTCATTGCGTTAGCTTCATCTACCATTTCAGATTCGTCGGCAGTAAAAAACCAATCTCTAAATAATTCAATTGGATTTTCTGGGCAGTTTTCTTTTAAAAGTTCTTGTTTTTCGTAAGATTTTCTATGGTTGCTTAAATCGTGTGACATTGTGATTTTTTAGACTATGTAAAAATACAGTTTTAATGAGTTTTACAGTGCTTTATAGTCTTAAATTTTACGAACCCATATAAATAAAAGAACCTATTTTTAAGAGGATACTATTTAATTTCTGATAAATGAACAATTGGTCATTAAATTTATACAGTTGAGTGTGTCTTTTTATGTTAAGTTTTAAAAAGAAAGCAATTTTGTACTATCAAATAACAAAAACAATGAAACAATTATTATTTATTTTATGCTTATTAATTCAGGGTTATGTGGTTGCACAAACAATTATTTCAGGAAATGTAACAGATAACAAAGGAAATCCGATTGAAGGAGCAAATGTATATTTAGACGGAACATATGATGGCACATCAACAGATAATAACGGAATTTTTTCTTTTTCAACATCAGAAGTAGGAACAAGAACATTAATAGTTTCTTTTATCTCTTTCGAAACATTTTCGAAATTAGCAGATGTAAAAGAGTTTAATAAGTTAAAAATTAAATTACGTGAAGATGTAAATACTTTAGATGCTGTAACTATAAACGCTGGAACTTTTGAAGCAGGAGACAATGCAAAAGTAACTGCTTTAAAACCGTTAGATATTGTAACAACGGCAAGTGCATTGGGCGATTTTGTTGGCGCTTTACAAACCTTACCAGGAACATCAACTGTTGATGAAGATGGGCGACTTTTTGTTCGGGGTGGTGATGCCGAAGAAACGCAAATTTTTGTAGACGGAATTAGAGTTTTTAAACCGTACTCGCCATCAGCAAATAATATTCCTTCTCGTGGTCGATTTTCTCCATTTTTATTTAAAGGAATCACTTTTTCTACCGGAGGTTATTCTGCAGAATACGGACAAGCATTATCGAGTGTATTGTTATTAAATACAACGGATGAAGTTGTTGAAGAAAAAACAGATTTATCTTTTATGACAGTTGGTTTAGGGGTTGGTAATACACAGGTTTTTGGCAAAAATTCATTAAGTGTTAATGCATCGTATATTAATTTAGCACCGTATCAATCGGCTTTTCAAGACAGAAATACGTGGCATAAACCAGTGCAATCGTTTAGTGGTGAGGCAGTATATCGTTTTAAGTTTAAAAACGAATCGCTATTAAAAGTGTACGGAGCGTTTAGTTATACTGATTTCGATTTAACCCAAGAAGATATAAATTATGAAGAAGGTGTGCGCTTCGGGTTAACAAACAGAAACTTATATTTTAATAGCTCTTATAAAAATAGTTTTGGTGATGAATGGAAAATTGCCACAGGTGTAAGTTTTACAAATGATCAGGCTATTATTAAAGTTGTTGATGATGAAATTACTGATGAAGAAAACTCAGCACATTTTAAAGTAGCGATGAAAAAACGTTTTTCGAATCGATTTAAATTAAATTTCGGAGCGGAGTATTTTGTTACCAATTTTAAAGAAAATTATAAGAACGTAACGAACGAAGCTTATAAATACGGATTTGATAATAATATTTTAGGAACTTATGCAGAGGCTGATATATTTTTCTCTAAAAAATTAGCATCAAAAATAGGTATTCGTGGCGATTATTCTGAGTTGTTAAACGAGTTTACCTTTTCGCCAAGAGCATCTATTGCTTATAAATCAGGAAAAAACGCACAGTTTTCTTTTGCGTACGGACGCTTTTTTCAGAACCCTAAAAATGATTATTTAAAATTTAATACTGATTTTAATGCAGAAAACACGTCGCATTTTATAGCGAATTATCAATATGTAAAAAACAAACAGATTTTTAGAGTAGAAGGCTATTATAAAAAATACCAAGATTTAGTAAAATATGATACAGATTCTTTTTTACCAACCACTAATTATTCGAATTTAGGAAATGGTTATGCTAAAGGAATTGATGTTTTTTGGAGAGATAATAAAAGTGTAAAAAATACTGATTATTGGATTTCATATTCGTTTTTAGATACCGAAAGAAATTATAAAAACTATCCAACAACGGCTACACCAAATTTTGCATCGGCACATAATTTATCAGTAGTAGGAAAACACTTTATTAAAGATTTAAAAAGTCAGGTAGGCTTTAGTTACAATTTTGCTTCTGGTAGAAATTACACGAATCCGAATAAAACAGGATTTTTGAATAACAAAACTAAAAATTATAATTCGGTAAGTGTAAATTGGGCGTATTTAATTAGTCAGCAAAAAATATTGTATTTCTCAGTAAACAACGTTTTAGGGCATCAGAATGTATTTGGTTATAATTATAAAAATACGCCAAATATGAACGGTGTTTTTGATAGGCAAGCAATTGTGCCTAATGCAGATCGGTTTTTCTTTGTTGGTTTCTTTTGGACAATCAGCGATAATAAGAAAGATAATCAATTAGATAATTTGTAATTAAAAGAAAGTAAGAAAAAACATTACAGTTCAGTCGTGAAAACGAACAACTGAGTAACATGTTTTGGCGAGCTCTGTTTAAATAAAAGATATTTGAAGTATAATACATAAATAATGAGAACGATGAAAATTACCATGACAGTTTTATTACTATTTGTTTTTCAGTTTGTAAATGCGCAATTTGAAGATAAATTTTATTATCCTAAAAAAGAATGGAAAGAAATTAAAACACCTTTTTCAGAAGATTTTATTTCAGTAGAAAAAGATACAATTCACACCGCTTTTTTTCAGCCAAAAACACCTCCGAAGGCAACAATTTTATTTTTTCATGGAGCCGGAGGAAATATATCAACTTATATGTACATGATTAAACCTATGATAGCTAATGGATACCAAGTGTATGCGGTTGACTTTAGAGGTTATGGTAAATCAACAGGAAAGTCAACACATAAAAACGTACAGGAAGATGTAATTATTGTCTTTAATAAAATGAAAGAAAATAAAGACATGAAAGGCACAAAATTAATTGTATTAGGAGCGTCTTTAGGTTGCCAAATTGCTACAAACTTTACTAAAAATCATCAAGAAGAGGTTGATGCTTTAATTTTAGATGGCGGTTTTTCATCCTTTGCAGATGTAGCTAAATTGTATGCGCCAAAACCAGCACATACATATATAGAAAGTGTTTTAGGAGAAGTATATCCATCTAAAGAAGAGATCAAAGCAATTAAAAACTTGCCTAAATTAATAATACATGGTAAAGTAGATAAAACGATTCCGATAAGTCATGCACAGATTGTTTTTAAAAATGCACAAGAACCTAAAACTTTTTTTACATCAGAAAAAGGACACTTAGAAGCTTTTAGCCAGGAAACAAAAAAAATATTTAAAGAAATTGATAAACTTTTAACGGTTGAGTAATAAAATACAACAATTCGGCGCTATTCTTGATAAAAATAGAAAGAAAGTCAAGATATTTGGATCATCAATAAAAAACCAAAACAATGAAAAAAATAATTTTAGCAGCAATTTTTATTTTAAGTGGAGTTTTAAGTGCTCTAGCTCAAGAAACACAAACCGTTACTGTAGAATTTAACGGAATGAAATCAGACAAAGGAGATTTATATATCGCTTTATATAATTCTGAAGATTCTTTTTTAAAGAAACCTTTAAAAGGTACAATTGCAAAAGTTATTGATAAAAAAGCAACAGTAGTATTCAAGGATATAGCAATAGGAACTTACGCAATTTCTGCTTTTCATGATGCAAATAATAATAAAAAAATGGATACTAATTTTTTCGGAATTCCAAAAGAACCAATAGGTATTTCTAATGATGCAACAGGTTTTATGGGACCGCCAAAATATAAAAATGCAAAATTTAAAGTATTAAAAAACATAAAATTATCAATTAAGATAAACTAAAAAAACATGAAAAAGATAATCACATTACTAGTATTACTAATAGCTATAAACTTATCAGCGCAAAGTAAATATGAAAAAGGTATGACCAAAGGGTTTGAACTTTGGCAGTCAAATAAAACAACAGAAGCTAGTCAGTTATTTGAGCGTATTTCTAAAGCAGAAAAAGAAAACTGGTTGCCTCCGTTTTACGCAGCAACGATTGAAATTGTTGGAAGTTTTGGCGTAAAAGACGAAGCTGTTTTAAAAGCGAAACTTAACAAGGCACAAGAATTTTTAGATACAGCAACAGCTGTTTCACCAAATAACCCAGAAATTTTAATAACACAAGCATTGTTAAATACGGCTTACATGGCTTTTGACGGACAGAAATACGGAATGTCAATGTCTATGAAAAACGGAGCGTTATATTCAAAAGCATTTAAATTAGCACCTAACAACCCAAGAGTTATATTAAGTAAGGCACAAGCAGATATGGGAGCTGCTAATTTTTTCGGACAATCTACAGCACCTTTTTGTAAAGATATTAAAAGAGCTATTGAATTAGGCAAGACAGAAAAAATAACAGAAAAGTTTTATCCTAAATTTATGTTAGATAGGGCAGAAGAAGTATTAAAACAATGTCAGAAAAAATAATAGCTAGCTAAAGAGGCAATTGCTTATTTTTGTAAAACAACACAAACTAAACACAATGGCTTTAAAAGCAGTTTTATTCGATATGGATGGTGTAATTGTAGACACCGAACCATTACATAAACAAGCATATTTTTTAATGTTTGCTAAAGTAGGAATCGAAGTTTCTCAAGAATTATATAATGCTTACACAGGGCAATCAACCATAGATATTTGTAAAGATTTAGTTAGCAAGTTTAACTTATCGATGGCAGCTACCGAATTAGTTGCTTACAAAAGAGCTTTTTTTAAAGAGCTCTTTTTTTCTGATAAAAATGATTTGCAATTATTAGAAGGTGTTTTAGATTTAATTAAAGATTATTACGCAAACGGAATAACACTCGTTTTAGCATCGTCTGCCTCTATGGTGACGATTGATAATGTTTTTAATAAATTTGATTTAAATCAATATTTTAAAGGAAAGATTAGTGGTGCAGATTTAAAGGCATCAAAACCGCATCCAGAAATTTTTTTAAAAGCAGCTGAAATTGCAGGTTTTAAGAAAGAAGAATGTTTGGTTATAGAAGATTCTACAAACGGAATAAAAGCTGCTTATGATGGCGGAATTTATTGTGTAGCGTATAAAAGTGAGCATTCTAAAGCGCAAGATTACACATTAGCACAGAAAATAATCTCTAATTACAACGAAATTAAATATAATTTAGTAAAAAACATCGTTTAGTTTTTATCAATTATTACTACATAAAATAATTGGTTTAATAATTTTTAGGTATATAATTATGTTATTTACAATAATAGTAGCTTATAATTATTAGTGTAATAATTTGCAGGTAAGTGTTTTATTTTTAAATATTTAGCTTTACAATAATCTTAACAAAGAGTATTTGTTGGTGGTTGTTTGTTTTTGTAAATTTGCACCATGGTACAGAAAAATACTGAACAACAAAATTCACGAGTATTAACTTTTAATTATCTGGTTTTTAGAAATCAATCAGATAAATTCATACCTCCTGCTTCTTAGTTTACAAGCCAAGTCTTGTAACAATTTTTTTCTGTTAAGAACAGTCGGCCTTTAATTAGGCTATCGCTACATACTTTAAAAATATTGCAATATTACCTATTCAACTTATTAAGTTAAGTAAGAATAGGTGTAAAAGCACTTTGTTACTTTTCTATATGTTTATGGCTATTAATTAGCTATAACAGCATGATTCCTTTATAAAAATAATACTAATTAAAAACAATTATATGAAACTGATATACATCAAAAGAAAAACTATTCAAGAAAAAAGATACAGTATACCTATGGGTGAGCTAACAACAAAAGTAACATACATTAAAAAATATTTACTTGGGTTGCCTCTTAAAACTGTACATAAATATAGAGAAACGTATTATGGAGAAGTAAAAGATTGTGAAGACTGTATGTTATTCGTATAGTACATTTATAAATTAACAATCTAACTTATTCAAAAAATATAAAAACACATGAAAGTACTTGTAATTGGTGCAGGAAATATGGGGTTAACCTATGCAGAAGGAATGTCTAAATCTAAACTTCTTAAGAAAAAGAATATTATGGTTTTAGATAAATCTGAAGAAAAACTTAAAGAGCTTCATAAAATAGCACATTTTGATACTTTTGAGAAACTAGAAGATTGTGTTCCTAAGGCAGATATTATTTTTATCGCTGTAAAACCACACCACGCAATAAATGTGTTTAATACTATAAAGCCACTTGTGCAAAACGAGCAAATAATAGTATCTATAATGGCAGGTGTTACTATAGAGTCTATTGAGGAGTTAACAGGCTTAAAAAAGATTGTTAGAGCAATGCCAAATTTACCAGCACAAATAGGTAAAGGTTTAACCTCTTTTGTGGTTTCTGATGAGGTATCTAGAATAGAAATGCTAACGGTAGAAAGTTTATTGGCTACTACAGGTAAATCTATTCAGGTTTCTAGTGAGAAATTAATTGATGCTTCTACGGGAATTTCAGGAAGTGGACCTGCCTATGTTTTTTACTTTATGCAAAGCATGATGGAAGCAGCATTAAAAATGGGTTTCTCGAAAAAAGATTCTACAGTATTAGTTACTCAAACTTTTGCAGGAGCTATCGAACTTTTTAATCAGTCGAATATTTCACCTAATTCTTGGATGGAAAAAGTAGCTTCAAAAGGTGGTACAACGCGTGCAGCGTTAGATTCTATGGAAGATAATAATGTGAATGAGTTGATAAAAGAAGCAGCTTTTGCAGCATTTAGTAGAGCGGTAGAATTAGGAGAAGAGCATTAAAAATAGTGTAATGCATTTTTTTAAAATTATTTATTTTGGTTTTTTAGCTGAATAATTTGAGCAGCGATACTAATGGCAATTTCTTCTGGAGTTTCACTTTTTATTGATAAACCAATAGGAGCAGAAACAGCATCTAGCTCTTTTTGTGAGTGTTTTTCGTTTCGTAAAACCTCCCACATTGTTTTTAATTTTGCCTTACTGCCTAAAACACCAATAAATTTATAATCGTTTTTAAGTAGTTTACTTAATACCAATTTATCATCGGTGTATTTGTTGGTCATAATAGCTACATAACTTGTTTTTCCTTCAGGAATATAGTTGTTGATATCATTATAATCAACAACTAATTTTTTATGTGCGAAATTATTATTTTCGAGCGTGTTGAGGTTTTCTCTATTGTCAAAAACAACTACATAAAACCCAAGTTTTACAAACGTTTCTGAAACAGCTACTCCAACATGACCTCCGCCAACAATATATAAAGTTTCTTTATAACCTATATATTCATTATAATACCAATCAGAATTTGAGTTAATTTGATAATTAAATTGATTTTCTTGTTGTTTTTTTGAAAAACAGAATGAGTTAGGCGTTAAATTTAATGTTCCGTTTTGTCCTGTTTGAATACAGCTTAAAATATCTTCAATTACAGTTGTATGCTTAAAATCTAAACAATGAAAAGCAACGGTTTGTTCACCAGAACAGATCATTCCAGATCCGTTTTCGATACTACCTTTATGAATTTGTTTTTTTATAAATATTGGTGATTCTTTATTTTTTAAAAAATTTTGAACCTCTTCAACCAAAGTAAACTCCATTACACCACCGCCAATAGATCCAAAAATAAATCCATCTTGTGCAACTAACATTTTAAAACCTTTTTCTTCCAGGAGAACTCCCGAAGTTCTCAATAACTGTTAAGACATATACTTTTTGATTGTCTTTTATTTTAGCTAATATGTATTTCCAGAATCCCATTGATTGTTATTACTGTCATAGCGAATAAGTATGATGAAGTTATCCTTTAAAGAAGACTACAACATCTTATTCTTAATGATTAGTTAATTAAAAATTGTTTCACTTAAAGCGTAATAAATAGCCATTAAAGCAGAGAAAATTGCACTTGCTATAAAACGCCAATTTAAATGTATTTTATTTTGGATGATAAAATTAACAGTAAATGATATTGGAATATTTACCGTAAAAGATAACAGTGCAATCATTAATAAATCTTTGTTTATTTCATCGTAATTTCCTGAAAATAATTTAATAAAAGCTAAGTGCCTAAAAACCCAAATCGGATTAAAATAGGCGATAGCTAAACCTGTTCTTGCTATCGTTTTTTTTAAGCCTTTAAGAGAACTTGTTTTATTATCAATCCAAATAAAAAAATTAGGAATTTCAAAAGCATATATTGTTGCCCCGATCAACATCATTCCGAGTAATCGATATATAGAAAAATCGTTTAATAAAAGTGCCGCAATCGTATCTCCAGTGCTATAAATAATAGCGCCTTTTAATATGTTTTGTTTGGTGTATTGTAGTTTGATTGATTTTTTATTTTTAGAGTTTATAGGTAAAAGAATCTATAAATATTAAATAACTGTTATTGGTTTTCGTACAAGCCCATTAATACTTTTTCTGGCGTAAAAGGCGAGTGAAATTTTAATTTATAATTAGGATTAAATTCTTTAACAGCTTCCTGAATTGCAAAATAAGCACCAATTCCGTACATTAAAGGAGGTTCGCCTACCGCTTTCGATTTTTGTATGGCCATATCATTTCCTGCTGTTTTAACAGGAACTGTTTCTACTATTTTAGGCGTAGAAAAAATATCTGGAACTTTATACGTAGATAATGCATTCGATAATAAACGCCCGTCAGAATTGTAGGCAATTTCCTCCATAGTCATCCATCCAATTCCTTGCGCTAAAGCTCCTTCAACTTGACCGATATCAATTCCCAAATTCATAGATTTACCAAAATCGTGCACAATTTTTACGGCATCAATTTCATAAGTTCCTCTCAAACAATCTACCGTTGTAGTAGTAATTGCTGTTCCGTATACATGATACGCAAACGGATGCCCTTTTTCTTTAGATTTATCAAAATGAATAATAGGTGTAGCGTAATGAGCGTTTTCAGTTAAAGCAACACGTTGCACCATGGCTTGACTAATTACATCTTCCCATGAAATAGTAGATTTTTTACCATCAATAAAAACAAAATCCTCTTGAAAAGAAATGTTTTTTTCTTCGGATGAAGTTAATGTAGCAGCAACTTCAGTTAATCTTTCAATTAATGTATTACAAGCCATTTCAACTGCTTTTCCGTTTAAATCTGCAGTAGAGCTCGCTGCAGAAGGCGAAGTATTTGCAACACGAGTTGTATTGGTAGTTTCTAGCTTTAATTTAGCAGCTGAAACGCCTAAAACAGTTTGTGCAACTTGCAGCATTTTAGTGTTTACACTTTGTCCCATTTCTACAGCTCCTGTAGAAATTCCCACACTACCGTCTTGATAAATATGAATCAATGCACGCGCATGATTCATTTGTGTGTTTGTAAATGAAATACCAAAAGTAATTGGCATTAACGATATTCCTTTTTTGAATCTATTATTTTCTTTATTAAAAGAAGTTTTTTCAGTTTCTAATTGTTCTAAATCAAAAGTATCTTTAGCAGTAAACCAGGTGTTTTTAGCCTCTACTTGTGTTGCAATTTGTCCGTATGAAAACTCATCATTTTCAGCTAACAAATTAACTTCTTGTATTTGTTTTTTATTGATGCCTATTTTATCTGCTGCATCGGCAATGGCACTTTCTATAACAAACATTCCTTGTGGCCCGCCAAAACCACGAAAAGCAGTGTTGGGTGGTAAATTAGTTTTACAACTAAATACAGTAGTGCTTACATTCGGAATAAAATAACTGTTAGTGGCATGAAATAAAGTTCGTTCTGCAATTGCTGGAGATAAATCGGCAGCAGCACCAGAATTTTGTAAAAACTCAACTTCAAAAGCTTTAATTTTTAAATCTTTTGTCAATCCTATTTTATAGAAAGAAGAATATGGATGGCGCTTACCAGTCATACGTAGATCGTCATGACGATTCAACATATATTTTACTGGGCGATTTAAATGTTGCACAGCAACAGCTGTCATAACTGCCCAAGGAGTTGCTTGATCTTCTTTACCCCCAAAACCACCACCTAAGCGAATAACATCTACTTCAATTTTATGCATCGGAATTCCCAATACTTTAGCAGCTGTTTTTTGTACTTGCGTTGGTCCTTGGGTAGAAGAAGTTAGCTTTATGTTTCCGTTTTCTAACGGAACAGCGTAGCAACCTTGTGTTTCTAAATATAAATGTTCTTGTCCGTTAGAGAATGTTTCACCTTCAAAAACATATTCACATTCAGAAAAAGACTTAGATGAATCACCAAGCTTAAAAGAGCGAGGTGCGTTGATAAAACTATTTTTTTCTTTGGCTTCCTTTGCTGTGGTAATTACAGGAAGCTCTTCAATATCAATGGTAATTAAAGCTCTTGCTTTTTTAGCAATCGCAGTTGTTTTTGCTACAATAAAAGCAATTGGTTGTCCCCAAAAATGTACTTCATCTTCTGCCCATAAGGGCTCATCAGGAATAATTCCTCCGATTTGATTTTCTCCTAAAACATCTTTGTAGGTAAATATTTTTACGACGCCATCTAAAGCTTCTGCTTTAGAATAATCTACCGATTTTATTTTCCCATGCGCTTTTGGCGAATCAAAACATAGGCCTATTAAAGCATCTTGGCGCAGCATTAAATCATCTACAAATAACGATTCTCCTCGAACATGTGTATAACTATCTATGTTTTTCATTAGGCAATTAGTTTTTTTAGTTCGATTAGATTCGGAAATAATTCGATAAAATGGGCAAAGAATAATTGTTTAGCTAATAAACGTTTGTATGCTGATGTTCCTCTTACATCACTAATTGGTGATATTTCTGATTGAAGTATTTCTTGTGCTGCTATTATAGTATCAGCATTCATCTTTTTTCCGATTAAATAATCATTCGTTTTGTATAGGTATTTCGGAATAGCAGCAACGCCACCTACTGAAAAATGAGCTCCTATAATAGTACTCTTTTCTATTGATATTCTACCAGCTGCATTAACACTCGCAATATCTAAATGGGTACGTTTGCTTACTTTTTCAAAATTAAAAGCTTCATTTTTTTGAAGAACTTTAAAGGAAATAGCCTTTAAGACTTCATTTTCTTTTAAATCGTATTTTTTGTAATCTTGATGAAATTCTTGAAATAAAATATGACGTTCTGATTCGTCTTCTTTAATGATTGTTAAAGTGGCATTTAAGGCTAAAAAGAAAATAGACATATCGCCAATTGGAGAAGCATTAACGAAATTACCGCCAATGGTTCCCATATTTCTAATTTGTTCCGATGAAATTAATTTCATAAACTGCTTTAACTTCGGAAAAAACGTTTGTAGTTTTTTATTTTCTGCAATTTCAGTAACCGTTGTATTCGCACCTAAAGTGCAAATTCCTTCAGAAAAAGAAATACCAGATAATGTTTTTTTATCTGCGAGTAAATAAATCTGTTCGTCAGCCATTTTATCCGCATAGCGAACATATAAATCGGTTCCGTTAGCAACTTTTATTCCTTTTGTTTGTTCAGAAGATTTTGCCCCTATTTTTTTTAATTGATCAGGAATCGTTTCAAAGTAATTAGGAATAAAACCTTCTTTAATCAACCAATCTATTTGATGATTGTCGTCTTTATTAGCTAACTTTTCTTCAACTTCTAAACCTGCTTTTTCTATAGATTTATAACCAGTGCATCTACAAATATTACCACTAATGGCATCATTACAAGTAGTGTTATTATTGTTGCTTAAAGCAAAACCAGTCATGGAAACTACAAAACCAGGCGTGCAAAATCCGCATTGAGTAGCGTAATTACTAGTCATCGCTTCTTGAACGGTATTTAGGCTCTTAGGCAAGTTAATTCCTTCTATAGTAACAATGTGTTTACCATTTGCGTTCCCTAAAGGAGAAATACAAGAAGTAATACTCTTGTAGTTTACATTATCGCTTTCTACTGTGCCAATTAAAACAGTACAAGCTCCGCAATCGCCTTCGCGACAACCGATTTTTGTACCTTTTAACTGTTGATGATCTCTAATGAAATCGAGTAGCGTAATACCTGAATTAACAGGTGTTTTAATAATCTGATTGTTAAGTATAAATTGTATCATATGCAAAGGGCAAGATACGAAATAGTATGAAGTGTTTGGTTAGTATTTATAGTTTTAAAAAAAGAACTATAGGGTTCTTAAAATTACCAATGTAAACGTGTCATAATAGGGTAGTGGTCTGATAATTTAATATCACTATATGTTTTGTAGTAATTTATAGTTGCTTTGTTGTCAGTAAAAATAAAATCTATACGCATAGGGTAGATATATCTAAAAGATTTACCTAAGCCAATACCAGCATCTAAAAAAGCATCTTTTTTGTTTTTAGATAATTTGTTGTAAACCCAAGAATATGCTGTGTTGTTAAAATCGCCACACACAATTTTTTTTCCTTTCCATAAGGTTTCATGTTGTAAGATAAGTTCAGCTTGACTTACTTGTTTTTTAAAACCGTTAGATAAACGTTTAAATAAGCGTTCGGAATCTTTCTCTCCGAAATTTACTTTCTCCGGATTTATCTTTAAGGATTCTAAGTGTACATTATAAACGCGAATTGTGTCTTTATTTTTTAAAATATCAGTAAAAATAGTATTGTTAGCACTGTTTTTAAAGTTTAAAGAGCCTGAGTTTATAATCGGGTATCTCGAGTAAATAGCTAGTCCGAATTTATTAGCTTTCGACTTGGTTTTAATGTATTTATAAGGAAGGTTTATGTCTAATGATTTAGATCTGTAAAACTCTTGCATTACAAGAACATCGGGATCTTCATTATCAATAAAATCATAAATCTTTTGTTCGGTAGTGCTATCTTCTAAATGTTTATAATGATTGAATAATCGAACATTATAACTCATCACTTTTAAATCGTTATTTAATATGAGTTCTTTATTAGAAAATTTTATTAAAGGCGGAGAAATGAAATAGCCAACAGCTAATATAAGTAGCGATAATAAAGCGTTTTTATGTAGTTTAAGTAACCAGTATATAAAAAAAGCAATATTTAAAATAACTAATAAAGGAACAAATAAACTAAAAATGGCAAGAGCAGGGATTGTTTTTGGAGATAGAAAAGGTAACACGTAAGAGAGCAACAAAACAGCTGCAAAAACTGAATTGATAAAGAACATCAACTTATTGACAAGTGAATATTTTTTCATTTGATTATTTACCTTGTTTAAATAAAAAGTCTTTCTCACTTTTTGTTAAAGTATCATAACCTGATTTACTTATTTTATCTAGAATATTATCTATTTCAGCTTGGTTTTCTGATTTTTTGTAGTTGTTTTTTGATGGTTTTTTTCCAGATTTATAAACTGTCTTTAAAGGTTTTTCCTTTCTCTCAAAAAACTTTTTTAGCGGTTTTAAAATCTCTAACTCTTTATTGCTGGCTCTTACAACATATAAAAATCCAAATATAGCACCGCCAATATGTGCAATATGGCCGCCAGCATTACCGGCAGGTATTTGTATAATATCAATAGCTACCCAAATACAAGCTAAAGTCCATAATTTTACAAAACCAATTAAAGGAAATTTTAATTCATAATTAGGTATATAGGTTGCAATACCTATAAAAATTGCTGAAATTCCTGCTGATGCTCCAAGTAAAACACTAATATTAGCTTCTTTTAGTAATACAGGAAAAATAGCATAACTAATTAAAAACAAGATTCCGCCAAATAAGGTTCCTAGAAGGTAAAAGTTTAGTAATTGTTTAGAGGTGAAATATTGTTTAAAAAGATGGCCTATATAAAATAAAGCTACTAAATTTAATAGTATATGAAGAAAACTAGTATGTAAAAAACCGTAGGTAATAATTGTCCACGGTTTGTATAAAAACTCATCAAAGTTGGCAGGTAAAGAAAACCATTCAACCAATAAGTTGTTATTAGATTGAAATAAAAATCCAAAGGTATTGGTAATAAAAACCAATAAAAAAACAGCAAGGTTTACGTAGATAAGTTGCTCTACAATACCTGCATTTTTAAAACGATATTTTAAGTTATCTAAAGTATTCATCAATTTTCTTTTTCTTTCAAGGAATCTAATATACTACATTAATGAGTTTTGAACTGATTTTTTTTCCAATACCAAGCAATAATAAAACCAATAATAGCACCTCCAATATGTGCAAAATGTGCAATATTACCAATTGAGTACTTCGTAACACCAAAAAATAAATCACTAGCAATCATTACCGGAATAAAGTATTTTGCTGCAATTGGCACTGGGAAAAAGATCAATGCTAGTTTTGCATTCGGAAATGTTAATCCGAAGGCAACTAATATACCATAAACAGCACCAGAAGCACCAACGGCAGGCGTGTGGTACAAGCTGTAAAATTCGCTCATTGTTCTGTTAGAAAGCGTTATTATATTTTCATTGTACTGCCCTGTAGTTAAAATGTTTTGTATTTCGGAAGGAGAAACACCTAATGCTGCTATTTGCTCGTAAATACCATTAAATTGGTAGTAATTTACAAGTGTATATATCAACCCCGCACCGATACCTGCAGAGAAGTAAAAAAATATAAATTTATTTCTACCCCACATCTGTTCTAAAGGAGTACCAAAAGCCCATAACGCATACATGTTAAAAAGTAAATGCATTGTTCCGCCATGCATAAAAGTATGCGTAACGTATTGCCAAACACCAAAATGCTCGTTTTGTGGATAATGTAAAGCAAATATATTTGTTAAGTCTAAATTTAAAAATTGCGGCGCAAAATACATAATCACGTTAATGATTATTAAATGTTTTATAGCGTCAGTTAATTTTCCCATGTTTTTATTTTATTTATTAAAAATGGTGTCAATTTCGTTTAAAGTCAATGTTTTAAACGTTGGTTTACCAAGAGGCGATGCATTTGGTTCTTTACAAGAAAATAGATCGTCCACTAAGTTTTCTTGTTCCTTAGTAGATAGTACTGTTCCTGTTTTTATAGCCAATGATTTTGCAAAAGATTTTGCCATGACATCAAAATGGCTAAAACTAGTATCAGGCACTTCTAGCTTAATATCGTCTAATAATTGTTCTAAAATTAAAGTGATTTGACTTTCACTTATTGATGTTGGCATTCCGCCAATAACAACACTTTCTTTCGTAAATTCATCAAACATAAAACCAGCACTTTCTAAATCCGATTTTATCGTATATATCATTTCAATATCCGCTTTAGAAAAAGAAATATTTACAGGAAATAACAATTGCTGACTACTAGCTTCTTTTAGGGTGATATTCTCTAAAAATTCTTCGTATAAAATACGTTGATGTGCTAGTGATTGATTGATTAAAACAACACCAGATTTTATAGAACTTAATAAATATTTTTTTTGAATCTGAAAAGTTTTACCAGTTTCAGTTTCTTGATGACTTTCAAAAAGTTGTTCTTGTTTTACCGCTTCTAACGGTTCTGTATTTGTATATAAAGCTTCCCAGTTACTGGTGTCTTTTTTGAAGTTAGATTGATAACTTACCGATTTAGAACTCTGTGAGTCGTTTGAGTTATTTGATTTTGATTCGTAACTAGTTTCTGTTTTAAACGGATTAAATGTAGGATCTACACTAATCGGAGGAACAGAGGATGAGGTTCTTTTGTTTTTACTGTAATCGTATGGAGTATCAAGCGTAGCATCTCTGTTAAAATCTAAGACCGGTGCAACATTGTATTGCCCCAAACTGTGTTTTACAGTAGCACGTAAAATAGCATATAATGCTTTTTCATTATCAAACTTAATCTCAGTTTTTGTTGGATGTATATTTATATCGATACTATTTGGCGGCACTTCTAAATATAAAAAATAAGACGGATGTGAACCGTGTTCTAGTAAACCTTCAAAAGCATTAGAAACGGCATGATTTAAGTACGAACTTTTTATAAATCGGTTATTTACAAAAAAGTATTGTTCACCTCTTTTCTTTTTAGCAAACTCAGGCTTCGCAGTAAATCCGTTTATAGTAATAATATCGGTTTGCTCAGAAATAGGAACTAATTTCTCGTTCATTTTTGCGCCAAAAATAGCCACAATTCGTTTGCGTAAATTACTTTTCTTTAAATGATAAACCTCTGTATTATTGTGATGTAATAAAAATGCAATGCCAGGATGTGCTAGTGCAACTCTTTGAAATTCATCTACAATATGACGGGTTTCAATAGTGTCTGATTTTAAGAAATTTCTTCTTGCTGGGATGTTGTAAAACAAGTTTTTAACCGCAATACTTGTACCTTTAGAAGTTGAAACAGGTTCTTGAGAAACAATTTTACTTCCTTCTATTTTTATTTGAGAACCTAATTCTTCCTCTTCTTGTTTTGTTTTTAGCTCAACATGCGCAATCGCAGCGATAGAAGCCAGTGCTTCACCACGAAAACCTTTGGTGTTTAGGTTAAATAAATCTTGGGCATCTTTAATTTTCGAAGTAGCATGACGCTCGAAACTTAAACGTGCGTCGGTAGCACTCATTCCTTTACCATCGTCGATTACTTGAATTAAAGTTTTACCGGCATCTTTTATTAAAAGTTTTATAGAACTAGCACCTGCATCAATCGAATTCTCTACCAATTCTTTAACTACAGAAGCGGGTCTTTGTACTACTTCACCTGCTGCAATTTGATTTGCTACATGATCAGGAAGCAATTGTATAATATCTGACATTAGTTGTTTTTAGATAAAAATATAGAAAGATCAAATTCGATAAAAAATAAAAATAATAGCAGTAAAATAGCAATTATAATTAAGATTGTTGGGTTGAATCCGCCATTTTCAGAGTTTTTAAATTCATTAATTGCAGCAGTAAATTTTCCTTTTAAATTTTTTGATTTACCAACAGTCGTGCGGTATTTATCAAATTTATGTTTTACTTGATACGGATTTCCTTCTCCTTTGTAATAGGTAGGCTTGTAATCGAACTTTTTATTTTCTCTTTTAATAAATCCCATAAAATGCTGTTGTTTTGAATACTATAGTGTAACAAAAATCACACCAAATTAAGACGAAATTCAAAGTTACTGAATTATGAATAAGTGGTCAAAAATTATGACTAAATTAAAGTTAAAAAAAGAACCAAAATGATAAACATCTTGGTTCTTTATATTTTAATTGTATTTTTTGTGATCTTTAAAATCCTAAAGAACCTTTAGGTCTTTCTAAGTTTTTAATAGCAGCCATTTTTACAGCAGCTACGGCACATTCAATACCTTTGTTACCTAATTCTCCTCCAGAGCGATCTAAAGATTGTTGTTTTGTGTTATCTGTTAAGACACAGAAAATAACAGGAACATCGTATTTAATGTTTAAATCTACAATTCCTTGTGTTACTCCTTCACAAACAAAATCGAAGTGCTTTGTTTCTCCCTGAATTACGTTTCCAATTGCAATAACAGCATCTACTTTTTGAGATTCTATCATTTTTTTACAACCGTAAACTAATTCGAAGCTTCCAGGTACCTCCCAAGAAATAATATTCTCTTCTGTTGCACCGCAATCTAAAAGTGTTTCGATAGCACCTTTTTGTAAGTTGCCAGTAATTTCAGGATTCCATTCTGAAACAACAATCCCAAATCGAAAAGATTTCGCATTTGGGATTGAAGCTTTATCGTAATATGATAAATTTGTTGTTGCCATTATTGAGCATATTTTGCGCTATTGATATATTTTTCAATATCTCTACCTTGATCAGTAGTAGCGTATTTTTCTTTAATGCTTGTGTATAATTTTTCAGCAGTACCATATTCCTTTAAGTCCATAGCAATTTGAGCTGCTTTGAATAAAAATAAAGGAGATGTAAAGTCATTGTCTTTTTTGTTGGCAGCTTTTTGATAATAAGCTAAAGCATCTTCTGGTTGGTTAATATCAGCAAAAGCATCACCGATAGCACCTAAAGCAGTTGGGCCTAATAATTCATCATCAGAATTAAAATCACTTAAATATTCTATTGCTTTTTCGTATTTTTTCATTTTTAAGTAAGAAATACCAGCATAATAGTTTGCTAAGTTCCCTGCTTTAGTTCCGCTAAAATCAGCAGCTATATCAGTAAAACCATATTTCCCGTCACCACCAGTTAATCCTAAATTATATAAAGAATCAGCTGCAACTCCTGCAGATATTGTAGCCTTTGCAAAGAAAGTTCTTGGGTAAGCTAATTCGTTAGAAGCTTCTTTTTCGTTAGGTTCTGCAACAAACTTAGTGTATGCTAAATATCCTAAAATTAAAGCAGCAACTGTTACCAACCCGTAAAATAAAGGCTTGCTGTTTTTCTCAATCCATTGTTCAGATTTGTTGGCTGTATCGTCTAAAGTATTAAATACTTCGGCGGTAGTACTTTGAGATTCATCAAAGTTTTCTACTTCTTCCTGTGCAAACTTTTCTTTTTTAGGTTTATAACCTCTTTTCTTGTATGTAGCCATAATTGCTTAAAAATTAGTGGCGACAAAAGTATGTTTTTAAATTGGATTTTAAAAATCGGTTATTCGTAAAAAAAATGATAATTTGCGCTTTCTTTTTCGAAATAATTCTCATTCATGTATTTGCAGAAAATATCACTAGTAAATTTTAAGAATATAGAAACGCAAACCTTTGATTTTCAGAAGAAAATAAATTGTTTTGTAGGTGATAACGGAATTGGTAAAACCAATGTCTTAGATGCTATTTACTATTTATCTTTTGCAAAAAGTTATTTTAATTCGGTCGCTGGACAGAATATTCGTCATGGTCAAGATTTTTTTATGATCGAAGGAGATTACTTATTAGGCGACAGAAATGAGAAAATTTTGTGTTCTTTAAAAAGAGGTCAGAAAAAAATGCTAAAAAGAAACGGAAAGGCTTATGAAAAGTTTTCTGAGCACATCGGTCAGTTACCCTTGGTAATTATTTCACCTGCGGATAGAGATTTAATTGTAGAAGGAAGTGAAACTCGTAGAAAATTTATAGACGGCGTTATTTCTCAGCAAGATAAAAGCTATTTACAAGGGTTAATTTCGTATAATAAGATAATAAGTCAGCGTAACGCTTTGTTAAAGTATTTTGCAGCAAATAGAATTTTTGATGCATTAAATTTAAAAGTGTACGATGAACAATTAGTTGAATACGGAACCGTTATTTATGAGAAGAGAAAAGCTTTTTTAGAGGAGTTTGTGCCTATTTTTAATGAAAAGCATCAAATTATATCGGGCGCTAAAGAAGAAGTGAATTTGCGTTATAAAAGTCAGTTACACGATTCTTCCTTGACAGATTTGTTTGCGCAAAGCTTAGAGAAAGATAGGTTGTTACAATACACGTCGTCAGGAATTCATAAAGACGATTTAAATTTTGAAATAGGAGAATATCCGATTAAAAAATTCGGGTCTCAAGGACAACAAAAATCATATTTAATAGCTTTAAAGTTAGCGCAGTTCGAGTTTATAAAAAAACAATCTAATGTAACTCCGATTTTATTATTAGATGATATTTTTGATAAATTAGATGAAAATCGTGTTGCACAAATAGTAGATTTGGTAAATAATGATGCTTTTGGACAAATTTTTATTACCGACACGCATTTTGATCGTACCGAAAGTGTTATAAAAAAGAGTAATCAAGAATATCAGATTTTTAAATTATAAAGTAATTACAGGAAAGAATGTTAAAGTAATTAATTAAAGGTTACTTTATTTTGTTCACAATTACATATTATCATAATTAATTATGGCAAAAAGAGAAAATGATAGTCTTTCAATGAAAGATTTGTTAGGTAGTTTTATAAAAGAAGGAAACTTAAATAAAGGTTTTCAGAAAATACATATAGACGAGGCTTGGGGTAAAATGATGGGGCCAGGAGTGGTGTCATATACAAACGAAGTTAAATTGCAAAACGGAACTTTAATAGTTAGTTTAACTTCGTCAGCGTTAAGAGAGCAATTAAGTTACGGAAAAGATAAAATAATAACTATGATTAACGAAGAAATGGGCGAAACATTGGTGAAGAAATTAATGTTGGTGTAGTTTTTTGTCTAAAATAAAAAGCATAAAAAACTCGTTACGATTTAGTAACGAGTTTTTTTATATTTTAAGAAGTGTGTTCTTAGAACATCTCTCTACCAGAAAAATGGAAAGCACCTTCAATAGCAGCGTTTTCATCAGAATCAGATCCGTGAACAGCGTTTTCACCAATAGAAGTAGCAAACATTTTACGAATAGTTCCTTCAGCAGCATCTGCAGGATTTGTAGCACCGATTAAAGTTCTAAAATCTTCAACAGCGTTGTCTTTTTCTAAAACAGCAGCGATAATTGGTCCGCGAGTCATAAATTCAACTAATTCACCAAAGAAAGGGCGTTCGTTATGCACAGCATAAAAAGCTTCAGCATCACGCTTAGTCATTTGCGTTTTTTTCATTGCTACGATTCTAAAACCTGCAGCATTAATTTTGTCTAATATTGCACCAGTATGTCCGTTTTCAACACCATCTGGTTTAATCATTGTAAAAGTTCTATTTGTTGCCATCTGTATTTGTTTTAATAGTTGTACGTGTGAACGTCACACAAAATCGGCGCGAAATTACACAATTTTTTTAATTTAATTGTATATTCGCCACTTATGATTTTAAAACACTTTACAGAACTCAAAGAATTTTTATCGCAACCTAAAAATATTGTGATAATAGGTCATAGGAATCCCGATGGTGATGCCGTTGGCTCTACTTTAGGATTAAAACATTATTTAGATAAAAAAGGACATACCGCTCAGGTGGTTATGCCTAATGAATATCCAGATTTTTTACATTGGATTCCTGGGTCGGATACCGTTTATCGTTTTGATCGTCAGAACAAGCAAAGTGTTCGGTCTTTAAATAATTCAGAAATTGTATTCCTTTTAGATTTTAATGCATTGCACAGAGTAGGAGGCGATATGCAGAATACTTTAGAGCAATACAAGAATGATTTTGCATTGATAGATCATCATCAACAACCAGACGATTTTGAGTATATGTATTCAGATACTACTATGTCATCTACCTGTCAAATGGTATATAACTTCATTGAAATGATGGGAGATGTTGCTTTGATTGATGAAAATATAGCAACTTGTTTATATACAGGTATTATGACCGATACAGGTTCTTTCCGTTTTAGATCAACCACAAGTACAACGCACCGTATTATTGCCGATTTAATTGATAAGGGAGCTAAGAATGATGAGATTCATAGCAATGTACACGATGCAAATTCATACAGCCGTTTGTTACTGTTAGGGCAAGCTTTAAGTAATATGAAGTTGTTGCCAGAGTATAAAACAGCTTTTATAACTTTATCCGAAGAAGAAAAGAAAAAGTTTAATTACGAAAAAGGAGATACAGAAGGTGTTGTAAATTATGCACTTTCTTTAAAAGGAATTGTATTTGCAGCTATTTTTATAGAGGATAAAGAACAAGGAATAATTAAAATGTCACTTCGTAGTAAAGGTAAGTTTTCTGTAAATCAGTTTGCTAGAAATCATTTTTCAGGTGGTGGGCATGACAATGCAGCTGGAGGTAAAAGTTTAGAGTCGATGGAAGATACGATTGCAACATTTACAGCGTTATTACCTAACTATCAAAAAGAATTAGAAGCATCTTATGAAGTTTAATATAGTTTTTTTCTTACTAGTTGTTTTAAGTATAAGTTCTTGTAAAGAGCCTGAAGCAAGAAGGCCAAAAAAACAAGGAACCGTTAACTTTTATAAAGAGGTTATTGCTAAAAATAAAAAACTAAATGCTTTAGAGAAAGAGCGATTAGAAAACTTTATTTCTAAAGATACAATTCATAAATATATAGCTTCAGAAAGCGGGTTTTGGTATACATACATTGTTAAAGATACTTTGAATACCGTAAAACCTAAATCAGAAGATTTTGTTTTATTGAGTTATGAAGTTTCTGATGTACAAGGAAATGTTATTTATCAGAAGAAAGAAAGAAATTATAAAGTAGATAAAGAAGATTTTATTCCGGCATTACAAGACGGAATAAAGTTGATGAAAAAGGGAGAAACAATTACATTTGTAATTCCGTCTTACCGAGCTTTCGGAGTTGTAGGAGATGGAAATAAGATTGTTGTAAATCAACCAATAAAAAGTACAGTAACATTAATCGAAATTAAATAACAAATAAATAAAAATGAAATTAACTAAAATTTTAGCAGCAGCAGTTGTAACCTTATCAATCGTATCATGTGGTAATAGCCAATTTGAAACAAAAAAATCATTAGCAACAGAAATAGATTCTGTAAGTTATAGTTTAGGTTTAGATATGGCGAATAAGATTAAAACAAATTTTGATGATATAGATCAAGGTTTATTCGTTCAGGGATTTAAAAACGGAATGGATTCTACCAATTTATTAGTTGAGTCTAAAGATATAAATAATGTTTTAAGAGCGTTTTTTCAGAAAAGACAAGAAGAAAAAATGAAGGAGCAACAAGCGCTTCAATCTAAAAAAGCAGAAGCTGAATTTGGAGATCATAAAAAAGCAGGTGAAGATTTCTTAGCTGAAAATAAAACAAAAGACGGTGTAAAAACAACAGCTAGTGGTTTGCAGTACATTGTTTTAAAAGAAGGAAATGGAGATGCACCAACTGCAACTTCACGTGTAAAAGTTCATTATCACGGTACATTAACAGACGGAACTGTTTTTGATAGCTCTGTAGATAGAGGTGAGCCAACAGAATTTGGAGTAAACCAAGTTATTAAAGGTTGGACAGAAGGTTTACAATTGATGAAGTCTGGAGCAAAGTATAAATTTTTTATTCCTCAAGATTTAGCTTACGGAGCGCAACAAAGAGGTGCTGCAATAAAGCCTTTTTCTGCTTTAGTGTTTGATGTAGAGTTACTTGAGGTTAAGTAATAGCAATATAAAAGACTAAAAAGCAATTAGGTTAGTACTTGTTACTAACCTAATTGATTGTTTATAAGAGAATCTTAAAATAATAATAAATGAAGTTTTATAAAGTTTTAATAGCAGTAATGGTATTGTTTTCAGCTTGTAAATCTGTTAAATATCCAGATTTAGAAAACGGATTGTATGCAGATTTACAAACTAATAGAGGGGATATTTTAATAAAGCTATACGAACAAGAAATGCCAATGACGGTTGCTAATTTTGTTTCTTTAGCTGAGGGAAATAATCCTAAAATGACAGACTCTTTAAAAGGGAAGCCTTATTATGATAAAACAAAATTTCATAGAGTTATTAAAGATTTTATGGTTCAGGGAGGAGATATTACTGGTACAGGTGCTGGTAATGCTGGTTATAAGTTTGGAGACGAGTTTCCTATGGATGAAAACGGACAATTAATTTACAAACATGATTCGCCAGGTGTATTGTCGATGGCAAATTCAGGAAAAGCAACAAATTCCAGTCAGTTTTTTATAACACATAAAGAAACACCTTGGTTAGATGGTTTACATTCAATTTTCGGTAAGGTGCTTTTTGGTCAAAATATTGTTGATGTAATTAAGAAAAATGATTACATCAATCATGTAGCGATAATCAGAGTTGGTAAAGAAGCTAAAAAGTTTAAAGCAGCTGTTGTTTTCGAGCATGAATTAACCAATGTAGCAAAGCGAGAAGCTGAGCGTAAGAAAGCTGTAGAGGCTGCGAAACGTAAGTTTCAAGAAGAAAAAGGTATTAACGATGCTGTTGAAACAGACTCAGGCTTAAAAATATTAAAACTACAAAAAGGAAACGGTAAAAAGGTTAACCCTGCATTACCAACTACGGTGCATTATACGTTATATTTAGCAGATGGGAAAAAAATAGACTCTAGTTTAGATAAAAAACCATTCACTTTTACAATCAACAATACAGAAAAACCATTAATAGCAGGTTGGAAAGAAGGGGTAAAAACAATGAGAGAAGGAGATAAATCAACATTTTTTATTCCTTATTATTTAGGGTATGGTGAAGCTGGTTTAGGTCCAATCATAGGTAAAGCTGATTTAATTTTTGAAATAGAAGTATTAAAAGTAGGTAAATAGTTTTGATAGAAAACATTATACAAAAAGACAAGCAACTCCTTATTTATTTAAATAATTTAGGAAGTGAGCAATGGGATGGACTTTGGTTAGCGATAACGAATCAGTTTAACTGGATTCCTTTATTCGTTTTTATGCTTTTTTTGATATTTAAGCATTATGGATGGAAAAAAGGATTGTTTACCATGGTATTTATAGCAGCCTTAATTACTTTTTCAGATCAAATTACAAACGTTATAAGAGGGGTTTTTGAAAGGTTAAGGCCAAATAATGATCCTGCTATAAAAGATTTGCTAAGAACGTTAATAAGACCGCAGAGTTTTAGTTTTGCTTCTGGTCATGCAACAACATCTACAGTAGTTGCTGTTTTTTTAATTATGCTTTTAAAAAATCATGTACGTTATATTAGATTCCTACTTCTTTTTCCGTTAGTTTTTGCCTATAGTAGATTGTATTTAGGTGTTCATTTTCCTATTGATATTTTATGTGGCTTTATAAACGGAACCGTAATAGGTTTTTCAGGATATTTTTTATATATGAAATTATCCAGAATAATATTTAGCTAGAATACCTAAGAAACATAAAAAAAACGATCCATTTTATATAAAATGGATCGTTTTTTTGTTGAAGATAGTTATGTTTTTTCATTTTAAGGCATCACAGGCTGTTTTGTTATACTTTTTATTATTTGTAAGAAACACTTTTTAGTTTTATTAGAAGCTAGCCGAGGTTTATAAGTTGTAAAGAAAATTAATAAAAGGATATGTAATTAATTTTAATAGTGCTTATTAAAGGTTAGTTGCTTTTTTAGAACGAATTTTAGGCTATGCTTTTAAGGTTGTTTTTTTTATATAATAATTTAATAAGTCTGTATGTAATTGTACTGAAGGTTATGGTAGTTACTTTTCCCATTAATCTTTATAAAGTAGTAATTCATCTATTGATTAAAGCTATTAAACTAATAGTGATGCTAAGTTTTTTGTAGATGGTTATATATTTGTAACAGATAAGTTAATTGTTTTTTTAATTAGAGTAGTATTTTGGTGGTATTTGAGGGGATTTGAATTCACCATGTTTGTAAAAGGTTCATTTTTAAAAGGCTGAACCTTTTTGTTGCTATATAAAATAACATCTTTTATGAAGTGTAACTCTTTGTTTTTTAGCTTTATGAAGCTAAGTATATACTCTAGGGGTTACTACTTATTGTGAATTTTCATTAGAGTTTTTATTTGATTAATTGTATATGAGGTTTTTTGCTATCGATAAATGGGTGTTAGCAATAACAATACGTTACTCATCTAAATGATTCCGTCCTGAAATAAATAACTAACATCGCTAAAAAGGATACTGATAATGACCTTTACGTTAATGTTGATAGACGTTTAATTAAAATAAGGATTCAACCATTTTGCAATACATAGTTTAATTTTAGTCGCTTACCTATAGTTATTATTCATTCATCGAAAATATCAGAAAGTGCTTTGTAGGTGTGTTAATTTTGTTTGATATGTGATTATGTAAGGTCATAGAATAAAAAGATTACAGATGTTAAATTGTATTATTATTGATGATGAATTAACGGCGATATCCATAATTGAGAAAATATGCGAGCCGGTTAAAAATTTAAAGATTGTAGGAACTTTTCAAAACCCTTTAAATGCTTTAAAATATCTTAATAATAATGTTGTTAACCTTGTTTTTTTAGATTTACAAATGCCGGTATTTTCTGGTATTGATTTTCTTGAGGTTTTAAAGCAACAACCGGTAGTTATTATCACTTCCTCAGATAAAAAAATGATTGCTAAAGCTTCTGAATTTAAATTAGTAGCAAATCTTTTCACAAAACCATTACAACCATCTAATATTTTATCCGCATTAAGCAATATAATAAGTCAATTTAAAAAGGAGGCATCAACAATAGTTAAGAGCTGTACAGATGTAGTAGATTCATTCTGTATTATAGATGAATCTCAATTGTTATTAACCATTAATGAAAAACCTACAAAACTAAAAATTGAAGATATTTATTATATTCAAGAGGAAAAATCAAAATTAATTATCGTAGCTAAACAAGCAAGTTATGAATTATCCTTAAATCTAGAAAATGTATTATCTAAATTAGAAAATAATAGTTTTATACGTATTCATAAAAAAATTATTGTTAATCTAGCTGAAATTATCGAAATTAAGCGCGGTACTGTTTGTCTTAAAGAACAAGTCCTTCCTATAGGGGCTAGTTATAAAAAAGTATTATTATCTCATCTTAACGTGTTGTAAATAATATGCAACATTTTAAAAAGAGTCGAATTCCTTTTAGCTTAAAGCATCAACAACATATCTTTAACTTAGTTATACATGCCTTATAGTTTTTTTGAGCATTAAGTTTATGTTGTTGTTTCAGTATTACAATGTAAGTTAAGACTTGTCAAACATTCATAAATACCGCAAATTAATTTATAGAAATAATTATAAGAAGTAAATATGCGTAAAATAGACGTTTATGTTATAAATGTGTTAATTTTATTTTATAGATAGTTATGTATAGGTGAATGTTGTCGCCATAAATAATAAGTTGCTCACTTATATAAAAGTTTACTTAATCGAGATAGCAAGAAATAAGGCTTTAAGATATAGTTTTTTTATAATGTAATTCAAAATAAAACATTATGAAAACGGTATAAACCAACTTGTTTTTTTGTGTTCAGTCTTGTATTTACTTTTTGAGTGGAAGAAAATATAGATGCAAAGAAAGTATTAGTGAATGTAGTTTATGGTTTCTCATGAGCACTACCTTGTAGTAAATACATGAATAATTAATGGAGTGTTACATAATGTAATACTCCGTTAATCGACACAAAACAACTGTTCGGCTACATAAAAGATCCAGCTAAAGATGTTTAAACATGTTAAAAACTGATACATTGTATATTTGTTGTGTTATCAAAGTATAGTTATTTATAACAGTCGTATTATGTATGCTAAGTAGCATTTCAGTTTACTTCTATAAAAGATGAATAGTGTATATCGAGATTCAAAAAATGTACAGAAATTAAAAATAATCCTTCATAAGTTATTTGATTTTTATCCCCCCCAATTTCCCCTTTGTATAAAAAAACCACTTGATTAAGTCTAGTGGTTTTTTCGTTTTAAGGCATCACAGGATGTTTTGTTATACTTTTTATTATTTGTAAGAAACACTTTTTAGTTTTATTAGAAGATAGCCGTGGTTTATAAGTTGTAAAGAAAATTAATAAAAGGATATGTAATTAATTTAATAGCGCTTATTAAAGGTTAGTTGCTTTTTGTTTTTAAGTTTTACGAAGCTAAGTAAATGTTCTTAGGGGTGTTGTTTTTGTAAATTTCTGTCATAGTGTATTGGTTTAATTAATTGATTGTTAGTGTGTTGTTTTTTTGTTTCGACGGTAATTGTGTGTCGGTCAACGGGTGTTAGCAATAACAATACGTTACTCATCTATACAAACGTTTAGCTAATCGAAATATTATAAAACAAGGTTCATGCCTGTTGTAATTTTATAATGTAATCAAAACCAGTACATTATGAAGACGCTACAAGCCATCGTATTTTTTTTAGTATTCAGTTTAATATTTGCTTCTTGTTCTGAAGAAAACATAGATACAGATCTTTATGATACTATATCTTTAATAGTGCCAGAAAACAAGGTAATAGAAATTGAAATTTTAGCGTTGATTAATCAGTATAGAGTTGATAAAGGATTAAGTAGCTTAGGTCAAATGAATGTGATAAAAGCACAAGCTTACACACATACCGATTATATGATAACGCAAGCAGTCCCATCACATGATAATTTTTTTAAAAGAAGCGAATATTTAAAAAAACATTCAGTAGTAAAAAGAGTTTCAGAGAATGTAGCTTATGGCTTTTCAAGTGCAAAAAACTTGGTAAATGCTTTGGTAAAAAGTGAAGATCATAAAAAAAATATGGAAGGAGATTATACACACTTCCAGATATCAGCAGAGCAAAACGAAAATGGTAAGTGGTATTTTACAAACATGTTTATCAAAAAATAATTAGTATAATTTGGTGAAGTTTTCAATATGAAAAAACAATAATTTAATAAGGGTAATTGTAAATAATAAAACTGGAGAGGAGTATAAAATGGATTGTTTTTTTAGAAAACAGTTATGTCTGCCTAGATTTTAAAGAAAAGGAGTTTTTATAAATCGAAAAAAGCTTACAAAGTAAGCTTTTTATTTAATCCCCTAAAAAAAGCCGAAGCGTTAGCTTCGGCTTTGCGGAGAAAGAGGGATTCGAACCCCCGGTCCTGTTACAGACAACGGTTTTCAAGACCGCCGCATTCGACCACTCTGCCATTTCTCCTGACATGCTAATCAAGTATTCCCTGATTGCGGGTGCAAATATAGAACCTTTTTTTAGTTCTAAAAAAATATAATGAACTTTTTTTTAATGTTTTTTAGATAAAAAGTGAGTTGTGTCTGCAATTGTTTTGTTATCAGGTAGTTTGCTTTTTTGTGAAAAGAATTTTTTTTTTATAAAAATATCATTGAGGCACATTTATTTTTAAAAACGGGATATTTAAATAGATTAGAAAGCGAAAACCATTTAATTTTAATATCGTTTTTAAGATAATTATAGTTTAAAAGCGATAGTTTTTCATTTCAAATAAATTATTTTTGTTTTAAAATAGATAAAGCATGTTTAATTCATTTGGGAATATTTTAAAACTAACCACTTTTGGTGAATCACACGGAATTGCAATAGGAGGAGTTATAGATGGTTTTCCGGCAGGGATGGAGGTAGACTTAAATGCCGTTCAAAAAGAATTAGATCGGCGTAAGCCAGGACAATCTAAAATTGTAACCCAGCGTAAAGAACCAGATACTGTCGAGTTCCTATCTGGTATTTTTGAAGGTAAAACAACTGGGGCATCTATTGGTTTTCAAATAAAAAATACCAATCAAAAAAGTAAAGATTATAATCATAATACAAACGTATATCGCCCTTCGCATGCAGATTATACCTATGATAAAAAATATGGAATAAGAGATTATAGGGGTGGTGGTCGTACATCCGCACGAGAAACTGCTAATTGGGTAGTTGCTGGTGCTTTGGCAAAACAATTAATTAAGCATATTAATATAAATGCGTTTACTTCATCTGTTGGCGATGTTTTTATGATGAAACCTTATCAGGATTTAGATTTTACGAAAACAGAAAGTAATGCTGTTCGTTGTCCTGATGAAGCTTCTGCAGAAAAAATGATTACTAAGATTAAAGAAATAAAAAAAGCAGGCGATACTATTGGTGGTACAATTACTTGCGTAGCTCAAAATATGCCTATTGGTTTAGGGGAGCCTATTTTTCATAAATTACATGCAGAGCTAGGTAAAGCAATGTTATCTATTAACGCTGTAAAAGGCTTTGAATTCGGAAGCGGGTTTTGTGGCGCTAAAATGCAAGGTTCTAAGCATAATGATATTTTTAATGAAGATGGTACTACACAATCAAATTTATCAGGAGGAATTCAAGGAGGTGTTTCAAACGGAATGGATATTTATTTTCGAGTAGCTTTTAAGCCAGTTGCTACTATTATGCAAAATCAACAAACGATTAATTCACAAAATGAATTAACAGAAATACAAGGTAAAGGTCGGCATGACCCTTGTGTGGTTCCTAGAGCTGTACCTATTGTAGAGGCGTTAACAGCTTTAGTATTGGCAGATTTTTGGTTGATGAATAAGACTCGAAAAGTTTAAATAAATATACAAGATAAATAGATGCTAATTTATTTTCGTTGTAAATGGTTTTTTAAGAGTTTTTATTGAAGATAAAAAAGAAAAACATAAATTCGTTATGGGTGTGTGTGCTCAATAATTGTGGCATTATATTGTTCTTTTGTAGTTGAAATTCAATTTCATATTTAAGATTATCAGCTAAATAACGCTTTAATATAGTTATAGAAGTAAAATTAAAAGAGAAGGATAGGATGTTGTACGGTTTTTCTTATCAGTAGGTAAAAAGAGTTTGCAAACACTCTTGTTGCTTTTACTAAAAGGATAAAGAACTATTATAGAATTAACTACATCAAAAATCAGAAGGTAAATCTAGATAAGTATTTGTAGGTATGGAGTATTTTGTAATACAAAAAAAAGTAAGATTATCAACTCTAAGAAGCAATCAGACCCTAATTTCAAATCAGGTTATTTAGGTAATAATTTGGGTTAGACATATTATCCGAAGAAAGTATGAAAACAATTAATACTTTTAAGAGTAAGAACCCGAAGTATTCTGCATTAAATGTAAATGATGTTTTAACTTGTTTTATAGCGTTTCAAAACAGAATTATTAATACTACTTAAGTTTGCTAAGAAAGTCGATTTAACAGCTGTAAAAACAGCGATAAGATTGCTTGTTTTAAAGTTTAAACATTGAAATTATTTTCAATTTATAGTTTACTATAGCGAACCACATGTAGTACAAGCGAAAAAAAGTATTAAAATAAAAAAGCTCGCAAATTGCGAGCTTTTTTTATAGAATATTATTGAAAAACTATGCTAACATTGCAACAGGGTTTTCAATAAATGTTTTTAATGTTTGTAAAAACTGAGCACCAACTGCACCGTCAACCGTTCTGTGGTCGCAAGCTAAAGTTAATTTCATCGTGTTACCGACCACAATAGCACCGTCTTTAACAACAGGTTTTTGTACAATGGCTCCAACAGATAAAATTGCTGAGTTAGGTTGATTTATAATAGAAGTAAAGCTTTCGATACCAAACATTCCTAAGTTAGAAACCGTAAAAGTACTTCCTTGCATTTCTGCAGGAGTAATTTTTTTATGTCTTGCTTTACCTGCTAAATCACGAACCGAAGATCCTATTTGAGTTAAGCTTAAAGCATCTGTGTGTTTTACAACAGGTACTACTAAACCTTCATCAACAGCTACTGCAACGCCAATGTGAATATGACTGTGAAATAACGTATTGTTATCTGTCCAGCTAGTGTTTACATTCGGATGTTTTTTTAATGCCATAGCACACGCTTTTACAATCATATCGTTAAATGATACTTTGGTATCAGGAATCGAATTAATTGTTTTACGAGAAGCCATTGCGTTGTCCATATCTACTTCAATATTTAAGTAGAAATGAGGTGCAGAGAATTTAGAATTTCCTAATGCTTTAGCTATTGCTTTACGCATTTGAGAATTTTTAACTTCTGATGTATTTTCTTCTCCTGCCACAGTAAAGTTTGTTACTGCAGATGGAGTAGAGGTGTTAGTATTCGTTTTAGTTGTGGCAGCTGGAGTTTCAGTTTTAGCAGATGGAGTGTAATTTTCTACATCTTTTTTAACGATACGTCCGTTTTCTCCAGAACCTTTAACATCGGCTAAATTAATTCCTTTATCTGTTGCTATTTTTTTAGCTAATGGAGAAGCAAATATTCTACCTCCAGAAGGAGTTGTTGCAGTTTCAGGAACTACATTTTTTTCCTCTTTTTGATCCGCTTTTTTGCTCTCTTCTTTAGGAGAAGCAGTTGCATTTCCTGATTTTTGAGAAGCTAATACAGCATCAATATCTGTTCCTTCCTTACCAATAATAGCAAGTAAAGTATCTACAGGGGCAGCTTCACCTTCCTGAACACCGATGTGTAATAAAACACCTTCGTTAAAAGATTCAAACTCCATTGTAGCTTTATCAGTTTCAATTTCAGCTAAAATATCACCCTCTTCAACTTTGTCTCCAACGCTTTTTAACCAAGAAGCTACAGTACCTTCTTCCATGGTATCACTTAGTCGAGGCATGTTAATAACAATTGCACCTTCAGGAGTTGCTGTTGTTTCATTCTCGCCAGCGTTATTTTCGTTGTCGCTTTCCTCTTCTTGCTTAGGAGTTTCTTCCTTTTCTTCTTTATCGGCAGTATTTTCGTTTAATAAAGAAGTAATGTCTTCACCTTCTTCACCAATAATAGCCAATAAACTATCAACAGGAGCGCCTTCACCTTCTTGAACACCAATGTGTAATAAAACACCTTCGTGAAAAGATTCAAACTCCATTGTAGCTTTGTCGGTTTCAATTTCGGCTAAAATATCGCCTTCTTCAACTTTGTCTCCAACGTTTTTTAACCAAGAAGCTACCACTCCTTCTTCCATCGTGTCGCTTAAGCGAGGCATGTTTATAATTGTAGCCATGGTTTACTTAGATTTTATAAATGGATAATCTTCTTGTTCGTATACCATATCGTGTAATTGGTTTATTTCAGGATATGGAGATTCATCAGCAAACTTTTCACATTCTTTTACTGATTCTTTTACTTCTTTTTTAATAGCTTCTATTTCTTCATCAGAAGCATATTTGTTTTCTTTAATGATCTCTAATACTTGCGAAATAGGGTCAATTTTCTTGTACTCTTCAACCTCGTCTTTTGTACGGTATTGTTGCGCATCAGACATTGAGTGACCTCTATATCGGTATGTTTTCATTTCTAAGAAAGTTGGTCCTTCACCACGACGAGCTCTTTGTACAGCTTCATCAACAGCTTCGGCAACTTTAATAGGGTTCATTCCGTCAACCGGTCCACAAGGCATTTCGTATCCTAAACCTAATTTCCAGATATCAGTGTGGTTAGCAGTTCTTTCAACAGAAGTTCCCATTGCGTAACCATTGTTTTCAACGATGAAAATTACTGGTAACTTCCAGTTCATAGCCATGTTAAAAGTTTCATGCAATGATCCCTGACGTGCAGCTCCATCACCAAAGTAACAAAGAGTTACGGCATCATTACCTTTGTATTTGTCTCCAAAAGCTAATCCTGCTCCTAACGGAATTTGACCACCAACAATTCCGTGACCACCGTAAAAACCAAATTCTTTTGAAAAAATGTGCATAGAACCACCCATACCTTTAGAGGTACCTGTAGCTTTACCATATAATTCTGCCATTACACGTTTAGGATCTTCACCCATACCAATTGGTTGTACGTGGTTACGGTATGCAGTAATCATTTTATCTTTAGTTAAATCCATTGCATGTAATGAACCAGCTAAAACAGCCTCTTGACCGTTATATAAGTGTAAAAAACCTCTTACTTTCTGTTGAATGTAAACAGCTGCTAACTTATCTTCAAACTTTCTCCAAAATAGCATGTCTCTATACCAATTGATATAGGTTTCTTTGGTTATTTTATTCATTATATATTAGTTGTTTATTTAAAGTTTGTTTGTTTTGCGTATTTTAAAACGTAACTACAAAAGTAAGTAGTTTTTGGTAATTTTAAAAAAGTTCTTGTTAAAAGTTATAGCAAGGTTTTTTTGTGCTAAAATCTTTGAACTCTAATCTTTTTGCTTTGCTATAATAATTGATGCTTTTGCACCTGTAGCCAAATTCCATTGATTAGATGAAATAAGCATACCTGCATCATTAAAAATTTTAAACCCAGCGGTGTTAGGGCCTGAACTTCCTTGATTTAAAGCTATGATTTCAATCGTATTTATACCTTCATCTAAAGGGATGTTAAAAGATTGGTAGTTTTGTTTAAGCGTTAAATTACTAACTACCGGAATATTATTTACAAGGATCATTACCTGATCTCCGTCTGGATACTGAAAATCCCTGCAAATAATATTTACATTTTTAGATTTTGTACTAAAACTCCCTAAATCTTGATCGATAACAGGGTAGTTGTACATTCCGTTTATTTTTTGGAAAGATTTTAGGTATTGCTGCTCTGCTATTTTAGCTTTGGTTAAAATACCTTTATTCTCTATATCTCTTTCAGCTTGTTTCTTTTTAAGATCCTTTTGTTGTTTAGTATGTGCCGTTTTAAAACCATCATTATTTTTAAAATCTAACGATGTTGGTTTTTTAACTTCTTTAGATGTGGCAGGTATATTGCCAAAAGAAGAAGAGTTATTATTTTTTTTATTGCCAAAAGAACCATCAAGTTGCGCAAAATTATATGAGCTTATACTTAACGTAATAATAAATAAAAAGAAGTGCAGTTTTTTTGTCATTTCAAATAAATATAGGCAAATATAATGCCCATTTTTTTTCTTTGTCTAAACAAAGCGTTAAAACTTACTTATTATGTAAGTTGTTTTGGTAGAGGTAATTACTTTGGAAATATGTTTAACAGTTGTTTCTTAATGAATAGGAAACTTAAAATAAGTTGTAGGAAAAGGTTCATTTCTTAAAGTAAAATGCCACCATTCTTTAGAATAAGGTCTAAAATTATATTTACGCATTATAGTTTGTAGTAATTGTCTGTTTTTTTGTTGTTGTTTGGTTAATTTAGGATATAAAATATGTGAAGAGATTCCGAAAAAATCATAAGGACTTCCCATATCTAACTCCTTATTTGTTTTTAAATCGATAATAGTTAAATCGACTGTGCTACCTCGAGAATGACCAGATTTTGAGGATATATATCCTTTTTTAAATAACTGCCTTTTCTTAACATTCGGATAGTATTGCTGCTTCATTACTGTGTCATTCATAACACGCGCCCATTTCACAAAATGATTTACGGCAGTTTGGGGTCGATAAGCATCAAAAACTTTCAGGCTCAATTCTTTTTTTAGTAACTCGCCTTGTACTTTACTTAATGCTTTGGCTGCTTTTGTAGTGATAATAAGTGTGTTTTCTTGATACCCATTAATCGCAGTACCTACAAAATTATTATCAGAGCAATATCTAAGTTCTTTTTTTATAGAAGGAACTATTTCTTGTAAATAAGAAAACCCTTTTGGTAGCTGCTGAGATTGAACAAATAACGAGAATAATAATATTAAAACAGTGTATTTCATATCGTAAAAATAAGGAAATGGTTTTTAAATACGGATTGTATGGAATATGTGTTATTTATATTGTTTAATTAATTAATAGTGTTTATTAACATATGTTTACTGTGAAAAGTGTAGTTATTTGTTATTTTTGGTAAATATTATGTTTTTCATGTGTATTAGTAAATAACCTATAATTCCCCAATTATATGATACCAATTAGCGATGTTCAAATTATTGAAAAAGAACAAATTAAATTTTTAAATTTTTCGAAAGCAGAAGTTTTAGGAAAGAAAAATGATCAACTTAACCGTTTTATAGATTTAAAGAGAGCTTTGGCTCTTGGTAATCTAGAAAAAGGAAAAGTAAGAATTACCTTTGTAGATGATACTGGTTTAAAAATGGTAGAAACTACTATATGGGGACTGACAGAGAAGTCGGTCATCTTAAAAAAATCAACAATTATTCCGCTTCAAAGAATTTTAGGAGTAGCGTAAACAACAAAAACCCACACTTTATAAAGTGTGGGTTTTTGTTGTTTTAAAGATTAAATAAAAAAGCCAAAGCAATTAAGCTTTGGCTTAGTAAACTAATAAAACCAAGTATTAGTGTCATTGGAGTTAGCTATAACAAATGAACTAATGTTTTTAGTGTGAACTATATTTTAATGTAGGCTAATAACTTTTGTTATTTTCCATTGTTTGTTTTCTTGTTTCCAAATAACAATAAATTTACTAGGAACTGATTTTTCGTTAGGTTCTTGATTATTATAAAACTTATGATAGCCAATTTGAATTGCGCCGTAATTTTTTATCGGATATACTTCAATACTTCCTTTTATTAAAGTTCGGTTTACTTTGCCACATATGTTTTTCTCTAAGGCTTTTAAAAGATCACTTTTAGAAGTTGATAAACCTCCTTTGTCATGAAAAAACTCTAAATCATCATCATACAACTTTGCTTGGGTTTTCATGTCACAAGTATTGTAAGCGGTAAAATAAATGCTATCCATTTTTACAATTTTATTATGTAAATTAATATCCACAGCTTTGTAATTCGGAATTTCATCTACTTGTGCATTTGTTATCAAAGAGAATAATAAGGCATACAAAAGTGTGACGAATTTTAAGAAAAAATTACCTTTAAAGAAAAAATCGAAAATAGCTCCCATAGTTTTTGTTTTTGATTACCAAGTTTTAAAGGCTAAACCTCTGTGTTCTTGATTATAAGTTCGTCTAAAACCTTTAGAAATATCATTTAAAGTATTGCTAGAGATTGTTAATTCGCCTCTATAACCATCATTGCAATTTATTCTTAGCGTAACTTTATCTATTTGGTTACTGTTATTATATTTAGAATCCACAATATTAATGTCAATATTTTTTTTATTTTTAAACCATGTAACTAGCTTTTCTAACTCTTTTTTAGTGGTTTTTTTACTGATAATAAATTCAGCTTTTAAATCGTTAATAGTACTGTCGAATAAAAAACTTACATCTTCGTCGTTGTCAGAATTCCTGTTATTATCTTGATTGTTGTTCGTTGTATCATCATCACAATCGGTACATTCAAAACCTTTTGTTGTCATTTTAAAATGATGATTAGCCATATCGCGGTCATAAATATCTTTCGTGTTTTTAACATCATTTAAGAACCTGCGAGAAGATCCTTCAAAATATACTGTTGTTCCTTCTGGTATGAAAATGGTAGCTTTTACCTCTTCATCTTTCCAGATGTTTTTGTATTCGCTTAAAAAGAAAGCATCAAAAACAATGGTGTTATTTGCTGATTTAAAATTGTACTGAATCGCTTTAGCATTATCATTTGCCTTATTACGTTTTCTACCTTCTGATGTTTTTTTAATTTCGATATAAGCATTACCAGTTTCACTTTTACGAACATCAATATTTATATCGTTAGAGTATTTTAACTCAGTATTATTAACCGAAACTCCAATCGCATTATTTCTGTTGCGTAAATTATGGTTGTAGTGTATGTTGTCATCATTAACTACTCTAATTTTAAGCGGTTCGTTTATAGCATAACTAATACTGTGTTTGCTAATATTTGCGCCATTATAAGCATGTGTTGTTGCAAACTCTATACCTGAAAAACCGATTGCCAATAAAGATACTAACCAAATTCCTGATAAGGTTAAGATAGCACCGGTACTTAGTTTTTTAATATTTGGTGATAATATTCGTAACCCTAAAATGAATAATAAGATAAACGGAATTCCGATTAAAACAAATAATGAAATAGACAGTAACCACCTAGGTAAAGTCGATTCGTAAAAGAAAGGCGGATAATGCACAAATTCACTATCAACATTTAAAAACTCTAAACTTCCTATAGAAAATACACCTAGCAGTAAAGAAACAATAGTTATACCAGCAATAAATATTAATAGTACTCCTATAAATTTACCAAACACTTTAAAAAGTGTTAGTAAAATTTTACCCATAGTGTCTATAAAATCCTGAAAACCAGATTTTGTTTGCGCACGCATTTTTTCGTAATCTGCGCTCGATATTTTTTCTGAAATACCAGTTGCACCATCTTTTATTTTTGTTGAAAAAGACTCAAACTCGTCACGAATTTTTTTTTCAATATTGTCAATATTTACAGCTTCACCTTCCATTTGTAACTTCTCTGAAGTTGTTTTTGCTTCGGGTAATAAAATCCAAAGGATTATGTAGGCTAACGGAGAGAAACCAGAGGCTACTAAAACAATAAAAGCAATACGAATCCAAATAACATCCAGGTTAAAATAATGTGCAATACCAGAGCAAACACCTCCTAAAAATTTATCATCACCATCTCTAAATAATTTTTTAGATGATAGGTTAGTTGATCTTGAGTTGTATGAAGAGTTCTCGTTGTAGTTGTCTTCAGTTTCAGCGTAATCTTCGGGTTGCCCCATAATAGCGATAACCTCTTCAATATCGTTTTCGTTTATTACTTGGCGAGCATCTGTAATTCTTTCAGATAAAAGTTCGCTAATACGAGCTTCAATATCTGATATTATTTCGTTTTTTCCCTGCGGGTCATCGCTTAAAGAACGCCCAATGGCCTCTAAATAGCGCTTTAATTTCTGATAAGCAATTTCATCTATATGAAAGAAGAATCCACCTAAGTTTATATTTATTGTCTTATTCATCGTTAGTTGATTTTGTACTTGTTACTAGGTTTACTGCGTTTACTAAATTACCCCATGTTTTGTTTAGTTCTTTTAAAAACATGCCACCGTTTTCGGTTAAAACATAGTATTTTCTTGGCGGACCTGAGGTTGATTCTTCCCATCTATACGTTAATAATCCAGCGTTTTTTAAACGAGTTAATAGCGGATAAATAGTTCCTTCAACCACAATCATTTCAGCACTTTTTAATGTCGAAAGTATTTCAGAAGTGTATGCGTCATCATTTTGTAAAATTGATAAAATGCAATACTCTAAAACTCCTTTACGCATTTGTGCTTTTGTGTTTTCTATCTTCATATAATGCGGTTTATGAGGTTATTTTATAAAATTAATTGTAAAAGGGTATGTGTAATTTTCTCCTTTATTTGCTTTCATGGCAGCGATAATTATTAAAGCTATTTTAATAAGTGAAACAACACTTACTAATGAGGCGATTCCAATAAAGCCAAATAAGCCATTGTAAGAATGATGCCCACCAAAATCAATATCTATTCCATTAAAAATATCTAAAAAACTTCCAAAAAAGAAAGAGAAAAACGAAGCACTTAATATAAAGATGTACAAACCAAAACTGATATTAAAGTTTACGGCTCCTTTACCATGATTGTCTAAAAACTTACTTTTATCCTTTAACGTTTGCCATAATATTAGTGGAGTTATAATACTTCCTAAAGGGAATAAGTATCCCGCAAAAGCGGATATGTGTATTAAGAAAGCGTTGGTGTTTTCGTTATTTTTTTGCATGATTAGATAATTTATATAATACTGTACTATGCAAATATATATCTTTAAAAAGGTATTATGCAATACATAGTACTGTAATTAACATTTATTTAACATTCACTATGTTTTAGGAAGTATTAAAAAAAAGCTCTAAATTGCCCATAAATACTGATAAAATGAAGTTTACACCTCGAAAAATTAACTTTTTCACCTTATTTAAATTACCATCAGCTTATATCTGCGGAATTAAAGTAAAATCTATTTCTGATGAAAAATCATTAGTTACCGTAAAGCATCGCTGGATTAATCAGAATCCTTTTAAGAGTATGTTTTGGGCAGTACAAGGAATGTCTGCAGAATTAGCTACAGGTATTTTGGTTATGCAAGCTATTGATAAATCTAACAGAAAAGTATCGATGTTGGTAACAAACATGAATGCTACTTTTACTAAAAAAGCAACAGGCAGAATTGTATTTGAGTGTAATGATGGTTTGGCTATTAAAGCGGCAATACAAAAATCAGTAGAAACAGGCGAGGGGCAAACAGTTTTGGTAACTTCAGAAGGTATAAATAAAGACGGAGTTTCAGTATCAAAATTTCAATTCGAGTGGAGTTTGAAAGTGAAAACGTAACCGTAACCGTAACAAAAAATAATTATGAACGTCTAATTTATTAAATACTAAAACCAAAAAAGATGAACGCACACGAAATAGATTATCGTATTTTCGGAGAAGAAATGCAGTATGTAGAAATTGAATTAGATCCACAAGAAGGGGTTGTTGCCGAAAGTGGAAGCTTTATGATGATGGAGGCTGATGTGAAAATGAGTACTATTTTTGGTGATGGTTCTAATCAAGAAACAGGTCTGTTAGGTAAGATATTTTCAGCAGGTAAAAGAATTCTTACTGGTGAGAGTTTATTTATGACCGTTTATACTAACGAAGGAAGTGGCAAAAAACAAGTTTCGTTTGCTTCACCATATCCAGGTAAAATTATACCAATCGATTTATCAGAATTTGATGGTAAGTTTATTTGTCAGAAAGATGCTTTTTTATGTGCAGCGAAAGGAGTATCTATCGGAATTGAGTTTTCTAAACGATTAGGAAGAGGGTTGTTTGGAGGAGAAGGTTTTATAATGGAGAAACTAGAAGGAGATGGAATGGCTTTTGTGCATGCTGGAGGCACAATGGCAAAAAAAGTATTGCAAGTAGGTGAAATTTTAAAGGTAGATACGGGTTGTATTATTGGTTTTACAAAAGATGTGGATTATGATATTGAGTTTGTAGGAGGAATAAAAAATACGGTGTTTGGTGGCGAAGGTTTGTTTTTTGCGAAACTTCAAGGTCCTGGTACGGTTTATATTCAGTCTTTACCATTTAGCAGATTAGCTGGTAGAGTTTTAGCAATGGCGCCACAAAATGGTAAAGGAGATAAAGGAGAAGGAAGTGTTTTAGGTGGTTTAGGAAATATTTTAGACGGTGATAATAGATTTTAAACGTATATAATCAGCATAAAAAACACCGCCAATTGGCGGTTTTTTTGTTTTAAAATATAATTATATTATATTTTTAATTCATCAAAGATATTAATTAGCCTTTCCCCTTGAGATGGTACAGGCGCATTAGGGTTTACAATATTACCATCAGGATCTATAATGATGAATTTAGGCAATCCTTTTATTAAAAACTTCTGAGCCCATTCTAAATCTGCTAATTCTTTTCCGCTAAATAGTTGTATTCCTGTCATTTCACGATCAACAATAGTTTGTTTCCACTTGTCATAATCATCATTAGCATCAACACTAATACTTACAAACTCTATGTTTTTTCCGTGGTATTCTTCTTTTAGTTTCTTTAATAAAGGGATTTCTCTTTTACAGTAAGCACACCAAGTAGCCCAAACATCAATATATAAATATTTTCCTTTACCTAATAAATCATCTAAAGACGTGTTTCCTCCATTATAATTTTTAAAATCTTTAAATTTAGGAGCTGGTTGCCCTTTAGCGGTAGTTTTTAAAATGTTATAGGTATTAGATATTTCTTTTTTATGATTTTTATTGGTAGAATATGCCATGAATTTATCACGAAATTCTTTTAAATTATCAGTGTAAGTTATACCATCTTTAGCGTTTTTGTATAATAAATCATTTTTTGCAATGGTGTCATTTACTTCAGTTTGTACGGTTTCTAAATACGTTAAATAGTAATCTTCTCCTTCTTTATTTTTTTCTTGAGATATTTTCTTTATCTGGACTCCTAACATTTTACGGTAAGAATATGAATTTACATAATCATCACCACTACTGTAATTAAAGTCTTTTAAAGGGTCAGGAAAATCTTCTGATACTTTAAAATCGGCATTGCCAGTTAAGGCTCCATAATAACCTTCATAATTACTTAAGTTTCTTAAGTATTCATAATGGATATTCTTTACTTCACTCTTTAAGAATTCGGTAGGTAAATTGTTAGCAATAGATAACTCCGTTAAAGCATCTTTATATTCGTCTATTTTTTCTAAAAAAACATCTTCTTCTAAGGCGAAAAACTTATTAGGATTAGCTATATGCTCATTCCAAGCTTTCTTTTTAAGAAGGAAATAGTTTTGGATATCCGCACTGGTTCCTTTAAACTTTGCTTTAAGAATTTTTTTGTAGTCAGTAGATAATTTTACATCAACAGTATCAGTGAGATATAGATTAATAGGCTTTTTATTAAGCATTAATGTGTAATAACCATCTCTGTCAATCTTTACAGTGTCAGAAAAAGAACCTGTTTTTTTATCGAATTTTATTTTTTTAGTAAAATTAAAGCCTTCTAAAGTAATATTTCTTTTTTTGAAGTTCTCTATGTTACCAGATAAAATAAGGTAGTCTTTTACTGGTTTTTCTTTTTTACATGAAAAAAAAGCAACACATGCAATACATAATAGGATTAGTTTTTTCATTTCTTCTCAATTTTAAGGGAAATTACTTTTTTTTATTCGGTTCTCAAAATTGCAATTTAATTAATAAATTTTGAAGCATAAAAAAACCGCCAATTGGCGGTTTTTTTATGCTGATTATATTATTTTATATTTTTAATTCATTAAAAATATTAATTAATTCTTCTCCTCCAGAAGGTGCAGGAGCGTTAGGGTTTACAATATTTCCATTAGGATCTATAATGATAAACTTAGGTAATCCTTTAATTAAGAATTTTTGAGCCCATTCTAATTCAGATTGTTTTTTTCCACTAAATAATTGTATTCCTGTCATTTCACGATCTACAATTGTTTGTTTCCATTTTTCATGTTGGTTTTTATCATCAACACTAATACTTACAAACTCAATATTTTTTCCGTGGTATTCTTCTTCTAATTTCTTTAATAAAGGAATTTCTCTTTTACAAAAACCACACCAAGTAGCCCAAACATCAATATATAAGTACTTTCCTTTGCCTAACAAATCATCTAAAGAAGTCGTTCCACCAGCATAGTTTTCAAAATCTTTAAATTTAGGAGCTGGTTGCCCTTTAGCTGTAGATTTTAGCGTATTGTAACTAATTGAAATTTCTTTTTTATTCTCTTTGTTTGTAGAGTAAGCCATGAATTTATCATGAAATTCTTTTAAGTTTGTCGTAAAAGTAATACTACTTTTCGCACTTTCATATAATAGATCATTCTTTGCTAAAGTATCATTAACTTCTGTTTGAACAGTTTCTAAATATGTTAAATAATAATCCTCTCCTTCTTTATTTTTCTCTTTAGTTAAAGCCTCAATTTGAGTTTCTAACATTTTACGATAAGAATAAGAATTTACATAGTCATCACCACTACTGTAATTAAAGTCTTTTAATGGGTCAGGGAAATCTTCTGAAACTTTAAAATCTTTATCTCCTGTTAAAGTTGCGTAAAAAACTTCATAATTACTTAAGTTTCTTAAGTACTCATAATCAATGTTTTTAACTTCACTCTTTAAGAATTCGGTAGGTAAATTATTAGCGATAGACAGCTCTGTTAAGGCATCTTTATATTCATCCATTTTTTCTAAGAAAGCTTCTTCCTCTAAAGAGAATAACTTGTTAGCGTTTATTAAAATTTCAGAAAATTTTTTCTTTTTTTGAACAAAATAGCTGTTGATGTTTGCATTGGTCCCTTTAAAGCTGATTTTGTCTGCTTTTTTGTAATCAAGTTTAATTGCTGTATCTACAGTATCATTAAGGTATAAATTAATAGGTTTTTTATTAACAATTAAAGTATAATAACCGTCTCTATTAATTTTTAAAGTATCAGAAAAAGAACCTGTTTTTTTATCGAATTTTATTTTCTTGCTAAAACGAAAACTTTCCAAAGTAATATCTCTTTTTTTGAAGTTCTCTATATTACCAGATAGAATAAGGTAATCTTTTACTGGTTTTTCTTTTTTACATGAAATAATGGTAACTCCTATAAGTGCTAAAAGTACTAGTCTTTTCATTGTTTAATATTTTTGTTAATAAGGGATTTAGGGGCCGAAGTTACTTTTTTTAGAATTTTTATCAAAGAATTTAACAAAATATTTACTATTTTTTGGGTCTTTAGTGAAAAATTACTTATAAGTATCTTGTGTTTTTTGAAAAAATAAAACTCCCAAACACAGTGTTTAGGAGTTTTGTATGTTTTACTCGCCTATTTCAGTGCGAGATTCTGTAGGTTTTTCTCCTTTTTCTATTTTGATGATTAACTTGTTGTCTTTTTCATCTAAATCCATAAAAATAGTATCACCTTCATCTAGTTTAGAGTTTACAATCTCTTCAGCTAAAGCATCTTCAATGTATTTCTGAATTGCTCTTTTTAAAGGTCTTGCACCATACTTTTTATCGAATCCTTTATCTGCTATATAGTCTTTAGCTTTTTCGCTTAACATTAATTTATAGCCTAAATCAGCAATACGCGTTAAAAGTTTTTCTAATTCGATGTCGATAATTTTATGAATATCTTCTCGTTCTAACGAGTTAAAAATGATAACATCATCAATACGATTTAAAAATTCGGGAGCAAATGATTTTTTTAAAGCTCCTTCTATAATGCTTTTTACATGTGCATCTTCTTGATCTTTTTTAGAAGCAGTACCAAATCCAACACCAGCGCCAAATTCTTTTACTTTACGAGCTCCTATATTAGAAGTCATAATAATAATAGTGTTTCTAAAATCGATTTTTCTACCCAGACTATCCGTAATATGTCCGTCGTCTAAAACTTGTAAAAGCATGTTAAAAACATCTGGATGTGCTTTTTCAATTTCATCTAAAAGTATTACAGAATATGGTTTTCTTCTAACTTTTTCTGTTAACTGTCCGCCTTCTTCATAACCTACATATCCTGGAGGTGCACCAATTAAACGAGAAATAGCAAATTTTTCCATATACTCACTCATATCAATTCTAATTAAAGAATCGCTAGAGTCAAATAATTCACGAGCCAGTACTTTTGCTAATTGAGTTTTTCCAACTCCAGTAGATCCTAAGAAAATAAAAGAACCAATTGGTTTATTGGGGTCTTTTAAACCTACACGATTACGCTGTATGGCTTTTACTACTTTGGTTACAGCATCATCTTGACCTATAACTTTTCCTTTAATCATGTTAGGTAAATCGGCTAAACGATGACTTTCTGCTTCGGCAACTCTGTTAACAGGTATTCCTGTCATCATAGAAACAACTTCGGCAACATTATCTTCGGTAACAATTTCTCTATTTAGTTTAGCGTCTTCTTCCCATTGGTTTTGAGCAGATTCTAGCGCTGTTTCAATATTTTTTTCGTCGTCACGTAGCTTTGCTGCTTCTTCGTATTTCTGGCCGCTTACAGCTTTTGTTTTTTGTTCGCGAATTTGTTCTAGTTTAGCTTCTAGTTCTAATATTTGTTGCGGAACAACAATATTGGTTATATGTATTCTAGATCCTGCTTCATCTAAAGCATCGATAGCTTTATCTGGTAAAAAGCGATCTGTCATGTAGCGATTCGTTAATTTTACACAAGCGTCAATAGCTTCATCAGTATATGATACTTGGTGATGAGTTTCGTACTTAGCTTTAATGTTATGTAAAATTTGTACTGTTTCTTCAACCGTTGTAGGTTCTACAATTACTTTCTGAAAACGACGCTCTAAAGCACCATCTTTTTCGATGTTAGTTCTAAATTCGTCTAAAGTAGTGGCACCAATACATTGAATTTCTCCACGGGCCAAAGCTGGTTTAAGCATGTTAGAGGCATCTAAAGAGCCTGTAGCACCACCTGCGCCAACAATAGTGTGAATTTCGTCGATAAATAAAATAATGTCGTCATTCTTCTCTAATTCGTTCATTAGGGCTTTCATGCGTTCCTCAAACTGACCTCTATATTTTGTTCCGGCAACTAAGCTGGCTAAATCTAAAGAAACAATCCTTTTATCGAATAAAATACGAGATACTTTGCGTTCTACAATTCTTAACGCTAAACCCTCTGCTATGGCAGATTTACCAACACCAGGCTCTCCAATTAACATTGGATTGTTCTTTTTACGTCGACTTAAAATCTGAGAAACACGTTCAATTTCTTTTATTCGACCAACAACTGGGTCTAATTTGCCAGTGGTTGCTAATAATGTTAAATCGCGCCCGAAATTATCTAAAACAGGAGTTTTAGATTTTTTAGCTTGTTTTCCTTTAGGTGTTTGTTGCCCGAAAGGATTTGATTTTTCATTACTAAATTCATCTTCAGAAGGTGTTTCGGCAGTAGGAGAAGAAAAAGTATCTTCTACATGGAGTTCCTTGTAAAGCGCTTTTGCTTCTTCGTAGCCTACATCATATTTTTGAAGTAGTTTAGTAGTTGGGTCATTTTCGTTACGTAAAATACATAACAACAAATGAGCAGTGTCTATAGAGTTACTTTGATATAATTTAGCTTCTAAAAACGTTGTTTTTATTGCTTTTTCAGCTTGTCTTGTAAGGTGCAAACTCTTTTTTTCGATGTTTGCTATTGATGGGGTGGTTGGGTTTAATTTCTCTAATTTATTGCGCATTAAATCCAAATCTACATCGTAAGTAGTTAGTATTTCAATGGCTTTACCGTCTCCTTTCCTAATCAAACCTAATAACAGGTGTTCTGTTCCAATAAAATCATGCCCTAGTCTTAAGGCTTCTTCTTTACTGAAAGTAATTACATCTCTAACTTGTGGTGAAAAATTATCGTCCATAAATTTAATTTGTATAAATGTAAAGTTAGTAAGTTTTTTTCTTAAAAATTACAAAAAAGATGCCAATAGTTTTAAGCAGACATAATGGCAAGATCAATATATGAAAATAAATGTTTAAAAAATGTTAAAATTGTTGATAAGTATGGTTAAAACAGTAAGTTTATTTTTTGTGTAAAAGCAGCCATTATAGTATCTTGCAATGTTTTAAGAGGTACAGCTAATTTTAGTGTATTTTAGGAGTGAGTTTTATCAAGTGTAAAATTCACTTTTTTAACGAAATTGAGAATTAATATTTTAAAAAAATATATATGGCAGATGGCGAAAAGTTGATCCCTATCAACATTGAAGAGCAAATGAAATCAGCGTATATCGATTATTCGATGTCGGTTATCGTATCAAGAGCATTACCAGATGTAAGAGATGGTTTAAAACCAGTTCACAGAAGAGTTTTATATGGTATGCATGAGCTAGGGATTAAAGCAACAGGATCATATAAGAAATCAGCAAGAATTGTAGGGGAAGTACTGGGTAAGTATCACCCACATGGTGATACCTCTGTATATGATTCTATGGTTCGTATGGCACAGAGTTGGAGTGTACGTTATATGATGGTTGATGGGCAGGGTAACTTTGGTTCTGTTGATGGAGATTCTCCAGCAGCAATGCGTTATACTGAGGTTAGAATGCAGAAGATATCAGAAGATATGTTAGCTGATATTGAAAAAGAAACTGTTGATCATCGTTTAAACTTTGATGATACTTTGCAAGAACCAACGGTTTTACCAACACGTATTCCAAACTTATTAGTAAACGGAGCGTCTGGTATTGCAGTAGGTATGGCAACAAATATGGCACCGCACAACTTAACAGAAGTTGTAAACGGTACGATTGCTTATATCGAAAATAGAGATATCGAGATTGATGAGTTAATGCAGCACATTAAAGCACCAGATTTTCCTACGGGAGGAACTATTTATGGTTATGATGGTGTAAGAGATGCTTTTCATACAGGTAGAGGTCGTATTGTAATGCGTGCCAAAGCTACTATTGAAGAGGTAAAAGGAAGAGAATGTATTATTGTTACTGAAATTCCTTATCAGGTTAACAAAGCAGAAATGATTAAAAAAACTGCGGAGTTAGTAAATGATAAAAAATTAGAAGGAATTGCCAATATACGCGATGAGTCGGATAGAAATGGAATGCGTATTGTATATATCTTAAAGCGTGATGCAATACCTAATATTGTATTAAATAAGTTATATAAATATACACAATTACAAACATCGTTTAGTGTAAATAATATTGCTTTAGTAAAAGGACGTCCAGAACAATTAAACTTAAAAGAATTAATTCATTATTTTGTAGAGCATAGACATGAAGTTGTTGTTCGTAGAACAGAATTTGAGTTAAAGAAAGCAGAAGCAAGAGCACATATTTTAGAAGGGTTAATTATTGCTTCGGATAATATTGATGAAGTAATTAAAATTATTCGTGCTTCTAAAAATGGAGATGAAGCTAGAGAAAGTTTAATTGAACGTTTTGAATTGACAGAAATTCAGGCCAAAGCAATTGTAGAAATGCGTTTGCGTCAATTAACAGGTCTAGAACAAGATAAGTTACGTGCAGAGTTTGACGAAATTATGTTAACAATTACGGACTTAAAAGATATTTTAGCAAACGAACCAAGACGTTACCAAATAATTACAGATGAGTTAACGCTTATTAGAGATAAGTATGGTGATGAGCGTCGTTCTGAGATTCACTATGCTGGTGGAGATATGCGTATCGAAGATATGATTCCTGATTCTAAAGTTGTAGTAACTATTTCTCATGCAGGTTATGTGAAACGTACCAATCTTGATGAATATAAAGTGCAGAATAGAGGAGGACGTGGGCAAAAAGGAGCAACAACTCGTAACGAAGATTTCTTAGAACATTTATTTGTAGGAACCAATCATCAGTATATGATGTTCTTTACTCAAAAAGGAAAAGTGTTCTGGATGCGAGTTTATGAAATTCCAGAAGGAGGAAAGAATACCAAAGGTAGAGCAATGCAAAACCTAATAAACATCGAACAAGATGATAAGGTAAAAGCATTCTTAGTTACTGAAGATTTAAAAGATGAAGAGTATATTAATAATCACTTTGTGATTATGGCTACTAAAAAAGGGCAAGTTAAAAAGACGCCTTTAGAGCAATATTCTCGTCCAAGAACTAATGGTATAAATGCAATTACAATTAAAGAAGGCGATGAACTATTAGAGGCTAAATTAACAACTGGTGATAGCCAAGTGATGTTAGCTTTAAAGTCAGGTAAGTCTATTCGTTTTGAAGAAGCAAAAACCCGCCCAATGGGAAGAACTGCATCTGGAGTTAGAGGTATTACATTACAACACGATAAGGATGAAGTTGTAGGTATGATTGCAGTAAATGACATGGATAGTAATATTCTAGTTGTTTCTGAAAAAGGATACGGAAAAAGATCTAAACTAGAAGATTATCGAGTTACAAACCGTGGAGGAAAAGGAGTTAAAACTTTAAATATATCAGAAAAAACAGGTGAATTAGTTGCAATTAAAAATGTAGATGATTCAAATGATTTAATGATTATTAATAAGTCTGGACTTACAATTCGTATGGCTGTTGAAGATTTACGTGTTATGGGACGTGCAACGCAAGGTGTTCGTTTAATTAACATAAAAGATACCGATAGTATTGCTGCCGTTGCAAAAGTTATGCGTGAAGAAGACGATGATGAAAATGAAGAAGAAGAAAATGGCACGGAAATTGAAAATGAAGATATAACAAACGAAGATCAAGAACAACAATAAATAAAACAGTAATTAAAATGAAAAAACAAATTTTAACCTTTTCTTTAGGATTGATGACATTAGGATTAATGGCTCAAAAATCTGAATTAAAAGCAGCTGAGAAAGCTATAAAAAAACAAGATTATTCAACAGCAATTTCTATTCTTAACTCAGTTGAAGAACTAGTAATGGCAGAAGGAGAAGATAAATATAAATCTAAATTTTATTTCTTAAAAGGTAAAGCTTTAGCGGCAAAAAAAGATTATAAAAATTCTGCAGAAGCTTTTCAAATATTATTAGCAATGGAGGATAATAAGTATTCTGAACAAGCTAAACCATTATTAAATCAATTAGTTCAGGAAGTATCTAACAAGGCTGTAGATTTATACAATAATAAAAAGGATTACAAAAACGCAGCCGAAAACTTTTACTTAACATATATGTTAAGTCCAACAGATACTTCTTTTGTGTATAATGCAGCTATATCAGCAACACAAGCAAAAGATTATGATACAGCAATTAAGTATTATAAAGAACTTAGAAAAGTTGGTTATACAGGTGTTGAAACTCAATATGTAGCAACAAATAAATTAACAGGTAAAGTAGAAAATTTAGGTTCTAAACAGCAAAGAGATTTAATGGTTAAATCTAAAAAGTATATTAAGCCTAGTATAAAATCTTCTGAATCTAAAACAGCTATAATTGTTAAGAATATTGCTTTACTATTAAAAGAGCAAGGGAAAACTGATGAGGCTATTGAGGCTTTAGCAGAGGCAAGAAAAGCAAACCCAAAGGATTTAAATTTATTACTGAATGAAGCTGATATGTATAGTAAGCTTAAAAGAATGGATAAGTTTGGAGAGTTAATGAGTGAAGCAATTGCTTTAGATCCAGAAAACCCTACATTATACTATAATTTAGGAGTAGTTAACTTTAATGAAGGAAAAGTTGATGATGCTAAAAAATATTATAGAAAGGCAGTTGAATTAAAGCCGGACTATGCTGATGCTTATATGAATTTAGCAGTTGCTGTTTTAAATAAGGATAAGAAAATTGTAGAGGAGATGAATAAAAATTTATCAAACTTTAAAAAGTACGATGAGTTAGCTTTACAACAAAAAGAAGTTTATAAAGAAGCGTTACCTTACTTAGAAAAGGCAGATTCTTTAAATAGAAATATTGATACTGTAAAGACTCTTATGAACTTATACGAGGTTTTAGAAAATGAAGCGAAAGCAACAGAATATAGAGACTTATATAAGTCAATGAAATAAGATTATATCAGAAGCATAAAAAAACCGAAACTTAAAAGTTTCGGTTTTTTTTGTACTTGTATTTTAAGAAGGGCCTAAATAAAACGTTTAATAACCCTTAATTTATGAGTGTGTTTATTGGTGTCTATATTATAAATACCGCTATGATCTAACTTGTCAATTCGTACTTTACCATGCGCATGAATAATATTATAATCATTCATAATAATACCAACATGGGTAATATTGCCATCTTCATTATCGAAAAAGGCTAAATCACCAGGTTCACTTTCTTCAATAAAACTTAAGACTTCACCTTGTTTAGCTTGCTCTTTGGCATCACGAAATAAATTGTAGCCACACAATTTATATACTGTTTGTGTAAAGCCAGAGCAATCAATACCAAAAGGCGATTTCCCGCCCCATAAATATGGCACATTTAAAAATAGAAAAGCAGTATCGATAATAACAGATTTAGCTAGTTTCGTATTACATACTTTCCCTTCGTAAGAATATAAAGTTTTATTAATATTGATATTCTTGTCTTTGTAAAACGGAAGTCTAGCTCCCATAGGGATTGTAGTTAAATTATGATTGTTATCAGTAATAAAATCAATTAATTCACCTGCATAGCTTTTGTTTTCTTCGGATAAAGAATTATAAACATCCTCTGTAATTTCTTCATATTGCTTATTGTCAATAAAACCTTCGTAGTTATCGAAAGCTAAACGAATTTTACTCCATTTTTTAGATTTTTCTAAAACCATAAAATGCTCGCCAAAAACTACTTGATTTACCATTTCTGATGGGTCAGCAGGTTCAAGACGAAGAGGTACAATACTTAAATTACAAATTCCGAAAGACATTGACTAGTTAATTAAAGATTAAACTCTTTCGATTACCATTGCGCTAGCACCTCCACCACCGTTACAAATACCGGCAGCACCTATTTTAGCATTATTCTGTTTTAAGATAGACGTTAAAGCGATAACAATTCTAGCTCCAGAAACTCCTAATGGATGTCCTAAAGAAACAGCTCCACCATTTACATTTACTTTATCAGCAGATAAACCTAAAATTTTCATGTTAGCTAAACCTACAACAGAAAACGCTTCGTTTAATTCAAAGTAATCTACATCATCAATTGCAACTCCAGCTTTCGCTAATGCCTTTGGCAATGCTTTAGCAGGTGCAGTGGTAAACCATTTAGGTTCGTGAGCAGCATCTGCATATCCTTTTATTTTAGCTAAAGGAGTTAAGTTTAATTCAGCAGCTTTTTCAGCAGACATTAAAATTAAAGCAGCTCCACCATCATTAATTGTTGATGCATTTGCAGCAGTAACAGTTCCGTCTTTAGTAAAAGCAGCGCGTAAAGCAGGAATTTTCTCCATTTTCACATTTTTATATTCTTCATCTTCAGAAAAGACAACAGGTTCGCCACGACGTTGAGGTATTTCTACCGGTACAATTTCATCAGCATATTTTCCTTCACTCCATGCTTTAGAAGAACGTTTGTAAGATTCGATAGCAAAAGCATCTTGCTCTTCTCTAGAGAAACTATATTCAGTTGCACATTCATCAGCACAAACTCCCATCGCTACTTGTTCATAAGCATCAATTAAACCGTCTTTTTGTAAACCATCTTCCATTTTAATAGGACCGAATTTAGAACCAGTTCTTGCATGTTGATAATGAGGAATCATACTCATGTTTTCCATACCACCAGCAACAACAACATTAGCATCACCTAAAGCAATTGCTTGCGCAGCTAACATGATAGATTTCATACCAGAAGAACAAACTTTATTTACAGTAGTACAAGGTACAGTGTTAGGAATTCCTGCAAAAATTGCAGCTTGACGAGCTGGTGCTTGACCAATTCCGGCAGAAACCACATTTCCCATAAAAACTTCATCGACCATTTCTGGCTTTAAGTTAATTTTCTCTAAAGCTCCTTTTATTGCTACAGCACCTAACTTAGGTGCAGGTATAGTTGATAAACTGCCTAAAAAACTACCGATTGGTGTTCTAGCAACTGATACAATAACTACTTCTTTCATATATTTGAATGTATTGTGTTAAGATTTGTTTTGCGAAAATAACCATTTTATAACCAATACTCAAATAATAGAGAAAGGTTATATTTACATTTTTAAACATATAAAATGAACGATTTCATTAATAAGTTATATAAGAATAATGCTATTATTTATAAAGTATTATTATTTTTAATTACAGTTGTATCAATTGTATACCTCTTCCCTAAAGAAGGACAATTTAAATATGATTATCCGCAAGGAAAACCTTGGCAGTATGATAATTTTTATGCGCCATTTGATTTTGCTATTCAAAAAACTGCAAAAGAAATTGATGCGGAAACACGCGAAATCAGGTCTAATATTAAAAAATATTTTGTTTATAATGAAGAGGTAGAAACACGAGTTTTAAATTCTTTTGAAGCTAAATTAGCTCTTTTCGATTCTTTATCAGTTAAAGATTTAAGTGCTTTAAAAAAGGAAGGAGAACTTGTTATTAAGAAAATATATCATTACGGTTTTTTAGATGATGCGAGTGTAACAAGAGGAAACCCAGGAGAACTTATAATTTTACGTAAAGGAAATTCGATAGATGATATTTCTTTTTCTATGTTATTACAATCAAAAGATGTGCTTAAGTTTATTTCAAAAAACACCAATAAGCTTGATGTAAGTAAACAAAACATACTTTTAAACCTTTTATCAGAAAGTCTTAGACCAAATGTTATTTATGACACTAAATATAGTAGTAAAGAGTTAAATGAAGCTTTAAGAAATATATCACATGTTAAAGGAAAAGTTTCTAAAGGAGAGTTGATAATATTAAAAGGCGATGTTGTTGTTGGAAGAAAATTCAATATTTTAAAATCATATGAAACTGCTTCAAGTTCGCAACTTTGGACAAAATCTAATTATTATTGGATTGTTTTTGGATATACAATTTTAGTAGCCTTAGCACTGTTAATGCTATTACTTTTTTTACAGAAATATAGGTTCGAAATTTTTAACGACAACAATAAAGTAACCTTTATTTTCTTTAATGTTTTTTTAATGATTTTTGTGCAAACATTGGTTGTTAAATACAATTCTGAATACCTTTATGTTGTACCGTTAAGTATTTTACCAATAGTTTTAAAAGCTTTTTTTGATGCTAGACTTGGATTATTCACACATGTGCTAACGGTTCTTTTGTTAGGATTTATTGTGCCTAATAGTTTCGAGTTTATCTATTTACATATTATTGCAGGTATTGTAACAATATTAACAGTTTCTGAGCTGTATAAAAGAGCAAGTTTATTTATGTCGATAGGACAAATTACTCTAATTTATATGGTTACTTATTTTGCTTTCTCAATATTAAAAGAAGGAAATGCAGATAAAATAAATTGGTTGTATTTCGGATTGTTTGCAGCAAACGGATTATTATCCTTCTTGGCAGTATTCTTTATTTACTTTTACGAGAAGTTGTTTGGTTTGGTTTCTGATGTTACTTTGTTAGAATTGTCTAATACAAATTCTAAATTATTAAGAGACTTAAATGAAAAAGCGCCAGGAACCTTTCAGCACTCAATGCAAGTGGCAAATTTAGCAGAAGCTGCAGCAAACGAGATAGGTGCTAATTCAATGCTTGTAAGAACAGGAGCACTGTATCATGATATTGGTAAAATGGCAAACCCAATGTATTTTACAGAAAACCAATCTACAGGTGTAAACCCTCACAACGAATTATTACCAAAAGATTGTGCCCGAATAATTCTAGACCATGTTATAAAGGGAATAGAAATAGCAAAGAAAAACAAACTGCCAGACAGAATAATAGATTTTATTAGAACACACCACGGAACGAGTGTTACTTATTACTTTTATAAGCAAGAATTAAAGAACACTATAGAAGGAGAGGAAGTAGATATTAAAAAGTTCCAATACCAAGGCCCAATTCCTTTTTCTAAAGAAACAGCTATTTTAATGATGTGTGATGCAGCTGAGGCAGCTTCTAAAAGTTTAAAAAACCCAACAGCACAATCAATAGATAATTTAATAGATAAGATCATTGATAAGCAAAAAAACGACAATCAGTTCACAAATTCGGATATTACCTTTAGAGAAATAGAAAAAATAAAAAAAATTATTAAGAATAAGTTGATGAGTATCTATCACTTACGAGTTGAGTACCCTGATTAGTGTAATTTTTTTTAAAAAATACTTGTGAAAGCACTTAAGTGGTTGTATATTTGCACTCGCAATTTAAAACTCTTATTTATTAAGTAGTTTAAAGTTCGAGGAGAGGTGCCAGAGTGGTAATGGAGCAGATTGCTAATCTGTCGACGGGTGACTGTCGCCAGGGTTCGAGTCCCTGTCTCTCCGCAATTAAATTGCACTCGGGGTGTAGCGTAGCCCGGTCATCGCGCCTCGTTTGGGACGAGGAGGTCGCAGGTTCGAATCCTGCCACCCCGACACTGTTTTCGTAGAAACATAAAAACTACGGGCTCTTAGCTCAGCTGGATAGAGCACCTCCCTTCTAAGGAGGCGGTCGGAGGTTCGAATCCTCCAGGGCTCACTTAAAGCTTCACTAGAAATAGTGAGGCTTTTTTGTTGTTATTAGGTTTATGATAGTTTAGAATAATATACCATTTCTTGTGATTAGACTATGATTATATGGATCAACATATAATAAAAAAAAGAGAGGTTTTTAAAACCTCTCTTTTATAAAATGATCAACCCTTATTTAATATTATTTTAGTTATTACTTAGGTTAGCATATTCTTCTTCAGAGATTTTTCCTGAATGAATATCGTTTAACTCTTTTATTTTAGTTAACATGAATTCATGTAATCCTTGATCTATTTTTTTAGGCTTTTCAATATTGCTAGATTTTAATTTACCAGGTAAAATATAGCTGTTATAGTAGTAGAAAAAGTTATAATCAAGATTAGCATTAGATAAAGTACCGTTATTAGCGAGTAACCATCCTAACCTTACAGAAGAACGTCTTTGCGCTGCAGTTCCATGAGATGAACCGTTAGAGCCAGCAATAGATTGAGAAAAATTATATGCAGGAATAACATCAGACCAATTAGATGTATAGCTTCTTCTTAAAAAATATCCAGCAAAACCATCTGCCTCTAACTCTGTATTAGAAGCGCCTCTTACTGAAGGGTACCCTTGCCTGAATTGTATTTGATGCGCTACTTCATGAGCAACAATATATGCTACGGCAGATCTTCCGTAGTTTAATGCGCCACTCAGCATTTCTTCACCCCAAATAATATAATTGTTAGGAGGTCCGTAAGAAAGTGCATTAAATGTACCGCTTCCTGCTGCAAAATAAAGAGGAACATTTGATATTCCAAACAGATTTGAAGCGTTATTGTTTTGTTGTTTTAAAAAATTTGTTTCACTTGTGTTTACAAGTGTGTTTGACCAATAAGAATTTGGTCCAAATTGAGATACTGTTGCGCAGTTGTGCGCTGTGTTATGATTACCTAATTCATTAGGTAGGACACCAGTTTCTGGAGAGTTAGCATTTAAAGCTATGTCTTTTTCTATTTCTTGTTTGTCGCAACTTTGTAACGAAACTAGAATAGCTAACGTCATTAATTTGATAATTTGTTTCATTTGTTTGAAGGATTTGAAGGTTGATCAAATTAAAAACGGAAGTAATTGTGTATTATTGTTTATTTGTGTAAATAGTTAAAAAACAACAAGAAGTGTAATTTATTAATGTAGTAGTTATTTTTTTATGTGATATTAAGTTTTTATTTTGTAAATATGCTAAATAAGTGTAATATTTAAGAGGTGTTTAGCTAGTTTTTTATGCTAGAGTCAATTCATTTAAATTATACCTTTTTAGATATATGATTAGCTATCTGTTATGTTTGTAGTCAGAGGTTTTAAATCTTTTTTTAATATTTGATTGTTATATAAGTTTTAATAAAAGGCACACTTTTCGGGTACCCTATATTAAATTGAAAAGTGATATTAAAAAAAAGGGAATAAAAAAACTCTAACTAGCGAGTAGTTAGAGTTTTTTATGGAAAAGAAAAAAATTATTTTTTACGATACCAATATGAAGTTCTACCAAAGGCAGCAAACCCAAGATAACCACGTACTTTTAATTTATTACTAGAGTCTAACTGAATGTAGCATTTGTATTCTTTTCCGTTTTTAGGATCTAGTATTTTTCCACCGCTCCATTCATCACCATCTTTTTCTAAACCAGTTAAAATATTCATTCCTAAAATAGGAGTGTCTTTACGTTTACCGCTACATTCTGTACATAAAACATCTTGTCTGTTTTTGTCTGTGATTTCTATAATTTTAGCAAAAGCTTTGCCGCCTTTTTCATAAACTTCAATTACAGAATCTACCTTATTGGTTTCTTCATCACGGTTTTCCCATTTACCAAAAATAGTTTGAGCACTTATAGAAGAGCTAATAATTAATAAAAAAATTAAAATAGTGTTTTTCATTTTTATTGTGTTTTTAATATAGTATTTAGTTTTCAAAAATTGTTCCATTTAATCGTATTGAGCATCAAAATTGTTGTTCCATTTTCCTTGAACCCTTAATACTTGTTCTATAACATCGCGAGCACAGCCATTTCCACCAGTTTTATCGGAAATATATTTAGATACTTGCTGAATTTCTCTTGCAGCATCATTAGGGCAACATGGCATTCCAACCAGTTTCATAACCGCATAATCAGGAATATCATCACCCATGTATAACACGTTTTCTGATTTTAAATTGTACTTTTCTATAAGTTCGTTAAACTGTTTAATTTTATCATGCGCGCCTAAATAAATATCAGTAATGCCTAAGTTGGCTAATCGAGTACGAACTCCTTCATTTTTTCCTCCAGAAATAATACAAACCTTAAAACCTGCTTTTACAGCTGCTTTTAAAGCGTATCCGTCTTTAATATTCATTTGGCGCACTAATTGTCCGTCAGGAAAAACGGTTACGATTCCGTTTGTTAAAACGCCGTCCACGTCAAAAATTAAAGTATCTATTTGAGGTAATATTTCTTTATAACTTTTTTCCATTTTTTTGGATTGAATTTGTAATAAGTTGATACATTTCTTGTTGTTCTTTATTGAGTAACTCTAAATGATTCTGAATCGTTTTTTGATCGTTTCTCTTCGCAGGTCCAGTTTGAGCTTCTTCTGGATTTAAGGAGATAATTTTCCTTGCTGTTTCCTGAATTAAAGGTTGTAAAATTTCAAAAGGAACTTGATGTTCTTTGCAAATATCTTCACCAATTTTGTAAAAGTGATTTGTAAAGTTATTTACAAAAACAGCAGCTACATGTATTGTTTTACGTTGCACGGAATTAATAGAATATATTTTTTTTCCGATAGTCTTGGCAATTGTTTTTAGCGTAGTTAAATCTTCTTCGTTTTCAGCCTCTAGGCAAAACGGAATTTCACTAAAATCAACAGCCTTGTCTTTAGAAAAACTTTGCAAGAGGTAAAAAACACCTTTTCTACCTTTGTTTTTTAGCGAGTCTAATGAAGCACTTCCAGAGGTGTGAACAATTAGGCTATCTTTTTTATTAATTTTTGATGAAACTTCAGTTATAGCATCATCAGAAACAGCAATGATATAAACATCGGCATCTTTTAATAAACCTAAGTTATCTGTTACGCTAACTTCTTGCTTTAAAAACGCAATTTGCTCAATATTTCTGGCATACACTTGCACTAAAGAAACTTCTTTAGTTTTATTAAAAGCACTCGCTAAGTGTGTTGCTACATTTCCGCCTCCAATAATGGCAATTCTAATCATAAGTACGAAGATATCGATATTTTATTTCAAAACGAAAATGGATTTAGTAAATTAGCTGCTAAATTTCGTAAAGATGAAAAAAAACAGTGAACTAGGTATAAATACTATATGTACGCATGTAGGAGAAATAAAAGACGAGCAATTTAATGGAGCCATTTCGCCTATATTCATGTCTACATCTTATGAATTTGATGCGGTAGATGTAAAAAGATATCCACGTTCATTTAATACGCCTAATCAAGAGTATTTATGTAAGAAGATAGCAGCTCTAGAGAAAACAGAAGGAGCTTTAATTTTTGGATCAGGAATGGCAGCAATAAGCACAACAATGCTTGCTTTTTTACAAAAAAGGAGATCATATTATATTGCAAGAAACATTATATGGAGGTACATATAATTTTGTTGTTGAAGAGTTTGATAAATTCGGAATTGAATATTCTTTTACGAAAAGTTTAAATATTGAGGATTTTAAAAAAGAGATAAAGCCAAATACAAAGGTTATTTTTATTGAGACTCCATCAAACCCATTATTAAAAATTGTTGATATAAAAGCAGTGGCTAATTTGGTTAAGGAAAATAAGCTTATAACAATGATTGATAATACATTTGCATCGCCAATAAACCAAACACCTGCTGATTTTGGTATTGATATTATGCTGCATTCGGCAACCAAATATATGGGAGGACATTCTGATATTTTAGCAGGAGCCGTAGCTGCATCAGATAAGCATATTGATAGAATTTGGAATCTTGCCAAAAACTTAGGAGGAAGTTTAAGTGATTTTACGGTGTGGATGTTAGAACGTAGTTTAAAAACGTTAAATTTAAGGGTAAAGCATCAAAGTGAAAATGCTTTAAAAATGGCGACTTATTTAGAGAGTAATAAGCAAGTATCAAAAGTATATTATCCGGGTTTAAAATCTCATGAAAATCATGAGCTAGCAGTTTCTCAAATGAAATACTACGGAGGGATGCTTTCTTTTGAGTTAAATGAAAGTTTAAACGCGATGGATTTTATGAATAGATTACAATTAATAAAGCCATCAATGAGTTTAGCGGGTATTGAAAGCACGATGTTAAGTCCTTCTGAAACTTCTCACTCTTTATTATCATCCGAAGAAAGAGCAAATCAAGGAATAAAGGATGGTTTAATTCGTTTTTCAGTAGGTATAGAAGAAACAGAAGATTTAATAGAAGATATAGAGCAAGCTTTAAAATAATAAAATAGATGAAATTAAATATATTGGCGTTCGGAGCGCATCCAGATGATGTTGAATTAGGTTGTGGCGCTACGATTGCGAAAGAAATATCATTAGGTAAAAAAGTAGGTATTGTAGATTTAACTAGGGGAGAACTTGGTACAAGAGGTTCTGCTGATATTAGAGATAGGGAAGCTGCAAATTCTGCTGAGATTCTAGGAGTTTCCGTTCGTGAAAATTTAGGCTTTGCTGATGGTTTTTTTATCAATGATAAAGAGCGTCAATTGGCTATTGTAAAAATGATTCGTAAGTACAAGCCAGACATTGTATTGTGCAATGCAATTGATGATAGGCATATTGATCATCCGAAAGGAAGTAAAGTTGTTTCTGATGCTTGTTTTTTAAGTGGTTTGATGAAGATTGAAACTGAGTTAGATGGTGAGCTACAAGAAAAATGGCGACCGAAACAAGTATATCATTACATACAATGGAAAAATATTGAGCCAGATTTTGTAGTTGATGTAACTGGATTTATGGATAAAAAAGAAGCTTCAGTTTTAGCATACAGTTCTCAGTTCTTTGATCCGACAAGTAATGAACCAGAAACGCCAATAACAAGTAAGAATTTTACAGATAGTATAAATTATAGAGCAAAAGATTTAGGAAGATTAATAGGTGTAGATTATGCAGAAGGTTTTACCTCAGAGCGTTACGTTGCTGTTGAAAATTTAAGTAAATTAATTTAAAAAAAAGTTTTGCAGAAGTTAGAAACTGTTGTATATTTGCACCCGCAAGTTACATGGTGGTTGTAGCTCAGTTGGTTAGAGTATCGGTTTGTGGTACCGAGGGTCGCGGGTTCGAATCCCGTCTTCCACCCAAAAAGTCTTCTCATTTGAGAAGACTTTTTTAATTTAAAGCAAAAAAAAACTTCTCAATTATTTTTGAGAAGTTTTTCTGATTTTTAACCATTCGTCGTATTTGTCTTTGTGCTTAAAGCGTTTGTGAGACCATAAATAGCACTCTGGTTGTTTATTTATATTTCTTTCTGTTATTTCTAAAAACTTATCTGTTATTTCAAAATTATCAAAACTTTTAGGGTTGTCTGTTATTAGTTCAAATTCAGTTTCAAAATATCCTCGTTTAATCTTTGTGGTATTCATGTTAACAACTGTTAAGTCGTATTTTTTAGCTAAGATTTCAGCGCCAGTATGTACAGGTACTTTTTTATTTAAAAAATGAGACCAATATCTTGTTTTACGTACTTTAGGTGATTGATCACTTAGTAAAATATAAAGAGTTTGTATTTTTTTTGCTTCTCTGCTACTAATGGTTTTATTAAATTCAATTGTAGGAACTCCTTCGAAACCAAATTTGGTTCTTGAAGTTTTTATCTTTTTTTCAAAATATGGATTTTGTATTTTCGTATAGGCTCCGTAACAATTAATATCTAAGAATTTAGGCATTGCAAAAGCCCATTCCCAATTTGCTTGATGAGCGCCAACTAGAGCAATACTTTTTCCTTGTTTTGTTAATTCGTTTATCAATTCAGGGTTTTTGTATTTGTATCTTTTTAGTATTTCTTTTTCACTAATAGTAAAAGATTTAATGCTTTCAAAAATTAAATCAACAAAGTGTCTAGAGAATTTTCTTGATAATTTATTTATCTCTTTTCTTTTTTTATTAGGAAAAGCTGTGTTTAAATTACCTATAATAGTTTTTTTTCTATAACCAAGAATATGGTATAATACAAAAAAGAAAAAGTCTGAAAATAAATATAAAATTCCCATAGGTAATCTTGATAGTAACCATATAAAAGGGTAGGTAATGGCAAATGTAAAAAACTTCATATTGTAAATTTAAAAATGCAAATATCGCATTAAATTATTAATCATTTGCTTTATTAACTTTTGATTATTTTTGTGGTAATAAATATAAAATATGAGTCAAATTATTTTAATACTAATAGTCGCAAACGTTTTAATTTCTTATAAAGGTTTTAATGATCTTGTTTTTTTTGATAAATACAAGTTTCAAGTGCAGAAGATACTAAGCGGCGATAAATTACGAATGTTAACATCGGGTTTTTTGCATGTAGATTGGATGCATTTAGGGTTTAACATGTATGCTTTGTATCTTTTTGGAAAAGTAGTGGTTGTTAATTTCGGAACTCCTTATTTCTTGCTGATTTACGTTGGTAGTTTGGTTGCAGGAAGTCTATATTCATTATATCAACATAAAGAAGAATTATATTATAGTGCTGTTGGTGCTTCGGGAGCTGTATCTGGTGTTATTTTTTCATCAATAATGCTCTATCCAGATATGGAATTAATCATGTTACCAATTCCTATTCCTTTGCCAGGTTATATTTTTGGTATTGGGTATTTACTGTATTCAATCTACGGAATGAAAAACCAAGTAGGTAACGTTGGGCATTCTGCACATTTAGGTGGTGCAATAGGAGGTTATGTGTTAACAATATTGTTAAAGCCGAGTGTTGTGGGGAATAATACTTTAATGATCGGAATTATCGGAGCGATTATAGTGGGGTTGTTGTTATTTGGAGATAAATTAAAGAGGTAAAATAAAAAAGCCGAAACATTTGTTTCGGCTTTTTGAGCGAAAGACCAGGTTCGAACTGGCGACATTCAGCTTGGAAGGCTGACGCTCTACCAACTGAGCTACTTTCGCATTGGTAAATAAAGATTTTAGAGTCTATCTTTTAAAGACTTTGAGCGAAAGACCAGGTTCGAACTGGCGACATTCAGCTTGGAAGGCTGACGCTCTACCAACTGAGCTACTTTCGCATTGGTAAATAAAGATTTTAGAGTCTCTCTTTTAAAGACTTTGAGCGAAAGACCAGGTTCGAACTGGCGACATTCAGCTTGGAAGGCTGACGCTCTACCAACTGAGCTACTTTCGCATTGGTAAAGATTATTGCAATTACTTGCTGTGCTATTAAATAAAAATAAGTTCTATTGTAAAGCGGTTGCAAATATAAAATAGTTTCTAGAACTTACAATGGTTTTTTACATAAAATTAATAAAAATTTTGATCTTCTCTCATAACTTTCACGAAATGAAAACCATAGATCTCAAATCTTTCATTATAATAAAATTTATGTGACTTCCTATTGCCTGTATAAGTGCTTAATTCGGCTGCTTCACATCCTTTAGCTTTTGTATATTCGTAAATTCATTCAAAAAATAGCTTTCCTAAATTTATACCGCGGTATTTTTTATCAATAATAACATGATCTGGTTCTACACTTTTTCCCAGGTAATGACGCATACTATACCAAAGGCCAGAAATACCAATTAATAAATTATCATCAAAAATATTAACACACTCGTATGTGTTATAAGTAGCCATTTCTAATACACGTTCTTTTAAAAGATTAGTAGAAGTAGTTGTATTTATCTTTTTTATCAATAGATTTAAAGCTGATATTCATTAATAGTTTAAAATTTTATAGAATATTAATAAGAGTTTCGTTTCTTGTAATTATATGGTAACTTACTTCTTGTAATTACAAAGTTCGTTAATAGTTGTGTATTTAAAATTAAAATCATGAAATTTAAAAAAGTAATAGCAGTAAGTTTATTAGGTGTATTTAGTTTAGGTGTTTTTTCTCAAAAAAAAGAAGTGAAAATTTCTTCTGAAAAAATAACAGAAAATATTTATATGTTGCAAGGTCAAGGTGGAAATATCGGAATTTTTGTAGGAAAAGAAGGTGTTTTTATGATTGATGATCAGTTTGCTCCCTTAACAGATAAAATTACCAGTAAAATCAAAGAAATTACAGATAAACCAATAAAATATTTGGTTAATACACATTGGCATGGAGATCATACAGGAGGAAATGAAAATCTAAAAAAAGAAGGTGTTTTAATATTTTCGCAGGAAAATGTTAGAAAAAGAATGAGTATGGATCAGGTTATAAAAGGGAAAAACAAAAAAGCAGCACCAAAAGAAGCATTACCTGTAATAACCTTTTCTAAAGATATGATGTTTCATATAGATGATGAAGATATTTTAGTTTCTCATGTTCATAACGCACATACCGACGGAGATTCTCATGTGTATTTTTTAAATAGTAATGTAATACATATGGGAGATACTTATTTTCAAGGAAAATTTCCTTTTATAGATATAGAAACGGGTGGAAGTATTGATGGTTATATAGCGTCTATAGGCAAGGTTTTGATGCTTGCAGATGATAAAACAAAAATTATTCCTGGACATAGAAGTATTTCTAATAAGAAAGAGTTACAAATTTATAAAAGCATGTTGGTAACTTTAAGAAGCCGTGTGCAAGAAGCTTTAAATGAAGGAAAGTCGTTTGATGAAGTATCTAAAGATAGTAATATTACCAAAGAGTATAAGGATGAATATGGAGCATGGTTTATATCTGCTAAAAAATTTCGAGAAACTATATATAAGAGTTTAAAGGATAAGAAATGATTAATATTAAAGAAATTAAAGCAGAAGATACCTACGAGATAAGATTATCTGTTTTACGAAAAGAAATTGATTTACCGTATAAATTTAAAGAAGACTTTGATGAAAGTACTTTTCATTTGGGCGCCTATCATAATAATGAGTTAGTAGGAGTTGCAAGTTTTATTAAAAATAAAATGGAGGGTTTTGAAGAGGATCAATACCAATTAAGAGGAATGGCTACAGTCTTAAAAGTGAGAGGTAAAGGTTATGGTAAAAAGATAATTAATGAATCAAAGAATATTTTAGGTCAAAAAAACACACATATTTTATGGTGTAATGCTCGTAAAGAGGCAGTTTCTTTTTATGAAGAGTTAACTTTTAATATAGTAGGAGCAGTATTTAATGTTGATAAAGTAGGTGAGCATTTTAAAATGTTTACTAAAATTTAGGTAAAAAAAAACTCAAACCGTTAAGTTTGAGTTTAGTAGCGAAGAGCAGATTTGAACTGCCGACCTCAGGGTTATGAATCCTGCGCTCTAACCAACTGAGCTACCTCGCCTAATGCGGGTGCAAATATACAAGATATTTGGTTTTAAGCAACAAAAAATGAAATTTTTTTTTAAAAAATAAAGATATATATTGCCACCTCAAGAAAAAAAAAATGAGTAAAGTAAAGTTCGAATTAGAATTCCCGATACATGCATCACCAAGTATGTTATATAATAGTTTAGCAACTCCCTCAGGATTAGAGGAGTGGTTTGCTGATAGAGTTAATTCTCGAGGAAAATTAATCACTTTTATGTGGGATGATTCTGAAGAAGAAGCAAAAATATTAGCTAAAAAGAATAATGAACGCATTAAATTTAAATGGGAAGAAAGTGAAGATGATGAAAGTTATTTTGAATTTAGAATAGAAGTAGATCCTTTAACTAAAGATGTAGTGGTAATTGTTACCGACTTTGCAGATGATGAAGATGCTGTAGAAGAAGCAAAAATGTTATGGGAAAGCCAAATAGAAAGTCTAAAAAACAGTATAGGAGCTTAATCTTTTATAGTAGCTATTAAAAACTCGACATTTTGTCGAGTTTTTTTATGGCTACTAATTACCTAAGCTGTAAATTTGCAATCAAATTTTTTGAGAGATGCTAAATTTTAACGGGAAAATAATATCAAATAAAGAATTACAATTATCTAACAATAATAGAGCCTTTAAATATGGTGACGCTATTTTTGAAACGGTAAGAGTACTTAATGCTAAAGTTGTTTTTTTCGAGGATCATTATTTTAGGTTAATGGCATCTATGAGAATGCTACGTATGAAAATACCGATGGAGTTTACGTTAGAATTCTTGCAAGAAGAAATTTTAAAAACTACAAAAGAACTTCCAAAGGCAGATAACTATAGAGTTAGATTAACTGTTTACCGAAAGGATGGAGGATTGTATAAACCTGAGTCAAACGAAATTGATTACTTAATAGAGGCATCTGAGTTTACTTATATAGAAAAATCTAGTTATAAAGTAGATTTGTTTAAGGATTTTTATAACTATTCAGGGTTGTTATCAACTATAAAAACTTCTAATAGGATGTTAAATACATTGTCTGCTGTTTTTGCAGATGAAAATGATTTAGACAATTGTATATTATTAAATGAAAGAAAAGGGGTTGTTGAAGCAACGAATGGAAATATTTTTATAATAAAAGATAACATAATAAAAACTCCGGCCTTAACAGAAGGATGTATAAAGGGAATTGTTAGAAAGAAAGTAATTGAAATTCTAGAGAAAAACTCAGAATACATTATTGAAGAAACTACCATTTCTCCGTTCGAATTACAAAAAGCAGATGAGGTTTTTATAACCAATGCAATTATAGGTATTCAAACGGTAACTAATTATCGTAAGAAAGAGTTTACCTCAAATATCACTAATAAAATTAAAAGTAGTTTAAAATTAGTAACAATAACAGGTTAATTCATTTGAATATCACTTGGTGCATTTGCCCAAATTTTATACTTACCGCCTTTTTGCAGCAGCTTTTCTTTCCACAGGTTTTTGTCGTTTGTGGTTAAAATATTTGTGTAATCATTTTCGGAAATAAACCAAGAATCAGTGTTTAATTCATCTTCTAGTTGATTTGTTTCCCAACCAGAATATCCTAAAAAGAAACGTATATCAGTTGATTTTAATTTATTACTTGTTAAAAGTTCCTTTAAAAGCTCAAAATTACCTCCCCAATAAATACCATTTGCAACTTCAATACTATTAGGTATTAAATTTGGTACTTTGTGTATAAAGTATAAATTATCTTCCTCTACCGGACCTCCTTGGTATATTGTGAAATCACAATCTATTTCGGGCACTAAATCACTTAGTACGTAATTTAAAGGTCTGTTTAATATAAAGCCAACAGAGCTTTTTGACGTGTGTTCTGTTAATAAGATAATAGTTCTCTTAAAAGAACAATCATTTAAAATAGTAGGCTCTGCAATTAACAACCTGCCTTTTTCGAGTTTAAGTGCAACCATATACTTAATTATTTACATCACTAAAATAGGTAAAATTTTAATAAAAATTTAACATAGTTGTTAAAATATATAGTAAATAGTAAAAAAAGTTTATATTTTTTCTAAAATATGAATAACTTCATTTCGTTTTCGAACAGAAACAGGTATTGTAATTTTGTTTTTTAAGACCAAATATCCTCCGTCAGATTTAATGAACTCTTTGATATACTGTATGTTAATTAAGTGACTTTGGTGTACTCTAATAAATTCAAATTCTTTTAACATGTCTGCAAAGTACTTGAGTGTTTTACCAACTAAAATTTTTTGATTATCGATTAAAAAGAACTCTGTATAGTTATTATCGGACTTGCAACGTACAATATCATCTAAGTTTACCACAATAATTTTATCAGAAGTGCTTAAAGAAATCTTTTTTGGGCGCAAATTAGGTTGCTTTATAGATTCTTGTAAAACAGTTAATTGTTCCTTATCTGGTTTAATTTGAGTTTTAGCTTTATCAATGGCATTAGATAAATCTTCATTCGTATATGGTTTTAATATATAATCGATGGCAGCGAACTTAAAAGCTTTAATAGCGTACTCATCACTTGCGGTAACAAAAATTATTTTTGATGATAAATTAGGGTGAATTTCAAGAACATCAAAACCAGTGCCGTCACCAAGCATAATATCTAAAAATAAAATATCGGGTTGTTTTTTTCTTAATAATATGGATGCTTCTACAACACTTTTTGCGGTACCGATTATTTCTATTTCTTTGTAGTTATTTAAAATGTCGTTTTGTAACATTTTTAAAGCAGATGGCATATCATCAACAACAATAGCAGTTAATTTACTCATGTTAAAAATCAGTTTTTAAAGGAATTCTAAAAGATACTTTTGTTCCGGTTATCTTATTTTTATGGATGATTTCATCAATATTAAATAGGCTTTTTTTAGACAAGGCTCTAATACGTTCTTCAGTGATTTTAATAGCAACTGAATTATGAGAATTTGCGTTAGTGTCTTTTTTTAATTGATGAATTCCGATACCGTTATCAATAATAGTACATACTAAAAACTGATTCTTAATAGAGAAATCAATCGTGATTTTACCTTCTGATGTTGTTTTAAAAGCATGTTTAATACTATTTTCGACAAAAGGCTGAATTAGCATCGGCGGAATTAATATTTCTTCAGGATCTAGTTTTAAATCGGTAATAATTTCATATTTAAAAGTATTTGAACTCATTTGCTGCTCTAACTCTATATAGTTTTTAAGAACTGATATTTCTTCAGTTAAACTAATTTCTTCTTGTCTAGAATTATGTAGAATTCCACGTAACAACGTTGCAAATTTACTTATTGTTGTATTGAGTTCTGCAGATTTTCTGGTAGTGCCTAAAGCTTTAATTCCGTTTAAAACATTAAAAATAAAATGCGGATTCATTTGTAACTGCAGTGCTTTTTGCTCTAGCGACAATAAATGATTTTCTAACTGTAGTTTTTTAACTTTAGCTTTGTTTTTAGCTTTAATTTTTCGAATATAAAATAAAGTTACCACTGTTAATAAAAAGAATATTAAAGTGATGCTTGCCCATATAAACCATTTTTTTTGATAAATAGGTGTATCAATAAAAAATTGAAAATGTATTGGCTTGCTTATTTTTTTAGCACTTTTTGATTGTACCGAAAAAGTATAGTTTCCGTAGTTTAAATACGGAAAGTCAACGGTATTTTTAGAAGTCCAATTACTAAATTCATTATTTAATTTATAGCGGTATAAAACATCTTTCGGATTGTTAATGTTAACCGTTTTATAAGTAAATGAAATATGGTTTTTAGTAGGTTTTAATTGTAATGTTTTTTTATAGTTGTTAACATCAATGCTGTCTAATGATTTGTAAACCACTTCAATATTTTGAAAGGTAATTACAGGGTTTTTTTCTGTAACATTCTTTCCTTTTAACTTGTAAATACCTTTGTTTTTTGTGGCAATCCAAATATTTTTTTGCTGATCCTGAAAAACAGTATTTATTTTATTTGTTGTAAATGTATTGTATTTGTTGATGTTTTTTTCAAAGTTAAAATTCTCATTAAGTATTTCAATTCCGTCATTTTCAGAAATAATCCAAAATTGATTGTTAATAAATTTAATATCAATTATGTTCATTAAAGAGCTAGTAATTGTCTTAACCTTGTCGTTATTAATTAATTTAATGCCGTTGTTATAAGTAGCTGCAATTGTCTTTTTTTTATGAAAAATAATAGAAGTGTAATTACCTAAGTCTATTCTTTTTAAAAGAGTAGGATTAATTAAATTATCTAGTTTCCACAATGCTTTGTTGGTTGCAATCCAATAAAAAGAACCATCAAACTTTAAATCGTTTATTTTATTTAAATCAATCTGAAAATTGGTTCGAATATTAGAAAGGAAATCCTCACGAACTCTTAATATGCCTTTATCTGTACCTAAAAAAGTACCAATATTAGTAGTTAGTATACAGTTGATTTTTTTTTCATCAAAAGAACTAAATATATTATTATTTCTAATACTTAATCCGTTATTACTACCAATATAAAGAGTGTTTTTCGTAGTAGTAACAACTGTTGATTTATCAGTTAGTAATCCGTCTTTTTTGCTAAAGTTTATAAACTCATATCCGTCAAAACGAGAGATTCCTTTATTAGAAGTAAACCATAAATAACCAATTTCATCTTGTGTAATATCAGTAATAGTTAAACTAGGTAACCCATCATTTAAATTATAATTTTTTAGCGTATTTAACTGTGCAACTGTATTTGTAACAGTTAATGAAAAGATAAAAATAAATACATATTTAAGTAACTTCATAATAACAAACTTAACTAATTTAAACGTCATCGCGATAAAGTATAAGAAGTAATCTTTTTAAGATAAATACTGCTACTTTATTAGCGATGACGTTCCCCAAATATTAAATTATTTCATAGCGTATAAGCGCTTATTATTCGTGTCGGGTTTAATGTGTTCTAAGTCGCCAAAAGGTTTTGTAAGTGGCTTTAATACACACAGCACAGATGTTTTTCCTTTAATAAGTAACTTGCTATCTTTTATTTTATAGGTCCATCTAAATTTTTCAACAGGAATATTTAGTTTATTCATCTTTTTCATTAAATCTTCATCATTGGCAATAAAATCCATTAACTCTTCTTGCATTACAAAAGTTGGAATTTCTTCATCTGAGTGTAAATAATCAACTTCTAAACTTACAGGCACACTAAATTGTTTTGTATATGGCTCGCCTATGTAACGCTCTCTTTCGTTTGTTAAAGCAGCAAACCAATCTATGTCTCTTTCCTTCGGATATTTTTTAGCAATTTCTTTAGATAAATCTACTTTTCCTGGTGAATTTGCTGTCGGATAAAATACGTAATATGGTGCTGCTAAATAGTGATTCGTAAACTCGCCTCCGAATATATTAAAGTAAGGTGAAGCTACAACTTGCGGAACTTCATCCGTAGAAAAAGCTTGTTTTAAACTATTTAAAAGTGCTTCATTTTTACCTAAGCCGTTTGAATGAAATACAATTTTAGTGTTTATGTTAATTCCTTTTTTTAGTGTTGGTAAATTACCTTTAGAAATACTTTTTTGTAAAGATTCTGTTGTAATTTTTTCTCCGTTTACAACCGTTTCAAGATGCATTCCTTTAAATGGGGTACTGTAGTTAACAATATGAATATCGCCGTACGGATTTTCAGTAGCGTTTTTATTCATCCACGTAATAATTTCTTCTAAAGAATATTCCTCATTTATGACACGGTATTTTTTATCTTTAAAATAAGCTCTAGCGCTATCATAAAATTTACTATCGCTTTTGTCATATCCAGCAATAAATACAATTGGTTTTCTTGAATTTAAATTAATCTTGTTTACCGTTTCTTCTTTTTTAGCAATGTTTCCCAGTTCTTGAGTGTTGCTTTTTCTTGTTTTATCACAGCTTGTAAATGTTCCGATTAGTAGTAGTAATCCCATTACTATTCCTACTTTTAAAATGTGTTGTTTCATAGGTATTGTTTTTAAGGTTATTATTTTATTATTGTTGTAATATGATCGTCACGTTCTTCTCTAAATTAAAATTTGTAGATAATTTATTTAAAATGTTTGGCAGGTTTCTGTCACTAATCCATTGACCATTTTTTTGCTTCTCAACAGAAGCTATTAATCCGTTGTTGTTTATCTGTAATTTTAAGCTGTTATATTTGCTTAAATACATTTTTAATACTGATGAGTAATTGTTGTTTGACCACATAATATTTGTTTTATATGTTCAAAAGTAGGAAGGAAGTAAGGAGTAATTTTAAGCTAATTAGAATTCGTAGTAGATAAATTAGAATTCGTTGAAAAAGGAAGTGTTCTAAAAATAACTTCTTATCTAAATGAGTAAATAAGAAGTTATTTTAATAACAATCTGTTTTAATTTGATTTGCTTTTTGAAAAGTACTTAACGGAGTGTTTAATTGATGCAAAGAAATTTTTTCTAAAACTTTTATAACACCATTCATCATACTAATAGAACCGCAAATCATAATGGTTCCGTTGTTTTTTAATGTGGATGCAATTAAGGCTTGCTCTTTTAAAATAAGATCTTGCACATACGCTTTATCTTGTGCTTGCGAGTAAGTAATATGAATATTTTCTTCATTTAAATTTGTTAAAAAAGGCGCATACATTTTTAAAGATTCTTTAGTTCTTGCTCCCCAAAATAAATGAGTTTTTAATGGATTATGTAACATTCCTAAGAAAGGAGCAATTCCTGTTCCGTTAGCTATTAAAATGGTGCTTTTAGATTTTTTAGAAAAATGAAATGCTTTGTTTTTTTCAATTCTAGCAAGTAAAGTATTTGCTGTTTTAAGATTGAAAAGTAAATTTGAACAAACACCTAATTCGTGTTTTTTTATACTTAATAAAATATCATTGTCAATTTTCCCTACAGAATATAAGCGTTTAACGTTATCGTTTTTTGGAGTGATCGCTAGTAAATCACCCGATGAAAAGCGCATTTTTTTAAGAGGTCTTAAACGGATTAAAAAAGAAGCATCTGTATTTAATTCAGTAGTATTTATTACCGAAAAAGCTTGCTGTTTTTTAGGTTTAGCTAGTTTTTGTTTTAGTTGTAAGTCGATATTTGTTTTTTGACTCCATTGTATCCCCCAGGTTTTAAAATCATTAAAATTTTGATTGTTAATTTTATAAAGAGGTAAAGTAGGAGAGAAGTGCTTTTTCTTTTTAAATACGTTATCAATTTCAATAGCAAACTTGCAATATTCAGGATATGCTAATGAGCCAAAACCAACTACAGCATAATTTATGGAGTTTTGCTGTTTAATTTTTTCTGCTAATGTTAAAAAGTTACCCGCATTTGAAGGAGGTTGCCCTTCGCCATAAGTTGCCGTCAAAACAATTAATTGGGTAGCTTTATTATAAGATGTGTAGTTGTTTAAATGGTCTATAAAAACAGTTTTTTTATCAGTAATTAAAGCGTTGTATAAAGAAGATGCAATACTAAAAGTACTGCCTGTTTCTGAGCCAACTAATATAATAATTTCTGAATTTTCTTTTTTAAACTTGTTCTTAGGTAATGAACTTTTACGTTTTCTTTCTAACGTCATGGCGAAACCAGAATAGATAAAAAATAAAATAGCAAGACAGGATAAAAGTAAAATTATTGCCCAAATAATAGTACCACGACCGGTATGTAAAAACAAACTCCAATCTGATAAAATATAAACCCACGACAAGTTTTTATCGCTAATTATTTCACCAGAATATTGATGAACAATCAGCTCTTTGGTTTTTAATTTTAAGAAAAAATAATCTTCGGCATCGTCAGAAAAAGGAAATTCAATACTTTTAACTTCATTTAATTGAATGTCTTTAAAGATAGAGAACTCCTCAGCGGAAATTTTTTTATCCAAAGAAATCTCTGAAAAATCAAAAGTATGGTTAATGTTGTTTTCTGGTAAAAGAGAAAATTTTTCTAGAGATAAGTATACAGCGGTTACTGTAATTATTACTATAGGAATTAAGGTAAATCGACCAATAATTACATGATAATATTGATTAAAACCTTCCTTAACAACTTTAGTGAAGAAACGTATAATTCCGCCTTGCCTTTTAATGATAAGAATGCTTCCTGTAATAGTAATTAGCAATAGGAGGAAAGAGAAAAATCCAACTAAAAAACGACCGGTAGATTTTAAAAATAATGAACGATGTAAATTGGTTGTCCATTTAAAAATAGATGATTTAGAAACAACACTACTTATTTTTTTACCTGTAATAGGATTAATGTAAAACGTTTCATTTTTTCCGTTTTTGGTAATTACGGCAGCGGTAACAAAATTATGTTCATTAACATCTATAGTTATTACCTCTTTGTATTCTTTTTTTAAAGAAGAAATTGTTTGAGAAAGGGAAACGTTATCAGTAGTTATTGCATAAGGTTTTAATTGATTCGAAATAGGTTCGAAACTTAAAATTATACCGGTTACAGCAGCAATAAGTATAAAAATAGATGAAGATATAGCCAGTGTTAAATGGCTATACCTCCATACATAAGTAGTTAATTTCATTAAATATTATTTTACTAATTATTGGGGAATCATGCGGATGTAACGTATAAACCCTTTTCCTTCAACCTTGGTTTTTACGTTTTCTGTAGTAAGTTCGAATTCAACATCATCTTTATAGTATTCTTGATCCTCAACGGCAGATTCAAATCTAATTTTATAACCTTTATTTAATTTACTTTCCGGAATTTTAAGAATACTAATAGTTCTATTACCTCCACTAACTGTAGCTCCTGTTATCGCATCTATATCAGCTCTTTTTGTACCTTGAAACTTCCACCATTCTGTTATATCAGAATACCAATCTTCATCATCACCTTGTACATATAGCGTTTTTTCATATTCGCCATCTGGGTTTAATAAAGAAACTGTAATATAAGCACCTTCGCCTGTATAATTTTTTAATTGAATCATACATTTATAAGTAGCATCATCAGAAGTAGTAAAAGCCATCGCTCCGAAAGCCAAGAATAAAATTATAAGTGTTTTTTTCATGTTATTTATGTTTAATTACTTGAGTTTATTTTAAAAAACTGATATCGGTATTTTTTAGATTTTCATTTTCTTTAGCTAAATCATATAAAGTTTCATCAAAATCTGTTTTTACATTTTTATCTGCTCCTTTGCTAAGTAAATGTTTTATGATTTTATGATCTTTAGCAATTAAAACAGCTTCTTGCAATGCTGATAATCCTTTTTTGTTTTTAGCATTGATATCAATTTTATAATCAGCTATAAAATTTAGCATAGCAATACTTTGTTTTCTAACAGCAAGGTGAAATAAAGTATTTTCGTCTTTTTGTATCTCTTCAATATTTAAACCTTTAGTTTTTAAAAGTGTTAGTTTTTGTTGAAATTCTTCCGTCTTCTTAGCGTTAAAGGTTTTAAATAAATAATAGTTTAAATAATTTCCTTTAGCATCAAAAATACTTGTTTTTGCTCCTTTTTTTAATAAAAATTTAACAACCTCTAAATTGTTGCTCAAGCTGTTTGTAAGGGCAGATTTTCCTTCTTTATTAGTGTGGTTAATGTTTTTAGTTTTTGAAGCTAATAACTTAATGACCTCTAAAGAGTTCCTTCTAGCTGCATTTATTAAAGGAGTATTTCCATTAACATCAACTTTATTAATAGCTATTCCTTTTGATATGAAATAATTAAAAGTTGCGATGTCTTTATTTCCATAAGCTAAATTATGAATAGGGTTTTTACCTTCGTTATTAGTTATGTTAGGGTTGATGCCTAAGTTTTCTAAATATTTAAAAAAAGCTAAAGAATTGTAACCACTTCTAGAACCTCTTGAAGCTAACAAAAATGCATTTCCACCATTTTTATTTAGGTTTTTATATGGGATTTCTTTTTTTAATAATAATTGAGCTATTTTTTTATTACCATTTTTAGCAGCATAATTAAACGCTCCGTTACCATCATTATCTAAACTATTAAGAGACAATCCTTTTGCAGTAAAATAATCAACCAAGGCGAAATCTTTTAAATTAGGAATTACTAGTAACAACGCATTAGCACCATTTTCGTTTACATCATTTTTAATATCGATACCGTTTTTAATAAGTACATCGTATATTTTTGTGTTGGTTTGTCCTGCTGCCGCAGCAAAAGTTAACGGTGAAAAATTATGAGAATCTTTTAAATCTAGTCGAGCTTTATTATCAATAAGATGTTTAACTAATTCTAAATTTCCTTTATAAGCAGCCCAAAACACGTAGGTTCTTTTATCATGTGTTAGCTTATTTACACCATTATCTTTTTGTTTAAGCAGGTGTTTTATAGTAGTATTTGGTGCTTCAGCTAAAATAGCATTGGTAACAGCATCAAAACCATTAGATGTTAATGCGCTAGGGTTGTTGTTTTCTTTTATTTTTTGATCAATAATAGCAACAGTTGGTTTTGTTTTCCAGAAAGCACGATCAAAAAAAACGTTTTTTGTTTGTGCTTGTAGTATACTTGTAATGAAAACAAGTAAAAATGTAAATTGTAAATTTTTCATGTGTTTTATTTATTTTTTAACGAAAGATTCAATCGTTTTATCTATTTGTTGTTGCTCGGTTATTTGGTCTGAAAATAAGTGTTTGTATAATGGTTTGTTCTGTACTTTTTTCTCTAGAGAAAGATTGGTGTTTCTTCCATAAACTTCATCCCATTTATTTCTAACTAATTGCCATTTGTTGGTGTTTTTTTCCACCAATCTTGCGATGCTTTACATCTAGTATCAGCAACTTTAACATAAGTGTTGTAGCCTTTTTCATGTGCTAATACAATATCTTTTTCACCTGCTTTTCTAATTATTTTCTTGTTATCTTGATCATGTACCCAACCATAGCTTGTAATTTCATGACGATTTCCTCTTTCAGTTACATTATAGTCGCTTCGTTTTGTGTATTCTCTACGAGGTAAAGGCGCATCTGTTGTGTTTTCCCAATAACTTTTTCCATCTATATGTACCCAAGTTCCTGAGCCTTCGTAACGAGGACTATCATCTACTTGATATACTTTTTGGGTCCATTGTTTTTTTACATCAGCTTTTTTTTTGTTTTCATACAGCCAATTATTATCACCATTAAACATATAAAAATCTTGATTTTGATATGTCCAATCTTGTCGCCAATGTTTTACAATATGAGGGCTAGCAGGATTACCTACTTGTAGTAAATGCTGAATAGAAATATCATTTTTACCATCTTTAATTAATTCGGCCCACTCTAAACCTTTTGCAATTTTTGTTTTTGATGGTTTGTATAAAGAATCTTTACTGTTGTTAAAAGTTTCAGCAAAATTAAAAGTAACCTCAAAACAACCACACATTTTTTTAATAGCCGCTATGTCTTTTTTCTTTTTACTCTGAGCATTTATTGTAAGAGTAGATAGTAGTATAAAACTACCTAAAATTAGTTTTTTCATTTTTATGTTTTTTATGAGTTATAATTTTTTGACAAAAATATAACTTTTATTTAGATTGATTAAGAATAAGAATATATATTTGCCGAAAATTATTAAGAATGTTTCTAGATAGTAAATTTACAGGATTCCTTTTACTAATATCTTTAGTTGCTTTTGGTCAAGAACAAAAGCAAGACTCTATTGATTCTGTTATATTAGATGAGGTTGTAGTTACGGGGCAATACAACCCTCAATCTATAAAGAAATCGGTTTATAATGTAACAGTAATTAAGAGAGAACAGATAGATAAACAAGCGGCTAACAATTTAGCGGACTTGCTTAACTTTAATTTAAATCTAACAATTATACCTAGCTCTCAAACAGGAAAATCAACAATTTCTTTTTTTGGATTAGATTCTCAATACTTTAATATTCTTATAGATAATGTTCCTTTAGTTAGTGATAACGGATTGGGAAATAATATTGATTTAACACAAGTAAATTTAGATGATGTTGATCGTATAGAAATTGTAGAAGGTGCAATGGGAGTAGAGTATGGTGCCAATGCTGTCTCTGGAGTAATTAACATAATTACAAAAAAATCAATAAATGGTAAATGGAATATTAAAGCGTCTTTACAAGAAGAAACAGTTAGTAATGAGTATGCTTTGTTTGATGAAGGAAGGCATATACAAGCAGTTAATATTTCTCATAATTTCAATGAAAATTGGTTTGTAAGAACAGGTTTTAACCGTAATCAGTTTGCCGGATTCTATAATAATAAACAGGGGCGAGATTATTATAAAAACGACAAATTACGAGGATACGATTGGTTACCAAAAACACAAGTAAGTACAAATGTCTTGTTAAATTATAGAATAGAAAATTTTAAACTATTGTATAAATTCGAGTATTTTAATGAACTTATAAACTACTATGATGCAGCTGTAAGAGCGAATATAGATACAGGATCACAAACTAGTAATCCGTCAGCAACCGATAGAGTTTTTACTTCTAATAGGTTTGTAAATAATTTAAATATAAGCGGTAAATTAAATTCAGGTGCTAATTATAATGTTTCATTGTCCTACCAAACTCAAAAGCGCTATTTAAACGAGTTTAATTATTATATACTAGGCGGAGAGAAAACAAATGAAAGGGATGAATTACAACAATCAAGTAAAGTTTTCTTTTCTAAAGGAACAATAAACAATATTATAAAAAATGATTTTTATAATTTTCAATTAGGCTATGAAACACGTTTTATAAGTGGTTTTGATACGCAAGCATCAGGTGATGTAACACAACAAGATAAAGAAAAAAAGCAAAATAATTATGCTGTATTTGGTTCGTCTGAAATAAATGTTTCTGATAATTTTATGCTACGACCAGGTATGCGATATGAATATAGTTCATTGTTTAATTCTAAACTACTTACTTCTTTAAGTGTAAGGTATTTAATGAAAAAAGGTTTTGAGTTACGAGGTAATGTAGGAACGTCTTATAGAACACCCAATTTTGAAGAGCTCTACTATTATTTTGTAGATTCTAATCATGACGTTAGAGGTAACGAAAATTTAAAACCAGAAAATGGGTATTCAGCTTCTGTAAATTTTAAAAAACATAGTTGGTTTAAAAACAAATCTTTATTAAATACTATAAAGTTAAGCTACATTAATGTAAGAGATAAAATAGATTTAGCAATTGTAAATAGTTGGCCTTTAAAATATCAATATATAAATATTGATGCATACAAACTGTGGGGAATTACAACTGAAAATAGTATTAAAACGGATAACTGGGCTTTTAATTTAGGAGGTACAGTGCAAGGTATTTCTAGAGTTGCGAATAACGAAGAAAATGCTAAAAATGACTACTTGTATTCTTTTCAATTAAATACAAGTGCTACTTATCAAATTAAAAAATGGAAAACAGCTATTACAGTATTGTTAAAGCACAACGGTAAGCAACAAAATTACGTTGCATCAGGAACAGATGTTGATGGTAATTCTATATTTTCAAAATCAGCCACAAGTGCTTATCAGTGGTTAGATGCTTCAGTAAAAAAATCTTTTTTTAATAACAAAATACAAACAACATTAGGAGCAAGAAACTTATTTGATGTTACTAACGTAAACATTAGTAATTCAAACTCAGGAGCTGTGCATTCATCAAATAATAACTCACTTTTATTGGGTTACGGAAGATCATACTATTTAAAACTATTATATAACCTCAATTTTTAAAATTAATAATCATGATAAACAAGTTTTTAACATTCATTTTAATCGCCACTGTATTTTTATTAGGAAGCTGTAGTAGCGAAAGCGATTTACCATTAGAACCAATTAAAGTAGTAATTAAAGGAGCAACGATTACTCCAGAAGTTGGAGGATCAAACGAACAAAATCAAGTGTATTTAGATTTAAGTACAAAAACAACTACGGTTGTAAAAAGAGATTCTTGGGATTTAGGTTTTTATTCTGGCAACGATTTTAGAGTTGTAATAAATGGGTCTCTATATATGGCAGTAGCCGAATTATCAACAACTGATATAGACGCTATAACTTCAACATCTACAGAAGTAGTAGATTTACAACCAAAAGTAGCAGTTGGTACTTTTAGTTCTGAAAATACAGTATATGTAGATGCACCAGATGGCGATATTACTAAAACAGCAATTGCTGAGGTTTCTAATATAGAAGCAAATAATAAAGTGTATTTAGTGAATTTAGGATACGAAGTCGGAACGGGAACAGCAACAACGGGTAGTGTTAATATTTCGGGTGATTTAAGAGGATGGAAAAAAATTAGAGTGTTAAATAATAATAATGATTACGTGCTTCAATTTGCAGATTTAGATGCTACAACCCATCAAGAGATTGTTATATCTAAAGATAGTAAGTATAATTTTAACTTTTTTAGTTTTAATACTGAAGGAATAGTAAATGTAGAACCTGAAAAAACAGATTGGGATTTAAACTTCTCTGTTTTTACAAATGAAATTCCAGGTTTTGGTTCTTATGGCTATTCAGATTTTGTTGTAAATAATACAAAGTCAGAAGCAAGAGTTTATAAGGTCGATGTAAACGTAGATGCTTTTACATATGATGATTTTGTATTAACAGATGTTGTTTTTGGTAATTTCACAAACGACCAACGTAGTATTGGTAGTAGCTGGAGAAATGGAGGAGGACCAGGAAGCTTACCTTCTTTAAAAGAAAATGTATTTTATATAATAAATGATACCGCAGGTAATTTATATAAGTTACAATTTTTAGCATTAACAAATGAAGTAGGTGAACGTGGTTATCCGAAGTTTGTTTATAGTTTATTAGAGTAAAAAAAGTGCTTACATTTTATGTAAACAATACGATATTTCAATAATTATTGAATTTTGTTAGTTTTTGTTACAGTTGAAACTGCTTAGCTTGAAAAAGTTAGGCAGTTTCTTATAGTAACATTTTATAATTTTAACTTCTCTGCTAAATAACTAGCGGTATAAGATGCTTTATTTTTAACTAACTCTTCAGGCGTTCCAGTAAAAATTAAATTCCCGCCATTTTTACCACCTTCTAAACCAAGATCTATAATATAATCGGCACATTTAATTAACTCGATATTATGTTCAATAACAATTATCGAATGTCCTTTTTCGATTAAAGCATTAAACGATGCTAATAGTTTTTTAATGTCATGAAAATGCAATCCAGTTGTAGGTTCATCAAAAATAAATAAAGCTTTGTCCTTAGTATTTCCTTTTATTAAAAACGAGGCTAATTTTATACGTTGCGCTTCTCCACCAGATAAGGTTGAAGACGATTGCCCTAATTGCACATACCCTAAACCAACATCTTGCAAAGGTTTTAATTTTTTAGCAATTTTAGGTTGCTCGTGTTCCGAGAAAAAAGCAACAGCATCATCAATAGTTGAATTTAAAATGTCATCAATAGATTTCCCTCCAAAAGTAACTTCTAACACTTCTTTTTTAAAGCGTTTTCCGTTACAGGTATCGCACTGCAAATGCACGTCGGCCATAAATTGCATTTCAATCGTAACTTCACCTTCACCTTTACAAACCTCGCAACGACCACCTTCTACATTAAAAGAAAAATGTTTAGGTTGGTAATTTCTTATGTTAGATAGTTTTTGATCTGATAACAATTTACGAATGTCATCGTAAGCTTTAATATAAGTAACAGGGTTTGATCTTGAAGAACGCCCAATCGGATTTTGATCGATAAATTCGATATGTTTTATCGTATCAAAACTTCCTGTTATGTTGGTGTATTGGCCAACTTTATCTCCATATCCGTTTAGCTTTTTCTGCATTGCAGGATATAAAATTTTCTTAACCAACGTACTTTTTCCACTACCTGAAACTCCTGTAATTACCGTTAAGTTGTTTAAAGGAAAAGAAACATCTACATTTTTTAAGTTGTTTTCTCGTGCACCAATAATATTAATGGTGTTTTTTGATGTTCTGCGAGAAGTTGGAATATCAATTTTTAATTCTTCGGATAAATATTTAGCAGTCAATGAGTCAGATTTCATAATAGCATCAAAAGTACCTTCGGCAACTACGTGTCCGCCATAAGTACCTGCTTCTGGGCCGATATCAATAATATAATCAGCTTCTTTCATAATATCTTCATCATGTTCAACCACAATAACGGTATTCCCTAAATCACGCAAATCTTTAAGAACCTCAATTAGTCTTTCTGTATCTTTTGGATGCAAACCAATACTTGGCTCATCTAAAATATACATAGATCCTACGAGCGAACTACCTAAAGAAGTGGCTAAATTTATACGTTGACTTTCACCACCAGAAAGCGTGTTAGAGGTGCGATTTAAGGTTAGGTATTTTAAACCAACATCAGTTAAAAAAAGCAAACGATTGTTAATTTCGGTAAGCAATCTTTTTGCAATGTTTTTATCGTTTTCATTTAAGTTTATGTTCTTAAAAAAAACAGCCAATTCATCTAAAGGAAGTGTAACTAAATCAGAAATTATTTTATCGTGTACTTTTACGTAGTTGGCTTCTTTACGTAATCTTTTACCGTTACAATCGGTACAGGTTGTTTTTCCGCGATAGCGAGAAAGCATTACTCTGTTTTGAATTTTATAGCTTTTTTCTTCTAGTTTTTTAAATAAATCATGTATTCCTTCAAACTTATTTGTCCCGTTCCAAATAAGCTCTTTTTGTGCTTCAGAAATTTCAAACCAAGGTTTATGAATAGGAATATCAAATGTTTCGGCGTTAATAATTAACTCATCCTTGTATATTCTGTAAGCATCAGTTTTAAAAGGAAAAATAGCATCTTCAAAGATTGATAATCCTGTATTCGGAATCACTAAATCTTCGTCAATACCAATTACGCTTCCGTAACCTTCACAAGTAGGGCAGGCTCCGTATGGGTTGTTAAAACTAAATAAATGAGTGTTCGGTTCTAAAAAAGTAATACCGTCTAACTCAAATTTATTACTAAATTCAGTAACAACGTTCGTATTTAGGTTTTCTATTAAACAGAACCCCTTTCCTTCAAAAAAAGCAGTTTGAATAGCATCACCTAAACGATTGTAAAAATCTTCTTCGTGTTTTAAAACAATTCGATCAACCACTAAAAATAATGCTTCATTATTATAATCTTCAATAGGAAAATCATCAATTCTTAAAACAGTATCATTATATTTTAATCGCGCGTAACCTTGTTGCGTTAATACTTGTAAAACAGTTTTTAAATCTCTGTTTTCATTAATGGTAATTGGCGCAAGTAATAAAAGTTTAGTGCGCTCTTCGAAATTTTTAACGAAAGTAAGCACATCAGAAACGGTATGCTTTTTTACTTCATTACCAGATATTGGCGAAATAGTTTTACCAATACGCGCGTATAATAGTTTTATATAATCGTAAATTTCTGTTGAGGTACCTACAGTTGATCTTGGATTTGTTGAATTTACCTTTTGTTCGATTGCAATTGCCGGAGCAATCCCTTTTATATAATCTACTTTAGGTTTGTGTAATTTCCCTAAAAACTGACGTGCGTATGAAGATAAACTTTCTACATAACGACGCTGTCCTTCGGCATACAAAGTATCAAAAGCTAAAGAAGATTTTCCAGAACCAGAGAGGCCTGTTATTACAACTAATTTATTTCGAGGAATAACAACATCAATATTTTTTAAATTGTGCAGTTTTGCCCCTTTTATAATAATGTTTTCCTTAGGATTAACGGTAGAAATATCTGTTTTCATCTATAAAAAAATAATGTATAAAAATACCATTTTTGTAAATGAATGAAGAAGATAATTTGTTCTTTTTTTTAAAATAACTTATAAAATTAATTTAATACTTGTATTTGTTAATAAAAATAACAATATTTGTAACTAGTTACTAATCAATAAATAAAAAGCCTATAGCTCAATAATTACTTTTTAAAGATATACCCTTAACGAAAGAATGTCTAACGACGTTCTTAAAAAAGTAATTATGATACATAAAGATGTTGTAAGCGATAGCGCTTTAGTAAGAGACTACATTAATGGAAAAGAGTTAGCAATAGAGTTGCTAATTAAACGCCACCAGCAAAGATTATATAGTTTTATATATAGCAAAGTACAGAATAGAGATACTACAGAAGATATTTTTCAAGACACTTTTATTAAGGTGATAAAAACACTTAAAAAAGGACGTTATAACGAAGAAGGTAAGTTTTTGCCTTGGGTTATGAGAATTTCTCATAATTTAATTATCGATTTTTTCAGAAAAAATAATAGAATGCCTACTTTTAATAATACAGAAGATTTTGATATTTTTTCGGTACTAACTGATGGTGCTTTAAATGCTGAAAATAAAATTATAAAAGAACAAATTTTATCTGACGTTAGAGATTTAGTAGAAGAATTGCCAGAAGAGCAAAAAGAAGTTTTAAAAATGCGTATTTATAACGATATGAGTTTTAATGAGATTTCTGAGAATACAGGGGTGAGCATTAATACGGCTTTAGGGAGAATGAGATATGCATTAATTAATTTAAGGAAAATAATAGAGAAAAATAAAATAATTTTAGTAAATTAGACAATATTAGTAAAAATGCGTCGTTAAATACTTGATAACAAAATATATAAAGGGAATATATGATGCAAACTTACTCACAGAGATCTTCGGATTTCATTATGAAACCTAAACAAGAAACAATTCAATTTTTGATTAATTTTTCTAAATCTTTACAAGTAGTTAAAACCAAATCAAACTATCTCATTGAATTGAATTTGAATTAAGAGAGGAAAAGCTTCAACACTAGTTGAAGCTTTTTTATGCGCGTTTTTTATAATATTTATCTAAAACAGTTTTTCTCCCTATTGTTTTTGTAATAATATCATTTTCTAAATCCCAACCACGAGCAGGAGAATATTCACGTCCGTACCAGATTATTTGCAAGTGAAGATCATTCCAAATTTCTTTAGGAAATAAACGTTTTGCATCTTTTTCTGTTTGAGCTACATTTTTACCGTTCGTTAAATTCCAACGATACAATAATCTATGAATATGAGTATCTATTGGAAAAGCAGGAACACCGAAAGCTTGACTCATTACTACTCCAGCAGTTTTATGGCCTACAGCAGGTAATTCTTCTAAAAACTCAAAACTCTCAGGAACTTCTCCGTTATGTTTTTCGATTAATATTTTAGATAAACCATAAATTCCCTTCGATTTCATAGGTGACAATCCGCAAGGCCTAATGATTTCTTTAATTTCTTCTACAGTCATTTTTACCATATCGTAAGGATTATCTGCTTTAGCGAATAAAAGAGGTGTAATTTTATTTACACGAACATCAGTGCATTGCGCAGACAATAAAACGGCAATAAGTAAGGTGTATGGATCTTTATGATCTAAAGGAACTGGTATTTCTGGATACAATTTCTCTAATGTATCTATCACAAATTGAACTTTGTTTGCCTTGGTCATTTTCTTTATCTTTATATCGACAAAAATACAAATTATGACAACATTAAAAATAGGAGATAAAGCACCAAATTTCGAATCTGTTGATGAAAAAGGAAATACAGTAAAACTTACAGATTACAAAGGTAAAAAGTTAGTTTTATTTTTTTATCCCAAAGCAAGCACACCAGGTTGTACAAATGAAGCGTGTGATTTGAGAGATAATTATCAGGCTTTTTTAGCAAAAGGTTACGAAGTTTTAGGAGCAAGTGCAGATTCTGCTAAACGACAACAAAACTGGATAAACAAACATGAGTTGCCTTTTCCATTATTGGCAGATGAATCTAAAGAGGTAATTAATGCTTTTGGTATTTGGGGTCCAAAAAAGTTTATGGGAAAAGAATATGATGGAATTCACAGAACGACTTTTGTAATTGATGAAAACGGAATTATTGAAGATATAATAAGTAAAGTAAAAACAAAAGAACACGCTAAACAGATTTTAGGATAACAAAAAACCGAGCTTAAAGCTCGGTTTTTTTATTTTTGTTCAGCGGATAATTCAGCTTGTAACTCTTTACTTGTTTTAGAGCTGTTGTCATGACTCCAACCTGGAGGCATAAAAACATATTTAAGTCGAGTGCCTAGTGGTAAATGTTTTTTTCTACTAAAGAAGTCTTTAAAAATCTCTTTCCATTCATGAAAAATTATATTGATAGGACCTTTGTCTTCTAAAGGAGAAGTTAATCCGTAACGTAGTTTTTCGTAAGTTACTTCATCTTCTTCAGCTTGAAATGTTCCGAACATACGATCCCAAATAATTAAAACCATTCCCATGTTTTTATCTAAGTATTTGGTGTTCGAAGCATGATGCACTCTATGATGCGACGGAGTTACAAAGAAAAATCCCCACAAGCCTAATTTACTTTTTATGAAATTTGTGTGGCATAAAGTACCGTAAATTTGATTCAATGCGTAAGCAAACATAATATGTAAAGGTTCAACCCCTAAAAAAGCTAAAGGTAAAAAGAACATATAACGAAATAAAGGCTGTAATACTGGTGAACGAAAGCCTGTTGAAATATTATAATATTCAGAGTTATGATGTGTTACATGAACCGCCCAAAAAAACCTTGAATGATGATCTACATAATGATGTATGTAATATAAAAAGTCTTGACCAATAAAAGCAAATAACCAATAAGCTACGCCTAAATATTCCCAATCTACAATTCGGTAATAATAGCAAATTCCCATTACTCCAAAAGAGATTACTTTCATTAACAGATCTAGACTAAAGTTAATTAGTGCAAAATAAACATTCGTAGAAGTGTCTTTAAAATTATAATTTTTCTTTTTCGATCTATAACTAAAATATATTTCAATTAAAATTATTGAAATAAAAAATGGTGTGCTCCAAAAATATAGAACATCTTGATTTAATAAATCCATGTTGACTCTTTAGAATACAAAAATATTCCTTTTTACTTAAAAATAATAATTAAATTTTACAAACGATTTTCTATCCACTTTTTAAAACTATAAAAGTTTTGTGGCGCAACTCCATGTCCTACAGGATATTCTGAATATTCGCTTTGTAATTTATTGTCTGATAAAATTTGTGGCGCTTTTCGAGCCCAATCAATAGGTAGTACCTGATCAACAGTTCCGTGAGAAATATAATAATCTGTAGTAATCGTACTTCTTATTTCTTTAGGTAGTAATTCTTCGTTAATATAACCACTTAAAGCAATTACATGTTGCACTTTATTAGGGTAATTAAAACTTAGTGCGTAGCTTAAAATAGCTCCTTGGCTAAAACCTAAAAGAAATGTTTTATCAGGATTTGTGTTGTATTTGTTTTTTATTTCATCAATAAATAAAGCAATTTCATCTACTGATTCTTTTGCTTGCACTAAGTCAGAAAACTTTCCGTTAACAGCATCAAAATTAATAGCATACCAAGCATAAGCTCCCATACCCATACTGTGTGGTGCCTGCGCACTAACAATTAATAAGTTATCAGGTAATTCTTCTGCAAACGAAAATAAATCTTGCTCGTTACTACCGTACCCATGTAGTAAAATTAATAAAGGCGGATTTGTAGTTGTGTTCTTAGGTTCTCTTAGGATGTAATGTAAACTCATATTATGAATTTAAGATTAATTGATTATTATTGTAAATACCGTATACTTTTCCTTTTAATTCTTTATCTAAAAAAATACTGTTTTTTGATGTTGAAATGATGTTTTCTTCAGAAAATGTATAAGATCCATCAGGATTAAAAATTGATAGATTTGCTTTCTCATTTTCTTTGATAACTGATCTTTCAATTCCAAAACGTTCTTTTGGGTTGTTAGATAAACAGTTTACAATAGTTTCTAAATCTAATACTGAATTTAAAACGCCAAAAGCACTTTCTAAACCGATGGTTCCGTCTTTAGCCGCAGAAAATTCTACTTTTTTATGCTCAATATCTATCGGGTTATGATCTGAAGTAATCATATCAATCGTTCCATCTTTTAAACCTTTTATTAATGCTTTTGTATCGTTTAACGCTCTTAGTGGTGGATTTACCTTTTTATTACCATCAAAATCATGTAATTCATCATCAGTTAAAAATAAATTATGAACAGCTACGCTACACGTTACATCTAAACCTTTCTTTTTAGCGTCTTTAATTAGTTGAACCGATTTTTTAGTTGAAATTGTAGGAATATGTAGTTTTCCACCGGTATATTCTAATAAAAATAAATCACGAGAAATTTGAAGTTCTTCTGCTAAAGCAGGAATCCCCTTTAAACCTAAAAGCGTACTGTTTTTACCTTCATTAACAACGCCTTCACCAGCAATCGAATTGTTTTTAGGAAAACTCATTGCCAAGCCATTAAAATTCTGAGTGTATAATAAAGCTACTTTTAATAAATTATCGTTAGCAATAGGTTTATTATAATCTCCAAAAGCAATAGCACCAGATTGTTGCATGTCGTACAATTCTGCCATTTCAACACCTTTGCTTTGTTGCGTTAACGTACCAATAGGATATAGGTTCGTAGCAAATCCGTTTGCTTTATTAATTAAAAATTCCACAGCAGATTTATTGTCAATTACCGGGTTTGTATTCGGGTTTACGGCAACAGCTGTAAAACCGCTTTTAGCGGCTACTAATAAACCATGTTTAACTGTTTCGCGCTCTTCATAACCAGGTTCACCAAAAGAAACACTCGTATCAAACCAACCTGTAGAAACATGAAGGTTATCAAGTTTTAAAACTTGATATTCTTTTTTAGAAGTAATCGTATCGTTAATCTTGGTAATAATACCATCAGTAATTAAAATGTCTTTAGTTTGTTGGTGATAAGGACTAGAGGCATCAATAATTGTAGCCGATTTTAGCAGCGTTGTCATGGTTTAAAGAATTTTAAGATCAAAATTTCTATAAGCAAAGATACAATGGCTAAGGCTAAAAACCATTTCCAAAGCCATTGAATTTTATTTTCACTATTAATATTGTTTAAGGTATTTTTAACCGAATTAGCTGTGGTTTTTGAGTTTAAGTTTTCTGAGTCTAAGAAATTTAATAAGCTTTCTTTCTTCGGATAATTAAAAGCACTATTCTTTAAAATACTAGCTTCTTGTTTTATTTGATAAAACCCGGCAACTAAAGGTTGATCTGTAGTTGTAATTTTTACACTGTTTTGAAGTGTTTGCTGCAGCGGTATAAAGGAAGTTTGGTTATTAGAAATAGTTACTATTTCATCTTTACCTAATTGTTTGTTAATATCAATAACCGAGGGCTCACCAATCGTATAATATAATTTAGAAAGTTGTAAACTGTATTTACCAATATTATAAAAAACTGGCACTACCAAAGGCGAATTTATAAAATTACTATTCTCTTTACTAAGCGGAGCCGCTACCCAATAAATAGCCGAATTTGTTAAGTTTACTTGTTGTATAAAGCCTTGTTTGTTTTCGAAAGAAACAACAGTACTCGCGTTTAATAGTTGCGTATTATAAGCGGTTTTTACAAACGGATATTGAAAATTTTGAACAATTTTTTCAAACACATTTTTTAAAATCGGATGTTTGTAATTTATAGTTGTAATTTTTAAACTATCAGTTTTTTTAGAGAGTAGTTTTCCTATTTTAAGTTTGTTAAATAAACTGCTGTAAGACGAAATGGTTAAATCTCTAGAAGGTATTACAACCAAATTTCCACCATTTTTAGTGAATTCAATTAAACTAGCAATAAGATTTTCTGGAATATTATCAATTTCATTTAAAACAATTAAATGCTGTTTCTGAATTAAATTGTACTTCAGATTTTTAATAGTAGAAGATGTAAAGTCAAATGCTTCTTTTGTATAAATTCGGTTTAAAAAACCAGCAGGTTCGCCAATATTTAAAACAGCAGTTTTAGTGTTGGAGTTTATGGCGAAATAAAAGGAATTATCAAAAGTATAAGTGTCTTTAAAATTTAGTTCAATTTTCCCAGAAAAATCAGTTGTTTTTAAGATTGAAAAAACCACTTTTTGGGTTTTATTTTCTTCAATAGAAAAAAGTTGTTTATTGATTAACTTCTCTTTATTGTAAATAGCAATTGGTACATTTTTTTTAAAGATACCTTGATTTTTAACAAGAATATTTACTTGAAAATTTGTTGTACCGTTGTCACTTATAAAAACACTATCTATTGATAAATTACTTTTTTGCTGCGGATTTAATTTTACAAAAGAGGTATTCTTTGGAGAACTTAATAAGTCTTCTTTTTTTACGTTCTGAAAATCAGAAATAATAATGTTTTCAGAAAGTATATTTGTTTTGTTTTCGGTCGATATTTTTAATAAAACATCTTTTAATTCCGTTTTTTTAGCGGTATTTTTTACTTTTAACAAAATATCTTTTAAATCAGAAGCTGTTTTATTTTTATGAAATTCATCGTTTGTAATTAAAGAGTAAGTTGCTTTTTCTGATATGTTTTCTAGAATTTCTTGGCTAGCTACTTGTAATAAGTTCCCTTTTTCGCCATCGGTATTTGTACTTAAAGAATTATCTAAATAAATTAAGAAATGTTGTTGTTGATCGCTTTTATGATTGCTAAAATAAGGTTGTGCAAAAGCGATGATTAAGGCCGAAAATAATAGTAAGCGCGTAGCTAAAATCAACCATTTTTTTATGCGAGAACTTTTACGAGTTTGTAGTGCTAATTTTTTTAAAAAGGCAACGTTGGTAAACGGAACTTTAACAAATCGCTGTAATTGAAATAGGTGAACTATAATAGGAATTAGTAAAAGTACTAAGAAGTATAAAATTTCAGGATGTTTAAACTGCATAGTTCATTTTTTGCTCACTAAGTGAGATTTTAAGTGATTTAGCTTTCGTTAAAATGTTTTTACAAGTTAACTTATTAACTGTAAAAATAGCCAAATTGATGATTTAAAAAAGAATGTAGTTAAAAATCTGTTAGAAAAGTGTTTTGTTTTCGACAAGATGTCAAATTTCACTATTTTTGAACTATGACTACAAAAGAGAGTGATTGTAAAAGCCCAGCGAAAATTGAATATAAAAATCACTGGAATACTGCATACACAAAAAACACAACCGAGAAGTTAGGTTGGTTTGAAGAAAAGGCAGCACAAACAATGTCTTTAATTTCTAAATCAGGATTAAAAAAAACCGCAACTATTTTAAATGTAGGTGTTGGTTCTTCGGTTTTAATAGACGAATTATTGGCTGATGGTTACACGAATTTAATAGCAAGCGATTTATCTGAAAAAGCACTAACTACTTTAAAAGACCGCTTAGCTGAAGAAGCAGTGAAAGTAACTTTTATTGCGGATGATTTAATACAGCCTGAAAAGTTAAATAAGCTAAGTAATATTGATTTATGGAATGATAGAGCGGTATTGCATTTCTTTTTAAAAGAAGAAGAAAAAGCAGCTTATTTTAATTTGTTAAAGCAAGTTGTAGTTAAAGACGGATTCGTAATTATTGCAGTTTTTGCTTTAGATGGCGCAGAAAAATGTTGCGGCTTAGAGTTGCAGAGATACAATAGCGAAATGTTGCAAGAGCGTTTAGGAAATCAGTTTAAGTTAATCACAGAATTTAATCACATATTTGTAAATCCGTATGGTGGAAAAAGACCTTATATTTACACATTGTTTCAAAGAATAAATAAGTAAATGAAAGTTACACATATTCCTTTTAAAAAGACCGGTTTTTTCTCTAAAACAATGATTGATTATTTAGAGAAATCAGAAAAACTACAACCATTTTATAAAAACTTTCCATCATTAGAAAGTTTTAAAAATCAGATAGAAAGCAAAAATTTTTCAACAGCAGCAAGAAAAACCTTAGTTACTGTTTTAAAAAAACAATATGCTACGATAAAAACATCAGAAGCAACAAAGCAAAATATTGATGATTTATTATTAGAGAATACTTTCACGGTAACTACTGGGCATCAGTTAAATTTGTTTACGGGACCCTTATATTTTCTATATAAAATATTTTCAACTGTTAATTTGTGTGAAGAACTAAGAGCTAATTATCCGCAACAAAACTTTGTGCCAATTTATTGGATGGCAACAGAAGATCATGATTTTGAAGAAATAAACTACTTCAATTTCAAAGGGAAAAAAGTACAATGGAACTCTAACCAAACAGGAGGTGTAGGACGTTTTTCTACAGAGGGATTAGAAGATGTTTTAGAGGTGTTTTCGAACCACTTAGGAACTTCAAAAAATGCACAATATTTAATCAACCTTTTTAAAGAAGGATATATAAAACACAATAATTTAGCTGATGCAACAAGATACATAGCGAATGAATTGTTTAGTGAATATGGATTGGTAATTCTTGATGCCGATAACCGCGAATTAAAGCAAGAGTTTATTCGGTTTATTGAGCGCGAATTAAAAGAAGAGATTTCACACCAAAAAGTAACCGAAACTATAAAGCGTTTGGGTGAAGAGTATAAGATTCAGGTAAACCCAAGAGAAATTAATTTATTTTATTTAACAGATGAAATTCGTGAACGTATTGTTTTTGAAGATGATGTGTATAAAGTAAATAACACTAGTATTTATTGGACGTTAGACGCGTTGTTAAAAGAAGTTCATGATTTTCCAGAAAGATTTTCACCAAATGTAATTATGCGTCCGTTATTTCAAGAAGTAGTACTGCCAAACTTATGTTATATCGGTGGAGGAGGAGAGTTGGCTTATTGGATGCAGTTAAAAGATTACTTTGATGAAGTTAAAGTATCTTTTCCTATTTTATTGTTGCGTAATTCAGTGCAGATAATTTCTGAAAAGCAAGCTAAGAAATTAGCAAAACTAGATATTTCATTAGAAGAATCTTTTCAAGATCAAAACAGCTTACTAAAAGATAAAGTATTAGAAACCTCAGAAGAAAAAGTTGATTTTACGAGTCAAAAAGAATTTTTACAGCAACAGTTTGTCGATTTAAGAGAATTGGCTAAAAAAACAGATGTATCATTTGTAGGTGCTGTAAATGCTCAAGAAAAAAAGCAATTAAAAGGTTTAGATAATTTAGAAAAACGTTGGTTAAGAGCAGAAAAGCGAAGACAAAAAGATTTGGTAGATAGAATTGTATTATTGCAAAACGAAATATTACCAAACCAAAGTTTAGAAGAGCGACAACGAAATTTTTCTGAGTATTATTTAGAGTACGGAGATACTTTAATTAAAGCGTTAAAAGAAGGTTTACAGCCATTGCAATTAGAATTTACAGTAATAGAGATTTAAATTAAAATCCTTGGTTTTTATATTTTTGATAACTTTTTTCGTTTAGTTTATAGGAAATGAAATAAGCAAAAGTAAAATAGATAACCATGTTGATAAAAAAGAACAGTGGGAATTCATAAAAGAATTTTTCAGAAAAACCAACTTCCCAAAAAATAAATATAAACGAAAAAGGAAGTGCAAAACTAAGGGCTCTTTTAAAGGCAAATAGTGATTTGTTATTTCTTTTAGTTTTCCAGTTTTTTACAAACAAAGAAGTTTTCTTTTTATAATACGCATTTGAATTCGGTTTCATAAACAAAAATTAATGAAAGACAAAGAAAGTAAATTACATAAAAATAACAAGCATAAAAACGGATATGATTTTACATTGCTAAAAGAAAAGTATCCGAAAATAGAAGGGTTTGTTATCGAAAAATTTGATAAAGAAACAATCGATTTTTCTGATCCAATAGCAGTAAAAGAATTTAACAAGGCATTATTAGTAGCGCATTATAATATAAAAGATTGGAATTTTTCTGATGAAAATTTATGTCCGCCAATTCCTGGTAGAGTAGATTATATTCATCATTTAGCGGATTTAATTGGTGGGGTTAAAGACGTAAAAGTATTGGATGTTGGAACCGGTGCAAGTTGTATTTATCCGCTTTTAGGAACTGTAGAGTATGACTGGAATTTTGTAGCTACAGATATCGATTTAGATTCGTTAGATTATGCACAAGATATTATTGACGACAATGATTTAAGTGATAAAATTGAATTACGTCAACAGTTTAATGAAGCACATATTTTAAAAGATATTATAGAGGAAGGAGATTCTTTTTCGGCAACGATGTGTAATCCTCCGTTTTATAAATCGGCAGAAGAAGCAAGAGGAGCAAACCGAAGAAAATCTAGAAACTTAGGTAATAACACGGTTCGTAATTTTGCAGGAAATTCAAATGAACTTTGGTATGTTGGTGGCGAAAAAGCATTTTTACACACCTATTTATATGAAAGCTCATTACAGCCTACAGCAAGTAAGTGGTTTACTAGTTTAGTGTCTAAAAAAGAGAATGTAAAAAGTTTAGAAGATTCTGCTAAAAAACTAAAAGTAGCTGAATTTAAGGTGATACCGATGAGCCAGGGAAATAAAGTTACACGTATTGTGTGTTGGCGATTTTAAATATATTTATAACAATAAAAACAGCGTCTTAAAAGTAATTTTAAGACGCTGTTTTAGTTAATTTAAAATCGAAATGTAAAATGAATCAAATTTATGTTGATGAAATAATCACTAAATATAAAAAAGTAGTTACTTTCTAATCTTCTTTAACAAAATCGGGCCATCTTTTTAAGTATTTGATAAATGTTTTGCTTACACCTTCTTTTAAAAGATGTTCTTCTGAAACAGGTGTTGAAACAGGTGTAAAATTAGAATCATTCATCACTAACCTCGGAAAATTGTGATGTAATATAGCTGAGGTTCCTATTGATACAAAATCTACACCAGCATCTAATATTTTTTGAACATCAACAGCTTTGCTAATTTTACCAGCAACTGTCCATTTAACATCTTTAAAATCTAAACTTTTAAAGTGATTTAATAAGCTATTTTCTTGATATTTTTCATCATTAGGCATTTTAAAACAATCCCATAAAGAGATGTCTAAAAAATTAATGTTTCCTGCATCAATTAATTGTTGGCAAACAATTTTCACCTCACCAATATCCATTCCAAACCTTTCAGGCGATAAACGAACACCGACTAAAAATTCTTTTCCGCATTGTTCTCTAATGCCGTCTACAATTTCAAAAATTATTCGAGCTCTGTTTTCTAGCGAACCACCATATTCATCTGTTCTATGATTTATTTCTGAGCTTAAAAATTGTGTTAAAATATAACCATGTGCGCCATGAACTTCAACACCATCATAACCGCATTCTTTAGAACGAACAGCTGCAGTAATAAAATCATCTCTTAATTGTTTTACTTCTGTAAGTGTAAGGCCTCTTGCATTTGTTTTTTCATTATCAGAAGAAGAAACAGGTTTTTCGTTTATCAATTCATGTGGCGTACGCATTCCTGCATGATGTAATTGAATAACAGCTAAACTTCCTTTTTCTTTAATGCTTTGGGTTAGTTTTTTATGCCCGTCATTTAAGTCGTCGCTAAAAACACCTAATTGTCCAGGAAAACCTTTACCTATTTCTTGCACGTGAGAAGCACACGTCATCACTAAACCAAATTCACCTTCAGCCCTCATTTTTAACCAATTTAATTCATCATCAGAAAGCTGACCGTTTTCATGACTTTGTCGGTTGGTTAAAGGAGCTAACATGAATCGATTGTTCATTATTGAGCCGTTAGAGAATTTTATTGTTGCGTTTGCTTTAATCATAAGGTGTTATTAAAATTTTGATTTCAAATTTAAATAGAAAATTAAGATGTTTAAAATTAAATACGTCTTTGTTTCTACTCTCTTAATTAATTTTTATTTGATGGCTGATTAATTAATTCAGTTAAAACTTGTTTAAGTGAGTTTACAGGTTGTGCTCCTGTAATCGCACTTTTTTTGTTAAACACAAAAGTAGGAACAGAGTTTACACCTAAGTTTTTCCAATAGTTTTGTTTATTTCTTACTTCGTAACGCGCATTTTCATCATCTAATTTAGCCATGGCTTCATTAGCATTTAAACCAACATCTAATAAGGCTTCTTTTAATACAGCATTATTAGAAACATCTTTTTGATCACTAAAAAAAGCAGTTGTTAATCGCATTTTTAATTCGGTTTGTTTTCCAAAACCTTTAGCATATTCTAATAAAACATGCGCATTAAATGTATTTACCATTCTCATGTCATCAAAATAATTGAATTTAAAACCTAATTCTGCACCAATTTCTGTCATTTGTTGTTTAGACTCATTTTGTTGTGCTACGGGCGAACCATATTTTTCAGTAAGATGCTCAATAACATTTTGCCCTTCTGCAGGCATATTAGGATTTAGTTCAAACGGTTGCCATTCAATATCAATTTGATCTTCGATACCAAGTTCTTTAATCGCTTTTTCTAATCGCTTATAACCAATGGTGCACCAAGGACACACCACGTCTGATACGATATCTATTTTTAGTTTTTCTTTCATAATTATTTTATTTCGATTTTATTAATTATACCATTATGTAAATATAGAAATCTAAAGTATTAATCGAGTTCTCTTTTTGTAAGTCTTAAGAAACAACATCGTTCTTAGACCATGCATATTTTTTAAAAGGTGCATCTACAGGTGTATTTGCAATACGGTTTGTATAGTTACTTATTACTTTTTGAGATAAACCTAAAATAACTTCTAAAACTTGTTTTTCTTCATAACCAGCAGCATAAAAAGTGTTTAGATCATCTTGTGTTACGTTACCGCGATTACGTGTAACCTTTAACGTAAACTCATGTAATGCCTGTAGTTTTTCTGTAGGCATAGACGTTCCGTTTCTTAAAGCATCTGAAATGGCAGAGTCTACTTTCATTGCTGCGGCAATTGCTGTGTGGGCAGGTACGCAATAATGACATTCGTGTTCTACATTTATAGTTTGCCAAACCACAGTTAACTCATCATTGTTAAAAGATGATTCTGTAAATAATTGGTGTAATGTTTGGTAAGCTTCAAGTAACTGTGGAGAACTTGCTAAAACGCCATGTAATCCAGGAATCATTCCGTAAGATTTATTAGATGCTTCTAATAGGTTTTTACTTTCTTTTGGAGCTGTTTCTATGTTGTGAATGTTTAATGTTGTCATAATTATATATTTGAGTTTATGTTTATTATTATTGAATTTGCCCTTATCTAAACAATCGTTTAGTTAATAGCTAAAAAAAATGATTATAAGTTTTTGAAAGTCATTTCAATATAATCTTCTATTTCTTTTTTACTATTTACTCTTGATGCTGCCGCTAAACCATGTTTTGCTAATAATAAATAATTAGCTTGCTTTAATATAGTTTCGTCGCACTTATCAGAATTTATTTTTAACTTTAGAATGAATAAATCTTTTAAATCAGACATAAAAGAATTCATTTGATCATTAATTATTTCATCTTCTTTGTTCAAAAATTCGTTATAAGTATTTGTAACCAAACAGCCATTTTGATTACCAGCGTCACTACAAATTTTTATTGAATTATAGAAAAAGTCTTTAATATCTTCAATTCCATTGTTCGATTTTTTTAAATCTTCGAAAATCAAGTTTATTTTTTTCTTGTAATTCTTTAAACTTTCTAAAAACAAACCATGTTTATTTCCGAAGCTAGCATATATAGAGAACTTATTAATGCCCATTTCTTTTTCAAGCATTTGCATAGATGTCGTTTCATAGCCATTCCTCCAGAATAGATTCATTGCTTTTTCTACGACTATATCTTCATTATATTCTTTTTTCCTAGCCATTATTTCTAATTACTTTACAAAACTAAACAATCGGTTAGTAATAAAGAAATGTTTTCACTTATTATTGTGTTAAAGTAATATGTGTTCGATTGTTTAACTAAAAGTGTTTAATATTATGTAGCCTTTATTCAGGGCTGCATTTTATTATTGCCAACGGTTTTGTGTATGATTTCGTTGCGTGTTTAAGGAACTAAATTAGCAAATACAAACCGAATAGAAAATCCGCGAGGATTTTCGCAAGTAGGCGAGAACCAGCCATTAATTATACACGTCTTAAGTTAGCAATTTAATAAAAAGGTTAAATTTAAGAGATATAAATCAGAAAGAATAAAAGAGAGAATTAAGGTTAATATATACGGTGAAGCATTGACTTCGACAACATTGATAATCCTCTCTCTTTTCTACTAAAAATCACGTTCAGTTCTGTGAGACCTAGATCTCGATTTCAAGTTGTTGTGAGTCAAGTAGCTTATTCTTTCATAAAACAGTTCTTATGAATAAATATAAGGAAATTTTTGGAGTTGACATAAGTAAAGATGTATTTGATGTTCATGGAAGTAAAAGTGGCCATGATCAATTTAAAAATGATGCCTCTGGTTTTAAGATCTTTCTAAAAAACCTTCCTAAAGAATCATTAGTTATAATGGAAGCTACGGGTTATTATCATTATCGGCTAGCTCAGTTTTTATTTAAACAAGGTATTTTAGTTTCGGTAGTGAATCCTTTATCGGTAAAGCGTTTCATTCAGATGAAATTATCTAAAGTAAAAACAGATAAAAGCGATGCTAAAGCCATTTGTGAATATGGTCAAATAAATGAGGTTCCTTTATATACGGCTCTTACAGATGTACAAAGTGAATGCTTACAATTGTTTCGTTTAATGGATAGTTTTATCAAGAAACGCAGAGCAACCAAGAATAAAATACATGGAGAAGAAGTTTTAGGCATTCCTTCAAAATGGGTTTATCGTTCTTTGAAAAGAGACAAAAAACATTTAGATAAAGAGTTAAAAGGAATTGAAGAAAGGTTGTTATCTTTAGTAAAACAAGAGCAGCAGTTTCAGTTAACCTTATTAACCAGTATTCCAGGGATCGGACTTAAGACCGCCTTATTTATGCTTATAATTACCGATGGTTTTACCAGGTTTGAAAACTCAAATCAACTCTGTAGTTACGTTGGTATAACACCTACAATACGAGAGTCAGGTAGTAGTGTAAGAGGTCGAAGTAGGATAAGTAAAGTGGGTAATAGAAAGTTACGGAATCTTTTGTTTTTATGTTCCTTTAATGCATGTAAACATAATAAAGCGTGTAAAGAAATTTATGAGCGTATTGTAAACAAAGGAAAGAGTAAAAAATTAGCATTAATAGCTGTTTCAAATAAGTTAATAAGACAAAGTTTTGCGATTGCAAAATCGGGTTTACCTTATGATGAAAAGTATGTTTCGGTATTAGCTAAATAAGTAGTTATTATACAGGAAATAAAAACTCAAAATACCAACTAATAGCATTTTGAGTCTAGAATAATATTGTGTAAATTTAATGAAGAAAAGGTTTGTTTTTTACCTCAGTTCTTTGTTGGCAATCTGGCATTATTTTGTTCTCTTAATTTTCGGTGGATTTTGTCGAGTGTCAAACACATCATTTATTTCAATCCAATTTTTGTCGGTATTTACCCAATAAATAATTTTGTAATTCTTAAAAATTAAATATCTAAAATGTTGTTTTCTTCCTTTTAATAATTCCTCAGTTTGCCCAATTTCTGGTTGAGTTTTTAATTTTAGAGTTTCATTGTAAATTCCGTCAACTATTTTTTTAGCAACTTGAAAATTTGCTTTTCTGTTATAATATTTGAAGATTTTAGCGAGTTCTTTTTCGGAAAATTCAGTCCAATATATTTTTAACTCCATTGTTCCATTTTGGCTTTTAATTCACTAGCCTCAATTAGTTTTCCGTTTTCTGAATCGTTCATTGATTTGTCAATTCTCAAATTAAATTCCTCAATAGACATTGGTTTAAAATCAATATTTTCAGGATTGCTCTTTCCTTTTCTCAATATGTTTTCAAGTTTAGAAATAACTTCCTCACTTTGAATTTTAAGAAATTCTTGCATAAACTCTATTTTTCTTGATTGAATATCCATCTGTTATAACTTTTTTCAAATATACAAAATTTTCAAATTCAGAATGATTTTTTGTTTTCAGCACGTTTTTTTTTGCTTGTTGCCAACGTTGCGTGTATGTTTAGTGCGGAAATAGAAAGTCAGCAGACTTTCAGTTTAGCACGAGGCAAAACATTTTGTTTGCCTTTATCTTTTTTGTTCGAAAGTCAAATCAAAATGATTTGACGGACTTGGTAAAAATACACAAAACTTTGAATTAAACACTAACCCCCGCATTAACTATACACATCTTAAGTTAGCAATTTAATAAAAAGGTTAAATTTAAGGGATATAAATCAGAAAGAATAAAAGAGAGAATTAAGGTTAATATATACGGTGAAGCATTGACTTCGACAACATTGATAATCCTCTCTCTTTTCTACTAACAATCACGTTCAGTTCTGTGAGACCTAGATCTCGATTTCAAGTTGTTGTGAGTCAAGTAGCTTATTCTTTCATAAAACAGTTCTTATGAATAAATATAAGGAAATTTTTGGAGTTGACATAAGTAAAGATGTATTTGATGTTCATGGAAGTAAAAGTGGCCATGATCAATTTAAAAATGATGCCTCTGGTTTTAAGATCTTTCTAAAAAACCTTCCTAAAGAATCATTAGTTATAATGGAAGCTACGGGTTATTATCATTATCGGCTAGCTCAGTTTTTATTTAAACAAGGTATTTTAGTTTCGGTAGTGAATCCTTTATCGGTAAAGCGTTTCATTCAGATGAAATTATCTAAAGTAAAAACAGATAAAAGCGATGCTAAAGCCATTTGTGAATATGGTCAAATAAATGAGGTTCCTTTATATACGGCTCTTACAGATGTACAAAGTGAATGCTTACAATTGTTTCGTTTAATGGATAGTTTTATCAAGAAACGCAGAGCAACCAAGAATAAAATACATGGAGAAGAAGTTTTAGGCATTCCTTCAAAATGGGTTTATCGTTCTTTGAAAAGAGACAAAAAACATTTAGATAAAGAGTTAAAAGGAATTGAAGAAAGGTTGTTATCTTTAGTAAAACAAGAGCAGCAGTTTCAGTTAACCTTATTAACCAGTATTCCAGGGATCGGACTTAAGACCGCCTTATTTATGCTTATAATTACCGATGGTTTTACCAGGTTTGAAAACTCAAATCAACTCTGTAGTTACGTTGGTATAACACCTACAATACGAGAGTCAGGTAGTAGTGTAAGAGGTCGAAGTAGGATAAGTAAAGTGGGTAATAGAAAGTTACGGAATCTTTTGTTTTTATGTTCCTTTAATGCATGTAAACATAATAAAGCGTGTAAAGAAATTTATGAGCGTATTGTAAACAAAGGAAAGAGTAAAAAATTAGCATTAATAGCTGTTTCAAATAAGTTAATAAGACAAAGTTTTGCGATTGCAAAATCGGGTTTACCTTATGATGAAAAGTATGTTTCGGTATTAGCTAAATAAGTAGTTATTATACAGGAAATAAAAACTCAAAATACCAACTAATAGCATTTTGAGTCTAGAATAATATTGTGTAAATTTAATGAAGAAAAGGTTTGTTTTTTACCTCAGTTCTTTGTTGTAAGCAGTTTTTTATTGTATTGCATAAATATCACCAGTATTTAATTCACCATCAATGAATTCTGGAACAATTTTAAATTTTAATTGTCCAGTAACTCGTATTGCATTATCTCTAATACTTTCAAAAATATGAACTAAATCTTCTTCACTGTATTCAACGTTTACAACTAATTCTTTACCATAAGTATTGTAACTATACGTTCCTGGATAAAAACCTAATATTAATGTTGGATTCATTCCAGAATCTTGAAATAAGCTCGTTAAAGACCATCTAATACCTTCTGCTCTTTTAGCGTCTGCATAGGCTTCAATTGACGCTATATTTGTTTTTGTATGAGCTAATTTAAGTTCTTTTTCTTCAGTTAAATTCTCCTTTGATTCTAATTCGTTCTCCATTGTTTTGTAAAGCTCATACATCATATAGTTTTGCTTTTCGGTGAACATATTTGTGTCTATTATCATTTGTTTTTGAGTTAATTAAAAATTATTATTAAAATACAGAAGATATTTTTATTCAATCATTTTTACGACTTGTTCAAAGCTATCGCTTAATTGATTGTATATTTCTTCAACAATTGTTTTATTCAAGACTTTCTTTAATGTCAAATCGACAACTTTTCCTTTTAAAAGTTGAAACCAATTTTTCTTTCCAAGATTAAAATGATTTTTTAAATCTTCTATTTCCTCAAAGATAATTTGTTGTCCAAAACCTTGTTTATCAAGTTTAGCGATAATATCATTCAGTTTGTTATGTAATTCTGATTCTTCTGCAACACTAAATTTATCATTTGATTTTGGTTCATAAGTAAAAAAACGATTAATATCATCAACTTCTTGGTCGACTGCAAACACAGCAATATCTCTTGCTTCGTCATATCCACAACCATTACAAGATTTCATATGTTCTTCTTTGTCTTTTATGGCTAATTCTCGAATAATTTTCAGAAAATCTAACTTGTCTCTGTCTCGATTGAAATTGTAAGTTTTTGATGTCAAAGATGATTTAATGTTCTCTAAATCTGCATAAATTCCAGAATTTAGAAAACCATATTCATAAAATTCTTCAGCTTCTTTTTCTATAATATTCATTCAATTAGTTTCGTTTTGTATTATACTGAAATAGGTTGACTCTTTTTTAGTTAAAATTCTCCGTTCTTAAATCGTTAGTTCATGTAAATTTACTTTATTTTTTCGATACGACTTGTATTTGATATTAGGATTTAAATGTACTTCTGCAGGTTTTCTTAATTCCAGGCTAAAATGCGTTCTTAAATTGTTATAAATATATACTGCTTGCTCCGTCATTTTTTGAGCTAGTTCTGTGTTTTTAATCGTTTGTTTTAATCCATATTCGTATTTCAACGTTCTATTAATTCGTTCTGCTACAGCATTTTCATAAGGGTCGTATTGCTCAGTCATACTCATTGTAATGTTATTGTTTTCGGCGAATTCTGTGTATTTGGGATTGCAATATTGAAAACCTCTGTCTGAATGATGAATAAGCTTTTGATTGGGGTATTTTCTGTTTTTAATGGCCATAGCGAGTGCATCGGTGCAAAGTGATGTTCTCATGTGGTTATCTAGTTTGTAGCCCATAATCTGTTTAGAATAAGCATCTGTAACAATAGCTAAATAATTATGACCGTATTGTGTTTTAATGTAAGTGATATCGCTTACCCATAGTTGTTCTGGTCGAGTAGGAATGTGGTCTTTTACTAGGTTCTTATATTTTTTGTACATATGGTTTGAGTTTGTCGTTTTGATGTAATTTTTAGTTTTGGGAATCAAAAGATTATTTAGTCTGAGGAAGCGATAGAACTTGTCTCTTCCGATCTTAATATTAGCCTTATTAAAATCAGCTTTAAGTTCTGCATGTAGCTTAATTCCACCAGTTTTAGAGCTTACTTTTTTCCGGTAGTCCTTAACCATTTTAATTAGTTCTTGATGCTCTATTTGTTGTTTTTGTTGGGTTTTGAGTCTTTTGTAAAAGGCTTGTTTAGATATCCCAAAACATCCATAGAGCCATTTTCTTTTATACGCTGTTTTTTCTTTTGCTCTATCTCTTTTGCTAATGTTTTGGGCAATGACTTTTTTGACATATCGACTCCTGTAATAAGTTCCATATCAGCGATAATGTCTTGTTGGAAGTCTTTTTGAAACTCAAGTTCTTCAATCTTTTCCTTTAACTTTTTAATTTCATCGTTTTTACTCATACCTGTATTTTGTTGTACTAAGGTACTGTATTTTCTTAACCAATAGGTAATGGTTGTTCGAGGGATATCGTATTTTTTTGAAGCTTGGTTATTGGATAGTTGTCCGCTAAGGATTTGGTCAACGACTAAAAGTTTGGTTTCTAAAGTGGCTTTTTGGTAGCTTTTTTTTCGCCAGTGTTCATTTTGTGTTTTCATAAGTGACTGTAATTAATTGCTTAATTTTTAGTCAACCTATTTCAGGAAAGTTCAGGTTTTTAATGTGTGCTAACGTGTTTGTATAAGATTAGTTGCGATTTTGTGTGCGAGGATTTTCCGCTGGAAAATCAGACGTTACAAAAGCGCAACAACCTTTGTTTAAGCCTAAAGTAAGCAATTAATTTTATACGGTGTTGGCAATAGTATTTTTCACTATTATTTCCTTCAATTTTTGAGTATCAGATTCTGCAATTCCCTTTAAATCAAATGTCATTATTTTTCCACTGACTTTAGTTATTGTTAGTTTTTTTTCATTGAAATCAGTCGTTTTAATATTGTCGAAACTCAACGATTTTCCAATAAAAGAATTAATTCTAATAACAGCTCCTTTATTGTTCCATTGAATGTAGTTTTTGAACCAAAACATTCTACTGAAATATATTGCTTGAAGTAAAAAACCGGCACCACTTATTTTCTTATTTACTTTAGGGTTTTCAAATGGAATAAATTCAAATATTCCAACGAGTAAAAATATAATTGATAAAATTAAAATTGTGATTAAAAACCAATTTTTATTCAGATTATCGAAGTGTATTTTTTTCATTTTCCGACAATTGATTTAATCAATTTATAACAATATAAAATTCCAATTAAAAACATAACTCCGCAAATCCAATATTCCGATTTTGAGTAATAATTTATTCCTCCAATTATTCCAAATATAGTCCATAATAAGTTTGTAACAATTTCGGTTTTATTCGTTTTATTCATTTTTTTGACTTCGATTTTATATTATTGGCAACGGCTTTGTGCATGATTTCGTTAAGGAAAAGAGCGCAGCGCTTTTCCGAATTTGAACGAAAGATAATAAAAGTGCGAGGAAATTCCGCAAGGAAGTTCCACCTTAATGAATTATGCACCTTGTTGGGTTTTCGTTTTATGGTTTTTCCGTTCTATTTTCATTTTCAGTTATTATTTCCGCAAAGATTCTAATTCCGCAATTATGATTTCCACGTGTTGGTATCCAATTCAATTTTCAAAACTTTTCAAAGCTCTCAAAGTTTGTAATTTTATTTCAAAACTCTCCAGCTTTTAGATTTTTATTTAACGAAACAATTCTAAACTAGAATTTTTCTATTTGTAAAAAATTGACATAAAAAACTAAATTGTTCAAGCTACTTTTTTTGAATTGTAATTAAATTCCAAAATAGCTTTTCTGTAAATTTTTCCACCATTGTAAAAATTCACTTTAAAAGCTAAAAATGTTCAATTTTAACGGTTTCCGCTAATGAAACCCAACGGTTTTTTGTATAGAAAGTTGCTTTTTAAGAGCTCGGCGAATTTTCCGCAGGAAAATTGGACTTAATTAAAAAGCACTGCCTATTTAGTTTAGCTAAAATAAAGCAATTTTTATATACAAGTTGTTAGTAAATGCGTTTTTTTCGACAAGTAATTCTGTTTTATGATTTCCGATATTTTCAAAATTCAACGTTTGAGTAAATAATTCCGCATAGATTTTCAGCTCCGCAAAATTGCTAAATTCCGCAAGAGTGATTTTTTGCGTTCAGTTCTGTTGTTGCTAACGCTTAAAATTCCGTTTGAGTAAGAATTCCGTAAAGTTGCTCTAAACTTGGGAATGTTATTTTTCTAGTGTTGACAGAAAAGGTAATTGTAAACTAGAATTATTCCACAATAAGTTTCATGATTTTAATACAGAATTGTTTCCGTCTGAGTGATTTCTAAAGTTTTTACTAACGGTTTTGTGCTTATGGTTTGTTGCGTAAATTTAGCGAAAAAATAATAAATAAAACACAGACATTTACGCTTGCGAGGTTTTTCCGCAGGAAAAACTGTTTAGCAATAAATTATGCACATTGTTGCAAGTTGTGGTTTTCCGGTATTTTCAAAATTCAGCGTTTGAGTAAACAATTCCGCAAAGATTTTCAATTCCGCAAAGTTGCTAAATTCCGTTAGAGTGATTTTCTACGTTCAGTTCTGTTGTTGTCAATCTTTATAAATTCCGATTGAGTAAAAATTCCCTAAAATTGCTCTAAACTTGGGATTGTTATTTTTCCAGTGTTGACAGAAAAATGTAACTTAAATTAGTATTATTCTACAATAAATTTCTTGTTTTTTAATTCAGAATTGTTTCCGTCTGAGTGATTTCCGCCATTACTTGCAACGTGTTTGTATAAGGAAAGTTGCGGTTTTGTCAGAGAGGAATTTCCAACGGAAATTCAGAAGTTGGCAAAAATGCAACTGACTTTGGTCAAGCACTAATTTAGCAATTTTTTTTATACGGTGTTGGCAATAGTTATTTCTTTTTTAAATTTCTGAATTTCATTATAATCCTCAATTTTCAATATATTCAACAATTCCAAGCAGCTTATAATTCCATTTTTGTGATAATTCGTTAAAACGTCTTTGTAATATTTAAGTTGTTCAGATTTTGTCTGTAAAAAATTGTATTCAATTTTATTTCCGTTTTTCAAAGTCAAAATAAAACTATTATTCAAACCATTTGATAAATGAGGTGTAAAATCCAAAAGGTAATTTGTGAAATCCCCTTTAATGTCAAATGTTGAGAAAAATTCCAGCTTCTGTATTTCTCCAAGGTCGTAATCTTTGTTTTCTATATTTATGTGATTCTCATAAAAAGATATTCTTCCACAGTATTTTCCAATTTCTCTTTCATATCTAAAAAAAGTACTAATTAAAAGACCGATTGTATAAATAGTTCCAAGAATAAGAATTCCAGTTTCAAAGCCTTTAAAATTATAGCCGAAAGAATGTTTTAAATAATAAATTAGGAAAATCAAAGCAGTCCAAGAAATAGCAACAATATTTTCCGGCGAAATATAAATTCCTTTTTTTCTCTAAATAAAGTTAGTTTTCTTGGATTCATTGTATTATACTGAAATAGGTTGACTCTTTTTTAGTTAAAATTCTCCGTTCTTAAATCGTTAGTTCATGTAAATTTACTTTATTTTTTCGATACGACTTGTATTTGATATTAGGATTTAAATGTACTTCTGCAGGTTTTCTTAATTCCAGGCTAAAATGCGTTCTTAAATTGTTATAAATATATACTGCTTGCTCCGTCATTTTTTGAGCTAGTTCTGTGTTTTTAATCGTTTGTTTTAATCCATATTCGTATTTCAACGTTCTATTAATTCGTTCTGCTACAGCATTTTCATAAGGGTCGTATTGCTCAGTCATACTCATTGTAATGTTATTGTTTTCGGCGAATTCTGTGTATTTGGGATTGCAATATTGAAAACCTCTGTCTGAATGATGAATAAGCTTTTGATTGGGGTATTTTCTGTTTTTAATGGCCATAGCGAGTGCATCGGTGCAAAGTGATGTTCTCATGTGGTTATCTAGTTTGTAGCCCATAATCTGTTTAGAATAAGCATCTGTAACAATAGCTAAATAATTATGACCGTATTGTGTTTTAATGTAAGTGATATCGCTTACCCATAGTTGTTCTGGTCGAGTAGGAATGTGGTCTTTTACTAGGTTCTTATATTTTTTGTACATATGGTTTGAGTTTGTCGTTTTGATGTAATTTTTAGTTTTGGGAATCAAAAGATTATTTAGTCTGAGGAAGCGATAGAACTTGTCTCTTCCGATCTTAATATTAGCCTTATTAAAATCAGCTTTAAGTTCTGCATGTAGCTTAATTCCACCAGTTTTAGAGCTTACTTTTTTCCGGTAGTCCTTAACCATTTTAATTAGTTCTTGATGCTCTATTTGTTGTTTTTGTTGGGTTTTGAGTCTTTTGTAAAAGGCTTGTTTAGATATCCCAAAACATCCATAGAGCCATTTTCTTTTATACGCTGTTTTTTCTTTTGCTCTATCTCTTTTGCTAATGTTTTGGGCAATGACTTTTTTGACATATCGACTCCTGTAATAAGTTCCATATCAGCGATAATGTCTTGTTGGAAGTCTTTTTGAAACTCAAGTTCTTCAATCTTTTCCTTTAACTTTTTAATTTCATCGTTTTTACTCATACCTGTATTTTGTTGTACTAAGGTACTGTATTTTCTTAACCAATAGGTAATGGTTGTTCGAGGGATATCGTATTTTTTTGAAGCTTGGTTATTGGATAGTTGTCCGCTAAGGATTTGGTCAACGACTAAAAGTTTGGTTTCTAAAGTGGCTTTTTGGTAGCTTTTTTTTCGCCAGTGTTCATTTTGTGTTTTCATAAGTGACTGTAATTAATTGCTTAATTTTTAGTCAACCTATTTCAGGAAAGTTCACATTTTTAATTATTGCCAACGTTGATGTGTATGGAACGTAGCGTGTAAAAAGGTAATATATTTAAGGCTAAAACAGAGCTAAATTTTTAATTTTGTTTTTAACTTGTCAAACGTAAAAGCCAAATTAAAAATTTGGCGGACTCGGCAAACAAGCAAAAACCTCTGGGAAAGCCTAATTTAGCTATGTTTTATACACGGTGTTGTGAGCAGGCTTTTCCGCTCTTTTTGTTGTCGTTGTGGATTCGAACCACTTCTCTTGCACGCATTTTAGTTGAAATTCAATTAAAATGCTTGCAAGCGTCTTAACCATTAGACCAAACGACAATTTTATTTAGACCTTTCTAATACAAAAAAATGAGTCGCTAAATGCTCGTCAATTTTCAAAGAGAAATGGCGTAAAAATCTAATTAAATCCATTACTTTTTCAAAACCAATTGTGTTTGAATTTCCGTGACCAATTGAATTTCTCAAATCACGCATTATATCAAAAGTTTCTTTCAAGTCCTTGTCAATAATGTCTGGATGTTGATTTACTTTTTCGGACATATCGAAACCTAAACCATATTCCAAAATCTCTGGAATCATAACACTTTTAAATCCTTTTCCAATTACACTTTCTATGAAGTATTTTAATCCATAAGTAGCAAGAAGTTCACTTGGATAACGATATGATGGTTCTTGGTCTAAAATCTCAATATGTTTTTGATAACGTTGCCAATTTTTGCGTTTTAATGGTTCGTTTAGTTTTCTTTTACTTTCTAAAACTGTTGCATTTTGATTCTGCAACAAACTCTGATGTCTATTTTTTACAGTTTCAATAAATTCATCTTTTCCTCCGTGAAATTGGATTAACTCCTCTACAACATCTCTAAAATAAGATTCGAAAAAACTGAATGCACTCAACAAAGTGTATTTTGATAAATTCTCTTTGTATTTACCTGAAAGTGATTCAAGTCTACCTATATCTGCTGTTTCTTTAAAGTAATCTGGTTTAGCAAGATTTTCGTAATTCGTTACTTTTTCTTTAAATCCCTTTATCGACTTTTTTAAATTCGGAACTGCGTAACATACTAAAACTGTAAAGTCAAGAATGCGTTGCTGTTCCTTTTTTAGATTCTTAAAAGATTCGGTATGTCCAATCATAGTTCGGTGGTTTCTTCAGCTTGCTCACAACGGTCTTGTATATGGCTCGAAGCGTGCAAATTAGCAAATAATTTTCGGTTAGGCACGAGCCGAATTTTTTAATTTTTCTTATTATCTTTTCTCAATAAGCCAAATTAAAAAATTTGGCGGACTAGCAAATATGCCTTAACTTCGATTAATCAACTGACTAGCTATGAGCTATATACGTTGTTGTGGTGCGTTTTTTCTACGCTGACATTGGTTTCACGTTTATTTGTCCACCAATAGCTTTTAGCACTTTCATTATTGTTCCGAATTGTGGTTTTGCTCCGTCAGATAAAGCTTTGTAAAGACTCGGTCTGCTCATTCCAGTTTTTTCCGCAATTTTAGTCATTCCGATTGCCTTTGCAATATGTCCAATTGCTACAATCAAATCAGAACTTTCTCCATCTTCGAGAATTGTATTCAGATATTCAGCAATCATTTCTTCGCTATCCAAATAGTCCGCAATATCAAATTTTGTAGTTGCCATATCAATCATTTTTTATTCTGTTCCATATTTGTTTCGCTTTCTCGATGTCCTTTTGTTGACTTGATTTATCTCCGCCAATTAAAAGAATAACGATTTTGCTATCTTTTTCTTTGAAATACACTCTATAGCCTTTTGCATAATTAATACGCATTTCGCTAATACCGTCTCCAACAGGTTTAGAATCTCCAAAATGTTCATCAGTTTCGAGTTTCTGAATTCGGAATAGTATTTTAGATTTTGCTCGAATATCTTTGAGTTTTCTAATCCACTTATCAAATTCAGTTGTCTTTTCGGTAATAATCATTTAGGCTGTATCCATTTAGATACAAATATAATCTAAATTTTGGATTAGGTAAAGAAATTTTCGGAATTCTGAAAGTTCGTCTTAAATGCACCACAACGGCTTTGTGCATGATTTCGTTAAGGAAAAGAGCGCAGCGCTTTTCCGAATTTGAACGAAAGATAATAAAAGTGCGAGGAAATTCCGCAAGGAAGTTCCACCTTAATGAATTATGCACCTTGTTGGGTTTTCGTTTTATGGTTTTTCCGTTCTATTTTCATTTTCAGTTATTATTTCCGCAAAGATTCTAATTCCGCAGTTTTGATTTCCACGTTTTGGTATTCAACTCAATTTTCAAAACTTCTCAAAACTCTCAAAATTTGTAATTTGATTTCAAAACTCTCCAGTTTTAGATTTTTATTTAACGAAACAATTCTAAACTAGAATTTTTCTATTTGTAAAAAATAGACTTAAAAAACTAAATTGTTCAAGCTACTTTTTTTGAGTTGTAATTAAATTCCAAAATAGCTTTTCTGTAAATTTTTCCAACATTGTAAAAATTCACTTTAAAAGCTAAAAATGTTCAATTTTAACGGTTTCCGCTAATGAAACCCAACGAGTTTGTGTATGGTTTCGTTACGGAAAATAGCGCAGCAATTTTCCGAACTTAAACCAAAGATAGTAAAAGTGCGAGGATTTTCTGCAAGAAAATCCCCCGTAATGAACTATACACGTTGTTGGCGTTTCGTAGTTTACGTTTCTGCTTTTTTCGTGTTCTATTTTTAAGTAGCTAAAATTCTCAAGTATTTTTTTCTTTTTATGCAATATTCAGATTCCGAGTAAATTCTCACGATTTCAATTCCGCAATGTTGCTAAAGCTCATTTTTTAATTCCCGAAAAATTCTCTCTCTCTTTCTTTTCACAACGATTTTTCGCTTATTAGATTCTACAAGATTTTTCTATAATTATAAAAAAGTTCTTAAAAACTAAATTATTCTCTTTTTAGCGCAACGATTCCATATTTATTTTGAAACTAGACGAGATTTTTCTCGATTTAGTATTTCTGGAGTTTAGGAAATAAATTCTCATAAAAGCGCAAATATTATTCAATTTTTTTAAGTTTCAATAAATTACATTTTTCTTAATTTTCTCTAAAAAATAGAATTATTTTTCAATAAAAATATTTTCTGAAAATTTCGATTTCTATGAGCGCCAACGGTTTTTTGTATAGAAAGTTGCTTTGTAAGTGCGCGGCGAATTTTCCGCAGGAAAATTGGACTTAATTAAAAAGCACAAACTATTTAGTTTAGCTAAAATAAAGCAATTTTTATATACAAGTTGTTAGTAAATGCGTTTTTTTCGACAAGTAATTCCATTTTAGTTTTTCAATATTTTCAAAATTCAGAGTTTGAGTAAACAATTCCGCAAAGGTTTTCAACTCCGCAAAGTTGCTAAATTCCGCTAGAGTGATTTTTTGCGTTCAGTTCTGTTGTTGTCAATGTTTAGAATTCCGTTTGAGTAAGAATTCCGTAAAGTTGCTCTTAACTTTTGTTTGTTATTTTTCCAATGTTATGAAAAGAAAATTATTGAATAATAAATTTAAGATTTTTAACTCAAATTAGTTCCGCCTGAGTGATTTTCAAAGTTTTTGCTAACGTGTTTGTGTATGGTTAGTGGCGTGTTTAAGCAACTAAGTTAGTAAATAAAAACCGAATAGAAAATCCGCGAGGATTTTCGTAAGTAGGCGAGAACTAGCCATTAATTATACACGGTGTTGTGGTGTCGTTTTTTTTATTTTTATTGTCCAATTAGTTGTGTTTAATTCCATTGTTTCATTTCTTTCGTAATTGGCAATTTCAGTACATTCAAATTCCAGAATATTTCCATTCCAACCTTTAAATTCTATCATATCCATTTCAAAGGGACTTTTGATAATTTGCATATCATAAAGTGAATTTTCCAATTTATAAATGTCGCTATATTCTGAAAAGATAAAAGTTCCATTTGGCGTTACGTCCAAGTTTCCATAATCAACTTGTTTTTCCGATTCGATAATATTCAATTCGTTTGAATCCAAACGAAATGCACAGTCAGAAGTCAAAACAACAATTTCATTTTTTGGTTTAGATACTTTTACGTCTTTTGGAAATCCGCGAAACTGTCCGACTTTTTCAATTCCGCTTTCGTCCGTAAACTTTATCCAAGTCCAAGATTGGGAATTCCACACGTTTTCTACGTCATAAATTCGTTCTTCAAATTCGCCAGAGTAAGGTTGATTTATTATTTCAGCTTTCACTTATTTTCTTTTTTCCTCAATGTTTTTCTTAAATGCACCACAACGTGTTTATATATGGTTTGTTGCGTGGTTTAAGCAACTAATTTAGTAAATAATTACAGACCAAGAAAATCCGCGAGGATTTTCGTAAGTAAGCAATTAGCCAGCAATAAATTATATATGTTGTTGGCAACAGGCTTTCTTTTTTTCGTTCCGATTTTTATTTTATTCGTTCATTTCAATTATTAATTTTTCTCCGTAGTTCAGGTTTTTAAAGAAACTCAATTGTCTTTCAAATATATATCCGTTTTGCGTGAATTCCATAGTTTGATTTTCGGTCTCGATTTTTAATTTCATTTCTTCTATTGAATATTCTCCTAGCACAATTCTAAAATATCTCGCAATTAATTTAGAAACTCCTAATTTCAACATAATCCACATTGGTGATAAAGTCAGAGGTTCAACGCTTTCTTTTCCACGTATTAATTTTATGTATTCGATTTCCGATTCTTTTATTGTCAACGCACTTGTTTTATTAGACAAGTTTGACCTTAAAAGAATTCCTTCTGAATATTTTTCAAAACTACATTTAGAGTTTTCTTTTATAAATTCCGTCGAATTATTTTTTGCTTTAAAAGACTTTAGATAAAATGATGAACTTCCAATTGCTTTCGGTTTTTTCCAATCGATTTTTGTCGGTTTTCCAATATTTTTCTCGATTGTTTTTGAGTTCATTTTTTTTCGTTGAGTTCGTTTGTATTATACTGAAATAGGTTGACTCTTTTTTAGTTAAAATTCTCCGTTCTTAAATCGTTAGTTCATGTAAATTTACTTTATTTTTTCGATACGACTTGTATTTGATATTAGGATTTAAATGTACTTCTGCAGGTTTTCTTAATTCCAGGCTAAAATGCGTTCTTAAATTGTTATAAATATATACTGCTTGCTCCGTCATTTTTTGAGCTAGTTCTGTGTTTTTAATCGTTTGTTTTAATCCATATTCGTATTTCAACGTTCTATTAATTCGTTCTGCTACAGCATTTTCATAAGGGTCGTATTGCTCAGTCATACTCATTGTAATGTTATTGTTTTCGGCGAATTCTGTGTATTTGGGATTGCAATATTGAAAACCTCTGTCTGAATGATGAATAAGCTTTTGATTGGGGTATTTTCTGTTTTTAATGGCCATAGCGAGTGCATCGGTGCAAAGTGATGTTCTCATGTGGTTATCTAGTTTGTAGCCCATAATCTGTTTAGAATAAGCATCTGTAACAATAGCTAAATAATTATGACCGTATTGTGTTTTAATGTAAGTGATATCGCTTACCCATAGTTGTTCTGGTCGAGTAGGAATGTGGTCTTTTACTAGGTTCTTATATTTTTTGTACATATGGTTTGAGTTTGTCGTTTTGATGTAATTTTTAGTTTTGGGAATCAAAAGATTATTTAGTCTGAGGAAGCGATAGAACTTGTCTCTTCCGATCTTAATATTAGCCTTATTAAAATCAGCTTTAAGTTCTGCATGTAGCTTAATTCCACCAGTTTTAGAGCTTACTTTTTTCCGGTAGTCCTTAACCATTTTAATTAGTTCTTGATGCTCTATTTGTTGTTTTTGTTGGGTTTTGAGTCTTTTGTAAAAGGCTTGTTTAGATATCCCAAAACATCCATAGAGCCATTTTCTTTTATACGCTGTTTTTTCTTTTGCTCTATCTCTTTTGCTAATGTTTTGGGCAATGACTTTTTTGACATATCGACTCCTGTAATAAGTTCCATATCAGCGATAATGTCTTGTTGGAAGTCTTTTTGAAACTCAAGTTCTTCAATCTTTTCCTTTAACTTTTTAATTTCATCGTTTTTACTCATACCTGTATTTTGTTGTACTAAGGTACTGTATTTTCTTAACCAATAGGTAATGGTTGTTCGAGGGATATCGTATTTTTTTGAAGCTTGGTTATTGGATAGTTGTCCGCTAAGGATTTGGTCAACGACTAAAAGTTTGGTTTCTAAAGTGGCTTTTTGGTAGCTTTTTTTTCGCCAGTGTTCATTTTGTGTTTTCATAAGTGACTGTAATTAATTGCTTAATTTTTAGTCAACCTATTTCAGGAAAGTTCATTGTTTAAATTGGTGCTAACGGTCTTGTATATGGCTCGTAGCGTGTAAATTAGCGATTATTTTCGGATTAAGCACAAGCCAGATTTTTAAATTTTACTATTTATCTTTTTTGTTGGAAATCGTCAAATTTAAAAATTTGGCGACTGTCCAAATATGCCTTAGCATCGATTAAGCAACTAATTAGCTATGAGCTATATACGTTGTTACCTTTTAGTGCTTTTTAGATTCTAATTATTTTTTTTAATTCCGTAAACTTGCTAAAATTCCGATAGAGTGAGCTTTCTTTTTTTCAAAGTTTGATTAAATAATTCTACAGCCGTTTAAAATTCCGTTTGATTGATCTATCTTTTTTTTAGAGTTTGAGTAAACAATTCCGCAACTGGCTAAATTCCGTTAGAGTAAGTTTTAAAGTAATCTTTTTTTGATTCCGTAAACAAGCTAAAAAATCTGCATGTTATTTCTTTTAGGAATTGAGTGATATTTTTTTAAAATACTAATGAAATGATAGACGTTTCTAGCTACCTTTTTAATTTCCGCAAACTAGCTTAAGCATTAAAGGTAACGTGTTTGTGTATGATTAGTGGCGTGTTCCAGCACCTAATTTAGCAAATAAAAACCTAATAGAAAATCCGCGAGGATTTTCGTAAGTAGGCGAGGACTAGCCATTAATTATACACGGTGTTAGGGCAAGTTTTTTATTTTCTATGGAACAAATAATCTAATTCAATTTCAATTCGTGGTTTTTCAAATTGTTTGTCAGTTAATGGCGAAAACAGAATTTTAAAAGGTAATCTCAAATCCTTAAAAGTCTTGAAATATGCAATATAATTTTCTCTCTCAACATAATCTCCTCTGTCAATCGATGAACCGTGAATTAAAAGAGTTGCTGTAATATTCTCAATTTCTCCATCTGAATTTTTTAAGACGACAATATTTTCTAAATACTTATCAATCGGTTTATTATTTTTAGTCTCAACTTTATATTTTGAGTATAAACTATCCTTTTCGATTAAAATTGCTTTGTCAGTAGATTTGAAAAACGGCAAAGAAACTACATCTCCAATTCTATTCATTTTTCCAATATAGGATTTGATATCCTCATCTGTATTTAACCTTGGATATTCATTTTGAATTTCTCCATTTTGGTCATAAGTTCTTACATACGTTTTTTTAATTCTTTCGATTTTGAAATATTGGTCGATTTTTTCTTGATAATCGAAAAATGAGTTTTTAAATTCTTCTGTGTTATTTGCTATCCATTCAGTTTCTATTTCTCCAAATAAGTCAAAACCTATTAAAGTCATTACATTATTCTGGATTGTGGAATAAGGAATTTTTAATCTAAATCTACCAAAGAGGTTTTTGCCTAATTTTCCATCGTTATCTTTCAGTAGTTCCATATTCTCGAATAGTGTTCCATAAAAACTGAACTTATCGATTGTTTTATCAATAATTTTTGAATAGTCTGATAACCTATAAAAATTAGTATTCTTTTTATGATTTACTATATCTAATAAATAGACATTATTTCTCGTTAAATTTTTCGGGTAAATGTCTTTCGATGAATTTCCTCTTAAAACATAATGTTTAACAATTTTCTTTTTTTGAATTAATTGAAAATCATAAATGACATTGTTAAGTAAATATGTATTCCAAATTTCTCCTTGTTTTAGAGAGTCAAGGTTTTTGAATTCAGGATTTTCTGAAACTAAATTTTCGTAAGGGTCAAAAAATATAACTTTAAGTTCATAATTCTCAAACTCAAGTTTTTCAATTGTTTTAGATTTCTGCGCAAATGAAGTATTTAGTCCGAATATTAAGAAGGTAATTAAAAGGACAAATTTTTCTTTCATAGTTCAATTTTGGGTTTTTTGGCAAATTTGCCCTAACGGCTTTGTGCATGATTTCGTTAAGGAAAAGAGCGCAGCGCTTTTCCGAATTTGAACGAAAGATAATAAAAGTGCGAGGAAATTCCGCAAGGAAGTTCCACCTTAATGAATTATGTACCTTGTTGGGTTTTCGTTTTATGGTTTTTCCGTTCTATTTTCATTTTCAGTTATTATTTTCGTAAAGATTCTAATTCCGCAATTATGATTTCCACGTGTTGGTATCCAATTCAATTTTCAAAACTTTTCAAAGCTCTCAAAGTTTGTAATTTTATTTCAAAACTCTCCAGCTTTTAGATTTTTATTTAACGAAACAATTCTAAACTAGAATTTTTCTATTTGTAAAAAATTGACATAAAAAACTAAATTGTTCAAGCTACTTTTTTTGAGTTGTAATTAAATTCCAAAATAGCTTTTCTGTAAATTTTTCCACCATTGTAAAAATTCACTTTAAAAGCTAAAAATGTTCAATTTTAACGGTTTCCGCTAATGAAACCCAACGTTTTTGTATAAGATTAGTTGCGTGTTTTAAGCACTAAAGTTAGTAAATAAATCACAGATAGAAAGTCCGCGAGGACTTTCGTAAATTGGCTAAAATTAGCAATTAATTTTATACGGTGTTACCCAACGTTTTTCTTATTTTCAGTTCTATAATTCTATTTTCAATTACAGTTAAATCATTAATAAATTCAACTTGACCTGTACATTTTATTTCAGCCGAAAGTAATATTTTTTCTCCATCTTTATCAATCAATAATAGTCCTTCATCGTGTTTGATTTCAGTTAGCTCATCTATAATTTCTTCTCTCGATAATATTAAAATTTCCGAAATTATAAATTCAGAGAAACTAATACTTGAATTTAGTCCTTTTTGTAAACTTTGTTCCCAAATACTCTCAAAATCACCTTCAAATTTTTCTTGTTCCGCAATATTTATTTCCAAATTATAGTAATCTAAAAGAGTTTCCTCATCTTCATTCCATTCAGAACGAAATTCAAAATTTTTCGATTGTTCAATATCAATTTCGTTTTTCCAAAAAAATGGAATTTGAAAATAAACTGCTGTATAAGTTTTCTCTCTCAAATTAGCTCCAAGAAAAGGACTTCTAATAAACCAAATTCGTTTATTAAGTAATTGACTTAATTTTAATAAATCCTCGTCTTTTATGTATTTTCCTAATGTTTTCAAGGTTGTGTTCAAATGTTGGGTAACGGCTTTGTGCATGGTTTTGTTAAGGAAAAGAGTGCAGCGCTTTTCCGAATTTGAACGAAAGATAATAAAAGTGCGAGGAAATTCCGCAAGGAAGTTCCACCTTAATGAATTATGCACCTTGTTGGGTTTTCGTTTTATGGTTTTTCCGTTCTATTTTCATTTTCAGTTATTATTTCCGCAAAGATTCTAATTCCGCTGTTTTGATTTCCACGTTTAGGTATTCAACTCAATTTTCAAAACTTCTCAAAACTCTAAAAGTTTGTAATTTGATTTCAAAACTCTCCAGTTTTAGATTTTTATTTAACGAAACAATTCTAAACGGGAATTTTTCTATTTGTAAAAAATAGACTTAAAAAACTAAATTGTTCAAGCTACTTTTTTTGAGTTGTAATTAAATTCCAAAATAGCTTTTCTGTAAATTTTTCCAACATTGTAAAAATTCACTTTAAAAGCTAAAAATGTTCAATTTTAACGGTTTCCGCTAATGAAACCCAACGGTTTTGTGCTTATGGTTTGTTGCGTAAATTTAGCGAAAAAATAATAAATAAAACACAGACATTTACGCTTGCGAGGTTTTTCCGCAGGAAAAACTGTTTAGCAATAAATTATGCACATTGTTGCAAATTGTAGTTTTTATTTCGATTTATAGTTCCGTTTTATGTTTTTTTATATTTTCAAAATTCAGCGTTTCAGTAAACAATTCCGCAAAGATTTTCAATTCCGTAAAGTTGCTAAATTCCGTTAGAGTGATTTTTTGCGTTCAGTTCTGTTGTAGCTAACGCTTAAAATTCCGTTTGAGTAAGAATTCCGTAAAGTTGCTCTAAACTTGGGAATGTTATTTTTCCAGTGTTGACAGAAAAAACGTAATTTAAATTAGAATTATTCCACAATAAATTTGATGATTTTAATTCAGAATTGTTTCCGTCTGAGTAATTTCCGCTATTATTTGCAACGGTTTTGTATAATATTAGTTGCGGTTTTGTGTGCGAGGATTTTGCGGAGGAAAATCAGATGTAACAAAATTGCAACGACTTTCGGTAAAGCACTAATTTAAGCAATTAATTTTATACGTTGTTAGCTTTTAGTGCTTTTGTCCGCTTAAATTCCATTCTGATTTTCTTTTTTTTGTCAGTTTTCAATTCCGCAAACTTGCTGAATTTCCGCAATATTTTCAATTCCGATTGAGTAAGCAATTCCATAACTTGCTAAATTCCGTTTGAGTTATATTCCGACTTCCGCACACGAGCTAAAAAGTAAGATGTAATTTAAATTATGAGTGAGATTTCAGAGTTCTGTTTTTCCAATAATTATAATATAGTTTTCCTGTGGTCATAGTTGAACCAATCATTAAAAAATAGATCATTACATAATTTTTTTGAAAAAAACTTTCAGTAAATAAATCGGTAATACTTAAAGTCAATAAAGTAATACCAATAAACCATAATAATCCGAATATAATTATATGTTTCTTTGTCGGGTTTGTTATAAAACTATTTTTTTTATCTTTCATTTCTTTTTTTAGTTCTGATTTTTTTTCGGCATTAAAGCTAACGGTTGGTGTAAGAATAGTAAGGGATTAAATATGTACTTGTTTTCGATTTTAGCATTTAGCCAAATTTATAATTTTACCGTTAATTTTCTTTTCATTCAACCGTCAAATTTTAAATTTGGCGGACTTTGTTAAAATGCACCAAGTTTGGGTTTGGCACTTAACCCTTATTATTTTTATACGTTGTTGTGCTTTCGTGCTTTATTTCTTTTTATTTATAATTACTTCTCTGTAAATAGCAATAGGGCTAATTGCTATTTTGGGATAGTTTGGTACAAAGAAAAACTTTTCAAATGCTTCAAATGAATCGAAAACATTCCTAAAAGCTTTATCAAAATGACTCTCAGCAGATAATTCTGTTTCGCTAGTTCCGATATATTCGTCACTTGGATGAACTCTAGTGTCTTCCTTTCTAGGGCATGATGTGATGATTCCGATTACAGTTAGCTTAACATTAGGTCTAGAACCATAAGTGTATATCGTATTTTCAAAATTCCCTTCTAGCATATATTCAGATTTTAAGTTGCAAAGAATTTGAAAATCACCAAAATCATCTAAAGGAAGTAATCTGAAATTTAATCTGTTAGGTGAAAATGTATCTAAGAATGTTTTTACTTTACTAATCCAATCTTCGTCAAATAGATGCACATCTGATTCAGATTTTAAAAGTTCATCAACTTTATTTTCTATAGCTCTAACTTTGTTCAGTTCTTTAGACCTATTATTTCTGTCTTTATTTTGATAAGCAACTTTTTTTGCAGCTTCTAACTGTTCTTTTAAAGCTATTAATTCAGGGTTTTCTAATAATACCGAACCAAATATTAATCTTTGAATCTCATTAAAATTAGTAAATATTCGTTTAAATCTTTCAAAGTCTTCAAAACTTCCCCAACCTGTTGCTTTGACATAACTTAATTTTGGGATTTCATCCATAAAATCATTAAAGGAACTTTCCCATTTATCAAATGAAGAATTAATAGAGGTCAGTAAACCATTCTCATTTAAGTCGTTTTCAATTGAATTTAGCATTTCATGATAAACGCTTATTCTTTCTGTTTTAATAGTTTTTTCTTTCGATTTCTCCCCAATATTTCCCTTAATAATCTTAACATCAAATCCGATTCCAGCGCTTTCTTCATTTTCATCCTCTACAGCTCTTGAGATTTCATTTAGTAAACCACCATTTAGTTGACTAATTAATGATTTAGCTTTATTAATGTCAAAATAGATTAAGTCTTTGATTGATTTCATTTAATGATAAATATTATTGTTTTGTTGATGTTTTCGCATGAAGCACAACGTGGATGTATAAAGTTTTGTTGCGTTGATTAAGCGTAAAGTTAATGAATTTTACTGAATTAAAAGTGTGCGAGAATTTTCCAAAATAAGCTAAAAACAGCAATAAAATTTATACGGTGTTGTGTGTAGTTTTTAGTCATACATTATATTTTGTTCAATCAAATACCAATTATTTTTTAATTCGATTGGTTTTTGAGAATAATCTATAAATTGTGCATAATTCAAAAGTTTCGTTTCTCTATTTAGTATTTTTATTAAATAGTATTTATCATCACTATCTATGAAATTGTCTGAACTATTATTTTCACATTGAAATTTATATATTATTCCTGTGCTTTGATAATATATAATATCACAAAGTTCAGATTTTCTTATTGCTTGGTTCAGAATAGGAAATTTATTAATTTTTTTCTTTAGTTCAGGAAAGGAAATTTCATTCCCATTTTTTAAATTTTTCAGAATAAAGTTGTTTACTTCTTCAAATCCATTTAAGTAGCTTTTAATTCTCAAAATTTCAAAATTAATGAATGGAATAGCTGAAATGAATAGAATAACTATAATCACAGATAAATATTTTAAGTTTTTAGTTTTATTCAAGTTTTACTATTTTAAGTTTTGATTTTCAATTGCGTTTTACTAATATTCAAGTCTAACTAAAAACACCCTTTTTATTCTTTCTTTAAAAAAAAAATGATTAATTTAAATCCCTTTAATTTTTAAAAACATTTTTTTTAGATGTTCAGCTTATAATTTGAATCCTCCAAAATTTGTATATTTTTATAATACGGTTTGGTAATTACACACAACGTGTTTGTGTATGAGTTGTTGCGTTGATTAAGCGACTAATTTAGTAAATACAAAACCAACTAGAAAATCCGCGAGGATTTTCGTAAGTAGAGTAGAACTAGCAATTAATTATACACGGTGTTACCCAACGTTTTTTATTCCGATTTTATATTTTTCGGCTGTTTCTTTGTCAAAAAATATTGTTATATGGTCTTGCATTTGCATCATTGTATTATCTCTAAATTCAAATGCTGAAATCCATATTTCTTTTCCATTCTCAAATTCAATTCGCACATCTTGTGGATAATATTTCCGTTTTTTGTCATTAATTAAACTCCAATATGACCAAAAACTTTCAATTCCGATTATTTTTTTTCCGCACAATTCCGACCAGTTTTGATTGTCTTTTACATTATGTTTTTTAGCACCATTTTCATTGCTAAATTCAGTCGAAATATTTCCCTTTCTGAACTTAACATCATATTGAGTAAATTCATTTCCCCAAATAAAATAATAAGCGTTTTTGTCCGACGTTATTATTTCAATTCCGTAATCCAATGAGTGAAATTCAGTTTCATTCCACAAAGGTTCTCCGTAATCAATTTCGTAATAATTCACGTCAAAAATTGTCTTTCCAATTAATTCCTTAATCGGCTTTTCGTAATTGATAATTTCTATTTCGAGCGGTTTTTTCAAATGTTGGGTAACGTGTTTGTATATCGTTTGTTGCGTGATTTAGAACCTAATTTAGCAAATAAAAACCGAATAGAAAATCCGCGAGGATTTTCGTAAGTAGGCTAGAACTAGCAATAAATTATATACAGTGTTGTAACAAGTTTATTCCGTTATTAATTTACAAATTAGTTTTCCAGAGTTTTTATTTTGAGTAATTATAGTATAATAACTATTAATATTCAATTTTATGGTTTCAGTTTTTTCTTTTGTTTTGATTTTTTCAAAGAGTAAATTCAAATTATAATTTTGTTTTCTTTTTTCTATTAAATGGTTGTCCCAACTATTCATATTTGAAGTTGAAACAAAACAAATTAATTCAAAACTTTTTTCCGAATGTTTTTTTTTCGGTATTTGTTCAATTTCTAACTTTGTATTTATGTTAAAGTTAAATTTAACTTTTGTATTAGTTCTTTTAAATCTCTTTTTTAAGTTCTTTGCTAAATTCATATAGAAATTAGCTTGACAACCAACAATATTAAAAACAAATAAAATTGATTCTGGATTTTTATATTCAGTTTTAAAACTGTTTTCAATTATTTGTACTCCAGGTTTAAACTTGATTTTATTCTGACCTAAGGAAAAGTTTATTGAAATTATGCTAAATAAAAATATTAATATTCCTTTTTTCATTTTTTTGTATTATACTGAAATAGGTTGACTCTTTTTTAGTTAAAATTCTCCGTTCTTAAATCGTTAGTTCATGTAAATTTACTTTATTTTTTCGATACGACTTGTATTTGATATTAGGATTTAAATGTACTTCTGCAGGTTTTCTTAATTCCAGGCTAAAATGCGTTCTTAAATTGTTATAAATATATACTGCTTGCTCCGTCATTTTTTGAGCTAGTTCTGTGTTTTTAATCGTTTGTTTTAATCCATATTCGTATTTCAACGTTCTATTAATTCGTTCTGCTACAGCATTTTCATAAGGGTCGTATTGCTCAGTCATACTCATTGTAATGTTATTGTTTTCGGCGAATTCTGTGTATTTGGGATTGCAATATTGAAAACCTCTGTCTGAATGATGAATAAGCTTTTGATTGGGGTATTTTCTGTTTTTAATGGCCATAGCGAGTGCATCGGTGCAAAGTGATGTTCTCATGTGGTTATCTAGTTTGTAGCCCATAATCTGTTTAGAATAAGCATCTGTAACAATAGCTAAATAATTATGACCGTATTGTGTTTTAATGTAAGTGATATCGCTTACCCATAGTTGTTCTGGTCGAGTAGGAATGTGGTCTTTTACTAGGTTCTTATATTTTTTGTACATATGGTTTGAGTTTGTCGTTTTGATGTAATTTTTAGTTTTGGGAATCAAAAGATTATTTAGTCTGAGGAAGCGATAGAACTTGTCTCTTCCGATCTTAATATTAGCCTTATTAAAATCAGCTTTAAGTTCTGCATGTAGCTTAATTCCACCAGTTTTAGAGCTTACTTTTTTCCGGTAGTCCTTAACCATTTTAATTAGTTCTTGATGCTCTATTTGTTGTTTTTGTTGGGTTTTGAGTCTTTTGTAAAAGGCTTGTTTAGATATCCCAAAACATCCATAGAGCCATTTTCTTTTATACGCTGTTTTTTCTTTTGCTCTATCTCTTTTGCTAATGTTTTGGGCAATGACTTTTTTGACATATCGACTCCTGTAATAAGTTCCATATCAGCGATAATGTCTTGTTGGAAGTCTTTTTGAAACTCAAGTTCTTCAATCTTTTCCTTTAACTTTTTAATTTCATCGTTTTTACTCATACCTGTATTTTGTTGTACTAAGGTACTGTATTTTCTTAACCAATAGGTAATGGTTGTTCGAGGGATATCGTATTTTTTTGAAGCTTGGTTATTGGATAGTTGTCCGCTAAGGATTTGGTCAACGACTAAAAGTTTGGTTTCTAAAGTGGCTTTTTGGTAGCTTTTTTTTCGCCAGTGTTCATTTTGTGTTTTCATAAGTGACTGTAATTAATTGCTTAATTTTTAGTCAACCTATTTCAGGAAAGTTCATTTTTTTAATTTGTTACAACGTTTTTGTGTATGAAAAGTAGCAGAATAAATTACTTCAATTTTCAATTTTAAAAACAAAAATAGCAGAAAAGAGCTAACTGAAAATTTGGGACTTAACTGCTATTTTTTATACACGGTGTTGTGGTTTGTATTTTTATTGGTTTGTTTTCTTTAACAACATTTCTTTTGGAATTGTAAATCCTTTAGGTTTATCTTTATTTGAAAAAGTGTAAAATAACGTCCACTTAGCAGTGTTGTTTTCTAAAATCTCAAAATTTACGTTAGCTAATTTTTTGTATTTAAAGTCATTTATCATAAACTCTATTTTTCCTTTTTCATACATTTCAAAAGTACCATTAGTTTTACTTAAAAATGCATTCGGATTTTCAAAATTACAATTTTCAAAACAATAAAGACCATTAAGTACATCCATGTATATATCACTACCTTTTAAAAATACTTTCTCTTTGAAAATTTTTAGCTTAAATTTTTTACCACCAACATTACCCTCCCAAATTCCAATAAACTTCTTTATAATAGAATGATCTGTTTTGTAATATGTTCCTTTTTGTATTTTGGCCTTTGTCATTCCTTTTTTTAAGGTTATTTCTTGTGCTGAAATACAGCTAAAATTCAAAAGTATTATTAGTATTAAAATTATATGTTTCATTTTTTAAGTTTTTATTATTTACAATTAACATTTTTTATATCAGCATTTTGAGTTTCAATTTTTTGCCATTTACTATAATCAGAATTACCTTTTAATAAACTTAATCCTGAATTTTCTAGTGCTTTAAGCATTGCGACCTCTCTAGCTTTTATTTCATTATACCCATAAAGAGGTCCAGAATAAAGGTCATAGTGTCTAGAATAATAATGAGAAAAACTAGTAAAAGTAGTATCAGTTAAATTATCCCGTCCAAAACTTTTAAATTTTGTAATATCATTAATTATTATTGTATAAGAGGTTTCATGATATGCTATAATTGTTGATAAAAATGTATTAGAATTATTTATAAATCCTTTGATATAAAAATCATATATGGCTTTAATGTCATTTGTTGAAAAAATAGGTCTTCCTAGAGGAGGAATATGTGTATGTATAAAACCGTCAAAAGGACCAATAACATTTAAATCAATATGATTTTCTCCAGGATTACCTTCAACAAGGTCATAAGGCTTACCATCATGATTGATTAGAAATCCTGATTCATAGTCTTTAGAAGTATTAGCTTTTAATTCTTTAAGTTTTTCTTTAAATTTGGAGTTTGTTTCTAGTTTTTTTACTCTGTCACATGGATTGTCATCATTTTGATTGTCATCATCATTTTGGTCATTGTTATTATTAGAAGAACTTCCACCACCATAACTCCAACTATTACAACCAACTTCACAACCACTATTTGAATTTTCACCACCTCCAGTATCATATAAATCTGCAATAGTTAAATAATTAACATTAGAACTAGATACTACTATTTCATTTAATAGTTGGTCATTGCAAATACAATACTTGTCCTCAGAATCATGCCCACATTCTTTTCTACATTCAGCATCACCATCAGGTGAACTTCTAAAACTTTTATTAGAATATTTAGATTTATTATATGCTCTAATGATACTACCATTATATATTTTAAAAGCTTTATTAAAATTTCCATTTAGGTCTGAAATTAAAATTTGCCCGCTAAAATGTTCAGTTCTAAGATTTAAATGTGGGTTGATATTAATAACTACACTTTTTATAGAATCTTTAATTTTAAGTAATGCTATTCTAGAATAAAACTCATCAAACTTTGTCTTTACGGGAAGTAATGTTAATTTAGCTTCTGTATTTGTTATATTTTCTTGCTTAAGGTTTTGAGTTGATATTGAATTAATGAAAGATTCACTTTCTCTTGCTTTGTAACTAGAATATTTTTTATTCTCAATAAAACTTAAAGCTTCATTAATTTCTACAGTAGAAAAAGTTTGATTTTCTGTTGGGATAGAGAGGTCTTCATTTTGACAATTCCAAAGTAATAAAGAAATTCCAAAAAGAAGAATTCCGAGTTTGATAAAGTTGATTTTTTTGTTTTTCATACACTGTAAATTTAAGATTAATATTTCGTTTTTGTAAATAAGCTGTAATTTTATAAATACTCAATTACATTTGTAGGTGAGCGAAATATGAACCACAACGGCTTTGTGCATGGTTTTGTTAAGGAAAAGAGTGCAGCGCTTTTCCGAATTTGAACGAAAGATAATAAAAGTGCGAGGAAATTCCGCAAGGAAGTTCCACCTTAATGAATTATGCACCTTGTTGGGTTTTCGTTTTATGGTTTTTCCGTTCTATTTTCATTTTCAGTTATTATTTCCGCAAAGATTCTAATTCCGCTGTTTTGATTTCCACGTTTAGGTATTCAACTCAATTTTCAAAACTTCTCAAAACTCTAAAAGTTTGTAATTTGATTTCAAAACTCTCCAGTTTTAGATTTTTATTTAACGAAACAATTCTAAACGGGAATTTTTCTATTTGTAAAAAATAGACTTAAAAAACTAAATTGTTCAAGCTACTTTTTTTGAGTTGTAATTAAATTCCAAAATAGCTTTTCTGTAAATTTTTCCAACATTGTAAAAATTCACTTTAAAAGCTAAAAATGTTCAATTTTAACGGTTTCCGCTAATGAAACCCAACGGTTTTTTGTATAGAAAGTTGCTTTTTAAGAGCTCGGCGAATTTTCCGCAGGAAAATTGGACTTAATTAAAAAGCATTGCCTATTTAGTTTAGCTAAAATAAAGCAATTTTTATATACAAGTTGTTAGTAAATGCGTTTTTTTCGACAAGTAATTCTGTTTTATGATTTCCGATATTTTCAAAATTCAACGTTTGAGTAAACAATTCCGCATAGATTTTCAGCTCCGCAAAATTGCTAAATTCCGCAAGAGTGATTTTTTGCGTTCAGTTCTGTTGTTGCTAACGCTTAAAATTCCGTTTGAGTAAGAATTCCGTAAAGTTGCTCTAAACTTGGGAATGTTATTTTTCAAGTGTTGACAGAAAAGGTAATTGTAAACTAGAATTATTCCACAATAAGTTTCATGATTTTAATACAGAATTGTTTCCGTCTGAGTGATTTCTAAAGTTTTTACTAACGTGTTTGTATATGGTTTGTTGCGTGGTTTAAGCAACTAATTTAGTAAATAATTACGAACAAAGAAAGTCCGAGAGGACTTTCGTAAGTAGGCGAGAAGCCAGCAATAAATTATATACGGTGTTGTAAACAGTACTTTTAATTCAGCCATTCTTTTGATATTCCGAAAATTTTATCAAAATCATTTCCATCTTTACTAATAATTTGATTTCCATTAACATAATTATAGATTAGATTAAGTTTTTCAAAATCAAATTTGTTTTCTGCAAATGGATTTTCAAAAAGCCAATAATTAGCATTTGGAATATTTGATGGAAATACTTTCGTGACCACAATTCCGCTAACATTAGTTAATTTTGCTTTTCCTGAATTATAAAATATTCCATCTCTTTCTCTGGTCATTTTTCCGTCCCTATTTTCAGGATTTGTAGAGAAAGTATATTTTAAAGAACCCCAAATTACATTTTCAATGTCTATTTTTCCTGATGTTTTTTTTCCTAAAGCATTTATACAAATTAGATATGGAATTTCGAATTTCCCATAACGTTTAGCTTTTTTGAGAATAGATTGTCGAATGGAATTTTCTCCACCTCCCCAAAAAGTTTCGATAGGAAACATACCAATAGGATTTTTACTGATTTTATCTTTTTGAGATTCAATTAAAGGCATTGGTTGAACTCGAATTTTTAAATCTTTATTTTCAAAGTCAATATTAGGACATCCATCAAAACCAAATTTTTCCATTCTTTCAGTAATTTCCTTTGGCTCAAGTTTACTAACTTCTAATTCAATTTTGGAAATTAATTCTTTTACTCTAGGTTGCTTTTGAGTTTTAAAACTTAACTCTTCAATTCTCAATAAAAATCCTTTTATTCTTACTTTACTTAATTTGTCATAGAATTCATTTTGACGTTTTTCAAAAGCCATTTCTGTTTCTGTTTTATCAAAACAAATTTTGGCTTCTACATACGCTTGAAAGTCATCTTTAGATATTAAAAAATCTGGTCTTTTGTTAGTGTCTTTAAGTTGAGGGTGAATTTCAATATTGAAGCCTAATTTATTAAATAGTTCAAATAGAAAAAGTTCGTAGAAGGCTGAGTCTAAATCCTTTTTAAAACGATTTTTCAGTTCTAATTTCTCTAATTCAGGATATTCTGAAAACCATTTTTCTAGAGTTTCTCTAATGATTTGAATATCCTTGCGATTGCTTTTATGATAGTAATTAAATGAATTTTCATTATTACTAGAAGGACCAACTATAATTTCTGTTGTTTTATCAAAAAGCTTAATCAATTTCGTGAGTTTTTGGGTATTGTTTACAACGTGTTTGTATAAGATTAGTTGCGTGGTTTAAGCACTAAAGTTAGCAAATAAATCACAGATAGAAAGTCCGAGAGGACTTTCGTAAGTAGGCTAGAACTAGCAATTAATTTTATACGTTGTTGTGTGTAGGCTTTTTTCATTTCCAAAATTTCCATTTAGGTTTCTTTCTTATTGGTTTTTCTTGTAATTCAAGCCTATTTTTCATTTCCAAATTTGGATTTTTTTCTAATATTTCTCTAAAACTTCCGCCTGTAATTTCTTTAGTCTTAATGTTTAATGAAAACTCGCTCCATTCTTTTAATGAGTTTGTTGGATCAAAAGACATTCCACTTAAAATTCCGTTTTCAAAAGTTAAATCTTTAAATCCGTCCCACGAAATTCGTTCACTTGTCCATAATTCTCCGTTTGAATTGTCCAACATTTGAACTCCAACTTGGTCAATACAAATTAGACTTCCATTTTCAGCTTGAAATACATCAGTTATTACAAGTCCAAAAGTCAAAAGAGGTTTTTCAGAATTTGGATTAATTACATAGCCAATTCCGCCAGCCAAAACAACAATAATATTTTTCTCTGGAAAATCAAATATTCTATTCAGTTCTGTCCAACCTGGCTGAAAATTAGCAACCCAATCTGTTTCGTTATTTTTATAAAATTTAACTACAAATCCTTCTTTATAAAAAGATTCTCCGTTTTGTGTTACAGGAATATACATTGGTCCGTAAGCAGGGAGAGAATTTAATATTTCATATCTGATTTTTGTTTCCAATTTTCCTTTTTTTAGCTTACACACAACGGTTTTTTGTATAGAAAGTTGCTTTGTAAGAGCTCGGCGAATTTTCCGCAGGAAAATTGGACTTAATTAAAAAGCACAAACTATTTAGTTTAGCTAAAATAAAGCAATTTTTATATACAAGTTGTTAGTAAATGCGTTTTTTTCGACAAGTAATTCTGTTTTATGATTTCCGATATTTTCAAAATTCAACGTTTGAGTAAATAATTCCGCATAGATTTTCAGCTCTGCAAAATTGCTAAATTCCGCAAGAGTGATTTTTTGCGTTCAGTTCTGTTGTTGCTAACGCTTAAAATTCCGTTTGAGTAAGAATTCCGTAAAGTTGCTCTAAACTTGGGAATGTTATTTTTCTAGTGTTGACAGAAAAGGTAATTGTAAACTAGAATTATTCCACAATAAGTTTCATGATTTTAATACAGAATTGTTTCCGTCTGAGTGATTTCTAAAGTTTTTACTAACGGCTTTGTGCTTATAGTTTGTTGCGTAAATTTAGCGAAAAAATAATAAATAAAGCACAGACTTTTACGCTTGCGAGGTTTTTCCGCAGGAAAAACTGTTTAGCAATAAATTATGCACATTGTTGCCCACAGTAGTTTTTTTCGGTTAATAATTCCATTTTTTGCTTTCTAACATTTTCAAAATTCAGGGTTTGAGTAAACAATTCCGCAAAGATTTTCAAGTCCGCAAAATTGCTAAATTCCGCAAGAGTGATTTTCTACGTTCAGTTCTGTTGTTGTCAACGTTTAAAATTCCGCTTGAGTAAGAATTCCGTAAAGTTGCTCTAAACTTGGGATTGTTATTTTTCCAGTGTTGACAGAAAAACGTAATTTAAATTAAAATTATTCCACAATTAATTTCTTGCTTTTTAACTCAGAATTGTTTCCGTCTGAGTGATTTCCGCTATTGTGGGCAACGGCTTTGTGCTTATAGTTTGTTGCGTAAATTTAGCGAAAAAATAATAGATAAAACACAGACTTTTACGCTTGCGAGGTTTTTCCGCAGGAAAAACTGTAACCGCAATAAATTATGCACATTGTTGCAAGTTGTGATTTTCGGTTAATAATTCCATTTTTTGCTTTCTAATATTTTCAAAATTCAGCGTTTGAGTAAATAATTCCGCAAAGATTTTCAACTCCGCAAAGTTGCTAAATTCCGCAAGAGTAATTTTCTGCGTTCAGCTCCGTTTTTAGACAATGTTTAAAATTGCGTTTGAGTAAGAATTCCGTAAAACTGCTCTAAACTTGTGATTGTTATTTTTCCAGTGTTGACAGAAAAACGTAATTTAAATTATAATTATTCCACAATTAATTTTTTGCTTTTCAACTCAGAATTTTTTCCGTCTGAGTAATTTTCCGCCATTACTTGCAACTCGTTATATAGAGAAATAACTTCCTCTTTTTTAATATATAGTTCCCGATAAAAGGAACTTTTGTTCTTGTTTATCAGCTCTTAAAAAATGCATTTCATAGCAATAAAATGTTTTTTTAAGAGCTACTAATATATAAAAATAATTGGCATTATTTTTCTTAAACCTTTCTAGAGTTTAAAAACTGATCTGATTCTGAAGTGTTTTTTTGTAGGCTCAATAATATAGTGTCTAGCGGACTCTTTATTTCTAATAAATCCTTTTTAGCTACGTGTGTATAAATCATCGTCGTTTCTGGCTTTGCATGGCCTAATAATTCCTGAATATGACGTAAACCAATACCGTTTTCTAATAAATGTGTAGCATAACTGTGCCTTAATGTATGCGGAGTAACATGTTTTTTTATGTTGGCAAGTCGGGTAGAGGTGTGCAAGAATTTTCGAATGCTACTTTCAGAATATTTTGTTCCGGTTGGGCTTTCAACAAAAAAACGTTTCGGCACATAAGTGCTAATATAGTTTTGTAATAAAGGTAAAAAACTGTCTGCTAAAATTACATACCGGTCTTTTCTTCCTTTTCCGTTTTGTACAAATAATTGTCTTCTAGTAACATCAATATGTCTTAACTCGAGTTTGGTTAATTCTCCAATTCGTAATCCGGCAGAATATAACATTGCCAAAATAGCACGGTGTTTTAAGTTTTTGGTAACTTGTAATAAGGTTACAACTTCTTGTTGTGATAAAACGGAAGGTAATTTCCTCGAGGTTTTAGGTCTTTCTAAAGTAAGTGACTCAATATTACATTTAGGATAATAAACAACAAACAATTTTAAAGCACTTATAAATTGTCGCTGCGAGCTTATACTGTAGTTCCTGGTAATAAAAATGGCTTCAATAAATAGCTCAACATTCTTATTGGTGAGTGATTCGATTGGTGCAGGCTGACTAAAATCAATAAAATCAGCAATAAAAGTAAAATACGTAAGCACCGTGCTTTCACTGTAACGTTTACCTCGCAAATATTTCACATAATTCCGAATAATTTCTTTGTTCGCGCTTGTAAGTTTACGTTCGGTTTTTACACCTCTGTGATATAGTTTTTTAGTAACCGATTCATCTACTTTAATATCAGCAATATCACTTAAAAGATGTTGTATGTCAGAAAATGTTTTATCAGTAAAAGGGCTAACCCATCCTTGTAGAGTTTTACTCCAAGTAAATTTTTTTAAACTCCTAATATGGTTAATTATAACATCATCATATTTAAAAGTTAGTAATAAAACTACTTTTTTTCTATGCAATGTTTTTTTTACAGAAATTACTTTTTTTGGTGTTGATTCAGTTTTCATATACTACCAAATATACAAAATGATTGATAATATATGTAGTTAATTTTAGTTAAGTTGTTTTAAATCAGTAGTTTGTTTTTTTGTTGGATGGTTTCAAGAATATTAAAACTGCATTCCTATTTTTAAGTTTAAAACTCTACCTGTCATGTAATTCGGAATTCCGTATTGTTGTTTGCTGTAGGCGTCACGAACCCAGGTATTGGTTATCGAATTTCTGATATCAAATAAATTAAAAAGTTCTAAACCAGCAGTTAGTTCTTTAAAATTACGCAAAAAACCAGTCGGTCTTTTTTTGTTGGCGTCTGTAAATACGTAGGATATTCCTACATCAGCACGTTTGTAATCATTTAATCTATTTTGATATTGATATACATCTGAATAAGCAGGAGCGCCACCCGGAAGCCCTGTATTATAAACAATATTTAAATAGGCTTTTAAATCAGGTATATTAGGCACATAATCCTGAAATAAAACACCGAATTTTAAGCGCTGATCAGTTGGTCTTGCAATATATCCTTGATTGTTGATGTTTTCTTCGGTTTTTAAGTAACCAAAACTTACCCAACTATCGTTACCAGGTACAAATTCTCCGTTTAAACGAATATCTAATCCGTAGGCATAAGCATCAGTTACATTATCCGCTCTATAACGAATACGAACATTGTCTACCGAATACGAATTTACATCAGATAAATCTTTATAATACAACTCGGTTGTTAGTTTAAAAGGACGTTGCCACATGGTAAAACTGTACTCATTACCTGCAACTAAATGAATTGATTTTTGGGCTTTTACCTTCGGATTAATTTGACCGTCATAACCTCTTAACTCTTTATAAAACGGAGGCTGAGAATACCAACCACCAGAGATTCGAAACAACATATCTTTATCCCAATCTGGTTTGATAGCAAACTGAGCTCTTGGACTAAATATAATTTGATTTTCAGCGCTTTCGTTAGCGGTTTTTACACTCCAATTATGAGCGCGTACACCAACATTCATCCATATTTGATGATTTTTCCAATTACTTTTTCTGCTGAATTGTAAAAAACCCGAAACACGATTAATATCTACATCATTATTTGCTCTAACAGTATTAAATGGTTCGATGGGTCCTGCAAAAGGTTCGTAAGGTTGATTGTTACCAGTAAGGTTTGGCGGACGTACGGTGAAACCTAAAGAATCTATCATTTCCCATTCACGTATGCGATCTTTTATATTTTCTGTTTGATATTTTACGCCTGTTTTCCATTCGTTTTTACCATCTTTTAAAGTGGCTTTAAGTTGAATATTACTTATTAAGGCATCTAAATCGTTGCGGGCATGGTTAATTTGCGACCCGATTCCTTGTGAAAAAGCGACCTCTCCAAAATTTTCAGATCCAATATTACTATCCACTTCTCCTAAATTATAAGAAGCGGCAATATCAAAATATTCTTCTTCTTGCGTATTAAAAGAAGAAATGGTTCCTGTAATTTTTAAGTTATCATTTACTTGATAATCGGTAGAAAAAGCACCAAAAAGTGTTTTAAATTGATCTTTTTCTTGCCCTTGATAAAAAACAATTAATTCTAACGGATTTACCAACGTACCAAAACGTGTTTTTCTTGTTAATGGTTCGTAATTATAATTATTTAAAGAAAAGTTACTTAAAAAATTGAAAGTAACTTTATCGGTTGCTTTGTAGGTTAAAAAAGATTGTACGTCGGTAAAAGTTGGTTTAAAATTTACATCTACTTGCTTACTGTTAACAAACAAACTGTTATCGCGATAACGAACACCAACAATGGCACTTAACTTATTATTTAAAAAAGCATGTTCTATCGTAAAACTTCCGCCTAATAAACTAACATCTAGTTGCGCACCAAATTCCGTTGGTTTGCGATACGTGATGTCTAAAACAGAAGAAAGTTTGTCGCCGTATTTTGCTTGAAATCCGCCTGCGGAAAAATTAATATTTTGCACCATTTGCGGATTGATAAAGCTAAGGCCTTCTTGTTGCCCCGAACGTATTAAAAACGGACGATATACTTCTATGCCGTTTACATATACTAAGTTTTCATCAAAATTACCACCACGAACATTATATTGAGTACTTAATTCGTTATTATTGCTAACACCTGGCAGGGTCATTAAAATATTTTCTACACCTGCGTTGGCACCTAAAATTTTCTTAACTTTTTTTGTGTCGATTTTTGTAACTCCTTGTGCTTCCTTTTTTAGGTTTTTAAGACTAACCTCTTCTAATTGTTCTGTTTTAAAAGTAAGAGAAGGAGAGAAGTTAAATGTTTTTTTACCTCTTGAAGTAAATTTTTTTGTAACCGTTTTGTAGGAAACGTGACTAAATGTTACGGCAACCGTTTTACGCATGGGTATGGTAAAAGTATAATCTCCGTTGGCGTTGGTTGTAGTTCCTCCAGATAGGTATGTAATGGCCACACCTTCTATAGGAATGTTAAATTTATTAGTTATGGTACCTTTTACAATTGCTGTTTTTTGAGCAAAAATTAATGAAGGGAATAGCAGTAAAAAAAGTAGTTTTTTCAAGGGTTTTATAGTTTATTTTTTGAAGAATGTTGCGGTAACAGTCTTTATATTTCCAACATTGTCAGAAACTACAAGTTTAAAAAGATGTTTGCTACCAACCAACTTTTTATCTGTAAAATCGTACGTAAGAATTCCTTTTTTATGGTTGTATTCCATTAATACCCAGCTACCATCTATGGTTGCACGGTAATTTTTTATACCAGAATCGCTGTCTTTAATTTTTACTTTTAAAGTTTTATTTTTTGATATCCACTGTTTGTCATTAAAATTGTACAACTTAATGGTGGGCTTTTCAGTATCATAAAGCAATGTGTAATCTCCTAAAATTTTCGTGGTAGTATATATTTTATTGATATTTTTTCTTGTAGAAACATACCTGGGGTATTTAGTGTTTGTAACATTGGCAATATATACTTGCTGTTTTTGTTGCTCGTTTAAAAAAGAGGTTTCGAAAGTTAATGTGTAGCGCTTGTCTATTGGTTTTGTTTTGTTATGAATTTTAGCAATACCGTCCTTAAAAGAAAAATAGATAAAACAATCTTCGTAAAAAGTGTTTTTAGGAAAAGCAACGGTTACATTGTTAAGCGTAAATTTTTGAAAGTTTTTAGCAACAATTTTATAATTTGTAGTGTCTTTTTGTTGATATACTAAATTACTTTCTACACCTCTTACAGGTATTTTAACAGAGGCAGTATTGTTTTTAAAATCTTTAGCAATGATTTCAACATTATAGCTTGCGTTTTTTTCAACAAGTATTTTACCATTGTTTATTAAGTTTTCATATAAACTTAATTTGTTGGCATCTACCTTATGTGTTTTTTGCACTTTACTTCTGTACGTTTTGTAGTGTTTATAATCAATTAATAAATTGATGTATTTGCTTTCAGAAAAAGAAAAAGTTTCAACATCGTGATAATAAACTCTGCTACCATTTACTTTCATCTCTAAACTGTAAATTCCGTTTTTGTTTAAAGCGCCATTTAATCTATCAAAAACACTAATTCCGAAACCAATAATTCCGCTAGCAGTAATACTTTCGCTGATAAAATTATTTTTACTGATTTTTTTAAATGATAAGACCGATTTTAAACTAGAGTTGTTAATTCGTGACTGTTCGTTTAAAGGATAAGCCATTATTTTTTTAATACTAGGCGACGTATCATCAGTTACAGTTATTCCGAAATGTAAAGGGTTTATAATACGCTCTGTTTTAGTATCTCTAATTTCATAATGCAAATGTGGTCCGCCAGAGCCACCAGTGTCACCACTATAACCAATAATTTGACCTTTGCTAACAGGAAATTGATCTTGCTTCGGAAATATGTTACCCGTTTGATAACTCTTTTTCTTGTACTGAATTCCTTTAACGTATTTCTGAATAACAGGTTTAAAATTTTTAAGGTGCGCGTATACAGTTGTATATCCGTTAGGGTGTTTAAGGTATATTGCTTTACCAAAACCATATTGCGATACTTTTATGCGAGAAACATATCCGTTTGCGGCTGCGTAAATTGGTAAACCTTCTTTACCTTGAGTTTTAATGTCGATACCCGAATGAAAGTGGTTACTTCTTAATTCACCAAAAGTACCTGATAAAACAATCGGTATTTTTAAAGGAGAAGTAAAGTAATTTTTAGGGTATTGCTTTTGTGCATTAACTGTATAATAGAATACTAAAAAAATAATAGAAAAATAAAATTTCAAGATATAGCGGTTTTAAAACAAAAATACTAAAAATAAGCTAAAACACTTAGATGTCTTATAATCAGTAGTGTTGTTAAAAAAACATTAAAATAGTTGTTATTTAAGTTCTATATTGATAACTTTGTAAGTATAGTTTTATTCTCACAAATAAATGAGTAACCCTTTAGAAGCAATTCATTTACTGGAAGATAAGTTAAAAAATCTACTTTCGAGGTATGAATTTTTAAAAGAAGAAAACCAAGTATTGCTTCAAAATAATGCAGAGTTACAAATTTTATTACAAGAAAAACAGCAAGAATTAAATAAAGAGCAAGAAGAATATAAATTGCTAAAAATTGCTAAAACTATAGAAGGCAGTAACGAAAATACAAGAGAAACAAAACTCAAAATAAATACATTAGTTCGAGAGATTGATAAATGCATTACTCTTTTGAATTCATAAAAAGTTCTTTACATGGCAAAGATTAAAGTTAATGTAGTAATTGCAGGAAGAACGTACCCGTTGAGTGTAGAAAACACAGATGAAGAACAAGGGATGCGTAGTGCAGCAAAAAACATTAACGATTTAATTGCTAAGTTTGAACAAAGTTATGCAGTATCAGATAAACAAGATGTATTGGCAATGTGCGCATTGCAATTTGCATCGAAATCAGAAATAGTATCTTTAACCAATACTAAAGAAAATACTGAAGTAATAAATAAAATAAATGATTTAGCTAACTTGTTAGATAAGCATTTGTAACGTTCTTTAAAATACATTATTAATATACTGCCTACATTAGTACATTGTTTGTTAAACTCAACACTATTTATTTAGAAAGGATGAGTCTTGGTTCGTAAAGCAAGCCGATTTTAGATCGGATCCTTGATAAGCCAGTTAGTCCTAAACCTGTTTTTTCGGAGTTTATAAAACCCATATTAATGTAGGCTTTTTTTATACAATCAAATTAAAATTATGGATGGAATATTATTTCCTGTATTAGCAGGAATTATAGGTATAGCAATAGGTTTTGTAATCGCTAAGGTATTAGAAAAATCGGCCGCTAATAAATTAATACAAGAAACAAAAAAGCAAGCGAGAAATATTGTAAAAGAGGCCAAAGTAGAGGCTGATGCAATAAAAAAAGATAAAATATTACAAGCCAAAGAAAAGTTTATAGAGCTAAAATCAGAGCATGAAAAGGTAATATTTTCTAGAGAAAAAAAGATGTCTGATGTTGAGAAGAGAATTAGAGATAAAGAAAGTCAAGTTTCTTCTGAATTAGATAAAAATAAAAAATTAAACAAATCTGTAGAGAAGAAAGAAGCAGACTTTGATTATAAATTAGATTTTTTAGATAAAAAAGAATCTGATTTAGAGAAACAACACAAACGTCAGGTAGATATGTTAGAGCAAATTTCTGGCTTATCAGCAGAAGATGCGAAAACAGAGTTAGTTTCATCTTTAAAAGATGAAGCAAAAGCAGATGCAATGTCGTTTGTACAAAACGCTGTTGAAGAAGCTAAAATGACAGCGCAACAAGATGCTCGTAAAATTGTATTAAATACAATACAAAGAGTAGGAGTAGAGCAAGCTGTAGAAAACTGTGTATCTGTTTTTAATTTAGAATCAGACGATGTTAAAGGTAGAATTATTGGTCGTGAAGGACGTAATATTCGTGCTTTAGAAGCCGCTACCGGAGTAGAAATTATTGTAGATGACACACCTGAAGCAATTATTTTATCTTGTTTTGATCCTGTTCGTAGAGAAATTGCTCGTTTATCAATGCATAAATTAGTAACAGACGGAAGAATTCACCCAGCAAGAATTGAGGAGGTTGTTAAGAAAACAGAAAAACAAATTAGTCAAGAAATTATAGAAGTTGGTAAACGTACTGTTATCGATTTAGGAATTCATGGTTTACATCCTGAATTAATAAAAATAGTTGGACGTATGAAATACCGTTCTTCTTATGGTCAGAATTTATTACAACACTCGCGTGAAGTAGCAAATCTTTGTGGTATTATGGCATCAGAAATGGGCTTAAATGCTAAAGCAGCTAAACGTGCAGGTTTATTACATGATATTGGTAAAGTGCCAGAAACAGAAAGTGAATTACCGCATGCTTTATTAGGAATGCAATGGGCAGAGAAGTTTGGTGAAAAACCAGATGTTTGTAATGCCATTGGAGCTCACCACGACGAGATAGAAATGAAGAGTTTATTATCACCTATCGTTCAGGTTTGTGATGCTATTTCAGGAGCAAGACCAGGCGCACGTCGTCAGGTATTAGATTCTTATATTCAACGTTTAAAAGATTTAGAAGATATCGCCTTCGGATTTAGTGGTGTGCAAAAAGCATATGCTATACAGGCAGGTCGTGAATTAAGAGTAATGGTAGAAAGTGCTAAGGTAAATGATACTAAAGCAGCTGAATTATCATTTAATATTTCACAAAAAATACAGAATGATATGACGTATCCAGGGCAAGTAAAAGTTACTGTGATTCGTGAAACAAGAGCTGTTAATGTTGCTAAATAATGGCAATAAATACTATTAAAAAATCCTCATCATAATTGATGAGGATTTTTTGTTTTTATCTATTCCTTTTAGACCTTCCTTTTTGCTCAGGAGTTGTTCTCTTTTTGTGATATTTTTTTGAATAATTTTTATTTTTACGCCTCTTTATAAGCTTACCTCTTTTTCCGGTTTTTGCATTAGGAACGGCTCTGTAATAAAAGAATTTTTTATCTTCTCTATACTTTCTGTAATTCTTTCTAAAGTCTCTTTTGTAAAAATACGCATCGTTATAATTAAATATGCTACCAATGTTAATATCAATATCTATACCTCCGTTGCTGTAATATACATCATCATTATAATGATTATTATACCTTACGTTTCCATAAAAACGAGGATTGTTCCAACGATCATACTTAATATTTAAATTTCCAACTTTTGATAGTTTTCCATATCTATAATCAATATAAATACTACCAATTCGTTTTACATTTCCTCTAGAATCATAATTGATAAAAGCATTACCAACTCTTCTTACTTTTCCGCTACGATCTCGCTCTATACGTACACCATTATATCTTGTGTTATTATAGTGTGTGTCAAAATCAAAATCTCCATTTAAAAATACGTGAAACTGTATATCTCTTTCGATAAAGGTAACTGCGTCGTTATAACGATTTACAGATTCAACTTTATTTGTTGATGTATTTATGTTTTCAGCACTCACTGATGCTAATGACATAATTGCTAATATTAAAAGTATCCCTTTTTTCATAATTAATAAATTTAGGGTTTCGCTTACTCTATTTGCTTTTCGGCTTCCGCATTTGATTGATATTTTTCAAAGAACGTGCCAAAAATATATTTTCCTATTTGTAATTAAGTATTAGGATTTGTTTTTTTAACGGTATGGTGTTGTTTTTCAGTGTGTTATGTGATAGTTGTGAAATACTTTATTTTAGACTTAAAAAAGTCTATATTTATAGATATTACTATTAAACCCCTAGTGAAAAATGATTGAAGCTATTGATAAAAATCTGCAAAGAGGAATAAAATTATTAAATGCTATTTCTGATGAGCAATACAGTAATAAATCAATTGCTCCATACTATTCGAGTATTGGTGCTAATATGCGGCACGTTTTAGATGTTTTTGCTTGTCTTTTTAACGGATTAGAAGATAATATTGTTGATTTTTCAGATAGAGAAAGAAATCAGTTAGCAGAAGAACAAACTAAATTCGGAATTGAATATTTTAACGATGTACTTAGGCAATTACATACTTTAGAAATTACAGATTATGATATTATTATAGCTGTTACAGATGATTTAGGAACAGGTAAAATTACGGCAAATTATACTTTAGCAAGTGCATTAATACAAGCACATACCCACGCGGTACATCATTTTGCTAGTATAGGTTTTATAATAAGTCAATTAGAAATAGAGTTGCCTGATGCAGATTTTGGATACAATCCAACAACACCAAAAAAAGCATTTATAGAGTAATAGTTTTACCTATGAATATACACCCAACCTCTCTGTATTTTAGATAGACTATCATCACCAAACCTTAAACGATAAAAATAAGTACCTACTGGTAAATCATTATTGGCTTTTATAGTTGCTCTACCAAAAGACTTTCCGTTCCAGTTATTCTTGTAATTCGTTTTTTTGTATACAATATTACCCCATCTATTGTATACTTCAAGTGTATTTTTCTTGTACTGATCTAAACTTTCAAATACTAAAGTTTCGTTTGTGGTATCTCCGTTAGGTGTAAATATAATGTTTACATTGTCTAGGTTACCATCAGAAAAGTTAGAACCTATTGTAATTACATCGTAATTATCGGGTATAAAATTATTAGAGGTTACCTGCCCTTTAGTAACACTACCTGATACAGCGATACGACCAAGATCTACCCATTTATTTATTACACTACTCCAGCCAACAACACGTAAATTTTCGATGTTTTCTGTCATGCCAGGTATGTTACTAAAAACATCCCAAGTTAATGTTATAGTAGTTTCAGTAGCTCCGTCTAGGTCCCAAAATTCATTTGTATTTATATTTTCAATGAATACTTGCTTCTGATCTGTTAAAAAAGAAGTACTAAATGTTATGGGAGCGTTAGGATCTTCATAAAAATAGGCTCCTTTAAATGTAGTATTCTGATTTTGTTCTGGTAAAATCATAGGCCTTATTCGATTATCATCTCCTATAGGAAATGTAAACTCATTTAAGCCTTCAACTTGAGAATAGCCATCAACATACCTATCATCATCTTCACCAGCATAAAAATTGTGGTTTATAAAATTTAAAGAAACAGATAAATCGTTTTTATCCGTTAATATTTTACCGTTTATAAAACTTAATTCATTAGTAACTCCCATAGAAATTTGAAGCTCTAAATCATTATAGGTATTTATATCAACATCATAAAAAACAGGCATGTTATTTCCCGTAACAACTCTAGTAATGTCATCACTGTAAAAACCAGTGAGTCCTTTGTTGTTATTAAAAGTTCCGTTGTTTATTAAATCGGTATGAAAACCTATTTTAGCATTGTTATGCAATTGTATATCGCCAAAGTTTTGAAACGCAGCTTGAGCTGAGCATAGCATACTTATGCTCACTAAAAATAGGAGTATGATATGTTTTCTCTGTTTTATCATTTAATAACTAAAACAATATTAAATAATACTGATGTTGAAATAATTGGTATTGAAGAGTTTATTGTCATAACCCCATTAGTATCTATGGTTACTGAACTGATAAGACCTGCACTATTATCATATGATGTCACATAATAATATAATTCATCGCTATTATACGCGTGGATCTGACTGGGGGCTCCTGAACTAACTACTTCTGGAGTACTAAATTGATCTAAATATTCTGAATAAATATTTACAGTAGTAGTTGATGTAAGTGGTTGAATATTTATTTCAATCGGTGGTAAATAAAATGTCTTAGCCGCTTTGATTGGTGTTATTTGAATCCAAGCGCCGTCGTTATATATAAAAATATCTTTATGGTTACCAGATGCAACAGAATATATAAAAACATCAGCCTCTACAGCTGTATAATCTACAGGAAATGCAAAAGTAGCAGGTGTTCTTGCGGTTACATTTGTAGATTCTGTTACGGTGTTAGGTGTATTCGTATTATCAATCCAATCAGTACCAGTAGCTGTTGATGATAGTATTTGGCCAGCCGTTCCTGCATTGTTATTAATATCTAATAAAGTACCATCTAATTCTAAGTTTTCTTTAATCGTAACTTTTGTTACGTTAGAGGTCTCTTCAATGTTTATAGCTTCAATTCCGCCTACAGCAAAACTTATGTCGTCTTGAAAGGGGCTATACATTCCTGTGTCAGTGTCGTCATTAAAACGATAAGCAGGTTCTCCTACATTACCATCTGAGTTTAACATTCCAGCGGATCTAATTGCACCTGAAACTTGAAGTTTATTTGTTGGTGTATTTGTTCCGATTCCAAATCGATTATTAGTATTGTTAAAAAAAAACTGAGAATTATTTTCAGTTGGTGTGCCATCGGTATTTGCAAAAAAAACGGAACCTGTGGCACCTGTATGGGTATTATCAATAGTTATTGATCTCCATTCTGTATTATCTCCATCCCAAATTTCTATTAAAGTAGGGTTGGGATATGTATCAAAATATATATCACCGGTAACCGCGTCAGTATCTGCCGGTTTTGTACCCGTAAAAACACGTGTATTCTTTATATTACTGATGGTTCCTTTATTGTCAATAACCTTAACTTCTTGTGCGAAAGATGAAGAAACAAAACAGAATAATAAGATAAAAAATGAGAATATATGTTTTAAATTTTGAGACATTTATACGATGTATATTAAAATAATTATTAGTTCATTGGTAGGAAGTTATAATAGAAAAGTTGGTTGGTGTTTATAACCAACTTTTCTTTATTTAACTTTAAGATAATTTTCGGTAAAAAATTAATTATTTATAATATTGAACTTCTATAATGTCACCTGCATATACAGCCCAAGCACCACCTACACTACCAGTAGGGTCAAGTGTAACTGTACTAGCAGCTACTGTGTAATCTACACCTGCAATTAATTTAGCCCCATTTCTATAAACCCACACTTTACTGTATTCAGGTAAAGGGATTTGAGCCCCAGTCATTGTTGGTGTGGCAGTTACTGCAGAAACATCATATGTAAGTTGGTTATTAGCAGCAGTAAAATATGTTTGACCACTGGTAATAAGATCGGTAACCAGTAGTTTTTTCATTTCTCCTGTAGCTTCGTCTCTCACAACTAAGGTATATCCAGTTGCATCATATGCCGTAGCAGCCGCGTCAGCTGATGCATCAGCAGTACCAGTAATAGCAAATGTCTGACCATTAGTATCAATAATAGTACTTTCAGTTAAAGTACCTCCAAGTTGCCAAGTTGTAACAATACCTCCATCTGGAGCGTTATCAGTAAACATTGTAATACCGTTATTTGAAGTAAGAAATTTTTTTGTTCCTTTGTTATCAATAACTCTAACATGCCCTCCTTGAGCATCAGCTATAGCTTCATTTCCTTTTCCAAGAGAAGTAGTTGCACCTCCTGCAGTTTGTGCATTTACTGCACCAAAGCTTATAAAAGCGATTGCAGCTAGAGCTAATTTAAAATTGTTTGTAATTTTAGTCATAATTAATTATTTTAAAGTTAATAATTTGGTTTAGTTAATAATATTGTATGATTCTTATTTGATCACCTAGGTAACAAGTAGCCCCAGGTTCAATTTGTATGGTATTTGTATTTATGACAGTGAAGTCAATACGAACACCATTTCGGTATACATTCACTTTTTTAGCATCTTCAATAGTTAAAGGTGGGCTGAACTGTACTTGTCCATCAAAGGCAGTAATTTCAGAAACTTCTTCATTAAATAATCGTGAAGAAGGCACTTTTCTTAAAGTACCATTTGCTCGATTAACTGTAATTACTTCATCTTCATTTAAGTTTCCGTCTTTTAAACCTGTTATGGCTAGGGTGTTTATAGTATTGGTTTCTATAGTTGTAGGTTTAATTAGTACACCACCTAATTGTACAGTATTGCTACTATCTATAAATAATCCGTTATTTGCCATTAGTGTGAAGTATGAATTTACCCAGTTAGCACCATCAAAGGCATATATATAACCTTTAGTATTATCTACGTATACATCACCAGCAATTGGGTTTACAGCTGATGCTGCATTCGGAGGTCCCGAGCCTCTCCTAGGGTTGTTGTCTATCGAGATCCAATTTGAGCCGTCCCAAATACTTGTTAAGTTATTCTCTGAGTCGTTAATCCAAAAATCACCAATGTTATTGTCTGTTGGTGGAGTAGTGTTTGTGGTAACTTTTATATTAGAGTTACACAGATTTTTCCAAATTAATCCATCAAATAAAAACACGCAGTTTGCATTGGTATTAAATACCAATGCTCCTCTAAGTGGAGACATAGCATTCATTTGTACCTCTGACATTCGACTTATAACTAACGCTTTATTAGTACTTTCTAATTCTAAAATAGAATATGAGTCAATCAAAGATGGATTATCACCTACTTTTACCTGGCCATAAATAGTGATATTAATTAAAAGGAAAAAGAGTAAAAATAGTTTTGTCTTCATATAATTACTTAGGTGGTTAGCTACACAATAATAATGATAATTTGAAGAAAATAAAATTTTATTTTTTTAAAAAAAATAATATAAGAGGTTGTCTTGTAGTGTTTTGTGTTATTTTTTTAGGGTTTTTGGGTGTTTTTTATTTTTAAAATATATTTTTTAAGTGCTAACATTTCATAAGTAAAAAGTATAGAGTTCTTATAAGGAGTGTTAAATTTTTTATTATTTACGGTTGCTATTTCATAAATGCTTTTCCAATGATCTCTTATACATTTAAGAGCTTTAAAATAGGTGTAATTTTCAGAATCGTAAATATGTGTAGGTTCTGCTAGTATTCCGTTTATTTCAATAATTTTAAAATCATCACCATTTTCTAGAGCAGAAAAAGAGTTGTATTTTAAATCGATACGGCCATAATACCAACCAGGAATAGCGATGCTTAGTTTATCGAAAGTTTTTATTAATTTCTCATTAATTAAGTGATTTCCGTTTAAAAAATGCGTTCCTTTAGAGTGGTTTCCTATAGCAGTTAGTTTTACTACCTCTTCTTTTTTAGGAATTTCAGCTAGCTTTTCTTGATGAATTTCGCTGAATAACTCTATATATAACCTAGCTCTATCATCATTTAAAATTAGTTCTTTTAATGATGATTTTCCATCGCCTGTAACCGCTAAAAAACGCTTTAGAGTTAAAGAAGTAATATGGCCTTGATTATTTTGCGGATTACGGTGATAAAAAACACCACATTCATTTTCGAAATCAAGAAATTCTTGAATAATGATATTGATTTTATACTTGTTTAAGTATTCTTTCAATTCAGCTTCAGAATATATTTTCTTTACTAATAAACCTCTAAAACCAATGTCTGGTTTTGCTATTAAAGGGAATTGAATTTGTTGCTCTTTTATTTTAATTAAAACAGTATTGAATTCGCTATTAGGTTTTACTAATATCGATTTAGGTCTGTACCTTTCAGGAATCAACATGGTAGTTTCGTACTTGCTCTCGGTACCATTTCCTGAGCTTTTTATGGCAGGATTTACAGCACTAAAAAAGGCAAGGTGTTTAGCTTTAAAAGCTAAATAAAAAGCATACGGTAAATTAGGAACATAAAACATAGCCGTTGGCCAGTGTTCCCATTTTGTAAGTCTCTCTATAGTAGTATTTTTTCTCAAGTTATTTTTGAAATAAATAGTCTAAAAACGCTTTTATTGTTTTAAATCCGAAGTATACAGTAAATAAAATTAAAAAAGTACCTAAAGTTAATAATACATAAGCAATATAAGTTTCAGGCGCTTCGGTGTAAATTCTAAAAGCTTTAAAACCGAAACTTAATACAATAGGAGACAGTATTAATAGCCCTAATAGAAAAACAAATTTTCTTACAACAGTATCAAATGTTTTTGTCTTATTCATTCGGATAGTTTTTAATTACAGTACGTACGTTTCCGTATTTTTTTAATAGTTTACTAGCTGTTTCTTGGCTGATATTTAATTCGGATACTAGCATTTTTTCTCCTCTATCTACCAATTTTTTGTTTGATAACTGCATGTCAACCATTTTATTACCTTTTACTTTGCCTAGTTGAATCATAGTAGCGGTAGATAACATGTTTAATACTAATTTTTGAGCAGTACCAGCTTTCATACGTGAGCTTCCGGTTACAAATTCCGGGCCAACAACAACTTCTACCGGAAATTGTGCTGTTAAAGCTAACGGACTGCCTTCGTTGCAAGTAATACATCCTGTAATAATGTTGTTTTTATTGCATTCTTCTATAGCTGTAATTACATACGGAGTCGTACCCGAGGCAGCAATACCAACAACTACATCTTTATTTGATATGTTATGTTCTTGTAAATCTATCCAGCCTTGGTTTGTTGAGTCTTCGGCATTTTCTACAGCTTTTCTTATGGCAATATCTCCACCAGCAATAAGCCCGATAACCAATTCATGAGGAACTCCAAAAGTAGGAGGACACTCGCTAGCATCTAAAATTCCCAAACGACCACTTGTACCAGCGCCAATGTAAAACAATCTGCCGTCTTCTTTTAATTTGATAACAATTTGTTTTGTCAATTCTTCTATTTGAGGCAATGCCTTTTGAACAGCTAAAGGAACTGCTTTGTCTTCGGTATTTATGTTTGATAATAATTCAGAAATACTCATTTTTTCTAATTGATTGTATTTCGAAGATTGTTCTGTAGTTTTAGTAAAGCTCATAAATCAAATTTAATGAATTTTATATTTTGTATCATAAAAAAAGCAGGTGATTTATCACCTGCTTTTATAATATATTACTTTAAAAATTAAATACTTTGTAAAATAGTATTTAAAGTAGTACTTGGTTTCATAATTGCATCAGCTAAATTATCAGTTGGTTCATAATAACCACCAATTAAAGCCTCTTTTCCTTGCACAGAATTTAATTCAGAAACAATAGTTGTTTCGCTTGCTGCCATTTTATCTGCAATAGGAGCAAACTGCGCTTTTAAATCAGCATCTTTAGTTTGAGAAGCTAACGCCTGTGCCCAATACATTGCTAAGTAAAAATGAGAACCTCTATTATCTAACTCACCAGTTCTTCTAGAAGGACCTTTTTTGTTATCTAACAACTTATCAGTAGCATCATCTAAAGTTTCAGCTAATACTTTGGCTTTGCTATTACTATTCGTTTCACCTAAATGCTCTAAAGAAACAGCTAAAGCTAAAAACTCACCTAAAGAATCCCAACGTAAATGGTTTTCGTTTACTAATTGTTCAACGTGTTTCGGAGCAGAACCTCCAGCACCAGTTTCAAATAAGCCACCACCATTCATTAAAGGAACGATTGATAACATTTTAGCTGAAGTACCTAATTCTAAAATAGGAAATAAATCAGTTAAATAATCACGTAATACATTTCCGGTTACAGAAATGGTTTCTTCACCTTGTTTAACTCTTTCTAAAGTAAAAGTAGTTGCTTCTGGAATAGACATAACAAAAATATCTAACCCGTTAGTATCGTGATTTCCTAAGTATTTTTCTACTTTTTTAATGATTTCAGCATCATGCGCTCTGTTTTCGTCTAACCAAAAAACAGCAGGTGCTTTAGTTGCTCTAGCTCTAGTAACAGCTAATTTTACCCAGTCTTCAATTGGAGCGTCTTTTGTTTGACACATTCTCCAGATATCACCTTGTTCTACTTCGTGAGAAATTAAGGTGGTTCCGTTTGCGTCAATTACATCCACTGTTCCGTTTGATGTGATTTCGAAAGTTTTATCATGTGATCCGTATTCTTCAGCTTTTTGAGCCATTAAACCAACATTAGGAACCGTTCCCATTGTGGTAGGGTCGAAAGCACCATTTTCTTTACAGAAATCTATAGTGGCTTGGTATAATGAAGCGTAAGAACTATCAGGAATTACAGCTTTTGTATCTTGTTGCTTACCAGCTTTGTTCCACATTTGTCCTGAAGTACGAATCATGGCTGGCATAGAAGCATCAATAATTACATCCGAAGGAACATGTAAGTTCGTGATTCCTTTATCAGAATCAACCATTGCAACATCAGGATTATTGGTGTATATAGTTTCTATATCTGCTAAAATTGCTGCTTTTTTATCTGCAGATAACTCTTCTAGGTTACTTAATAAGTTACCGAATCCGTTATTTACATCAACTCCTATTTCTTCGAAAATAGCGTTGTGTTTAGCGAATAAATCTTTAAAGAAAATACGAACTGCATGTCCAAAAATGATAGGGTCAGAAACCTTCATCATTGTTGCTTTCATATGTAATGAAAATAACAATCCTTTTTCTTTTGTATCTGCAATTTGCTCTGATAAGAAGGCTAATAAAGCTTTTTTATTCATTACAGATCCGTCTATAACTTCACCATCTAATAAAGAAACTTTTTCTTTTAAAGTATTTTTTGTTCCGTCAGTATCAGTATGTACAATTTTTACATCTGTAGCATTGGTTATGGTAACTGATTTTTCGGTATGTGCAAAATCTCCACTAGTCATTGTTGAAACATGTGTTTCTGAACTAGAGCTCCAAGCTCCCATTGAATGTGGATTCTTTTTTGCGTAATTTTTTACTGCTTTTGGTGCTCTACGATCTGAATTTCCTTCACGTAAAACAGGGTTTACAGCAGATCCTTTAATTTTATTATAACGTGCTAAAATTGCTTTTTCTTCATCAGAATTAGCTTCTTCAGGAAAATCTGGTAAAGCATATCCTAAAGCTTGTAATTCTTTTATAGCAGCTTTTAATTGAGGTACAGAAGCAGAGATATTAGGTAATTTAATAATATTAGCTTCTGGCTTCTTTGCTAAGTCTCCTAAAAAAGCCAAAGCATCTTCTACTTGTTGCTCTTTTGTAAGAAAATCAGAGAAATTAGCAAGAATACGTCCTGCAAGAGAAATATCCTTTGTTTCTATTTCTATGTTAGATGATTTTGTAAAAGCTTTTACAATAGGTAAAAACGAACGTGTAGCTAATGCTGGAGCTTCATCCGTTTTAGTGTACATGATTTTAGCAGTCTTGCTCATATATTAGTTGTTTTAAGGTGGTATTATTTAAAATACACACAGTAATCATTAATTTTATTTTTGAAGTATTGCAAATTTAAGAATTACCGATGAGTTTTTACATGGTAAAACGTTATTAATTAAGGTGTTTTATTATGAATTTGATAAATAATGGAAGGCTTGGTAGCTTATTTTTATTAAATGTAAAAGCCATATTAAACAATTTCTTGTAATAATATGGCTTTTTTAAAATAGTAATCGTATTGATATGTGTTACTGTCCTTATCAAATAGAACAATGTTCTATGCTTCTCTTTATGAAAAGACTACTTTCCTATTTTAACTGAAACATATCTTTAAGGTTATATTTAAACTTCTCTTACTTGTTATCAATTATATCTAATAAATAATTGTAAATAATAAAACAACTTGTATTATATTCAAATTAGATAAGCGAATTAAAAGTGTTTAAAAATAATATACAAAAAGAACATTTCTTTTTGTGAGTTTATAGTAATGTTACTTATTAGAGTATGAGCTAATAATAAGATATTTATATAAACTCTTTTGTAAATATAAATAATTATTTCTTGTTTTAATAACGTTTAACGATTTAGATATCAACACGATATAAACTGTGGTTGTTAACAATTGTGAATAAAAAAAGCGTTGTGAAAATCACAACGCTTTTTTATAAGTCGATTTAAGAAGTAAATCTTAACCTCTTCTTTCTTTAATTCTTGCTTTCTTACCAGTAAGACCTCTAAAGTAAAAGATACGTGCTCTACGTACAACACCTTTTTTGTTTACTTCAATTTTCTGAATAGCAGGTAAGTTTACAGGGAAGATACGTTCAACTCCTACAGTACCAGACATTTTTCTGATTGTAAAAGTTTCAGAAGCACCAACACCTCTTTTTTGTATAACAACTCCTCTAAAGAACTGTGTACGTACTTTTTCGCCTTCTCTAATTTCGTAAAACACTGTAATTGTGTCTCCTGCAGAGAATTGTGGTAATTCGTTTCTTGTTACAAATTCGTCTTGAACAAACTTTACTAAATCCATTGTAATGATATTTATATGATTTTATAAAACAACGTTCACGATATTTTCGTCAGAGGTTAATTTATGGCTGCGAAATTAATCAAAATATTATAAAATATGCACTTTTTGTTTCATAATATTCATCACTTTATAAAACCATTTTATAATTAATTGTTTTTTGGACTAAAAAGATAGAGTTTTTTCTTTTTATTACTGTCTATTAAACTGTAATTTAGGTTGCTATCTATGGTTGTTTTTTTAGAATTCTTTTTTGATATTATTAAATAAAACGGATTTTCACTTTTTAAAACACGTTCAAGTTCTTCTGATTTTATAGATTTTACTTTTCCTTTAGAATAAAACTGACTAGAGTAACTTTTTGTTTTGTGATGATAAATCTGAATACCTTTTTTGCAAGAATCCTGAATAAAATATTTATCAGAATTTGCATAGGTTTCCATATTGTTATTCATCAAACCAAATCCATAAACGAAAATAGTAGCAATTGGTACGATTAAACTAATGGTTATTATCGTAGTTTTTTGTTTGATGTCTTTCCAAAAATGAACAGCTAAAAGAGCAATCGGAATTAATACAGGTAATATATATGGGTGAATTAAACTTTTAGAGACAGTAAAGAATAAAGGTGTCCATACTAACCAAGCACTTAAAAATAATATCCATTTGTTAGAAAAGAACGATGTTCTGTTTTTCCATAATTTTCCAATGATTACTTGAATCCATGGTAGGGCAAATAATAAAAGAAAAATCCAAATCATTCCTAAAGGTTGTTGTTTTGGAAATCCATATTTATCACCAGACCAACTACTATCAAAAAATCGACTAAAGTGTTCACCAACGATAAAATAGTCGATAAATCCTGGTGTCTTTTGTTCAGCTAAATAATACCACGGAATTGCAATTATTCCTATTATTAAAACTCCTAAAAGAATAGGGAATGTTTTAAATACCTTTTTAAACGATTTTGAAATTAGCGTCCACATAAAAATAGGAGGCAGGGTTAAAATAAAAATAATAGGTCCTTTAGCTAATAATCCCAATCCGAAACCAACAAAAATTAAATATTTCCAAATAGGTTTTTCTGGGTGATGCATGGCTTCCCAAAAAGAAAGCATTACTAAGGCAACACTAAAAGCTAACGATGTATCAGTTGATACAACTCCGGCATGAATCAAAAACTCTGGAATGGTTAGCGCGATAAATCCTGGTAAAAAAAACGGAAGTTTTTCTCTTTTAGCATATTTACCAATCAAGAATATCATTAAAATACTTAATAATAAGTAAGGTAATCTTGCGGTAAACTCCGAAACTCCCAAAATATCAAAACTTAAAGCCGATAACCAAGTAGAAAGTGGTGGTTTTGCCCAAAACGGAACTCCGTAATCTATTTGTGGCGTTATGTAGTCGTTTGTTTCTGCCATTATTCTGGCAATCTCTGCATACCGAGCTTCTGTTTTGTCCATCAAAGGAACTACAGCGTTTAAAAAACCTCTCCATAATATTAAGAGAAGAACAGCTATTGAAAAAAAGTTTTTCTTATTGATTAGTTTACGCATTTATTTAAGATTTGTATCGTTTTTTTATAGAAAGTAAATCAAACCAAAGTTTAAAGAAATAAGTCATTTTTACCCGACTATCGTCAGCATCAATCCAAGATTTTAAAGGGATTTCTCTAGCGATATCTTTCATGTTTTCTTTTTTGAAAATGAAAATTAAACGATGAAAAATTTCTACATCAAACAGCCATTTTGAAATAAAATCTTCTTTAAAAATTTTAGAAGCGATTTCTTTGTTGAAAATTTTACATCCGCATTGCGTATCATAAACCTTTAAATCTAATTGTTTAGATATTAAAGTGGCTATAAAACGGCCAATAAAAAAACGATGTTGTTTACGTTGAATATTTGTATCTATTTTTGAAATCCTAGATCCGAAGGCAAACTGAACTGTTGTGTTTATTGCTTTACTTATACTATGGCATTCCTCTAAAGTAGTTGCTAAATCAGCATCTAAATAAGCAATTTTCAAAAAAGAATTATTGGCTTCACAGAAATTAAAACCAGCTTTAACAGCTCCTGCTTTTCCTACGTTTTTATCTAAAGAAAGTAATTTTACATTTTTAGGATAAATAGTTGCTAAACTTTCTATAACGTCATCCGTCTTATCCGAAGAACCATCGTTTACAAAAAACAACAGCACATCAGAAGTTGTATCTAAAAACTGTTTAAACTGATTTACAGGTAATCGATTTTCCTCATTATAACAAGGAATAACAATAATTAAATCGTGATGTAGTTTTTGATTAGTCATCTAATAAATCGGGTCTTATATTCTTAGTATGTTGATATGCTTTTTCATTTCTCCATTCATCAATTTTTGGGAAATTTCCCGACAATAATACTTCAGGAACTTTCATTCCGTCATATTCCGCAGGTCTTGTATAAACTGGCGGAGATAATAAATCATCTTGAAAAGAATCGGTTAAAGCAGATTGCTCATCACCTAAAACACCCGGAATTAAACGAACAACAGCATCACATAAAATTGCTGCGGCCAATTCACCACCTGTTAAAACATAGTCACCAATAGAAATTTCTTTGGTAATAAATCGGTCTCTAACACGTTGATCTACTCCTTTATAATGACCTGTTAAAATGATAATGTTTTCTTTTAAAGAAAGTGTGTTTGCGATAGATTGATTTAATGTTTTCGCATCAGGCGTCATATAAATAATCTCATCATACGTTCTTTCTGATTGTAATTTAGAAATACAATTATCAATTGGTTCAATCATTAAAACCATGCCAGCACCACCACCAAATTGAGTGTCGTCTAGTTTTTTGTAAGAACCGATTCCGTAATCACGTAAATTGTGAAAATGGATTTCAGCTAAACCTTTATCAATGGCACGTTTCATCATAGAATGTTCAAACGGGCTTTTTAGTAAATCTGGTGCTAGGGTAATAATATCTATTCGCATAACGGCAAAGATATATTTTTTAAAGGATACTTAAGATGGAAATATTTTTTTGAATTTCTTCGGAAGCTCTTTTGTTACATTAATAATTTCTTTCGTAAACGGATGCTCAAATTTTAAAGTAGATGCGTGTAAATACAATCCTTTTCCGTTTAAAATTAATCCGTCTATAAAATGTTCTTTGTCACCTAATATCGGATTACTAATAGCTAATAAATGTTTTCTTAATTGATGTTTTCTGCCTGTTTTTGGTGTTAATTCAACTAAGTTTAAAATATTAAAACGCTCAGAAATAACGGTTTTTAAAACTTGATATGAAGTAAAAGCGTTTTTTGCATCAACAGGGAAGTTAATTTCTCCTTTTTCTTCCATCTTACCAATGCTTATGGCATGATATGTTTTTTGAATTTCCTTATTTTCAAATAACTGATTCAAAGCAATAATACTCGAGCTTGTTTTTCCGATTAACAATAATCCGCTTGTTGGGTAATCTAATCGATGTACGGGTCTTGGTTGCACAGCATCAAAAAGGGTGCTCTTTGTTATGTTTTGCAGTAAAGCATTATCTATCGTTGCAAATGAGTTTCCGCTAACTAAAATCCCCGAAGGTTTATAAATTACCGCTAAATAATCATCTTCAAAAAGAATATCTAAGTCAAACTCAAATTGTTTAAACATAGTATCGTTTCCTTTTTTATATAATTCGATAAGTTCATTACCATTTATAAATAGGGCAGTAGTGGCAATTTTACAATCTACTAAAATCAATTCTTTTTTAAGTGCTTTTTTTAAACCAGATTTAGTCGGAATCGTTTTAAAAATACCAACTCCGTATTCTTGTAAGCGAATCGATTTTTCTAACTTCGGAACCTTATGTGTTTCTGATACGGTCATTTATTTAGCAAACAATTGCGACATGTCTTTAAAAGCTTTAAATTCTAAAGCATTATTTTCTGGATCATTAAAAAACATCGTTGCTTGTTCTCCAACCAATCCTTCAAAGCGAATAGTAGGAGCTATAATAAATGTAGTGTTATTCGTTTTTAATCTTTCAGAAAGTGCGATCCAATCATTCCATTTTAAAACAACACCAAAATGCGGAACAGGAACATCGTGCCCATCAACAGGATTTGTAATTGAATTTGTTGGTTGATAACCTTCCTTTTGGTGGATAACTAATTGATGTCCGAAGAAATTAAAATCTATCCAATGATCCGAACTTCTACCTTCTTCGCATTGTAAAATATCTCTATAAAAAATTCTGCTTTTTTCTAGGTTCTGAACAGGAATTGCTAAATGAAATGGTTGTATTTGCATTAGTTTTAAAGTTGATGTTTCTCGACTGCGCTCGAAATGACATTCATTAATTTTTCATTTTTACTAACTACTAACTACTAATTAAAATCCATCAGCTTTATCATCACCTCTAGGATCGGCACCACCTTCTAAATTCCCATCAGGTAATACTAAAATACCGGCTACTTTACCAATAACAGGACTGTCTTTTTCATTTAAAAGATATCCTAATTCTTGTAAATCTTGTTTAACAGTAGCATCGAATTTATTAGGTTCCATCATAATAACATCTGGAAACCATTGATGATGAAATCGAGGTTGATTAACGGCTTCTTGCATACCCATTTTAAATTCGTGCACATTTAAAATAGTTTGTAATACCGAAGTTATAATTGTAGATCCGCCAGGCGTACCAACAACCATCCATAGTTTTCCGTTTTTTTCAACAATAGTTGGTGTCATTGAGCTTAACATACGTTTTTCTGGAGCAATTTCATTTGCTTTTGCGCCAATTAATCCAAACATATTTGGTTCACCAGGCTTGCTACTAAAATCATCCATTTCATTATTTAAAAAGAAACCTAAATCGGCACAATATAATTTAGAGCCATAAGCGCCATTAATTGTAGTGGTTACGGAAACTGCATTCCCGAATTTATCAATAATAGAATAATGCGTTGTTTCGTCGCTTTCAATCATTTCAACGTTACCATGAGAAACATCTTTGGATAAAGTAGCTTTATCAAAAGAAAAATCCTTCATCCGGTATTTGGTATATCTTTTACTGATTAAAGTGTCTAGTAAAATATTTACAAAATCAGGATCGCCTAAAAAGAAACTCCTATCTGCATAAGCACGTCTTTCTGCTTCTGTAATAACTTGAATCGTTTTTGTGGTGTTATGACCAAATTTATCTAATTCATAAGGTTCAATCGCATTCATTATTTGCGCTAAACAAACACCGCCGCTAGATGGGGGCGACATAGAAATTACACGCAAGTCATCATATTTAAAGGTAACTGGAGTTCGCCATTTAGCTTCGTATTTCGCCAAATCTTCTCCAGTCATAATTCCGCCATTAGCTTGCATAAATTTCACCAAACGTTTAGCTGTTTCACCTTTGTAAAACTCATCCCTACCGTTTTCTAAAATACGTTGTAAAGTTGCTGCTAGCGCAGGATATTTAATAGTGTCGTTCTTTTTCCAATGTTTATTAAAAAGAATCGTGTCTTTATTTGCTTTTAAAAATGATGGTTGGTGTTTTTTTATGCGATTTTCTTGTTTTTGTGTAACGATAACACCTTTTTTAGCCAAAGCAATAACCGGTGCTAAAATATCCGTAATAGGTAAAGTTCCAAATTTTTTATGAGCAGCGAAAACTCCGGCAACTGTACCAGGTATTCCAACAGCCATTGCGCCAAGTGTGCTTTTGTTTTTAACAACATTACCAAGACTGTCTAAAAACATGTTTTTAGCCGCCGCGAGTGGTGCTTTTTCACGATAATCTAACGCGCCAATTTCTCCTGTGTTTTTACGATATACCATAAATCCGCCACCGCCAATATTACCAGCATACGGATATGCTACCGCTAATGCTAATTCTGTAGCAGCCATTGCATCGAAAGCGTTTCCGCCTTTTTTAAGAATGTCAACACCTATTTTAGAAGCTTCTTCTCTGGCAGAAACCACCATTGCTTTGGTTGTAATTAATCCTGTGATTTTTTCTTTTGGAGTCGCTTTTTTACAACTTGCTAGAATAATTGAAAAGAAAATAAGTAAGAATATATTTTTCATGAATTTAAGTTGTAAGGTTGATTTTTGAATTACAATATTCTCGTAATTCTTTAAAGAATAAGGTAAAGTCTTCTTCAAATAATTGATAGTGGATTAATAAATCTTCAGAGGCTAAATTCATTTGAGAGATTCCTTTAGTTCGTTTGTTCATACCGTTTAAAACTTCTTGAATTCCTTTTGCAAATTGATAATTATATAACCAATCATACTTAGTTAAATATGGAAGGATTTCTTTTGTTTTTTCGGGAAGAATATCAAAATTATCTTCTAAAAGTTTATAAACAGACTTTACGTAAACACCCAAAGGAATTTCAGAATAAGTACTCCAGTTTTTAGCTAAAAAGTGATCGAAAAAAATATCGATAATTACGCCGTCATAATGTCGATAACGTTCATGTAATCGTCTTTTACTTTTTCTAACAATATGGTGGGCGTCTGTAAAAGTATCTATTTGACGATGTAAAAGAATTCCTTTTCTTATTTCTTCTTTATAATGTGAAAATTTATTTCCTTTAATATGATCAGCAATAAAATTACCAATCATTAAGTCTGTATTATTCCCAGATAAATATAAATGTGCTAAAAAATTCATTTGATAAAAGTAAACAAAAAACCACAACTTGTAAGTTGTGGTTTTAGTATTTATTTTAATATAACTATTAATTCTTACTAGGAATATTCTTTAAAACCTCTAATAAAAATTTCCAATATTTTTGAGTAGATGAAATCTGTGCGCGTTCATCAGGTGAGTGTGGTCCTCTAATGTTTGGCCCAAAAGAAACCATATCCATTTCAGGGTAATTCTGACCTAAAAGACCGCATTCTAAACCAGCATGACAAGCCGCTACATTTGGTTTTTCGTGATGTAAATCTTCATATAGTTTTGCAACCATTTTTAAGATTTCAGAATCTAAATTCGGTAACCAACCAGGGTAGCTTCCAGAAAATTCAACATCAAAACCTGCTAATTCGAAAGCTGAACGTAACGAATTTGCTAAGTCCCATTTATTGCTATCAGAAGAAGAACGTGTTAAACATCCTATTTTAATTTTTCCTTCTTTTACTATAACTCTAGCGATATTGTTAGAAGTTTCAACTAATCCTTCAATATCCGGACTCATACGATACACACCGTTTAAAGCAGTATATATTGATTTTATCAACCCTTCTTGAACACCTAAATCCATTACTTTTTTAGGAGTTTCTACAGTTTTTAATTCAATTGATAAATTTGGTTCAAGTAAAGAAAATTCAGCTTTAATACTGTTAATTAATTCTTGAATTTCGAATAAGAATGGCTCTTTAGAAACAGTATCTATAACTACGGTAGAAAAGCTTTCGCGAGGTATTGCATTGCGCAAGCTACCACCATTTATTTCAGCAACACGTAATCCGAAGTTTGTAAAACCATCAAATAATAAACGATTCATTATTTTATTGGCATTTCCTAAGCCTTTATGGATATCCATTCCAGAATGTCCTCCGTTTAAACCTGTAATAGAGATTTCAAAAGCAGTGGTGTTATCAGGAGTAGTTTCTTCATTGTATGTTCTAGTAGCAGTAACATCTACGCCACCAGCACATCCCATGCTAATTTCATCATCATCTTCTGTATCTAGATTTAATAAAATTTCACCTTCTAAAATTCCGCCTTCTAATCCCATTGCACCAGTCATACCAGTTTCTTCATCAATAGTAAATAAGGCTTCAACCGCAGGGTGAGCAATATCAGTAGATTCTAAAATAGCCATAATCGACGCTACTCCCAAACCATTATCGGCACCTAAGGTAGTTCCGTCTGCCTTTACCCAATCACCATCAATAAACATTTTAATTCCTTCTGTATCAAAATCGAAAACAGTATCAGAATTTTTTTGATGTACCATATCTAGGTGGCTTTGCATCACAATCATTTTACGATTTTCCATTCCAGAAGAAGCTGGTTTGCGAATAATTACGTTACCAACCTTATCAACCATCGTCTCAAGATTAAGGCTTTTACCAAAATCAACCATAAATTGAATAACTCTTTCTTCTTTTTTTGATGGACGAGGTACTGCGTTTAAAAGCGCAAAATTCTTCCAAATTGCTTTAGGTTCTAAGTTTTTTATATCTGAATTCATTGTAAAATGTTTGTTTAAATTTAAACTACAAAGATACTTTTTTAAAGTGAGATATGTTAGTGTGCTGTGTTTGAAAAATTGTAAATTTGCAGTATGGATTTTTCATCAAAATTATTAGAAAGGGCGGTAGATGAAGTGAGTAGGTTACCAGGTATTGGTAAACGAACTGCACTTCGTTTGGTATTGCATTTATTAAAACAACCTACAGAGAATACAAAGTATTTAACAGGGGCTTTAACTGATTTACGAACTGATGTGAAATCATGTAATAAATGTCATAATATTTCTGATACTGTTTTGTGTGAAATTTGTAATAACCCGAACAGAAATGCCAAAATAGTTTGTGTTGTTGAAGATATTCGTGATGTTATGGCGATTGAAAATACTGCTCAATTTAGAGGCGTATACCATGTGTTGGGAGGAAAAATTTCTCCTATAGAAGGAATTGGGCCACAAAACTTACAAATAGATTCTTTAGTAAATAAAGTAAAAGATGGGGAGATTAAAGAATTAATTTTTGCTTTAAGCTCTACTATGGAAGGTGATACAACGAACTTTTATATTTACAAGCAAATTGAAAAATGCAATATACAAACCTCTACAATTGCACGAGGAATTTCGGTTGGTGATGAATTAGAGTATGCCGATGAAGTTACGTTGGGTAGAAGTATTGTAAATCGTATTCCTTTTGAGCAATCTATAAAAGGATAAAAAAAAGGTTGTCTTTTTAGACAACCTTTTTTTTAAAACTCTAATTCTTCATCCTTTTCAATCAATTCTTTTTCGAATTTATCCCAAGATTTTTTTGCTCTTACTTTTTTGTAAAAACGAATTCCAATCATTAATAAAATCCCAAAAAGAACAATACCTACAACTCCCCAAATCCAATTAATAGCACTTTTTAACACCACTAAAAATACTACGGCAAATAAAATCACGGTTGGCGCTTCGTTAAATATTCTCAGTTTTGTAGGTGAATAGTTAATTTTATCACGTTGTAATTCTTTATATATTTTGTGGCAAAATCCGTGGTAAAAATATAACGCTAAAACAAATGCTAGCTTTACATGCATCCAAGGCATTTGTAAATAAGCAGGGTTTTTATAAAGCATCCAAAAAGCAAAAAAACTAGCTAAAACTAAAGAAGGCCATGTAATGATATACCACAAGCGTTTTGTCATTAATTTGTACTGAGTTTGCAAAATAGTTTTAGCAGGTTCGTCTTTTTCTTCGGCTTCTACATGGTAAATAAATAAGCGACCTATATAAAATAAGCCAGCAAACCAAGTAACTACAAAAATAATATGTAATGCTTTTACGTATAAAAAATCCATTTTTTTAAAGTTTATGTCTCTAAGAGTGCATTCGAGAAGTTTTTAGGTCTCGACTGCGCTCGACCAGACAATTTATATTTTTATGAACTACGAGTTAAAATTTATTAATCCATCCAGCTAAAACATCTGTCCACTCATCATTATCATTAATACAAGGTACGGTGTAAAATTCTTCTCCACCTGCTTCTAAAAACTCATGTTTTCCTTCCATGGCAATTTCTTCTAATGTTTCTAGGCAGTCAGAAACAAAAGCAGGAGTAACAATGGCTAATTTTTTAACTCCGTCTTTTTCGGCTTTATTTACAATTGTTCTGTCGGTGTAAGGCTGTAACCAAGGATCAACACCTAAGCGAGATTGAAATGAGGTAGAAACCGTATTTTCATCTAAACCTAATTCAGTAATAACATTTTTTGTGGTTTGATAACATTGGTGTCTGTAGCAAAATTCATGTGCTTTAGATTTTTTTTCGCAACAACTATAGTTACCGGGTTCAGGATTACAATGAGATTGTGTTACATCTGATTTGCGAATATGACGTTCTGGAACTCCGTGGTAAGAGAATAATAAGTGGTCGTAATCCTTATCAGCTAAATAATCCTTAATACTGCTGGATAAAGCTTTAATATATTCAGGTTTATTGTAAAACGCAGGAACATCTGTTATTTTCATTTCAGGAAAGAACTCTTTGCGAATTTCTTCAGCTAAAACCACAATAGTTTCGGTAGTTGCCATCGCAAACTGCGGATATAAAGGAATTAACATAACTTCTGTAACGCCTTTATCGTGTAGTTCTTGCAATCCTTTTTTTATGGTCATTGTACCATAACGCATTGCTAAGGCAACAGGAAGCTCCGTTTTTTGTTGCACCTTTTTTTGTAGTCGTTCAGAAAGAACAATTAAAGGCGAACCTTCTTTCCACCATATTTTTTTATAAGCAGCGGCAGATTTTTTAGGCCTCGTGTTTAAAATAATTCCTTTTACTAAAAACGAACGAAACCAATAAGGAACATCAATAACGCGTTCATCCATTAAAAACTCTCCTAAATATTTTTTAACATCCTTAGGATCTGTGCTCTCTGGTGATCCTAGGTTTACTAATAAAGCTCCTTTCATTTCTATTTATCTATTAAGATGTTATTGTTTAACTGGTTTGTTGTTTCATATAAAGCAATACTTAAACTGTGTATTACATTCATAGATGAATTGCGGCCGTACATTGGTATTGCAACAGTTGCGTCTAACAAATCTGTATTTTCAATTCCATTTCTTTCGCTACCCAAAAGTAAAACTATTTTTTCTGTTGAGGTGAAATCAAAATCCTGAATATTTATACTGTTATCAGTAATTTCAATACCAATAATAGTATTTCCTTCTTTTTTTAATTGATTTATCAACAAGTTGAAGTTACTGTAAGTAGCGTGTTCAACCTGATTTATGGTGTTTCTAGCAGTACGAGATACATTTCTGTTCTTTATAGAAGGGGAACTGTCGTGTAAAAATATTTTTTGCACACCAAAACTTTCAGAAATGCGAAAGCACATACCAATATTTTCGGGAGTTCTTATAGCGTCACAAACAATAGTTATAGGGTATTGTTGTTGCTTGTTTTCGATGTCGTAATGTGTAAGTTGTTTCATTTAGTTATTTTGTAAGCTCATTACGTATTGTTTTGGTGTGGTACCAAACTTCTTTTTAAAGGCTGCAATAAAATGACTAGATGTACTGTAGCCAACTTGTAAGCCAACTTCATTTACATTGTATTGGTTGCTTTCTAAAAGCTTACGAGCATGTTCCATTTTATAATCAAACAAAAAGCTGTAAACAGTATCGCCATATATTTGTTTAAAACCTTCTTTTAACTTCTTTAAGTTTAAACCTACTTCGTTTGCTAATTCTTGTAGGGTTGGTGGTTCGCTCATTCTTGAGATAATAATGTCTTTAGCTTGTCTGATTTTTAATATTTCACGATCATCAACTAAAAACGGACAGTATTCATTTTCTGTATTTTCGCCAGTATCAAAATGAAGACTCAGTAGTTCGTATGTTTTCCCTTTAATATAAAGGTCTTTCATTGAACTATGATTTTGTGCTGTTAAAATTTGCTGCAAAGCCATTAAGGTGTTTGAGCTTATTGCTGTATTATCGTAATATTTTTTATTCTTGTTGTCATCACTTAAAAAAGGAATGTAACTAGCTTCTTTAGAGAATAGCGCATGAAATTTTTCGATAGTGATTAAAACAGATACCAAAGATGTTTTTGGTAAAATCTCTAAGTTTATTGGTAGGTTTTGCTGCGGATTGTATAAAAATATAGCGTGTTTATCTAATACGTTAAAAGTATAGCTGTTTTCATTAAAATGGAACTTGCAATTTCCTTTTACACAATAATGTAGCTGTATATAAGAGTTATCGATATCTCTTTTATAAACTTCTGTTTTGTTAGAATTATTTTGAAATTTTAAGACAAAAAAACCTTTTTCTAACAATACTTCTCTAAACGTACTTTCTGCGATGTTTTTTGACATAGATCAAAATAGATTTAAAAATAATTTATTTAGAATGACTCTAAATTGAAACACTACCAATAGCTGGTTTCATTGCAAAAATACACTTTATCTGTGTTTTAGAGATGTTTTTAGTTTAAAAAACTGATAACGACATTAAAAGTTCTTTCAGCGACATTTTTTTATATTTAATCTTTATATTTTTGACCCACCTTATTGAAGAAGACTGAATGACAGCGGATACACATAATAAGAATTTATATAACATAGGCGTTAGTTACAAAAAGGCTGATGCTACTATTAGAGGAAAGTTTAGTATTTCTAAGGAAAATCAAATACAACTTTTAGAAGACGCAAAGCAGAGTGGTGTTGATGGTATTTTTGTGTTATCAACCTGTAATAGAACTGAAATTACTGGTTTTGCAGAACACCCTTTTCAATTAATTAGTATGCTTTGTAAATATTCAAACGGAGCTGTTGAAGAGTTTGCAGAAGTGTCTAATGTATATAAAAACAACGAAGCAATTACGCACCTTTTTAGGATGGGTACTGGTTTGGATAGCCAAATTTTAGGGGATTACGAAATTGTAGGTCAATTGCGTCAAGCTTTTAAACTAGCGAAAGAGGTTGGAACGACCAATGCATATTTCGAGCGTTTGTTAAATCATGTAATGCAGGCAAGTAAGCGTGTAAAGAATGAAACGAAGTTAAGTTCAGGGACCACATCGGTTTCTTATGCCGCAGTGCAATACATTATTAAAAATTCACCAAATTACAATTCGAAAAATATTTTAGTTTTCGGGTTGGGAAAAATGGGGAAACATACTTGCAAGAATTTAGCTGAATATACTCAAAATAAAACAGTAAGCTTAATTAACAGAACCGAAGAAAAAGCGGAGGAGTTTGTAAAAGAACATCCATCTATTAAAAAAGTTAAATATAATAATTTAACGAAAGAAGTAGCAAATACAGATGTTTTAATCGTTTCTACAGGCGCTTCTGAAGCGACCATCAAAAGAGAACATATTTTAACGACCAAAGAATTGCTGATTTTAGATTTATCGATGCCAGCAAATGTTTCGAAAGAAGTAGCAGAATTAGAAAACGTTACATTGATAAATGTTGATGAGTTATCTAAAATTACAGATGAAACATTAGCAATTCGTCAGCAAGAAATACCTACAGCCGAAGCGATTATAGAAACTCATAAAGAGGAATTTGGTGAATGGCTACATCACAGAAAATTTACACCAGCTATTACAGCGTTAAAAGAATCGTTAAAAACAATTCAACAAGACGAAATAGCTTTTCATAAGAAAAAAATAAAAGACTTTGATGAATCTCAGGCAGAAGTAATTACTTCTAGGTTTATTCAAAAAATAACTACACAATTTGTAAAGCACTTAAAAGCAGAAGAAACCTCTGTAAGTAATAGTATAGAGGTAATGGCTAAAGTGTTTGGTGCAAATTTAGAAACTATCCATGCAGAAGACAATTAGAATAGGTACACGTGATAGCCAATTGGCTATGTGGCAAGCAAACAAAGTTCGTAAAGAACTAGAAGAATTAGAGTATAAATGTGAAATAGTGCCGATTAAATCTGCTGGAGATCTTGTTTTAGACAAGCCTTTGTATGAATTAGGAATCACAGGAATTTTTACTAAAAATTTAGATATCGCAATGTTAAATGGCGATATTGATGTTGCAGTACATTCTTTAAAAGATGTTCCAACAGTTTTACCTGAAGGAATTATTCAAGCAGCTGTTTTAAAGCGTGCCAATTACAATGATATTTTAGTTTTAAAAGACAACGAAGAGTTTTTTGGGCAACCTAACGGTGTAATAGCAACGGGTAGTTTACGAAGAAAAGCACAATGGTTAAATCGTTACCCAACACACGAAGTTGTTGGTTTACGAGGAAACGTAAATACGCGTTTAGAAAAGTTAGAAAATAACGAATGGGACGGTGCAATTTTTGCAGCAGCCGGTTTAGAGAGGTTAGGAAAAAGACCAGAAGGAGCAATTAATCTTTCTTGGATGATTCCTGCGCCAGCACAAGGAGCTATTATGATTACAGCTTTAGAAAATGATGATTTTTCTAGAGATGCTTGTGAGCAATTAAACCATTACGAATCGCAAGTTTGTGTGGGTATAGAACGCGAATTCTTAAATTTATTAGAAGGCGGATGTACAGCACCAATAGGAGCGATTGCTTATGTTGATCCTAAAACAGAAGAAATAAACTTTAAAGGTTTATTATTAAGTAAGGACGGTAAAAAGAAAATATCAGTAACAAAAAATGCAAAAGTAGGACGTCATCGTTTTTTAGCAAAAGATTGTGCCGATTATGTAATTAATCGAGGTGGAAAAGAATTAATGGCAGATGATGTTGAGGTAGAAAAAGAGTTTTCTATCTACTCAACTAAGAAGCTATCAGAAATTCAAAAAGACTTATTGCCAGCATCTGTTAGTATTACAGATAGTGATTTTATTAAAATTCGTTTTAACAGAATTGCACCTAAGGTAATTAAGAATGAGATTGAAAATGTAATTATTACGAGTCAAAACGGCGTAGAGGCAATCGCAAACTCTTTTACTGCGGATGAGTTAAAATTCAAGAATATTTACTGTGTTGGGCGAAGAACAAAAAAGTTAATCGAACAAAAAATAGGAAAAGTAGTAAAATCTGAAAGAAATGCTGTTAAGTTAGCAGCTTATTTAGCTAACGAAATAAAAGGACAAGAAGTAACTTATTTTTGTAGTGATTTGCGTTTAGATACTTTACCAAATGCTTTAAAAGTAAACGAAATTACGGTAAACGAAGTAGAGGCCTACAAAACAATGTACAGTCCGTCTAAAGTTGATGAGAAAGTAAACGGAGTGTTGTTTTACAGTCCATCAGGGGTTGAAAGCTATATGCAAGAAAACGTTGCTGGTAAAGTAGCTTTTTGTATTGGCGAAAGCACCGCAAAAGAAGCAAGAAAACATTTTGATGATGTACAAGTAGCTAATTTACCAACGGTAGAAAGTGTGGTAGAATTAGTGAACTTACATTTTGTTAAGAAATAATAAAAGTCACCTCGAGCATTACTTTCTGCAAAATGTATGTTACAGAAAGTAATGAGTGCGGCTCATAAGAGAGGGTTTTATAATGAGGTCTCGACTGCGCTCGACCTAACAAGTGACAAATTATGTTTAGAACACGTAGGTTAAGAAAAACAGAAGGCATCAGAAGATTGGTAAAGGAAACAAAACTATCTGTAGACGATTTTGTTTATCCTTTATTTATAGAAGAAGGAACGGGAATTGAAAAAGAAATAGTTTCAATGCCTGGCATTAAACGTTTTTCTTTAGATACAATTTCTAAAGAATTAGATGAGGTTGTAGCATTAAATATCCCCGCTGTTTTATTATTCGGAATTCCATCTGAAAAAGATGATGAAGGAACAGAAACATGGAACGATAACGGAATTATGCAACAAGCAATCCGTTTTATTAAAAAGAACTATCCAGATTTATACGTAATCACAGATGTTTGTTTTTGCGAGTATACTTCACATGGTCATTGCGGAATTATTCACGACAACGATGTAGATAATGATGCAACGTTGGTAAATTTAGCAAAACAAGTTATTTCTCATGCAAAAGCAGGAGTAGATATGGTTGCACCGTCAGGAATGATGGACGGAACGATAGATATGGTTCGCCAATCATTAGATAATACAGGTTATGTAAACTTGCCAATTATGGCGTATTCAGTAAAATATGCCTCAGCTTTTTACGGGCCGTTTAGAGATGCAGCAGATTCTGCGCCTACTTTTGGTGATAGAAGAACCTATCAAATGGATCCTTCTAATAGAGATGAAGGAATGCGTGAAGCTACTTTTGATGATCAAGAAGGAGCAGATATTTTAATGGTAAAACCAGCATTATCGTATTTAGATATCATTAGAGATTTAAAAAATAATTTCGACCGACCAATTGCATGTTATAATGTAAGTGGAGAATACGCAATGGTTAAAGCCGGAGCTGAAAAAGGTTGGATTGATGGAGAAAAAGTAATGATGGAAAGTTTACTGTCTATGAAAAGAGCAGGAGCTGATATTATTATTACCTATTTTGCAAAAGAAGCAGCAAGAGTATTGTTGAGAAAAAAGTAACACGTACTGTCACATCGAGTGAATTTGTGAAGCATAAACAAATTTGTATCGAGATGATTAATTAATAAGTTCTCGATACATTTTTATTTCGCAAAAGCTACATAAAAATACTCGAACTGACATTGAAAATAATATAAGATGGAATTTAAAAAATCACAAAAATTATATAAAAAAGGATTGGTGCATCTTGTTGGAGCAGTAAACTCTCCTGTAAGAGCATTTTCTTCAGTAGGAGGGAATCCGTTGTTTATCAAAAAGGCAAAAGGAAGCAAAATTACAGATGTAGATGGTAATACGTTTGTAGATTTAGTATTGTCTTACGGACCAATGATTTTAGGTCACCGTCATAAAAAAGTTCAGAAAGCAATAGACAAAGCTTTAAAGAATGGTTATACTTTTGGTGCATCAACAGAAAACGAAATTAAATTAGCAAAAATTGTTTGTGATGCTTTTCCAGGAATGGATAAAGTTCGTTTTGTTAATTCAGGAACAGAAGCCGTTTTAAGCGGAATCCGTTTGGCAAGAGCATTTACAGGAAAAGATAAAATTATAAAATTTGCAGGTTGTTATCATGGGCATCAAGATGCTTTATTGGTAGCAGCAGGTTCTGGTTTAGCAACCTTAAGTTTACCAGGCTCTAAAGGAGTTCCTGAAGGGGCAGTTAGAAATACATTAATAGCAAAATATAACGATTTAGAAAGTGTAAAAGCACATTTTGAAGAACACGACGATATTGCCGGGGTTATTTTAGAGCCAATTGCTGGTAATATGGGAGTTGTAATTCCACAAAATGATTTCTTAAAAGAGTTAAAAACATATTTAGAGTCTAAAGGAGCATTATTAATTGTTGATGAGGTAATGACAGGTTTTCGTTCTAAATTTGGTGGCGCACAAGAATTATTAGGTGTAGAAGCAGATATTACCTGTTTAGGTAAAGTTGTTGGTGGTGGTTTTCCGGTGGGAGCTTACGGAGCGCGAAATGAAATCATGCAAGAAGTAGCACCTTTAGGAGGGATGTATCAAGCAGGAACTTTAAGTGGAAATCCGATTGCTATGGCAGGAGGAATTGCTACTTTAACAGAGTTAAAGAAACAAAATCCGTATGAGAAATTTAATGAGATTGCTCAAATTATTGAAGTATTCTTATTAGAAAAAGCGAAGAAACACGGTGTAGAAATTACGGTTAATAGATTTGGTTCTATGATTAATCCATTTTTTACGAATGTTACCGTAACTAATTTTGATGAAGCACAAACTTCGGATACTAAAAAGTTTGCTACTTTCTTTTGGGAAATGATGCATAACGGTGTTTTCTTACCTCCATCTCAATTTGAAGCCTGGTTTTTATCATCAGCTTTAACAGAAAAAGATATTCAAAAGATTGCTAAGGCAATTGATAAAGGAATGGAAGCGGTATCTAAAATGTAAAACAGCAATTTATGAAAATTATTCTTACCATTTTTTTTAGTTTTTTAATGAGTTCATGTCCTAGTAATAATAACCAAGAAACGGCTGCAATGATTTCTATATATCAAGGCAGTTTAAAAGGTGATGGATCTGAAGGATTTGCAAAACAAAATATTGTAATTAACTCTTCAGCAGAATGGCAAGATTTTTTAGCTAAAACAACTGTTGATAATCAATTTAAAGATGCTATTGATTTTTCAAAAAAAACAGTTTTAGTTGCTATCGATAGCAAGAGAAATACAGGAGGATTTTCGATAGAGGTATCAGAAATAATAAAAAAGGAAGGTAAGTTTCAAGTTACAATTTCGTCTGAAGGACCAAAGCCAACAGATATGGTAACAATGTCGCTTACACAACCAATACATATTGTTAAAATTAATAAAACAAGCAAAGAAATAGTCTTTGTAACGAAATAGTATGATTAAAAACGACTTATTTTTAAGAGCATTAAAAGGTGAAACTGTAGATCGTCCGCCAGTATGGATGATGCGTCAAGCAGGAAGATATTTGCCAGAATTTCAAGTAATAAAAAAGAAATACGATTTCTTTACCCGTTGTAGAACTCCAGAATTAGCATCTGAAATCACTGTTCAGCCAATTCGTAGATACGGAATGGACGCAGCTATTTTGTTTTCAGATATTTTGGTGATTCCACAGGCAATGAATATAGAGGTACAAATGAAACCTGATTTTGGACCTTATTTACCAAATCCGATTAGAGATCAAAAAGGATTAGATACTGTAGTTGTTCCTGATGTTCATCAAGAATTAGGTTATGTAATGGAAGCTATAAAAGCAACTAAAGAAAAGTTGAATGATGAGGTTCCTTTAATAGGTTTTGCAGGGTCTCCATGGACAATTTTATGTTATGTGGTACAGGGTCAGGGATCTAAAAATTTCGACAAAGCAAAAGAATTTTGTTTTACAAAACCAGTTTTGGCACACCAATTGCTTCAGAAGATAACAGATACCACAATTGCTTATTTAAAAGCAAAAGTAGAAGCAGGTGTAAATGCTGTTCAGGTTTTTGATTCTTGGGGAGGAATGTTGTCTCCAACAGATTATCAAGAATTTTCATGGCAATACATTCAACAAATTATTGATGCATTAAAAGATGAAGCACCAGTAATCGCTTTCGGAAAAGGTTGTTGGTTTGCTTTAGATAAAATGGCAAAATCAGGAGCTTCTGCTTTAGGTGTAGATTGGACGTGTTCAGCAAGAAATGCACGTTATTTATCAGGAGGAAATATAACCTTACAAGGTAATTTTGACCCTTCTAGATTATTGTCTCCACCGGCTGAAATAAAAAAAATGGTACACCAAATGATAAATGAGTTTGGTAAAGATAAATATATTGTTAACTTAGGGCACGGAATTTTACCTAACATTCCGCTTGACAATGCGAAAGCATTTGTAGATGCGGTAAAAGAATATAAGGTTTAAGACTTAATCCCCTTAAAATATTGAAAATGAGAAAATTATTACTGTTATTAACCCTTTTATTAGTTACGAAAAGTTTTTCGCAAAAGAAAATATATTATAAAGATATTGTAGACGATTGTATCTCAATAGCCAGCAATGATGCAGCTATGTTAGACGATATTGTGTATAACTGCATAAAAGATAAATATATTTCTAATTATGATTTTACATCAATAACTGGAGAAACTATTAGTACAGATAAAATAGATACGCCTATTGTTTTATTAGCCGCAGCCACTTGGTGCGCTCCGTGTTGGGGAGAAATTCCTGCATTAAATAAAATGGTAGAAAAGTATGACGGTAAAGTAAAATTTATAATGTTATTTTGGGATTTAGAAGCTGGTGTAGAAAGAATGGCTAAGAAGTTAGATAAAAGAATATTCTTAGTGCCATCTAAAGAAAAAAATGGGAATAGATCTTCGATAAGAACAGCTGGTTTTATCCATAAATTAGATTATCCATCTGCATATTTAATTACGAGTAGTAAGAAAATTTTAAACTTTAAGAGAGGTGCAGTATCACCAACAAAAGAAATGGGTTGGGATGAAGTAAATGCAATAAACGAAAAAGAATTAGATGCCTTTATTAGTCCGGTAATCGAATAATATTTACAATAAATTATAAAAAACCTCTTTCCTAACAGAAAGAGGTTTTTTACTTTAGTAAAAAAATAAAAATGATAAAGGGTATTTTAAAAGGAATACAAGCATACTTTGGTGCGTTTCAAATAATATCAAAATTAAAATTGTGGAAATATTTTACAATTCCAATATTAATTAGTGTTTTAACGGCTGTTTTAATTGGTTTATCAGCCTATGCTTTATCAGATAACATAGGTTATTATATTGCCGGAATTTGGAAATGGGAGTTTGGAAAGCAAGCCTTTGAAATGCTTAGTACTTTTTTTAGCGGACTGTTAATCGTTGTAATTGGTTTACTCTTATATAAACATATTGTAATGGCATTATCGGCACCATTTATGAGTCCGGTTTCAGAAAAAATAGAACATTATTTAACAGGAGAATCGCATCAACATAGAAAAACTTCTTTTCAAGAACAATTGATAAGAGGTATTCGAATAAACCTAAGAAATCTTTTAAGAGAACTGTTTTTTACGATTCCCATTTTGCTAGTTAGTTTTATACCTGTTATAGGTTTCTTCTCAGCAATTTTGTTGTTTATTATGCAAGCATATTATGCCGGTTTTGGTAATATGGATTATACCTTAGAGCGTCATTTTAAATATAAGGATAGTATCAATTTTGTAAAGAAAAATAAAGGTACAGCAATAGGAAACGGAATTATATTTATGCTGTTTTTATTAGTACCTGTTATTGGAGTTATACTGGTATTGCCATTATCGGTAACAGCAGCAACAACGGAAACTATTAAGAATATTCAACTAAAAAAAGCAATAGAATAAGTATTTTTGCTTCTCAAGAATTAAACAAATGAAAGATCAGTTTTACGCATATATTCAACAATTACAAGATACAATTACGGCTAAATTAGAAGCAGTAGATGGAGGAGCAAAGTTTAAAGAAGATAACTGGAAACGTACAGAAGGCGGTGGAGGAAGAACTCGTGTAATAGAAAATGGAAACATTTTTGAAAAAGGAGGCGTAAATATTTCTAAAGTTTTTGGAGAGTTACCAGAAGCTTTACGTAAACAATTTGGTGTTGAGAGCGGTGATTTTTTTGCCTGTGGTTTAAGTTTAGTATTGCACCCTAAAAATCCGTTTGTACCAACGGTACACGCAAATTGGCGTTATTTTGAAATGTATGATGGCGATGGAAATATAGTTACCCAATGGTTTGGTGGAGGACAAGATTTAACACCTTATTATTTGTTTGATGAAGATGCGATACATTTTCATTCGGTTTGTAAAGATGCTTGCGATAAACATAGCGCAGCATTTCATCCGAAGTTTAAAGAAACGTGTGATAATTATTTTTGGAATGCTCATAGAAATGAAGCTCGTGGAATTGGTGGTTTGTTTTTTGATTATTTAAAGCAAACGGAAGAGTTTTCAATGCAAGACCGTTACAACTTTGTAACAGAGGTAGGTAATAGTTTCTTAAACTCATATGTACCTATTGTTGAAAAAAGAAAAGATATAACATATAATAAAGAACAAAAAGATTGGCAAGAAGTTAGAAGAGGACGCTATGTTGAGTTTAATTTAGTGCATGATAGAGGTACTTTATTTGGATTAAAAACAAACGGTCGTATCGAAAGTATTTTAATGAGTTTACCACCTGTAGTTCAATGGGTTTATAATCAAGAACCAGAAAAAGGGAGTGAAGAAGCTAAATTATTAGAGGTTTTAGCAAAACCTAAAAATTGGGTTTAAATAACTTAAAGGTCAGGGTTATTTCCAAATTATATTTTTCCTTGTAATTTCATTGTGTATGTTATGAACATGAAATAATCTTGCTCTTAAAAGATGTTTTCGTCCACGAATACTTCTCGTGTAAATAAGTTTAGACTTACCAAGTTGATGATTCCAATGTTTTTGAAATAGTAACGCTTGTTCTTTTCTTTTGCTTAAAATATCAGGAACAGGATAAAAATTTTGAGTGTTTAATTTTTTACGAAACCAATTGGTTTTAATTATTAAATATTTGGGATTGTCAATAGGTTGTAACAGCTCTTCTAAGGTCTTAATAAATAAATTGCTTTCGTATCTATTAGCACCATTAATAGTACAAGTAACATCGCCCATAGAGAGTAAATCTACAACGATGTTAATTTCTTTTTTTGGAGTGGTTATTTCTTCTAATTCATATAAAGAGTTTAAAATAGCATAAGCCACTTTACGTATTTTTTTATGAACAAGGCCATAGTGAAAATACATTTTAAAGGTTTTATACAATTTATAACCAAACGATAAACCTAGGGTAGTTAGTAAAGAATATAAAAAATAGTAAAAACCTTTATACGCTATTAAATTAAAGTTCTTGAAGATAAATTGAGGAAAAAATAATGCGAGACTAATTAAAAGTTCAAGAATTGAATACTTAACAAAATCGTTTAAATAGGTTTTTTTTTGTTTTAAAAAAGATTGATCTTTTTTATGATACAGTTTTATTTCGTGAGCAACTTCTTTTTTAAAACGGACAGTATTTTTCCATTTTTCTGATATTAAAGTCCTGTTTTTAGAAATAGTTTTAGCGTTATCATTTAGTCTGTTTATGTTTTCATCAAGAATAACATTGGGTAAACCCAAACGGTCAATTCCGTTAGAAATAATATTTTCATCATTGTTTGAAATACCTATAAAAGCATCAAAACGTTTTTTAAGTACCTCTAAATCTTTTCCGCCATAAATATCAGAAGTATCAATACATGCCAAATGCCATATAATTCCTGTTTTATTAGGTTCGTTATTATCGATTCTGATAGCTCTACCACGCATTTGATTAGAAGTAACGAAAGAACCTACTACAGAAGCTAAAATTAAACTATTAATAGCGGGTGCATCCCATCCCTCACCTAATAAAGATTTAGTCCCCACTAAAATTTTAATATGACCTAATTGAAATAATTTTGTAATAGTTGCTACTAACGTGTTTTTAGAAGATGATTTTGATTGTATAATTACAAACTCCGTATCAGAGCTTAAAGGAGTTTGTGTGTAGTTTGTTATCGAATCGATTAAATCTAATTTAGCAATACAACTACAGTGAATAATTATCAAACTACCAGACAATACAGCCAAGTTTTGTTTATTTTTTGTACTTATTCTTATATGATGAAAAATTGGTATGACACCTAATTTTTCAATACTTTTCACTTCGGTAGCAGTAATATCAAGATATTCTTTTCTGATATAATCAGATAATACAACACAGCGTAGTTGCTCTTTTAAATTGATTTGTTCCTGTTTTACAATAGCAACGATACTCTTTAATTTACTAGGGCTATTGCTAAGTGATTTATATAAAAAAGTATTTCCAATTAAATTAACTTTTTTATTACTGTATAGAGATAGTTTTCTTAGTTTTTTCTCTAAAGAATTAATGTAAGTTTCATGCACAATTAATTCGTTTCTATCGATAACAAGAATATGCTGAAATAGAATTTCAATCCATTTATGTGTTATTTTAGGGAACTCAACAAACTCATCTTTTTCAAAACCTAATATTGATAATTTTTCTCTTGAAATAACGATACCAGCTTCATTTAAAAAAATAAGTATTGCAGAAAAAAAAGCAGAAAACTTATAAATTTCGTTTATGTTTTCTTCGGTTTTGGTATAAAACCGATGCTGCTTTATAAAGTTAATAAACTCTTTATTTTTTAGTAGATTAGTAATAAAATGAGCTGTTTTCAATCTAAAATCAACAATAGTATTAATCTCTTTACTTTCGGGTTTAGAAAAGTAAATGATATCTTGGTGTGGACATAAATTATTTTCTCTTACTAAATCTGGTACCAGAATTTCATCGTCAATTTCACCACATAAATTAAAATATTTTTGAATTTCAGAAACCTCACTATCGTATGGTGGCGTTGCGGTAAGCGCAATTATTGTTTGTAAATGTTGCTGTTTTAATTCATACAAACATTTCCACCATTCACTTTTTAAATGATGTGCTTCGTCTAGCAATAATACCTCAATATTGTTTTTGGTGAAGAATAAAAAGTAATCTTCTTTATTGTCAAATGTTTTGTAAAAAGAATATAAACCTTGGTAAGTAGAGAAGGTAATATCAGCAGGTTTTTTTATATCAAAAGAGAATTCTTTAAAATCACAATCTTCCGTAAAAAACTCTTGCAATCTATTTTCCCATTGATTACGAATTGTTAAAGTTGGTGCTAATACGATCGTTTTTTTACCTATTCTTTTTAAAATTTCAATACCTAAAATAGTTTTTCCAGAACCAGGCGGAGCAACAATATGAAAATGATTATCTTCTATGTGCTTAGAAAAATTAGATAGTATTTTATCTTGGTAAGGACGCCAAGTATGTAAAAAGCTAAGTTGTTTAATTGATGCAGACAAAAAGAGATATTGTTGTTTATAATTAAATTATTGATGCAAGTAAAAGTAATAAATTAGTACTTAAAACAACTTTTTAATACTATTTCTATTCTTTTATTAATTAATTGTAAAAGGTATTATTAATTTTAAATAAGTCATTTTTAATTGACAAATCGATAATTATATAAGAGACTTATTGTTTTTAAAAACGGAATACTTTGTTAAATCGACTTTTTATTGTGAATAGTTTAAAGTAATTGTTTTTTTTGTAAATATTTTAATGCTAAAAACTCAATAAAATGCTAGCTTTTTAGTAACTTCGCAAGCGTTAAAAAACTTATACTATGGCTAGATACGAATTGAAGTTACCTAAAATGGGTGAAAGTGTTGCAGAAGCAACGATAACTTCTTGGGTTAAAGAAATTGGAGAGACTATTGAGATTGATGAAACTGTTGTTGAAGTAGCGACAGACAAAGTAGATAGTGAGGTACCTAGTGAAGTTGAAGGAACCTTAGTAGAAATATTATTTGGTAAGGATGATGTTATTCAAGTAGGGCAAACTATTGCCATTATTGAAACAGAAGGTGGTGATACCCCTTCAAACGATGCACCAAAAAAAGCAGAAGTAAAAGAAGCTGTGGTAGCAGTTGAGAAAACAGTGGAAGATGCTAAGGAAGAAGTTTCTGGAGCTATTGATACTTCATCTAGTGATCGTTTTTATTCTCCTTTAGTAAAAAATATAGCAAAAACAGAAGGGATTTCTTTCTCTGAATTAGAAACTATAAAAGGAACAGGAAAAGAAGGAAGAGTTACTAAAACAGATATTTTATCTTATTTAGAAAATAGAGGTAATCAACCTAAAGATGTTGTTTCTCCTGCTAAAGCTGAAAAGCCTAAAGCAAAAGCGCAAGCAGCACCAGTTACTTTAAGCGGTCAAGACGAAGTTATCGAAATGACACGTATGGGTAAATTAGTTGCCAAACATATGGTAGATTCTGTTCAAACATCTGCACATGTGCAGTCGTTTATAGAAATAGATGTTACCAATATTGTTACTTGGAGAAATAAAGTAAAGAACGCATATCAACAAAGAGAAGGAGAGAAGTTAACCTTTACGCCAATCTTTATGCAAGCCGTTGCTCAAACAATTAAAAAACATCCGATGATTAATATTGCTGTTGATGGCGATAAGATTATTAAAAGAGGAAATGTTAATTTAGGTATGGCAGCAGCTTTACCTGATGGTAATTTAATTGTACCGGTAATTAAAAATGCAGATCAGTTAAGTTTAGTAGGAATGACTAAACAAGTAAATGATTTAGCAGGTCGTGCTCGTGGAAATAAATTAAAACCAGACGATATTCAAGGAGGTACTTACACTGTTACAAATGTAGGTAGTTTTGGAAGTATTACAGGAACACCAATTATAAATCAACCCCAAGTAGCTATTTTAGCTTTAGGAGCAATTGTAAAGAAACCAGCTGTTATTGAAACTCCAGACGGTGACTTTATAGGAATTCGTCAAAGAATGATTGTTGCTCATTCTTACGATCATAGAGTTGTAAATGGAGCTTTAGGTGGAATGTTTATTAAAACATTAAAAGAAATATTAGAATCTTGGGATGTAAATCAAGATTTTTAAATAACAACATAGTATAGTAAACAAAGGCTTAGGAAATTTTTCTAAGCCTTTTTTGTTTTTGTGTATATTCGCTAATAGAATAATTAAAAAATAAAATTTAAAAGATGAAAAATTTATTAGTTGTATTGTTATTAGGTATAACAATGGTAAGTGTAGGTCAAGAGAAAGTATTACTTCGTTTAAACTATGAAAAAGGCGATGTTTATGAAATGAAAATGGAAATAGCTCAAAAAATGGGTGCAGGTTTAATGACTATGAATACAGAAATGACAATGCATCAAGAAATTAAAGCAGTTTCTGATAACACTTACGAAAGTGATATGAAAATTACTAATATGGTAATGAATGTTGCACAAGGAGGTCAATTTATGTCATATGACTCTAGTAAAAAAGAGGAAGAATTAAGTCCTACAGATGAAGTTATGAAGGCTCAAATGGCACCAATGATGAAGGTGTTAATTACAACGAAAGGAGATAACTTAGGTAAGGTTATCGAAACAAAAATTGAACCTAATGTTCCTGGAGCAAATAATTTAACACAACAATCTAGTAATGTAGTTTACCCTGAAAAAGAAGTTTCAGTTGGTGATACTTGGTCTATGAATAAAGATGCAAACGGAATGAAATTGAATTTCGTTTATAAAGTAAATTCAATTACTGCTAAAAATGTACTGTTAGATATTTCTGGTAATGTAGAAGGAGTTGGAACAGGTAATATTACAGGAACCATGAATATTGATAAAAAAACAGGTGTGGCTTTAACATCTAAAATAGAAATGTTAATGAAAGTTCAAGGACAGGATTTAACAACAAATATGAATATGACTATTACTAAAAAGTAAATACTATTTTCTTCTAAAAAAAGCTCAGACAGTACTGTCTGGGCTTTTTATTTTTTATGAAAAAGCCACCAATTCATTTCGCGAGTTAATTTATAACCTAACTTTTCATATAGGCTTATAGCGGTGTTTCCTTTTGTGGTATGTAAAATAGGATGTTTGTTTGCTTTTAATATTTCTTTAGTAACATGAGTAGTTAGTTGTTTAGCAAAACCTCTACCAGTATAATCAGGATGTGTAACTACAGCGCTTACTTCAATAAAATCGTTGGTTTGCATTCTTTGTCCGGCTATTGAAACGAGTTTGTTGTCTTTAAAAACACCAAAGTACTTACCCATTTCAAAAGTTCTTTTTTTAAAGTAGCCTGGCATAACTAACCAAACTAAATCATAAACTTCATTGATGTGTTTAGATGTAAGAGGTATAATTTTCTCCGTAATTGCCATCTCAATTAAATCTTGCAACACCATTTGACAACCCGCTATTTTTTTATCAAAAGAAACAATATTAGTATCGTAAACAGGAATTTCATTTTCTGTAACCAAGAAAAAAGTGTCAGTAAGTTTAGCATATTCATTTATAGCAGCAGTTATTTTTAAGTGATCGGTAAAAGCCCCAAAAGGGCAAATTTCAGGATCGTAAAATTGTACGCCATCATATTTAATGGCTATGTTTTTATGAGTTTCATTTAAAGAATACCAAACCGGATTTTTTAGTTTATCATTCATTATGATAAATGTTTTTTAAAGCTGATTTTAAATCAGTAAAAATAAAAGAATAAATAGCAGATGTTTTTACAGAAGATACTCTGCTGCCTTTTAATAATATAGAAGACATTTCCCCTAATACTATTTTTAAAACAAATGATGGAGCATTAAGAGGAAATATAGGTTTAGCAATAGTTTTTGATAATTTTTTAGTAAAACTTTTATTCGTTTCATGTTCAGGAGCCGCAGCATTATATATTCCTATAAAACGAACATCCTCAACCGATTTTACATACATGTTACATAAATCATCAATATGAATCCAAGGCATGTATTGCTTGCCAGTACCTAAAGCAGCTAAAAACAAAGGCGTATTTATTTTGGGTAAAGCACCACCTAACTTAGTAAGTACAATACCAGTTCTTAAAATAGTAACCGAAGTGTTTAGTTGTTTAAATTGATGAGCGGCATTTTCCCATTCGACACAAACTTTAGAAATAAAATCATTCTCAGGAGCATCGTCTTCCGTAAATATTTTGTTAGAAGTAACAGCGCCATAATAACCAATTCCTGAAGCAGAAATAAAACCTTTTAAATCAATTTTTAAATCTTTTATTTTTTTAAAAAGCAAGTTAGCAGATTGTACACGGCTATTAATAAGTTCTTTTTTGCGTTTAGCGGTCCATCTTTTATCAGCAATACCAGCTCCTGCTAAATGAATAATATGTGTAACGTCTTTAAAAGCATTATCATCAATATATTCTTTAGAGATGTCCCATTTAAATTCATTTTTTAAAGTCGGACTTCGGGTAAGTACAACAACACTATGGTTTTTTTCTTCTAGTTTTTTTTGAAGTTGTTTTCCAACTAATCCTGTTCCACCAGTGATAAGAATCTTACTCATTTTATTTTGTTTTTAATTTTAAAACTGTATCAGCAAAATAATATATTTCTTTTTCTACGGTTTTATATTCTTCAGTGAAAAATTTAGAAGCAATAGAATGATTTTTTGCTTCCGGAATTGCCACTTGATATTTGTTTTTGTCAGTAGTAGAGATTTGATTATACATTTCTTTCATACGTTTTACAGAAACGGTTTTGTCTTGCTCTTCTTCATTTTTATAGTAATACGCCATAAACAGCGGTTGTTTTATTTTTTCAAAAACGTTCTGTTTCATTGTAGTTCCTATTAATAGTTTCAGCTGAATAATAGCTTCAATTCTATATTTTGCATACCAATATTTTTCAGCGCCATTTGGTGGTTGCCAAGTTTGATAATTATCACCCATTACTAATTTTAAAATTTGTTTTCCCCAAGGCTTTGTAACTAAATTAGAGTTGGTGTCATAAACATCAATATTAGGAGAGGATAATATTAGTGCTGCAATTTCTGGGTTTTCAGAAGCTAAAAACAAACCAGCAGTAGCACCAGTACTCACACATATTAATATTACTTTTTCACCTAATTGTTTACCAATAGCAATTGCTTTTTTTGCTGATTCTAAATATCCTTCAGCAGTAAAATTCAATAGAGGCTCTTTGTCTTTTAAACCGTGCTTAAATAAACGAGGAGCATATAAATTAGCTCCATATCGTTTTGCAAAATTGGTGTAAATAATTTCAGTTTCTGCAGGGCTTGCAGAAAATCCGTGGAGATATACTACTGAATATTCTGTTTTCTTCGGAATGCTATCTGCCCAAATTAACCGAGAATGATTACCTAATCTAATACTTGCGTTATCATTCTCAACGTAAACAGCATTTTGTATTTCTAACAAACTCATTTTGTTAATAGGTAATTGAGTTGTTAAGGTTGGTTTTTCGGCTTTAGGACCAATAGCATACAGCATAAGAAATAGAACTAGAAGAACTCCTAAATATTTAAGTATTTTTTTTGTCATTTTTTTAAAATCAACCAAATTTTATACCGTAAAATACAAAATATATAATAGCTATTTGTTATTCATATAAAAAAATAATGTGTGCTTATGTGTTGTATTTATAGAGCTTTATTTTAAAAAAAAACAATAATAAATAAAACCGTAAGAGAGATTTTCTCGTAAGTAAGAGTGAATGAATAATTAACTAATAAATTTATAATCATGAAGAAAATAAAATTAATTATCGGAGCAGGAGCTTTTGCTTTAATAGGATTGATACTTTTTGCAGCAGATCATATTGAAGCTCCAGATGTAAAAGGAGGTTCAAGTGATATTACAGATTTTTATGCATTCCAAGCAGAAGACACAGATAATTTAGTCTTTGTGGCAAATATTCAAGGTTTATTAAGTCCAACAGCAACAAGTGCGGCTAAGTTTGATGAGAATGTTTTAATTGAATTTAATATTGATACTGATTTAGATTATATAGAAGATTTAGTAATTCAAGCAATTCCAAGAAATGGAAAAATGTATTTCTTTGGTCCTTATGAACCATCGTCAACAGGTTTAAATAGTTCATTACCACAAGATGGTTCTGAATATGGTGTGTCAATAACACCGTACGGTTCTAGCCCAATGATAGGTGTTAAAGGAGCAATGAAGTTTTTCGCAGGACCTAGAGATGATCCTTTTTTTATGGATTTTGCTAAATATGGTGAAATTATTGGAGGTACAGCAGATGGATTTGATAACCCAGGTTCTGATACTTTTAAAGGAACAAATGTGTTGTCTGTTGTTGTAGAAGTACCTAAATCGATGATTGGAGGATCAGGTAATATTAATACTTGGGTAGAAACTAAAGCTAAGCAATAATCATTAATTAAATTTTAAATTCTACAATTATGAAACTTAAAAATATAAAAAACATAGTAATTTCAATTCTATCAATCTTTATTTTAACAAAGCCTACGAGAATTAAGCTTAAGCCTATAAGAATAGTAACAATATTAATGTTATCGTTTTTAACGCTAACAAGTTGTAGTGATGATGAAGATAATATGGATTATGATACTCCAATTAGCTTTATAGGAACTTATGTACAGAAAGATCAAATGGGCCGCCCAGCAATTAACACTGTATTTGTAGATAGTGATAAAAAAGACATGTTTAATGTAACAATACCTTCTAATCAGGGAGCTGCATTTGCAACAATGTTTGAAACAAATTTAAAAGCTTTAAGTCCTGCTTATTTTAATGAAGGAGATGAAAACGCATTAGGTTTTGATGCAGCAGCATTTGCAGGTGTATTAGCAACAGATGTTTTAACAGTGTCTTTAGATGGTAAAACAACATTTTATGACGGGCCAAATGTATTAACAGGTAGAGCTTTAGCTGATGATGTAATTACGGTAGAACTAATTTTAATCTTCGGAGGTGAAACTGGTTTAACAATGTCTGAGAATCCAACTTTATCAGACGATAATGTAAGTGCTAATGATAAAGAGTTTTTAACGTCTTTCCCTTACTTAGCTAGCCCTTGGTAATAATATTAAAATTAATGAATTCCCCTTAATGAAAATTGGTTGCTGATTAATTGGCAGCCAGTTTTTTTAAAATTGATATTTAATCCTTCTTGATTATGAAAACATTAAAAACAATTCTTTCGTTCGCTATTTTAAGCATATTAGTAAGTTGCTCAACTTCTAAAGAAGTAAACATAGCAAAAGAGTTAGATTATAATATTTTTTTAAATAATACAATAAACGTATCTGATTTTTTAGCCCAAAAAGAACTTGATTTTTGGCAAAATAAATTAAACAATCAACCTTCCCAATACCCTTATTTAACAAAGATTGCAAGTGCGAACACAATGCTTTTTTCATCAAAAGGTAATATCTTTTACCTAATAGAAGCAGAAAATAAATTGCTTCAAATAAACATAAAAACTAATTTTAGTAACTCATCGAGTTTACGAGCATTAGCAAGAAATTACATATCACAACATAGATTTAAAGAGTCGTTAGAATTATTAAAAAAAGCAGCAATAAATGGTGATAATTTAAATAGCACTAATAAAATGCTTTTCGATGTTTACTTAGAACTCGGTGATACAGAAAAAGCATCTAAATATTTGTCTGAAATTGAAGATTATTCAGATTTTGATTATTTAATAAGAGTTTCTAAATGGCATGATCATCAGGGAGATTTAACTTCTGCAATTCGTTTTATGGAAAAAGGAATGAAAAAAGCCGAAGAAGCTAATGATAAAGCTCTTAAAATATGGAGTTATACGAATTTAGCTGATTTTTATGGTCATAATGGTCAAATAAAAGAATCTTACAATTTATATTTAAAGAGTTTAGCGTTAGATAATAACAACGCGTATGCGAAAAAAGGTATTGCTTGGATTGTGTTTTCGCATGATAGAAACCCCAAAGAAGCATTGCGAATTTTAGATATTATAAGTGATAAACATTTTTCGCCAGATTACTTTTTATTAAAGTCTGAAATAGCAGAGTTTCAAAATGACTCTATATCTAAAAAGAATAATATAGATCTTTATTTATCAAGTATAAAAAATGCCCAATATGGTGTAATGTATAATCAACATTTAGCGAAATTATATCTTGAAGAATTTAATGATTCTGAAAAAGCATTCCCTTATATAAAAAAAGAAATAAATAGTAGGCCAACTCCGCAATCGTATGATTTATTAGCTTGGTATTACTATAAAAACAAAGAGTATAAAAAGGCATTACAAATTGTAAATGATAGTGTATTAGGAAAAACTTTCGAACCATCAGTTCAGTACCATATTGCAGAAATATATAAAGCAAATGGTATAGAAGAAAAAGCAAAAAAAATAAGAAAAGAACTTTTGGAAAGTTCTTTTGAATTAGGACCTTTGATGGAGAAGAAAATTTTAAATATCTAATAAAAAATCTATCATTTTGAAAACTAAACTACTATTATTTGTAACTTTTTTAAGTTGCTTTAACATGTTCTCACAAGAGTTTATTGGCAAAGTAATGAATAAAAAAAACAAACATTTAGAGAACGTATACGTCTATAATGTTACTAGTAATAGCCATACGCATACCGAATTAAATGGAAAATTTGTGATTGATAAAGCTAAAGATGGAGATTTTGTAGAGTTTCGTCTTTTAGGATACGAAAAAAAAATAATACAATTAACCAAAAAAGACTTTAACAAAGCAAATGTCATAACCTTATCGATGAAGAGTTTTATGTTAGATGAAATGACATTGTCGAGTAAGCAAGACCCTTTGCAAAATTTTGTTAGAATAGATTTAGATAAGAAACCAGTAAGTTCTTCACAACAAATTTTACAAAAAGTACCAGGCCTTTTTATAGGCCAGCATGCTGGAGGAGGAAAGGCAGAGCAAATATTTTTAAGAGGTTTTGATATTGATCATGGTACCGATTTAGCATTATCTGTAGACGGAATACCAGTAAATATGGTTTCTCATGCGCACGGACAAGGATATAGCGATTTACATTTTTTAATTCCGGAAACAATAGAAAAAATAAACTTTGGTAAAGGACCATATCATGCTAGTAAAGGTGATTTTAATACTGCCGGTTATGTAGATTTTAAAACAAAGTCGTATTTAGATGAAAGTCAAATAGAAGTAGGAATAGGGCAGTTTAATACCTTTAGAACATTAGGAATGTTTAACCTTTTAGATAAGAACAGTACAGATAACGCTTATGTAGCGATAGAGTATTTGTCAACTGATGGTTTTGTAGAATCTCCTCAGAATTTTAGCAGAATCAATCTTTTTTCTAAATACAAAACGTTTTTAAAAGATAATAGCAGTTTGTCATTATCAGCATCGCACTTTACAAGTAAATGGGATGCATCGGGTCAAATTCCGGTAAGAGAAGTTGCTAATGGAAATATTACTCGATTTGGAAGTATCGATGATACTGAAGGAGGAACAACTTCTAGAACAAATATTAATTTAGAACATTCTAAAGTTTTAAAAAACGATGTAAATGTTATTTCTAACGTTTTCTATTCAAACTATAATTTTAACCTATTTTCTAACTTTACTTTTTTCTTAGATGATCCTATAAACGGTGATCAAATTAAACAAACAGAAAATAGAGATATTTATGGATTTAATACACAGTTTAAAAAGAAAACAAAGCTTTCTAACACACCTGTAACTGTAACTTTCGGAACAGGTTTAAGAGCAGATATAATTAATAATTTAGAGCTGTCACACACCTTACAAAGAAAACAAGTTTTAGATGAAATTCAGTTAGGAGCAGTGCATCAAACAAATTATTATTCTTTTTTAAATAGTGAATTTGAATTAGGTAAGTTTACAATAGCACCTGCTTTGCGTTTAGATTATTTAAATTTTTCATACAATGATTATTTGTTAGATGAATATAAAACATTTTCAAAATCAAAAGTAATTGTAAATCCTAAAGTAAGTATAACGTATACTCCCAATGCTAAAACTCAGTGGTTTTTAAAATCAGGAATTGGGTTTCATACAAATGATACTAGGGTAGTAGCTAAACAACCAAATAGAAAAACATTACCAAGAGCATACGGTTTAGATATAGGAAATGTATGGAAACCTACATCAAAAGTAGCAATAAACACCGCCTTATGGTTTTTATTATCTGAAGATGAATTGGTGTATGTTGGTGATGCGGGTATTATAGAACCTTCAGGAAAAACAGAACGTTTTGGATTAGACTTAGGGTTTAGATACCAAATAAACGAATGGTTGTATTTAAATAGTGATGCTACATTGACTAATGCAAAAAGCTTAGGAACACCATCAGGTGAAGATAATATACCATTGGCACCTATAGTTACTGTAACAGGAGGATTATCAGTAAATAATTTTAATAATTTTTCAGGAGGTATCGATTATAGATATTTAGGAGATAGACCTGCAAATGAAGATAATTCGATTGTAGCAGAAGGTTATTTTGTTACCGATGCAAATATTAGTTATAAGATGAATGATATAACGCTTGGTTTGGCTATCGATAATTTATTTGATGTAAACTGGAATGAGACACAGTTTGCAACAGAATCTAGATTACAGAACGAACCTAATTCAGTAGAAGAAATTCATTTTACACCTGGGACACCTTTTTCGGTAAAGGCATCAATAAGATATTCATTTTAAAGCATATAGTTGTTCGGGGGGACAATTATTAGCTGTTATCATTTTTTTTAGAAGGATTAGTGATAACAAAACATAGCCGCTTTAAGCGGCTATGTTCATTTTATGAAGTATATAACTAGTGTATTGTTTTAACAATTATTAATCTTTTAAGTAGCCCACAAACATCTTAAGTTCATAGCCTATATTAGTAAATAAAGGTTTTTAGACTATAATAAAACGATGTAATACTAGAAGAAATCAACAGAATACTAAAAGGAAAGATAGTCGTTGTGTAATTAAATACAATTAAGTGAAGGCAAATATGGAGTTATATACATTACTGTCTCTATAATTAAGCTATATAAGCAGGGTATTATTTTAATGCACATAAGTTTGTTGTAAATAAATATAGCCGCTTTTAAGCGGCTATATTTATGATGTATGTAAAGATTAATTAGACAGCTCCTAGCGTATATAATTGCTCTAAATTAGGAGATATACTACCACCTGCAGGTTCTAATGTAATACCAAATGCTTGAGATTCATTAGGATTGCTTATTGTAAACACTTTGTTTTTACTAGCTGTAAAATTATCTATAGTTCCTAAACTAGTAGGAGATAAAGGATCAAGTTTTAAAGACCATACTTGATATACTTTTCCTTTAGGAGGATCTGGTAATCCTTGTACATCTAAGTAAATGTTTTTTGTGTTTTTGTTCCAGTAAACCTTTGCATATGCTTCAGGAAGTACTTTTTGCCCTTGTAAAGGCACAGTAACAATATCTTTATCTCTTATTACTTTTAATAAGCTTTCGTTTTGCGCTAAATACGTATTCGATTTTTCTAATTGAATTTCAAACTGATCCTTTGCTTGATTAATTGTATCTAACTCGGCCTGTAAATTATTGTTTTTATTTATTGACAAAAGTAAAGTACTACCAATAATTAAAGTTGCTGCCCAACCAGCATAAGTAAGCCAATTATTTTTCGAAGTATTTAGCGGAATAACTTTGGTTGTGCGCTCTTTTTCTTGTAACATTTTAATTAAAATGTCTTTAAAAGAGTTCTTACTTTCTTTCGGAGCAACATGGGCTGTAAGAGAAGAAATTGATTTTTCTATTTCTCTTACTTCCTTTAAAATTTCTGGGTGCTCCATTATTAATTTATAAACTTGCTCATTTTCTTTTTCAGAAAGTGCGCCAGCAATATAAAGTTCTAGTGTACCAGATTCTATGTGTTTTTTTGCTTCCATTATTTAAGCATTATTCTTAATTCATTAATACAATTTCTGTTTCTCGTTTTAACGGTTCCTAAAGGCATGTCTAAGCTCTCTGAAACTTCTTTTTGCGTAAAACCTTTAAAATAAAGTAATTCAATTACCTTAACACAAGTGTCTTTTAACTTGTTAACAAAGTTTTTAATACCAATGGTATCAGTTCTTGAGTCTAAACTATCGTAAGTCTCTAATATATCTACGAAAATTTGAGCGTCAAGGTTTTTAGAACTGTTCTTAAAATTTTTAGATCGCGTTTTATCAATCGCGGCATTACGAGCAATATTGATAATCCATGTAAAGAAACGTCCTTTTTTTTGTGAATAAGAATCTACATTATTCCAAGCTTTAATAAAAACATCTTGTGTTACTTCTTCAGCAATTTCTCTATCTCTTACAATATTAAAAATAACACCTTCTACACTTTTATTATACATTTGATGCAGTTTTTCAAAAGCCTTTACATCCTTTTCTTTAAATTTTATAACAAGTTCTTCTAATTGCATTTTGTTGTTTTTTTAAGAGTTTTCTAAGGTACTTAAATTTAATTATTATCTATAACTTATTTAATAACGATATAGTTTTTTAAATATTATCGCATAATTTTATTAGGAAAAACAACAACGCTTTCATGCCCGTTTTGTCCTACAGATGCTACACCGAAGAAGAAGTTATCAATTACAATTCCGTCTAAAGTAAATTCAGTAGTCTCTACATATCTAGCATTATCCCAAGTAGGAGACGTGGTGTCTCTCCAATAAATTTTATAACCTTTAGCACCCTTAACTTTATTCCATTTTAATTTTGCAGAAGCTTCTACTATTCCGCCTATAGCAACTTCCTTCGGGCTAGGTGGAGCCAACGCTAAATTAGCCATTGTAATTGCGTTTACTGAGGTTAGTTTTTTTGCGTAACCAAAGTTTACATGTTTAAAAGTATCGCCATATTCTATGCCTTTTTCAATTCTTATATCTTGGTGTTGTTGTGTGTAGTTTTCATGAGCTTCCATAATTCTAATTCCTGCAAAACCTAAATCATTAAAAGGCCTGTGATGCCCGCCACGACCAAAACGATCTAATCTATAAATCATCATCGGATTCATTTCGGGCATATAGGTTTTTGTTGTTTTATGAATATATCTAGCTAATTGACGCGAAATACCATCAACCTCACCACCATAAAAACGACGCATTTTTCGTTGTCTTTCGGTTTCATTAGCAGGTACTGGTTCAGAAAAAATTCTAAAACTACGATTGTCAATTACGCCATCCACACCGGTAATATTACCAATCATATCATTATTTAAAACACCAATAATATCCCAACCTTGCTTTTTAGCATATTTAGCCAATCCTGCACCACCAAAAAGGCCTTGTTCTTCACCAGAAAGACCAACATACACAATACTACTTTCAAATTGATATTTACTTAAAACTCTAGCAGCTTCAATTGTACCGGCCATACCAGATGCGTTGTCGTTTGCACCAGGAGCATCGGTTGTAAAATCCATTGTATTACTTGCACGCGAATCAATATCACCGCTCATAATAACATATCTGTTAGGATATTTGGTTCCTTTTTGTATCGCTACAACATTTACAATCCAAGCATCATGAGGAACTCTTCTGTTGCCTTCTTTGGTAACGAAATCTTTCTGATACATTGTGTTTATGCAATTGTTACAATCGGTAGATATTTTATCGAATTCAGATTTTATCCAACGTCTTGCTGCGCCAATACCACGCGTGTTAGAAATGGTATCAGAAAAAGTATTTCTTGTACCAAACTCTGTAAGCGTTTTTATGTCCGCTTTAATTCTATCCGAAGAAATAGTATTTATAATATCGTAAATTTTAGCATCTGTTTGTGCTATTAGTGTTGAGGTAATTATAAAAAATAATAATGTTAGTTTTTTCATTTCAAATAAAAATTTAGGTTACTAAATTACAAAAACAAAAAAGAGAATGAAACATTGTTTCACTCTCTTTAAACATTATAAGATATTATATAGGTTTACTCGTTATCTAATTTTTTAGTAATGTTAAAGCCTGCAAATAAACCTACACCTGCCATAAGAAAAATCATTGCAGGGTAAACAGCGTCTTCATTAATAGATGTGTATGTATCGATTATTAATCCGAAGAAAATACCTAAGCCAATACCCATTAATAATAAGGCTAAGTTTAAAACGATGATTCTACCTGTTAATGTTGATTTTTTTCGTTCTCCTTGCATAAATATTTTGGCATCCACACCTTTTTCTATTAAAGCCAAGCGTTCTTTATTACGTGTTGAATAGAATAAATAAAAGATTCCGAATATTATTGCGAATAAGAACATAAATACAACTGCTACTTCCATATTTTTAATTTTAAATGATTATTTTTAATGTGTTTGCAAGTATGACCGTGTTATTAAAAAAAAGGTTACAGAAAAAATAAAAAACTTTTTTTAAAATTTATGTAACCTTTTAAAAGAATGCACTGTCAAAGAATAAAATGACTACTAACAACGACCAAACATATATTGATAAAGTATTAAAGGGTGATGCCAATGCATTTTCTACCTTAGTAGAGAGGTATAAAAATATGGTGTTTACTTTGGCTTTAAAAATGGTAAAGAATAGGGAAGAGGCTGAAGAGATTTCTCAGGATACGTTTATTAAAGCTTATAAAAATTTAAATAAGTTTAAAGGAGATTCAAAATTTTCTACCTGGCTTTATAAAATTGGTTACCGAACTTCTTTAGATAATTTAAAGAAGAATAAGGGTAAATATAATATTGACACGATAGACGAAATTACCATTAATAAAATCAAATCTACAGAAGGTATTTTAGAGAGCATTGAACGAAAAGAACGAGCAGAGGTAATAAATACTTGTATGCTAAGTTTACCTGAAGATGAAAGAGCTATTTTATGGATGTTTTATTTTGATGAATTAAGTTTAAAAGAAATTATTGAAGTAACAGATTTTTCGGAAGCAAACGTAAAAGTAAAATTACACAGAGCTAGAAAAAGTTTATTAAATATAGTAGAAAAGAAAGTAGAACCCGAATTAATTAATCATTATGGGAGAAAATAAAGACATAAAAAATCTTGATGCTTTTACTAAAAAGTACATCAAAGAAATAGAAATAGAGCGTCCGTCTGTAAATTTTACAACTAATTTGATGGATACAATATTGCAAAAAGAAAACATAGAGGTTTATAAATCTAAACCTTTAATTTCAACTAAAATATGGATTGTTCTTGTAGGTGTTTTAACGGCAAGTATTTTATATGTATCAAGGGGAAGCTCATTAAAATCGATTAAAATGCCTGAAATTAATTTAGGTTTTTTATCAGAAGTACAGATGCCAAACTTATTTGAAGGTCTTACCGTTTCTAATACAATGTTATATGCTTGTTTCTTTTTTACGATAATGTTTTTTGGACAAGTTTATATGCTTAAAAATTATTTTACCAAAGAATTGTAATTAGCATAAAAAATCCGCTTTGAGTTTTTCAAAGCGGATTTTTTATGATTTATTTTAATGTGCTAAAAACTACTTACTTTTAGCAATCCAAGTGTTAATTTTACTTTCTAATAAAGCTAAAGGAATACAGCCTGTTTCTAAAACCTGATTATGAAATTCTTTAATATCAAATGAAGGTCCTAACTTTTTTTAGCTTTGGCACGTAACTCGCGTATTTTTAACTGTCCGATTTTGTAGGACAATGCTTGCCCCGGGTTAGCCATATAACGCTCAATTTCAGATATAATACTTGCTTCGCCCTCAGCTTCATTATCTAATGAATATTGAATCGCTTTTTCACGACTCCAACCTTTTGCGTGCATTCCTGTATCAACAACCAAACGAATGGCTCTGTGCATTTCCATTCCTAACATTCCGAAATATTGATAAGGATCGGTGTATAAACCTAACTCTTTTCCTAAGTTTTCAGTATATAAAGCCCAACCTTCTCCATAAGCGCTATACCATAATGTTTTTCTAAAATCTGGTAAATCTTTATTTTCTTGTGTTAACGAAATTTGATAATGATGCCCCGGAATCGCTTCATGTAAAAATAATGCTTCATCAGAAAATACATTGTATTTTGTAGCATCCGGAATCGGTGTATAAAAAACACCAGGACGTGTTCCGTCTAAAGAACCTGGGTTATATTCTGCACTCGCAGAAGCTTCTCTAAATTTTTCGGTTTGTTTTACGATAAAGGCTGTTTTAGGCTTATTACCAAATAGTTTATCTAATTGCGGTTTCATTTTATTATGAATCGCATTAAAATTAGCAATAATTTGCTTTGGTGTGTTATAAGGCATTAAGGCTTTGTTTTCACGAACATCGTTAAAAAAATCCTTTAAAGTTCCTTTAAAACCAACTTGTTTTTTTACTTTTTCCATTTCAGATAAAATCCTTGCAACTTCAGTTAAACCTAAGTTATGAATTTCATCAGCGGTCATTTTTGTAGTTGTATAGTTTTTTATAGCATGTTGATAGTAAGCAATTCCGTTTGGTATTTCAGAAATTCCGCTACTTGCTCTACCTGCTTCTAAATAATCTGTAGCTAAAAAAGTATGCATTTTTTTAAAAACAGGAATCAATTTGTTTTCAAGAGTATTTATATATGCTTTTTTTAACATTTTTTTATCCGCTTCAGAAAATTTTGGTGGAAAATTTTTAATTGGTGTATAAAATAAATGCGCTTCAATTTTAGTTTCTGCTAATGATTTAAACTGCGGAATCACTTTTTTAATCAATGATTTAGGTAAAACATAACCCTCTTTAATTCCTTGTTGCATATTTTTTATAGCAGTTTGCAACCACTCATGAAAACCATTTAGCCTACTTAGCCAGTTCTCGTAATCTTTGGCTGTATCAAAAGGTTGTGCGCTGCTACCACTACCTAATTGCCCCATCGTTAAATTGATAGTCCACATTTGATTAATAGGCATTAAAGCATCATTTTTAAAACTATTTTGAGCTAAGGCCATGTCGCAATCCCAATCTAAAACAGCTTTACTCATTTGCTGACTTTTAGTTAAAGAATTGTCTTTAAAACTTACTAGTTTAGATTTGTATTTTTGATAAAAAACAGTGGTTTTTGTTTGGTGATTTTTAGATAAGGTATTCGGAAATTGATCATTAAACCGATTATTACCAGCAAAAGTAGCATCGATTGGTTTTAATTCTAGTTTTCCTTCATTGTACTCTTTTAATAAGGTATTAAAAGCGCTGTTTTCTTTAACAGGGATTGTAACTGAGTCTTTTTTATTTTGTTTACAAGAAGCAAGTAAAGTAGTAACAATTAAGATTGTTAAAAGAACCTTTTTCATAAATAGTTGTTTTTTTTGATTGTGAACAAATATACTTAATAAAAAAAGTTAGCAAAATAACATATGTTTATGAGAGTTGTTATAAATAAATTGGCTGGAGTTTAAAACTGTAAATACATAATATGATTCGGGTTTGAGTGTGTTGCAGATATTTGAAAATTAGTTTTTCCTATTATTTTAAATCCTACTTTTTCATAAAACTGAATTGCTTTTTTGTTTTCTACCCAAACGTTTAACCAAATTCCTGTTTGATTATTTTCCTTGCATAAGGCTACATTAAAATCAAATAATTTTTTACCGAGTCCTAAACCATAAAATTCCTCAAGTAAATACAGCCTACTCATATAAGTGATGTTTTTAGCAACAACATCTTTACAGGTTTTATTGAAGATTATTTTAGAATAGCCTGCAGTTTTGTTTTCATATTCTAACAAATAATATTCATTTTCTGCAGTCTCTAGTTCTTTTATAAAATCACTTTCTTTAAAGTTGTTAGCTACATAAGCATCCATATCTTTAGGCGGAGCAGAATGACCATGTGCAGTTAAAAAAGAAGGAACACTAATTTTAGAAAAAAGTTTTGCTTGTGTGCTGTTTGCTTTTGTTATTTTAATGATTTCTATTTTTTAAATTATATTATTGCTGTTGTTCTTCTAACATATCTAAATAAACATCTTCAACATGTTCACGAGCCCAGCGAGTTTTTCTTAAAAAACCTAAACTCGATTTCATGGTAGGATCGTGTTTAAAACAACGAATATTTACACGTTCAGCCAAATATTCCCAACCATAATGATCAACTAAACGTTCTAGAAGTTGCGCAAGTTTAACACCATGTAACGGATTGTTGAGTTGCTCTTCAGTAGCCTGTCTTCTGTTTTGCCTGTTAGGATTTTCTATATTTAATTGCTCGTTAGTTTTTGGCTTAAAATGGGTATTTGTAAGCTCTTCAGATTGTGTTGCTTTATTAATTGGATTGCTTTCTGTATCCATCACTGTTGTTTTATCTTAATACTGAACTACAAAAATAGAAACTTGTATTAGTAATTAAACTAGTTTAGTAGAATTTTTAAGAAGATTTACAAAAAAAACCTCTTTGAGTATACAAAGAGGCTGTTATGTTCTCGATACATTTTATTTTTAGCAAAAGCTTCAAAATAAAATACTCGACTGATATTAAGAGTATATGTAACTATAAATTTTACTTAATTAATTCGTAAGAACGCTTAATAAAGTTGGTTAAATCTTCACCATGTAAAAGGTTTTGAGATAACTTAGCTAAATCGAAAGCTTGCGTAATTAATCCTTTTTTCTTGTCTTCATCTGCATTTAAGATTTCAGAAACTAATGGGTGATTTGTATTTACAACTAAGTTATACATTTCAGGTAAATTACCCATTCCCATCATTCCACCTCCACCACCAGAAGCTTGCATTTCTTTCATACGACGCATAAACTCTGGTACAGTGATTAAGAAAGGAGAAGAAGAGGAATCCATAGATTCTAATTGAACAGTATATGTTTGAGATGCAATTACACCTTCAATAACTGGTTTTAACGTTTCTTTTTCTTCATCAGTTAATTTAGAGATAACAGCTTCGTCTTTTTTGATTAAATTATCAATAAAATCAGAATCTACCCTTGTAAACTGAACTTTAGATTCACCTGAAGTTTCTAGTTTTTGCATTAAGTGAGATACAATAGGAGAGTCTAAAACCACTACCTCATATCCTTTTGCAGTTGCATCCTGAATATAACTGTGTTGTGCTTCTTTATTTGAAGTGTATAAGATTATGTGATTACCATCTTTGTCAGTTTGAGCATCTTTTGTCTTCTCAATTAATTCATCAAAAGTGAAAAAAGTATCTGCAACTGTTGGGTATAAAGCAAATTTCTTAGCTTTATCAAAGAATTTATCTTCTGATAACATTCCGTATTCGATAATTACTTTAATATCGTTCCATTTTTGCTCAAAATCAGCACGATCTTTTTTATATAAAGAAGCTAATTTATCACCTACTTTTTTAGTAATGTAACCAGAAATTTTCTTCACTGCTCCGTCTGCTTGTAGGCCAGAGCGAGAAACGTTTAATGGAATATCTGGTGAGTCAATAACACCTTTTAACATTTGTAAAAAGTCTGGTACAATTCCTTCAACATTATCCGTTACATACACTTGGTTTTGATACAATTGGATTTTATCCTTTTGCATATCTAAGTTCTGTGTTAACTTAGGGAAGAATAAAATTCCTGTTAAGTTAAACGGGTAATCAACATTTAAGTGAATATGAAATAAAGACTCTTCAAATTGCATTGGATACAATTCTCTATAGAAGTTTGTATAATCTTCATCATTTAAATCTGCAGGAGCTTTCGTCCAAGCAGGGTTTGTATTATTGATGATGTTGTCAACCTCAATTTGTTTGTGAGGCTCAGTAGTTTCTTTACCTTCAGCATCGGTTGTTGTTTGTGGAGTAAAATCAGGATCGTTAACTTGTTTCGTTCCAAATTTAATTGGCACTTGGTTAAAACGATTGTATTTGTTAAGTAAACCACCAATTTTAGCCTCTTCTAAAAATTCTAAAGAATCTTCAGCAACATGTAAAATAATTTCAGTTCCTCTATCAGTTTTATCGTGAGCTTCTAAAGTAAATTCAGGAGAGCCATCACATGTCCAATGAGCAGCAGGGGCATCTTTAAATGATTTAGTAATTAACTCAACTTTTTCAGCAACCATAAAAGCAGAGTAAAAACCTAAACCAAAGTGTCCAATTACACCAGTTTCGTTTTTACCATCTTCATATTTATTTAAAAATTCTTCAGCTCCAGAAAAGGCAATTTGATTGATGTATTTTTCTACTTCATCAGCAGTCATACCTATACCTTGATCTTTAATCGTAATGGTTTTTGCTTCTTTATCAATACTTATTTCGATTTTAGCATCACCTAATTCGGTTTTTGCCTCACCGATTGCAATTAAATGCTTTAATTTAGTTGTTGCATCTGTTCCGTTAGATATTAACTCACGTAAAAAGATTTCGTGATCAGAATACAAGAATTTTTTAATCAGTGGAAATATATTTTCTACCGACACATTAATACTTCCTTTGCTCATAATTATATATTTTGTTTGATTTGTGTCTCATCGAGCGCAGTCGAGGTGTTCTCGATACTTATTTAATTTTCTTTTAAAAATCTGATAAAAAATTAAATACACTCGAACCAACAGTTCGTTTTCTATAGAGTAGTAGTCAAAAAAAATACCAAAATAAGTTTTGTGACAATATGGCATTTTTGTGCTAATAATGACTATCTTTTAAGGTAGTTTTATATCAAAGTAAAAATTACTATTTTTACAAGCTACAAATAAACAAACAACAAAAAGAATAACATAGCATATGTATAATTCAAAAATAACAGGATTAGGTTATTATGTGCCAGATAATGTGGTTACTAATAATGACTTAAAAGAGTTTATGGATACTTCGGATGAATGGATCCAGGAAAGAACAGGTATTAAAGAGCGTCGTTGGATAGACCCAAAAACAGGAGATACGACTGCTGTTATGGGAGCAAAAGCTTCTAGAATTGCAATTGAAAGAGCTGGGTTGACTAAAGATGACATCGATTTTATCATTTTTGCAACTTTAAGTCCTGATATGTATTTTCCTGGTGGGGGAGTACAAATACAAAATATGTTAGATATGCCAACTATTGGTGCGTTAGATGTGCGTAACCAATGTTCTGGTTTTATTTATGCAATGTCTGTTGCCGATCAGTTTATAAAAACAGGAATGTATAAAAACATTCTTGTAATTGGTGCAGAGAATCATTCAGGAGGTTTAGAAAAATCTACAAGAGGTAGAGGAGTTACTGTAATTTTTGGTGATGGAGCCGGAGCAGCAGTAATGTCTAGAAGTGAAGAGGAAGGAAAAGGAATTTTATCTTCTCACTTACATTCTGAAGGTAAACATGCAGAAGAATTAGCATTAATGGGACCTTCTACTAGTAGATGGGTACCTGAAATAATGGAAGCAAATGACCCTGAAGATGTTTCTTACTATCCGCACATGAATGGTCAATTTGTATTTAAACATGCTGTAGGTCGTTTTTCTGAAGCTATTATAGAAGGTTTAGAAGCAAATGGGTTAAAGAAAGAAGATATTGATATGTTAATTCCGCATCAAGCAAACTTACGTATCGCTCAGTTCATTCAAAAGAAGTTTCAATTGAGTGACGATAAAGTACATAACAATATTATGAAGTATGGTAATACTACCGCTGCTTCTGTAATTATTGCTTTAACTGAGGCTTGGGAGAAAGGAAAGATTAAAGAAAATGATTTAGTTGTATTGGCTGCCTTTGGTAGTGGATTTACTTGGGGATCGGTAGTGATCCGTTGGTAATATTAACTAATTATTGATAACAAAAAAACCGAAGCTAGTAGCTTTGGTTTTTTTGTTATTTAAATATTATTTTGCTTTTATGAGCTTCGATTATTTTACCCGAAATAACGCTTGGTTTTGGTAAACTACTTTGAAATTCGGTAAATAAATTGTATTATTATATAATAAAGATAAGTAATAGTAGTTTTTTTGTATTTCAATCATATAAACGTCTTAACAGACATATAATTCCTTATTTTTTTCCTCGCCTTAAAATTAATTTAAACTAATCTTCAACATTTATGAAACAACATACATTAGTTATCGGAGCTTCTTTAAATCCTACGAGATATTCAAATATTGCTATTAAAAGATTGGCTGATAAAGGAATAAAAACATCAGCAATTGGTTTAAGAAGTGGCAGTGTAATCGGTGTTGCTGTAGAAACAGAAAAAGTACCATTTAAAGCGATAGACACTGTTACATTATATTTAAATTCAGAAAGGCAGAAAGAATATTATGAATATATAGTATCTCTAAAACCACGTAGAGTTATTTTTAATCCAGGTACTGAGAATACTGAGTTTTATAAACTTTTAAAAGAAAACGAAATCAAATCGGAAGTAGCTTGTACGCTGGTTTTATTATCAACCAATCAGTATTAATTTAAAATTGAAACAGGAGCCGTATTTGTAGAATATAACTTACCAGCTTCGGCTAATTCTACATTTTTAAAAATGGTTTGCGCCTCTTTTTTAAAGTCTTCTATGTTTTGGTATCTACTAGAATAATGGCCAACAATCAACTTAGTAGCATTTGCTTGATTGGCTATAGAAGCAGCTTGCTCTGCAGTAGAATGCTTGGTTCTTTCGCACAGATCTTCTCTGTTTTTTAAAAATGTAGCTTCATGATATAGTAAATCAACATTTTTAATAATAGGAACTATGTTTGGTTTGTAAACAGTATCACTACAAAAAGCAAAGCTTTTGGATTTAGGAGGATTTAACGTTAATTCTGAATTTGGAATGATTTTACCCGTAGATAACACAAAATCTTTTCCTGCCTTAATATTATGATAATCACAAGTGTCTATTTCCTTGTACTCCTCTATTTTACCTATGTGTAATTTTCTTGGTTTTTCTTTTTCTCGGAACAAAAATCCGTTAGTATAAACTCTGTGATCTAAAGGAATAGTGTGTACAGAAACCTTATCATCTTCAAAAATTAATTCACTTTCATTAGATACCAATTCGTGAAAATGAATATGATATTTTGTCCAAGATTTAGATAGCTTTAACTGAAGCGTAGTAACTTCTTTGATTCCTTTTGGACCATAAATATGCAGGTCTTTCTCTCGGTTTAAAATACCAAAAGTAGAAATAAGGCCTATAAGGCCGAAAAAATGATCACCGTGTAAGTGAGATATAAAAATATGATTGATTTTAGAAAAACCAACTTTATATTTTCGCATTTGTCTTTGTGTACCTTCACCACAATCGATTAAAAAATGACGATTGTTAATTTCTAAATATTGGGATGTAGGGTGTGCATTTACTCTAGGAGTAGCAGAATGACAACCTAAAATAGTTAAATTTAAACTCATTTATTTAATTACAAAGCGTTTAGAAATTACTTCTTTGTTACTTTGAATTGCATATATGTACATACCTGATTTTAAATCATTACGTTGAAAGGGAATAGAATTACGCCCGTTACGAACTTTAATTTCTTTCGAATACACAGTTTTACCTAGTACATTTCTAATAGTTAAAATTACAGTTTGATTTACTTTAGAATTAACAAAAATAGTAGTGTTGTTAATAAAAGGATTTGGAGAAGCAACTAATTTATCTATAGATTTTTGCTGAGAAAAACTAGATAATGTCACTAATAAGAATAGAAAGAGTACTTTTTTTACCATATGTATTCATTTAGGGGGCAATAAATATAAGGTTAAAAACCTAAATCGCGTTGTATATTTTCCATTTCAATAACATCTTCGGCTTCAATTAATGTAGGCACAATGTTAAATGTTTCTGGATAATCATCAATATTTACATCCTTTAGTACTATTACAAAAGATGTACCATTTTTTTGATGTTCATCAGCGAATACCAAAAATAGCAAAATATTTTCTCTAGTAATGCTAAAATTATGCGAAATTTGAATAATAAGGTGTTTTTCCCCGTATTTAATATGTTCTTTTTTAAACTCAGAGAAGAATTCTAAAAAAGTGTTCTCGTCAGAATTAATTAAAATATAATTAATTTTATCTTCTATTTTCATTCTTATCTTTTTATTTGTTGCGCTAATAAATATATAACGGCCATACGCACTGCAACTCCGTTTTCTACTTGATTTAATATAATAGATTGGTTACTATCGGCAACATCACTTGTTAATTCTACACCACGATTTATAGGTCCTGGATGCATAATTACAATTTCTTTATTAAGGCTGTTTAGTATTTCTTTATTGATACCAAAAAGTTGTGTGTACTCTCTTGTTGATGGAAAATATTTAATATCCATTCGTTCATGTTGTACGCGTAAAACATTGGCTACATCACACCATTCTAGGGCTTTTTTTAAGTTTGTTTCAACCTCAACACCTAAGCTAGAAATATATTTAGGAATTAAAGTAGTTGGTCCACAAACTTTAACCTTAGCGCCTTGTAATTGCAATGCAAATATATTAGAAAGTGCTACTCGCGAGTGTAAAACATCACCAACGATTACGATTTTTTTACCTTTTAGATTACTGTTTAAAGCTTCTCGCATAGAAAAACTATCTAACAATGCTTGTGTTGGATGTTCGTGAGTTCCGTCACCGGCGTTAATAATTTTAGCATCTACATGCCTCGATAAAAAAATACCAGCACCAACACTTGCATGACGCATTACAACAATATCAACTTTCATGGCTAATATATTGTTAACAGTATCTATTAGAGTTTCTCCTTTTTTTACAGATGATTGCGCTGCAGAAAAGTTAATTACATCGGCTGATAAACGTTTTTCAGCTAATTCGAAAGATAATTTTGTACGTGTACTATTTTCAAAAAATAAATTAGCAATTGTAATATCTCGAAGAGAAGGAACTTTTTTAATGGGTCTATTTATAACTTCTTTAAAATGAGAAGCAGTTTCAAAAATAAGCTCTAAATCAGTTTTGTTTAGGTATTTTATACCTAATAAATTTTCAACACTTAACTGCTTCATCTTAGTTTGTTTTTATAATCATAACTAATCATCAAGCTTAGTAGGCTTGGTTTCTAGATATATTGTATCTTTTTTGTGAGTCTCTTGCCAATTAACAACAACTTTTTCTTCATTAATAGCATCTACTTGTCTACCTCTATAATTAGGTTGAATTGGTAAATGGCGACTAAAACGACGATCTATTAACACTAGCAATTCAATATTCTCTGGCCTTCCGTATGATTGAATAGCTGTTAAAGCACTTCGTACACTTCTACCAGAATATAATACATCATCAATAATAACTACTTTTTTATCTTCAATTAAAAAATCAATTTGAGTAGAGGTTGCTTCTAATGGCGCATTTCTTCTACGAAAATCATCACGATAAAAAGTAATATCTAACAAACCTAGTTTAAGGTCTTTAATATTGTATTCTTCGGTTAATAATTTTGTTAATCGTTTTGCTAAAAAAGTACCTCTAGGTTGTAGACCTATCAAAACGGTATTAGAAAAGTCGTTGTGGTTTTCGATTAACTGACAGGCTAATCGATGCAGAATAATTTCAATTTCTTTTGAAGTAAGTAGTGTTTTCCTGCTCATGTTTTGCTATCAAATTGGTATGATAGTTCATTGTTCAAAAATAAAGTAAAAAAAACAGCGAACAAAATTAAACTTGATGAAACATAAAACTATATGAATAAAATTATCTTTACATTTGCCAACTTTTACAATAGCCGAAAATATTATGATGAAATACCTTAAGAATAAGAAACTTAACATTAAAGACGATACCTTAGCAGGTATAACAGTTTCTTTAGCAATGATACCAGAAGTAGTAGCTTTTGCATTTGTTGCCCAAATTAGTCCAATAGTAGCATTATTTGGTGCATTTGTGGTAGGAATAATCTCTGCCATTTTTGGTGGTAGACCAGGACTTATTTCTGGGGCAGCAGGAGCTGTAGCAGTTATTTTTGTAACGATGATACAAGAAGGACATGCAAAAGGTCTTTTATTTGATAATCCTGTAGAAAATATGGGATACTTTTATTTGCTAGCAGCTGTGGTTTTAATGGGAGTCATACAGGTACTAGCAGGAGTTTTTAAACTTGGTAAATTTGTACGTTTAATTCCGCATTCTGTAATGATGGGATTTGTAAACGGATTGGCAATTGTTATTTTTATGGCGCAATTGGGAATGTTTACTGAAAATAAAAAAGATTTTTTCGGACAAAATATGCGTAAAACCGAATCGAAAGAGTTGGTTTATAATGTAACAGATAATCAAGTTAAGGATTTAAATTCCGATACTATTTTATTTACTATTGATGGAAATTCAGTAAAAAATAATAATACAAACGAACAAGCTTTTTTCATTTCAGAAGGTCAGGTTTTTGATACCAAAACAAAAAAAGTTGTTTTTAATGTATCAGAAGAAGGGTTTTATTCGGTAAAAGATAGCGGAGTTGTAAAATCAACCATGCAAGGAGAAAAACTTTATACAATGATTGGGCTCGTTTTATTAACGATGCTTATTGTATGGGGATTACCAAAACTAACAACTAAAATACCAGCAGCATTAACGGCTATTTTAATTGTTACATTAATATCAATCTTTAGTGGTTTAAGTTCTATTAATGTTGGTGATTTTATTAGAGATGGTGGTGGCGCCGGTTTAAATGGTATTGATGAAATATCAAAAAAATTAAATTTATTAGAACTTTGGAGTAACCTTCCTTTTAATTTAGATACGCTTAAATTTATAGCACCTTATGCCTTTTTAGCAGCATCTGTTGGTTTGATAGAAACTTTAATGACTATGAACTTAGTAGATGAGTTAACAGATAGTAGAGGTAACGGAAATAAAGAATGTGTTGCACAAGGAGCAGGAAATATTGTAAGTGGTGTATTTGGTGGAACTGGAGGTTGTGGTATGATTGGTCAAACAGTTATTAATATCAACGCTGGTGGTAGAGGAAGATTATCAGGAGTAATGATGTCATTAACCTTATTAACCTTTATTTTATTTGCTGATAAATATATAGAGCAAGTGCCAATTGCAGCTTTAGTAGGAGTAATGTTTATGATGGTTATTGAAACTTTCGCATGGTCTAGCTTTAGAATTATGAAAAAAATTCCGGTTTCAGATGCATTTGTATTGGTAATCGTATCTGCAGTTACGGTATTTTTCGATTTAGCAATAGCTGTTTTTGTAGGGGTAATTATATCAGCTTTATCTTTTGCCTGGACAAGTGCTAAGAAAATTAGAGCTAGAAAAAGAATGAAAGCAGACGGAACAAAAGTGTACGAAATATGGGGACCTTTATTCTTTGGAAGTATTACAGCTTTTAACGGTAAATTTGATATTAAAAATGATCCTGAGAAAATAGAAATTGACTTTGTTGAATCTAGAGTTTCAGATCATTCGGCAATTGAAGCTATTTTTGGTTTGGTTGAAAAGTATCAAGCGGCAGGTAAAAAAGTTACTTTAAAACATTTAAGTGAAGATTGTAAGATATTGCTTTATAAAGCGAGCCCTATTTTTACAGGAGTTATAGAAGAAGGTGTTGAGGATCCTCGTTATCATTTAGCGGCGAATCCAGAAGATTTTCCGAAACCTTTATCAGAATATAAATTCTAAATAAAAAATCCCGCAATTGCGGGATTTTTTTGAACTAGTTTTTATTTATCGGGCTAATAATATCAACATCACTAAAAGCAATAGCACCTCTTATTACACCATCTATAGTGCTTTTTAAAGCTTCTATTAATTGCATTTTAAGTTGTGATTTATGATAAATTAAACTTACTTCCCTTGCAGGAGGAGGTGTTTCAAATTCTCTTAAATGTAGCTTGTCCTTATCATTTAAGTCAAGTGTATTTAAGTATGGTAATAAGGTCATTCCTAAACCATCTTTAGATAGTTTTATAAGCGTATCGAAACTTCCGCTTTCTAACTGAAAATGGTGCGCTGTATTTTTCTTATTAGCTCTACATAAATTGATAATACTATTTTTAAAACAATGACCATCTTCTAGTAATAAAATATCATCAAGCTCTAAATCTTCAACTTTTATCTTTTTTTGATCATATAATCTGTGTTCATTAGGTATTAAGCCTACAAAAGGTTCGTAGTATAAAACACGCTCTTTTATAGCTTCATTTTCTAGTGGAGTTGCGGCCAAAGCAGCATCGATATAACCATCGGTTAATTTTCTAACAATTTCTTCAGTAGTTAATTCTTCTATAATTAACTGAACCTTCGGATAGCTTTTACTAAATGTCTTTAAAAACATTGGTAATAGAGTTGGCATAACCGTTGGTATAATACCAAGTTTAAATTCACCACCTACAAATCCTTTTTGTTGATGAACAATATCTACAATACGATTGCTTTCATCAACAATAACCTTAGCTTGTTCAATAATTTTTTTACCAACCTCGGTTAACTCGATAGGTTTTTTAGAGCGGTTAAATATTTTAGCATCTAACTCGTCTTCTAGCTTTTGTATTTGCATACTTAAGGTAGGTTGCGTAACAAAACAATGCTCGGAAGCTACTGTAAAATTTTTATATTCAGCTACAGCCAGCGTATATTTTAACTGTGTGATTGTCATTGTATCAAATTTTTTGATAAAGATATTAAAACTATCAATAACAGTTATAGTTTTTGGGATTTATTTATGTCTAATTTTGAGGTATAGAAATAAGAACAATTAAAAATATAAATACAATGAACACAACTGTTTTAGGATTAGATAAGAACAAATCGATAGCTTTAGTAAAGGAATTAAATACTTTATTAGCGAATTTTCAAATATATTATCAAAATGTAAGAGGATTACATTGGAATATTAAAGGGAAAAACTTCTTTGAGTTACATGTTAAGTTCGAGGAGTTTTATACAGACTCTCAATTAAAGGTAGATTTAATTGCTGAAAGAATTTTAACATTACAAGGAACACCGTTGCATACATTTGATGATTATATAAAAGCAGCAAAAGTACCAGTAGGGAAAAATATAAGTAAAGATGTTGATGCAGTAGAATTAGTAGTTGAATCTTTAGCTGAATTATTAAAAATAGAAAGAGAAATTTTAGTGTTATCAGACAATGCAGATGATGAAGGAACAAATTCTATGATGAGTGACTTTATTGCTGAGCAAGAAAAAACAATATGGATGTTAAATGCTTGGTTAGGATAAGCCTAGTTAATTTAAGAATAAAAAGGTGCGCTAATTTAGCGCACCTTTTTATTTAGAATAATTCTATTTGTTTAAGTTCTCTTAATAAAATTTACATTTTAATGATGTGTTATTAAAATAGCATTGATATAAGTTTTACAAACGCGCCTTTAATTTGAGGAATTAAAAAAACTAAAAAATATTAAAATGAAAAATCTAAAATTAAGCGTATTAACATTATTAATTGCCTTTATTGGTTTAACTACATTTACTGCATGTCAGGATGGTGTTGACGGAGCAAACGGTATAGATGGAGTTGATGGGAGTAATGGAGCAGATGGTAATAATGGTAGTGATGCAACCGCTTCCTTAAATACTTCTAAAACTCCTAATTTTTTAAAAGTAAGAGGTGAGTTTGTAGGCTTAAAAATAACACCAATATTATCATCAGAAGATGTGATACCAAACTCGCCTGATTTTGTTTATGGATCTATGGCAGATGGTGCTGGATTATTGCCAGAATCAGATGGAACATTTACTTTAATTAATAATATAGAAGCAGATTATGCCATTGCTAGAATTAAACTAAATGAAAATTTAAAACCATTATCAGGAGAGTATATTTTAAATGCAAGTGCAACCGGAGAAACAGCGCAATGTTCTGGTTCTATGATTTCTCCAGAAGAGCATGGTTTTGGACCTTTGTATTTATCAGGTGGTGAATGGGGTGGAGCATCAAAAGGTGTTTTTGTAACAGATCCTTATAAGTCACCTACAGATGCAAGTGCAGGGAATATGTTACCAGCATTTGGGCAATGGTCTACAGAGAATGCTGTTGTAATTGGTAAAGATGCTTATTCAGATAAAACAGTTGCTTTTATTGGAGATGATAATTCGGATAATAATGTGCCATCGGGTCAATTAGGAATGTATGTCGGTGATAGAGGAGATTTAAATGGAGGTAAATTATATGGTTTAAAGGTAACATCTCCAGGTGTTACTTATGAAGTAGATATGGCCGAAGGAACGGAATATGATGTAGAGTTTGTAGAACTTGAAGAAAAAGAAATTAATGCCTTAGATACAGAATGTAAAACAAAAGGTGTTATGGGATTCTCTAGATTAGAAGATATTGATTGGAGAAGAGGTTCTGCAGCAAATAATAGAGAGATTTATTTTGCCGTAACCGGTCGTAATAAACCAGGTTTAGTAGGTAAAGGTTCTATTTTAGGTCGTGTTTATAAAGTGGTTTTAAATGATACAGATCCAACAGGAAACGCAAAAATTACCTGTGTGTTAGATGGAGATATTGTAGGAGGAAAAGCTGACGGATTTCACTCGCCTGATAATATTTTAGTTACCGAAAACTATGCTTATATTCAAGAAGATCCTAACGGATACGCATCTGTAAATCCAAATATTATAGGATATTCTAAATTATACCAATACAATTTAACAACCGGAGCTATAAAAACCGTGTTAGAGTGTGATCAAGAAAGAGCAGCTTCTTTAGGATACGGAACAACTTCAAGAAATTGGGAAATTACTGGAATGATTGATGTAACTGATATTGTAAATAATGGTAAGAACTCATTTTTAGTAATGACTCAAAATCATGGTTGGGAGCCTGCAGATGGAACATCATTCACAGATCCAAAAGCAAACCCTAATTTAGAAAATAGAAAAGAAGGTTCTGTTTTACATTTAATTACAGGTTTAGAAAGATAAAAAATGAAAGACTTCTTAAGTCAAGCTAAGACATACCTTTGTGTATGTCTTTTGCTTGTAATAGTATCGTGCAATCAAAAAACAGAGAAATACAAATCTGTTACGGTAATTTCTAGCAGTGTAAATAAATTATACCTAAACCAGCTATCTAATGCTATTAACAATTTAGATAGTATGAAAGCTAAATCAATTAAAGCGCAGCAAAAATATTATGTGCTAGCAAGAAAGCATTTTAAATTACTAGAGCCAATTTTAGCTTTTTCTGATAAGGATAACTATAAATCATTAAATGCACCAAATATAATTAGTGTTAAGGGAGAGACGAGTAATGATACAAGAGTTATAAAGCCGATAGGCTTTCAGGTTATAGAAGAGTCTCTTTATGATGAAAATATTGATCAAGCGGTTTTAAAAAGAGCTATACGCGTTACAAGCAACCGATTAAAATTAATAAGAAAAAATAGTATTCTTAAATTAAAAGACCATCATATTATATGGCTGTTAAGAGATCAAATTACCCGTGTAGCTGCAACGGGTATTACAGGTTTCGATTCGCCAGTTTTAAATCAATCCCTATTAGAAAGTTCATATACTTATGAAACAGTATTGAAAATTATTAAACTTAATGAGGGGAGGTTTAAATCAAAAGAATTATTAGTAAAGTTTGAAGAATCAATTATAAATGCTCAAAAATTTTTAAAACATGATTTTGATAGTTTTGATAGATTTAATTTTATAAAAAAGCACACGAATCTTCAATTAAAAATATTGGTTGAAATTCAAAAAGATTGGGATGTTAAGTTTCCTTTTGAAATGGCGTTATCTAATACGATGGAAACCTTATTTTCAGAAGAAGCATTAAATGTTAATTATTTTTCAGACCATTTAAGTGATACCACTCAATTGGCAAAAAAGATAATTTTAGGAAAGCAGTTATTTAACGATACATCGCTTTCTAAAGATTATAACATGGCTTGTGCAACTTGTCATGTTAAAGATTTAGCTTTTACAGATGGTAGAAGAGTATTTGATAAAAATCAAACAAGAAATACACCAACAGTAGCTTATTCAGCATATCAGAAAGGTTTTTTTATGGATGCCAGATCAGGAAGCTTAGAGGGGCAAGTTGTTGGAGTTGTAGAGAATCATAATGAGTTTAATATGTCGATGGATTCTGTTGTACAACGTGTGTTAAAAAATGAAAACTATAAAAAGTTAATAGCAAATTTATATGATAATAAACGAGTGAATTTTAATATTCGACATGCAATTGCTTCGTATATAAGAACTTTAAACACATTTAATTCTAAATTTGATAGAAATATTCGCGGAGAAGAAGAAACCTTAACAGTAGATGAACAAAAAGGCTTTAATTTGTTTGCAGGAAAGGCAATGTGTGCAACGTGTCATTTCGCACCTGTTTTTAACGGAACTGTTCCACCAAATTATAACGATACAGAATTAGAGTTTATTGGAGTTCCGATATCTGCAGATACTATAAATGGTGAAATTTCATCAGACTTAGGACGCTATAATCTATATAAAACACCAGAGCGTAAACATTTTTTTAAAACACCTACTATTAGAAATATAGTAAAAACAGCACCTTATATGCATAACGGTGTTTATGTAACTTTAGAGGAAGTGATGGATTTCTATAATAAAGGAGGCGGAGCAGGTTTGGGTATTCATAATGAATATCAGACCTTACCTTTTGATAATTTAAGTTTATCAGAAAAAGAAATAACTCAAGTTATCGATTTTATGAAAACACTTACCGATGAGTAATTGCTTAAAACAAATATTTTATTAAAATACGAATACTAACAAAGGCAATCAAAATAGCGGTTGCCTTTTTTAATTGAATCGGGCTAAAGAATATATGGCTCATTCTACTACCAATTTGCCCACCAAAAAACACTGTTACTAATAAAATAGAAGTTAAATTCCAATCAATTATAAAATTAGGGTTTATGTATTGACCAAACAAACCTGCAATAGAATTTACCAAAATAAAAACACTTGATGTAGCCGCTATTTTTTTTGGAACCTCCCAGTTTTTAAGGTGAAGAAAAGGAGCTAAAAAAATACCGCCACCTATTCCTACCATTCCAGAAATAAAACCAATAACACCACCATAAATAGCATTTTGGCTGCTGTTTATTTTGTTTTTTTGAACACTTAATGTGGTTTTTTTAGAAAACCACATGGTAATTGCAGCAATTAATAGCGTAATACCTAAAAGAATAAAAAAGATAGTTTGGTTTATTTTTAAAATTCCGCCTAAAAAAGCTAAGGGAACACTAAATAAAACCAGGGGAATTATTTTGTGCCAGTCAAGTAGTTTTTCTTTATGAAACAATAATACGTTACTAAAAACAACAACAATATTACATATTAATGCTGTTGATCTTATTTGTGTATAAGCAATACCGGTTAAAGCTAATACCGCTAAATAACTAGAGCCACCACCAAAACCAACAGAAGAGTATAGCATAGCGATAACAAAAAAAAGCAATATTATAAGCCAGTTTAAAGTAAAAGTATCAATTAAGAAATTCAATATTTTTAGTAAATTAATCCCTCAAAGATATTTTAAATTGTTGAGGTGTTAAAAGTTCATTCTTCTTAAAAAGGCGATTAAAATAACTTACATTGTTAAAGCCTGTTTTGTAGGCAATATCACAAATATTTTCATTAGGATTATTCTTAATTAACTTTTTCGCAAATTTAATTTTTTCAGAATTTATATAATCTACAGGTGTAATGCCTAAAGTACTTTTAAATTTCTTAAAAAAATGTGATTTACTCATACATGCTTTTTCAGATACTTCATCTAAAGTTAAGTTATTGTTGGTTAAGTTTTCTTTTATGTATTTTACAGCATAACCTATACGTGTATCATTAAATAGATCGTCAACATTATTTAAAATAAGTTTTCGAGCTTTGCTTTGTAGTAAACGAATAATTAATTCTTGAATCATTAAATCTAACAGTATATCCTTAGATTTTGTGTTTTTAATAAATGTATTAGTTAGCCTGTTTACTAATATATTTAGTTCATTATTATTGTTTAGATGAGATGTCTTTTTTTTAAAATCCCATTTGTCGTTTTCTCTTTCAATAACGGTATCTTCATTAAAATTATAAACAACCTCATTTATTTTATTTTGATCAATAACTAGGCCTAAGCATGACGTAGGATTATCTAAAGAAGCATCAGGAAAATCAATATTCATACTATTGTTTTCGGGTATAACTAAAGATTCACCAGGAACAAAAGAAAAAGGATTAGTTTTATCAAAATGCATAGTTTTTTTTCCTGTTAACATACTGGCAATAACAGTAGAGTCGAAATTTAAGAATACATTTTTAGTAGCTTCAAAGGTTTCAAATATATTTAATTCAGCATATTCAGAAGAGTAAATTGTTCTGTTTTCAATAAGTGTGGAGAGTTTCCTTTCTTTAAAATATTGGTGGTCTAAAGATATCATAGTTTTTGTTTTTCGAAGTGTAATATAGTACAATTATTTAAGATAATAGTTCAATTATTTTTATTTTTTTAACTGTAAATTTGATTATTGTTAAGAATTATTAAGCCTTAATTTTTTCACTGTTATAAAGAAAAAGAGTTCCCCCAGAAACTCTCTTTTTATTTAATTGCAATCAAAAAGAGAAAGAAAACTAGCATCTTAAAAAGTGCTAGTTTTTTTATTAGAACAAAGCAAGCTGTTGATTAAGTGTTTTTACGTAATTTAATAAAACCTTTTTTTAAACTGATAGCTTAGTTTTTAAGTAGTTCTTAGGTCAGTTAAAAAGATAATATTTATATAAAAGTTTAGTTTTTTGATGTTATCACCCCTTAAAAGAGAACAGTATTTTTTTGCTAAAAAATTGTTATTTTAAGTATAAATTATGTTTTTTTTTAATTGAAAAAAAAAGTATAAAATTTAAATTTGTTGTTTGTAATAAATACTTATGGAACAACCGGTCTCAATAGAAGAAAAATTAAAAGAAAGGGTTAAGGAATTAACTTGTTTGTATAACGTTAGCTCCTTAATAAGAAAAAGTAATTTTTCTGATACAGAAAACCTTCTAAGAGGAATTGCACTTAATCTAAAAGAATCTATCCGTTATCCTGACGCTGCTTTTGTAGAAATTCAAACGAATAAAAGCAGTATTGTAGAAGGAAAGCAAAACCAAGATGCTATTTTTATCGTTTCAGCAATAAAAGTATTCAGTGAAATTTTTGGGTCTATAAAAGTGGGGTACTCAAAGGTGAAGTTTTCTCAAAATGCTTTTTTAGAAGAAGAAGAGTTTTTACTTAATAAAATAGCTTCTGAAATAGGAGTTTTTTTTGAGCGTAAACAAATTAAAGAAAAAGAGATTCTTGCTAATAGACAAATAGAACGCATAGATAGGTTATCTATTTTAGGAGAAATTACCGCAGGAATAGCACATGAGTTAAACACACCTTTAGCTAATATTTTAGGTTTTACAGAGTTGCTAAAAGAGCGATATAAAACTGATGAGGTTGGAACAAAAGATTTACAAAAAGTAATAAATAGTGCTATTTATTCTAGAGAAGTTGTAAAGAAATTAATGTTTTTTTCTTGTGAGATGCCTCAGCAGATGGAGGTTATAAACTGTGTACCAATTATAAAGGAAGCTATTGGTTTGTTGAATCCAAATTTTATAAAAAAGAATATTAAAAGTGAATTATTTTTCAATAAAGAAAATATTCAGTTAAAAGCTGATAAAATTCAACTAACTCAAGTAGTTTTTAATTTAGTAATCAATGCAATTTATTTCTCGCCTGTTAACGGAAAAATTAAAATTTCTGTCGAAGAAAATAAAGAAAATATACAATTAAGTATATCAGATGAGGGAGTTGGAATTCCATTAAATTCAGCAGCAAATATTTTTAATCCTTTTTTTACAACAAAACCTATAGGGGAAGGTTCTGGTTTAGGATTAAGTGTTGTTCACGGAATTGTAAAAAGTCATAAAGGAGCTATAAAGCACCTACCTAACTTACCTAAAGGAACTATTTTTGTAATTAATTTTCCTAAAAAATAACAAATGCTACATAAAGAAAACATCTTGATTGTTGATGATGATATTCATATTTTAGAACTTATCCAACGTCATTTACAATCATTAAATTATCACGCCTACAAGGCGGTCTCAGTAAAAGAAGCATTGCAAATTTTAAAAGACCAGTCGATCGACTTGTTAATTACCGATTTACAAATGCCTGGAGTTGATGGCTTAGAATTGATAAAATACGTTTCAGAACATTTTCCTGAAATGCCTAAATTAGTAGTAACAGGTTTTCCATCAATTGATGGTGCATTAGAAGTTATGAAATCTGGCGCAGCAGATTATATTACGAAACCATTTACAAAAGAAGAATTAAAAACAGCGGTACTAAAGTCTTTAGAGCATGCTCCAGTAAAGATAAAACAGGTTAAAGTAACTAAAGAGCCAAAAGAAAACGCTTACGGAGAGTTAATAGGAAGTTCTCCTGCAATGCAAAAAGTTACAGATGTAATTGAACGACTTAAAAATAATAAAGCAACAGTTTTTGTTTCAGGAGAAAGTGGTACAGGTAAAGAGCTTGTGGCACGTTCTATACATTATATGGGTAAATTTTCTAAAGCACCTTTTGTAGCAGTAAACTGTGGTGCAATTCCAGAAAATTTGTTAGAGTCAGAGTTGTTTGGTTATGTAAAAGGCGCTTTTACAGGAGCAGATTCAAATAGAGCAGGTTTTTTTCAGGCAGCAAACAAAGGAACGTTGTTTTTAGATGAAATAGGAAATGCTTCCTTGGCTACACAATTACGTTTGTTAAGGGTATTACAAGAAAAAGAAATAGTAAGAGTAGGTTCTCAGAAAACAGAAAAAATAGATGTTAGAGTAATTGCAGCAACTAATATCGATTTACAAGAACTAATTAAAAAAGGAAAGTTTAGAGAAGATTTATATTACCGATTAACGGTAGTACAAATAGAGGTGCCTAAATTATCTGAACGAATTTCAGATATTCCTTTATTAGTAGAGAAGTTTCTTTTTAAATATGGAATAGAATACAAAGATCGATTTATAAAAATAAGTCTAGATGCTATAGAAATATTACAAAGGTATCATTGGCCAGGTAATATTAGAGAGTTAGAAAATGTAATTCAGCGTGCTGTAATTATGTGCGATAAATCAGTAGAAATAGTACATCTTCCAGATTATGTAAAATATCAAATAGACTTTCCTAAAAACCAAGAATTAATATCTTTAAAAGAACTTGAAAAAAATTATATCATTAAGGTTTTAGCCGCTACAAATAATAATAAAACTAAAGCGGCAGAGATTCTTAAAATAGATAGAAAAACACTTCGGGAAAAACTAAAATAAATATCGAGTAAAAAAGTATCAAGCGGGTAATTATCACCCGTTTTTTGTTTTTGTGGAAATAGAGTTTTAAAGTTTAAGTATTTGTTATATAGTGTTTTGAGTTTTTATTTTGTTTGATGGTGTTTTTTTGGTACACCTGTTGCCAATATAGTAACATATTCAAATATTATGATTTATGAACGCTTATAAAAGAAGTTTGTGTAGTACTTGTATTCATGTTAATTCTTGTAGTTTAATATCAAATAACGCTTTTATTTGGTCTTGTAGTGAGTTTGATCAAGAAGAAGCATCAAAAGGAAACATTGTTACTCTAACTGCTAAAGATTTTGATGAAATCGGCAGTAAAAAAGAATTAGAACTTATTTAATTAACAAAATGACTTTAACAAAAGAATTAAAACAGCAAAAGGAACCAAAGCAAGGAATGTTGCATAATGTTATGAAGCAGTTTGATGCTGCATCTGACTTGGTAAACTTAAACCCGAATATTAAAAAAATATTAGGGATCACCAATAACGAGTTAATTATTCATTTTCCCGTTCGTATGGATAACGGTAAGGTAGAAATTTTTAAAGGATATCGAGTGCAACATAACAATGCATTGGGGCCCTATAAAGGTGGATTAAGATATCATCCAACAATAGATATTGATGCTGTAAAAGCATTGGCAATGTGGATGACATGGAAAACTTCATTAACAGGTTTGCCTTATGGTGGTGCAAAAGGAGGGATTCAAATGGATCCTAAAAAATATTCTCAGTCAGAGTTAGAACGTATTACAAGGCGTTTTACGTATGCTTTGGGAGATAATATTGGTCCGGAGCATGATATTCCAGCTCCTGATGTAAATACCAATTCGCAAACTATGGCTTGGATTGCAGATACGTATATGTCTACAAAAGCACCAGCAGAAAGATCAAAAAATCAACATGTTGTTACCGGAAAACCAATTGGTTCGGGAGGCCTAGAAGGAAGGGATAGAGCAACAGGTTATGGAGTTTTCTTAAATATAAAATTTTGGGCAGAACAAAGAAGTTTAGATCTTACAGATAAAAAGTTTATCGTTCAAGGTTTTGGAAATGTAGGTTACTGGGCAGCGCATTTTCTAGAAAAAGAAGGAGCCATAATGGTTGGAGTTCAGGATGCTTTTGGTGCGATTACAAATTCAGACGGAATTAAAGTAAAAGCCTTATTTGAGTACACAAAGTTTAATAACGGAAGTGTTGTTGGATTTTTAAATACCGCAGAAGTAAATACTGAAGATTTTTTTGGTTTGGATTGTGATATTTGTATTCCAGCAGCTTTAGGTAATCAAATAACTAAAGATAATGCATCAAGAATAAAAGCTTTTTTAATTGCTGAAGGAGCAAATGGTCCTACAACTGTCGAAGCAGAAAAAATATTGTTAGAAAAGGGAGTAGAAATTATTCCAGATATTTTATGTAATTCTGGTGGTGTAATAGCAAGTTATTTTGAATGGTTACAGAACAGAAATGGTGAGTTATGGGAGCTAGATGAAATTATGGCGAGACTTGATAAAAAAATGAGAGAAGTTTTTATTAGAGTTTTAAATATGTCAGCAAGTAAAAAGCTAGATATGAGGTCTGCAGCATATGTAATAGCAATAGAGCGTATAGAAAGAGCTTATGTACAAAGAGGTATTTTTCCATAGAAAGGGCTTTGTGAAAGATTAGAATTTAGTGATTTAAATTAGGAATAATAAGATTATGGAATTAAATACTTATACAGATTACAATACCGAAACAGAGGTTATTCAGAGAAGAAGTTTTAGAGAGTTAGATATGTGGATTTCTCATGTAAGTTATTTAGCAAATGAGTGCGATAACTTAGCTAAAATAGCGTCTAATTTAATTAAAAAAAGAGATTTAAGAGATGAATTATTATTAATGCTTTTAGAAAACTCAAAGATTTTAACTCAACTATATAATGCTAGGAATGAAACTGAAAAACTTAATGAGTGTGATGACGTTGCATGTGAGTTGTTTTATTTAAATGAGCATGAAACTACAAGGTCATTATATTTAAAACATATTAAAAATTATAGGAAGGTTAAACAGCAAGTTTTATATAATCTCTTAACAGTATAACTTAATAAGTTTATTTATAGTAGAATAATGTAGAGTTTTTAACTAAAAACACCGTATAGCAATTGTCTATTATGGTGTTTTTTTTGATAAAATAACTATACCGTAAAGAATTTAATAAGGTAAAATTTAGCGTCGTATCTTGCACAAAATTGTACACAATGAAATAAGTAATTAAAAAATGATATTATTTCATTAATTCAGCAAGTTCAGCAAAAGATTATAACGTATTATGAGTATTGTAAATATTAGAACATATCTAGAGAAATCACTTATAATTAATGATAGTGACTGGGATTTTTTTACATCTAAATTAAAATCGAGGAGTGTAAAAAAACGTACAAGACTTTTAGAGTTAGGTGCCATAGAAAAACATATATCTTTTCTAGATAAAGGAATAGTTAGGTTTTTTATTCCAAATGATGATAAAGAAAAAGAAACAACTTTTGGTTTTTGTTTTAACAATGAGTTTGTAAGCGCTTATGATTCTTTTTTAACACAATCGCCTTCATTATATGAGCTAGAAACACTTACAGATGTAGAAATGTGGAGCATGTCTTATGAAGATTTGCAAGCGGTTTATAAAGAAACAAGTATAGGAAACACATTAGGGCGCCTATCTTCTGAACGTTTATTTTTAATAAAATCTAAAAGAGAGCAATCTTTATTAAACGAAACAGCAGAAGAACGTTACCTTAATTTATTTGATGAACGCCCAAAGCTAATTAAAGAAATTCCACTAAAATATATTGCCTCATATATAGGTGTTACAGCCCAGGCTTTAAGCCGAATTAGAAGGCGAATTACTTAACTTAAGTTCATTTTTTTTACCACACTAAAATCAGTTCTTTGTAGGCTAAATATACAAGAATGACAATAGTAATTTTCATAATAATTTTATGGTATTCAGGTTTATTTTTTCAAACCTTCTTTTTACATAGATATTCAGCACATCAAACCTTTAAAATGTCGAATTTTGGAGAAAAAGTTTGTTTCTTTTTAACTTGGTTAACACAAGGCTCTAATTACTTAAGTGCTTATGGTTACGGGGTAATGCACCGAATGCATCATGCGTATGCTGATACAGAAAAAGACCCACATTCACCTAAATATGATGAAAATCTGTTTAAAATGATGTGGCGTACTAAAAACATCTATCAAGATATCAATAATCAAAGAGTCGCAATTGAAGCAAAATTCACTAAAAATGTACCACAATGGAAAAGCTTTGACAACTTCGCAAGTTCAAAAATTTCTAGATTAACTTGGGGTGCTTTATATGTTGCATTCTTTATGTTTTTTGCAACAGCTTGGTGGCAATGGTTGCTTTTGCCAGTAGCTTTTTTTATGGCGCCAATACACGGCGTAATTATTAACTGGTTTGCACACATTTATGGGTATGTAAATTTTAAAGTAAGCGACACTTCTAAAAACTTATTACCATTCGATTTTTTAATGATGGGAGAAGGGTATCATAACAATCACCATGCTAATGGTGGTCGTGCTAATTTCGGTGGTGTAAGATGGCACGAAATTGATGTAACTTATTGTATTATGGTGGTTTTAGATAAGGTAAAATTAATCAAGCTTAAATAAAGAGTACTTTTAAATTGTGTTTTGTAATTGTGTCATATTTACTATCTATGGCATATGTTTTGACGATAAATAGTATCTTCAATAAAAAAATATGCAGCAATATACATCATCAAAAGAAAACAAAAAGAAACCTAAAGTATCAATAGGAAAAGCATTTAAAACGATTATTTGGCCCCGTAAAAACTTGGTTTTAATAGGTTTGGTTTTAATTGTAATAAGTAGGTTGGCAAGCTTGGTAGCTCCGTTAAAAATTAAATCATTGTTAGATGATATAATTCCTAATAAAGATTACAATGCACTTTATAGTTTATTATTTGTTGTTGGAACAGCGATTTTAATACAAGCGGTAACGTCATTTTTACTAACACGTATTTTAAGTGTACAAGCACAATATTTAATTTCAGAATTGCGTGCAAAAGTGCAAAAGAAAGTATTGTCTTTACCAATTAGTTTTTTTGATAATACAAAATCGGGCGCATTAGTTTCTCGAATTATGAGTGATGTTGAAGGTGTGCGTAATTTAATAGGAACAGGATTGGTGCAATTAGTAGGAGGAACAATAACAGCTGTAATTTCTTTAATTTTATTGATAAACATAAGTTGGTCAATGACATTGTTTGTGTTGATTCCTGTAGTTGTTTTCGGATTAGTTGCTTTAAAAGCTTTTAAGTATATCAGACCCATATTTAGAAATCGAGGTGTAATTAATGCTGAGGTAAAAGGGCGTTTAACAGAAACGTTGGCTGGTGTAAGAGTTATAAAAGCATTCAACGCAGAGCAACAAGAAAACGAATCTTTTGAAAAAGGGGTAGCTCTTTTATTTCAAAACGTAAAAAAGAGTTTAACTGCAACGGCAATAATGACAAGTTCATCAACTTTCTTATTAGGAATTGCGTCTACAGGAATAATGGGAATTGGTGGTTACAAAATTATGGTTGGAGAATTAACCGTGGGTGATTTCTTATCATTTACATTTTTATTAGGTTTAATGATTGCACCTATTGTACAAATGAGTAATATCGGAAGTCAATTAACTGAAGCTTTAGCAGGTTTAGATAGAACCGAAGAGTTGATGAACATGGAAGCTGAAGAAGATAATGAAGAAAGAGTTATTGAGTTAGATAATGTTGAAGGAGCGTTAGTTTTTGATGATGTTTCTTTTTCTTATGAAGAAGGTAAGCAAGTACTAAACAATATCAGTTTTCAGGTGCCTAAAGGAACAGTAACCGCTTTGGTTGGGAGTTCTGGGTCAGGAAAATCGACCATTGCAGGATTGTCAGCAACTTTTTTAAATCCGAAATCAGGAACAGTAACGATTGACAATCATGACATGTCAAAAGTTAAATTAAATAGTTACCGAAAACATTTAGGAGTTGTTTTACAAGATGAGTTTTTGTTTGAAGGAACTATTAGAGAAAATATTTTATTTCCAAGGCCAGATGCAACGGAGCAAGAATTACAAAATGCAGTAAAAGCAGCGTATGTAAATGAATTCACCGATCGTTTTGATGATGGATTAAATACATTAATAGGTGAAAGAGGTGTAAAGCTTTCTGGTGGGCAACGTCAACGTTTGGCAATTGCAAGAGCTATTTTAGCAAATCCGAAAATTATTATTTTAGATGAAGCAACTTCTAGCTTAGATACCGAAAGTGAAGCGTTGATTCAAAAAAGTTTATCAGAATTAATAAAAGAAAGAACAACTATTGTAATTGCGCATAGATTAAGCACGATTAAACAAGCAGATCAAATATTAGTGATTGAAGCTGGTTCGATAGTAGAACGAGGCACACATGATGAGTTGATAAAGAAACAAGGAAGATATTTTGAGTTGTACACTTATCAATCAAAAATTTAAAAGCCATTAATAATAAACTAATAAAATAAAAACATCCGAATTCGGATGCTTTTTTATTTTATAAATTCATAGAAGTTGTGTAAGTTTACTGTTCTTACTCGACTGTATTTTATAGTAATAAAACATCCATAAAAAAATGAGAAAAGTAGTCTTATTAATAGTAATTGCAGTAGTTTCTATTGCTTGTAAAAATGAAGCAAAAAAGGAAGTTGTACAAAAAGAAACAATTTCAGAAAAATACCCAAAAGCTTTGGCAGCTGTTTTTGATAAACATGGAGGTATTGATAATTGGCAAAAAATGAAAACATTGTCGTATACTTTAAAAAATGAAGAGCATACTACGGATTTACATTCACGAAAAACAGTTATAAATGCTAAAGAGTATTCATTAGGCTTTGATGGTAAAGATGTTTGGGTTTCAGATACTTCGGTTTATAAGAAAGATGCTAAGTTTTATTATAACTTATATTTCTATTTTTATACAATGCCTTTTGTTTTGGCAGATGACGGAATTGTGTATTCAGAAACAAAACCATTAGAGTTTGAAGGAAAAAAATATCCAGGGTTTAAAATTTCATACAATGAAAATGTAGGTTCATCGCCAGATGATAATTATTTTATTTATTATGATGAAACTACCAATGAAATGAGTTGGTTAGCTTATACGGTTACGTATCATAGTAAAAAAGTATCAAATAAAAAGAGTATTATTAGATATAACGATTGGCAAAACGTTAACGGGTTTTTATTACCTAAGTCTTTAACTTGGTATAAGAAACACGAAAATGGTAATCCTACTGAGCCAGCAAGAGAACCTACCAAATTTGTATTACCTTTATTAAGTGAAGCATCATTTGATGCTGACTTTTATGTAAAACCAACAAAATAAATGGATTCACAAAAATATACTTGGAAAAAAGAATACACTGCAGTATTAATAGCAAACGTAGTCTATATCGCAATATTTTATATTATTACAAACTTATATACTAACTAAGAATATGCAGGTAATCGATTGGATTGTACTTTCGTTAACATTATCGTTTATTGTTTTTTACGGAGTTTGGAAAACTAGAGGGAGAAAAAACGCTGAAGATTATATTAAAGGAGGAAGTGATAGTAAATGGTGGACGATTGGTTTGTCGGTAATGGCAACACAAGCAAGTGCCATCACGTTTTTATCTACGCCAGGACAGGCATTTCATAGCGGAATGGGGTTTGTACAATTTTACTTCGGATTGCCAATTGCTATGGTTATTATCTGTTTGGTATTTATTCCTATTTATCATCGATTAAAAGTATATACAGCATACGAGTATTTAGAAGGTCGTTTTGATAGAAAAACAAGAACTTTAACCGCTATACTATTTTTAATACAAAGAGGACTAGCAGCAGGAATTACCATTTTTGCGCCTGCTATTATTTTGTCAGCCGTATTAGGATGGGATTTAATTACATTAAATATAATTATTGGTTTTTTGGTAATTATTTATACTGTTTCTGGCGGAACAAAAGCCGTAAGTGTTACTCAGAAACAACAAATGGCAGTAATTTTTGCAGGAATGTTTATTGCGTTTTATTTGATATTACAATATTTACCTGACGGAATTACCTTTACAAAAGCGTTAGAAATTGCAGGAGCATCTGATAAAATGAAAGTTATAGATTTCTCGTGGGATTTAAACAATCGTTATACTGTATGGACAGGTATTTTAGGAGGGACTTTCTTAATGCTTTCTTATTTCGGAACCGATCAGAGTCAAGTACAACGATATTTATCAGGAAAATCTGTTCGAGAGAGTCAATTAGGATTAATTTTTAACGGATTATTAAAAGTGCCAATGCAGTTTTTTATCTTATTGGTTGGGGTAATGGTATTTGTTTTTTATCAATTTAATACATCTCCTTTAAATTTTAATCCGAAAGCCAGTGAAGTTGTTGAAAACTCTCAATATGCCTCAGAATACAAGGTTTTAGGAGAGAAACATATCCAGATAGAAAATCAAAAGAAAGCTTTAATTTTTGAAGGTTTAACGGATGCGAATAAAAAACAATTACAAGCGTTAAACGAGCAAGATAAATCAATAAAAAAGCAAGCTAAAGCAATAATTACAAAAGCAGATGCTTTAGTAGAAACGAATGATAAAGATTATGTTTTTATTCATTTTATTTTACACAATTTACCAAAAGGTTTAATCGGCTTATTGTTAGCGGTAATTTTATCGGCAGCAATGTCATCAACAGCATCTGAGTTAAATGCGTTGGCATCAACCACTGTTATCGATTTATATAAAAGAAATCAAAAGAAGGATAGGAGTGAAGAGCATTATGTAAAAATGACCAAATGGTTTACTTTAGGATGGGGGCTTTTAGCAATTTCCGTTGCTTGTGTCGCCAATTTATTCGACAACCTTATTCAGTTAGTTAATATTATCGGTTCTATTTTCTACGGAAATGTATTAGGAATATTCTTGTTAGCATTCTTCTTTAAGTTTGTAAAATCGAACGCGGTTTTTATTGCTGCTATTATCACTCAGTTAATTATTATTTATGTTTGGAAAGCAGATTGGTTACCTTTCTTATGGTTGAATGCTTTGGGTTGCGGATTGGTAATTTTAATAGCTTCTTTATTACAACCATTTTTAAATAAGAAATAAGAATGATTTCAACTAGAACAGCCACTTTAAAAGATTTGCCTATTCTTTTAGAGTTTGAACAAGCGCTTATTAATTTCGAAAGACCTTTTGACATTACTTTAAAAGACGAAAAAATATCATATTATGATATTAAAGCAATGATTTTGTCTGATGAAGTAGAAGTTATTGTAGCTGTAGATGAAGGAAATGTTGTAGGCTCTGGTTATGCCAGAATACAATTGGCAAAACCATATTTAAAACATCAAAACTTGGGGTATTTAGGTTTTATGTATGTTGAAAATTCTCATAGAGGTAAAGGAATTAATAAACTAGTTATTGATGCTTTGCATACTTGGGTAATATCTAAAAACACATTTGAAGTTCGATTAGATGTATATGCTGATAATCCTGGAGCTATTAAAGCTTATGAGAAAGCAGGATTTAAAAAGCACTTAATTAATATGAGAAGAGGTTTAAAGTAATACCATTACTCTTTTTCATTAAAGTGTTTAGCAATATAGGCACCCATACTAAAACAAGCTTGCAATAAATAACCTCCTGTAGGCGCGTTCCAATCTAACATTTCACCGATACAGTAACTATTTTTGAGTTTCTTGAGCTCGAAATTTTCGTTGACTTCGCTTAAAGCAATTCCGCCAGTAGTTGAAATAGCTTCATTTAAAGGAGCAGCAGCTTCAATAATAAGAGGTAAGTTTTTTACTTTTTCTGCAATACTGTTTTTGTTGATGTATTCTTCTTTTGTTAAAGTAGTTTTTAAAAGAGCAATTTGAGGTGCACTTAACTTCAATATTTTTTTAAGAATATTGGTAGTTCTTAAATGAGAGCCCTTTATTTTTTTTACAACCTCAGTAAAAGTAAGCATCGGTTTTAAATCTAAATAAATAACAGGTTTTTTGTTAGCAGTTAGTTGCGATTGTATTTGCGTACTCAATGCATAAATAGCATTTCCTTCTAATCCGAATTTTGTAATAACCAATTCTCCTTTTTGTTTTTTATCTAAACAAGAAAGTGCAATGTTTTTTAAAGGTTGTCCTTCATTTTTAGATATAAAATCACTTTTCCAATTAATATAATAAGCACAATTAGCAGGCAAGAAAGGAAGTGTATTTATATCTTTCTCCTTAAAATTATCTATCCAATTACCTTCTGATCCAGTAATTTTCCAACTAGCGCCACCTAATGAAAAAATAGTATAATCAGGGGTGATAATTTTGTTGTCATTAAAAATCAACTCACTTTTATCATTCCAACCTTTCCATTCATAATTGTATACAAATTGTATATTTTTATCGCTTAAAAACTGTTTGATGTTGGTAAGAACTGTAATAGGTTTAATTCCTTTTTCAGGATATATACGATTACTACTTCCTACAAAAGTTGGAATAGCAATAGATAATAACCAGTTACGTAAATCATCATTAGTGAAATTTAATAAAGCATTTTTAAGAAATGAAGTAGGTGTGTAGCGTGCAATCATTTTATCAATAGATTCTCCGTGGCTAAGGTTAAATCCACCATCACCAGCAACTAAGAATTTTCGTCCTAACGATTTCTTTTTTTCGTAAATGGTAACATCAAATTTGTTAGTATCTAAAAAAGCTGCAGCAAATAACGCAGAAGGACCACCGCCAATAATGGCTATTGATTTTTTCATAGCACAAAGTTAGTATTTGTTTTTTAGGATAATAAAAAAAAAGGGTATAAAACAAATAAAGTCTGCAACCTAAGTTGCAGACTTTATTTTATATAAACGTTTTTACTTTAAATGAATTACATTTTTGCTAAAAACTCTTTATTCATTTTAATATAATCAGCGTTACCTGCTTTTTCAGCACCAGCTAAAGATGCTTTTGCAGCTTTAACAGCTCCTTTTTTATCACCAGCTTTCGCTAAAATTAAAGATTGCTGACGTAAATACCAAAAACGAGGCTTGTCCTTAGTCATGTCTACAGCCTTGTTAATCCAAGTTGCCGCCTTTTTAATGTCTTTATCACTTTGTAAATAATATACAGCAGCAGAATAAAAATCACCAGCTTTTGGGCCCTGCATAGTAGCAGCAATACTTGCTTCTACAGCTTTATCAGTAGGCGTGTTAAATTTTACACCAACATACACATTTTCCCATAACATTCCTAAAACAGCTGAGTCGTTTTTAAGGTCGTCAATAGTAATTGTAAAAGTTTCTATTTTCATAGGCATCATATCAGCCTTTACAGTGGTAGATAAAGCTACCTTATTAGCATCCCATTTCTGTGGAGTTCCCCAGTTTGTTGCATCCGTATAAAAAATTACTTCCCAAGCATCTTTTCCTGGTTTTGTATATAAAGCATATGTTCCTTTCTTTAATTCTTTTCCGTCGATAGTAACATCAGTACTAAAAGTAACTTTCGTGTTTTCGTTAGCTCCAGTTCTCCATACTTTGTCAAAAGGAACTAAGTTTCCGAAAATTGCTCTATCTCTCATTCCTGGTCTAGAATATTCAACTGTTACATCAGATAAACCAACAGCTTGTTCTAATTTAGAAGTAGGACTTGGAGCAGGTGTTTTTATTTGTGCATTTGTAGTTAACGTAAGTGCAGCTACAAATAGGCTTAAAACTATTTTTTTCATGATAATTGATTGTTTTAAATTTAGATGTTAAAATTACAAGGAATAATTCAGTTAAATGTTAATGAAAACTTAAAATAAACATCATTTTTTTAGTTGATATTTGCAATATGAAAAAATATATTTCAGAATTAATAGGAACTTTTGCCTTAGTTTTTTGTGGTACAGGTGCCATGACAGTGAGTGAAATAACTGGTGGAACCGATTTAACACATACAGGTGTTGCAATTACCTGGGGTTTAATTGTAATGGCAATGATTTATGCTTTCGGAGAAATATCAGGAGCACATTTTAACCCTGCAGTAACAATTGCCTTTGCGTATGCTAAAAAATTTTCATGGAAAGAAGTTCCGAAATATATTATTGCCCAATTATTAGGTGCAATATTGGCAAGTTGTATTTTATGGGTTTTGTTTCCTGCAAGTGAATATTACGGAGCTACGATTCCGTCGTTTGAACCGTGGCGTGCATTTATTTTAGAATTACTGCTAACCTTCTTTTTAATGCTAACAATTATTAATGTTTCTAGCGGAAGTAAAGAAGTAGGCGTAATGGCAGGAATTGCTATTGGAGCTGTGGTTTTATTAGAAGCAATGTTTGCTGGGCCAATGACAAAAGCATCTATGAATCCTGCACGTTCTATTGCGCCAGCTTTGATTTCTGGGCATTTAGAACATTTGTGGTTGTATATATTGGCACCAATTTTAGGGGCTTTGTTAGCGGTGGTTTCTTGTAAATTAGTTAAAGATGATAATTGTTGCGATGATGAATGTTAGTATTTTAGGTTGCGGTTGGTTAGGAAAACCATTGGCTACATATTTAATAAGTAAAGAATTTATAATAAAAGGATCTACAACTTCGGTAGAAAAACTTCAGGATTTTAAAAACCTTGGAATTAACCCTTTTTTAGTTGATATTGATAAAGTTAACGAAGAGACTATTCAACCATTTTTGACTTCTGAAATATTAATCGTAGCAATTCCTTCAAAAAATGTATTAGGCTTTAAAAACCTGATTAGAGAAATAGAAAAATCAACTATTAAAAAAGTGATTTTTATAAGTTCAACTTCGGTATATCCTAGTTTGAATAAAGAAATGACAGAAGAAGATGTAACAATAAATTCTCCCTTAGTTGAAATAGAAAATGCTTTTGGTGAAAATAGTTGTTTTGGTACAACAATTGTTCGTTTTGCAGGCTTGTTTGGATATGAGCGACAACCAGGAAATTGGTTTCAAAATAAGAAAATACCACACCCAAAAGGTTTTGTAAATATGATACATCAAGATGATTGCGTAGAAATTATCTATCAAATTATACAACAAGATGTTTTTGGAGAAGTTTTTAATGCTTGCTCAAATCACCATCCAACACGAAAAGAATATTATTTAAACGCAAGGAAAGTATTGAAAAAAGAACCTCCAGTTTTTGATGATTCTTCTCCTTTAAAATATAAAATTATAAATGCTGATAAAGTACAAAAGCAATTGAGGTACACTTTTATTCACGATAATTTGTTAGTTGATTAATAGCATATTGTTTTATGCCGAGTCATGTTCATTTAATATTTAGAGCAAAAGAAGAAAACCCATCAGGATTGATACGAGATTTTAAAGGGTTTACAGCAAGAAAGTTAATTAAAACAATAGAAGAGAATCTACAAGAGAGCAGAAAAGAATGGCTGTTATGGATGATGGAAAGAGGGGGAAGTAAAAAAAGTAATGTTAAAAAGCGCCAGTTTTGGCAATAACATAATAAGCTTATAGAATTGTGGAGTGAAAAAGTAATACAACAAAAGATAGCTTATATACATAACAATCCTGTAGAAAGTGGATTTGTAACAAATCCTATAGATTGGAAATATAGTAGTGCAAGGAACTATCAAGAAGACCAAACTATTTTAGAAATAGATATATGACAATGAGAGATACATATAGTTTGTATAATAGCACAAGCGAGACGCTTGCGCCAGCGGGGGGATTTTCTAGCATCAAAAGATGGGTTTGAATATTACAGAATGATAGAAGGAAGCAAAGAATATTTTGCTAAACTAAAAGACAAGGAAGGGGTACTTGTTATTGTAGATAAAGGTACAGGTATAACAATTGGTGCTATTACTAATATAATAAAGGATGTTTCTTCAGAATTATTTAAAGAAGAAAACAACATGAATAAAAATTAAATAACATGAAGAACAGTTTATTAATTATATATACTATTATTTTAATAACTACTACAGTTTTTAATAGCGGTTATTTTCTGGATTTAAAAGATTATTGTGTATTTCGAGCAAGTAATTTATCATCAATGTATATTTTATTAATAGTTTTATTTGGTTTATTTTTTCTAATGAGAAAATTTTTTGAAAAGAAAGGATACAATGGGTTAACTTTAATTTATACTTTACCGGTAATATTATTTATACTTTTTTTAAAATTTTCTTTTTTAAAAAGAGATAAATTATTATTGAATAGTAAGGTTATTATTGATAGAGCTATTATAGTAGAAAAAAGTAATTCAAAATTTTCTTGGCATGCAATCTCTAGATTTAAGATAAATAAAAGTAAGGATAGTATAAGTAAATACTTTAAAATAAATGGAAGTTTATTAAAGAAGAAAAAGATAGGAGATACAATTTTGGTAAAATATGTATTAGAATGTCCTAATATTGCTACAGATTATAATTTTTCACCTACTCAAGAAGAAATAAAGTATTATAAAGGAGGGAGAGTTGTATATCCTGTAAAAAAGTAATTATAATTGATGAAAACCTCCCCGCTAGCGCGAGCATACTCCTCGTGTCATTAAAGAAAAGAAGGGATAGTGGAAAAATATAATAGTGAGTGTGAACGTCTCGCTCGCCCCGCTAGCGAGAGCATCTTACTCGTGACCGGCATAGTAAGAGATAAGAATATTAAGAGTATGGTTTTTAATATTTAGAAAAAAAATATAAAGTAAGTACGAGCGAGACGCTCGCACTAGCAAAAAAGGAAGCCAAAGAAGAAGTGAAAAATGAGTAGAAGATATAAATTTGTTATCTACTTAAGAATACTTCCGCTTCCTTAAATAATTGAAACCAAAACCAAACAACGCAAGTAGTAGTAACGGAACTCCAATATTTATAAATTGCCAAAAGCTTTTTTCATTGTATGCTTTCTGTTTATCTAATAAATTAATGGTTACTGTTTTATTGCGAAGGTTAATTAACCCAGAATCATCTAGTAGATAATCGATAGTATTAATTAAAAACTCCTTGTTTCCGAATTGTTCACCTGTCCATTTATCTAAAGCTAAATCATGTGGTTTCCCTTTTAAAATCTGATTTTTAGCAAGGTCTCCATCCGAAATAATTACCATTTTATTAGCTTTACTTTCTTCTTTAAAAAGTGGTGTATTAAATGGTTTCGTTCTGTTTTTGTAGGCAGAATTAAAAGTACCTTCTAATAAGACCGCTAAAAGTTGCGGTCCACTATTAAATTCGTTTTCTATAGGTTGCTTTGCAATACTTTGTAACTCAACAAAATTAGGCGTTCCTATTTTTTTTGTAAGTACAGAAGTTACTAATAAAGGTGTTTTTTTTAAGTTTCCTTTTAAAGTGTCTATTTGCGTAGCAAAACGAAAACGAACAGGAGTAAGGTTTTTCGTAATCGGATGCTTCGGGTTTCCGTTTACCAACGGATGATAAAACCAGTTTAAATGCTGAAATTGTGCTTGGTTTCCTACATTACCAGTAGCTAACGGAATTTTAGCGGAATACAAATCTTGAATTAACTTGTTATTTACACGAACTTGGTAGCTAAACAGTAAATCGGTTAAGTTTAAATCACGAGGAAAAGCTAACATTTTTCCGTTGTTATATAAACTATCAGTATCTGCATAATTTTGATCAATCATCCAAAGAGATTTCCCTCCGTTTGTAATAAATTGATCTAAAGTGAATTTTTCTTCTTCTGTAAAACGTTCCGTAGGTTTGGCTATAATTGCCAAATCGTATTTTGCTAAGTCGGTTAGTGTTTTCTGCGAATTCGTTGCTACGTTATTTAATGAAAACTTTGCTAAACGGTATTTTTTACCGAGTTCGGTTAGTAAACTGTATAATTGAATATCTTCTAATTGACCATTACCAGCAATTACAGCTATTTTGGGTTTTGTTGTTTTGGTGATGTTATGAATTGCGTTCGCAAAAGAATATTCTAATTTTTTAATAGCGTTTTGCAATTGATTTTCTTGTGTTTTTGCCAATGAGTTTGGTAATAAAGAAACCAACTCCGTTTTTTTACCAACACTAATTTCTGCCCAAGGAAAAATAATAGCCTCTGATAAATCACCGTCTTCTTCAACAGTTAATTGACTTGGCATCATTCCTTTTTTTATCAAACGTTCCCGAATTGTTTTCGGATTGATAAAACGAAAGCGAACATTAGAATTAATTGCTTTTAGCTCTTCTAAAAACTGACGTGTTTCTGTTTGTAAACGCTTAAATTCTGCAGGAAAATCGCCTTCTAAATACACGTTTATTAAAATAGTGTCGTCTAGCTTGTCGAGCAACTTATAGGTAACATCAGAAATTGTATATCGTTTATCTTGTGTTAAATCGAATCGCTTATAAACAGCATTAGAAAGGTAGTTTATCAAGATTAAACCGATAAATGCAAAAGCAATATGTTGTAGCTTCTTATTCATTTTTTTAATTGTTGTTTGGTGATGAATAAAAAGAAAATAGTAACGCTTAAAAAGTAAATAACATCGCGCGTATCAACCACACCGCGACTAATACTTTTAAAGTGTTCGTTAATTCCGAATTGTTGTATCGAGTTACCTAAAGTGTCGCTTACAGCATCAAATCCGTAGAATAAAATAAAAGTGATAAATATACTTAATATAAAAGCGACAATCTGATTTTTAGAGAGTGTAGACGTAAATAAACCAACTGCCGTATAAGTGGCAGCTAAAAAAAGTAATCCTAAATACGAACCAATTGTACTACCAATATCTAAATTACCAATAGGGTTTCCTAGCAAATAAACGGTATATACATACGTTAAAGTAGGTAGCAACGCAATGCATACTAAAAGTAAAGAAGCTGCGAATTTACCAAGTACAATTTGCCAATCGGTTACAGGTTTGGTTTTTAAAATTTCGATGGTTCCGCTATTTAGTTCATCAGCAAAACTTTTCATGGTAATTGCCGGAATTAAAAATAAAAATAACCACGGCGCTAAATAAAAGAAAGAACTTAAATCGGCAAAACCAGCATTTAAAATATTGAAATTGTCTTTAAAAACCCATAAAAACAATCCGTTTACGAGTAAAAAAACTCCGATAACTAAATAAGCTATTGGTGATGCAAAAAATGAGTTAAATTCTTTTTTTAGTATGGCGTACATTATTCTTGGTTTATATCGAGGCGAAAAATAGTATTGTCGTCAAATAAATCCTCATCATCTAAAATAAACTGATGTTTTTCTAATAACGTTGTTGATGCAGTATTATTTTGATGTGTAAAAGCTTCAATGGTGTTTAGTTCTAAAACCGATTTACCATATTCTAAAACAGTAGCCATGGCTTCACTCATAAAACCTTCATTTTGAAAATCGGGATTTAATTCATAGCCAATTTCTGCATAATTATTTTCGGCATTGATATTATGATAAACAATGGTACCAATTATTTGGTTGCTTTCTTGATGCTGAATTGCCCAAAAAATTCGATTTCCTTTTTCAAATTCATCCAAACAAGTTTGAATAAAAGAATCAGCATCATTTAAGTTTTTAGGCGTATCTCTAACAATTAACTTGTTAATTTCTTTGTTAGAACGCAGTTTAAAAATAGTTCGTTTATCGTTAAAAGATAATTGACGTAATGTTAATCTTTCTGTAGATAACTCAGGGAAAATAGTAGGGTAGTTCATTATGGTAGGCTTACGGTTTTGTCAACACTCCACGCTAATGGTTTGTCGTTAAATAATACTTTTGTTTGTGCCCAAACTCCTTTAAATAAATCAGAGTTTCGGTAGTTTTCTAGGTCTTGTTCGGTTTCCCAATAGCTGTAAGTAAAAAAGATATCAGAATTTGTTTTGTCTCTATACAATTCTAATAAACGGCAACCAGGAGAGTTTCTAATAAACTCTTTTTTGGTGTTAAAATTAGCTAAGAATTCTTCAATTTTATCTGAATGAAAACTCATTTTTACAATTCGTACAAACATATTTTTAATTTATTGTGGTAAAATCAGGTGTTTCAATTGTTTCAAACTCAATAGTAATAGTATCTCTATAACCTAAACCTAATAAAGAAGAAGCACCACCAACGGTGTTTAGATTGCTTCTGTAAATTGCAATTTCTAAAAAACCTGCCGAATTAAAAATAGCAAGCTTTTCTCCGTCATAGCGTCTTTTATCCTCAGGAACGGTATAGTCTACAATTTCATTATATCGATTGTAAATTTTATTAAAAAAAGATCGTTTTGCAGAGACTTTAAAATCTCGACCTTTTCCTATAGTATTAAATAGTTTTTTGTGGATGTTTGTAATTACATTTCCGTAGTTATCTATATAAATAACACCACCAATAATAACAGTTTGTGCCTGATTTACTTTTGGCTGTATCTCGATAATTTTCTTATAAGAAGTTATTTCCTTACCGATAACATTTAAGCTACCGCCACGAGCAATATGCGAAGCTACTTGCACAAAAACATCTAAAACAGGAAAGCTAGTTTCTATATGATTATGAATATTAATTTCTACAATCTTGGTAGGGTTAATTTCTGATGTAATCATTGATATTAAACCGTTATCCGGACAAATAAAATAATGATTGTCTAATTCTATAGCAATGTGTTTGTTATCTACGCTTAATTCAGAATCTACTCCAACAATATGTATTGTTTTCTCGGGGAAACTCTTGTAAGTGTTTTTTAAAATATAAGCAGTTTCGGTAATGTTAAATGGCGTAATATGATGTGTAATATCAACAATTTTAGCCTCAGGTAACTCACTATAAATTGCTCCTTTTACAGCACCAACAAAGTGATCTTTTATTCCGAAATCGGTGGTCAATGTAATTAGAGACATTAATATAAATACTTGTTAATTAGTGGGTTGAAAAAATAGGCTAAAATTTATAGCAAAACTACATAAATCAATAAAAATAATCATTATTTTTAAAGTGAATAAATTAAAACTTTTATCAATTGAACGAACGTATCATTGAAATAACAGAAATCGACCCAAATGAATTTTTTGGAGCTCAAAATAGTACGATAACAGAGTTGAAAAAGTATTTTCCGAAAGTTAAAATTGTAGCTAGAGGAAATAAGCTTAAGATTTATGGTGAACCCGAAATTTTAGATGAGTTAGAAAAACGGATATTGATGCTAATGAAATACTTTAATAAGTATAATAAGTTAGATGAAAACAGTATCGAGCGTGTTTTAACATCAACCGGAAAAGAAGAAGAAATTCGAAAGTCAGGAAAAACAGAAGGTGTTTTAGTGCATGGTGTTAGTGGTAAATTGATAAAAGCACAAACAACAAATCAGCGAAAAATGGTTGATTTGATGGGAAAAAACGACATGCTATTTGCTGTTGGACCTGCAGGTACAGGGAAAACATATACAGCAGTAGCATTAGCGGTAAAAGCATTAAAAGAAAAAGAAGTTCGCCGAATAATTTTAACAAGGCCTGCGGTAGAATCTGGCGAAAATTTAGGTTTTCTTCCGGGTGATTTAAAAGAAAAACTAGATCCGTATATGCAACCTTTATACGATGCTTTGCGTGATATGATTCCGCATGAGAAATTAGAATCGCACTTAGAAAAAGGAATTATACAAATTGCTCCTTTGGCATTTATGCGTGGTCGTACGTTAGATAATGCTTTTGTTATTTTAGATGAAGCACAGAATACAACGCATAACCAAATGAAAATGTTTTTAACAAGAATGGGAATGCATGCAAAATTTATTATTACTGGAGATCCTGGCCAAATAGATTTACCTCGTAAACAAATTTCTGGATTAAAAGAATCGTTATTGGCTTTAAAAGATATTAAAGGAATTGCGATGGTGTATTTAGATGATAAAGATGTAGTGCGTCACCGATTAATTAAAAGCATTATTAAAGCGTATAAAAGTATAGAAACTGAATAATATGAAAAAGAAAGTAATAGCGTTATTAGGGCTTTTGATATGCATTACTGGAGCAACTATTTATTTTTTAGAGTATAATAACAATCCTATTCTTCCTTCTTTCTTAAAAGGAACAAGTTTGTTTATTATGCTTTTAGGATCATCAGTTGCTTTTTTTTATTCTCTTTTTGATAAAAAAATAAAACAATAATTATTATCATCAATAATTCATCAAATTAATAAAACGATTAAAATCATCAATAAAATGAAAAATAAATTGCCTTTGTTTTTTCTGAATATAATCTCTCTTTTAATACTTTTTTCATGTTCACCAAAGACAGATAATAACAATGTAAATGAAAATATAGAAAAAAACATAACACTTTTCTTTGTAAATGACCAGCATGCCCGACTAGACAATTTTGCTAAAATTAAATATATAATTGATAAGGAAAAAGAAAATAATAGTGTCGTCGTTGCGTGTAGTGGCGATATGTTTTCTGGAAGCCCAGTGGTTGATAATTATACAGACAATCAAGGATACCCGATGATTGATGTTATGAATAGAGTAGGATTTGATATTTCAGTTTTAGGAAATCACGAATTCGACTACGGTGAAGAAACGTTGAAAGACAGAATTGATCAATCTAATTTTAAATGGGTGTGCGCAAATGTTGATATGTTAGAGACCAATGTGCCGCAACCAAACGAATATTATACGGTTTTAAAAGATGGTTTAAAAATTACGTTTTTAGGTTTGGTAGAAACAAACGGAAAAGACAATGGTACAATTCCGTCTACACATCCATGGAAAGTTCAAAACTTTGCTTTTCAAAGACCAGAAACTGTTGTAAGCAAATATAAAGATGTTAAAAAATCTGAAGATTCAGATCTTTTTATCGCATTAACTCATTTAGGGCACTCTACAAATAAAGGATTAGGAGATGTACAGTTGGCAGAACAATATCCGTATTTCGATTTAATTGTTGGCGGGCATTCTCATCAAGAAATTAATACTATTGAAAACGGAATTCCAATTTTTCAATCAGGATCTTATTTAAAGAACTTAGGGGAAATTGAAATATCAGTAAAAAATAAAACAATTACTAATATTAAATATACACTTATCAATCTTGATGAAGTAACAGAATATGATCAGAATTTAAAAGATATTATTGACGGTTATAATGATTTACCAGAACTAAAAGAAGTAGTTGGTGAGTCATTAATATATCACGAGAAACATAAAGTAGGTTGTTTTTATGCGGATGCGCTTAAAAGTGCGATGAATGTAGATGTTTCTTTTCAAAATTCAGGAGGAGTTAGAAGCTTTTTAGATAAAGGCGATATTACCAAGGAAGAGATATATACCATAGAGCCTTTTAATAACGGAACCGTAAAATACGATATGAGTGTTCAGCAAATAAAAGACTTTTTAATAGGTTCAGCATCTGGTTTTTATTATTCAGGAATTACTATTGAACAAGTAGGAAATAAAGTTGAAATTAAAGATGCGACCGGTAATTTAATGAACGATAATACGATACTTTCGGTAGGTTTAAACGATTACATTCCTGCTGTTCACGATGAATATTTTCCTGAAGAAAATAAAGTACAAGATCTTTCGGCAGCAGAATCAATAATGTCTTATTTACAAAACACCAATTCAGAGGTTAATTATGCTAGTTGTGCTAATTACTTTAAATACACTATTTAGTTTTTTTACAAAAGCTGATTTAGGTAATTAAAAAGAGGTGTTAAATAAAAAAGAAGAATAAATAACATATTTTTGTAGTCAACAACACAACAAACAAAAAATGAATACAATTAACGAAACCAATTTTCAGTTTCCAAAACAAAAGTCGGTTTATAAAGGAAAAGTACGAGAAGTTTATAATATAAATGACGAGTTATTAGTGATGATAGCTTCAGATAGATTATCAGCTTTCGATGTAGTTTTACCACGTCAAATACCTTTTAAAGGTCAGATTTTAAATCAGATTGCCACCAAAATGATGAATGATACAGCAGCTGTTGTTCCGAATTGGTTGCATGCAAACCCTGATGAAAACGTAGCAATTGGCTATTTATGCGAGCCTTTTAAGGTAGAAATGGTAATTCGTGGCTACATGTCTGGTCATGCAGCGCGTGAATATAAAGCAGGTAAAAGAGTTTTATGTGGCGTAGCAATGGCAGAAGGAATGAAAGAAAACGACAAGTTTGCTGTTCCTATAATTACACCATCTACCAAGGCTGATAATGGTGACCATGATGAAGATATTACACGTGAAGAAATTTTAGCTAAGAATGTAGTTTCTGAAGAAGATTACATCGTTTTAGAAAAATATACAAGAGCATTGTTTCAAAAAGGAACTGAAATTGCAGCTTCTCGAGGATTGATTTTAGTAGATACTAAATATGAATTCGGAAAAACAAAAGAAGGTGAAATTGTATTGATTGATGAAATTCATACGCCAGATTCTTCTCGTTATTTTTATGCTGAAGGATATCAGGAAAGGCAAGATAAAGGTGAAGCTCAAAAGCAATTATCAAAAGAATTTGTACGTCAGTGGTTAATTGAAAATGATTTTCAAGGAAAAGACGGACAACAAATTCCTGAAATGTCTGACGAAAAAGTTATCGAGATTTCAAATAGATATATCGAATTATACGAACAAATTACAGGAGAGAAATTTGTAAAAGCAAATACAACAAACGTATTAGATCGTATAGAAAAAAATGTAGTTAATTTTTTAAATGAATAGTAACAAAATAAGTATTCGTCCGGTTTTAAATTTATCCTCTGAAATTCCTGTAGAAGATTTTCAGAATAAAACAATACGGCCAATTTTAAAGTTACAGCACGAGCTGCTTTTACAATTTTTTGTTTTCTTTTGTAAGAATCAAAAAGTAGATATTTTAAATGTCGAAAAAGAGAAATTTAATAAAGCGGTGAACAATATCACCAAAAAAAATATAAATTTAAAAAATCAGTTTTTAGGTTTAATTATAGGTCAGTTTACCGTTGGTGAATTTGCCTTTTATAAAGAAAACAATACTGATATTAATAAAAGAATTTTAACGATGATTGGGCAACGAATTAAAGATAGCCAATTAGAAATTAAAGATTTTAAAACAAACAACAATGATAATAGAACCAAGAACTAGAGGGTTTATTTGTTTAACATCTCACCCAATAGGATGCGAGCAAAACATAAAAGATCAAATAGCATACGTACAATCGAAAGGTAAAATAGAAGGCGCTAAAAAAGTATTAGTAATAGGTGCATCAACAGGTTTCGGATTGGCATCAAGAATTTCAAGTGCCTTTGGTTCTGGTGCGGCAACAATCGGAGTTTTCTTTGATAAGCCAGCGACGGAAGGAAGACCTGGGTCGCCAGGTTTTTACAATACTGCAGCTTTCGAACAAGAAGCGAAAAAGGCAGGTTTGTATGCCAAAAGTATTAACGGAGATGCTTTTTCTAACGAAATAAAAGAGCAAGTTGTAAATTTAATCAAAGAGGATTTAGGTCAAATTGATTTAGTAATTTATAGTTTAGCATCACCAGTAAGAACACATCCAACATCAGGAAAACGCTTTAAATCTGTTTTGAAACCAATCGGAGAAGTTTTTACGAATAAAACAGTTGATTTTCATACAGGAAAAGTATCAGAAATATCTATAAACCCTGCCGAAGGTGAAGATGTTGAAAATACAGTAACGGTAATGGGAGGTGAAGATTGGAAAATGTGGATAGACGCTTTACAATCTGAGAACTTATTATCAGAAGGTGCTACAACAGTTGCTTATTCTTACATTGGCCCAGAAGTAACAAAACCAGTATACAGAAACGGAACAATTGGTGCAGCAAAAGACGATTTAGAAGCAACAGCTTTTAAAATTACAGATGATTTAAAATCATTAAACGGAAAAGCATACGTTTCTGTAAATAAAGCATTAGTAACGCAAGCTAGTTCTGCAATTCCGGTAATTCCTTTATATATTTCTTTATTATTTAAAGTGATGAAGGCAAAAGGAATTCATGAAGGATGTATCGAGCAAATTCAACGTTTGTATAGCGAACGTTTATTTGGTGGTGATTTAAATTTAGATGCTAAAGGAAGAATTAGAGTTGATGACTGGGAAATGCGTGAAGACGTGCAAGCAGAAATTGCAGAATTGTGGGAAAAAGCAACTACAGAAAATCTAGCCGAAATAGGAGATTTAGAAGGATATAGTAAAGAATTCTTTAAGTTATTCGGATTTAAAGTTGACGGAGTAGATTATGATGTTGATGTGAATGAATTAGTTAATATTCCGAGTATCCAATAAGTCGATAAAAAAATAAATTGAAAACCTCATAGATATTAAGTCTATGAGGTTTTTTAGTTATATTTAATTTTTAAATTATATTATGGAAACAGCTACAGTAAAAGCATTAAAAGATGAATTAAAACATAAAAATTCTAACGAATTGTTAGAGCTGTGTTTAAAATTAGCGCGTTTCAAAAAAGAAAATAAAGAATTACTTACTTACCTGTTATTTGAGTCTCATGATGAAGAAAGGTATATTTTAGGTGTAAAAAATGAAATAGATGTATTATTTGTAGGTATTAATACAAAAAGTTATTTTTTTATCAGAAAAAGCGCCCGAAAAATATTAACAATTACTAAAAAATACATTCGTTTTTCAAAGAAAAAAGAAACAGAAGTCGAATTACTCTTGTATTTCTGTGTAAAACTTAAAAACTTTAAGCCTTCTATAAAAAGTAGTCCGCGTTTACAAAATATATTAACGACGCAAATAAAGTTGATAGAGAAACTAATAACAACACTGCACGAAGATTTACAATATGATTTTCGTTTAGAGTTAGATAAGTTATAGCGTTGTAAAAAATATTTTTCATAAAATATATTAAAGCTACGATAGGAGTTTAAATAGGGTAATTCTTGTTTTAAAATGTACAAAAGTAAAATGTTTTTTTTATTTCTATAAAAAAAGCTAAATTTAAAACAAATTACAATGAACTAAACCACATGAGTAACTATCATATAAAGCATTTAGAAGAGTACTTTCAAGTATATAAAAAATCAGTCGCTTCTCCAGAGAAATTTTGGGGAGAAATTGCAGAAGAACATTTTCTTTGGAGAAAAAAATGGGATAATGTACTAAGCTGGGATTTTAAGAAACCAGAGGTAAAGTGGTTTGAAGGAGCTAAATTAAATATTACAGAAAACTGTTTAGATCGTCATTTGTTAACAAGAGGCGATAAAACAGCGATCCTATTTGAGCCAAATGATATAAATGAAGAAGCACAGCATATAACATACAGAGATTTACATCAAAAAGTATGTAAAATGGCAAATGTGTTAAAAGATAAAGGAGTTAAGAAAGGAGACAGAGTTTGTATTTATCTGCCTATGATTCCAGAATTAGTATACTCCGTTTTAGCATGTGCACGGATAGGAGCAATACATTCAGTAGTTTTTGCTGGGTTTTCATCAACGGCTCTAGCAACAAGAATAAATGATTGTGATTGTAAAATTGTAATAACAAGTGATGGCTCTTTTAGAGGAAGTAAAACAATAGATTTAAAAGGAATAGTAGATGAAGCATTAGAGAGTTGCTTAGGTGTTGAAGCTGTTTTAGTCGTTAAAAGAATCCAATCTCATATTACAATGAAAACGGATAGAGATTTTTGGTTAGCACCTCTTCTAGAAGAAGCATCGGCAGTATGTGAACCTGAAATTATGGATGCTGAAGATCCGTTATTTATATTGTATACTTCAGGTTCAACAGGAACACCAAAAGGAATGCTACATACTACAGCGGGCTATATGGTGTATTCGGCATATACTTTTAAAAATGTATTTAATTATACAGAGAACGATGTGTATTGGTGTAGTGCAGATGTTGGTTGGATAACAGGTCATAGTTACATAATATATGGACCCTTAGCAAATGGCGCTACTTCAGTATTATTTGAAGGTGTACCAAGTTATCCAGATTATAGTCGTTTTTGGCAAACAGTAGAGAAACATAAAGTTACACAGTTTTATACAGCGCCAACAGCCATAAGAGCATTAGCTAAAGAAGGTATTGGTTATGTAGAAAATTACGATTTATCATCATTAAAAGTTTTAGGAACGGTAGGAGAACCAATAAATGAAGAAGCTTGGCACTGGTATGATGATAATATCGGTAAAAATCAAGCACCTATAGTAGACACTTACTTTCAAACAGAAAATGGTGGAATTATGTTAACGCCAATTCCTTATGTAACACCTACAAAACCAACATATGCAACATTGCCATTTATAGGTATTCAGCCAGGTTTAATGGATGAAGAAGGTAAAGAGATAGAAGGGAATCAAGTAAGCGGACGTTTATGTATTAAATTCCCATGGCCTTCGATTGCCAGAACTATTTGGGGAAACCATAAAAGATATAAAGAAACTTATTTTTCTGCATATGAGAATAAATATTTTACAGGAGACGGAGCTTTAAGAGATGAAGTAGGTTATTACAGAATTACTGGAAGAGTAGATGATGTAATTATTGTTTCAGGACATAATCTAGGAACTGCACCTATTGAAGATGCGATTAATGAACATCCTGCTGTGGCAGAATCAGCAATCGTAGGATTTCCTCATGATATAAAAGGAAACGCATTGTGTGGTTACGTAATTTTAAAAGAAACAGGCGAGTCTAGAAATCAAGATAATTTAAGGAAAGAAATAAATCAAATTATAACAGAACAAGTAGGTGCGATTGCTAAATTAGATAAAATACAATTTACCAAAGGATTACCAAAAACAAGATCAGGAAAAATAATGAGACGTATTTTGCGAAAAATAGCAAATAAAGATATTGATAATTTAGGGGATATAAGCACATTGTTAAATCCAGAAGTTGTAGCAGATATTATTAAGCAATCTTAAAAGAAAGCTTTTTTTATGAAAATAAGTAATTTATTGTACCTTACAGATAATAAAAAAACAATCAATATGCCAAATTATACTTTAAAAATTAACGGAAAATCACGCTCTTTTTCAGCGGAAGATGATACACCTTTATTATGGGTTTTACGAGATGAGTTAGATATGGTTGGTACCAAATTTGGTTGTGGAATTGCACAATGTGGTGCCTGTACAGTGCATGTAGACGGAACAGCAATGAGAAGTTGCCAGTTAAAAATGTCTATGTTAGATAAAGAAGAAATTACAACAATTGAAGGTTTATCAGAAAATGCAGATCACCCGTTACAAGAAGCTTGGAAAGAAGTTGATGTTCCGCAATGCGGATATTGCCAGGCAGGTCAAATAATGACAGCAGCTTCATTTTTAAAGGACAACCCAACGCCATCAACAGAAGAAATTCGGGAAGCTATGCATGGTAATTTATGTAGATGTGCATCCTATAATAGAATTGAAAAAGCAGTAGCAATTGCAGCTAAAAAAATGTCTTAAAAATTGAACTATGAGCACACAAGAAAATAAATTCACGTTTAGTAGAAGAAATTTTTTAAGAACATCAGCATTAGCAAGTGGCGGAATTATAATTGGTTTTAATCTTTTTACGGCATGTAAACCAAATGTAGCTCCATCAATAGATATAGAAAACTTAAACTATAACGATTTTAACGCGTTTATTAAAATTTCAGAAGAGGGTTATGTAACTATTTATTCTCCAAATCCCGAAATAGGGCAGGGAGTAAAAACATCAATGCCAATGATTATCGCAGAAGAGTTAGATATCGATTGGGATAAAGTACACGTAGCACAAGCTCCTTTAGATACTAAAAATTATAAACGTCAGTTAGCAGGAGGAAGTCAGTCAATACGTTTTGGTTGGGATGCTTTAAGACAAACAGGAGCTACTACAAAACAAATGTTAGTAAATGCAGCTGCCGTAAAATGGGGAGTGGATGCAACAACATGTAAAGCATCAAAAGGTCTTATTACAAATGCAAAAGGAGAAACTTTAGGGTATGGAGATGTTGTAAAAGAAGCAGCTGTTTTAGAAGTACCTGAAAATGTAACTTTAAAAAAACCTTCTGAATTTACCATCATAGGAAAGAGTGCAACTAATGTAGATTTAGAAAAAATAGTAACAGGTAAACCTTTGTTTGGCTTAGATTATAAAGCTCCCGGAATGGTATACGCAACAGTATTAAGACCGCCGGCATTTGGCCAATTATTAGCTTCTTTTGATGCATCCGAAGCAAAAAAAGTAAAAGGTGTAATAGACGTTATAACTATTGGAGATAAAGTTAGAAGTTTTTTAGATTCAGGTAAATCTAATTGGACTTTTAAAATGTCTGAAACAGATAAAGTAGTAGTCGTTGCAGAAAATACTTGGGCAGCTATTAAAGGAAAAAAAGCCATAAAAGCTGTCTGGAAAACGAATAATAAAGAATTAGAAAATACAGAAGCTCATGATAAAACGCTAAATGATATTTTAGATGCTAAAGATTTTGATGTACGTCGTGAAGATGGAGATATTGAAAAAGCATTTGCAGCAGCAGATAAAATAGTTGAAAGAACGTATCACTCACCTTTTTTACCTCATAATTGTTTAGAACCAATGAATTTTTTCGCCAATGTTACTTCAGAAAAAGTTGATTTAATTGGTCCAGTACAAACTCCAGAGTTTGCAGCGATGGTGGTTGCAGAAATGTTAGGTAGAGATTTAGCCGATGTTCAAGTGCATATGACTAGAATGGGTGGCGGATTTGGTCGTCGTTTATACGGTGATTTTGTATACGAGGCAGCCGAAATTTCTAATACAATTAAAAAACCAGTAAAAGTTATATCTACCAGAGAAGATGATATGACTACAGGTGTTTATCGACCAGCAATAAAATACCGAATTGCAGCATCAATAAAAGACAATAAAATTACAGGATATCATTTAAAAGAAGCAGGAGTAAATAGTAATATGTACGGATTAATTCCGCACTTTTTCCCTGCGGGATGTATTCCAAACTATAAAGTTTCTACGAAGAATTATCAAAGTGATATTACTACAGGAGCTTGGAGGGCGCCGTACACTAATTTTTTAGCCTTTGCTGAGCAATCATTTTTTGATGAATTAGCAACGGAGTTAAACATCGATGCTGTGCAATTGCGAATCGATTTATTACAAAAAGTAAAAGAAACACAAGATAAAAAAATAGAATATTCCGGTAAACGAATGGAAGATACTATCAAGCTAGCAGCAGAGAAAGGTGGTTGGGGAAAAGCGAAAGAAGGTGTTTTTCAAGGTTTTTCTGCATACTATAGTCATAATACTCATGTAGCTGAAGTTGCCGAGGTTATCTTAAAAAATGGTTTACCTGTAGTTACAAAAGTAGTTGCAGCGGTAGATTGCGGAATTGTAGTAAACCCTACAGGGGCAATAAATCAGGTACAAGGTGGTGTAATTGACGGAATCGGACATGCAATGTATGGTGATTTAACTTTTGATAACGGAAAACCATCCAACAAAAATTTTGATACCTATCGATTAATAAGAATGAATGAAACACCTAAGGTAGATGTACATTTTGTTGAAAACCAACTATCACCAACAGGTTTAGGAGAACCAGGTTTACCACCAGCTGGTGGTGCTGTTGCAAATGCAATTTATAAAGCATTAGGACAAAGATTATATAAACAACCTTTTATCAAAGAATTAGATCAATCTATAAAAGGATAAGTTAATAGTTTCATATAAAAAGATGTCATATTAGTAAGGCATCTTTTTTATTGATGATTAATGAAGAAAACATCAATTTTGAAAATCTGTTAAAAAGCATTAATTTCGCCACATATAAAATTACAAAAGTAATAATGATAAAAGATTTATTTGAAAGAATTAAAGAAGATAAAGGGCCTTTAGGAAAATGGGCAGATAAAGCAGAAGGGTATTTTGTGTTTCCTAAGTTAGAAGGACCAATTTCAAACAGAATGTCTTTTAATGGTAAGAAAGTAATTACTTGGAGTATCAATGATTATTTAGGATTAGCAAATCACCCAGAAGTTTTAAAAGTAGATGGAGAATCAGCTTCAACTGATGGATTAGCATACCCAATGGGAGCTCGTATGATGTCTGGTCATACAAAATATCACGAACAATTAGAGCAAGAATGTGCTGAGTTTGTTGATAAAGAAGCAGCATATTTGGTAAACTTCGGTTATCAAGGAATGGTTTCTGCTATCGATGCTTTGGTAAATAAAGATGATATTATTGTATATGACATGGATACACATGCATGTATTATTGACGGAGTTCGTTTACATTCAGGTAAGCGTTTTGTTTACCGTCATAACGATATCGAAAGTTGTGAGAAAAACTTAAAAAGAGCTACAAGAATGGCTGAAAAAACTGGTGGAGGAATTCTATTAGTTTCAGAAGGTGTTTTTGGTATGCGTGGTGAGCAAGGTCGTTTAAAAGAGATTGTAGCTTTAAAAGAAAAATATAACTTCAGAATTTTAGTCGACGATGCTCATGGTTTCGGTACGCTAGGTGAAGGAGGTAGAGGTACTGGTTTTGAGCAAGGTGTTCAAGATGGTATCGATGTATATTTCGCAACGTTTGCAAAATCTATGGCTGGTATTGGAGCCTTTTTCGCAGGTGATAAAGATGTAGTTCAGTATTTGCAGTACAACATGAGATCTCAAATGTTTGCAAAGTCATTACCAATGCCAATGGTAAAAGGAGCATTGAAGCGTTTAGATATGATTCGTACAATGCCTGAGTTAAAAGAGAATTTATGGAAAATAACAAACTCTTTACAATCTGGTTTACGTACTGCTGGTTTCGATTTAGGAACAACACAAACATGCATTACACCAGTGTTTTTAAAAGGAGAAATTCCAGAAGCAATGGCAATGGTACAGGATTTACGTGAAAATCACGGTGTATTTTGTTCAATTGTAGTGTATCCAGTAATTCCTAAAGGGTTAATTATTTTAAGATTAATTCCAACAGCAAGACATACACAACAAGATGTAGATGAAACAATTGTTGCGTTTACAGGAATAAGAGAAAAATTAGAAAACGGAACTTATAAAAAAGTTGCAGAAGCTATAATGGCTGAGTAATAAATTAAAGGTTAAAACAAAAAAACTCATGAAAATTTCATGAGTTTTTTTGTTTTAAAAAAGAAAGGAATACATTTGGAATCCTTTTTGATAATTATAAATGATGAAAAAGTTTTTATACATATATATAATGCTATTTGTTGCTGTTACGATGGGACAAATAAAGGATACGCTTCCAAATTTCAATAACGAATATTTTTTAATAAAAGAAGGTGATAGTTTAATGATTACATTAAGCGAAGTTGCTATTTTGCCAAAGCATAAGTATAATGAGAAATCAGATGTACGTTATTATTATTGGTTTCGGCGTAAAGTTTTTAAAGCTTATCCGTATGCTGTATTAGCAGTAAAAAAAATAGATAGTGTTGATGCTCATTTAACACAAATAAAATCAAAAAGAAAAAAAAGACAATTTGTAAAAAAAACTCAAAAATATTTAGAAGAGGAATTAACAAAGCCTTTAAAAAAATTAACGAGAACAGAAGGGAGAATATTATTAAAGTTAATACACCGTCAATCTGGCAAGACAGCATTTAATAATGTAAAAGAATTACGAAACGGTTGGAAAGCTTTTTGGTATAATGCAACAGCCAATATGTTTAAGTTGTCATTAAAATCAGAATATCTACCAGAAAAAGAGAATGAAGATTTTTTAATAGAAGATGTCTTGCAGCGTGCTTTTATCGAAGAAAAATTAGAATATCAAGAACCAAAATTAAAAAAAGACTATTTATCTATAGTATCAAAAGGTAGAGGAGCTGTAAATGTAGAATTCTATAAAATAATGTTTGCAAAGCAGCAGAAAAAGCGTGCTAGAAAAAATAAAAGCAATAAAAAATAATTAAAGAGGTTTGTTATGAAGCTTAAAAAGTTTTATGGCGTGTCAATTTCTATAAAATTGTCGGGCTTTCACTACTCGCTTTTTTACCAAAAAAGGTAAAAAGAGCTCAAACAAGTCGTTCAATCCCTCACGCGAAAATCAAATCAATAGTACACTTCTAAAATATGGGATTAATATTAGAGTTAAGTGTTTAAGAAACAGGGCTAAAAAAAAACTTTAAAAGAAAGATAAAAAAGGTAGTTGTTATGTTGAAAAAGGAATCTATATTTGCACCCGCTGAGGGAAAAACGAGTGCTACAGAGCATGAGTGAGATGCTTTAAAAGTTCCTAAAAAATACTGGTTAAGATAGTTTTAATAAAGTGTAAAAAATAAGTTAAATATTACTTGTTTAGTACAGATTAAAGAGAGTATCTTTGCAGTCCGATTTAGGGTAAATAGTTCATTAAAATGTTGCGAAAATAACTTAAAAAAAAGCTTCAAAAAGTTTTGTCAGTTTTAGAAAAGTTTATAGATTTGCAACCGCTTTAAGAAAGCGATACGATCAGAGAAATTTTGGAATGATTTAGTAATAAAAATCAGTTAGTTCGAATCTAGCGTTTCTACAAAATTAGGATTTACAGCGAGTGTTTTACAGCATGAGTGCGATACCCTAAAAGTTCATTGAAAATATTGAAATTGACAGCGTAAACAAAGAGTAGAATAACCACGTTCTAATTCGTTAGAACAAATTCTTTTGAAACTTATTCATTAATATTATTTAAAATATACAATGAAGAGTTTGATCCTGGCTCAGGATGAACGCTAGCGGC